>NZ_WRXL01000001.1 GCF_010119195.1 Haloarcula salina
ACGAATGCAGCGGTGGGACTCGTGTAACACCAGGTGATAGTCCGTGTCCGAAATCCACGTCACGTCAGCCTCGCCGTTCAGTTCCTCCTCGAGACTTTTGATCGTTCCGGCACCGGCGTACCCTGCTCCGAGTACCACTACGTTCTCTGTCATACCGACGACTCCGCAACCGACCGATACAAACCCTTTGAAATCGGTCCCGTTCCGGGGAAAATTATGCCGATAAAATCGTGATGAATGCGAGGGAGCGACAATCACCGCGAGTGAAAGAGATAGCGAGAGGGAAAACCGACTGGAGTTAGTGTTCGGGCTCGCCGGCCGGGGCTCGCATATCGTCGATAGCGAGGATGAGCTTGTTGTTCGTGTCGTCTTTGCCCTCGAGTGTCCCGATGATCTGGAGTTTCGAGAGGGGCGTCGGACCGACTGTCACCGAATCGCCCTCGTGGAACTCGGAGAGAGAGCCCTGGAGTTGGATCTCTGCGCGGCACTTTTCGGGGTGGTGGACGCTGGTCAGGTCGATCTCCTCGACGTTCGAGTGTTCGACCAGTTCGCCGTTGTGGCGAAGCGGGACCTCGGCGGCCTGATCCATGTCCTGGATCTGCAGGGCGTCGTAGGCGTTCGCGGTGGGTTTGTACCCGCCTTTCGGGCCCGGCACGCCCTCGACCAGTTGCAGGGCCTTCAGGCTCTGCATCTGGTTGCGGATGGTCCCCGGGTTCCGGTCGACCTTCTCCGCGATGTCCTCGCCCTTGACCGCGCTCTCGCTCTCCCGGTAGAGATTTACCAGTTCCTGTAGAATGTTCTTTTGGCTGGGTGTCAGTTCGATAGATGACATAATTTGTTGTTCGGTATAGCCGTCCTTAAATGCGACGGTAGACTGTGTGGAACGCGGCGTGTCGGGCGTTCGAAACGGACAAAAACACCACCACTTTTGACGGGGCCCTTCGTGACACAGATATGGAAGATCAACGCGTACTGGTGACCGGCGGCGGCGGGTTCATCGGCGCGAACCTCGCGAACGAACTCGCGGCCGACAACGACGTCATCGCGCTGGACGACGGGTATCTGGGCACGGCCGAGAACGTCTCGGAAGATGTCGAGTACGTGGAACGAAGCGTCGTCGAGGACGACCTGCCGACCGACGTTGACGTGGTGTTTCACCTCGCGGCGCTGTCGTCGTACGCGATGCACGAGGACGACCCGACCCACGGCGCGCGGGTCAACGTCGAGGGGTTCGTCAACACCGTCGAGCAGGCCCGCGACGACGGCTGTGACACGATCGTCTACGCCTCGACCTCCTCGATTTACGGCAGTCGGACCGAGCCCTCGCCAGAGGACATGGACGTGACGGTCAACACGGGCTACGAGGCCTCGAAGATGGCCCGCGAGACCTACGCCGAGTACTTCGGGAACCACTACGACCTCACGCTGGCCGGGATGCGCTTTTTTTCGGTGTACCAGGGCTACGGCGGCGCCGAGGAACACAAGGGCGAGTACGCCAACGTCATCGCGCAGTTCGCCGACGACATGGCGAACGGCGAAGCGCCCGTCCTGTACGGCGACGGCGAGCAGACTCGCGATTTCACCCACGTCGACGACATCGTCCGCGGGCTGATCCAGGCCGCCGACCACGAACTCGACGGCGTCTACAACCTCGGCACCGGCGAGGCCTACGACTTCCTCACGGTCGTCGAGATGCTCAACGACGAACTCGGGACCGACATCGACCCGGAATTCGTCGAGAACCCCATCCCGGACGACGTGTACGTCCACGACACCTGCGCCGACGCTTCGAAGATGCGCGCGGCGACCGGCTGGGAACCGCAGATCAGCTTCGAGGAGGGGATCGAACTGGTCTGTGCGCCCTACACCGGCGACTGACCGAGCGGCGACCCGGACCGCGAGGCGGGGACATTTACTTCTCGGCGGTGAAGCGCGGGTATGAACCGACAGGTGCGCGTCCTCGGCGTTCCGATGGACCTCGGCGCCGACCGACGCGGGGTCGACATGGGGCCGTCGGCGATCCGCTACGGCGGGCTCGCCGAACAGATCGAGAGCGCGGGTATCGACTGCGTCGACGGGGGCGACATCCACGTCCCCCGGCCGGAAGAGCGCGATCCGGACGCGGGCAGTCCAACGCCGGGGCGCGCGAAGTTCTTCAGGGAGACGAAGGAAGTGTGCGAAGACGTGGCGACCGCGGTCGACGCGACGGTCGGAGAGGGGGGATTCCCGCTCGTTCTCGGCGGCGATCACTCCATCGCCGTCGGCACGCTCGCCGGCGCGGCCCGGGACGACGAGGACCTGGGCGTCGTCTGGTTCGACGCCCACGGCGACTTCAACACGCCGGAGACGACGCCGAGCGGCAACATCCACGGGATGTCGCTGGCCGCCGTCCTCGGCCGGGGCCCGTTCGCCGACCACGAGTGGGCGCACACGCCGGCCGTCAGCGAGGAGAACGTCGTCATCGTCGGGCTCCGCGACGTAGACGAGGGGGAGCGCCGCCTCATCCGGGAGAGCGAGGCGACGGCATTCACGATGTCCGACATCGACGCTCGGAGCGCCCCGGAGGTCGTCGCCGAGGCCCTGGAGATCGCGACCGACGGCACCGACGGCATCCACGTCAGCCTCGACATGGACTGGCTCGACCCGACGGAAGCACCGGGCGTCGGGACGCCGGTCCGCGGGGGCGTCTCATACCGCGAGGCCCACACCGCCATGGAGTACGTCGCGGAGCACCACAAGCGACTGCGCTCGATGGAGGTCGTCGAGGTGAACCCGATCCTCGACCAGCACAACAAGACGGCCGAACTGGCCTGCGAACTGGTCGCGAGCGCGTTCGGTAAGCGAGTGCTCTGACTACCCGAACCCCTCGTACTGCATCTCCGAGTCGGGGACGCCGACGCTCCGCGCGGCCCGGACCAGCGTCGAGACCATGGCGCTGATGCCACAGGCGTACAGCTCGACGTTCGAGGGGTCGATGCGGGCGTCGACGCCCGACTTCGGGGCCTGCTTGCGAGCGCCGGCGAGGCGCTCGGGGAGCCGTGCGTTGGCGAGCGCGTCCTCGGCGACGTGCGTGACGAACACCGACTGGACGTAGTCGGTCTCGCCCTCCCAGTCGGTCAGCAGTGGCTCGCGGGTGAGCGTCGGGACGAAGTGGAAGTGGTCGTGCTCGGCGTCCAGCCGCCGGAAGTGCTCGCGGTGGGGCAGGTCGTCCTCCCAGCCGCAGCCGAGGAACAGCCAGACGTGCCGGGGGTCGCCGTCGACCACGTCACGGCCCGTCTCAAAGGTGTAGTCGATCATGCTCTTGAACGGCGCGACGCCGGTCCCCGTCGCCAGGAAGACCATATCGCGCCTCGACGGCGGGTCGAGCACCATGTGGCCGTTGGGGCCGCGGACCACCACCCGGTCGCCCACGTCGACGTGTTCGAACAGATCGCTCGTGAGCCGTCCGCCGGGGACGAGTCGGATGCAGAACTCCAGTTCGTCCTCGGTTGGAGAGTTCGCGAGCGAGTACGCTCGCGGCGTGTCGCCCACCCTGAGCGTGACGTACTGCCCCGGCGCGAAGTCGATGTCCACGTCGGCCTTCACGCGGAGGCGAAGCAGCGACGGATAGGGGCGGTCGAACCGCTCGGCGAGCGTCTCGATTCGGTCGAGACGGGCGTCGGACGCACCGGCCGCTCGCAGGCGCTCGAACAGGTCGTCCCACCGGTAGGTCGAGCCCTCGTCGGCGTCCGCCAGCCAGGATCGCTCGCCGACGGCCGCGATCTGGTCGCGGAGTGCCGACAGCACCTCGTCGTTGCGGTTTCGGTCCATCGGCTCGGCCAGCGTGACGCGGGCGTCCTTCGTGACCAGCGGGAGCTGCGCCGCGCGGTCGTGTTGCGAGAGGTGGGAGGGCAGGTCCATGGACGGGCTAGCACGTCGACCGTTGTATCTCTACCCCCCGCTCTCGGTCGAGTCGGCGAGAGAGAGAGTCTCACTCGCGGCTAGCGCTCGCCGTGACCGGCCTAGCGGTCGACGGAGAGGCCGGCGTGCCACTGATCGGCGTCGGCGTCCTCGACGGCCTCGTCCATCGCGTCGAGGTAGGTCACGGCGAGGCTGGCGCACTTTGCGGCCTTTCGCTCGCCTTCAGTCCGGAACTCGCCCGTGACGCGGTTGGCGTACACCGTACAGACCGCGCCGGCGCGCAGGCCGTAGAGGCTCGCCAGCGTGAGGATGCTCGCGGCCTCCATCTCGAAGTTGAGGACGCCGGCCTCGCGGAGCGCCTCGATTCGCTCGTCGCTGCCGCTGGCCTCGAAGCCCTCGAAGCCGGGGCGGGACTGGCCGGCGTAGAAGCTATCCGTCGAGCAGGTGACCCCGAGGTGGTAGTCGTAGCCCAGTTCCTCGGCGGCGGCGACGAGCGCCGAGACGACGCGGTGGTCGGCGCTCGCGGGGTAGTCCTCGCGGACGTACTCCTTGCTGGTCCCCTCCTGTCGGACCGCCCCGGTCGTGATGATCAGGTCGCCGACGCTGGCCTCCTCCTGGATGGCCCCGCAGGAGCCGACCCGGAGGAAGGTGTCCGCGCCGACGCGCGCCAGTTCCTCGACGGCGATGGCGGCGGACGGGCAGCCGATGCCCGTCGAGGTGACCGAGATGGGCGACCCCTCGTGGGCCCCCGTCGCCGTGCGGTACTCGCGGTGTTCGGCGACGACCTCGTGGTCGTCCCAGTAGTCCACGATCTTCTCGACCCGCTCGGGGTTGCCCGGCAGCAGCACGCTGTCGGCCACGTCGTCCGAACTCACTTCGAGGTGGTACTGCACGTCGTCGTTCGGGTCTTCGCTGTCGTCGGTCATGCGTCGAGGTGGCCGCGGGTGATCGTCTCCGGGATGAGGTCGCCGAGTTCGTACGCGGTCGGGTCGTCGCCGTCGGTGACGACCTCGAAGGACTCGTCGCAGAACTCCGCCAGCGTCTGTCGACACATCCCGCAGGGCGTGACGCCGTCGCGCTTGCCGGAGGTGACGGCGATGCGCTCGAACTCCCGGTGGCCGTCGCTGACCGCCTTTCCGACGGCCACCTCCTCGGCGTGGAGGCTGTTGCTGTAGTTCGCGTTCTCGATGTTACAGCCGGTGTACACGTCGCCGTCGGTGGTCTCGATGGCCGCGCCGACGGTGTACTCCGAGTACGGGACGTACGCGTCGTCGATGGCGTCTCTGGCCGCTTCGAGGAGGTCGTCCATGCTCCGGGGTCGACCGGACGGGTGGAAATGCTGTCGGTCCCGATAGAATGTGCCGGTTCGTCGCCGCGTTCGAGCGCCGAGACAGCGGTCCGACTCAGGCGTCCGCGACGGTGACCTCGTCCACCGCGTCGCCGACGACCGCGGTCGTCTCGTCGACGAGCGCGTCGATGTCGTCGCTCTCGGCGTAGACGCGGACGTACGGCTCCGTCCCGCTCGGGCGGACGAGCGTCCACGAGCCGTCCGAAAAGGAGAGGCGGACGCCGTACTCCGTCGAGACCCCCGCGTCGGGGAACGTCGCGGGCAGGGCGGATTCGAGGCGGTCCATGACCGCGGCCTTGGCGTCGTCCGGGCACGAGACGCTCACCTTCTCGTAGGGCCGCTCCGAGATAGCGGCCCGCCGGTCGGCGACGCCCTCCGCGGCGAACAGGCGCGTGAGGACGGCCGCGCTGGCGACGCCGTCGATCCAGCCGCCGAAAGCGGTGTGGATGTGCTTCCAGGGTTCGGCGGCGAAGACGACTTCGGTGTCGTCGGTCCCGCTCTCGCGGGCGTTCGCGATGCCGACGTGGAGCGAGCCGAGGTGGATGCGCTCGACGCGGCCGCCGGCGGCCTCCACCCGCTCGTCGATTCGGCCAGAGGCGTTCGGCGTCGTCACCACGACGGGGTCCGAGGCGGTCGCCGCCCGCGTGTAGTGCTCGGCGAGCATCGCGAGGACGGTGTCCTCGTGGATCACCTCGCCGTCGCGGTCGACCACGACGATGCGGTCGGCGTCGCCGTCGTGGCCGAAGCCGAAGTCGGCGTCGGAGTCGGCGACGAACCGCCGGAAGTCGGCGAGGGTCTCCGGCGTCGGCTTGCTCTCGCGGCCGGGGAAGAAGCCGTCGACGTTGGCCTCGGTCGCCAGCACGTCCGCGCCGAGCGTGCCGAGGACCTGCGGCGTGGCGACGCCGCCCATCCCGTTGCCGCAGTCGACGGCGACCGTCAGCCCGGACGGGTCGGCCCCGAGCGACTCGGCGTAGGCCGCGACCGCGGCGCGGTAGTCGTCGAGGGCGTCGACGGACTCGGCGCCGGCCCAGTCGCGCCAGACCGCGGGGCCGGCCTCGTCGGCGACCCGGCGCTCGATCCGTTCTTCGGCGTCGTCGCCGTACTCCGTGCCGTCGGTGAACACCTTGATGCCGTTGTCCGTCGGGGGGTTGTGACTCGCGGTGATCATCACGCCGTGTCGGCCCCGCGAGGCGTAGGCCAGGGCCGGCGTCGGGACGCGTCCGACTCTGACGACGCGAGCGCCGGCGCTCTGGAGGCCCGCGGCCATCGCGTCGGCGAGCGCCGGCGACGTGACGCGGCCGTCGTACCCGAGCGCGAACGTCTCGCCGTCCCGCCCCACGGCCTGCCCGACCCGGAGCGCGAGCTCGGGCGTCACCTTCGATACGACATCCCCCCGGATTCCGGCCGTCCCGAACAGTTCCATACCGGCGATGCGGAAGCCGGCCGTTTAATTCTCTCGTTCGGCGACAGCTATGTCGGTGCGTCGGGAAGGCGCGACCGGGCGTCGCACAGAGAAAAGGGAGCGACCGATTACAGCAGTTCGTCGAAGTCGTAACCGTCGATATCGACGCCCTCGGCCGTGACTTCGGCGAGATAGATGCCGTTCCCGGAACCGGTGTCGCGCTCTGCGGCGGCCTTGATCGAGGCGGCGGCGACCTCGCGGGCCTCCGCGTTGCTCATGTCGTCCTCGTAGCGGTCTTCGAGGGTCCCGTAGGCGACGGTCAGCCCGGAGCCGGTGACCGTGTAGTCGTCTTTCATGACGCCGCCGGCCGGGTCGATGGAGTAGACGTGGTGGCCGTCGTCGTCGACGCCGCCGAGGATGGGGTTGATGGCGAAGAAGGGGCCGCCGCGGGCGAAGTTCCCGGCGAGCGTCGAGAGCCCCTTCATCGTGATGTCCTCGCCGCGTCGAGCCTCGTAGAGGTTGACCTCGGCGCGGAGCGTGCGGATGAACGACTGCGCGCCGCCGACGCTGCCCACGAGCGTGAGCGCGGCGGTCGGGTGGATCTGCTCGACCTTCTGGACGTTCTTGTTCGAGACGAAGCGACCGCCGAGCGAGGCGCGCATGTCCGTCGCGATGACGACGCCGTCGGTCGTCGTGATACCGATGGTGGTCGTACCCGTCTTGTTCACCTTCTCGCCGTCCTGGGCGGACTGTTCGGGGAGGGATCCGACCTCTGGCTCGTAGGGATCGCTCTGGAACTCGTCGGCGGTCTTGGGTCCAGAGAAATCCGGCCCGGGAGTCATCTCTCGCATTACCCTGCGGTATCAGTCCGGCGCTGATAAAACCTCTTCTTGTGGTGAGCCTGACCGCCTCCAGCGAGACGTCGCGGTCGCACCTCGTTCGATTACGGAGACCTCGAATTGTGTGACATCATCAGGCGCTCGCCTGCGCGTAGGCGTCGTTGAGCCCCGAGAGGACCCGGTCCATCGGAAGCCGGAGGCCGAGTCGCTCCGTGATCATCGCTACCGGCAACAGCAGGATGCCGAGCAGCAGGGTGAACTGGTAGAGTGCGAACAGCGTTGCGGTGTACAGTCGGGCAACCATCGTCTTCGGCTGAGTCCAGAGCGTGTCTGGTATATAAGCTTTGTTGCCACCCTGTGGAAACGTATCATCGATTGTGAAGGACTGTCCCGCCGCAGTCTTGCGGTTTGCCGAACACACTGGGAGCAGTCGTATTCCGGGTCACCGACGCCGCCGGAGGCGTAACAGGGGCGTGAGCCGCGCCGCTGGTTCGCATAAGTTATGCAGATAGTAACGGTGACGTGCGCACCGGACGCGAATCAAAACTATCGAATAGTCGGGCCACGAGAGTGTGCGTATGAACTACCTCGTGGCGATGGAAGCAGCCTGGCTGGTCCGTGACGTAGACGACATCGACGACGCTATCGGCGTCGCGGTGAGCGAGGCCGGCAAGCGCCTCAACGAGGCGGAGATGGACTACGTCGAGGTCGAGGTCGGCGCGACCGGCTGTCCGGCCTGCGGCGAGCCGTTCGACTCGGCGTTCATCGCGGCCGACACCGCACTCGTCGGACTCGTCCTCGAGATGGACGTGTTCAACGCCGAGTCCCCCGAGCACGCACAGCGCATCGCCAAGAGCGAGATCGGCGGCGCGCTCCGGGACGTGCCCCTGAAAGTCATCGAGGTCTTCGAGACTCAGGAAGACGACGAGGCCGAGGCCGAAGCCTAACGCGACCCGTCACGTTCTCCGCCGGCACCGCCCGCGCGTAGCCGTTGGCTTTTTATATTACCGTTAGTAATCGCCTGTATGGAGTTACCGACGCCGCAGGACCTCCGGGAACGCCGGAACGACCTCGGCCTGACCCAGAGCGAACTCGCGGAGCGCGCCGACGTGTCGCAACCGCTCATCGCCCGCATCGAGGGCGGCGACGTGGACCCGCGGCTCTCGACGCTCCGACGTATCGTCACCGCGCTCGAGGAGGCCGAGGGCGGCATCGTCAAGGCGCGCGACCTGATGAACGCGCCGGTAGTCAGCGTCGCGCCCGACGACTCCGTCCACCAGGCGAAGGAGCTGATGGACGAGAAGGGGTACTCGCAGGTCCCCGTCGTCCGCGACGGCGCGCCCCAGGGACTCATCGGGAACTCGGACATCCGCCAGCGATCGGAGGAGAACGTCGGCGAACTCCCCGTCGCCGAGGTGATGCACGAGTCCATCGCCACCGTCGAGTCGGACGCGCCCATCGACGAAGTCGACGCGTACCTGAACCACAACGCCGCCGTGATGGTGGTCGAGGGGGGCGAAACTATCGGGGTCATAACCGAGGCCGACATCGCGCGTACGGTGAGCTAACTCCAGTTCTCAGAAACGGAAACGGCGATAGTACCCGCATACCGGCCGTAAGAGCGGATTAACCGCGAAAAACGGTGCTGTGGCTATATATTCAGTCTCGCCGACGAGTTACCTACGATGCCCAACCCCGACGACCCGCTCTACGCCGAACTCGAAGCCGCGCTCGACAGCGCCGAAAACGAAGCCGCGAAATATCACATCCGACAGGCGCTCCAGATCCGCATCGCCGAGGAGACGGCCGGCAAGGACCTCCTCTCCGCCTGACGCGTCGGCGATACCGACGGTTCGATTTTCCCCTCACTCGGTCAGTTCGAGCCCGCGGACCGCGACCGCCTCGTCGCCCGCCTCGACGGTGCCGACGACGCGCGCGTCGTCCGACGCGGCCACGACCTCGTCGGCGTCGCTCTCTGGGACCGCGGCGACGAAGCCGGTCCCCATGTTGAACGTCCGGTGCATCTCCTCGTCGTCGACGCTGCCCTCGCGCTGGACGAACTCGAAGACCGGCTGGGCGTCGAACGGGTCCGTGATCTCGTAGCGGTGGGGCCCCATCCGCGTGAGGTTCGTCCAGCCGCCACCGGTGACGTGAGCGGCCGCGTGCGTGTCGACGGCGCGGAGCGGGCCGAGCACCTCGCTGTAGATCCGGGTCGGTTCGAGCAGTTCCTCGGCGATGGTCCGGTCCGGGTTCGGCGGGAACGGGTCGGTGTACTCGTGGTCGCGCGTGACCGCCTCGCGGGCGAGCGTGAGCCCGTTCGAGTGGATGCCCGAGGACGGCCAGCCGACGATGGCGTCGCCGGGCTCGGCCTCGCCGGGGAAGACGGCGTCTTTCGGGGCCAGCCCCGCGCAGGTCCCGGCGATGTCGAGGCCCTTTATCACGTCGGGCATCACCGCTGTCTCGCCGCCCACGAGGGCGACGCCGGCGCGCTCGGCCCCGGTCTGGAGCCCCGCGCCGATGTCCTCGCTGGTCTCCTCGTCCGGCGTCTCGACCGCGAGGTAGTCGACGAACGCCACCGGCTCGACGCCGGCCGCGATGAGGTCGTTGGCGTTCATCGCGATGCAGTCGATGCCGATGGTGGAGTAGTCGTCGATGGCCTCGGCCACGAGCAGTTTCGTGCCGACGCCGTCCGTCGCGAGCGCGAGGTACTGATCACCGATGTCGACCAGCCCGGCGTAGTCGCCCTCGAACTCGCCGGCCGCGCCGATGAGCGCCTCCGTCGCCGCCTCGCTGGCGTCGATGTCCACGCCGGTCTCGGCGTAGGTCAGTCCCTCCTCCGCGTCGTCCTCGGGGTCCGTCGCGTCTCCGTCGGTCATATCCGAGAGCGCGCGTGGCGCGGGCAAAAGGGCGTCGTTCCGGCGGAGCGCCGGACCGCTTCAGAGGACGAACAGCGCGCCGAGTCCGAGCAGGATCGACGGGACCGCGACGACGAGGAAGATCGGCGTGCTCCACTCTCGCACCGTTCGCCCGTCGAGCGGGCCGAACGGGAGCATGTTGAAGCCGGCGAGCAGGAGGTTGATCTGGAGCCCCATCCGCGCGACCTCCCAGAGGAACCCGCCAGCGCCGGAGATGAGCGACGCGACGAACGGGACGAGGAAGGCGACGGCGAGCGCGAGGTTCGTCACCGGTCCGGCGACGGCGATGAGGCCGTGTTGCTTCGCCGTGAGGCGACCGCGGTGGACGACCGCGCCGGGCGCGGCGAAGAGGAAGCCGACGAGGCCGCCGAGGACCGCGAACCCCAGCATCTTGTAGTCGGCCTTGAACGCGGCGACCTGGCCGAACCGGACGGCGACGACCTTGTGCGCGAGTTCGTGGAGCAGGAACCCGATACCGACGGTCAGCAGACTGACCGCGAACGTGCCGGCGGCGGCGGACAGCGACAGGCCCTGGAACTGGAGGAAGACGATACGGGTGAGTTCCCGTTCGAGGAAGAACGTGAACGCGACGCCGAGGGCGAGCCACGCGACGAGGAGGTCGCGGAGTTCGCGCCCGCTGAACGACAGGCCACCGGGCCCGCCGCTCGCGCCGCCGCGTCGCCCCATCTGCCCGGCCATCAGAGGACCCCCACCAGGATCTGGGTCCCCTCGCGAACGCCCTGCCAGAGGAGCCGCGAGACCCCCGCCATGCCGCCGATGTCAGAGGAGATGTACGGGATCAGCACCGGGAAGACGACGTAGGAGGCGACGGCGCTACCGACGTTCGTGAGGGCGACGACGAGGATGAGCCGAAAGAGCGGGACCTGTCGCATCCGGGCGACGAGGTCCATGATCGGCGACTCCTGGTCGTTGAGGATATCGTTCAGCGTCGCGATGTCGCTGATGTTTACGGAGATGTACTTGAGCTCGACGTAGCCGGCGAACCAGCCCGCCGCGAGCAGCGGGAACAGGCTCGTCAGCCAGCCGAACGCACCGGCGGCGAGCGCGCTCGACCAGTGCGCGCCGGCCACCTTGGCGAGGCCGCCCGCCAGGACGGCGTTGACCGCGACCAGCGCGACGAACAGCTGCAGCAGGACCGACTGGCTCGCGCCGCCGAGGATGAGCAGGCCGAAGAAGGCCAGAAAGACGAAGCCGAAGCCGTAGCCGATCAGCTTGTACAGCGACACGCGCCGCCCGCTCTCGGTCCCGACGAGCGATTCCATCGGCGGAAGCGAATCGGGGTCGTCGAGATAGCGCTCGATGCCCTCGCGGTGGCCCGCGCCCACGACGGCGACGACGTGGTAGCCGGCCTCGCGGAGCGCGACGAGCCGGTGGGCGATGAAGGCGTCGCGCTCGTCGATGAGCGCCTCCGCGCCGCCGGGCGAGAACTGCCGGAACTCCTCCATCATCGCGCTGACCACGTCGGTGTCGGTCAGTCGCTCCATGTCGAACTCCTCGACCTCCTCGCCGCCGCGGAACCGGGTCAGAACGGCGGCGATGGGGATTCCGACCGCGAGCGCGACGACGCAAATCGTCAGCAGCGTGTCGAGCAGACCGGCGACGGTGGTCCCGACGCCGCCCGGCAGCACGCCCGAGAGCGCGCCGCTGGGGACGATAAGCGGTCCGGCGAACGCGCCGGCGACGATGGCGACGGCTCCACCGAGCACCGCACCGAACGTGAGTCCGACCGTGAGCGGCGGGCCGAGTTCGGCCGCCAGGCTCCCGACGAGCGTGAGCTTCTCGACTGCGGAGAGGCGCGCCCAGAAGCGCTGGACCGTCGTCTGGATGTCCCGGTCGACGAGCGCGACGCCGAGTCCGAGGCGCTCGGCGGTGTCGATTCCGGCTTTCATGTCAGCGCCGGGCTGGATGTCGAAGCGCTCGCCCAGCCGGGTCTGGATGTACGACAGCATCCAGTAGGCGAGGAACTGGAAGACGGTGTTCCCTCGAAGGAGGTCGCTCGCGTCGAGGTCGTCGGGCGTCTCGCCTTTGATCTGGCGATAGCGGCCCTCGTCGAGTTCGACGGCGACGACGTCGGGGTCGGCCTCCTCGATGGCGGATTCGACTTCCGCGACGCTGTGCTCGGAGACGTGAGCGGTTCCGACGACGTCGACGCGCCCCGCACCCGACGGCTGGGGGAGGTCGTCCGCCGCCGACTCCGCGTGTTCGGTCATCACCCGCGTTACACAGTCGCGTCCTTTACCGTTGTCGGGTTGGCCCATCTCCCTCGAGCGCGCCGGATACTTCGTCGACCGGTCATGTTCGTCCCATTGTATGTCACCACCAGTCGTCGAAGCTATTACACGACAGCCTGTTAATACAGGAACAAATTTCGTGGTAACTACCAGACGTGACGGGGTTCACTGAAAGTACCGAACTCGTTACTGATTCAAAAGACTGATATGTATGGGGTCGAACTGTATCGGACATAGCGATGTACGACCTGACCGGATTCCAGCGGGACCTCCTGTACGTCATCGCGGGGCTCGACGAGCCACACGGACTGGCGATCAAGGAGGAGCTGGAGGACTACTACGAGAGCGAAGTGAACCACGGCCGACTGTACCCGAACCTCGACACCCTCGTCGAGAAGGGCCTCATCGAGAAGGGCGAGCGCGACCGCCGGACGAACTTCTACACGCTGACCAAGCGGGGCAAGCGCGAACTCGACGCGCGAAAGGACTGGGAAACGCAGTACATCTCGGCGTAACCGCTCGCCGGACGACAGACTCAACGGTACCCGACGCGAACGTCGGCCCGTGCCGACCGTTCTAGAGACCTATCTCGAGAATCGCTGGATGGTGCAGCCGAACCACTCGAACCACCTCGGTTCGACACACGGGGGGAACGTGCTGAAGTGGATGGACGAACTTGGGGCGATGTCCGCGATGCGATTCGCCGGCGAGACCTGCGTCACCGCCCGAATGGACCAGGTGAACTTCAAGCGTCCCATCCCCGTCGGCGACAACGCCCTCGTCGAGGCCTTCGTCTACGACACCGGCGAGACGAGCGTCAAGGTCCGACTGCGCGCCTCCCGCGAGGATCTCCGGACCGGGGAGAGCGAACCGACGACGGAGTCGTACTCGGTGTACGTCGCCGTCGACGACGACGGCACTCCCGTCCCGGTGCCGGACCTGACGACCGACTCCGAGCGGGGCGAGCGACTGCGACGGCGTGCCCTCGACGGCGAGGCGACACGCTGACGTTTATTCCCGCCGCCCGCCTACGGCGACTATGACACTCGATGTCGAGACGCCGCCGCGACCGGAGCTTTCGACCGGCGTCGCCGCCGACGAATACGACGACGCCGAGGTGCAGGGCGACGAGTACCGCCGCGCGGAACTGGCTGACGCGCTCGACGCGGGCGCGTGGGAAGACGCGTTCGGTCAGTGGGCCGCCGAGTCGTCCCTCGACGCCGACCAGTGGGCCATCGTCACGGACCTCGACCTGATCTCGGAGTTCGACTTCTTCTGGGACTCCTTCGCCGGCCGCGTGGGCTATCACGCACCCGGATTGCCGGAGGACTGGCGCGAGCGGGAGATTCATCCGGACATCGACTCATGGGGCACGGTCTCGGGAATCAACGCCGGCCTCACCGAGTTCGGACAGGTGGTCTGTGAGGTGCTCGCGGAGGACTACATCGACTGGGAAGCCGAAGAAGTCGACGCGGGCGATCTGCCGGACTTCTGACCCACACATCTACTCCGGCAGGACGCCCTCGAGGACGAACGTCTCGCGCCTGTCCTCGGCGCGGGTCACGTCGATGCCGGCGTCGGTACAGAACGCCACGGCGTCGTCGGCCGCGTACCGCTCTGACAGCGGCGGCCCCTCTCGCCCGGTCCCGGTCCGCGTCCAGTCGCCGATGGCGACCCGACCGCCGGGGACGAGCGCGTCCGCGATAGCGTCCATCGCGGCCGGCGAGGCGAACTCGTGAAACGTCATCGTCGACACGACGGCGTCGAGCGCGTCGGTGAACGGGAGCGCCTCGACGGCCGCGGTGACCGGGACGACGTTCTCCGGCATCCCTTTCTCCCGGTAGTGCTCGTGCATCGCCGCCTGGACGTCGAGCGCGTAGACCCGGCCGGTGGCCTCGGCGACCGAGTCGGTGTAGAAGCCCGTCCCGCTCCCGAGGTCGGCGACGACCGACGACTGCTCGGGGTCGAACAGCGCCAGGAGCTCGTCGACCGAGAGGTACTCGTACCGACCGGGGTCTTCGAGCTGTTCGGCCCGATCCACGTCGAAGGTGTGAAATCCCATCGGTGGGGGTTCGCGCCCGGCGGAGAAAAACGGTCAGGGACCGGCAGCCTGATAACGGCTCACGCGTTTGCACCGATATGGTCGAAATCGTCGCACCCCGAAAACGGGAGTGTGAACGCTGCGGACGGGTCGACGAGTGGGACCCGGACAAGCAAACGTGGAGTATCGTCACGAAAGACGGAACCAAGCAGTCCGGCAATCCTCACTGTCTCCACGAGTGGGACATCAACGGCACGTTCAATCCGCTCGCCGAGTGAGAACAGTCCGAACAGACGCGTTTCTTCTCCCGTTCGAACGGATAGAACCTCCTTCAGAAGAACCGAAAAGCGACTCCGATAGCGTGCCGATCAGGTCGCCGGCTGTGTCGACGCCTCGGGCGTCGACGGTGCGGCGAGCGAGCCGTCGGTCGCGTTCCCGGTGGTCACCTCGACCGGCGTCAGTTCGACCGTGGCGGCCGTCTCCTCCTCGCCGATGACCTGTCCCTCGCTGATCTGGGTGGTGTCCGTGAACGCAGTTCGGGTCCCGTTGTTGGTCCCTACGGCGGTGAACTGGTAGGCGGTCCGGGAGCGGACGCTCACGTTCGTGTACCCCTCGTCGGTGCCCCACTCGTCGTAGCCGGTCGTCGAGTACGGCACGGTCATCTCGAAGTTACCGTTCTGGTCGGACTGGACCCGCTGGCGGTAGACGAACGTCTTGTTCGTCGCGGGGTTGTACATCTGCACCGCGGCCCGAACGGTCGTGTTCGCCGGGGCGCTCCCTTCGACGGTCGCGCCGGGGACGCGCTCGAAGATCTTAGTCCAGGCGGAAGACTGGTACCGGGCGCTGTTGAACGCCTCGCTCTCGCTGGAGCCGACCAGTCGGTAGTGCTCCATCGCCGGGACCCGCTCGGCGGGCGTTCCGGCGTAGCCGCCCAGTTGCGAAGTCGGGTCGTTCTGGACGTACTGGCGGGCCGCCTCCATCGACTCGAACTGCCGGAGGATTCGGCCCTGTGGCTGGCCCTCGGGCTCCTCCTCGTTGGTCGGCGCGCCGCGGTACTGCTGGCCAGTGCTGGTCTGTTTGTTCTCCCAGTCGACGACGAGCGGCTGTGGTTCCGCCGCGCTGCCGTGGAACCGGTACAGCCGCGCCACCGTCGTCTCGTAGTATGCCTGCTTCTGGACGGTCACCTGACGGAACCCGCCGCTCTGGGTCTGGACGTACAGCCGACTGTAGTAGTCGCTGGCCTGGACGCCATCGACGAACGCCGGCGGCGCGAAGAACTTCCCACCGATGTTCCCGTTCGTCTCGGCCATCTTCCAGTCGACGGCGACGTACCGGGTCTTGGCGTCGTCTTCGTCGACGTCGTCGAGGACCCCGTTCGCCGCCGTCTCGTTGGGCGCGATCAGGAACTGCGCGGCGGTGTCGCTCCCTTGCTGGAAGGGGTTCGCGTTCGGAATCCGCTCGGCCCGCGTCGTGATCCAGTGGCCGTAGTCCCACCACGACATGACGCCGTAGGCGCCCTGTTCGTAGTCGTAATCCTCCTGTCGCGGGTACGTGCCGTAGTACTCGAGCGAGTCGCCCTCGCCGGTTCCGTACGTCCCTTCAGCGGGCGTGTGGGTCTGCATCCACTGGAGGCTCTCGTCCCAGCCCTGAATGCCGGCGCCGGGGTTGGCCGACTGGCCGACCTCCGTCGTCGTCGGGCCGATCAGGACGAGGGGCGCGATCACGACGAGGATGATCGTCAGGATCGTCAGCACCTGGTAGTACTCGATGCCGTCGTCGGGGACGAGGTCGAACCGCCTGACGACTCGGCCGACGGCCATGCCGGTCAGCACCGCGATCGGCACGACGAGGTAGTACGCGAACCGGCGCTGCGTGAACGTGGCCATCAGGAGAATCGCTCCCCAGACGACCACGAGCAGGTCTTGCGCGGGCGCGTTCTCGTCGAGGATCTGTCGCCCGGCGAGCCATACCGCGCCGCCGGCCGCCACGAGAACGGCGAACCCGTGGCGGTCGAACAGGACTGACGGGTCGCTGAGCGGCGCGACCTCGCCGACGGTTCCGCCCGAGGCCGTCGTCACGAACCCGACCACACGGCTCAGATTGTTGACGAAGAAGCCGTACAGGTCCGGGAGCGCGACGGCCATGAACACGATGCCGACGGCGAGGATGCCGAAGACGGTCGCCGGGTAGAAGTACCGCTCGTAGTCGGATTGCTCCATGTACCGGGCGAGCCAGGCCATGAAGACACAGCCGACGGCGACGGCGAGCGCCATGCCGGGCTGTAAGAGCGAGTGAGAGGTCGCGGTGATCTGGAGGGTCTGGAGCCGCGACGCGCTCAGCACGGCGACGGTGGCCATCGTGATGGCCCCGGCGATGGCGGTGTGCTCCGGGCTGTGGTCGTGCACGTACTCGACACAGAGGCGCAGGAGGAAGAACAGCCCGAGGATGCCGAGCAGGAGAACGCCCGGCGGCCAGGTCCAGAGGTACATCGCGATGGCGACGCCGGCGAGGACCGACCAGCCGACGGTGTCGCGCAGCGCGTCGAGGTCGCGCTCGAGGAACTGTTCGTAGATCGGCTTGTCTCGCGCGGCGACGCTGACGGCCACCATGACGCCCAGCACGCCGAGCGTCTGGAACAGCGCCTCCGCGACCTGGTGGTCCGAGAACCCGACCATGCTCCGCTGGAGGAACGAACCGGCGGAGAACGCGAGGACGGCGACCGCGGTGACGCCGCCGAGTCGGCCGCCGAGTCGACGGCCGATGACGTACGTCGGGATCGCCACAGCGGTGCCGAAGACGGCCGGCGCGAACAGGAGGGTCATCGCGACCGTCTGATCGCTCGGGGAGCCCAGCCCGACGATCAGCGCCACGGTGGCGACGATCTGGTCGAAAAACGTCCCGAACTGGCCCGAGCTGGTCCCGTACGGGAAGTACGTCCACGGGTCGAACGGCATCGTGGCGGGCCAGTTCTGCACCGTGTACTGCGTCGTACGGAGGTGATACCAGGCGTCGTTCCCGCTGAAATAGACCTCGCCGTCGATGATGAAATTCTGCCAGCTACGGACGCGATTCCACAGCATGAACCCGAGCAGTACCAGGAGGAGCGGAATGTGGTACCAGCGCTCGGCCCACTCCAGGGCGGACTCGAGTTCGGGGTTGTCGTCGAAGTATCCCCGGGATTGACTCATTGCAGGGAGAAACTGCCAACGCGCGCATAAGCCTTTTGACCTCCGGACGACCGCAGGATGGAAACGCCTAACAGCGCCGGTTCCGACCCCGGAGTATGCGAGTCTCGGTGGTGCTCTGTACGCACACGATGGAGCGCTACGACGACTGCCGGGAAGCGGCCGAGAGCGTCCTCGGACAGACGTACGACGACGTGGAATTGGTGCTGGTCTCCGACGGGGACCGGACCGTCTACGACCGCTACGAACGCGACTTCGGCGACCGAGCGGACGTGCTGACGCACTGCAACGACGAGAACGTCGGCCTGCTAGAGAGCCGGAACAACGGGGCCGAGGTGGCGACCGGCGACGTGGTCGCGTTCCTCGACGACGACGCCGTCGCCGACGAGCGGTGGGTCGAGGCGCTAGTCGACGCCTACGAACGACAGGACGCGCTCGCCGTCGGCGGGCGGATGACGCCGGCGTGGGTCGCCGGCAAGCCGAGCTTCCTCCCCGAGGAGTTCTACTGGCTCGTCGGCGTCACGCACCGCGGGTTCGGCCCGGACGGGGACCCGGACGAGTCCGGCGAGGTCCGCAACACGTTCGGCTCGAACATCTCCTTCGACCGCGCGGTGTTCCTCGACCTCGGCGGCTTCGACGACGACATCGGCGGCCGCCAGGGTGACAAGAACCTCCAGGGCGGCGAGACGGAACTGTGTGCGCGCCTGGAGACCGAGCACGGCGAGCGCGTCTACTACACGCCCGACGCCCTGGTCGCGCACAAAATCTTCGACTACCGGACCGACCCGGGCTGGCTGCTCGACAGGGCGTTCTGGCAGGGCTACTCCAAGCGCGGGATGGAGGTGTTCGTCCCCGAGTCCACGGGCGAAGAGTCGGACTTCCTCGGCGACCTCCTGCTCCGGTTCGCCCCCGCCAGGCTCGCCGGGCTCGTCCGCTCGCCGTCGCTCCCGGGACTGTTACAGTTCGTCTTCCTGTTCGCCCTCACCGGATTCGTCGGGCTGGGCTATCTCTACGGGATGACGGTCTGGGGGTGACGAATGACGGGACCCGAACACCGCGGAGACCGCGCGGCGTCACGGACGGCGGACCTCCCGAGCGTCTGCGTCGTCACGCACCCGCTGGCCGCCGCCGGCGAGAACGCCACGCGGAGCCTGCTCGACATCCTCTCTGCCATCACGTCCGTCTCGCTCGTGACCGCGGACCTCCCCGCCGACTCCGAAATTCGCGAGCGCCACGAGCTGATCGAACTCACGCAGAAGGGTGCTGGTAACTCGGTGCTAGTCGCCGCCTTCCGGTTCCTCCTGAACCAGTTGCGGATGTGTCGCGTCGTCGCCGAGCGCGACGAGGAGGTCGTCCTGTTCTTCGGGGCGACGTCGTATCTCCTGCCGATCATCGTCGCGCGACTGCTCGGCAAGACGGTGCTCGTCGAGCCCCGCGGCGACGTGCCGCTGACGCTCCGTCTGAACTGGGAGCGAGAGCTACCCGACGCCGTCGCCGCCGCCCTCGCCGGGGCGGTCCGGGCGCTGGAGCGCGCCGGCTTCGCCGCCGCACACGGTGTGGTCACGTACACGCCGGAGATGGCGAGACAGCTCGACCTCCACCCCGAAGCGCCGTCCGTCTACCCCACGGGTGCGCGCTACGTCCGCACGAAGGAGTTCTCCGTGGAGCGGCCCTACGACGACCGCGACCGGGTCGTCGGCTTCCTCGGCCGACTCGACGAGGAGAAAGGGGTTCGCGAACTCGCCGCCGTCGCGAGGTCGCTTCCCGACGACGTGACCTTCCGGTTCATCGGAGACGGTGACCTCAGAGAGTGGCTCGAATCCGACCTGTCGGACGAAGTCGAGCGCGGCGAGGTCGAACTCACCGGCTGGGTGGATCACGACGACGTGCCGCGACAGTTGAACGACCTCGCGCTGCTCGTCATGCCCTCCCAGCCGACCGAGGGACTGCCGACGACGATTCTGGAGGCCCTGGCCTGCGGGACGCCCGTGCTCGCTTCGCCGGTCTCGGGCGTCCCCGACGTGGTCCGCGAGGGCGAGACCGGCTTTCTCATCGAGTCGCGAGCGCCCGAGCCGCTCCGCGAGACGGTGCTGGACGTGCTGGCCCGCGACGACCTGACCGCCATCAGCGAGAACGGACGCGAACTGATCGAGCGGGAGTACAGTTTCGAAGCCGCGTGCGACCGGTACGCGGCGATCCTTTCGGAAGTGCGCTGAGCGGTCACGGCCGGTGGCGCGACCCGCAGACTCCGCGGATATCAACGGGTCTTATTACGCCCGTGGCGTTGTCGAGACATACTGATGCGAATCGGGCAAACCTCCTTCGTCTCCTTCG
Organism: Haloarcula salina; assembly: GCF_010119195.1. GTDB lineage: Archaea > Halobacteriota > Halobacteria > Halobacteriales > Haloarculaceae > Haloarcula > Haloarcula salina. Next base: position 20,217 of record NZ_WRXL01000001.1, read on the forward strand.
TCTCGAAGGCCCTCTCCTCGGTGGCGGGGTTCGCCGCCACGATCCTGTTCGCGCGCCTGCTCGGCCCCACGGTCCTCGGCCGGTACTACCTCTTGCTCTCCATCGTCGCGTGGCTCTCGCTCGCCGGCTCGATCGGCATCGGGAGCGCGATCACGAAGCGGATGAGCGAGGGGAACGACGTCGGCGAGTACAAGACCGCCGGCGGCCTCGTCATCGCCTCCATCGGCGCGGCCATCGCGCTCGGGCTGCTCGTCTTTCAGGGACCCATCGAGCACTACTTCGACGTCGAACGAATCGACTTCGTCGTCGCCCTCCTCGCCGTCGGGCTGCTCGGCTCCTACGTCGACGCGATGCTGAACGGCTCGCATCTGGTCCACGTCGACGCGATGCTCAAGGTCGCGCGTCGGATCGCCAGGACGGTGTTACAGGTGGGCGGCGTGTTCCTCAGCCTCGGACTGACCGCGCTCGTCGGCGGGTACGCCGTCGGTGGTCTCGTCCTCGTGATTCCGGGGCTGTATCTCGTTGGCAGGCCGTATCGCCTGCCCCGGCGACGGCACTTCGAGCGCCTCTTCGAGTACGCGAAGTACGCGTGGATGGGCCGGCTGGAAGGGAAGACCTTCCAACAGGCCGACATCCTCGTCCTCGGGCTGTTCGTGCCGAGCGCGCTCGTCGGCGTCTACGGCATCACCTGGAACGTCGCGAACTTCCTCATCATCTTCAGCAGTTCGATCAGCAGCGCCCTCTTTCCGGAGCTGAGCAAGCTCTCCGCCGACGACCGGAACCAGCAGGTCGCCACCCTCGTCGAGGACGCGCTCTCCTTTACCGGCATGGTGACGATTCCGGGGCTCGTCGGCGGGCTCTTGCTCGCGCCCCGTATCCTCCGGATATTCGGCGAGGCGTTCGGCCGCGGCGCGCAGGTGCTCGGCCTCCTCATTCTCTCGGTGCTGTTCTACGGCTACCAGACGCAGTTCACGAACGCCCTTGGCGGTATCGACCGACCGCGGGCGGCGTTCAAGGTCAACGCGATACTGATCGTCTCGAACGTGACGCTGAACCTCGTCCTCGTCTACTACTACGGCATGATCGGGGCCGCCGTCGCCTCCGCGACGTCGACGTTTCTGAGCTTGATCGGCGGCTACGTCGTCCTGCGACGGCACGTCTCGTTCGACACGCCCGTCGTCCAGATCGCCCGACAGGCCGGCGCGGCGCTCGCGATGGGCGCGCTCGTGGCAGTGGCGAACAGTGTACTGACGCGCATGGGCGACCCGCTCTCAAACGAGGTCGCGACCACTGTGCTGATCGCGCTCGGCGCCGGGACGTACTTCGTCGTCCTGCTCTCTGTCTCGCCGGACCTCCGGTCGGTCGTCCGCGACAACGCGCCGGTGTCCGTGATCAGAGACTGACTGACGGCCGAGTGGCGCTCACCGGAGGTAGCCCAGTTCTTCGAGTTGCCGTTCGACGTCGTCGTCCAGCGAGGCGTCGTCGGCCGGGCTCCCGCGGACGCCCGCGTCCTCGAACCCGTCGTAAATACGGTCTAAGAGCGCCGTATCGGCCTCGTCTCGCGGGTACGACACCTGCGCGTTCTCGACGATTTCGGCCCGCGCGTCCGGGCCGTGGTCTGCGTCCTTTCTGACGTGTTCGCCGTCCTGCCGGTAGACGGCTCGCCACGGGCCGCCGTAGGACTCCCTGTCGGGGCACGCGGACGGGAGCACCCGCTCGGGCTGTTCGAGCCGGTAGGTCATCGCGACGGCGCGGTCGTCGACGGCGAAGGTGCCGCGTTCGCCCGCTAGCTCGGACCGGACGACGTCGGGGAAGCGGGTGAGGCTCGCGAGTCGGTCCTCGACCGTGCCGTCGCCCCCGTCGGGGTGTCTGACGACGAGAGGCACGTGAGTCTGGGCCTCGTGGACGCCCCAGCTGTGGTCCGCGACGCGGACGCCCGGCGTGAGCAGGCTGCGCTCGCCGAAGCCCTCGCCGTGGTCGCTGGTGACGACGAGCAGCGTGTCGTCGAGCGCACCCCGTTCCCTGAGCGCCGAGACCAGGTGCTCCATCGCCGCGTCGAGCTGGCGGATGCAGCCGTCGTATAGCGACTCGATGGCGCGGAGCTTCCACCAGCTGCCCTCCGTCGCGATCTCTCTCGACGGCGGGGCCGGCAGCCCGTCGTGGACGGCCTGCAGTTCGTTGCCGCCCCAGCGGTCGAACGCCGCGTCCGGTTCGTAGGGGTAGTGGGCGTCCATCAGATTGAGACAGGCCGCCCAGGGGCCGCTTCGCGCGTCGGTCCACTCGAGGAAGGAGTCGATGTACGCCGTGGCGGACTCGTCGACGTCCGCGTCGCTCCCGTCGTAGTACTGGAAGTACAGTCCGTTCACGATCGACTTCAGCGGGGCGTCGCTGTCGAGACACCGTTCGAGGTACTCGCGCTTCGTCTGGTGGCCCTCGACGTCCGAGGGCGAGATGCCGCCCTCGAAGTAGCGGTGACCCGGGTCCTGTCGCGGGCCGTCGACGGTGTCGAACGGGTCGATCAGGTTCGAGGACACGCCCACGACGACGTTCGGCGTGAAGATGCCCGTCTCGTAGCCGTGGTCCGCGGCGAGTTCGTGCCAGATCGTGCTCGTCGGGTCGAGTTCCGACTCGTGCTTGGTGACGTTGTGCTCGGGGACGTGGTGGCCGGTGAAGATGCTCGCGTGACTCGAAACGCTGTGAATGCTGGGTGCGCGCGCCTGCTCGTACACCTCGGCCCCGTCGGCGAACCGTTCCAGGAACGGTGTCGTCTCGTTGCCGTGTCCGTGGAGGCTCGTGTTCTTCGCCCGGACGCTGTCGAGGACGACGAGGAGGACGTTGGGCGTATCCATCGTGTGAGGGGACCGGACTGAGCGCAATATGTCTTTCGTGAGACACGGCACGGGCAGATCGACCATGCAGAGAATGGCATACGCAACGGTTAAACCACCGACTGCACCACCATCACCCATGCCGCGGGTGCTCGTCGGGCCGACGAAAGCAGACATCAGCGACGACGAATACGGGAAGAGCTACAACCTCCTGAACAACCTCCACGACGAGTCGGTCACCGTCGACACCTTCACTCGATCGGTCGCCGACCACCCGGCCCCGGAGAACGTCACCGTCCACGCGCTCGGCGGGGCCAACCGGGTCACGTTCTACGCGCGACTGTACCGCACGCTCCTGTCGGAACTGCGGAGCGGGTCGGTCGACGTGTACCACCACATGAACCTCAGCTACCGGTGGTTCAACCCGATCCTCGTCTCCGGGCTCCACGACGACGTGCCCGTCGTCGTCGGTCCGTGCCAGGCGGGCCACGCGATCATGGCCGAGGAGTTCAATCGAATGGTTTCCTCGTGGGTCGGAACGGACCTGCCGCGGTCGCTCACCGATCCGCTGCACGCGACCGTCGACGCCACCCGCGACGTCGTCCTCGACCCGCCGCGGATGGACCTGTTCCGGCGGACGCTCGACGCCGCGGACCGAGTCGTGGTCGTCCACGAGGAGGCCCGCGAGGTGTACGCCGACCTGGTCGACGAATCGAAGCTCCGGACCATCCCGCTGGGCGTCGATCCGACCGTCTTCGAGTACAGCGAGCGCGGGGACTCGCAGGAACTCGTCGCCATTGGGGCCCTCCGCGAGCGCAAGGGCTACGACGTGCTGCTCGACGCACTGACCGAAATTCGCCGGGAATTCCCGGACGTCCACCTGCACGTCTTCGGCGACGGCCCGCAGGAGACGGCGCTGCGACGGCAGGTCCGAACGCTCGACCTGGAATCGAACGTGACGTTCCACGGGTACGTCGACCAGTCGGTCGTGCGCGAGCACCTCTCGAGAGCGCGCGCGTTCGTCCACCCGTCGCGCTCGGAGAGCTTCTCGCTCGTCCGCCTCGAAGCGATGTCGATGGGCTGTCCGATGGTCGTCACGGACATCTCGGGGGCCCGTGAGATGGTCAGGGACGGCGAAGAGGGGTACGTCGTGCCGATCGAGTCGCCGGACGCGATCGCCGAGTCGGTGTGCACTCTCCTCGCCGACGACGACCTGGCGAAGCAGATCGGGCGGCGGGCCCGCGACCGCGTCGAAGAGAAGTACGACTGGCGGAAGATCGCCGAGGAGTACCTCGACGTGTACCGGTCGTTGATCGACTGAGACGAGCGTTTCGACCGCTATCGGGCGCATCGAAAGGTCTTAAGCCGTCGGCCGAGACTCTCGGGATAGATATGGTGCTCGTGGTGCTGGGTATCGACGCGCTCGACCCGGAACTCGTTGACTCGACGGCACACCCGAACCTCACGCTCGACGCGCACCGCGCCATCGAGACGATCGAGAGCGAGGAGGGCGGGCCCAGCACGCACGAACTCTGGCCGACGATCATCACCGGCCTGACACCGCCGGAACACGGCATTACGCTCGACGACGGCGTCGCCTGGGAGAACCCGCTGCTCCGATTCGGGAGCGCCGCCGCGGACTACCTCCTCCCGTCCGGTCTCCAGACCCGTCTCGGCGCGTGGCTGCTGAACAACACCGAGCAGGACGCCTTCCGGATCCCGGCGACCTACTACGAAGAGGAGGGGCTCTCGACGGTCTTCGACGGTCGGGAGGCGGCTCCGATCGGGATCCCGAACTACGTCGTCGATCCCGATTCCGAGGACCGCGAACACAGCCTCCGACGGAACCTCGGCGACCTCTTCGAGCGCGACCTCGAAGCGAAGGGCGGCCACTCCTCGACGGATCCGGCGCTGTTCTACGAGCAGTGCCTCGAGATGTCGATGGTCCGAATCGCCCGCGCACGCCGGGCGCTCCGGGGCGGCCGGTACGAACTGGTGTTCGCGTACACGAGCGGACTGGACCTCATCGGCCACGTCGCGTACGAACAGCCTGAACTGCAGGATCTGGCCTACGACGAACTGGACGAATTCGTCGGCGAAGTCCGTGGCGACCTCGGAGACGACGACGAACTGCTGCTGGTCAGCGACCACGGCCTGCAGGACGGCGTCCACACCGACGAGGCGATGGTGGCCGGAACCGACGAGGCGATGGTCGACGCCATCGCGAGCGTCGTCGACGTTCGCGACGCGATCGAGTCCGAACTCGACGAGCGCGACCACAGGCCGACGCGGCGCGCGACGGCGGCGACCGGCAGCGACAGCGGCCAGTCCGAGGAGGTCAGAGAGCACCTCGAAGACCTCGGCTACATGTAGCTATGACCACAGATCCGAACATCCTTCTCGTCGTTCTCGACAGCGCCCGTGCCCGCAACTGCAGCGCGTACGGCCACGTGAACGAGACGACGCCGTTCCTCGAATCGTTCGCCGCCGAGCGGGCGACGCTGTACGAACAGGCCAGAGCACCCGGTGCTCGGAGCGTCACCAGCCACGCCAGCATCTTCTCCGGCCTGCACGTCGAGGAGCACGGCGTCGTCTCGGCGGGCCATCGGCTCGACCCCTCGGCGTCGGTCTTCTCACAGTTGCGCGAGGACGGGTACAGCACCGGCGTGTTCACCGAGAACGACTGGCTGACGGCGGTCGACGTGGGCCTGCGCGACGGGTTCGACCAGATCGTCGGCGCGCGGAACGTCCCGTTCCCGGAGGCCGTCAATCCGCACGAATTCGTCTCGAACGAGGGGCGAGGGCAGTACGCCGAGTTCGTCAGGCTCGCGCTGACCGACGACGCGCCGCTTCGGTCGCTGGCCAACGGGGTGGCGACGAAGCTCCAGTCGGACTACAAGCGTTTCCTCCCGGACAGCGTGCGGGCGTCGACGCCGGCGGACGTGTACGTCGACGCGCTGCTGGACTGGACCGGCCGACAGAACGGCCCGTGGGCGGCCTGCCTCAATCTCATGGACCCGCACATCCCTTACGAACCGCTGCCCGAGCACGACGAGTGGGGCGGGTCGAAAGCGTCGTCCCTCCAGTCGTTCTTCGAGGACCAGAAGTGGGACTTCAACGGCGGTCATCGTCCATGGTGGCAGAAGAAGGCGGTGGAGTCCCTGTACGACGGCGGAATCCGTCAGGCGGACGCGGAGGTCGAACGGCTGGTCGCGGCGCTGGAGCGGCGGGGAGAACTCGACGACACGCTGCTCGTCGTCACCAGCGACCACGGCGAGGGCTTCGGCGAACCGAGCGACGTTCGCCCTGGCGTCCGCGTGGCTGAACACGGAGTTGCGATCCACGACAGCGTGCTCCACGTCCCGTTGATCGTTCGGTATCCCGGCCAGACGGAGGCTCGGCGCGTCGACCGCCCCGCGTCGCTGGTCGAGTTCCCTCGCGTCGTGAACCGCGTTCGGGACGGCGAGCGCCCGGCAGCGGGCTTCTGTCCCGACGGCCCCGTCGTCGCCACCGCGGTCGGACTCGACGAACCGCTGCAGGAGCGAGCGGGCGCGTACGTCGACGACCTCTCCCCGTGGACGGCCACCTCCCGAGCGGTGTTCGAGGACGACGGCGACACCGTGCTCAAGTACTGCACCAACCGCGACCGCGCCGCGACGGTCGTCTCCCGGGACGCACAGACCTCGTACAAGGTCGACGACGAGGGGGCAGAGCCCGTCGAAGGCGCCTTCGACTCCATCGAAGAACTCGACGTGAAGTCGGCCGGCGAGGACTTCGACGACCTCGACGACGGGACGTACCAGCGCCTCGAAGACCTCGGCTACGTCTGAGTCGGCGTCGCGACGCTCTCGTACTCCCAGATCAGGTCGAAGTAGCGCTTCATCCCGGCGACGAACGAGCCGTTGTCGGTGATGGCGGCCTGTCGCATGTGGTTCGGCACGTCCGGTTCCTCGACCAGCAGGATGGCCTCGCCGCTGTCGTAGTCCATGCTCGGGTCGACGAGCGTGCCGCGCCACGGGAGCTTCTCCGTGCTGAAACGCAGGCCGACGGCGGGATAGTCGTCGCGCAGTCGATCCACGATGTCCGCCTGGACGGCGGCTTTCTCGGCCGGGAGCGCGTCAGGGTGAAGACAGAGCACGTCGACGGCGACGCCGCGGTCGAGGGCGTCGGCGAGCGCGCGCTCGACGCTGTCGAGGTAGGCGAAGCTGTTCGTGATGACGCGCAGCGTCTCCTCGGCGTCGTCGTACAGCCGTCGCGTCTCGCGCTCGCTGGGGTCGCCAACGTCGACGACGTGGAACAGCTCTGCCGTGGGTGAGATGTCCTCGCTCGCGCGTTCGAAGCGCGGTTCGTACTCGGAGAGAAAGGCCTCGCGCCGGGACTCGATGTCGGCGGCGAAGGACTCGTAGGACTGCCGGCGGTTCTCGACGGCGCGGTCCAGGAGGTCCGCGGGGGCCTTCGGCTGGTACTCCTTCGGCCGACCGGGAATCACTTTGATGAAACCGCGGTCGGACAGCGATTCGAGGACGCCGTAGACGCGGGCCTTCGGGATACCGCTGGCCTCGGCCAGATTTGGGGCCGTGGTGCGGCCGAGCGAGAGCAACTGCTCCAGCGCCGTCGCCTCGTACTCCGTCAGCCCGACCAGGTCGAACACGTCCGCGGGGTCGCTCATACACGTCCATGCGCGGCAGGGGTTGTAAAACGCGTCGGGCCGGCGGTCGCATCTACAAGGTTCAAATGCCCCCGCCCCCGAAACGAGTGTAATGAACGGCAACGAGTTCGGTCGTCTGTTCCGCATGACGACCTACGGCGAGTCCCACGGGGAGGCGATGGGCTGTACCGTCTCCGGCGTCCCGGCGGGGGTCGAACTCTCGGAGGAGGAGATTCAGAAGGACCTCGACCGGCGCAAGCCCGGCCAGTCGATGATCACCACGTCCCGGGGCGAACCGGACAAGGTGAGCATTCAGTCCGGGATTCAGGACGGCTACACCACCGGGACGCCGGTCGGCATGGTCATCCAGAACAAGGACGCCCGCTCGGGCAAGTACGAGCCGTTCATCACGGCTCCGCGGCCCTCCCACGGCGACTTCACCTACTCCGCGAAGTTCGGGACGCGGAACTGGGGCGGCGGCGGCCGCTCCTCGGCCCGCGAGACGGTCAACTGGGTCGCCGCCGGCGGAATCGCCAAGCAGGTGCTCGATCAGTCCGAGCACGACGTACAGATCAAGGCGCACGTCTGCCAGATCGGCGACGTGGAGGCCGGCGAGGTCACCTTCGAGGACATGCTCGAACACAGCGAGGAGAACGAGGTCCGCTGTGCCGACCCCGAGGCCGCCGAAGAGATGCGCGACGTGGCCGACGAGTACCAGAAGGAGGGCGACTCCATCGGCGGCGCGATCTACTTCGAGTGTCGGGGCGTCCCGTCGGGGCTCGGCGCGCCGCGGTTCGACAGCTTCCCCTCGCGGCTGGCACAGGCGATGTACTCAATCCCCGCGGTCAACGACTTCGAGTACGGCATCGGCCGCGAGGCCCGGACGACCCGCGGGAGCGAGTACAACGAGGACTGGGAGTTCGACGACGACGGCACGCCGACGCCCGTCGGCAACGACCACGGCGGCGTCCAGGGCGGGATCACGACCGGTCAGCCAATCTACGGCGAGGTGTCGTGGCATCCGCCGGTGTCGATCCCGAAGACCCAGCAGACCGTCGACTGGGAGACCGGCGAGGAGAAGGAGATCACCGTCACCGGCCGCCACGACCCGGTCCTCCCGCCGCGGGCAGTTCCCGTCGTCGAGGCGATGCTCGCCTGTACGGTCCTCGACTTCATGTTGCTCTCCGGACGGATCAACCCCGACCGACTCGACGGTCGACCGGGCGAGTACGACACCGAGTACCACCCGTCGAGTCCGCAGAACGACCCCGAAGACGCGGACACCCACGCCACGACCATCGACGACGAGTGAGCGGACGATGGACGCCAACCAGGACACGAAGTCGAACCCCTTCGGCATGGACGAGTCGTGTCGGAACTGTCCGGACCTCTGTGAGACGCGCGAAACCGTCGTCCACGGCTACGGCGACGTTGGCGCGGAGTTCCTCGTCCTCGGCGACTCGCCGAGCGCCGGCGCGGACGAATCCGGCATCCCGTTCACGGGCGAGTCCGAGCGGGAACTGCTCGACGTGCTCGCCGCCGTCGACATGTGTCCGGACCCAGACGCCGCCGAGCCGGAACTGCAGAACGCGTTCCTGACGTACGTCACGCGCTGTCGCCATCCGAACCGGTCGGCCACCGACGAGGAAGTCGTCAACTGCGAGCCGTACCTCAACAGCGAGATCCGGATGATAAATCCGGAGATCCTGGTGCCGGTCGGTCAGCGACCGCTCGAGGAACTGGCCTTCGAGTACACGACCGAGAGCGCCGACGACCTCGACATCGACGAGCAGCACGCGACGACAATCCGCGGCCGCGGTTTCGAGATCATCCCGATGGTACCGGCTGCGGAACAGACCGACAAGGAACGGACGGCGTTCTTGGAGCACTTCAGCGAGACGCTCGGGCGGGACTACCGGCAGACGAAGGGGCGACGCGGGCGGTAGTCAGGCCGTCGGTTCGGCTTCGGCAGCGGGGAACGCCTCGTCAGGTGCGACGAGCGAACCGTACTCGCTGGCGGCTTGCAGGCGGTTCTCTGCGTCGTGGCGGTGCTGTCTCGCCCGAAGCCGCTCGCCTTGCTCGCTGGCGAACGTCATTCCGCTGAGCCACTCGACTGCCTGCCAGAGGCAGGTCGCCTTCTTGCGCGCCCGCTCGGCGGATTCGGCGACCGACTCGACTTCGGCCTCTCGAACGGCGGTCGTGAAGTGCGAGACGCTCGTCTCGAAGTCGGCTGCGGCGTCGTCGAACCCTCCACGAGCGAGGGCCGTCGCCCCGTCGTCGGCGAGCGACATCGCGTCTGACAGCTGACGGCGCGCCTCGCGGTACTTCGTGTAGCCGATCCGGTACTCCCGCCGCGCCGCAGCGGTGCCACACAGCGCCGCCTCGCGCTCGCAGTCCCGACAGGTCACCTTCGGCGTCGGCTCGCCGAGGACCCGATACTCCGTCCCACACCCAGCACACCGATACGTCTCGACCCGGTCCATGTGCTAGTCGTGTCCGGTACGCCCAGTTAGGTATGGACCGTCTGCTGGTCCGTAGCGACCGCCTACTCCGGGGACCACTTCTCGCGCGCCGCGGCCAGTTCGGTCGCCTCGCGTCGGAGCGACGTGAACTCCCAGACGATGTCGGTCAGCGTGACGATCCCGACCAGTTCCACGTCGTCCATGACGGGGACTTTCTTCACGTCCTCGGCGGCCATCGTGCGGGCGACCGTCGGGACGCTCACCGACGGTTTCGTCGTGACCACCGGACGTTCGGTGACCGCCGACACGCCGATGTCGGCGAGCGGGCGGCCGGTCTCGCGGGCCGCCTCGAGCACGTCGGACTCCGTGACCATTCCCACCGGATTCCCCTCGGGACTGACGACGATGGTCGACCCCACTCCGTTGCCGAGCAGTTCCTCGGCGACCTGGTCGAGCGTCGCGTCGACGGGGACCGTGACCACGTCCGTCGACATCAGATCGCTGACGAGCATACGAGAGCTATGGTCTGGACCGAAATAAACGCGCGCAGTGACGGAAAACGCAAGGGACTAACCCGCGACGGGTGCAGATGGAGACATGACCACGGTAACCGTGTTCGCGGACCCGCCGGTCGAGGGGTTCGTGTTGCAGGATATCGCGGGCGGTCTGCTCACCGAATCCGAGGCCGCCGCGCTGTACGAGGCGATGCTCGTCGACGTGTGCCGCGCGGTCGAGTCCAGCGGCGGGGAGTTGCTGGTCAACTATCGGCCGCCGGAGCAGGTCCCGGACGCGGTCGACCCAGAAACCGCGGTTCGCGAGCCACTCGACGAGGCACTCGACTCGCCAGGGGACGCCCGCTACGAAGTCCAGGTCGGGTCGACCTTCGCGGCCCGGGTCGGCAACACCGTCACGCACCTGCTGGAGCGGGAAGACGTCGCCACCGTCGCCGCCGTCGAGCCGACCGCGGCGCTGTTGAGTCGCCAACTGGTCGACAGCGCGGCGATGAAGCTCCGCACCAGCGACGTGGTGCTCGGTCCCGCCGGCGACGGCCGCGTCTACTACGCCGGCTTCGGCGAGCCCATCGACTTCGAGAACGCGTACGCCACACCGACGGTGGAGACACTTGGCGAGCGCGCCGCCGCCGCCGGACTGGGGGTCGATTTCCTGCCGTCGACGCCGGTCGTCGAGACGCGCGCGGACCTTCGGAGCGCGGTGCCGCTGCTCCGGGCACGTAATCGGGCTGAGCGGGCCGTCCCGCCGCGGACCACGGCGTTCGTCGACGACCATGGCCTGCGCGTCGTCGACGACGGCGAGACGCCGACCGTGGTCCGAGAGACCGACAAGCCTTAGAAGCATCACCCGGTATCCCCGTCTGCGGTGGGGTGGCAGAGCGGCCTATTGCGCCTGCCTTGAAAGCAGGTATCCTCACGGATTCCTGGGTTCAAATCCCAGCCCCACCGCTTCTCTGCGAACGAAAGTGAGCAGTGAACGGTACAACTGGATTTGAGCCCTGGAAGTCGCAGCGCACGAGCGAAGCGAGTGCGAACGTCTTCCTCCGGTTCAAATCCCAGCCCCACCGTTTTGCTCCGGGCACGTTCGCGGAGGGAACGGTGTCGCCGGCGATCGTATCACGAGTCAAACCTAGCGACGGGAGTCGTAGGGCCCGTCTAACGGAGTGTGTCAATCGGGCGGTTTTATGTCGCTGGTCCGGGTCAATCCCTGTAATGGCACGCGAAAACAGGTCCCCAAAGCGGGTCGTCCCGCGTCTCGTGGCCGTCGGCGTCGTTGCCCTCCTCCTCACAGCGACGGTCGCGGGGCCGACGGCAGCAGCACCGCGGCTGTTCGTCTCGGGCGCGACCAAAGACGCGAGTACGATACTCGCTGGTGAGACGGTGAACGTCACCGCGACGGTGAAAAACACCGGCGAAGACGGCGGTGGGATGGACATCGAATTCAAGGTGAACGGTACGACGACAGTCACCGAGCGTGTGGTGGTCGAGGCCGACTCGTCGAACACGACCACGAGGGCGATACGGCTCGGCGAACCCGGCACGTACCGGCTGACGGTCACGAGCCCGGAGCGCTCGGCGGGTCGAGTCCAGGTCAAACGAGCGCTCTCGGAGGTCACGCGGGAGGACGCGGGCAGTCGAGCAATCAGGGTCCGCGGCGGATCGGTCCCGACGTCGCGACCGTACACCGTGGACATGCCCGCGGACACGAACCGGTCGTTCACCGTGCAGTCGTGGACGGTCGACGCGTCCCAGCAGTCGTTCACGCAGAGCGTCACGGAGTACACGGACCCCGCTGCGTCCGGGCTCCCGATCCCATCCGACGACGCGGCGGCCGTGTTCAGCGCCGTTACGGTCGGTTCGACGGACGGCGTGCAGCCGTCCTCGATGCAGTTCGCCCTGAACCGCTCGCAGCTCCGGAGCGCGGGCATGGACGCTGACGAGGTGCAGGTCTACCAGCGCGTGAACGAGTCGTGGCAGGCGACCGAGACAACCGTCGTGGAAGAACAGACCAGCCGTGTGATCTACGAAGCCGACACGTCCGGCTCGACGGCGTTCGTCGTCGGCTCGATCGAACCGTCGTTCTCGATCGCGCGGACGTCGGTCGTCAGCGAACAGGTTCCGACCGGTCAGCGCGTCGTCGTCGAGGGCGTAGTTCGCAACACCGGGAGCATCGAAGGAACGTACGACGCCCGGATGCGCGTCGACGACGAGGTCGTCAACGAGACCTCGGTGCAGATCCCCGCGAACGGGGAGCGAACGGTCGCATTGTCGACCGTCGTCACGACCCCCGGACGCTACCAGATCGCGCTCAACGACACCGGAGCGGGCGTCATTCAGGTCAGCGAGAGTCAGGTCCAGACCGACGGGAACGGCGGTGCGGAGCCGACCGGGACCGCGAGCGGGACGGACGCGGCTGCGACCGAACCCGGTATCGGTGAGGGAGACGAAGACGGCGGCTTCGGGCCGCTCCCGGCTACCGTCATGGGCATCAACACGCTGTTCGTCGTCGGGGGACTCGTCGCGGCGCTGCTCCTGTTCGGCCTCATCATCGCCCTCCTGCGGCGCGGTGGCGGCGGTCGGCGCAACAGCGGCTTCGAACTGTAGCGGCGAGCGGAGAGAAACCCTTTTTGTGCCAGTGTCCAGAGAGTCGCGTATGGACTGGCCACACGATCCGGACGGTGAGGAGGGCAGCGAAGGCCGGCGCAAGTACGGCCACGCCGTCCTGGCGAAGAAGATCGACGAGGAAGAGGACTTCCCGCTGACCGCCGAAGAGTACGTCGACCAGTACGGGGACCACCCGGTTCGGATCGACTACGAAACGGTCGTCAGCGTCGCCGACATCTTCGAACACGTCGATCAGGACGAGTTCGAGGACTTCCCGGACTTCCACAAGTGCCTCGGGCGAGCGCTCCGCGAGGCCGACTGGTGGCCCTACCGGCTGCAACACGCCTGACCGCGAGGGATGTGGACGCGACACATACTTGTCGGATGCCGATGTAGCGGCGCGTATGGCCACGACCAGCACCAGCGATGCGTCCGATCTCCCGGAAGAGGTCGTCTCGGACCTCCTCGGCGACGAGCACCGGCGGCGCGCGCTGTCCATCATGGCTGCGCGCGGCGAGCCGATGGTCGTCGCCGACCTGGCGGCCGCGATTCTCGCGGTCAAGCGCGAGGTCGACCCCGACGCGGTCCCCGACGCGGACCGACGGGCACTCGCCGAGGAACTGTACACCGAGCACCTGCCGAAGCTGACGGCGACGGGCGTCGTCTCGTACGACTCGGTCGTCGGGAAGGTGGAGCTTCGACGACCCGACGCAGTCCCGACCGACCAGCTCTGATCGGATTCCGATAGACCAATAGCCGTCGGTTTCGAACGATCGACCGACAGTGACGAACACGCAGGTTACCCACATCCAGATCGACAACTACGGACCGTGGACGGTGACGCCCGAGCCACGCAGGGAAGTCGACCTCCAGACCCTCCAGTCTCGACTGTACGCCGACCTCGCCCAGCTATTCGGCAACCGCGACGGCTACATCTTCTTCTCGCGGTTCGACAACATGATCGCCGTGACCAACGGACTCGACGAGGAGGCCCACGCGCTCATCCAGGAGTCGGTGGGGAACCGATACCCCGTGACGATGAGCCTCTCGGTCGCGACCGGGACCACGCCGGTCTCGGCGCTCGGGACGGCCACCGAACAGCTTCAGGAGGCCGGCAGCGCACAGGACAAGGGTCGCAGGGAGGTCCTGCGCGGTCAAACCATCGACGAGCAGTTCCAGACCGAGACGGACGTCCAGCTCGCGCACTTCGACGTGGACGACGCCACCGAGAAGTACACTGACGAACTCAACGAGTTCGACACCTTCATCCAGATCGAGCAGGGGTACGCCTCCCTGATGAAGTACATGCGGGAGGCCCACGACTCGCTCTCGTTCTTCGTCGGCGGCGACAACGTCATCGCGGTCTGTCCCGACTTGGACGAGGCCGCCTACGAGGACGCCATCAGCCACGTCCGCGAGGCGGTCGACGTGGAACTGAAAGTCGGCGTCGGACGCGGGCGGACGGCTTCAGACGCTGGGATGGACGCGAAGCACGCCTTAGAGACCTGTCGAGCGACCGGCGACGCCGTCACCATCGAATAGGCACCGACCGAGAGACTTGGGAACCGGGCGACATAAGCGTAGTGTAGGTATCTTTTAGGCTGGTCGTGTGATACTGACACGCATGAACGGTGAGGTAACCGTACAGGAGGTCATGAACCGGGAGTACGTCGGTGCCAGCGAGTCCGACGACCTCCTCGAAACGACGGAGCTGTTGATACGCGAAGACCAGCACCCGATCCTGGTGCTTCGAGGGAACGAACCGGTCGGCGTGGCGACAGACAGGGACATCCTCGCCTACGTCGTCGACGGCGGCGACCCGTCGACGGCCACTATCGGCGACGTGATGCGCGAGGCGATTCCGACAGTCGACCCCGAGGCAAGCCTCCCGGAGGCGCGCGACAGGATGGCGGCCCGCTCCGCCGAGTTCCTGGTCGTCACCGCCGGGGGCGAGCCAATGGGGACGCTGACCGAGCACGACATCCTCTCGTCGGCGCGGCTAGAGAGCGAATCGACGGAGACGCCCGAAACGGTCCAGCAAGTCGCGACGACGGGCCAGCAAGCGGCGACCGAGGGCATGGAACCGGCCACGGCGGACACGTTCGACGAACAGGGGATCTGCTCCGACTGCGGGACCCTGACGCGAGACCTCGCCTCGTTCAACGGACAGCTCCTCTGTCCCGACTGTCGCGACGTGTGAGGCCGAATCGCACGGCAGACTCACGAGCGAGTCCGCCACTCACTCACCGTTCTCCGATCGAGTGACTGCGGCCGAACTGTTTTGCCGTCACGCGCCGGAGTACGAGCGTGGATATCGATACGGCCACGATGGACGACGTGGACGACGTCGTCGACTTCTGGGTCGCGCTGGCGACGGACCAGCGCGCCCACGGGTCGCACCTCCTCGGTGACCGGAACCGAACCGCGGTCCGCGGCGCTATCATCCAGCGCATCGTCGCCGAGAACGTGCTCGTCGCCCGCGCAGACGGCGATCTCGTCGGTTTCGTCATGGTCACCGTCGACGGCGGCCGCTACGAACAGGACGAGCGCCGCGGCCTGCTGGAGAACATCTACGTCGAACCGGCCGCACGGAATCGAGGGATCGGGAGCGCGCTCCTCGAAGCGGCCGAGGAGACGCTCCGGTCGGCCGGCGTGGACGTGATCGCGCTGGAGGCGATGGCGGCCAACGACGCTGCCCGGCGGTTTTACCGCTCCCACGGCTACGAACCGCATCGCGTCGAGTTCGAGAAGCGGACGGAAAACGATACTCTCTAAACGGTCCCCACACAACGCAGGTATGCAACCGCGCCAGGGGAGCTTGGGTGGTCCAAGCACTCGACTTGTAATCGAGAGTTCGTGGGTTCAAATCCCACCCCTGGCTCTTCCCCGATCGGTACCCCTGAAGCCGCATCTGCCCCCCGCCACCTCAGCCCTCCAATGAGTGACCGACGGACCCAACTGCTGATAGCCGTCTCAGTCAACGCCGTGCCAATCGCCGGCGTCCTCTGGTTCGACTGGTCGCTGGCGGCGCTGCTATTGGTCTACTGGGTCGAGCTCGGGATCGACCTCGCGTTCGCGGCCCTGCGCGGACTGTTCGCGCAACGGCCGTCGGAAGCGACGAACGACCCGCTCGTTCTCGGCGCAGTCCAGCACAAGCGCGGCGGCGTCAGAATCCCCGGCACGCGACTCTCGATCCAGATCGCGAACGTCCCCGTCGTCCTGTTCGCTCTTCCGGCGTTCGGCGGCGTGTGGGCCTTCGTCGGCGCGGCCGCGATCGGGGGTGCCGGGCAGGCGATTTCCGGGAGCCCGATCGACGAGGCGGCGGCGATGACCTTCCTGCTCGGGATTTGCGGCGTCTTCGTCGGTCGGGGCTACGAGACCGTCTCGGAGTACTTCCTCGCGGGCGAGTACGAGAACGCGTCGGTCCAGCGAGCGCTCCAGTCGGGCATCTGGCCCGTCGTCGTCGTCGGAACGGCGATGGCGTTCGGCGGTGTGGCGGCCGCGTCCGGCCTTCCCCCGTCGGTCGCCCTCGCCGCCGCGGTCGGCGGAAAGTCGCTGTTCGACGTCGCCGACGTGTACCGCGACCGCCTGGTCGCCTTCGACGAACGGGACCGGATCGACCTCGGGTTCGCGAGCGAACCGGACGAGTGGCCGACTGTCGAGACGGACCTCCAGCCGCCGGTCGACCGCGTCCGGCCGGCGCGAATGCCACTCCTGATCGACGGCGTCGTTCGCGGGCTCTCGGTCACGGCAGTGTGGTTCATCGCCGGCCTCGGCGTCCTGCTGGGTGGCGTCTTCGTCGTCACGTCGGGATCGGTCGACGGTGGCGTGCTCGTCGCGCAGGTGGTCCTGCTCGTCCTCGCAGTGGCCGCGAGCGTCGGCGTGCTGGACAGAGCGCTCCGGTATCTGACGATGGAGTACCGCGTCGGGCGGGACGTCGTGGGATACGATCGACTGTTCGGTGCGCCGCAGTGGCGGGTGCCGGGCCGGAAACTGGCACAGGACGAGGTGGATCGGACGCTCGCGGACCGGCTCTGCGGGACGGAGACGGTCGTGGTCGAACACGACGGCCGCGAATTGCGGCTACCGCACCTCGACGGCGAGTCGGCGCTCGAACCGAACGGCCCCGTGACCGAGGGGGTCCCGGACGAGGCCACCTGACCGGACTCCACGCTTTTAGGCGTCGGGCGCGTACGGGACTCCATGAGCGAATCCAGCGGTGAGCTACCCGAAGACGACGCGGAGTGGCGCGAGATACTGTCGGACGAGGAGTACCGGATTCTGCGGGAGGCCGGGACCGAGCCGCGGTTCAGCAGCGACCTCATCGACGTGAAAGGCGACGGCGTCTTCACGTGCGCCGGCTGCGGCGCGGAGCTGTTCGACAGCGACGAGAAGTTCGAGTCGGGGACCGGCTGGCCGAGCTTCTGGGACGTGTACCAGGCGGGCAACGTCGAGACGCGCGCCGACAACAGTCACGGGATGCAGCGGACCGAGGTCGTCTGTTCGAACTGCGGCGGCCACCTGGGCCACGTGTTCGACGACGGGCCGGAGCCGACCGGGAAGCGCTACTGCATCAACGGCGCGGCGCTCGATTTCGAGAGCGAGTAGGCGAGGCGGACCACCGGAACCCTTTTTTCCCTCATCGGGCTCCCTAGGATAGGGTTCGGACGTGACACGTGACGGGTACGACAAGTCAGGCGGAGACGAAGGGGAACCGACGAGAGCGGCGGACACCGTCGGCGGGACACCGATAGACGAGCCGCCGACGGCGTCGGCCGAGCCGAGCCAGCCCGAGAGCCACGTGCTGGACGAGAGCCTCCGCACGTTCCCGTGGCTTCGAGCGGTCGGCGTCGCGGCGGCCACGCTGGCCGTCGAGTACGCGCTGGTCGCGGCCATCTTCGTGCTGGGGCCGTCGAACGTCGACATGCCGTCGCTCTCGGACCGACTGATCCAGTACGGGTTCGTGCTGTACAACGCCCACCACGTGCCGACGCTCGTGACGGCGTCGGACGCGGAGGTGTACGGCGCGGCCGCGAGGAACGTCCTCTACGGCGTCGAGAATCCATCGGTACCGCCGCTCGTGTTCTTCCTGCTCCCGCTCGTCGCGCTCGTCGTCGCCGGCGCGCTCTTCGAGCGCTCTCGCGGCCCGAGTCGGTCGGAGAGCCTGCTCGAAGAGGTCGCGCTCGTCGGGACCGGCATCGGTCTCGGATACGTCCTCGTGGGCTTCGCGGGGAGCTTCGTGTTCGTCCGCCAGGTCACGTTCGACAGCGGGGCCGAGGGGCAGGCCGCGCCCGCGGTGCTGTGGCTCCTGATCCTGCTGTTTTTCATCCCGTTCGTGTTCGCGGGGCTGGGGACGGCCGCCCGGTATCTCTACGACGAGCGGCTCGCTCAGGCGTAGCTGCGGTCGGCGAACTCGAGGATTCGCTCGGACTCGGCCATCGTCACGCCGCGGTCTTCGTCGACCAGCACCGGGACGCCGCGCTGGCCGGAGACGCGCTTGACCTCGTCGCGCTTCGAGTGTAATGCCTCGACCCAGACGCTCTCGTAGTCGACGCCGAGTTCGTCCAGTCGGTCGGCCACCTTCTCGCAGTACGGACAGCCGTCGAGCTGATAGAGCGTGCGGCTCATAGGGCTCCGTTCGGACGCGCGACTCAAGGGGATTGCGCTCGGTGAAAAATCGAAGCGGCGGGGCGCGCCGCGTTACTCGTACAGCCAGGGCGCGTCGATCTGGTCCCAGTCGACGAGTTCGTCCTCGTCGAAGAACAGGTCGATCTCGCGCTCGTTCGCGCCCTCGTCCTCGTGGTCGGAGCCGTGGATGACGTTCCGACCGAGGTCGAGTCCGTAGTCGCCGCGGATGGTGCCGGGCGCGGACTCGGCGGGGTCGGTCTCGCCCATCATGGTACGGACCTGTCGGGTCGCGTCCTGCCCTTCCCAGACCATCGCGAAGACCGGACCGGACGTGATGAAGTCCACGAGACCGTCGAAGAACGGCTTGTCCGCGTGCTCGCCGTAGTGTTCCTCGGCGAGGTCCTGGTCGATCTGCATGAACTTGCCGCCGACCATCTTCAGGCCGCGGTCCTCGAAGCGGGAGACGATGTCGCCGATGAGCCCGCGCTGGACGCCGTCGGGCTTGACCATCACGAAGGTGCGCTCTGTCTCGGACATTACGCTTCAGCCTCCTCGGCTTCCTCTTCGTCTTCGGTCTCGTCCGCCTCGTCGGCGTCCGCGTCGCCCTCGTCTTCGGCCTCTTCGAGGTCCGGAGCGGCGGAGTCGTCCGCGTCGGCGTCAGCCTCGGCGTCCGCGTCCGTCTCTGCGTCCGCTTCCTCGACTGCGCCCTCGGTGCCGCGACCGGAGGCGGTCCACTCGAGGTTACGGGCCTCGCGGCCCAGGTCGGCGTTGTTCTCGCACTTCGAGGAACAGAAGTGCGTGGTCGCGCCGTCCTTGTGGACGAACATCGTGCCCGTGCCGGGCTCGATGTCCGTGCCGCAGTAGTCGCATTCGCGTGTTCGGGGCATGGTTACTGTCCTCCGATGGAGTCGGCCTCGCGAGCCGTCTCGCGGAGCTGGAGCACGTCGCCTTCGCGGACCGGGCCGAGAACGTTGCGGGTGATGATGCGCCCCTGGTTCTCGCCCTCGCGGATGCGGCACTTGACCTGCATGGCCTCGCCGTGCATCCCCGTTCGGCCCACGACTTCGATGACCTCAGCGGGCGTGGAACCGCTGCTTTCGGATTCCTCAGCGCTCATCCGAGGTCACCTCACCGAAGCTCCTCGACCTTGTCGGCGATGTCCTCGACGTCGGCCTCGGCCTCGCCGGCGTCGGTGACGGCCGCGGCGGCCGAACCGACTTCGAGCCCGGCGGCGTGTCCGAGGTCGTCCTGCTGCTCGACGAAGATGAAGGGGACGCCCTTCTCGTCGGCCAGCTCGGGGATGTGCATCACGATCTCCTCGGGCTGGACGTCTTCGGCGACGAAGACGAGCTCGGCGGAGCCGCGCTCGATTGCTTTAGTCGTCTCGTTGGTACCCTTCTTTACCGAACCTGTGTCCCGGGCGACCTCGAGCGCCTCGAGGGCGTCGTCTTCGAGGTCCGCGGGAACGTCGAAATCTACGTATACTGGCATTTTTACGTTCACCTCCTGCACGCGAGCTCAGGCTCCCCCGCCGTGTCCGGGCGCGCGCCCGTCACGCCGTCTGGCGTGTTGTCCTGAGAAGGCTGGGAGCATCATCAACTCGGCGCAGGCTGTACCCAATTCTGTGCCACCGGCCCTAAAAGCGCTTTCGAAGCCGAAATCCCGTGCCAGCCCGCCACACGGTCGCTGTCGGGCGGTCTCCCTATCGCGTCAGGTCGGCCGTATCCGACAGCGCGGCCGCTGCGTCTGCGACGAGTCGCTCGACGACCGCCGCGGCCGAGGGCACGCCGTCGGCGAGGCCGACGCTCTGGCCGGCGTAGTGCGGGAGGGAATCGAGGTCGCCATCCATTCCCTCGAGTGGCGGCAGGTCGGCGAACCGCTCGACGGGGTCGCCGTCGGGCGTTCGGGCGACGGTGGCTGGTTCGTCAGCGTCCGTATCAGGTGGTGACTCGCCGGCGTGTTCGGCGATCGCCTCGGTTTCGACCACGCGGTGGGGCTGGTCCGGCCACCCGCGGCTGAACAGTTCGGTGTAGCGGGTCGCCGTCTCGTCGGCCGCGACCAGCCGGTCGCGGTAGTCCTCGTGCGCGCCTGACTCGGCGGTCGCGACGAACCGCGTCCCCAGCCAGCCGCCGTCAGCGCCCAGCGTCAGCGCCGCGGCGAGGCCGCGCCCGTCGCCGAGTCCGCCGGCGGCGACGACCGGCACGTCGACGGCGTCGACCACGCGGGGGAGCAGCGCCATCGTGGTCACCTCGCTCTGGACGTGGCCGCCGGCCTCTCGGCCCTGTGCGACGACGACATCGGCCCCGGCGTCGACGGCGGACTCGGCCTCGGCGGCGCTGCCGACGGTCACCATCGCCGTGCCGCCCGCCTCGTGGACGCGGTCGACGAACGGGCTCGCGTCGCCGAACGAGAACGAGACGACCGACGCGCCGGCGTCCAGACAGGCGTCGAGGCACGCCGACGGTGAGAGATCGCCCGTCGCCTCGTCGAGGACGACGTTGACGCCGACCACGCCGTCCGTGGCTGTCGCGGCCGCCTCGTACGCGTCTCGGACGGCGTCTGCGTCGCGCCACGACATCGCGAGCATGCCGAGGCCGCCGGCGTCGGCGACCGCTGCGGCCAACTCCGGCGTGGAGACGCTCCCGACCGGGGCCTGGACGACCGGGTGCTCGATACCGAGCGCGCCACAGAGGGGCGTCTGGAGAGGAGCCATGTCCGCTCTCCGTTCCGGACGGCCGAAAAACGTCGGGGATCGCGCCCGCCGCGACCCGTCCGACCGTCAGGCCCATGTCGGCGCGCCGTCCACCACCGGTATGGACATCGCGCGGTCGCTCCGCGAGGAGGCACGTCGAGCGAACGAGCGCCGACTGCTCGTGCTCGCGGGCGACCCCGAGCGGACGCGAACGCGCGCGGCGGCGGCCCTCGATGCGGCGGACATCCCGCGGGCGGAGACGACCGTCCTCGGCCCGAAGTCGTTCATCGACTGCGAGCGCTACGAGCAGTCGCGCGCGGAGGAACTGCTCGGTCGGACGCGGACGGCGGTCGTGCTGGACGCCCACGCGGAACTGCGGCCGAACGCCGTCGGTCGCTCCGTCGGCGCGGTCGACGGCGGCGGGCTGTACGTCCTGCTCGCGCCGCCGCTGGATACGTTTCCCCAGCGACGTGACGGCTTCGACGAGACGCTCGCGGTTCCGCCGTTCGAGACCGCGGACGTGACCGGACACTTCCGCCGGCGGTTCGTCGAGACGCTGCGCGCCCACCGCGGCGTCGCCATCGTCGACGTGGACTCGGACACCGTCGAGTCTGACGGCCTGACCGACCCGCCGCCGCGCCGACCCCCAGCGCCGCCGACGCCCCCCGACGACGCCGCGTTCCCCGCCGAGGCGTACGAACAGTGCCTCACGGACGATCAGCGAGACGCCGTGCTGGCCTTCGAGGCGCTTCGGTCCGCCGGGACCGCGGTGGTCGTCGAGGCCGACCGCGGCCGCGGGAAGTCGAGCGCCGCGGGGCTGGCCGCCGGGGCCCTCGCGGCCGAGGGACGGGACGTGCTGGTGACCGCTCCGCGGTACCGAAGCGCCGCCGAGGTGTTCGCGCGGGCGGCGGCCCTGCTGGACGCGCTCGGCGTCGACTACACCCGGGATCAGGCGTCCTCGCCCCGGTCGCTGACGCTCGACGGCGGCGGCCGCGTCCGGTTCTGTCCGCCGGCGACGGCGGTCGACCTCCCCGAGGCCCCGGACGCGGTCGTCGTGGACGAGGCGGCCGCACTGCCGGTCCGGCGGCTCGAACGGTTCCTCGACGCGCCGGCCGTCGCGTTCACGACAACGGTACACGGCTACGAGGGGGCCGGACGGGGCTTCTCCGTTCGGTTCCGCGACCGACTCGCCGACGGTGAGCACGAAGTGACGGACGCGACGATGACGACGCCGATTCGCTACGGCGACGCGGACCCGGTCGAGGTGTGGGCGTTCCGGGCGCTGCTGCTCGACGCGCGGCCCCCCGTCGACCCGCTCGTCACCGATGCGACGCCCGAAACCGTGGACTACCGGCGGCTGTCGACGGCCGACCTCCTCGACGACGAGCACCTGTTGCGGGAGGCCTTCGGCCTGCTCGTGCTGGCCCACTACCGGACGGAGCCGGCCGACCTGGCGCGCCTGCTCGACGCGCCGAACCTCACCGTCAGGGCGCTCACCCGCGACGGCCACGTGGTCGCCGTCGCGCTGCTGGCCCGCGAGGGGTCCCTCTCGGCGGCGACGCGGGCGACGATGTACGGCGGCGGGCGCGTCAGGGGGAACATGCTCCCCGACGTGCTGACGACGCAGTTGCGCGACGAGGAGGCGGGGGTCCCCGTCGGCCAGCGCGTGCTGCGTATCGCGACCCACGCCGCCGTCCGCTCGCGCGGGCTCGGCTCTCGACTCCTCTCGGAGATCGAAGCCGAGTTCGCCGACGAGGCGGACTGGCTCGGCGTCGGCTACGGCGCGACCCCGGAGCTGGTCCGGTTCTGGGACGCGAACGGCTACGGGACGGTCCACCTCTCGACCTCGCGCAACGACACCAGCGGCGAGTACTCCGCCGTCATGATCGACCCCTGTTCGCCGGCCGGCGAGCGACTGGCCGAGCGCCATGCCGCGTGGTTCCGGGACCGCATCGCCGCGGTGCTATCGGACGCGCTCGCGGACTGCGACCCGGACGTGGTCCGCGCGGTCCTGCGGGCCGCCGACGCCGAACCGGACCTGTCGCTGTCGCCGTGGGAGTGGCGACTGGTCGCGGGCGTTCCCGGCGGCGCGTCGATCATGGACACGGACCCGAAGCCGTTCCGCGACCTGACGGTGCGACACCTGCTCGACCCGGCGGACTCGGACGCGCTGACAGCCCGCGAGGAGCGCCTGCTCGTCCGGAAGGTCCTGCAGGCGGCTCCCTGGCTGTCCGTGACCGACGAGCTCGAGTTCGTCTCCCGGCGCGAGTGCATGCGGGCGCTGGGCGGGGCCGTCGAAAGCTTGACGCGGCTGTACGGCGACGTGTCGGTACAGGAGGAACTCGACAGACACCGATGATCGCGCTCGGACTCGACGCGCTGCTGGTCGTCGTCGCCTTCGCGCTGCTGGTCGGCGGCGTCGTCGGCAGCCTCACGCCGCAGGTCCCCGGCGCGGCGCTCTCGCTGGCCGGCGTCTACACCTACTGGTACGCGAGCGGAACGACCGAGCCCGGCGCGCTGTTGGTCGCCGCGCTCACGCTCGTGGCCGTGCTGACGTGGGTCGTCGACTGGGCGGGCGGCGCGGTCGCCGCGCGCGTCGGCGGGGCCTCGAACTGGACGGCGCTGCTGGCCGGACTGGTCGGCCTCGTCCTCTTCTTCGTCACTGGCCCGCTCGGGATTCTGCTCGGGGTCGCCGGGACCGTGTTCGCCGTCGAGTTCTACCGCCAGGGGGACGCCCGCGGCGGCGCGAAGGCCGCGCTCGTCACAACGGCGGGAATGCTCGCCTCCGGCGTCGTCCAGGCGCTGTTGACCGGGTCGATACTGATCGTCATGCTCGCCGTCGCCCTCCTATGACGCGGTGCGAGGAAGCCGACTGCGAGGCCGAGGCCGCGGTCGAACTCCACATCCCGTGGGACGCGAATCGCGTGGTGTGCCCGGCCCACGCACGCGTCTGGGCACAGAAGGACGGCGTCGTCTCCCATCCGCTAGAGGGACAGGAGGACGAGTGGCCCTGAGTCGGCGCGGCCTGTCGGCCCACGGTTCCCACGAGTAAATCTGATCCGTGGCGCGAGGCTCACCGCTCGTTCTCGAAGAAAATATCATAGTCGTTCGATATGAATGGTTGGTGTGAGGTGTTACCATGAAACGAGAAATGCGCACGCTCGACTTCCTGGACCGCGCCGTGGACCTCTACGACGACGTGACGGGGATCGTCGCCCACGACGGAACCGAGTACACGTACGCCGAGGTGAACGAGCGAGTGAACCGACTGGCACACGCGCTGGCGGAGCGCGGCGTCTCCCAGGGGAGCCGCGTCGCCGTCCTCGCGCCGAACACGCACTACTTCATCGAGACGCTGTACGCCACGAGCAAGCTCGGCGGCGTGTTCGTCCCGCTGAACTACCGGCTCGATCCGGCGAAGATCGAGTACATCCTGAACGACTGCGACGCGTCGACGATAATCGCCGACCACGCCTTCGCCGACAAGGTCGAGCCGGTACGAGACGGCGTGCCGGCGGAGACGTTCGTCGGCTACGAGGCTGACCGTATCGAGGGCGACTGGGAGGAGTACGCGACACTGCTGGACGGGCAGCCGACGGCCGAACCGGACCGGCCAGACATCTCGGAAGACGACGACGCCAGCATCAACTACACGTCGGGGACGACGGGCGACCCGAAGGGCGTGGTCAGGACCCACCGGACCGAGAGCTGGCACGCGCTCGTACTGAACCAGCACATGGAGATCCGCGACGACGACACCTACCTCTGGACGCTCCCCATGTTCCACTGCAACGGCTGGGGCCACACCTACGCGATAACGGGGACGGGGGGAACGCACGTCTGTCAGCGGACGTTCGACGCGGCGGAGACGTTCCGCCGGGTCCGCGAGTACGACGTGTCGTTCATGTGCGGCGCGCCGACGGTCCTGAACAAACTGGTCCAGCACTACCGCGCGAACGACGGCGAGGTCGAGACGCAGGGCGACCGCGACGTGCGCATCGCGACGGCCGGCAGCGCCCCCGCGACCGCGACGATCGAGCGCGTCGAGGACGAGTTCGGCTGGCGCATCATCCACATCTACGGCCTGACCGAGACGGCCCCGGTCATCACGACCAGCAACTCCCCGCGGCGCATCGCCGAGCGCGGGCGCGACCTCAAGGTCATGCAGGGCGCGGCGGCGCTGTGCACCGAAATCCGCGTCGTCGACGACGACGGCGCGGACGTGCCCCGGGACGGGTCGACCATCGGCGAGGTCGTCGTCCGCGGCAATCAGGTGATGGACCGCTATCTCAACAAGCCCGAGATCACCGACGAGGCGTTCAACGCCAAGGTCGAGGGGTACTTCCACACCGGCGACCTCGCGACGTGGGACGGCGACGGAATGGTCCAGATCATGGACCGCCGGAAGGACATCATCATCTCCGGCGGCGAGAACATCTCCTCCATCGAACTGGAGGACGCGCTCTACGACCACCCCGGCGTCCAGAAGGCCGCTGTCATCCCCGTCCCGAGCGAGGAGTGGGGCGAGACGCCGATGGCCATCGTGGTCCCGACGCCCGGGAGCGAGCCGACCGAACGGGAGATTCTGGACTTCCTCAGAGAGCACGTCGCGAGCTACAAGCTCCCCGCCGGCGTCGACTTCCGCGAGAGACTCCCCGAGACGGCGACCGGAAAGATCCAGAAGTACGAGCTCCGCAAGGAGTACTGGGAGGAACAGGAGCGGATGATCGGACAGGAGTGAGCGCGGTCGGAGCCGGCCGAGGCGCGCCGTAGCCAATCCAACACGATTCTTTATTATCGTCCCGCCGGTCGGAGCGAGTATGCACCTCGGAGTGGTCGTCCCGCGCGTCGACGATTTCAGCACCATCGACCTCGCCGTCGAGGCCGAGACCCACGGCTACGACTCCGTCTGGCTCAACGAGCTGTGGGGAGCCAGCTCCGTCGTGGAACTGACCGACATCGCGGCTCGCACGGACGAGATCGAGATCGGGACGGCGATCCTGAACGTCTTCTCGCGGTCGCCGGCCGTGCTCGCGATGACCGCGGCGACGCTCGACAGAGTATCGGACGGGCGCGCGGTCCTCGGGCTGGGAACGAGCACGAAGCGCTCCGTCGAGAGCATGCACGGGGCTTCGTTCGAGCGGCCGGTGCGGCGCGCCCACGAGACCATCGACATCGTGAAGCGACTGCTGACGGCCGACGATCGGGTGTCCTACGACGGCGAGGTGCAGTCCGTCGAGGGCGTCCCGCCGCTGGGCCGCGACGTTCCCGTCTACCACGCGGCGCTCGGACCGGCGAACCGGCGGGTCGTCGCCAGGCTCGCCGACGGCTGGCTCCCCCACATGGTCCCCTTCTCCGAACTCGAATCGTCGTTCGACTACGTCGCGGAGACCGCGCGAGAGGCGGACCGGAACCCGGACGAGATCACCGTCGCGCCGTACGTCCCGGCCGTCGTTCACGACGACCCCGAACGGGCCGAAGCGGAACTGCGCAAGCATATCGCCTACTACGCGGGAAGCGGCGAGGGGTATCGCCGCGCGGTCGCGTCGGCGTACCCGGACCGCGCCGAGCGCATCGCGGAGGCGTGGGGTGCGGGGGACCGCGGCGAGGCCGCCGAACTGGTGACCGACGAGATGCTCGCCGATCTCGGAATCGCGGGGACGCCGGAACAGGCCCGGGAGAAGGTGCAGTCGGTGACCGAGGACTCGGTTATCGACCGGCTACTGATAACTGTGCCACAACAGGTCGACGGGGACCTCGCTCGGGAGACGATTCACGCGCTGGGCCCGAACTAGATGTCCATCTCCATCATCACCTCGTCGGCGTACTCGTCGCCGAACTTGTAGTGGTCCTCGCGGACTGCCTCGGTGTCCCAGCCGTGGGTCGAGAGGAACTCGATCGCGTCCTCGTTTGTCGACGGAATAGAGTTGTACAGCTTCTCGTACCCGTGCGAGGCCGCCCATTCGGTGCCGCGGGCGAGCAGTTGCGAGCCGATGCCGTGGCCGCGGTACTGTTCGAGGACGCCGAGCGTGAGTTCGGCCGTGTGGCTCAGCTTCTCGATCTCCGGGTGCTTGAGGTGGACCCAGCCGACCACGTCGTCGTCGATGCAGGCGACGAAGAAGATGCGCGACTCCAGTTCGTTGTGGCGCAGGAGCACGCCCTCGGAGTCGACCACGTCGGCCACGGTCTCGGCGTTGACGTACTCGCCGCCACCGATGGCGGCCCGGATGGCCCCGACGAGACCCGTGAGGTCCTCCTGGCGGGCCTGCCGGATCGTGAACTCGATGTCGTCGGCCTCGAACTCCTCCTCGACGGTGTCGTCGTAGGCGATTCGTAACTCTCCGTCGACCTCCGTGAGGACGCCGTCGCGCTTGAGAATGGCGACGTGGTGGCCGAACGGCCGCGGTTCCATCTGGAGCGCCGACCGAGCCATCGACGGCTCGACCGAGCCGTGCGATTCGACGTACTCGTAGATGTCCCTGCGGTCCTCGTGGTCGAACTGCAACTGCTCTGTGAGCTCCATGTTGAACGTTACCACGAGACAGCACTTAGTCCTTTATCAAAAATCATTTACCTCAGGTAAAGGGTCGCTACCGCTCCGGAACCCCGGTCAGCACCTGCGCCACGTCGCGGGCGTTGTGGGTGTCGACGAGCAGTTCCGCGGCCTCTCTGATGGCGTAGGAGCCGGCTAACTCGACGCCGTAGCAGGCGGCGTAGCAGTCCAGCCAGTCGTTCATCGCTCCCTCCAGGCGCTCGAATTCGGACTCGGAGAACCGCACCCAGGTGCCGCCGGTGCGGGCCTCGCAGTACAGCGCCACGGTGGGGCCAAAGCCCTCCCGGAGCAGGGCCATCGCGCGCTCGTCGTCCGGTGGATCGGGGTCGAGCGACTCGCGGGCCGACTCGGCGCGCCGTGAGAGCGCCCGGATCCGGTCGTCGTACTGGTGGCTCACGGCGGTCAGCCCTGCTTGAACTCGACCCCCTTCCCCCCGGCGGGGTGTTCCCACTCGGTGTCGGCGACGACCGCACAGGTCCCGCACTCCACGCAGGGCTGGGTGTCGAGGCTCACGAGGTGTTCCTCGGTGCCGTTCGTCTGGACCCGCTCGTCGCGGTAACAGCCGCCGCCGAAGTCCTTCGCGCTGACCGGACACGCCGTGACCGCGGTCCCCGACGCCTCGAAGGACTTGTCGAGGAGTTCGATGTGGGGGTCGCCCACGTCGTAGGTCAGGTCACCGATGCGGTCGGCCAGGTCCGGCGGCGAGACGGTGTTCTCGTCCTCGACGCGCTCGCCGAGTTCCTCGGCGATGACCGTCGGCAGCGTCACGTATGGCAGTTTGGTGTCCGGTATCATCGACACCAGCGTCGGCGAGGAGTAGGCCCGTTCGAGCAGGCCCGACGCGGCGCGGACGCCGAAGCGACCGACCGCCGACTCAGCGACGCTGTTCGAGAGGTCGTCGACCGGACCGAGTTCGCCGAGTCGCCCGAACACCTCGTAGCGAGTCGGCCGGAGCTTGTCCATCACGCCCTCGTCGTGGAGCTTCTTCTCGTACAGTTCGCCGGCGCGATGTGGCTCGCTGCGCGAGCGGGCGTCGGCGAAGGCCTCGGCGGCGAGCGCCCCCGCGGTGACGGCGTGGTTCATCCCCTTGATGATGGGCCCCTGGGCCTGCATCTGCCCGGCGGCGTCGCCGACCAGGACGAGGCGGTCCTCGTGTGGCGAGGGGTGGGCCGCCTTCTTCGAGTCCGGGACCAGCTTGGCGCTGTACTCGCGCTCGTCGTACTCGTCGCCGAGCCACTGGGCCATGAGCGGGTGCGTGAGCAGGCTGTCGAGCAGTTCGTGGGGCTCGGCCTCCTCCTCGGCGAGCGAGTCGAGGTGGAAGACGGTCCCGATCGAGAGCGACGACTCGTTGGTGTAGAGGAAGCCGCCGCCGCGGACGCCGTCGAAGAGGTCGCCCGAGAACAGGTGGGCCGCGCCGTCGTCCGCGTCCACGTCGAAGCGCTCGTTGATCGCCGCCGGGTCCACGTCGACGACGGCCTTGACGCCCTGGAACCACTCCTCGGGCTCCTCCCAGTCCATCAGCCCCGCGTCACGGGCCAGTTCGGAGTTGACGCCGTCGGCGGCCACGATCAGGTCGGCCTTGATCGGGTCGAGTTCCTCCGTCGTCACGCCGACGATCTCGCCGCGCTCGCGCAGCAGGCCGGTGACGTGGACCTCGGTCAGCAGGCCGCCGCCGGTCTCCCGGGTGCGCTCGTGGACCTGCTGGGCGAGCCAGGAGTCCATCTTCCGGCGCAACACCGAGTCGGCCCACGCCGTGTCGTGGTGGTGCAGGTCGCCGATGTCGAAGGTCTTCACCTTCTCGCCGGCGACGTTGTGGATGTAGTTCTCGGTGACCGGCCGCTCGGTCGCCTCCTCGCGGAAGTCGGGGAAGAGCCCGTCGATGGTGTAGGGGGCCGACTCCTCGGCGTAGATGAGGCCGCCGGAGACGTTCTTCGACCCGGCGTCGACGCCGCGTTCGAGCACGAGCGTCTCGACGCCGTTCCGCGCGAGGTTCGCCGCCGCCGCGGCCCCGCCGGGGCCACAACCGACGACGACCGCCTCGTACTCCTCGTAGGAGTCAGTCATCGCTGACCTCCCCCACGACCGCACCGAGGTCGCCCGCTTCGACCGCCTCCGTCAGGCGCGGCAGCACCTCGAACAAGTCGCCCTCGATGAGGTAGTCCGAGAAGTCGCGGATGTCGGCGTCCAGGTCGGTGTTGATAGCGATGATCGTATCCGACTCGTCGCAGCCGACCTTGTGCTGGATCGCGCCGGAGATACCCGCCGCGATGTACACGTCCGGTTCGACCTCCTGGCCGGACTCGCCGATCTGGCGCTCCTCGGTGACGTACTGCTCGACGTGGCCGTCGAAGGAGTACGAGGACGTGATGACGCCCCGCGAGAGCCCCAGGTCGGCCTCGTCGAAGGCGTCCACGAGATCGAGCGCCAGTTCGATTCCCGTCGTCGGATCGTCGCCGATGCCGCGGCCGACGGCGACGACCACGTCGTTCCCGGTGAGGTCGACGCCGCCCGAGAGCCGGTCGAACTCCTCGACCTCGACCTGGAACCACCCGTCGTCTAGTTCCATCTCGTAGTCGACCACCTCGGCCTCGCGTTCGAAGTCGGGGTCGGGGAGCTCGAAGCTCCCCGGGATGACCGACGCCCCTTGCGGGTGGAAGTCGCGGTTGGGCTTGTCGATACAGAGGATGGTCGAGTACTCGAAGCCCGAGAAGTCCGGGCGCTTCATGTGCAGGACGCGCTCGAACTCCTTCTTGTCGCCGGCCGTTCCGACCTTCGCGGGGTTCGAGATCATCGCGTTCTCGATGTACAGCCCCGAGCAGTCCGAGGCCAGCCCCGAGTCGAGTTCGCCCTGGACGAGCGCCGAGAGGTCCCTGCCGTTGTTCGTGGCCGGGAAGACGGTGTAACGCGGTTCGTGGTAGTCCTTCCAGTCGACCTCCTCGCGGCCCTCGGCGGCCAGGTCGCCGCCCGCTCGCGCCATGTCACAGAAGATCTCGGAGTAGGGCTGGTGGCGGAACCGTTCCAGGCGGTCGTCCTCGTGGTAGATGACGAGGTCGGCCCCGTAGGCGATCACGTCGTCGACGTGGTCGCTGGCATCGGCGCCGATCAGCACCGCGACGACGCGTTCGTCCTCGCCGTAGTCCTCGTTGTAGGTGTCCATCAGCCCGCGGGCCTTCCCGAGCATCTCCTTCGAGACGTCGACGAGGGCTCCGGCCTGCGTCTCGCAGTAGACCCACATGTCGCGGTACTCCGCGCCGACGGTCCCCTCGACCCACTGCTTGTCGTTTGTCGGGTGGTCGAGTTCGGGGTACTTCTCCTCCGGCGGGACGTACTCGACCTCGCCCGCCTCCTCGTCGCTCCCCTCGACGGACTCGATGCGGCTCTCGATCTGTGACTTCGCCGTCTTTCGGTCCTCGCCCGCCTGCTCGCGCTCCAGGAGGTCCCGGAGCACGTCCGCGTCGTCGATGTCCCGGACCATGTTCGCCACGTCGGCGACGGTCAGCGACGCGAGGTCGACGGTCTCCGGGTCCACCTCACCGTCGCCCTCGTCCTCGACCTTCTCGATGCGGTCCTCGATGAGCGTCTTGACGGGAACGCGGTCCTCGCCGCCCTCCTCCAGGTCCAGCATCTCCCGCAGTTCGTCGGCGTCGTCGATATCTTTGATCTTCGGTCCGAGTTCCGCGATCTCGTACTCCGTGGGGTCGTACTCGACCATCGTCAGTCACCCGCCGCGTACGGCGCGAGTTCGTCCAGCACCTGTTCCATCCCCTCGTCCGCGCCGGCGTCGATCACCGTCGCCTCCCGCTCGGAGGGAGCTTTGGGAATCGGGTCGACGCCCGCGACGATCGTGGGCGAACCGTCAAGTCCGATGTAGTCCGGGTCGAGGTTGAGGTCGGTGTGGTCCCAGACCGTGAGGTGGTCCTCGTAGTCCGCGGCGCGCGCCTGCGTCTCGTCGCGGAGGTCCTTGTGTTTCAGCCGGTGGCTGGCCCGCCGGTAGGTCGGCTCGAACTCGGGGTCGGCGACGATGAAACACGGCATCGGCGCTTCGACCGTCTCGATCTCGGAGATGTCGCCGTCGACCAGGCGCTTCGCCCGGACGGTCCGCTCGTCCTCGTCGATGTCGAGCGAGAGGACGTGCGTGATGATCGGCCAGTCGAGACACCAGCAGGTCTGTGGGCCGGTGTGGCCGGTCTCGCCGTCGGCGGTCTTGAAGCCCGCGAACACCAGATCCGGCTCCTCGTCCAGCTTCTGGAGCCCGCTCGCGACCGTCATCGCGGTCGCCCACGTGTCGGCCGCGCCCATTTCCCGATCGGAGAGGAGATAGAGGTCGTCGGCGTACACGTCCCGCATCCCCTCCTGTAAGACCTCCTCGTAGCCCGGTGGCCCCATGCTCATCAGCGACACCTGCCCGCCGTTGCGGACTTTCGTCTGGAACGCGGCGCGGAGCGCGTGTTTGTCGTTCGGGTTCATCACCGTCGGTGTCTTCCCGCGTTCGAGGTGGCCCTCCTCGTCGAACGATACCTGTCCCTCCCGGAAGTCCGGAACGCCCTTCGTCAACACTACTGTGCGCATTTTTGTCACGACCCTCGTGACCGTATCTCACACAGGAGTCGGTAATAAATTTATGTTTACAATTCCGGTTGACAGTACTAGCCGCTACTGGAACGTCGGTGTGAGAAGAACTCGAGCGGTCGGCGCGGTCAGATGCGGCCGGCGCGTCCGGGGTCGACGTCGATGGCGTCGACGGGACAGACGTCGACACAGAGCATGCAGTCGATGCACTGGTCCTCGTGGGCCGGGTCGGCCTTGATCTCGCTTTCTGGGTGACCCGGCGTGTCGACCCACTCGAACACGTCGACCGGGCAGTCCTCCAGGCACGCGCCGTCTGCGAGACAGATGTCGAAGTCGACGGCGACGTGTGTGCCGTGGATGCCGAGTTCCTCCGGCTCCTCGACCGGACCCCAGACGTTGTGGCCCTCGTGCTGCTCGACTACCTCGCGGTTGCTCTCGAACTCAGGGTCTATGGCCATTGGTATCTAACCACACTGCTGCGAGCTACTTAACTGTTCGACCTCCGCGTCAGTACCCCGGGCCGTCGCGGGGGTCGTCCGGCCCGTGCGCCCCCGTCGGGTGATCGACACCGATATCGGACGGACCGCCGGATTCGCCCGGCTCCCCGCCGGGCCCGCTCGCCGCACCCGCCGCGGCGAGGCCGACGCGACGCAGGAACGCGACGGTCCGCTCGAACACGTCGTCGTAGTGCGTGCCGTGAAACGGGAAGCCGTGGGCTGCCGACATCGTCTCGTGGGTCACGTCGGCCACGGGCGACAGCGCGTCGGCGAACAGTTCGGACTGGGACGGCGGGACCGTCTCGTCCGCGTCGCCGTGGAGCAACAGCGTCGGCGGGACGTCCGGGCCGACCTGTGCGACCGGGGACGCGAGGTCGTAGGCGGCCGGTTCCTCGTCCGGACCGCCGCCGAGATATTGCCGGTGGAACCGTTCGCCCTCGCCCGTCGCCGCGTCGAGCGAGCGGAAGTCGTACACGCCGGCGTAGCCGACGACGGCCGAGAGCGCCGACGAGCGACCCGGGTACGCCTCCGGTTCGAAGCCCGGTTCGTCCGCCGTCAGTGCGGCCAGCGCGGCGAGGTTCGCGCCGGCCGAGTGGCCGACTGCGACTATCCGGTCGGTGTCCGCGCCGTACTCGTCGCCCTCCGCACGGACCCACTCGATGGCGGCCTTCACGTCCACCAGCGCCGCGGGGAAGGTCGATTCCGGCGCGAGGCGGTACTGCGGCTCGACGACGAGAAAGCCCTCGGCGGCGAGGTCGATGGCGTGGCGGGCGAACTCGCCCTTGTCGCCCCAGCAGAACGCGCCGCCGCGAACGAGGACGGCGACGGGCTTCGGACCGGTCGCCGCCGGGTCGTCGTACAGGTCGAGCGCCAGCGTCTCGCCGTCCGCCTCGCGAAAGGGGAGGTCGCGCTGTACGGTCACCGTCGACGGAGCGCTGTCTGTCACAGTGGTCGGTCGGAGCGTCCGAACCATAAGACCGTCGGGCCGAACCGCCCGAACGCGCGGCCGCTCAGGGGTGGCTGAAGTACGCGACGGACTCCGTCTCGGCGTCCGCGGCCACGTCGTCCAGGCGGGCGAAGCCGATGCGCTCGAACTGGACGACCGCGTCGGCATCGTAGTCCAGCAGGCCGGGCTCTGCGACGCCCGTCACGTCGCCGTCCATCGTCCGCA
Source organism: Haloarcula salina (assembly GCF_010119195.1). Lineage (GTDB taxonomy): Archaea > Halobacteriota > Halobacteria > Halobacteriales > Haloarculaceae > Haloarcula > Haloarcula salina. The sequence goes on from NZ_WRXL01000001.1 coordinate 54,381, forward strand.
GGCGGAGCGCGGGGCCGTCGGCCGGGGCCCAGTGGATCACGTCGACGCCCTCCTCGCGCACGGCGTCGATGTCGTCGCCGGCGTACTCGAAGGCGTCCCGCGTGTGGCGCACGCAGCCGTAGCCCTTGAGCCAGACGCGCTCGCCGTGGGGCGGCAGGTCGTCGCCCTCCACGGCCACGCCGCCGGCGACCGGAATCTCGCGGCGGCCGCGCTCCTCGTGATCGGGGTGCAGCGGCGGTTCGCCGGCGTCGGGACCGCCGACGATCTGTCGCTCGACGAGGCCGCCGTGGGCGTCGTCGTCGCGGACGAAGAAGGCGCGATCCGAAGCGTCGTCGACCAGTTCGCGGTTGTTCGCGTAGATCGAGGACATCGCGAGGTCGACGTTCGAGGTCGACGTGCCCAGTTGAATCATCGCGTCGACGACGGCCTCGCCGCGGATGCCGCGCCGTTCGAGGCTCGCGACGGTCGGCGCGCGCGGGTCGTCCCAGCCCGCGAGGTCGCCGTTTTCGATGAGTTCCGCGATGCTCGACGTGGACAGCGGCACGTCGTACGCGTCGACCTGGACGTGGCCCCAGTGGATGACCTCGGGGTACTCCCAGTCGAAGTAGTCGTAGACGAACTGCTGGCGCTTCGCGGAGTCCTGCAGGTCGATGCCGCGGATGATGTGGGTCACGCCGAGCAGGTGGTCGTCAAGCCCGCTCTGGAAGTCGAGCATGGGCCAGCAGCGGTACTCGGCCGCCGCCTCGCGCGGGTGTGGCGTGTCGACGATGCGGAACGCCACGAAGTCCCGGAGCGCCGGGTTCTTGTGCGTGATGTCGGTCCGGACCCGCAGGACCATCTCGCCGCTCTCGTACTCGCCGTCGACCATGGCCTCGAACTCCTCGCGGGTGGTCTCGGCGTCCTTCTCGCGGTGGGGACAGGCCTCCCCGCCGTTCTTCAGGTCGGAGAACTCGCCCTGCGGACACGAGCAGGTGTAGGCCCCGCCCTTCTCGATGAGGTCGCGGGCGTACTCGTAGTACGTCTCGACGCGGTCGCTGGCTTTCACCACGTCGTCGGGCTCGAAGCCGAGGTAATCGATGGCGTCGAGGATGGCGTCGTAGGCGTCGAGGTCGGGGCGCTTCGTCTCGGGGTCGGTGTCGTCGAACCGACAGAGGAACTCCCCGTCGTAGCGCTCCTTGTACGTGCCGACGACGGCCGCCATCCGCGCGTGTCCGATGTGCCACGGACCGTTGGGGTTGGGCGCGACGCGCATCCGGACGGTGTCGTAGTCGTCGGCGTCGGGCAGGTCCGGCAGCGGGTGGTCCTCGCCCTCGTCCTCGGCCTCCAGTTCCTCGAGCTTCTCGGGGGCGAGTTCGGCCAGTCGCTCCCGCCGTTCCGAACCACTCATGCCGTTGACCCGCTCGACGACCGGTGCGATGACGCCCGGGATCTCGTCGCCGTGCTCGCGGAACTCGGGGTTCGCGCCCATGAGCGGCCCCATGATCGCGCCGACCTGTGCCTCGCTGTCGTGTTTGACTGCGTTGAGGAGGGCGTTCGTCTCCGCCGCCTCCCTGACGCGGTCTCGCAGCTCGTCGTCCATTACCGGGACCTGCGGCTGGGAGGGTCAAAACGCCGTCGGGTTCGGCGAGCTATTGGGGTTGGGTGTCAGAACGCGGTTCACGTACTCCGCGGGCTGCGATGACTCGGCTCGTTCAGTTCGACCGAATCACGGGCCACTCAGATGTTAAACTAGCCGCATCTTGTCACCATCGACGTGCGGGCTACAGAGAGTATAGTCACAGAATGATACTCGGCCAACTTGCTGCCCCGCTATCCAGTTTGCCACTCGATGAACTTCTCGAACCCATAGGTGAACCCGAGAAAGACGACAACGAACACGAGCCAACGGATTCCGTCGAAGGTACCAGTGAACGCGAGAACGTTGAATATGTACGATAGCGACGCACCAACGAACGCAGCGACGTAGAGGGTACGTCGACTGTCCATGGGGGCACTTCTACCGAACCCGAATTAATTCTTTTCCAGTGCCGTATACGAACGGCTCCTCCGGTGGAGTCCGTCGCACGAGTTCTTTCCCGGTTACCGCCGAGTCAGCTCGCCTGTTTCTCGGATGTCGAAGGTGAGACGCTCTGTCCCGTCTCCTGATGGAATGAAGTGAACGTGGTCCTCGTCGGTCAGCCTGGAGTGGTCCTCGTAAGCGTGATAGCGAACCAGATACCGTCCGGTCGCAACGACTGCCTCACGCGTCACCTCTCCATCGGGTTCGACATCGAGGGACGAACGATACGCTCTCGCCGCTGTGGCTGAAGCACCGTCGTCGAAGAAGCCAATCTCGACAGTGTATGCGGCGTCTGTTTGATTGAAAACGGTCACGTCGACGCTTCCGTTGCGGGACTGGAGCCACGAACAGCCGCCGAAGAGGCCGGTCGTTGCGACGCCGAGCGTACCGATGACGGCTCGTCTGGAGGGCATAGTCCCAATGAGAAAGAACGCACGATAAGCTTTCTTCGTTTACTCCTCGCTGAGCCGCGCACGCTGTCTATACAGCCGAACGCTTTATTGAGTCAAGCTTCTGTCAGTTCGTATGGAAGCAATTCAACAGGTGTTGTTTCGCGAGCCAGGTGGACGGCGGAAGGGTCTCCTCTTCTTGCTCTTCTCGTTCATTTGCATCCTCGGGTGGGTGTATTTCGGTATCGCACTCGACGGGCCGCACGTCATGCTCTTTTTGGGTATCGCGTTTGCGTTCTCTGGGTTCGCCGAATCCCTCCCACCGACTCGACAACACGCAGCGGGAGTCCTGCGACTACTCGGCCTCGGTTTTCTCGTCGCCTTGATCGTTCTCCTCACCCTGGTTCCAGAACCGATATTGGGCTGAGTAATAGCAACCGGACTGGACAAATACGGACACGGGCTGTGCATTCCCCGCAGGCCAATTCACCCGCGCTCGAGGAGCGGTCACTCCACAGCACCCAGCGAGTCCGCGACCCGTTCCAGCGCGTCGAGGCCGGTCACCTCGCCGGACTGGTCGGGAATCGTCCACACGTCGAGGTCGGGGAGCGCGTCCCGGAGCGTCGCGATGGCTTCCTCCTGATCGGCCTGCTTCGCGTGACAGCGCTCGCAGTCCCCGGCGTCCTCGATGACCTTGTTCACGACGAGCGTCGTCACCGGGACCTCGAACTCGCGGAGCTTTCCGACCAGCCGCTCTGACTCGCGGACGGCCATCGTCTCCGGAATGGTGACGACGCGGAACTCGGTCTGTTCCGGGTCCCGAAGCACCCTTCCGACGCGCTCCATCCGCTCGCGCATCGCGGTGAAGTCGTCGGGGCCGTCGTCTCGCCGGCCGGCCATCGGGCCGAACATCATGGTCCGCGCCGTGTTCACTTTCCGGCGGACCTGGTCGCGCAGGTCCATCGCCGTCGCCACGCCGCGGTCGAGCACTGACGGGAGGTCGAGCAGGCGCAGCGTGTGGCCGGTCGGCGCGGTGTCGAACACCACTCGGTCCCAGCGGTCGCTCTCGACGTAGGTCGCGAGACCCTCGATGGCCGCCAGTTCGTCGCTGCCGGGCATCACGCCAGACGTGAACAGTTCCGCGACCTCGTCTTCGTCCAGCCTGATGCCGGCGTCGGAGAACTCCGCCGCCAGCCCCTCGAACAGCGAACGGTAGCGGTCGATACCCGCCTGAGGGTCGACTTCGACGCCCCACAAGTGGTCGCGGATTTCGGTGGGTTCGCCGCCGACGGTCGTCTCGACGGCATCGCCCAGCGAGTGTGCCGGGTCCGTCGAGACGACCAGCGTCTCCCGGTCCGCCTCGGCCAGTCGCAGGCCCGACGCCGCCGCGACCGTCGTCTTGCCGACGCCGCCCTTGCCGCCGTAGAGGACGAATCGAGTCACGGGCGTCGCTAGGGAGCGACGCGTCTTAACTGCTGACCGGCCGAGAACCGCGGAAAAGGGACCGCCGGGGCCTCAGTACTCGCGCTCGACGAGGTAGTTCGCGATGCCTTCGAGCAGGTAGCGCGCCTCGTTGTCCGGGAGGACTTCGAGGTTCTCCTTGCCGCTGGCGATGAGGTCCTGGCCCGTCTCGCGGGCGTACTCGATGGAGCCCACGTCGCGCAGGCGCTCGACGGCCGCGTCGATCTCGGCCTCGGAGACCGCGTCGACGGAGTCCGTATCGACCAGCTCGCCCACGTCGACGCCCTGCTGGCGGGCGTGCAGCGTCACGAGCGTCTGCTTGTTCTCAACGAGGTCGGAGCCGCGCTGCTTGCCCAGCTTCTCCGACGGCGTCGTCAGGTCGAGCAAGTCGTCCTGGATCTGGAACGCCCGGCCCACGTCCAGGCCGTAGTTGTACAGCGCGTCGACGGTCTCCTCGTCCGCGCCGAGCAGGGTCGCCGGGATGGACGCGGCCGCGCCGTACAGCACGGCGGTCTTGAGTTCGACCATCTCCAGGTACTCCTCGGGCGTGACCACGTCGCGTTGTTCGAACTCGATGTCGAGGGACTGGCCCTCGCAGATGCGCGTACAGGTCGTGGCGAGACGCTCGGTCGCTTCGACGGACCGCTGGTGATCCGCGCCGGTCGAGAGCAGGAACTCGAAGGCCTTCGAGTACAGCGTGTCGCCGGCGAGGATCGCCGTCGAGAGGTCGTACTCCTTGTGGACGGCCGGGACGCCACGCCGGAGGGCGTCGTCGTCCATGATGTCGTCGTGGATGAGCGTGAACGTCTGGATGACCTCGATGGCGAGCGCCGCCGACATGACGTCGGCTCGGCCGCCGTCGAGCGTCGGGAACTCACGGTAGTCCGCCGTCAGCGGGTCGACGTCGAGCAGCGACTCGGCGACCAGCAAGAGGACCGTCGGCCGGAGCCGTTTGCCCCCGGCGTCCAGCAGGTACCGCGACGCCTCGTAGAGGTGGTCCGGCTTCGTGACCGGGAGGTTCTCGGGGAGGGCGTCGTTGACCTGGTCTCGTCGGGCGACGATCGCATCTTCGACCTGCTGGTGGCGTTCGGACATGTGAGTCTACTCTGTGAGCTGGATCATGTTGCCGTTGCGGGTGATGTGGAGGTCCCGTCCGGCCTTGTAGCCCATGTCTTCGGCGAGATCGACGTACGGTGCGAACCCTTCGAGGCTCTGGTGGGCCGGGATGACGTTCCGGGGCTGGAGCGCGTCGAGCATCTCGTAGTGCCCCTCCTGTCGCAGGTGGCCGGAGACGTGGATGTCGTCGTAGATGCGCGCGCCCTGCATCCCGAGCAGCTTCTCGGACTGGTAGCGCTGGCCCTCGTTGGTCGGCTCCGGGATGACCCGGGCGGAGAAGATGACCTTGTCGCCGTCGTCCAGCTCGTAGGGCGTCTCGCCGCGGCCCATGCGTGTGAGCATCGCTCGCGGCTCGCCCTGGTGGCCGGTGACGATGGGGAAGAAGTTCTCCTTGCCCTCGTTCATAATGCGCTTGAACGTCCGGTCGACGGACTTGCGGTGGCCGTACATGCCCAGGTCCTCCGGGAAGTCGACGAAGTCCAGTCGCTCCGCGGTGCCGGAGTACTTCTCCATCGAACGGCCGAGCAGGACCGGCTGTCGGCCGATGTCGTCGGCGAACTCAACGAGGCTCTTCACGCGAGCGATGTGTGAGGAGAACGTCGTCGCGACGATGCCGCCGTCGTAGTCGGCGACGCTGTCCATCACGTCCTTGAGGTGGCGGCGAGCGACGGACTCGGAGGGGGTTCGGCCCTTCCGGCCGGCGTTCGTACAGTCCTCGATGTAACAGAGGACGCCGTTGCCCTCGCGGCCGATCTCGCGGAACCGCTCCATGTCGATGGGGTCGCCGATGACCGGCGTGTGGTCCATCCGCTTGTCGAGGCCGTAGACGACCGCGCCCTCCGGCGTGTGGAGGACGGGGTTGATGGCGTCGATGATGGAGTGGGTGACGTTGACGAACTCCAGTTCGTTGCGCTCGCCGATGGACATCGTCTCGCCCGCCTCCATCTTCACGAGGTCGTTCTGGACGCCGAACTTCTCCTCGCCCTTGATCTGCTGTTTGACGAGTTCGATGGTGAAGGGCGTCGCGACGATGGGCGCGTCGTAGCGGTGTGCGAGCTTCGAGATCGCTCCGATGTGGTCGAGGTGACCGTGCGTCGGCACGATGGCCTTCACGTCGCCCTCGAGGTCGGACATGACGCGGTCGTCCGGGATCGCGCCCATGTCGATGAGGTCGAGCGAGTGCATGCGCTCGGTCTCGACGTTGTCGTGAATCAGTACCTTCGAGAGGTTCAGGCCCATGTCGAAGATGACGACGTCGTCCCCCGCACGGACGGCCGTCATCTGTCGGCCTACAGCCTCGTAACCGCCAATTGTCGCAATTTCGACTTCCATGGTTGTAGCTCCGAGTGGAGAGCCGACCGCGAGAAGCGGTGGGGCACGGCAACGACGGTGGCTGCAATGGAGGCGACTCTGGTCCGCGCTGACGTGCCAGGCCATCCGGGTACGCCCGTAGCCCGCACGTCCGCAGTAGAGGGACTTCCGTCCCGCGACTCACATCCGCCGTCTGCCGGCCGCCGAACCGCGGTCCGCGGGCGGCCGTGCGCTCGGTTACTCGGGCCTACAACGGCGCTTCTTAAAACGGTGTGGGTTCCCGACGACGCGTGTCGGCTGTCGGACGGGAACGCGCGACGGCGTGACGAAAGCGAGCGGCCGACGGCCGCGCTCGTTACTTGTCGTCCAGCGCGTCCGACAGCGGGTCGTCGTCGCTGGCCACGTCGAAGCCGGAGACGTCCTCGTCGGCGAGCGTTTCGGCCCCGTCTTCGTCGCCCGACGCCTCGACTTCCTCCTCCGCCGACTCCACACCCGCGTCGGTCGGCACGTCGCGGAGTTCGCTTCTCGAATCGTTCGTCCGGCCCGGTTCGGTCCAGTCTGCTGGCTCGCCTTCCGGCGCGTTCCGGGGGTCGGACTCGGCCGCCGAGTCGTTCGTCCGGTCGGTCGAATCTCCGCCGAACAGGTCATCGGTGGTACGGGGTCCGTGCTGGTCGCTCGACTCGTCGAGCACGCGCGTCTCCCGGGCCGTCACGTCCTCGTGCGACTCGTCCGCACTCTCGTCCGCGCCGTCCCAGCGCGACCCTGAGTCCGCCGTTTGGGCGGAGTCGGAGTCCGACGGTGCGTCGGATGCAGGCGGCGTCGCGTCGCCGTCGGCCGCGGGCGCGTCGCGTCCGGCGTCCGCTGTCGACGACCCCCCCTCGTCCCCCGTCACCCAGCCCGATTCGTCGGCTGCCTCGTCGTCCGGCGTGTCGAACTCCGCGGGGTCCGGCGGCGTCCACTCCTGGGGCTCCGTCCGCGGTTGCTCCTCCTCCGGCGGGTCCTGATCTAGCAGGTCGCGGTCCGGTACGTCGCCCGCGTCGGACTGCTCGGGAGACGCCGTCTCGGACTCGGTAGCGACCCCAGCGGCTGACGGCGCGGCATCGGGTTCGGCGTCTGGCGTCGCCCCATCGTCGACAGCCGTCGCTGCGGTGTCGGTATCGGGCGTCACGTCGGCGGACGGGACCGCCGACGCCGACTGGTCGTCAGCGGACGCCGGTCCGGCGTCGGCAGCCGCGGCTCGCGTCTCCGCGGCCGCCGGTTCGGACGCTGCGGGTGCGCTTTCGGTCGCCGGCTCGGGCTCAGATACCGCGGGTGAGTTCTCAGGTTCCGGTTCGGCCCCGGCTTCGGCCGGAGGGTCCGAGTGCACCTCACCGGCGGACGGATCGGAGACCGGTTCCTCGTCGTTCTCCGCCGTGTTGGGCTCTGATTCAGCGGCGACCGGTTCGGTCCGTGGTTCGGTTTCGTCACCCTCGTCAGAGCGCTCGGAGTCGGTCTCCGGGCCCGTGGCGGGGGCGGGAGGGGCACTGTCGGACTCCGCCTCGCCGGTCGCCGCGCTCACGGTGTCCGGTCGCGTCGCCCGGGCCGCGACGGCGCCGGCCATCGTCGCGTCGGCGACGAGCTTGTGGAACAGCCCGATGAGGCCGGAGACGAGGAGCAGGCAGCCGAGCGCGCCGACGACGACGCCGAGCAGCGCACGGTAGCCGGCGTTGCCGGAGAGCGCGTCGAGCGAGCCGTTCTGTATCAGAACGTAGCCCGCGGCGACGAGGCCGCCACCGACGCCGGCGACGACGAGCAACGCGCCGAGAAACTTCGTTCCGTATCGATAGACGTCGGTCAGACCTACAGCAGACATGGTCCAATTATTGATAACAGTAGGCAAATATGTTACGCCGAGGTCGGGACCGGGTGTTTCCCGGGACGCTCGGTCAAAAACCACGAGACGGCGCCGTGGCCGTCTCGCTACGCAAGGGCGTAAACCGCGGTTCGGACGAACCCGGTCGGGATTCGGGCGACGACATTCTCAATAGATAACACGACGGCGTCACTGGTTCACTTCAGCGTCGCCGCCGTCGATAGTCGTCCCCGGACGCTCGCCCGCGAGGAAAGGCCCGAGCGCGTCCGGGCCGAAGACGACTGCCTCGGAGGACAGCGAGAGGAGCGAGCGGACTTTCCCGGCCATCCCGCCCGACACGTCCGTCGCGTCGCTCCCGCCGAGCGCCGACGCCACGGCCTCGAAGGACTCGATTCGGTCGATCACGTCGCCGTCCTCGTCGAGGACGCCGGGGACGGTCGAGCAGACGCCTACGCGGTCGGCGTCGACGGCCGGCGCGAGTTCGACCACCAGTTCGTCGCCGCTCAGGACCGTCGCGCCCTCGCCCGCGTGCGCGACGAGGTCGCCGTGCAGGACCGGAACGAATCCCTCGCCGAGCAGCGTCTCGACCTGCTCCGTCGGGAGCGAGAGCACCCCGTCGGCGTCGCGGGCGGCCGCCGAGAACGGGTGGACTGGCACGGCCGGAACGCCTCGCTCCGCGAGCGCGTCGACGACAGCGTCGTTGAGTCGACACATCGCGCCGTGGACGGCGCGCACGCCGGCGGGGTCGCGGGTCCCGGAGGTCGTGCTGACGCCGTACTCGGCGGCGTGGTGGTGGCCGAAGCTCCCGCCGCCGTGGACGACCACGATGTCGTTCCCGACCGCGGCGTCGGCGACCGCGGAGGCGGCGGCGTCCAGCGCCGCTCGGTCCACCGTCTCCGGTTCGTCTTTCTCGGTGACGACGCTGCCGCCGAGCTTGAGGACGACCGTCATTCCCGCCGGACTCCGTCGGTGTCCAGTTCGGCGCGGAACACGTCCTCACAGCCCGGCGTGTACTTCAGCGCCGTGAGCGCGTCGTCCGTCTCGTCCAGCGCGACGATACAGCCGCCGCCGCCCGCGCCGGTGAGCTTCGCGCCGTGGGCGTCCGCGTCGCGGGCCGCCCACACCATCGAGTCCAGCGACCGCGAGGAGACGCCGAGCGCCGAGAGCAGGCCGTGGTTGAAGTCCATCAGTTCGCCCAGCGTCTCGTAGTCGTCCGTGCCGAGGACCGACTCGCCCTCGCGGACGACGTCGCCGATGGCATCGACCGTGTCCGCGGCGAAGCCGTACTCGTCTCGGAGGTCGCGGACGCCGGCGACCAGCGCCCCGGTGTCGCCCGCGCCGCCGTCGTAGCCGATGACGAACGGGAGATTGTCGATGCCCTCCAGCCGGCGGCAGTCGTCGCCTTCCACGCGGACCGCGCCGCCCATCGCCGAACAGAAGGTGTCCGCGCGGGAGGCCTGCCCGTCCTGCACCGCGTGTTCGACCTGGTACGCCCGGTCGGCGATCTCCTCGGCGGCCAGGTCGACGCCCAGTTCCCCGGTCGCCGCGTCGATAGCCGCGACGACCAGCGCCGCCGACGAGCCCAGCCCCGCCCCCAGCGGGATGTCTCCCTCGACGAATATCTCGAAGCCGGCGTCGGGCGCGTCGGCCGCGTCGCGGGCCTGCGCGATGGCTTCGTTCACGTACCCCATCCCCGCCTCGACGAGCGGTTCGGCGACGTCCACGTCCGGGCGGCTCTCGCCGTCGCCGGTGTATTCGACGGTGAAGCCGTCCAGCTGCAGGTCGTTCGCGTGGATTCGGAGTCCCTCGTCGATCTCGGTGGCCGTCACGCGGACCCGGCGCTCGATGGCGCAGGGGACCGCCGGCTCCCCGTAGACGACCGCGTGCTCCCCGAACAGGTACACCTTCCCGGGAGCGCTCGCTGTGACCATACCCGCTCGTGTGCACCCCGAGCGTTAGGCGTTTTCGGAGCGCTCCCACCCGGCGAACGCCGGTCGTCGACGAGGGCCTCTCCGACTGCGACGACCCGCTCAGGACTCGGTCTTCCTGAGCGCGTAGCTCCGCCGGCCGTGGGTCTCAATCGTCAGGTACGCCAGCTCGCAGTCGGTCTCGGCGCAGAACTGGTGGACGGCTGGGATGACGCCGTGGAAGACGTTGTAGTCGTCACCGGCGATGTAGCCGTCGTCGACCACTTTTTCGGCGCTCGCTCTGAGTTCGGCGAGCGTGTCTTCGTACTCGTGCGTGCTGTTGACGTAGACCCAGTCGAGCGCGCCGTCGTCGAAGGCGTCGAGGACGGCAAGCGAGTCGGCGTCGTTCACGCGGACGGCGTCCGGATCGCCGCCGGCCCGCTCCCGCACGGCGCGGCGGGCCTCGTCGGTCTCCCAGTCGTCGGCGAGCGTCAGTGCGGCCGGGTCGGCGGCGCTCCGGATCGACGCGGCGAGGTCCTCGCTCACGCCGAACACCGCCACCGTGCCCTCGGCCGGTAGTTCCCGAAACAGTTCCTCCCGGTCGGAGAGGAGCGTGGCGTGCGCGAACGCTTCTCTGGGAAGCGATTCGGGGACCTCGTCGACCCGTTCGAGAACGCCCGCCGCAGTCGAGTCGGCCGACGACGAAGCGGGAAACGCGGTCTGATACAGTCCCGCCAGCAGCGGGTCGAGACGCTCGGGACAGGATTCCGCGACGACGCGCTTCGCGAGCGACAGCACCATTCTGTCGCTCGGTTGTCACCACGCGCGCCTAAGCGTTTCCATCGGGTCGAGCCGGCCGCCTACGACCGGCGCTCGACGCGCATCTGCATCTCTTGGCGAGGGTGCGCGGTCAGCGAGGGCATGAGTTCGAGCGGCGTCTCGCCGAGGAACTCGAGGCGATACTCGCTCGCCGTGGTCGCGAGGATGAGCTGGGCTTCGAGCATCGCGAGGTGCTTCCCGATGCAGTGGCGCGGGCCGCCCCCGAACGGGAAGTACGCGAAGCGGGGCCGCTCGCTGGCCCGCTCTGGCCGCCAGCGCTCGGGGTCGAACGCCTCGGGGTCGTCGTAGAACCGCGCTGAGCGGTGGACGCCCCACTGCGGGAGCATCAGCGTCGTTCCGGCGGCCACGTCGTAGCCAGCCAGTTCGACGTCCGCCGTCGGCTCCCGAAAGATGGTGTAGACCGGCGGGTACAACCGCATGGCCTCCTGCACGACCCACTCCAGGTACTCCAGGTCGCGGACGTGTTCCATCCCCGGCCGGTCGTCGCCGACGACGTCGTCGAGTTCCGCGTGGACGCGGCGCTCGGCCTCGGGGTGTTCCGAGAGCAGGAACCACGTGTACGTCAGCGTCAGCGCGGTCGTGTCGTGACCCGCCAGCAGCATCGTCATCATCTCGTCGCGCAGTTGCTCGGGTGACTGTTCCCCGTCGTCGCGGGCGCGAAGGAGGACCGACAGGAAGTCCATGGGTCCGTCGTCGTCGGTCCCGACGGACCCCTCGCGGGTCGCGACGATGTCGTCCAGCACCTCGTCGAGGGTCGCCATCGCGCGGTCGAACTCGGCGTCGTCGGGCATCGGGAGCCACGACGGCGCGGCGAAGCGGAGCGGGTCGGGCTCGAATCGCTGCCCCAGCGGGACGAGCTGTTCCTCGACGGTCCGAACGCGCTCCTCGGAGAGTTCCACGCCCATCATCAGGTCCAGAATCACGTCGAGCGTGACCCGCGTCATCGCCCGCTCGGCGTCGACGGTGTCGCCGTCGGACCAGCCGGCGATTCGGTCCTCGGCGTGGCCCGTGATACGATCCGCCATCCCGGACAGTCGGGCCATCGAGAACGCCGGGTTCGCGAGCTTGCGCTGTTGCTCCCACGTCTCGTCCTCGCTCAGCAGCAGGCCGTCGCCGAGCAGGTCGCCGAGCGCGTCGCCCTGGAAGTCCGGTTTGCGAAAGCGGTCGGCCTCGGAGACGAGGACGCGCTCGATCGCCGTCGGGTCACAGAGCATGACGGTGTCCATCGGCCCCATGTCGAACCGGGCCACGTCGCCGTAGGCCCGCTCCAGCGCCGAGATGAATCGGAACGGGTCGCGAGCGTACGTGCGGCTGCTGCCGAACAGCGGTTCGCCCTTCGGTCCGGGCGGCGTCCCTGACATTGGTGTCACTAGTGCCCGGACACGTTTGAACGCCATGCCAAATCACGACGGAGCGGGCCGAGCGAGCGGGTCTAGAGCCACCGGCTCGCGTCCATATTCCAGTCGGTGTGGGCCCGGACCCACACCCCGCCGAGTCCGCCGAGCGCGCTCAGTCCGACGGTGTAGGCGAGAAAGAAGACGAACACCAGCGCCAGGAACAGCCCGTACCCCGGCGCGCCGGGCGGGATACCGAATCCCAAGAGTCCGGCGATGTACAGCGCCGGGACGAACAGCGCGAGCAGCGGGACCATCGCCGCGACACCGGCGAGCGTCCCCAGCCACGCTCCGGTCCGGTAGCCGCCCCCGTGGGTCGTCGCGGCGACGGCCCCGCCGACGACGGACGAGAACGGGACGAACGAGAGGGCAATCGTGACGAGCGCGCCGACGCCGGCGTCGGACAGGACCTCACGCATACTGGTTCCCCCGTTGCACGTCGCGCTTCATGTAGGTTCCGTGCCGCGCGGCCGCCCCGTCCGTCGGTGGCTCACGAAAACAGGTCGGTGTCGTACCGGACGTAGTTTCCGAGCCACCCGCCGAGCGCGCTCAGGCCGAGGAAGTACGCGGCCGCCGTCAGCGTGCTGGCGATGAGAAAGAGAACGCCGACGGCTCCGACCGCCGCCAGCGCCTCCGGCGAAAACGCGAGAAATACCGACAGCACGAGCAGGACGAACAGCGTGACGAGCACCGTTCCCACGAGTCCGAACACCCCCGAGAGCAGTCCGACTCGAACGGCGTCGTCTCGCGTGCCGCCCTGCAGATACCCCGCGAGCGCCCCACCGAACAGCGGCGCGAACGGAACGAACCCGCCCAGCACGGCCGTCGCGATTGCACCGATGACCACGTTCAGCAGCGTGTCGCCGTCTCCCATTTCAAGTCGCTACTCGGGGTCGCGAGAAATGTCTTGTGCCGAGCGCCGTCGCTCTGCGACTCGAACGCGTCGGAAAAGTGAACTCCGCGAACGGCGTCAGATGTCGGACTCGAAGTCGTCGAGTCCGTAGGCCGGTTCGGCACCGCGGCGGTCGAGCGTCTCGTTGGCCAGCAGCCAGTAGACGACCGACAGCGCCTTGCGCCCCTTGTTGTTCGTCGGGACGACCAGGTCGACGTTCGACGTGGTGTTGTTGGAGTCACACATCGCGATGACCGGGATGCCGACCGTGATGGCCTCCTTGACGGCCTGGGCGTCGCCGATGGGGTCGGTGACGACCACGACGTCGGGTTCGATGTAGCCGTCGTAGTCCGGGTTGGTCAGCGTGCCGGGGATGAACCGGCCCGTCCGGGCGCGCGCCCCGACGGCCTCGGCGAACTTCTCGGCCGGGAACCGGCCGTACTGGCGCGACGACGCGACCAGGATCTGCTCCGGCTCGTAGTTGGCCAGGAAGTCCGCGGCGGTGCGGATGCGCTGGTCGGTCATCGAGACGTCCAGCACGTAGAGCCCGTCGGTCCGGACGCGGTGGATGAACCGCTCCATGTCCTGGGTCTTCTGCTGGGTCCCGATGTGGACGCCGGCCCCGAGGTAGTCCTCGACGGGGATGAGGAGGTCTGCCTCCGACTGCTCGTCGGGCATGACGTCCTCGTCGAGCTGCGGACCGGCGGCCTCCTCGGCCTCGTCCGCGTCCTCGGCGTCTTCGTCGGTTGGTTCGGCCTCCGTCGCCTCGGCGGCGTCGTCGGCGGGCTGTTCGGCTTCCGTCTCGGTCTCTGCGTCGGCGTCGACCGCTTCCTCGTCCTCCTCGGACGGGTCGTAGTCTGACTCGGACGCGTCGAGACCCTCTTTTTCGTTGCCGCTCATACTGCGTTGTCCTCGATACGAATGAGTTCGTTCAGCTTGGCTGTGCGCTCGCCGCCGACCGCGCCGGTCTTGATGAACGGCGCGTCGGTGGCGACGGCGAGGTGTGCGATGGTCGTGTCCTCGGTTTCGCCGCTGCGGTGGGAGACGACCGACTCGTAGCCGCTCTCTGTCGCCAGTTCGATGGCGTCGACGGCGTCCGTCAGCGTTCCGATCTGGTTCGGCTTGATCAGGATGGAGTTGCCCGCGCCGGCCGAGATGCCGGCCTGCAGGCGCTCGACGTTGGTGACGAACAGATCGTCACCGCAGACGAGCGTCTGGTCGCCGACCCGGTCGGTCAGGTCCGCAAAGGCCTCGTAGTCGTTCTCGTCGAGGGGGTCCTCGACGTAGACGAGGTCGTACTCCTCGACCTTCTCGGCGATGTAGTCGATCTGCTCCGCGGTCGACTTGACGCCGTCGTCGTAGACGTAGCCGTCCTCGTCGGCGTCGTACAGCTCCGCGCCGGCCACGTCGAGGCCGAAGGCGATGGCGAAGCCGAAGTCGTCCGCGACGGTCTCGACCGCTTCGTCCATGATCTCGAACGCTTCGTCGTCCGAGACGGACGGTGCCCAGGCGCCCTCGTCGCCCTTGCCCGCTGGCAGGTCGCGGTCGGCCAGGATGTCGTGGACCTCCTGGTGGACCGCGGCGTTGGCGAAGACGGCCTCCTCGACGCTCGGTGCGCCGACGGGAGCCGCGAGGAACTCCTGGATGTTGGTCGCGTCCGCGGCGTGCTCGCCGCCGCCGATGATGTTGCCCAGCGGCGTCGGGTACTCGTTGCCCCGGAAGGTGCCGCCGAGGTGCTGGTACAGCGGCGCGCCGAGCACGTCGGCGCCGGCCTTCGCGGCCGCCATCGAGATGGCGACGGCGCTGTTGGCCCCGATGCCGGAGAAGTCGTCCGTGCCGTCGGCGGCGTGTAGCGCCGCGTCGACGTCACGCTGGTTCCCGGCGTGCACCTCGCCGACGAGCCGCGGGATCGCGTCCTCGCGGGCGTTGGCGATGGCTTCGGTGGCGGGGAGCTCGATGGCCTCGTACTCGCCCGTGCTTGCACCGCTCGGTGCCTTGCCACGACCGAAGCCCCCGCTCTCGGTGAGGACGTCGGCCTCGACGGTCGCGTTCCCACGCGAGTCGAGGACGCGGCGGAGTCGTACGTCAGTGATGAGCGTCATTTAGTCACCTCGCTTGACCGTGAATGGCAGTACGCCAGCGTCGTACTCCTCGGCCGCGATGAGGATGGGCTGGGTGTGTTCCGTCTCGATGAGCACGGGAGCGCCGTGGGCCAACTGCAGCGCTCGCGCGCCGAGCTTGCGGGCCTTCTCGTAGCGGCTTTCCTGTGCGTTCATTGGTAGGGTGAGACGATGTCGACGAGGTCTTTGTGCGAGACGAGCATCCGACGGCAGCAGTGCCGCTCGACGCCGAGTTCGTCGAGGACCTTCTCCGGGTCCTCGGGCTCTTCGGCCTCGCGGGTGCGCGCCTTGAACTCCTCCCAGTGCTCGCCGACGACGTTGCCGCAGGTGAAACACCGGACCGGTACCATCATACCTGGATCACCTCAGCGGTAGGATTTCTGGTAGCGGGCCCGAGCGCCGGGACCACCCCACTTCTTGGATTCGGACTGGCGAACGTCGTTGACCAGCAGCGAGCGGTCGAACTCCATGTACGCGTCGCGGAGCTCGGCGTCGTTGGTGTGTTCGACGAGCCCGCGAGCGATGGCGGTCCGGGCGGCGTCTGCCTGTCCCATGACGCCGCCGCCCTCGACGGACACCTCGACGTCGACCTCCCCGCGGAGGTCGTCCTCGGCGATGCGGAACGGTTCCAGCATCTTGAGCTGTGCCAGCTCCGGGTCGACCAGTTCGACCGGCTGGGAGTCGATACGTACGCGGCCCTCGCCCTCGCGAATGGTCGCGCGGGCGACGGCGGTCTTCTTCTTGCCAGACGTGTTCGTTACCATGTCTTGTTCGCTCCGAGCGTTTCGCTGATTTCGCCCAGCGTGACGAACTTGATGTTCGACAGTCGGTCGAGAGACGTGCCTTCGAGGACCTGCGCTTCGACGGCGTCGCCGTCTCGTGGGCTCCCGCCCACGCTGCCCTCGTCGTACGGGTTCCCGACGTAGGTGCGGACGTTCTCGAACGCCTCGCGGCCGCGGGCCTTCTTGTGAGGCAGCATGCCGCGGATCGAGCGCTTGAAGATGCCGTCCGGTCGCTTGGGGTAGAAGTACGCGTTGTCGTCACCGATGTCGACGCGCTTCTTGTACTTCTCCTTGATCTGGCTCTCTCGGCCGGTGATGACCGCGCGTTCGGCGTTGACCACGGCGACCGTCTCGCCGTCGAGGGCGCGTTCGGCGACCTGCGATGCGACACGGCCCATGATGCAGTCGCGGGCGTCGACGACGACGTCCGCGTCGAACTCTGCGATGCTCATCGGATCACCCGGACCTGGGAGCCTTCTGGGTTGTTTTCGATTGCCTGTTCGAGTGATACAGCCTCTCCGACCTGATCGATCTTCGTCTCGGCGGTTCCGGAGAAGTCGACTGCGGCGACGGTGACGTCCTTCTGCAGGACACCGGAGCCGAGCACCTTGCCCGGCACAACCACGGTCTCGTCTTCCTGGGCGTATCGTTCGATACGGCCGAGGTTGACTTCCGCGTGTGTGCGCCGTGGCTTTTCCAAGCGCTCGGCGACGTCGCCCCAGACAGCGCCGCCCGAACTGCGGGCGGCCGACTTCAGGTCGGCGATGAGACTACTGAGTCTCGGGTTCGTCTTGCTCATATGATTCCTCCGTTGTAGGAAAAGTGCAGGGAGCAGGATTTGAACCTGCGGACCCCTACGGGACAGCGCCCTGAACGCTGCGCCGTTGGCCAGACTTGGCTATCCCTGCTCGCATTGATGCGTTTCGCGTGCCCCGTAAAACCCCTTTCGGTCCTCGCGCTCGGGGGGCGGGCGGTCATCGGCGCCGTGGGTGTGGTACGGGACATTGGTACGTTACAGCTGGACTGCGTCTTTCAGTTCGGTCGCGCGGTCACGCAGCGTCTCGACCGCGCGCAGGACCAGTTCCTCGGTGGTGAACGAGCCGTCGGTCTCGACGTGGAACACGAACGCGTTCTCCACGTCGGTGACCTCGACCTCCTTGCCGGGATAGCGGTTCCGGAGGTCGTTGTCGAACTCGTCGGTCGCGACGAGGTCGCCGTTCTCGGCGTCGCCGGCGGCGTGTTCGGCCGCCTGCTCCTCGATGACACCACGCAGGATGTTCGGGTCGTCGTCCTCGAACTCACCGAGGTCGCCGACGACGTCCACGCGCTGGAGGTGACGGTAGCCGACGGCCACGCCACCCTGATGTTTCGCGTGCTCCCGACCGGTGTCGAGGACGGCGTCGGCCTCGACTTCGAGGCGCTGGCCGTCCTTCAGGTCGATGATCGGGATGTTGTCGTCGGCCGGTTCGACCAGCGGGTCCGAGGAGACGAGGTCGCTGGAGTAGGCCGTGCTCGGCCCGTCGACGGACAGCGACAGCGTCACCTCGTCGCCGATCTCGAAGTCGTCGAGGTCGGTCGTGAGCGGGACCAGCCCCAGTCGGAGGCCGATCTGCTCGTTGAACATCACGCTGGTGTTCTCGATGACGCGGACGGTGTCGATGCTGAACGTCGGCACGTCCGCGACCATCGCTCGCCGGATGCCGTTGGCGAACGCCGGCGTGATGCCGCGCACGAGGACGCGTGCCTCGCGATCACCGCGTTCGACGAACTCGACCTCGTAGTCCTGTGTCATTGGTTAGAATCCGGAGTTCTTCGGCGCGCGGGTGCCGTCGTGGGGCGTCGGCGTGACGTCCTCGATGCGGCCGATCTCCAGGCCGGCGCGGGCCAGGGCGCGGATCGTCGCCTGCGCGCCCGGACCGGGCGAGGTCTGGAGGTTGCCGCCGGGGCCACGAACCCGGACGTGGACGCCTTCCACGCCGCGGTCGAGGGCCTTCTCGGCGACGACCTCGGCCATCTGCATCGCCGCGTACGGCGACGCCTCGTCGCGGTTCTGCTTGACGACCGTCCCGCCGGAGCTCTTCGCGAGCGTCTCCGCGCCGGTCTGGTCCGTGATGGTGATGATCGTGTTGTTGAACGATGCGTGCACGTGGGCGATGCCCCAGATGTCTTCGGTTTCTTCGCTCATTCTTGGGCCTCCGCTCGCTCGGGGTGGAGTTCGTCCGACAGCGAGCTGTTCTCGTCGAAGCCGACCGTGTTCTCCACGGCAGTCTCGACGGTCATGCCGGGTCGCGTGACGCGACCGCCGTCGAGGACGATGTGTCCGTGAACGATGAACTGACGCGCCTGCTCGGGCGTGTTCGCGTAGCCCTTGCGGTAGACGACGGTCTGGAGGCGGCGCTCCAGCACGTCGGTCACGTCGAGCGACAGGACGTCGTCGAGCTGGTCCTGCTCGCTGAGGATGCCGTAGCGCTTGAGCCGGGAGAGGAACTCCTCGGCCTCGTCGTCGTGCTCGCCGGCGCTACCGAGCAGCTTTCGGGCCTCGCGGCGGTAGCCACGAAGCTCGGACTGCGCGCGCCAGAGCTCCTCCTTGTTCTTCAGGCCGTAGCGGCCGACGAGGTTCGACTCGTCGGCGATGCGCTCGCCCTGGAACGGGTGGTTCGGCGTCTCGTAGAACTTGGTGTTGGAACCGAGCGCCATTATTCGTCATCCTCCGCGGCGGCTTCCTCGGCCTGTTCTTCCTTGATGGCCTCGACGTTGACGCCGATGGTGCCCTCGGTACGACCCGTGGACTTGGTCCGCTGTCCGCGGACCTTCTGCCCGCGCTTGTGGCGGACACCGCGGTAGGAGTCGATCATCTTCATGCGGTTGATGTCCTGCCGGCGGGTCAGCTGGAGGTCGTTGCCGGTCTCGTGGGTGGTCTCACCGGAGAAGTAGTCCTTCTGGTGGTTGGCCATCCACTCGGGAACCTCGTCGGCGAAGTTCTCGACGTGGTCGACGACGCGCTCGATCACGTCGTCGTCGAGCTTACCGAAGACCGCGCGACGGTCGACATCCGCCTTCTGGGCGATGATTCGGGCGGCCCGGTGGCCGATCCCGTTCAGTTCTGTCAGCGCACGCTCGACGGACTTGGTCCCGTCGAGGTCTGTCTGTCCGATACGGACGAAATAGCGGATGTCCTCCTCCTCTTCGGCATCCGCGTCCTCGCCCGCGTTGGGGTCTTCTGCACTCATATGTGGGTAATCGGTTTTGGTGAGCGTCGTGGCTGGGATTCGAACCCAGGAGGCTGTACGCCACAGAGTTAGCAACCCTGCGCCTTGGGCCAGGCTTGGCTACCACGACACACGCTTCGTCGACACTCGCGCCCGCAGCACGCGGACTCGGGGGCCGGTCCCCCTACACGAGTCTGTCAAACTGTATTCCGGGGTTGTATTTAAACGCAACGAAGGGCCGCGGCCGCGTCAGTCCTGGACACACGCGATGAGCCATGTATTAGCATGCAGCACGGTACGCGCCGTCCAAAGCCAGTCCGGAACTGGAGGCGTTCGGGCTCAATTTACGAACCGTCGATGCAGCATCGTGTGGGCACCATACGCGAGATAACTAGCCACGCCAAGCGACAAGAGGACCGGAGCAAGGACCGGGACGAGCATCGAACCAGACCCAAGCGTGGGGATTCCGATGACGGAGAGCGCAACTATCCCGAGGCCGGTCAGTATATTAGATGCGAAGAGCGACGGAATCAGCAGGGCAATGAATTCTGCAGACCGGGTCCCGGCCTGGTCCGTATCGGTCAGCACAGAGCCGATAATCGCACCGAGACACACGGCCGCGACGATACCCGGCCCACCATCGAGGCTGTAGTTGTCCTGTGTGGCAATGAGATACTGCCCGTACACGACGAAGCCAGTAAGGCCGACCAGCATTCCGACAACAGCGCCCTGGATTGCCCCGAGAAGTCTGGGCCGCCAGCGGTGGTACCAGTCGGTCCCTACTCGATAGGCCAACAGATACGAGCCTACGAAGACTGAGACGGCCGTCAGGGTCGGGATGACGAAGTATGGTATCGAAAACAGCCTATCTCCGAGAAGCCACTGGAGGGCGATCTCCGGGACGATAGCGACTGCCCAACCGGCGACGAGCGCTCCGACAAAGACGACGCGGTTCCGGTGTGCCGACGGTGATGCTACAGCGCGCCCACTCGTCACCCAGCGGTATCCGCCGATGCCGCCGATAAGAAGACCGAGCGGGGCGGCAAGTTGGAGTGACATCACCCAGTCAGGTGGAAAGAACGCGTCCGACGTTGCGCGGTAGTAGTTCCGGAGCAGTCGGCCGAGCGTGTCGAGAATGAACGTCTGGACCAGCCCCCACTGCAGGGCTGCTACGAGTGCATGTTTGCGCGTTGACAGAGTATCTTGCGGGGCCATATCTGAACGCCTGTCTCAGTTATGATGTCATATTGATAACCCATCATACTACTGGTAGACAGGAGCGTACCTGTCGGTCTGGCCCAGATATGTGGAGAGTTCTTCGTCACCATCTCTCGACACAAAGCATACCAGTTGGCTTTCCCTGCACAGACGCATGTCCCGGCGCGTCACCGACGGCGGCAGCGGCGTCGACCCAACCGACAGCACAGCGGTCCGTGACCACCTCGAACGCTTCGCGGGGTCCGACGCCGTCACCGAAACGGAAGACGGGACGCTCCGTGCCGATTTCGGCAGTCGAACCCACGTCGCCGTCGCCGCTGACGGAACGATCAATACGGGGATGCCGCTGCACTCGTTCGACGGCACTCCCGACCGGCTCGTGTTCGACCACGACGGCGGTGAACTCCGGGTCGAACTCGACGATGGCACCGTGTATGTGTTCCGCCGGCCCTGAGCGCCGCTGGTATTCGTGCCTCCCGCATAAGGACGAACCCTCTGTGACAGGTAGCAGGCGAAGTCGAGGGACTGTCACCCGATTGTCGGTTGGGTCCTGTCACAATCCTTATCGCACCTCCGGGACCTACTCCTGTGCATGAATACAGACGACGTACGCGAGCGCCTGCGAGCGGTCGAGGACCCGGATCTGGGAGCCGACATCGTCTCACTCGGGCTGGTCAACAGCATCAACGTGACCGACGACGAGGTCAGCATCGACCTGGCGCTCGGCGCGCCGTACTCGCCGACGGAGACGGGCATGGCGAGCGCGGTCCGCGAGGCGCTGGACGACGCCGACCGGGAGATCGACCTCTCGGCGAGCGTCGACCGCGGCGTCCCGGAGGCCGAGGACCCCCTGCCGAAGGTCAAGAACGTCATCGCGGTGGCGTCGGGCAAGGGCGGCGTCGGCAAGTCGACCATCGCGGTGAACCTCGCCGCCGGGCTCGCCCGCCTCGGCGCTCGAGTCGGCCTGTTCGACGCCGACGTGTACGGCCCGAACGTCCCGCGGATGCTCGACGCCGACGAGTCGCCCCGAGCCACGGAGGACGAGGAGATCATCCCCGTCGAGAAGTACGGGATGAAGCTGATGAGCATGGACTTCCTGGTCGGCAAGGACGACCCCGTCATCTTCCGCGGGCCGATGGTCGACAACGTCCTGACCCAGCTCTGGGACGACGTGCTCTGGGGCACGCTCGACTACATGATCGTCGACCTGCCGCCGGGGACCGGCGACACGCAGCTGACGATGCTCCAGCAGGTCCCGGTCTCAGGGTCCGTCATCGTCACCACCCCTCAGGAGGTTGCGCTCGACGACGCGCGAAAGGGCCTCCGGATGTTCGGCCGCCACGAGACGCCCGTGCTCGGTATCGTAGAGAACATGTCGACGTTCGTCTGTCCGGACTGCGGCGGCGAACACGACATCTTCGGGAGCGGCGGCGGGCACGAATTCGCCGACGAGACGGAGATGCCGTTCCTCGGCGAAGTCCCGCTCGATCCTGCCGTCAGAGAGGGTGGCGACAGCGGCCAGCCGCTCGTGCTGGACGAGGACAGCGACGTGGGCGAAGCGTTCCGGGACATCGCGGCCCGCACCGCCAACATGCAGGGCATCATCCACCGGAAGCGCCAGAGCGACGACCGCACCGCACAGCCGGAGCAGTAAGCCAGAGACGGCAGTCGCTCCGGACCGGAGAGCGCAGAGAGAAGAACCGAGTTACGCTTCGACGGGGTTGTTCATCTTCCGGGTGACGTAGCCGGCGATGCGGTTGCGCACACCCTTGGACTCGATGTTCGTCAGCTCCTCGACGACGTCCTTGTTGTGTTCGAAGTCTGCGCCGAAGGCGTCGGGGTATCGCTCCATGAGGAGCGTCCCGGTCTTCTTGACGTAGGCGGGTTTGATTGCCATGCGCGCTACTTGCTCTGTGGCACTCAAAAAGGGTTCGGAACGGACCACGCACGCGAACGGTTATCAGGAAAGGCGAGGCGACGGACGTTCGTGCGCTGACCGTCACCGTGACAGGCTCCGCAGTAGCGCGACACCGCCTGTCACGGACCGCCGCGTGTCGCCTGTCCGCCACACCCGCCAGCGGCGCTACCAGTCGGCGTCGATCAGTTCGCGAACGCGATCGAAGGCCTCCCGCTCGCGGTCGCTCCCCGCGGTCTCGACGACCGACTCGAAGTACGCGAGCCGAGCGAGCAGCGTCTCGCGGTCGTAGCTCGGCACGTCCAGCCGCGAGGCCGCGACCGTCGCCTCCACGACCGCGGCGTGGCCGCGGTTCGTCGTCGGTACGACGCGCCGCTCGACCCCGACGTCGACGGGGTCGAGCGCCCACTCGACCCACTGCGTGTCGCCCTCCGTTCCGGACGCACGGCGCTCGACGGCGACCTCCGCCCACGCGTCCGCGCTGTCGAGGATCGGTTCGTCTTCCTCTCGCACCGAAAGCGCCGCATCGGCGAAGTCGACGGGGTCCCGCGTGAACTGGACGTACCCCTCGCCGCGTTCGCGGAAGTTCCGCCACGTTCGGGTCCGTCCCCAGGTGGTCGCCGTCACGGGGTCGTCGCCGTCGGGCGCGTGGATGCCCAGCGCGGCGACGTTCCAGCAGTCGTTCGGCCCAAGCGTCGTGACGACGGTTTCGGTGAACCCGGCGAGTGCGACCGGCCAGTCGACGTTCTCGTCCCCGTCGCGCCCTTCATCGGGCGTCACACGACCAGCCCCCGCTCCAGCGCGACGAACAGGGTACCGGCGACCAGGTCGGCGGTCGTCCCGGGATTGACGTCACGGTCCACCAGCTCCTCGGCGAAGGCGGTGGCGTCCTCGTCGCCGTCGAGGACGGCCCGGGCCCGGCGCTGCACCTCCTCGGCCGTGGCGCGGTCCTGACGCGTGACGACGAAGGTGTCCGGCTCAGCCGCGAGGAGTTCGAAGAACGCGCGGGAGGCGCGGTCGGCGACCGGACCCGAGTCGTCGAGGAGTCGTTCACCCGCCGAGAACACGCGGTCGAACTCGGACGCCCACTCGGCCGCGACGCCGTCGACGTCGGCGCTGGATTCCATCACGTCGAACAGCGTCAGTTCGCGAGATTCGAGTTCGGGTATCGCGTCGCTCCCGCGGCGAACGTCGAGCGATTCGAGGTCGTCCGGCGGATCGTCGACGGCCACGTCGACGTGTTCGAAGGCGCGGTAGAACGACGCCGCGTCGGCGACGGTCGTTCCCCTGACGACCGAGTCCACACCGCCCCGGGTCAGGTCGCCGTCGCCCGCCGCTGCGACCAGCGGCGTGAGCACCAGTAGCGCGCCGAACTGCGTGTTCCCAGCCGACTGGCCGGCCATCCCTTCGACGGCGTGTTCGAAGGCGGAGCCGACGGCGTCGCCGACGGCCGCTCGCTCCAGACCCGGACGCGCGCCGACCGCGCCGGCCATGAAGTGCTCGAAGCGGAGGTCGTCGTACTCGCGCTCTCGGTCGACGTTACCCGGCTTCGGCGTACTGGAGACCTCCAATAGGAGCGCTAATTCGGCGTTTTGCGCGACGGACCGCTCAGTCATGGTCGCGGTTCCTCCGCGAACCACTCGTCGGTCGCCGTCCGGATCTCCCGAAGCGTCTCGGGATCGTCACTCGGGCGACCCACGCTGACCGCGTCCGCGCCGTAGGCGAGGTATTCCCGGGTCGACTCGCGGTCTCGGACGCCGTTGTTCGCGACGACGAACAGATCCGTCGCGTCGGCGACCGTTTCGACGATCGACTCCGAATCCATCGCGTCGACGTGGAAGACGTCGCCGCCGGCCGACTCGATCACCCGCGCGACTTCGGGAAGCGATACCCCCTCGACTTCGGCCCGGCCTTTCACCGAGACGGTCGCGCCGGCCGAGACCGCCGTCTCGACGAACTCGGCCAGGCGGTCCGTCTCTCGGAGCAGCGATTCGCCGGCCCCGGCGGCGCACATCTCGTCCTGTCGGCAGTGGGCGTTCACTTCGAGAATCGCGTCGTGATCGCGACAGACTCGCGCGGCGCGCTCGACCGGCTCCAGCGTCGCGCTCCGGACGTTGAACGCCGGGCGGACCGGGGCGTCAGCCAGGGCCGCGAGCTGGTCGTCGACGAACGCGACCGGGTCCGCGGGCAGGAACTCGGAGCGCTCGCGGTCGACCATCTCGCGAGCCGCTTCGCGCGTCGGCCCGTCGAGCGCGATGCCGCCG
Organism: Haloarcula salina; assembly: GCF_010119195.1. Lineage (GTDB taxonomy): Archaea > Halobacteriota > Halobacteria > Halobacteriales > Haloarculaceae > Haloarcula > Haloarcula salina. The sequence continues at coordinate 79,110 of NZ_WRXL01000001.1, forward strand.
AGGAACGCACAGCCGACGTGGGAGGCGACGGCGCGCGCCCAGTCCGCGTCGGCTTCGCCGCTCAGACTCGCCAGTGCGAGGCGAGGTTCGAACATCAGGCCACCTCCGCGAGCGCGGTCTCGACGGCTCGCGCGACCCGACGGGAGTCTTCGCCGTCGTCGAGCCTCGTGTCGGTCCGGACGACGGGTCTGTCCAGCGGTGTCTCGTCCGCCGCGTCGAGGACGAACGCGTCGGCGAACGGGTACGCCTTGGCGACGCCGGCGGTGCTTGGGTCGTATCCCACGCCGTCCATCAGGTCCGCCGCCGGCCCGGAGAACACGGTGTCCTCGACGAACGGCGAGACGGCGACCACGGTCGTCTCGCCGAGCGCCCGTTCGATGTCCTCGATCGCGAGCATCGGTCCCAGCGAGGTAATGGGGTTCGACGGCCCGACGACGACGGGGTCAGAGAGCGCGGTCAGGACGGCATCCGTCGCGTCAGCCGCCTCCGCACCCCGGAACTCCACGTCTTCGACCGTCGGCTCGCCGTTCCGGCCGACCCACCACTCCTGGAAGTGCATCGCCCCGCTCGGAGTGTGGACGATCGAGGCGACCGGGTCGTCGCTCATCGGCAGCAGCGTCCGTTCCAGTCCGAAGGCGTCGGCGAGCGTCCGCGTCGCCTCGGTCAGCGAGCGCCCTTCGTCGAGGAGCGAGGTCCGAGTGACGTGAACCGCGCGGTCGCGGTCACCGATGTGCATGAACTCCGCGATCCCGGAAAACCGCCGCCAGCGGGCGATGTCGCGGCCCGAGGTCTGTGCCTCCTCGGGGAGGTACCGCGGACCGTCGGCTAGCCCCGCGGCGTCGGCCAGTCGCACGAGTTCGTCGTGGGTCTCGGCGGTGTCGTCGGCGATCCCCCACCACGTCTCGCGGTCGAGCACGTCGCCGTCCAGGAAGAGTTGCGTATCGAGGTCGGGACAGACGAGGTGGCCGCCGAGTTCGATGTCGTCGCCCGTGTTGGCGACGACGGTCGTCTCGCGGGGGGCGAACACGTCGTCGGCTCCGGCGAGCAGCTTCGGCGTGCCCGTCCCGCCGGCCAGAAACGTCACCATGCTTCGACGTAGGGGCAACGGACGGCATAAGCGTGGTCACTGACCGATCGAGTGGGTTCCGGTTTTATCCGACGGAACCACAGGGAGAATCAAGCCTGAGAACTGGGTGCATACAGTGAAGTTGGTCCGCCGACTGCGGTGAGATAATGGGTGCTATCCCCGCCGTGAATCCACACCGCCTTGCGCCCGCCGCCCCCAGCGAAGCGTACGTCTACGGGTCGTGTTGCCCCGGCTGGCACACGGCCGCGACGCACCGCGCCGCGATCGACGACTGGATCGACCACGTCCGCGACCGAGACATCGAGCGAGTCTGCTGTCTGCTGCCCGGCCGACAGCTCGACGAGAACGGCGCCAACGTCGACCGCTATCGGGACGCCTTCGGCGAGTCGTCGGTCCTCCACGCGCCGGTTCCCGATTACCGTCTCGTCTCGCGAGAGCGCCTCGAAGACGACATTCTGCCGTTCCTCGTGGCCGCACGCGACCGAGAGGAGCGCGTCGTCGTCCACTGCCTCTCCGGGATGGGCCGTACCGGTCAGGTGCTCGCCGCGTGGCTGGTGTACCACTACGACTACGGCCCCGACCGCGCCATCGAGACGGTCCAAGAGATGGGCCGCAACCCCGAGGAAGCCGTCGATGAAGGGAACGCGACGCAGTCGGACCTGTACGACCTGCTCGGGGCCGTCGCGCGACTGTAAGTGGCGAACGATTTTGCCGGAGGACGGCGTAGGCCACGCCGATGACCACGATCAAGGACAGCGTCCACGACCACATCGAGGTCCAGGGGGTCGCCGCGGCGCTGCTCGACACGCCGCCGGTCCAGCGGCTCAGGCACGTCTCACAGCTCGGGACGGTGACGCTCGTCTACCCCTCCGCGAACCACACGCGCTTCGAGCACTCGCTGGGCGTCTACCACCTCGCCGACCGGGCGCTGTCGCACCTCGGAATCGAGGGCCAGCAGGCCGAACGGGTCCGAGCGGCCGCGCTGTTACACGACGTAGGTCACTCGCCGTACAGCCACAACGTCGAGGAGGTCGTCTATCGCCGGACGGGCAAGTACCACGACGACGTGGAAGGACTGCTCGGCGAGGGGCCCGTCGCGCGGGTGCTGTCCGAGCACGGGCTGAACCCCGACCGCGTGGCGGGCCTCGTCGCCGGTGAAGGCGAACTGGGCCAACTGGTCTCCGGCGAACTCGACGTGGACCGGATGGACTACCTGGTCCGCGACGCCCACCACACCGGCGTCCCCTACGGAACCATCGACCACGAGCGACTGATCCGGGAGCTGAGCTTCGTCGACGGCGAACTCGTCCTCGACGAGGGAAACGTCCAGACGGCCGAGTCGCTCCTGCTGGCGCGGGCACTGATGAACCCGACGGTGTACCAGCACCACGTCGCCCGCATCGCGAAGTCGATGCTCCGGCGGGGGACCGAGCGCCTGCTCGCGACGACGGACGCGACGGCCGAGGAACTGCGCCGCTGGGACGACAGCGACCTCCTCGTGGCGCTACGCCGGTGCGAGGAGACAAGCGGCTACGCCCGTCGGCTGACCCAGCGCGACCTCTACAAGCGCGCCGTCTGGGCGGAGCGCCGCGCCGTTCCGGACGACCTCCTCGAAGCCGACCGCGAGACAATCGGTGGACTGGAGCGAGACATCGCAGGTGCGGCGAACGTCGACGGCGACGCGGTCGTCCTCGACGTGCCCGACGAACCGTCGATGACGGAGTCGAGTAGCCGCGTCCTCGTCAACGGCGAGGTCCGCCGCCTCGGCGAGCAGTCGACGCTCGTCAACGCCATCCGCGCCGCCCAGCGCGACCAGTGGCGACTGGGCGTCTACGCGCCGGCCGACGAGAGCGAGCGGGTCGGCGAGGCCGCGATCCGCGAACTTGGCCTGGACCTCGACGGAGCGCGGGTCAGGGACGTGCGCCCCGGAATCCACGCGACCCTCGATGAGTTTAACTGACAGAGGGCGCGAACAGCGAGTGTGATTCTCGAAGGGACGATTCTGACGGGCCGGGACTTCGATGCCGTCGAGGGCCGCGTCGTCGTCGAGGACGGGCGGATCGAAGCCGTCGAGGAAGCGAGCGTCGACAGCGACGACATCGTCCTGCCGGCGTTCGTCAACGCCCACACGCACATCGGCGACTCGATCGCGAAAGAGGCCGGCGAGGGGCTCTCGCTGGAGGAACTGGTCGCGCCGCCGGACGGACTGAAACACCGTCTGCTCAGGCAGGCCGACCGCGCGGACCTGGTGGCCGCGATGGCGCGCTCGCTCTCGTTCATGGAGTCGTCGGGGACGGGCGCGTTCGTCGAGTTCCGCGAGGGCGGCGTCGACGGCGTCGAGGCGATCCGGGACGCGCTGTCCGACTCACCGCTCGAGAGCGTGCTCCTCGGGCGCGAGACGACGGACGCGATGGAACTGGCCGACGGATTCGGGGCGAGCGGGGCCAACGACAGCGAGTTCGGGGCCGAGCGGCGGGCGACCCGCCGGGCCGGGAAACTGTTCGGCATCCACGCTGGCGAGGTGGACAGTTCGGACATCAACCCCGCGCTCGACCTCGACCCGGACTTCCTCGTCCACATGGTCCACGCCGAATCGCTGCACCTCCAGCGGGTCGCAGACAGCGAGATTCCGGTCGTGGTCTGTCCCCGCTCGAACATCGTCACGGACGTTGGCCAGCCGCCGGTCGAGGAACTGGCCGAGCGGACCACCGTCGCGCTCGGGACGGACAACGTGATGCTCAACAGCCCCTCGATGTTCCGCGAGATGGAGTTCACCGCGAAACTGTACGATCTCACCGCACGCGAGGTGTTGCGGATGGCGACCGTCAACGGAGCCGAGATCGCGGGCCTCGACCGCGGCGTCGTCGAGCCGGAGCGACCCGCAAGCCTGCTCGTGCTCGACGGCGACTCGGACAACCTCACGGGCGCGCGAAACGCCGTCCGGGCCGCCGTCCGCCGCGCGGGGACGGCCGACGTGAAGCGCGTCGTTCACCCGGAGTGAGCCGGGCCACTCTCCATGGCTTGCGAATGTATACCAAACGCCTATGCTGTCGGCCGGTCAATACTTCGCCATGTACGACAGGATTCTGGTACCGACGGACGGATCGGCGGGGATGGACGACGTGATCACACACGCCGGAACCCTCGCGAGAGCGCACGACAGCGAGGTACACGCGCTGTACGTCGTCGACACCGGGCGGTTCTCGACGCTCCCGGCGGAGACGACCTGGGAGAGCGTCACGACGATGCTCGAACGAGAGGGAGAGATGGCGCTGGACTCGTTCGAGCGCCTGATCGGGGATGGCGTGGCCGTGGAGGGAGCGGTCGTCGAAGGCGGACCGAGCCGGGAAATCGTCGAGTACGCCCGCGAGCACGACTGCGACCTGATCGTGATGGGGACCCACGGCCGCGGCGGCATCGACCGCCTGCTGCTCGGGAGCGTCGCCGAGCGCGTCGTCCGGTCGTCGACCGTCCCGGTCGTGACGGTCCCGGTGACGGCGACCGAGCGGGAAGCGCCCGACGGCGAACAACCCGCCGGCGTTCCGCGGTGAGCGCTACCGGACCCCGCGGCCGCTCACTCGGACAGCGGGCGGAGATGCTCGCAGTCGCCCGCTGAGACCACCTCGGTACCCGTTTCTGTCTCGATCACGAGCGCGCCGGGGAACTGCACGTCGACGGCCTCTCCTTCGACGGTCCCCGTCGACGTCTCGACGCGCACCCGGCGGCCGAGCGTCGTCGCGTACTCCCGCCAGGCGTCCAGCACACCGTCTGGATCGCGCCTGAGTGCGTCGAACTCCTCCAGCACCCGCTGGGTGAACGCCCGGCGGTCGACCGGTTCGCCGCGCTCCGCCAACAGACTCGTCGGCCGCGCGTCGCCGGGCAGATCCCCCGGGTCGACGTTCGCGTTGATTCCGATACCGACGACGACCCAGGAGACGCGGTCGGCCTCGCCCTCCATCTCGGTGAGGATGCCGACCAGCTTTCGCTCCTCGTCGCCGTGGCGCACCAGCACGTCATTGGGCCACTTGATGCCGGCGTCGACTCCGGCCTCGCGGGCCGCGCGGGTGACGGCGACGGCCGCGGCGAGCGTGAACACCGGCGCGTGCGCCATCGGCACGTCGGGCCGGAACAGCACGGACAGCCAGACGCCGCCGCTGGGCGAGGACCAGTCCCGGTCGAGCCGGCCGCGACCGCCGGTCTGCTCGTCGGCCAGGACGACCACGTCGGACGCGCCCTCGGCGGCGAGGTCGCGGGCGCGGGCGTTCGTGCTCGGGACGCTGTCGTGGTACTCGACCGAAAAGGGCGCCTCCAGCCCGTACTCGACGGCCGCCCCGCCGAACTCCGGCACCGAATCGAGGCCGTAGCCGTCGTCGCCGCTCTCGATCTCGAAGCCCTCGTCGCGGAGCGCCTCGACGTGCTTCCAGACGGCGGAGCGCGAGATGTCCAACTGCTCGGCGAGCGTCGGCCCCGAGACGGGGCCGTCCGCGAGCGCGTCCAGCACACGGTGGCGTGTCTCCTGCATACCCGCGGCTTCGGCGGGCCGGACTAAAAGGAATCGGCAGACATGGGTGGGTCGAGTGCAAACTGGTAGTCGGTAGTGACACAAACTGCCCGGTAGCGGAGACGTGCGTGGTTCAGTAGCGGTGGGTGCCGCGGCTAAGCGATTGATAGCGCACAGTGGGCTGTCGACGACATTGAGGCGGCAGCTTGAACAACGACCTTGGAGTCTTTAACTAAAAAGGTCTGATTTCGAGTTGCTTTCGTCCTAATAATGTCCCATCACGCCGCGACGCCTAGCGACTGAGGAACAGTAGCTGAAAATCACATACCCGACGAGAGGATAGACGATTGCGGTCACGACCAAGACTACCAGTTTCGGGGGAGCAAACTCCCACAGTCGGACTCCTCGGCGCATACTAGCCTGGAGCATTCCAGACCCCTGAACTAAAGGCAAGGCTCGGAGCCACGAGATGTCCGCAACTGGTGCACTGATCAATCCGACCATCGCGAACTGCATGATGTTGGAGACGCTCTGGACCCGTTTGTAAATCAATGCGAGGCCACCGAACGCGAACCCGAATCCGATGATTGTGAAGATCGTCAACACCAGGATTGGGCCAATAGTCACCAGGTCGACGGTAAGTATCCTGCCGGTCGTAACCATCATCAACAGCAGCATGATTCCACCGACGACAGTGCTTTGAACCAGGTTGACAATTGCTTTGACCCACATCACTCCGCCGAATCCGAAGGGAGACATGAACAGTTGTTCCAGTGTCCCCCACTCGGATTCCTGAGTAACATTACTCGCGAGACCGGAATACGCGCCCTGTGACATCGTCCACAAGAACCATCCAACGATTAACCCGTTTAATGTGGAGTCCAGTGAGTTGAAACTGCCGCCGGCCTGAGACACGGCCGCCTGACCACCAAAGAACACAATCGCAAAGAGCACGTACATCGTTACGATGTTGATCGCGAAGTTCACCCGATAGCGCAGCATGATGGTGAACTGCTTCTTCAAGACCGCCTTACAGAGGATGACCCACTTCGTCGGCGATTGTCTGTTCCGGACCCAGTCTACCAGGCGCATGTTCGTGCTATTCATCGATCCTCCCCGTCTTCCAGTTCACTCTCCTGATCGACAGTTGTTTGATCGTCTGTGACACGAAGGAATATTTCCTCTAGGTCAGGTTCCACAGCAGTGACAGTGTCGACTGAGACATCCGCCGCCTGCAGGGTATTCACGAAGTCGTAAAATTCATCCCCGATTACCTTCACCGTGAATCGGGTCGCCTCCTCCCTCTGATTGAAGTTCGTGGCGTGATACTCATCGATGACCGTCTCACGAACTGCTGGGGGGAACGGGTCGTCGACGGTTATCTCGTATTGCTGCGTGTCGAAGACATCGAACAGATTTTCAACGGTATCGTCGGCAATGATCTCCCCGTCGTTCATGATGACAACTCTGTCACAGATGTGTTCGATGACGTCCATGTCGTGGCTCGAGACGAGCAATGTCGTTCCTTGCTCATTTACCATCGTCCGCAGTTCACGACGGAGGTCGAGTGTACTCTCCACGTCGAGGCCCAGTGTGGGCTCATCGAGAAAGATGACATCGACGTCGCGAGCCAACGTACAGGCTATCGAAACCTTTTGTTTCTCGCCGCGAGAGAGGTTTTTCACCGTCTGTTCGGCCTTGTCTTCGAGACTGAATTGCTCGAGCAACGCCGCCTGTCGCTCTTTCGCCTCTGACGACGACTGCCCAGCGAGCGCGCTGAAGAACTCGAGATTCTCTCGAACTGTCAATCTCCAGTACGTGTTTCTGGCACCTTCCAGAACGGCACCGACCCGGTTATACGTCTCAGCAGGCGAATCGTGTACGTCTTTTCCGTGAATTGCCACCCGCCCGTTGGTCGGGACGATCAGACCAAGTAATGATTTGATCGTGGTAGTCTTTCCTGCTCCGTTCGGACCGAGCAATCCGACGGCCGTCCCCGATTCAATCTCTAAATCCACACTGTGGACCGCCTCGACAGAGCCACTGTCACTGCGATAAATCTTCTGGAGGGTCTCGACGCGTACCGCCGGTGCATTCGTCCTGCTCTCTGTCGTTCCGTTACTACGCGTTGATGAGGGATACTGTGACATTAGTATGAATGGAGGGGTTCTGCGGGCACACTATGGCCCGGGAACGTAGCGCTGAGACGATTCCGGGCCTCTGCGCCGGAGTCGTCACGAGCAGAAACGTTACCGGGTGGATATTTCAATCCGTAAGCTATCATTATCTCGTAACTTGTATGTGGTTGGTTTGATCGTCGAACGGTTCACGAAGAAACGGATCCTCGTATCGTCGTGACGCTCGTCGTAAGTCGTGTTGGCAATCGTGAGTACGTCCGCATTCCCTGACTGACGATAGCTGATGTGAGGGAGATAATCCAAAGCGGCCCCAACAGTCACTCGTTTGGATCCTTCCATATACCACTTCGAGTCGCCCTCGTGAAGGTGGAACATGTGAGAAGAGTTACTGGCGTGCTCTGCCTGGTAACGCGCCTGGCTCAGGTCGGTCGTCCGGTTATCGATCTGTATCTGTATCGAGCCGGACGCACTGACCCTCTCTCCGTCAGTACATCCTGCCCCCCCGGCCAACAGAGCGGCCACGACAAGGAGAGTACATAGTCGCTTACTCAGCATGGCTGGTACGGTGGCCGAGTATGTCCACAGTGACTGCGTCCCTTGGTAGTGACGCCATCAACGAGGGAGGTCATGTTTCTTACCATCGTTATTCGAAGAGGAGAACCGACGGGAGGGTATCCGGTCGGCGGAACCGAAGCAATTCGTAGGTGACGCCAGCAAGACCGTGGAAGAACGTTGGGTTGGCGAACTCGGTAGCGTGCCCCGTCATCGAGAAGATGCCATCTCGTTGCTGTCGTGCGAGACTGCGCCGCACCAGCGTCTCTGCATCTTCCCGATCCATTCCGGTTCGACGAGCACCGACAAGCATCGCCTCCGATCGGCCGAGGTTCCCGCAACACAGGTGGTCCATGTCAGCACCGTCACCGCGCGTGATTGCCGAGAAGGCGTCAATTGCGTCGGTTTTGAACGTGTCTTCATCGAGCGCAAGAGCGGTCCCGAGCCGGCCGAGTGCGATTCCCGTGCGGCCGTGGCACCACTTGTCCACATACTCCTCCTCTCGGGGAGATTTCGCCCAGTTACAGCGCTCCGGGTCAAAGAGGGAGCGTTCGAACGCGATCGCCTCTCTCGCAGCTGCTTCGAACCGTGATTCATCAGTTTTCTCCGCTAATCGGGCGAGCGCATAGGCACATCCACTGGAGCCGTGGGCGAAACTAGTGAGCGGGGGCTCATCGTCTGCACACTGCCATGTCTGATGACCGTCGACCGAGATACGCCCTTCCAGCAGTCGCTCCCCACAGAGCACGGCCCGGTCCAGAACATCTCCCCCTCCGAAACGGTCGTGGTGTGCGAGCAGTGCGAGAAGCGTTCCCGCCGCGCCTTCCATCACGTCGAACGACCGATCCTCGCTCACGAGCGGTTCCGTGACCATCTCGATGGCGTCAGTGGCCGCAGAACGATACTCTGCAGACCCAGTGAGACTCGCAACGACGGTGAAGGTGTATATTATCGATCCGATGCCGAGTGTTCCTCCGAGCGAAGCAGGCTGGTCGGCCGCCGAGACGTGGGCCAGGAGAGGCTCCAATAGTTCGGACGCAACCGCTTCGTAGCGAGACATCTCCGTGACAGTGCTCAGTGCGGCAGCAGCTAGTGCAATCCCACCCCGGCCATGATATAGCGAGACATCGGTGGGATAGATTTCCAGTCCCGAATTCGTTGGAGAGATTGAGACCCATTGACGGCGGTCGTCTATCTGTGCCGCCGCGTCCAGCACCCTCTCGAAGCACGTGCGAGCGACTGTTTCGAAGGGGGCCGTGTCAGGGATGGGTCCCGGTAATTCACCGGAAACAGTCGGTCGGAACGCGTATTCTAGCAGCCACGCTTGCCGTTTCCGATCGGCCGCAGTCATCGCGCCAACGAGTTGCTTCGACTGGGAATAGCCAGACTGCGATACTTCAACGCCGATCGACTCGCCATCGTGCCGGATAGCCGGGTCGGTAGCACTCGTCGCGAATCGGGGGATATCTCGCCGACGGAGCGCTCGCCGCTCGGCGGCAAACAGGTCGAGGTACTGACGGTCGTCGATCTGCCCGTCGAAGAACGGGGCCGCAAGCTGTTCGAACTCTACGGACAAACGCGCCCCATCACGGAGCTGATCTCGTCCCGTCGCCAGATGTAGTATCGAACCGTACTCGGCAGTGGCCCGATAGACGAATCTGGTTTCGACGTTCTCGACCAGTTCTGTTGGTGCGACTTCGTCGAAAAAACGCCCCTTGGCGTGCAACTCCGCTATTGTGTCGTAGGCATCGAGAAACCCGGATCGAAGCTCCGATATGTATTGACCAGGCGGGTGGTCGGTGCTATCGACCGTTACTGTGTTCGTCGTCATGTCAACCTCAGGATAAACTTCCTCTACTGTCATCACGTCGGTGTTCGCGGCCCGAATTTCTGGGCGTGGGACTTCCTTCGAGTGAACGGAGCTGGAGCGCCCGAGTCCGGCATGAGAGACACCCGTATCGTCGTCAGCGTTGTGCGGTGATTCCCCCATTGACCACGGGACGAGAAGCGTCGAGAGAATGGACTGCTGTGAGAGCCGTACAATTTCCGACGGGGTCGGCATTGCCGTCGCCTCGGTATGTGGGTGAAAGACCGTTTCACCGTCCACGATTTGCGGCTGTTCCCCGTCGACAAGCACGTTCTCGTACTGGCAGTCAGTCAGATTCAGGCAGTAGGCAACACACGTGAGGGAGCCGGCACGTTCGTAGTACTCTCGGACATCAGCCGTCGATTCAAGATCTGCGTAGTCAAGTGCCTCCATCCAGCCGTATCCGTCGCGCGATAGCAGTTCCGGTTGCGAGAAATCCCCGCTTGAGAGGCACGAGTCCAGCCGAGAAAGGACCGTATAGAGGACGCGCGCGCCGTCGACATCTCGAGGTTTGTATACCACGCTTCCGGTCTCGAACAAACACCGAACCGGTATCCTATTGTGACGGTGAGCATCCTCGGAGAGCGGTTTTACGGCGATTAGATCACCGGCGATTCCAAACTGATCACCGATCTCGTCGCGGTCGGTAGCAAGCCGATCAAACAATTCCCGTACCGCGCTAATCCACTGGTCGACACACAGCGCCAGTTGTCGCGCGAGTACCGGATACTCGAGGCAAAGGCTCTGGAACCCGTGTTCGTACATTCGGTGGATAAAGTCACGGTAATACTTCCGCGGAGGGTCATCGTACTCCGTGGGATCCGCGTCAGCGAGTTCCGAGTCATTATACTCGACAAAACTCTTGAACTCCACGAACAGGGCACGACGCGTAAGTAAACTCAGTTGGCCAACGAGCCACTCACTCATTGGTTCGAGCGGCGCGTGAGGGATATCGTCGGGCAGTTGGCGGCGAGCGTACGTCACAATTCCTTCTAAGAAGTCTCGGAACGGCTCATCGTCAGGCGTAGAATCGATTCGGTCCGGCTCGTTCTGGTGACAGAAACGGACGACATCATCAACGACGTCTACCCAGTCCGGAAGTGATTCGTCTTCCGGCCAGTGAGTGGCTGCTAACTGATCGTAGACAGTGGAGACGGAATCTGTCAAATCGTCGAGTCGGTCGCTGAATGCGTCTGTATCACTGAACTTATCTTGCCACTCGGCAAGAATCTCTTCTGGTTCAATTGGGGGTTCGGGGCCGGGGTCGTTCGGTGTGTTCGATAGACGCTCATGAATCGTCCGTGCTCGTCCGGCCAGTTCTCGTCGTTCCGCAACTGTGAATGTATGTTCCATTCTGCAGGTAAAGGGTAAGGTGCTGTATTTTCCCCTCGTAGGGGAACCACTACACGACCCTACGGAGGACCAGTATACGACCTAGTCACCAGATAGCGCCGGAGTCAAGGACTCGGCGAACCTGTGACCGGGGCGGTTAGCTCGTCGTATCACAGCACGGGAGGTACTTTGACGCGGTATGGCAGGGGAGATGACATGAAGCGGTCGCAGTTCGCTCATGACCGAGCCGTAGTTTGTCGGAAATGATCGAATCGAATAGGGAATCCCAATTTGACTTGTCAACTTTACTTTCAACCGGGTGGTCGATTACAACCGACATGCAAGCGCATTATATGACCGAATATCTATAAATACAAAGCATTGACAATAATGCAAATGTGTAACTTGCATTATTTGTCTATGTAATTAACTATATGGGCCAATCGCCAAACGTCCGAATGACCAGACCCGATCCAGGGACTTACGCTCGCAAAAAATTCAGCCGATGACGAACAGCAGGTCGCCCATGTCGACGGACTCGCCCTCGCTGACGGCCACGTCGTTGACCGTGCCGCCGCGCTCGGCGACGATGTCGTTTTCCATCTTCATGGCTTCGAGCACGCAGAGCACGTCGCCGGACTCGACCTCGTCGCCCTCCTCGACGTTGACCTCGAGGATAGTGCCCTGCATCTCGGCGGTGACCTCCTGGCCCTCGGCGGAAGAGGCGCTCCCGCCGTCGCTCCCGCCCCCGCCGCCGGCCTGCGGGCGCTGGGGCTGATTGCCGCCGCCGGCGTCGACGTCCCCGACGTTGATCGGGGGCGCGCCGCGCTCTTCGAGGTCGACCTGGAAGCGCTTGCCGTTGACTTCGACGGTGAACTCGCGCTCGACGACCTCCTCGTCCTCGTCGCCATCGGACTCTGTCGCCGTACCCCACTGCTCCTGGGCCTCCTCGACGCGCGAGCGGTCGAGGTGCTCGTCGAGGTACTTCGTGGTGTGCGTGCCGCCGACGAACTCGTCGTCGGTGAGCATCAGGCGGTGGAAGGGGATGACGGTGGGGATGCCCTCGATATCGAAGTCCTTGAGGGCGCGCTTGCCGCGCTCGATGCACTCCTCGCGGTCCCCGCCGTAGGTGATGAGCTTCGCGATCATCGAGTCGTAGTCGGTGACGAGGTCGTCGCCCTGCCGGAGCGCGTCGTCGAGGCGGACGCCGATGCCGCCCGGCGGGTCGTAGGTATCGAGGCTCCCGCCGGTCGCGGGGGCGAAGTCGTTGGCGGCGTTCTCGGCGTTGATCCGGAACTCCATCGCGTGGCCCTCGATCTCCACGTCCTCCTGCGCGAAGGAGAGTTCCTCCTCCATCGCCACCCGGATCTGCCACTTCACGATGTCGATGTCGGTGATCTCCTCGGTGACGCAGTGCTCGACCTGGATGCGGGTGTTGACCTCCAGGAAGTAGAAGTTCGCGTCCTCGCCGAGCAGTTCGCCGGGCTCGCGGTCGGGATCTTCCTCCACGAGGAACTCGACGGTGCCTGCGTTGTAGTAGCCGGCCTCGCGGACGCCGCGGCGCGCGGAGTCGCCGATCTTCTCGCGCAGCGCGTCGGTCAGCGCCGGCGACGGCCCCTCCTCGATGACCTTCTGGTGGCGCCGTTGCAGCGAGCAGTCCCGCTCGCCGAGGTGGCGGACGTTGCCGTGGTGGTCGGCGATGATCTGGACCTCGATGTGCCGTGGGTTCTCGAGGTATCGTTCGAGGTACACCGAGTCGTTCGAGAAGTACGCCTCGCCCTCGCGCTTCGCGCTCTCCAGTTGCTCCTCGGCCTCCTCGGGGTCGTGAACGATCTTCATCCCGCGGCCGCCGCCGCCGCCCTCGGCCTTGATCGCGACCGGGAAACCGTTCTCCTCGCCGAAGTCGACGACTTCGTCGGGGTCATCGACGGGGTCGGTCGTGCCCGGAACGATGGGCACGTCGGCCGACTGCATGATCTTCCGGGCCTTGGTCTTCTCGCCGAGGGCCTCCATCGAGTCGCTCTGGGGACCGATCCAGAGGACGTCCTCGGTCGACTCGACACGCTCGGCGAAGTCGGCGTTCTCCGCGAGGAAGCCGTAGCCCGGGTGGATGGCGTCGGCACCGGCCTGCTTCGCGGCGTCGATAATCGCTTCCTGATCGAGGTAGGAGTCGGCGGCGCGGGCCGGACCGACGTTGTACGCCTCGTCGGCGTACCGGACGTGCCCCGAGTGTTTGTCCGCCTCGGAGTAGACGGCCACGGTCCCGATGCCCAACTCCTCGCACGCGCGCATGACGCGCACCGCGATCTCCCCGCGATTAGCGACGAGCACCTTGTCGAACATACGCGCTCATACCGAGAGTTGCCCCATAAAACTATGCGCAGATAGCGGCCAATCTTTCATATAAAATCGTGTTAATCCCCAACACGGAGACGGAGCGACGCTGAGGCGGGACGACCCCCGCTGACGAAACGTGGGCTAACGTTCTCCACTCGGAGGGAATAGCGGTGCCGGTCGGAAGTGCTCTCACTCCGACTGGTTCCGGAAACCGATTTCCCGGCGAGATCTGCGAACTCCTCCGCGAATCCCTCTCAGAAGCGGTCGGTCCGACCCGCGGCGCTCCAGGGATTAGTCGGTGCGTCCGAGCGGATCCGAACCGAGCGCTTCTGTGTCCCTTCGACCCGACCGGAGAACGCCCACTCGCGGCCTGTCCAGGACTCGCCGTCGCTCGCGGCAGCGGCGGCCGCTGCAGCCGCGGCCGCTCGCTGACGATCGGTGAGGTGGGCCCCGACGGCGACAGCGATCGCGGCCGCCTCGTCGGCCGAAGCGTCGGGCAGTTGCTCGACGACGGCAGCGGCCAGTTCGGCGTCGACCGGCGCGTCTGATTCGGCAGCCATCGTCACAGCGGGATGTTCCCGTGCTTTCGATCTGGCTGGTCCTTGCGCTTACCTCGCAGGAGGTCGAGGTCGTCGATGAGCCGCGGGCGGGTCTCCTGGGGTTCGATGACGTCGTCGACGAAGCCGCGCTCGGCCGCGGTGTATGGGTTCGCGAAGGCGTCGCGGTACTCGTCGATGAGTTCCTGCCGGCGCGCCTCCACGTCGTCGGCGTCCGCGAGTTCGTCGTCGTAGAGGACGTTGACCGCGCCCTGTGGCCCCATCACGGCGATTTCGGCGGTCGGCCACGCGTAGTTCATGTCCGCGCCGATGTGCTTCGAGGCCATCACGTCGTAGGCCCCGCCGTAGGCCTTCCGCGTGATGACGGTCACCAGCGGCACGGTCGCCTCGGAGTAGGCGTACAGGAGCTTCGCGCCGTGGTTGATGATGGCGTTGCGCTCCTGGTCCTTGCCGGGCATGAACCCGGGCACGTCGACGAACGTCAGAATCGGGATGTTGAACGCGTCACAGAAGCGGACGAAGCGAGCGCCCTTCCGCGAGGCATTGATGTCGAGCGTGCCGGCGTTGACGCGCGGTTGGTTGCCGACGACGCCGACGCTGTGGCCGTCCATGCGGGCGAACCCGATGACGATGTTGCGCGCGAAGTCCTCGGCCACCTCGAAGAACGAGCCCTCGTCGACGATCCGCCCGACGACGTCCGTGATGTCGTAGGGCTTCTGCGGGGCGTCGGGGACGGCGGTCTTCAGCCCCTCGTCGCGCCGCTCCGGATCGTCCCACGGGTCGACGCGCGGCGGGTCCGCGACGTTGTTCTGCGGGAGGAACGACAGCAGGTAGCGGATGTCGTCCATCGCGGCCTTCTCGTCGGCGGCGGTGAAGTGGGCGACGCCGGACTCGGAGGCGTGGGTCTTCGCGCCGCCGAGTTCGTCGAATCCGACCTCCTCTCCGGTGACCGTCTCGATGACGTCGGGGCCGGTGATGAACATGTGGCTCGTCTCCTCGACCATGTACACGAAGTCAGTGATCGCCGGCGAGTACACCGCACCGCCGGCGCAGGGACCCATGATGGCCGAGATCTGCGGGACGACGCCGCTGGCCTGCTGGTTTCGGTGGAAGATGTCGGCGTAGCCGGCCAGCGAGTCGATCCCCTCCTGGATTCGCGCGCCGGCGGAGTCGTTCAGCCCGACGATGGGCGCGCCGGTCTCGATGGCCTTGTCCATCACCTTACAGACCTTCTGCGCGAAGGCCTCGCCGAGCGACCCCCCGAAGACGGTGAAGTCGTGGGCGAAGACGTACACCTGCCGGCCGTCGACCTTGCCGTAGCCGACGACGACGCCGTCTCCCGGAACCGTCTTCTCGTCCATGTCGAAGTTGGTCGATCGGTGTTCGCGGAGCGAGTCGATCTCGACGAACGTGTCGTCGTCGAGGAAGTAGTCGATGCGCTCGCGGGCCGTGAGTTTCCCCCGGTCGTGTTGCGCCTCGATGCGTTCTTCCCCGCCGCCGCGCTCGGCGGCGGCCTTGCGTTCCCGAAGGTCCTCGACTCGGTCTTCGTGACTCACGCGATCTCACTGCTCCCGGACCTGAGCATAATCGACCCCTGGCGGGCATCCGAGAAAAGCGTTATCAAAGTTAACCATTATTTGCCGTATTCGGTTGCGGAAACCGGCGGAGTTTTGAGCGACGCCGCGCTCGTGTCGCGCGTGAAGAACGTCACGTCCCGACGACACAACCCCTTCGGCTTCGAGGCTCCCTGCGAGCCGTTCGTCCCGGGGTACGGCGACGCCAACGCGCACTTCCACGTCATCGGGGACCACCCGGGCGTCCACGGCGGCGCGGAGTCAGGCGTGCCGTTCACCGGAACTCCCGCGGCCGAGAGACTCCAGGGCGCGCTGCTCGACGCCGGCCTCCTGACGGCGACCGGGACGCCGCCGACGGTCGAGAAGACGTACCTCTCGTACCTGTACATGTGCGGCGGCGACCCGCCGACGGAGGCGGACTACGCCGACCTCGAACCCCTGTTCGACACGGAGGTCCGGGCCATCACCGCCCACGTCCTCCTGCCCGTCGGCGAGCACGCCACGAGGCACGTCTTCGCCAACATGACGGCGGAACCGGCGTCCTCGGTCGACATGGAGGTCCACCACGCGACAGAGATCGCCGGCAGCGGCTGGCTGGTGTTCCCCATCAAGGACCCCGTCGAGTGGACGGACGAGGACGAAGCCGCCCTCGTGTCCGCGCTCACGGCGCTCAGGGAGACGGACTACCGCCGCGAGGCCGACCTCGGTCGGTTCATGCCCGGCGAGGACCCGTACCTCGTCCGGTAGCCGAGCGACGGCGAGGACGCGTCACAGCGAGAGCGCGTCCGAGACCGGGTCGGCGTCCGCCCAGTAGCGCTCGAACGACCGCTCCGCCCACGCGCGGACCTCGGGGTTCGTCGTCTCCAGCGCGGCGCGCAGGACGCCGTCTTCGTCCCGGAGCAACAGGTGGACCACGTCGTCGGCGACCATCACCGCGAGCGGGACGCCCGCCGGCCGGACGCGGACGGCGGCGTCCGGTTCCCCCAGCAGTCGACGGAGCCGCCCGCTGAGCTGGTCGTCCGCGGCGAGGGCCTCGATGGCGTGGGGCGAGAACACGCCACGAAAGGTCTGCTCGCCGGCGCTGACCCGCTCTCGAACGATCTCTAGCGTCTGGTCGTTGAAGGCGTGCGAGAACGTCCGCACGTCCTCGGCGTCCCGGAGCAGGTCGAGCAAGCGCTGGAGCGGCGCGTTCGGCCGCGTCTGACTGGGCGTCGTGATGGTCGCGTCCGCCAGGTGGCGCAGGTCGAAGTCCATCGCGTCGCTCGGTAGGTACCGGACGATGCCGCGCAGGTCCCGCTCAGTGTCGAGGATGTCGAGCAGGTCGGTGACGCCCTCGGCCACGATACGGCCAGTCGCCGTCGCGACGTACGCGCCGCCCTCGCGGCGGATCCACGACCGATCCTCGAAGTCCTCGATGATGCGCCCCAGCGTGGCCTGGGACGCGCCGGTCTCGGCGGCGAGTTTCCCCCGCGTGTGCGCGCTCTCGGAGAGCAGTCGCAGCACGTCGACGCGGTTCGCCGAGAGCGCGAGGAACTCCATCTCGGCCAGGGCGGATTCCATGCGCCCCAGTTGGCTCCTGTCTGGTAAAGCCGTTTCGAACTGTGAAATTATTTCATTGTATGAAATCACGGCACGTCAGTTCGCCGTTGCGCGTCGTGTAAGAATTTCTGAACGGACTGATAAGCGCCAGTCTCGTACCGTAGTGTACGATGACTCAAGGCCCTCTATTCGATTTTGCAGTCGGTTGCGGACCCGTATCAATATCGCTAGAGGAGGTGGGTCGATGACCTCGCGTCGGACGCTCGCATTCGCCGCCACCGCCGGGCTGTTGTTCGGCGGGACGTTCGTCGGTGCCAAGGCGGGACTCGCGTACCTCCCGCCGCTGCTGTTCGTCGCGCTACGGTTCGACGTGGCGGCGCTAGTGCTGTTCGGGTACGTCTTCGCGACGCGCTCGCGCGACGAACTGCTCCCGCGGACCCGCGGCGACGTGCTCGGCGTCCTCTCGACGGGGCTGTTCGCCATCGGCCTGTCGAACGCGCTCATCTTCGTGGGCCAGCAGTCCGCGACCAGCGCCGTCGCCGCCATCGTGTTCAGCCTCAACCCCATCCTGACGCCGGTGTTCGCCGCGCTCTTGCTCGCCGACGAGCGGCTCTCGGCCCGCGGCGGGTTCGGCATGGTGATCGGACTGCTCGGCGTCGGGCTGGTCGTCAGCCCCGACCCGGCGATGCTCCTGAGCGGCGGCCTCGGCAAACTGGTGCTGTTCGCCGGCGCTGTCAGCGCTGCACTCGGCAGCGTCCTCATC
Source organism: Haloarcula salina (assembly GCF_010119195.1). Lineage (GTDB taxonomy): Archaea > Halobacteriota > Halobacteria > Halobacteriales > Haloarculaceae > Haloarcula > Haloarcula salina. The sequence goes on from NZ_WRXL01000001.1 coordinate 97,357, forward strand.
CGCTGGGCCGGCGGCGACCTGTCCAGCACGGTCCGGACCGCGTGGTCGCTCCCCGTCGCCGCCGCGCTCTGTCACGCGCTGAGCGTGGGCACCGGCGAGTCGCTCTCGGCGGCGGTCTGGAGTCCGACCGCGATCGCCGCGCTGCTGTACGTCGGCGTCTTCGCCGGCGCGGTCGCCTACATCGCCTACTTCGGCCTGCTCGACGCGACCGGCGCGATCCGCGCGAACCTCGTCTTCTACGTGGTCCCCGTGGTGTCGACGCTCGGCGGCTGGGCGCTGCTGGGCGAACCGATCACGTCGTCGGCGCTCGTCGGCTTCCTGACCGTCTTCGCCGGGTTCGCCGTCATCGGGAGCGAGTCCATAGATGTCCGCTCGCTGCTTTCGCACGGTGCAGACGAGGCTGACGCCGCGACCGAGGGATTCGGCCTCGCGGGCGAATCCCGCGGGTTCGAGTCCGACTGAGACGGACTAAGAGGGCGTCGTCCAACGGTCGTCACTCTCGGCTTGAAACAGGCAGTACAGGAAGTATACCCAACAAACTCTTCATCGTCTCATGGCTGATACGGGATGAATACTGTCAGAATCTGAACTGCTCTGCTCCATTCCAATGGGTAATAAATGAGGACTTAACCAATTTAATGTATTCTGGATTATTGACTTGGGTTATACCAAGGATCGATTGTGGGTCAAACGGGTCAGCCACGTAGACGGCGAGATCAGTTTGATCGATTATATCTAGTGAATTATGTACACCGTCGGTAATACGGACTTCGAAATTAGGATGATCATCAATCCCGTCCGCCATTTCCTCGACAAAGTCGTTTGGAAGTAGGTTAATTAATTGGGTGGTCATAAGTAGTTTAAATTGGGTTTCTTTCTCTAATACATCCCCAAAATACGGCCATATCTCATCAGTAGTATCTTCAAGACCGAACAGCCCTCCAGCGTTCGCCGTCCACGTCATCATCCACTCCTCTGTCACACGGTTGGCTCGGTTGACGAGGCCATCAAACAATGACTGTTCATCCTCATTTGCTATCCAGAACTTCCCGTCGATGGGAGTCTTTTGACCTATCTGTGAAAGAACATCGGCTGCAGTCGACTCTAACTGTACTTGTTTGAGGTCCAGTTCTTGTTTTCGCTGCTCCAGCAGGCGGGACACGACGAGTTCGGGATCGACAGGGCTGTATTCTCGAGGACGTGAATTCGGTTTTCGCCGTACGACTTCACGTGACTCAAGGCTGTTCAGCACATCGTAGATCCGCCCCATGGGGACATCGCTTTGATCTGCGATCTCCTCTGCTGTGCCGGTACGAAGCTCAAGAAGGGCAGTATACACTCGTTCTTCATAGCTTGAAAGCCCGAGATCACAGAGACTTGCCATACCCTGTCACTGGGACCCACGAATAAATGGGTTAATGTCATCAGATCACTACACGGCGAACTTCGTACCAATCAATATTAGTAAATAAACAAATATAATGTTTCAGATTATTCGAGAAAGGGTATACACTACCAACGGCACATCAATGTGTGAAGGAGAAATTAGCATCTCGCTTAGTAGGACGTAGTCGCCCGAGAAGCTGTTTCTCAATCGTTGGCGGAGGGGTTCTATTAGCGATTCATCTCACAGGCCTAGACCCAACGGTTTCACTAGAAGTAAACCCTCTCTTCATTGGTTATCTCTCTATCGAAGAGAGTCTTCGAAACACCAGTCCGCTTGTCCAATACGTGCTTGTATTCATTTTCGCGGCGACTCCTGCGTTGGAACTGTGGGCAGTGATTCCAATTGGAATCGCACTGGGAATGAATCCACTTGGAGTGGCCATATTCGGATTTTTGGGGAATATTATACCAGTATACATCATAATTATATTTTTCACCCGTATCAAAAATTGGCTGCAGGCGAGGGGATACATTGGCGAAAACCCAGCCAAGTCGAGACAACGGTCCTATAAGTTCTTCAAAAGATATGGGCTTCCAGGGTTCGCTGTCGGCGCACCCTTCCTGGTCGGGGTCCACATTGCCGCGTTTCTGGTTCTTACAATGGGTGCGAAGAGACGGAAGGCTTTGCTGTGGATGACAGTCTCCATTGCCTTTTGGACAGTTATTCTTACTACAGTTTCCTTAGCTTTGTAGATCAAGTAGGCAGTATCGCTGCGCAGCCTATTCAGACGACGCTGGCTGAAAGCAACACCCGACGAAGAACGGGATGACAGCTCGACGGATTGCGGTCCCTGTTTCCTGTGGTACTGTCTGGCACCGGACGCTTACATAGAAAATGACGCCCAGTGGTCCGAATACCCAGGCAATCAAATCCGGACAGCGTCTATATCGGCGGGACGATAGCCGGTTCGCTTCCGAGGAACAGGGTCTGGAGGCCGAGTGCGAGCGTCAGGATGACTGCGAGGATGACCACTGTCCGGACCATCCACAGCCAGACCGGGCCGAACGCGCCGAGTCCGCCGGTCCCCTGCCGCAGTTCGGCGACGGCCTCGCCCGAGAGGACCCAGCCGACGAAGACGAGCACCAGCAGGACCGACAGCGGGAGGAACAGCTTGTACGCGAGCGTGTCGAACCAGCCGAGCCACGCCGTGTCCCACGCCGAGGGAAGCCCGAGGACGAACAGCCCGGCCCCGGCCGCAAACGAGAGCGTCAGTCGGGAGAAGCCGGTGTTGTCGACGCCGTAGGCGACGATGACTTCGAGCAGGCTGATGGCCGAGGAGACGGCCGCGATGAGGACGACCCCGAAGAAGAGCACCCCGAGCACCCGGCCGGCCGGGAGCTGTCCGAACGCGGAGGCCATCGCGACGAAGATGGCGGACGGGCCGCTCGTGTCAGGACTCACGCCGATGGCGAACAGGATCGGGAACACCACCAGGCCGGCCAGCACGCCGATGAGCGTGTTCGTCACGACGATGATGCCGCCGTCGACGGGCAGGCTGTCGTCCTCGTCGATGTACGAGGAGTAGGTGATCATGATCGCCATCCCGAGCGAGAGCGTGAAGAACGCCTGGCCGACGGCGAAGGGAATCACGTCGCCGGCGTTCGCCGTCAGCGTCGAGAAGTCCGGCGTGAGGAAGTAGGCGTAGCCGTCCGCGGCCCCGCCGAGCGTGGCCGCCCAGGCCGCGAGCGCCAGCATCAACAGGACGATGCTCGGGACCATCACCTTCGTCGCCTTCTCGATGCCGTCTTCGATGCCGAGCGCGACGATGGACATACAGATGATAAGGAACAGCGCCTGTGCGAGCACCGCCTCGGGGCCGGCCGAGACCGCGCCGAAGTACTCGGCTGGGTTCCCGAAGTACGCGCCGGTGGCGCTCCCGAGGATGTACCGGAGGACCCACCCGCCCACCACGTCGTAGTACGAGAGGATCCAGAACCCGGTGAAGACGCCGAGCGCGCCGACAATTCGGAACTGCGGATGTCCCAGTTCCGCGAACGCGTCGATGGCGTTGCTCTTCGTCCGCCGCCCGACGACGAACTCCGCGAGGATCGCGGGGACGCCGATGAGCAGCACGGCGGCCAGGTAGAACACGAGGAACACTGCGCCGCCGTTGGTCGCGGTCTTGAACGGGAACTGCCAGATGTTCCCGAGACCGACTGCGCTCCCGATGGCCGCGAGGATGAACCCCAGCCGCGTGGCCCACGTCTCTCTGTCGCTCATTGTGGACGCGCTACCTCACTCCGAAATAAAACGCCGATGATTTTCGTCCGCGGTACCAGCCGGTGGTCGCCGCTCTCGGCGGAATCGTCCTCAGACCGCTATCAACGACGAAAATCGGGGTGATAGGTTTTTGACCGGCCGTTCCAGACACGAGTGACACGTGACTACCAAACGGATTCTCGGGTGTGGCTCGCTTGCGGTGACCGGCGTCGGCGTCGGCCTCGTCGCCGGACGACAGCTCGTCGCCGGCGGGAACGGCCTCGTCGGGGCCGCCATCGCAGCGTTCGGCGTCGTCATCGGCATCGGCTTCGTCGCCGGGAGTGCCGTCCTCTTCCGGAGCGACGTGCGGACGGAGCACGCGCTCAGAGTCGCCGGCTGGAACCTCCTCGGCGTCGTCGTCACCGCCGCGGTGCTGGCGCTGATCCTGCGCTACCAGCGGGCGAGCGGGGCGACCGTCGTCGCGCCGCTGTTCAGCGGAACCATCGTCGTCGGCGTGAGCGCCACTGCACACGTCCTCATCGGCGTGAACGACGTGCGGCGCATTCGGACGCGAAACCTCGCCCGTCAGCGCGAGAAGGCGAGCGTGATGAACCGCCTGATCCGACACGATCTGAAACACAGCGCGCAGGTGTTGCTCGGCCTCGGCGACGCGCTCGCGGGTCGCTCTGACCCCGACGTGGCCGAGATCGGGGAACGCGTGAGCGGCGTCGGCTCAGACCTTGCCGCCGTCGACAGTCAGGTCGAGACCGTGACGCGGCTCATCGAGATGGACGCCGTCGACCGAGAACCGATCGATATGGCGTCGCTGACCCGGTCGATCGTCGAGGACCTGCAGTCCGACTTCCCGGGGGCCGAGGTGGCCGTGACCGTCGACGGCGCCGGGCGTGCGCTCGCCGGCGAACCGATCGAAATCGCCGTCTCCGAGCTCATCGAGAACGCGCTGGAACACGGCGGCGACCCGGCCGCCGTCGAGGTCCGCGTCGAGCCCGCCGGTCGCTCGGTCGCGGTCACGGTTCGCGACGACGGGCCGGGCATCCCGGCCAACGAGCGCGACCTCATCACCGGCGAGCAGGAAGTGACTCAGTTGAGGCACAGCAACGGCCTGGGGCTGTGGCTGTCGAAGTGGGTCGTCGAGGCCTACGGCGGGTCGCTCGGATTCGAGGAACCGGCCGACGGCGGCACGACGGTCACGATTCGGCTGGACGCCGCAGACTGACGGCAACGGGGGCGCGGTCAGGAGCATCGCTGTGGCCCCCGCCGGTCAGGCCTCGCCGTAGACCGGGACCGCCGCCCCGCTGGTGACCGTCGCGGCGTCGGAACAGAGGAACAGCATCACGTCGGCGATCTCTCGGGGGTCGACCCACGCCTCGAAGTCCGAGTCGGGCATCATCTCGCGGTTCATCGGGGTGTCGATGACGCTCGGCATCACCGCGTTGGCCCGGACGGTCCCGAGGTTCTCCTCGGCGATGGTCTCCGTCAGCAGCCGGACGCCGGCCTTCGTCGCGCGGTAGACGCCGTCGCCCTCGCCGCCTTCGAGCGACGAGCGCGCGGAGACGGAGACGATGGCCCCCTCGGTCTCCCGGAGGTGCGGGACGGCGTGTTTCGAGGCCAGAAACATCGTCTTGAGGTTCACGTCGAAGAGGAAGTCGAACGTGTCGGCGTCCGTCTCGTCGACCGGCGTCCCGCCGCGCCAGGTCCCGGCGATGTTCAGCAGGAAGTCGAGGCGGCCGTGCTCGTCGACCACCGCGTCGACCGTCTCCGCCACCGCGTCCTCGTCGCTGAAGTCGGCCTGATAGAAGTCGACCCGGTCGGGGTCGGACAGCAGGAAGTCCTCGGTGTTCGGCTCGACGATGTCGCTCCCACAGACGGTCGCGCCGGCGTCGAGGAAGGCGTTCGCGACGGCGCTCCCGAGCGCGCCGCCGACGCCGCTGACCAGCGCGACCTCGTCGCCGAAGTCAAATGTCGCGGACATACGTGTGCTAACGTTCGGCACGCCGATAAAGGCTAACCCCGATAGCGCCCCTCCTGCAGGCGCGCCGAGGCGGCAGTCACCGTCCGCTCGACTTCCGCCGAGTTCGGAGCGCGTCAGCTTCCCGACGAGCGTGTGGCCGGCCGCTGTCGAACAGGTGGTAACCCACGAGCGTCCACGCAACGCCGTACGGAACCGAGAGGGCGGCGAACCGGATCGGAAGCGGCGTCGCGAGCGACACCGCGAGAGCGAACGCTGTCACCAGCGGCGCGGCGCAGAGCGCGGCCTCCGGAGTCAGGGCGCCCGCGGTCCACAGACGGGCCGCGCCGAACGCGCAACTGCAGCACAGTGCGCCGGTGAGGCCCAGGACGACGCAGAGGAACGCCGCGTCGGTCACCCCCGCCACGGTTCCGATCGAGAGCCCGAAGTACGCCGCGACGCCGACGGCGGCGACGGCGGTTCCGAGTTCCGAGCCCCGGAGCGCCGTCCGCGCGACCCGCCCGAGCTCGTCGGAGCGAGCGGCACGGAGCGCGACGTGGCCGGCGACGAGACAGCACAGCGGCGGCAGTAACAGGAGGCCGTAGAGTCGCGCTGTACCGCTGGTCACACTGAACGCGATCGGGACCAGCAGGTCCGGGAGGCCGTAGACCGTCAGGAGCGCGCCGCCGAGCATCCCCACCGAACCGAGGTCGCGAACCGTCCCGTCCCGAGAAGCGGCCATGCGAGAGGGTTCGCGACGAGCGGTATCAGTATACGGTCGCTACTCCCGTGCACAGGGCGCTCGGTCCGACGGACGGCAAGGGTGGACGGACGACCGTGGCCAGATCGACGAGCCGAGACGCCCGTCGAAATCGGTATAGAGCCCCTGAAATCGGTAAGAGAGCGGATAGCTTTGGGCCGAAGCGCGCACTATCAGGGCATGAATCGTCGGCAGGTCCTCTTCGCGCTGGCTGGCGGACTCGGCGTCGGCTCCGCGCTGACCGTGGGTGCGTCCGACGAATCGACGCCCGCCGCGACGGCCGGGACGAACGGTGTGCAGGCCCAGAATGGACGTGGATTCGCACACGAAGTAATCGACGACGACCCGCCGGTCCAGCGGCGGCTCACGGTGATGCAGACGACTGACCTGACCGGCAACGGACGGCCGGACGTGATCGTCGGCGGGAACGCGGACGCATACCCCGGACGCACGTACGTCCAGGACGCGGTCAGCGCCGGCGTCCCGGCCGTGGACCGCGTGGAGTCGCACCTGTTCTGGTACGAGAACCCCGGGTGGAAGCGCCACCCCATCTCCTTTGCCCCGTCGCTGGAGCGGGGGACGCTCGGCGACGTCGACGGCGACGGACGCGTAGACATCGTCGCTGGACAGGGCATCTACGAGACGAAGCTGTTCTGGTTCAGACAGCCGGCGGACCCGCGCTCGCGCTGGGAGCGCGTGCTCATCACCGACGACTTCGAGAAGTACCACGACGTGAAAGTCGGGGACATCGACGGCGACGGAGAGCCGGAGGTCGTCGCCGCCTCACAGGAGAGCGGCGTCGTCTTCTACTACGACGTCCCGGAGGACCCGACCGAGTCTCCGTGGCCGACGGAGAACAGGCACATCGTCGACGAGCGAACGGTCCAGGGCCTCGAACTCGTTGACATCGACGACGACGGGGTCACCGAACTCCTCGCGGGCCCGAACGTCTACCACAGAACCGACGACGGGGCGGGGTGGCGACGCGAGCCCATCGTCACCGGCTGGGACCTGACGAAGGTCGCGGTGGCCGACCTGGACGGCGACGGCGACCTCGAAGTCGTCCTCTCGGAGTGCGACTCGCCGACTTACGGGACGCGCCCGGGCCGCGTCGCCGTGTTCGATCCGCCGGAGTGGGAGCCGACGGTCCTCTCGGACGGGCTGTTCAATCCGCACACGCTCAAAATCGCCGACTTCGACGGCGACGGGAACCCGGACGTGTACGTCGCCGAACTCGGCCTCGGCAAGAATCCCGACCCGAAGCACCTCGTGTTCTTCGGCGACGGGACCGGTGGGTTCGAGCGGCGGGAACTGGACATCGACGTCCCGACGCACTGTGCGAAGGTCGCGGACGTCGACGGCGACGGCCGGCCGGACATCGTCGGCAAGCCGTGGGCCCCGCGGGCGAAGGTCGACGTGTGGTACAACCGACTGTGAGCGGCCGCCGCTGGGTCGAGTAGCTGCTGACGGTCAGGTGCTGACTGTCGGGCGCTGACGGCGGCCAGTCGTGTCATTCGACAGGCCCGTCGGGACCGGAATCGATCGAGCGCGACGGGCGTGCTTATCACTGCTGAGAATCGCGTAGGAACGCTTTATTGGGGTGTTTCCTTTGTGCCAAGGGATGGTAACCGATAGGGATTCACCGCTCCCGAGTTTCGTCGGCGGCAGTTACGCCGCGAGGCTCGGGGTCGCGCTCGCGTTCGCGATACTCGTCATCATCGGGGCGGGCGTTCTGACGAGCGTACAGGCGTCAGCGACGCTCGAAGCGGACGTGGCCGACGACATAACGGCGCTGTCAGAGACACAGGCCGCCCAGTTGGACGACTGGCTGACGACCTCGCGGCGGAGCGTCCGCTCGACGTCGCGACTGCCCGTGTTCACGACCGGAACGACCGACGAGAAGCAATCGCGACTGGAGCGCATGCAGTCGAACGAGGAGCTCCCGCCGACGGTGGTGGCGGCACACTACGTCGACACGGACTCGAACGAGATCCTCGCCAGTTCGAACCGGGACTTCGTCGGCGTCGACGCCGAGGAACAGGGCGCGCTGTTCGCGACGAACCCGCCGCAGTTCGACGGGCCCGACGACACCCACGTGACGGACCCGTTCTCCGTCTCGGTCGTCGATCACCCGATCGTCGCGGTCGTCTCGCCGGTCCCGGGAGAACGGGACCGCGCGGTCGTATACATGGTCGACCTCGCGGCGAAGGCCGACCAGATATCCAATCAGCGCGACGGGTCGTTCACGACGGTCGTCAACACCGACGGCGTGTTCGTCTCGCACCCGGACACCTCGAAGATCGGCACCACCGCGCCGATCTCACAGATGTCCTCGAACCCGCTCGCGTCGCTCGAACCCGGGCAGAGCGGCTTCCACGAATCCGAGGAGATGCTGATGGGGCTGAGCCGGCTCGAGTCCAACGACTGGATCGTGATGGTCCACTCGGACCCCGAGGTGGCCTACGCGCTGAGCGACCAGATCAACTCCGACCTCATCGGGCTGATCCTGCTCGCCGTCGTCAACCTCGGACTCATCGGGGTCACCATCGGCGGGAACACCATCGCCTCGCTCCGCCGGCTCTCGGCGAAGGCCGAGGCGATGGCCGACGGCGACCTCGACACCACGCTCGAGACGTCCCGCGAGGACGAGTTCGGGACGCTGTACGCGGCGTTCGACAACATGCGGACGAACCTCCGTGACAAGATTTCCGAAGCCGAGGCGGCCCGCGAGGAGGCCGAGGCGGCCAAGGAGTCCGCGCAGACGGCCCGCGAAGAGGTCGAGGCCGAGCGCAACGAGATGGAGGCGCTGACCGGTCACCTCGAACTCAAGGCCCAGCAGTACAGCGACGCGCTGGACGCGGCCGCGAACGGCGACCTGACCGCCCGCGTCGACCCGGACAGCATGAGCGATCCGATGGCCGAAGTGGGCGAGGACATCAACGCCACGCTCGACGCGCTCGGCGACACGATCGCGGACATGAAGACGTTCGCGACGAACGTCATCCAGTCCAGCGAGCGGGTCGGGTCCAACGCCGAACGCGTCGACCGGGCGAGCGAGCAGGTCGCGAAGTCGATCACCGAGATCTTCGAGGGCACGACCGAGCAAAACGAGGGCCTCGAATCGGCCGCCTCGGAGATGCAGAACCTCTCGGCCATCGCCGAGCAGGTCGCCTCGTCCGCCCAGCAGGTCGCCGACACCTCCCAGTCGGCCGCCCGCGTCGGCGAGGACGGACGCGAGGCGGCCCAGGAGGCCATCGCCGAGATGAACGCCATCGAGGACGAGACCGAGGAGACGGTCACAGAGATCAACGCGCTCGACGACGAGCTCGACGAGATCGGCGAGATCGTGAGCGTCATCACCAGCATCGTCGAGCAGACGAACATGCTGGCGCTGAACGCTTCCATCGAGGCCGCGCACGCGGACGGCGACGGCGAGGGCTTCGCCGTCGTCGCCGACGAGATCAAGGGCCTCGCGGAGGAGACCAAGGCGGCCGCCGGCGACATCGAAGGGCGCATCGAGGCCATCCAGGAGCAGGCCGGCGACACGGTCGAGACGATGGAGTCGACCAGCCGCCGCATCACGGAAGGCGTCTCCACGGTCGAGGAGGCCGTCGACGCGCTGGAGACCATCGTCGAATACACCGAGGAGGTCGACACCGGCATCCAGGAGATCGACCGCGCGACCGAGGAACAGGCACGGACCGCACAGGACGTGATGGAGACCATCGACGACCTCACGACCATCAGCCAGCAGACGGCGACGGAAGCGGACACCGTTGCTGGCGCGGCGGACGACCAGTCGGCCTCTATCGGAGAGGTGTCCGACTCCGCGGCGGAGCTCCGCCAGCGCGCCGACGACCTCGAATCGCTCCTCGACCGCTTCACCGTCGACGACGCGGCCGAGACGGACGCGGACGGCGCGACCGCGACTATGGACGACTGACAATGGCTGACATCACTACCTGGTTCACGCTGGGACTGCTCGGCGAACTGCTCGGGACGGCCGTACTGGCCTACGGCTACACGCTCGTCCCCGAAGAGACGCGGCGGCGCTACCTGCTACTGGTCGCGATTCCCGGTATCGCCATCGTCGCTTACGCGCTGATGACGCTCGGGTTCGGCGCGATACAGGCGCAGGGCCACGCCGTCTACGCCGTCCGGTACGCCGACTGGCTGTTGACCACGCCGATCAACGTCCTGTTCCTGGCGTTGCTTGCCGGGGCGGACCGACGCGAGACGGTCGCGCTCGTCGCGCTCCAGGCGTTGACCATCGCGTTCGGCTTCGCCGGCGCACTCGTCCCGGCTCCGTTCAGCTACGGGCTGTTCGCGGTCGGGGCGGCGCTGTTCGGCGGCGTCGTCTACCTGCTCTACGGATCCGTCGCCGAAGCGGCGAGCGAGACGCTGTCGGACCTCGAGATGAGCATGTACCGCACGCTCCGAAACTTCGTCGTCGTCCTGTGGTCGGTCTACCCCGTCGTCTGGCTGCTCGGCGCACCGGGCCTCGGCCTGATGGACATCGAGACGGCGTCGATGGTCATCGTCTACCTCGACGTGGTCACGAAGGTCGGCTTCGGCGTCATCGCGCTCTTCGCGATGACGAACATCGGGTCGGTCAGCGAGGACGAGGTAGTGGCGACCGCGGGGGACTAGCGAGCCACGAAGTCCGCTCCTCAGCGTACGAGCGGTGACCGCACCGAGCGCGCACCTGCGAAGGCGCACGACGTCACCATGAACGCGTTTTCAGAACGACAGACCGAGCCGGGAGCGGCGCTCAGGAACCGTCGTCACGCACGGCGCCGGTGTCGTTCGTCCCGTCGGCCGCATCCGATGGTTCGGCCTCGCCCTCCAGCGTATCGAGCGCGGCGGGAAGCCGGTTGTCGATCAGCCAGAAGGTCAGGCGATAGACGCCGTAACCGAGGACGACGAACAGCAGTAGGTCGATGAGATACAGTTCGAGAAATTCGACGAGCGAGATCTGGCTGAGCGCGAGGTCCCCGGTGAGAATGAGGAACTCCAGCGTGGCGACGACGAACAGCGCCGGCGCAAAGAGAACGACCAGTCCGATGACGAGAATGACGAGCCGCCGTTGCGATTCAGCCGATGACATACCTACAGTATTGCTGTCCAGACGGATAGGTTTGCACGACGGGAGTGGGGCTGCGTTCCGTGATCGAGGGGAGACGGCCGTACGACCGACCCACGACCACCTGTCGCTCACGAGGCGACGGCCGAAAAATCGGTGCGGGAGTCAGCCAGTCAGTGGATGCCCATCGCTTCGATCTGCTCTTGATACCGGTTTCGGATAGTGACCTCGGTCACCTGGGCCACGTCGGCGACTTCGCGCTGGGTCTTCTTCTCGTTGCAGAGCAACGAGGCGGCGTAGATGGCGGCGGCGGCGTATCCTGTCGGCGACTTGCCGGAGAGCAGGCCCTGCTCGGCGGTGGTGTCGATGATCTCGTTGGCCTTGGACTGGACCTCCTCGGAGAGTTCCAGTTCCGAGGCGAAGCGGGGGACGTACTGCTTGGGGTCGACCGGCTCCATCTTGAGTTCGAGCTCCTGGGCGACGTAGCGGTAGGTCCGACCGATCTCCTTCTGCTCGACGCGGGACACGTCCGAGACCTCTTCGAGGCTCCGGGGGATGCCCTCCTGCCGGCAGGCCGCGTACAGGCAGGCGGTGGCGACGCCCTCGATGGAGCGCCCGCGGATGAGGTCCTCGTTGAGCGCGCGGCGGTAGATGACCGAGGCGACCTCACGCACCGAGCGGGGCACGCCCAGCGCGCTCGCCATGCGGTCGATCTCCGACAGCGCGAACTGCAGATTCCGCTCGCCGGCGTCCTTGGTTCGGATGCGCTCCTGCCACTTTCGCAGCCGGTGCATCTGGCTCCGTTTCTCCGAGGAGAGCGACCGACCGTAGGCGTCCTTGTCCTTCCAGTCGATCTGGGTGGTCAGCCCCTTGTCGTGCATCGTCTGGGTCGTCGGGGCCCCGACGCGTGACTTCGACTGGCGCTCGGAGTGGTTGAACGCCCGCCACTCCGGGCCGCGGTCGATGTTCTCGTCCTCGATGACGAGGCCGCAGTCCTCGCAGACGAGTTCCCCCCCGCCGTCGCTGGTGATGGACTCCGACTCACACTCTGGGCAGGTCTGCTGGCCCGTGCTCTCGGATTCCTGCTCGCGTTCCTCCTGGTCAGAATCCCGCTGGCGCGTCGGCCGTTCCATGTGTTCTTTTACGGAGAAAAGCCAATCACGTATAAATGTTTGGGTGGTTCGCCTATATTTCTCATCCCACGGGCCTGTATACTGGGGGCGAATCGGGCCAGCGTAAAGGCTTAACCGCGGGCGCGCGGTGATGTTGTCATGATTGTGGCCGTACTCGGGGCCGGTCAGCGGGGGCGCGACATCGCACAGCGATGCGTCCGCGCGGGCCACGACGTGCGCCTCCGCGGCACAGACGCGACCGCCGTGATGGACCGCATCGACGAGATCGAGCGCGCACTGGACGCGACGGGCCAACAGGAGCGCGTCGACGGGACGACGGGGCTCGAAAGCGCCGTCAGCGGGGCCGAAGTCGTCATCGACGCGGACGACCGCGACACGGACGGCCACCGCGAACTGGTCGCCGAGACGGAGACGATGGTGGGCGAGGACGCGCTACTCGCGGTCAGCGAGCCGACGGTGTCGGTGACGGCGGTCGCGACCGGTCTTCGCGCCCCGGACCGGTCCGTCGGCCTCCACCTCGTCGACCCGCCGGACGGGGACGTCGTGGAAGTGGTCATCGCGGAGCAGACGACGGGACGGACCCGCGACCGGGCCGCGGCCTTCGTCGAGTCGCTCGACGCGACGCCGGTGGTCGTCCGCGACACGCCGGGGTTCGCTGCGATGCGCCTCGAACTCGCTGCGATCGCCGAGGCGGTCCGGATGGTCGAGGAGGGAGTCGCGTCCGTTCGGGACGTTGACCGCGCGTTCGAACGCGAGGGCGCGGGCGGACACGGCGCGTCCGACCGCCGGCGCGGACCGCTCGCACGCGCCGATCGACTCGGCCTGGAGACGGTACTGAGCGGGCTCACGGACCTCTCGGAGCGGCTCGACGCCCGCTTCGAACCGCCGGCGTTGTTACGGCGGAAGGTCGAAGACGGCCGACTCGGCGCGGCGACCGGCGAGGGGTTCTACGTCTGGGAGAACGGCGAACCGACGACGGGGGCCGACCCCGACCCGGAGGTCCCCACGCGCGACGACGACTCGGGCGTCCGATGAGTCCGCCGGACGCGCCGCCCGTGGAGTACGAGGAGGACGACGACGAGTTCTCGACGCTGTTCGACGAACTCGAAGAGCTCGAGGACCTCGTGGACTCCGAGGACGAGCGCCGACAGGTCCGCGAGGCGATGCGCGCGGCCGCCGAGTCACAGGACTCCGACCCGGCGGTGTTCGGCCGGGTGGTCTGGGGCTTCGGCCGGTCGGACCTCGCGGAGGCGCTGCTCGGCTCGCTCCTGTTCGGTATCCCGATGGCGGTCGAGGGCGGGACCGTCGACGCCGGCCGCCACATCGCACGGCACCCGCTGTACCTCGCGGCGACGCTCGCCGTTGCCATCGGTCTGGTCGTCGCGATTCTCTACGTCGCCGACTTCCAGGACGTGCGCGTCGCCAACGCCATCTTCGGGATCGTTCCCCGCCGGCTGGTCGGCGTCACCGGGACGGCGATGGTCGTCTCCGTGGCGCTGTTGACCGGGTGGGGGCTGGTCGACTGGTCGGGCGATCCGACCGCCGTCTGGGAGTCAGCCTGCATCTGTGCCGTCGCGTTCGTCCCGATGGCGATCGGTGCGGCACTGGGCGACATCCTCCCCGGGAGCTAGGCGTGGGACGCCGTCGCGGTGGCGGTCGCGTTTGGCAATCGTTAAAAGCCGCGGTCGGATACGGAGTGGTATGAGCGAGAGCCAACAGACACAGAAACGGACGCAGAAGTGCGTCTCCTGTGGCATCAACATCGCCGGCACGAACGCCGCGGCGTTCAAGTGCCCGGACTGTGGCCACCAGATCTACCGGTGTGCCACCTGTCGGAAGCAGAGCAACCTCTACAAGTGCCCCGACTGCGGATTCACGGGACCATAACGATGGGGAAAGTCGCCGCCAAGATGAAAGTCATGCCGCAGAGCCCGGAAGTCGACCTCGACGCCCTGCAGGACCGTCTCGAGGGCGCGCTTCCCGAGGGAACGAAGATCAACGGCTTCGAGCGCGAGGACGTGGCCTTCGGCCTCGTCGCGCTGACCCCGACGGTCATCGTCCCCGACGACTCCGGCGGGACCGACGCCGTGGAAGAGGCCTTCGCGAACGTCGACGGCGTCGAGTCGGTCTCCATCGAGAGCACCGGCCGCCTCTGAGCGTCCGGTCCTCCCCGCGTTCTCCCGTCCGTAGCGGCGGCACGACCCGACCTTGGACGGTCGCGGAACGCACGTTTTATTAGGGCGACCGGATTAGCGGGGAGCAAGAATGCCCAGTTCGAACGGACCACTCGAAGGAACGCGGAACAAGCTCAAGAACAACCCCCGAGAACGCGGCTCCTCGCCGCCCCAGCGCGCCGTCGAGCAGTTCGAGAACGGCGAGAAAGTTCACCTGAAGATCGACCCCTCGGTCCCGAAAGGTCGGTTCCACCCGCGCTTTGGCGGGCAGACCGGGACGGTCGTCGGCAAGCAAGGTGACGCCTTCAAGGTCGAAATCGTCGACGGCGGCAAGGAGAAGACCGTCATCGTCACGGCTGCGCACCTGCGCCGGCAAGAATGACGATCTTCAAAGAGAAGCTCGACGAAGAATACCTCACGGTCGCC
Organism: Haloarcula salina; assembly: GCF_010119195.1. GTDB lineage: Archaea > Halobacteriota > Halobacteria > Halobacteriales > Haloarculaceae > Haloarcula > Haloarcula salina. The sequence continues at coordinate 112,548 of NZ_WRXL01000001.1, forward strand.
GAGACGAAGGCGATCCTGGAGGACCTGGAGATGGAGCGGGCGGCCGACGAGGACCGCGAGATGCGCTACGAGCTCAAGCGAGCTATCGAGCACGTCAACCGCTTCGCCGTCCTCGACCCCGAGGAGTCGCTGGAATTCGTCGAGGAACTGCAGGAACTCGAGAAGGTCGACACGCCGACGGCCTACAAGATCGCGAACCTGCGGCCGCTCGACCGGGACGAACTCCGCGCCGTGTTCGCCCAAGAGCGCTACACGCTGTCCGGCGACGAACTGGACGAGATTCTCAATATCGTCAAGCGCTACGCCTGAGGCGTCGAGCCGACCGCGTTGGCGCTCCCGCTCTATCCAAACGAGCCCCGCGTATCGACAGCCGGCGACGTGATCCTCGCCATCCACCGGCATTAAGTGGACTCTGCTCGTACTGCCTGACATGACCGATTCGGAGAGCGGCGACAACATGATGGGAGCCGTCCTGGACGTCCTCCCGCACGGGCGACCGGGCGACGATCGCCCCCAACATCAGAAGGAGCCGCTCGCGTACGCCCTCGACGTCGAGGAGTTCTACATCTACGAGCTCTCGCTCGATGAGGACGACGACATCGCCTTCGGCGACCGCGTGGACCTGACGGAGTTCGGGCGGGTCACGGAAGTCGCGTTCGAGGACCTCCCCAGCGGCGCTCGCTCGGAGCTTGAGTACGCCGTCGAGGAGATCGTCGAGGGCGACGAGCGGCGCTTCGTCGACTTCTACAACGATGCCCAACCCATCACGCTCCGGCTCCACCAGCTCAATCTCCTACCGGGTATCGGCAAGAAGCTCCGAAACACGATCCTCGACGAGCGCAAGCGAAAGCCCTTCGAGAGCTTCGAAGAGCTCGAAGAGCGCGTGAGCGGCCTCCACAACCCCAGAGAGGTGCTCATCGAGCGGATCATCGAGGAACTGGAAGAAGACGACCTGAAGTACCGTATCTTCGTCCGGCGCGAGGAGCAGTCCTCGTAACGACGGTCGAAGGCGACCCTTTTCTATCCCGGTCCGCTACGCCCAGCCAATGACTACAGAGACTGGGGCGCGGGACCCGGACGCACTGGTCCGCCGGGCCGGCAAGCGCGCCGACACCCGCAAGGACCAGCACTTCCTCGTCGACGACAGGGTACTCGACCGGATTCCGGGCTACGCGACCGAGGCCGGCGCGGACTGCTCGCACGTCCTCGAAATCGGGGGCGGCCCCGGGGCGCTGACGGACCGCCTGCTCGCCGTCGCCGACCGGGTGACGGTCGTCGAGCGCGATCCCGACTTCGCGGCCCACCTGGGCGAGGAGTTCGCCGAAGAGGTCGCCGACGGCCGTCTGACGGTCGTACAGGGCGACGCCCTCGACGTGGCGCTCCCCGAGTTCACCGCCAGCATATCGAACCTCCCGTACGGCGCGTCCTCGGAGATCGCGTTCCGCCTGTTGCCCGCGGGGAAGCCGCTCGTGTTGATGTTCCAGCGGGAGTTCGCCGAGCGGATGGCCGCCGACCCGGGGACGGACGATTACGGACGGCTGTCGGTCACGGCGGGCCACTACGCCGACGTGGAGGTCGTCGAGACGGTGCCGCCGGAGGCGTTCGACCCCCAGCCGCGGGTGACCAGCGCCGTTGTCCGGACGACGCCGCGGACGCCGGACTACACCGTCCCCGACGACGCCTTCTTCATGGACTTTCTGAAGGCCGTGTTCACCCAGCGCCGAAAGACCATGCGGAATGCGATCCGGAACACGGCGCACATCTCAGGCCTGGGCGACCCCGACGCGGTCGTCGACGCCGCCGACGAGGAGCTACTGAGCGCCCGCGCGGGCACCCTCGCTCCGCGGGACTTCGCGACGCTGGCGACGCTCGCGTACGAGGTCGGCGAGCCGGAGGCGTGAGATGAGCGAGGAGACCGGCGACAGCGATCCGACCGACGACGGTGGGGACAGGAACGACGGGGGCTCGGGCGACCGACCGTCCCTGGCCGACCGGCGCGACGTGGAGTCGGTGTACCAGCCGGCCGAGGACTCGGACCTGCTGGCGCGGACGGCCCGCGAGCGCGTCGCGTCGGGAGATCGCGTCCTCGACGTGGGGACCGGATCGGGCTACGTTGCCGCCGTGCTCGCGGAGGCCGGCGCGGACGCGGTCGGGGTCGACGTGAGCCCGCTGGCCTGCCGGCAAGCCGCCGACAACGGCGTCCCCGTCGTCCGCGGGGACCTCGTCTCGCCGTTTCGGGACGGCGTCTTCGACCTGGTGACGTTCAATCCGCCGTACCTGCCGACGCCACAGGAACGGGAGTGGGACGACTGGATGGAACACGCGCTCTCGGGCGGGGAGGACGGGCGCCGGCTGGTCGACCCGTTCCTCGATACCGTGGAACGGGTCCTGGCTCCCGATGGCGAGGCGCTCGTGCTGGTGAGCAGTCTCACCGACCCCGGTGCCGTCCGCGAGTACGCGAGCGACCGAGATCTCGTTAGCGAGCGCCTCGCGAGCGAGAAGCACCCGTACGAGGAACTCGTCGTCCTGCGCTTTGCCGCCGAGTGATTACTGTGGAGCATTAGACTGAATAGGAAATATTAAAGCCCGTCATTTCTTATCCCGACGCAATGACACAGGTAGTCGCCACGACCCCTGGTCTCTTTCCCCTCCCGGACTGGGCCAAGGACGAACTGTCAGACCTGAAAGGCCACCAGAAGACCGATCTCGTCTCGGGCGACGAGTCCGGTGCCATCGTCGAGGCGTACGACGAGGTGCGCGCGGAAGTCGTCGCACGCCAGCAGAACGCCGGTCTCGATCGGATCGTCGAGGGGCAACTGCGCTGGGACGACATGCTCGCGCACCCGCTCGCCGTCCACGACAGCGTGGAGACGAAGGGCATCGTCCGCTACTACGACAACAACAACTTCTACCGCGAGCCGGTCGTGCAGGACGACCTCTCGGCCGACGGGGGCGACGTGGCCGCGGACCTCGGTGCGGCCGCCGACCTCGTCGACGAGGGACTGCAGGCGGTCCTCCCCGGTCCGTACTCGCTCGCCGACCTCGCGACCGACGAGCACTACGGCGACGAGGCGGCGTTCCTCGACGCCGTCGCCGACTTCCTCGTCGAGGAAGTGAAGTCCTTCCCCGACGTGGAGACGCTGTTCCTGCTCGAACCGTCGCTCGTCGAGAACGCGCCCGCGGACGGCGAGGACGAGCGCGCCGCGGAGGCCATCGACGCCGTCGCCTCGGCCGCCGACGCCGAAGTCGTCGCCCACACCTACTGGGGAGCGATCGAAGAGAAGGCCTACGCGCACCTGATGGACGCCGACGTGGACGCCATCGGCTTCGACCTCGTCGCGAACCACGATCAGAACGTGTACAACGTCCAGGAGTACGGCACGAAAGACGACGTGGCGCTCGGCGTCGTCGACGGGCAGAACACGCTCGTCGAGTCCCCCGAGACCATCCGCGACCGCATCGACTGGTTCGAACAGCAGACCAACAACGCCTACGACACCGTCTACGCGACGGCGAACACGGAGCTGTTCTACCTGCCCGTGAACAAGTTCGAAGACAAGCTCGACGCGCTCGCGAACGCCGCCGACCTGGAGGCGGCGGAGGCATAAATCCATGACAGGACCACGAGACCAGTTCAAACCGGCGGATCACCCGAACGACCACTTCCTGCTGACGACCGTCGTCGGCTCCTACCCCAAGCCCAAGTGGCACGACCGGGCGCGGGAACTGTTCGAGGACGAGGACGCGGACTTCGACGAGGAGCAGTGGGAGGAAGCAAAGGACGACGCCTCGCGGCTCATCACTCACGAGCACGAGCGCTCCGGGCTGGACGTCATCTGTGACGGCGAGATGCGCCGCAACGAGATGGTCGAGTACTTCGCCCACCGCATCGACGGCTACGAGTTCAACGGCCGCGTGAAGGTGTGGGGCCACAACTACTTCGACAAGCCGAGCGTCGCCGACGAGGTCGAGTACGGCGAGCAGTGGCTCGTCGAGGAGTTCGAGTTCACCGACGAGGTGGCCGAGCGCCCGGTCAAGGTCCCGATCACCGGCCCGTACACGCTCGCCAACTGGTCGTTCAACGAGGTCTACGACAGCGAGGAGCAACTGGCCTACGAGCTGGCCGAACTCGTCAACGAGGAGATCGAGGCGCTGGTCGAAGCCGGCGCGCGCTACATCCAGATCGACGAGCCCGCCCTCGCCACGACGCCGGACGACCACGCCATCGTCGGCGAGTGTCTGGAGCGCATCGTCGACGAGATTCCGGACGACGTGCGCCTCGGCCTGCACGTCTGTTACGGCGACTACTCGCGCATCTACCCCGAGATCCTCGACTACCCGGTCCACGAGTACGACCTCGAACTGGCCAACGGTGACTACGACCAGCTCGACGTGTTCAAAGAGCACGAGTTCACCAAGGACTTCGCGATGGGCGTCGTCGACGCCCACGTCGCCGAAGTCGAGTCCGTCGAGGAGATCAAGGAGAACATCAAGAAGGGCCTGGAGGTCGTCCCGCCGGAGCGACTCACCGTCTCGCCGGACTGCGGCGTGAAACTGCTCCCGCGCGACGTGGCCTACGGCAAGATGGAGAACATGGTGCAGGCGGCCCGCGAGATCGAGGAAGAACTCGACGCCGGTGAGATCGACGTGGTCGCGAGCGGTGCGGAAGCGCGAGCGGACGACTGAGCGGTCCGCTGTCCGTCCGGTGACAGAGACCGGGTGCTGAATCCGACCATCTCCCGCGGCGTCGCTGTATTTTGTACCCCCGCCGACATCCAGTTCGGCAACTATCGAAGTTTCTCGGGCGCGAGCGCCCCACGACCGGCCCGTGAGCGCCACGTCGCGGAGAACGCTCTCGGAAGCGGCCTGTAACCGATCTTGAACGCCGATCGGTGGGTGACCGACCACGCCGTCGATTCGGAACGCGTGGCAGGCCACCTGTTGAGAACGGGCCTGGTCACACACTCGCTCGTACTCTCGGAATTCAAATATATCAATGAGAAATATTTATAAATGGTTGGGTAACCAACCACTATGAATTCGATGATCGACGAATGTTCCATCGACTGTAATAGAAATAACGTATAGCAGACCCAACATATAACGGTGTTCTTGAGTTCCCACTTACTGGCCATAATAGCGTAATAGCGGCCACTAAAGTCAAAATACCTTCGAAAGAATAATGTTGTATGGTAACAATTGTATTTTGGGAAAGAGTTTAGTTAGCTTCTGGAGAATACTCAATTGATCAACCCATGACAGGAGACACACACCTTCGGGCGGAACTGTATCTTCGGGGCGACACCTACGGGACGTTCGACGCGCAGCAGCAGGTGCTGAACCGCGTCAAGCGCCTCGAAGCGAACGGCGTGTTCAGCGAGTCGATGGTCGCCGGCGAGTGGCAGCGCATCCGGACGATGGCCGAGGACAAGCGCTCGGGCGCTATCGCCACCTACGAGGAGTTCAAGGACTGGGCCGACCGCAACGGCCACTCCCTCGAACCGGCCTTCGAGCGCCGGACCCGGAGCTACGTCGGGATGGACCGCGTGGACGAAGTCGTCGTGTTCCCGGTCGTCTCGCTGGCGCTGTACGATGGCTCGGCGATGGAGGCCGTCTTCCCCTGCACGGACGAGGATCGGACCTACACCGTCGGCGACGCGCTAGAGGCGTTCGAACGTGGGGACGAGAACTGGCTTTCGCAGTTCGACTCCGTGACGGTCGGCCGGACGGATCCGTGGCTCGACCCGGGCGTCGAGACGACCATCTAACCTCGGAGCGCTTCGACGGGCTCCTCGCTCGCCGCTTTCCAGGCGGGATACAGACCGCTGACGATACTCGTTACCACGCCGAAGGAGAACGCCGCCCCGAGGTACCAGGCGTTGGCCATCCTGAAGACCGCGGTCGCGTCGCCGACCGTGTAGTGATTGATCGCCAGGCCGGCGCCGAGACTCAGGACGACGCCGGCGACGCCACCCAGGACGCCAAGTAGCGTTGCCTCCATGAGCATCACCTTCAGCACGTCGCGCTTCTGGTAGCCGACGGCCCGCAGGACGCCGATCTCCTCGCGGCGCTCGACGGTCGACATCAGCATCACGTTCAGGATGGAGATGCCGGCGACGAGCAGGGAGATGGAGGCGATGCCGACGAGGACGGTGTTGATGATCTGGAACTGCTGTTCGATCGTGTCGACGATCGAGCCGAGTTCCATCACGTTGACGCGCTCCTGGCGGTCGTTGAGCGAGTTTCGGATGGCCATCGCCGTCTCGTTGGCCCGCGAGCCCGAGGACTCGATGACGTACACCTGCGAGTATCCGCGCTCCTGGAAGGAACTCGCCGGCAGGAGAACCCGATTGTCGGGGTTGAGCGACGAGAAGGCGTCGCCCTCAGCGAGGACTGCCCTGACGCGGACGGTGCTCTCGTTGACCGTGATCGTGCTCCCGGGGTGGAGGTCGTGCTCCTCGGCGATGTTGGCCCCGACGAGCGCGCCGGTCCGGAACGGTTCGGTGATGCGGCCCTCGCGAGCCTCGTAGAGTTCCGCGGGATTCTCGACGCCGTAGACGAGCTGTCTCCCCGTCGTCCGTCTGTCGAAGGAGACCGGCTCGACGCGCTGTTTGACCGGCGCGACGGTCGCCGTCGGGCTCGCGACCCGCTGGATGTCGCGCACGTCGCGCTCGGTGAGTTCGGTGACGTTCTCGGCGGTGTTCGGCGAGACGGTGATCTGGTTGCCGATGTCCCCGAGGTTCTGCGTGAACGAGTACTGCAGCGCGACGCCGAACATCCCGAGCGAGGCGATGGCGATGACGCCGATGACGATGCCGAGCGACGCGAGCAGCGACCGCATCTTCGTCCGCGTGAGGTTCCGGCGGGCCATCAGCGCCGCCGGGAAGTACCTACCCGCCACTCTTGCGCTCCCTCCCGATGGTGCCGTCGACGAGGTGGACGGTCCGGTCGACGTACTCGTTGACGAGGTCGTCGTGCGTGACGGCGACGATGGCCACGTCGTCCTCGTCGGCGATGCGCTGGAACTCGTCTAAGATCTGGCGGCCGGTCTCGCTGTCGAGGTTGCCGGTCGGTTCGTCCGCGAGGACGATCTTCGGCTCGTTGATCAGCGAGCGGGCGATGGCGACGCGCTGTTTCTGCCCGCCCGAGAGTTCGTCGGGGCGGTGGTCGAGTCGGTCGCCGAGTCCCATCCGTTCGAGCAGCGACCGCGCCCGCTTCGTGAGTCCTGGTGGCTGGTCGAGCAGCAACGGTACCTCGACGTTCTCGACCGCGGTCAGCGTCGGCAGCAGGTAGAAGTGCTGGAAGACGAACCCGATGGTCCGCTTTCGGAGCGCTGTCCGCTTGCGGTCGCTGAGACCGGTCACGTCCTGCCCGTCGAGGCGGATCCGTCCCTCGGTCGGCGTATCGAGCAGCCCGAGGATGTTCAGCAGGGTCGTCTTGCCGCTGCCGCTCGGGCCCATGATCGAGACGAACTCGCCGGCGTCGAGGTCGAAGTCGACGCCGGCGAGGGCGTCGAGCGTCTGACCGCCGGTGCGATAGCGCTTGACGAGGTCGTCGGCGTCCACGACCTTCATACGTCGAGTTCGTCGTCGCCGCGACGGTATCGACGCACGAGGACGCCCACGACGAGGAGGGCGGCCAGTCCGGCCACGGCGAGGATCGGCAGGAGGCCGCTCTGGCCGCCGCTACTACTCTCGGGCGTCTCGGGCGACGCTGCCCCACCGAACTGGTTCAGATCGACCGAGAAGCGCTGAGTCTTCCGATCCTCGTCGACGAGGTACGTCACTTCGAGCGGGATCGACGTGGTGTTGCCCTCGGTTCTCGCGTACACGTCGAACGAGACGAAGTCGCTCGCCGGAACCGTCCCGACGAAGTAGTCGCGGTTCGGCGTCGCCGGCGTGACCGTCTCCGTGTCGACGACGCTGACGAGGACGCTGTCAGCCGCCGTCGAACCGACGTTGCTCGCGCTGCCCGAGATCTGGTAGCGCGAGCCCTGGCGTACGATGTCGAGGCCGGTGAGTTCGATCGCGCCCGGCACGGATCGGAGTTCGGTCTCGGTGACGGCGCGGCGGGTCTCAGAACCGAGATCGTAGGTCGCCGCGACCCGCACGTCGGCCCGCGGTTCGTTCATCGTCGCGTTCAGCCGCACCCGTTTCGAGGAACTGGCCGAGACGTTCTCGATGAGCGCTCGCGGGAACGTCGCGTTCTCGGAGCGGGCGGTGATCGCCACGTCGGAGATCGGGACGTTCGCGCCGTTCGAGACGGTGACCTGCAGGGCGCGTTCGGTGCCGCTACCGACCGCTTCGGTATCGATGGAGACGTTTTCCCGGAGCGGGTCGGTCTCGATCGTCGTGGTCCGCGAGACGTTGCGTCTGGTGTTACCCTCGATCGTGTAGCGGACGGTGGCGGTGAGGTCGTGGTCGCCTGCCGACCGCGGGCGGAAGCGGAACGGCGCCGTCATGGAACCGTTCTGCGGGACGGTCGCCTGCACGGTGCGGCGCTTCGTCATCTCGACGCCCTGCCCGCGGACGACCACCTCCACGTTCGAGAGCTGCGTATCGAGCCCGTTGGCGACGGTGACCCGGCCACTTGACTCGACGCCGGCGACGGAGTCGTTCGCCGTGATGTCGACCTGCGGGTGGTTCTCCTCGACCTGGAGCAATACCGGGTAGCGGATGGTGACGCTCTCGCCGGAGCCACGGTCTCGGCCGTAGACGATGACGCGCAGGTCACGCGTGCCGGCCGATCCGAAGGAAGCCGTCAGCGGCACTTCGAGGGAACTCCCCGGCGAGATCGAGCCGAGGTCCGAGACCCGTTCGTACTCGGTGATGCCGCGGCCGCCCGATCGCCGGATGGCGATGTCGTTGATCTCGAGCGGCGAGTCGCTGCTCTCTAAGTTGCGGACGGTGGTGTCGAACGTGACCGTCTCGCCGGGGGCCGGCGAGGACGGCGTCACCTCCACGTCGGAGATAGTGACGTTGACGCTCGCACCGGCCACCGACGGCGGGAGCGAGCCGAGGACGAGGAGACAGACGAGAACGGCCGAGAGCCGACGCATCAGTCCGTCACCCGCAGTCGCTGCGGTTGCTCGACGTTCCAGTCGCTCAACAGGAGGGAGAGATCGGGGACCGGTTCCATGACCGCTTCTGCGAAGGGCCGACTGTTAAATATATTGACTGTGTTTCGTCGCGAACTGACGGGGGGAACTGATATACCAGCGGCCGTCCCAGCGGGTGACATGCGCGTCATCTGTGCCGGGCACGTCAACTGGGACGTGACGCTCCACGTCGACCGGCTCCCGGAGCCGGACGGCGAGGGCCGGATCACGGACCGATCGCAGTCCGGCGGCGGGAGCGCGACGAACGCGGCCGTCGCGCTGGCCGGGCTGGGAGCGGACCCGCTAGTGTTCGGCAGCGTCGGCCGGGACGACCACGGGGAAAATGCCCGGCGGGAACTGGCCGAAGCGGGCGTCGAGACGCACCTGATCGAGTCGAGCGAGCCGACCACGGTGAAGTACCTCATCGTCGACGAGAACGGCGACGTGGCCGTACTGGGCAACGACGGCGCGAACGAGGCGTTCCGTGCGGCCGACCTGCCGGCGGACGCGCTGGCCGGCGCGGACCACCTCCACCTGACGGGCCAGGACCCGGACACGGCAGCGCGCCTCGCGCGTGACGCGGCGGCCGCCGACATCCCGGTCAGCTTCGATCCGGGACGGCGGCTCCCGTATCGCGATTACACGGCCGTGCTGTCACACGCGTCGGTGCTGTTCTGCAACGACCGCGAGGCCGACCACGCCCGCGAGCACGGACTCTTCGAGTCGGTGTCGACGGTCGTCGTCAAACACGGAGACTGCGGCGCGACGGCCCACACGGGCGACCGGACCGTCACGACGCCGGGGTGTCCCGTCGAGACGGTGGACACCGCCGGGGCCGGCGACGCGTTCGCGGCGGGCTTCATCGTCGCCACGCGGCGTGGGGACGACATCGACCGGGCGCTCGCCGTCGCCAACGCCTGCGGCGCGCTCGCGACGCAGACGAACGGAGCGCGTGCCGCGCTCGACTGGGACGCCGTCGACGGGCTGCTCGGACCGGACCGCTCGTCGGGGCCCGGGCGCTAGGCCGACTCGATCTCCTCGACGAGTCGCTCGAACTGCTGTCGGTACTGGGCCTCGGCGCGTGCCTGGGCCAGGCCGGACTCGTCGGCGAACGCGGCGTCGAAGCCCGCCATCCGCCACAGGAGCGTCGAGAGCTGGTACAGCGGCCGCCGTCGCTCGTAGCCCGCACCGAACTCCATCGAGCGGTGTTCGCGGTAGCCCTCGCGGAACGCCTCCCGGAGCGACGAGCGGATCTCGGGGTCTCTGAACGACGAGTCGATGAACAGGAACTCCGTCTGTGCGAGGTTGTACTCCGGCAGCGCCGCCAGTACGTCCTGCCAGTCGAGGACGGCCGTGATCGGCTCGTCTTCGGCGGGATCGAACAGGAGGTTCGCCGGCCGGAAGTCGTCGTGGACCAGGCGCGGCACGCCGGACTCGGGGACCTCGGAGAGGGCGGGTTCGATGGTCTCTCGCGCCCGCGAGCGCACGTCTCCGAAGGGCGTCCCGTCGAGGTTCGAGAGGTGCGACCGGGTGAGCGTCTCGAAGTACTCGCGCCAGCTCCCCATCCAGTCCCGGACGATGAGCCGGTCGTCGTGGAGGGTGAGGCGGCCGAACGCCTCGAACCCGATCTCGGAGTGCAGGTCGCCGAGGTTCCGCCCCGCCTGCGAGAGGACGCGACGGCGGTCCTCGGTCGTGAGGCCGGCGAACTCCTCGGCGAGGTTCTCCCCGTGGACGCGCTCGGTGACGAAGTACGGCGGCACGTCTGCGTCGGGCTCCTCCTCGTAGACGAGGATGCGCGGAACCGGGACCTCGGTCCGTTCCGCGACGTACTCGTGGAGGAACGGCTCGACGGCGAAGGGCACGTCGCCCGGCGGCTTGAACTTCACCACCACCTCGTAGGCCTCGCCGGCGTGGTGCAGCGTCACCATGTAGACGTCGCTCTGGTGGCCGCCGCCCGGGATCTCGAACTCGAACCCCTCGTAGTCCGGTCCCGACTCGGCGAGAACCGCCTCGATGTCCTGTTCCGGAGTCGACACTGCCTTCGTATTGCGGCGGCGTGTAAATAAATCTGTCAATCCCCTCAGCGCACGGGATCGACGGTGGGCGACGCGACCGCGGCCGGCAGGGGACCGCCGAGAGACACTGCCGATGTCGGGGGGTCTTTGTACCCACAGTCCTCAGGGGGCGGTATGCGCACGGTCGACATCGACGGCCTCCCGGTGGGCGATGGCCACCCCACCAGGATCATGAGCGTCCTGAACATGAGCTCGAACTCCGGGTACAAGCCGAGCGTGTACCTGGACCCCGAAGAAGCCGCCGAGGCCATCGAGGAGACCCTCGTCCCCGCCGGTGCGGACATCATCGACGTGGGGCTCCAGTCGGCCAACCCGAAGTACGAGTCCAAGCCGGTCGAGATGGAGAAAGACCGGCTCGAAGAGGTCGCGCCGCTCGTCGACGAACTCGACGCGGACGTGCCCCTCTCGCTGGAGACCCGCTACGCCGAGGTGGCCGAGGCGGCCATCGGCCACGGCTTCGACCTCATCAACGACGTCTGTGGCTTCGCCGACCCGGAGATGAAGGGCGTCGTCGAGGACCACGACGTGCCCGTCGTGAAGATGGCGAGCCCGCCGGACCTCGCCCGCCCGGGCGCGCTGAAGACCATCGACGACCTCTTCGAAGCGATCCAGCGCGACGGCTTCACGGACAAGACCATCATCGACCCGGCCTTCGGCGGCTGGTACGACGGCAAGGAGTTCGAGGACAACTGGGAGCTGTTCCGCCGCCTGCGAGAGTTCCGGGCCTTCGGCCGACCGATGCTCACCGCGACGAACCGCGAGGACTTCCTCGGCGACCTGGCCGACCAGCCCGAGACCGAGAACCAGCTCGCGGTGTCGCTGGCCGCCGCGACGATGGAGGTCGAACGGGGCTCGCACATCGTCCGCACGCACGACACGCGAGAGACCCACGACGTGGTTCGCGTGGCCGACGCGCTCGGCGACGAGCGGACGACCCGCGCCGAGACCGAGCCCGGGCCGACCGTCGCGGAACTGACAGACGTGACACTGCGGGAGGTCGCGCGCCACCAGTCGGTCGGCGAGACGGTCGCGGGCGGCACCGACGACGGCGCGACGCTCACGTTCCTGCTCGGCGACCTGACCGACGACGCCCGCGCCAGCCTCCGGGCCGTCGCGAGCGTCACCGACGTTGTGCTGGTCGAGAGGAACGACGGCGGCCAGTACGTCGGCGGCTCAGCCACCGCGATGAAGGTCGTCGCCGACAGCCTCGCGGAGGACGGCCACCGCGAACTGGCCGGGGAACTGCGCGCGTCGCTGTCGCGGCGCGTCTAACCGACCGACAGCAGGCTTATTAGCCCGGCACAGGTCGCACCCGACATGGACCGGACAGCGGCGTGGGGCTTGCGCCTCCGGATGGTCGCGATTCTCCTCGCCCTCGCGGTCGCCGTGCTCGCCCTCCCGATTTTCGCGGTCGCCGCCGGACTCCTGGTGACGGTACAGGCGCTGACACTGCTCGCTGCGGCGGTCGGTGCGGTGGTGTCGCTGTCGGCGATTCCGCCCGAACTGACGGTGGCCGCGGTCGTTCTCGGAACCGCCGTGGGGGCCGTACTCATTCTCCGTGACGTGTGGCGGTTGTCGGTGAGCGGCGGCCGGGAACTCCTCGACGGCATCGAGACGGAGCCCGCCGGCCCCGCGCTGGTCAGGACCGTCGAACGTCTCGCCCAGCAGGTCGACTGTCTCCCGCCGGCCGTCCGGGTGACCGACGACGCGGTCGGCGGCGCGATGACCGTCGGAACGCGCCCGTCGTCGTCGACGCTCGTGGTGTCGACGGCCGCGACGGACGCGCTCTCCGACCGGGAACTGCGGGCGGTCCTCGCCCACGAACTCGCGCACCTCACGAACCGCGACGCGGCCGTGCTGACCCTGGCGTCGAAGCCGCTCGTCGTCGAGCGCGGCGAGGCCGAAGGCGTTGGCTCGGGGTCGTCGTGGGCCCGGGCGGTCAGCGCGGTGCTGGTGGCGTGGCTCTCGCGGACGCGCGAACTCGCGGCCGACCGGGGAGCCGTCGCGACTACCGGCGACCCCGCCGCGCTCGCGAGCGCCCTGGAGACGCTCTCCGACGGGGTGGCGACGCCCGGCGAGGACCTGCGGACGTCCTCACACGCGGCGTTCGGCATCGTACCGCCGAGCGACGAGCGAGAGGTGGGCTACGACCCGTCCTGGCCACGCGAGCCGCTGTTCTGGTCGGTTCGCAAGCCGATTCGGCGGGTCCGGGCCGCACTCAAGGCGACTCACCCCCGGACGGCGGACCGGATCGAGCGCCTCCGGCGGCTGTCGCGGTCGAGGGAGCGGTAGCTCCCGCGCCGTACTCAGTCGACCAGCTCGTCCCGGAGGTCGTGGAACGACGCGATGGTGAGGTCCGGCTCGCCGGCGAAGGAATCCCACGGGCCCCCGTCGCGGTTGACCCACACGGCCTGCATCCCGGCGTGCATCGCGCCGTACACGTCGAAGTAGCCGGCGGTGACGTGGGCGAGTTCCTCGATGTCTGTCCCGATTCGGTCGGCGGCGTGGTGGTACAGTTCGGCCGCCGGCTTGAACGCCTGCACCTCGTCGGCGCTGACCGTGTCCGCGACGAGGCCGCCGATGCCGGCGTGGTCGACCATCGACTCCAGCATCTCCGGATTGCCGTTCGAGACGACGTAGAGGTCGTAGCCGGCGTCGTACAGCCGGTTCATCCCCTCGCGCACGTCGTCGAACACGTCGAGTTCGTGGTAGACCGCGAGGATCTCGTCGCGCTCCTCCGGCGAGATATCGACGCCGTGGGCGTCCAGCGCGAACTGGAGCGCGTCGCGGTTCATCTCGTAGAACGGCCTGTAGGCGTCGATCTGATTGGCGAGGAAGGTGTAGGCGAGCGAGCGGGAGCGCCACAGCCGCGACACCGGTTCCGGGTCCGAGACCCGGTCGGCGAGGGCCGTCTCGGCCGCCTCGACGTCGACGATTGTGCTGTACGAGTCGAACGTGAGCGTCGTGACGCGGTCCGGGTCGAACGGCATGGCACCCCATTGGACCGCGGTGCACAAATAGCTCCGTCGCCGTGGGGTACGGGTCCGTCCGGACACGCGTCAGCCAGAACAGTGAGAATAAACGGCGTTCAACGGGCCGCCGTCCCCCTCTCACCCGGATTTATCCCGCCCGCACACCCACAATGACCAATGCGAACGAGACGCACGCTACGGACGCGGTCGGGAATCGCAAAGCCGACGGCGACGACCGCTCGCGCTCGGGCCGTGGAGGCCGAGCGATGACCGCCAGGGACGTGTTCCTCCCCGTCGCGGCACAGCCCTCGGTGGACGCCCTGGTCGATATGAGTCGGCAGGCCGAGGAACGGGGCTACGGGCGAGTGTGGCTTCCCGAGACGTGGGGCCGCGACGCCGTGACGACGCTTACCAGTATCGCCGAGCGAACCGAGGAGGTCGGGATCGGGACCTCGCTGCTGAACGTCTACTCGCGGTCACCGGCGCTGCTTGGTCAGACTGCGGCCACCCTGCAGGAAGTCTCCGACGGGCGCTTCCGCGCGGGTATCGGTCCCTCCGGTCCCATCGTCATCGAAGCCTGGCACGGCGTCGAGTTCGACAGACCGCTGAAGCGGACCCGGGAGGCCGTCGAAATCGTGAAGCTGGTCCTCTCCGGCGAGGCGGTCGAGTACGACGGCGACGTGTTCTCGCTCTCGGGCTTTCGCCTGCGGTGTGATCCGCCGGAGCCCGCCCCCGGCGTGGACGCGGGAGGGCTGGGGCCGAAGTCGGTCGAACTCGCCGGGCGCTTCGCCGACGGCTGGCACGCGCTGTTGCTCACGCCGGAGGGCCTCAGAGATCGGCTCGAAGACTTCGAACGAGGCTGTTCGCTCGGTGATGGCGACCTGGACGACAAGCGCGTGACGCTGTCGCTGCCCTGCTGTGCGCTGGCCGACCGTGAGCGGGCCCGCGAACTGGCCCGCCAGCACCTCGCGTTCTACGTCGGCGGCATGGGGACGTTCTACCGCGACGCGCTGGCTCGCCAGGGGTACGAGGAGACGGCAGACGAGATCTCGGCTCGGTGGGCCTCGGGCGAGAAAGACGCGGCCGTCGCCGCCATCGGCGACGACCTGCTCGACAGCCTCGCGGCGGCCGGAACGCCCGAGGAGTGCCGCGAGCGCATCGAGACGTTCGAGGCCATCGACGGCGTCGACGCGGTCAGCGTCTCGTTCCCGCGGGCCGCGGACCGCGCGGTCATCGACGCGACGATGGACGCGCTCGCGCCCTGATCGGCGCGGTCGTCAGTCGGTCGAATCCGGCTCCCCGATCGGGTCGATGGCCTCGCGTCGCTCGTCGAGCACGTCGAAGCGCTCCCCGCGCCGGCGTTCGAGCCAGTGGAGCAGCCGCTCGGCCCAGCGGAGCTTCCGGCGCTTCTCGGGGCCGACCGACGGGTCGTCGAAGTCCCAGCCGGGGAACGTGAGCGACGACGCGCCGAAGTGGTCGGCGAAGAAGGCGGCGCGGTCGCCGTCGGTGAAGCCCCCGAAGTTGCGGACGGCGGCGGTCGGGGCCGCTTGCGTCGTCGGCACGACGAACGCGGCGTCGTACGCGGGGACGTGGCCGTTCAGCGCCGGGACGTTGTCGCCGTGGGCGTGGACGACGACGGGCGTGCCGTCGGCCGTCAGCGCCCGCCCGGTCGCGGCGTTCTTGTCCAGATCGGTGACCATACAGTCGACGGCGACGCCGGCGTCACGGAGCCGGTCGGCCGCCGTCGAGGCGGCGAGGACCACGTCCGCTTCCGCCGCTCGGTCGGCCTCCGCTTCGAGCGACGGGCCGGCGCCGGCGACGGCGACCGTCGCGCCGTCGAGTCCGAGCGCCGCGGGGTCGTACGTCTCAGCGCCGTCGAGCAGCGCTTCGAGTCGGTCGCGGGCCCGCTCGTCGCCGTCGCGGGGATAGCCGAAGTCGTCGAGCACGGCCTCGTAGACGGGTTCCCACGTGTGAAAGTCCATAGCTGTCGCTGCCAACGTAGGTTCCAGATAAACCGAGTTGAGCCGAAATGGCACGTCCGTGTACCCCTACCCGGGTGCCCTTTCGGCTTTCACGCCTGTGTTTTGGGTCCTCCGGTATAAGCTTTCTCTTACTACCAGCCCGCTGTGGTGTTCGCTTCGGCTGCTTCCGAGGTGGGACAGATACTCTCCGAGCAGGCGCTTCACGACAGTCTCAAGGAGAGCCGGACCGTACCGTCGGGGGATGGAAGAGGACCTGTCAGGAGAGCGGACGGTCGGGGCCGGTCCGGCATCGCTGGTGGTCGTCTCGAACCGCGAACCGTACAGCCACGAGCGGGGCGCGGACGGCGAGACGCAGGTCCAGTTCGCGACGGGGGGACTGACGAGCGCGCTCGACCCGGTCATGCGCGAGCGCGGCGGGACGTGGGTCGCGTGGGCCAGCGGCGACGCGGACATGGCCGTCGCCGACGACGGCGTCGTCGAGGTCCCGCCGTCCGACCCGGCCTACCGCCTGAAGCGGCTCCCGCTTTCCGACGAGGCCGTCGAGGGCTACTACTACGGCTACGCCAATCAGGTGCTCTGGCCCCTCTGTCACGAGGACACGGGACGGATGTGGGCAGAACCGTCCTTCTGGGAGCAGTACCGCGCCGTCAACGAGCAGTTCGCGGCGGCCGTGAGCGAGGTCGCCGACGACGGCGAGCCGATCTGGTTTCAGGACTACCACCTCGCGCTCGCGCCCAGACGAGTGCGGGACCGTCGCCCCGACGCGACCTTGCACCACTTCTGGCACATTCCCTGGCCCGCGCCGTCGGTGTTCCGACACTGTCCCCACGGCACGGCCATCCTAGACGGGCTCCTGGCCTGTGACGTGATCGGCTTTCACACGCTCGCCTACGCCGAGCGGTTCCTGGGCTGCGTCGACGACGTGCTCCCCGACGCGTCCGTCGAGACGGGCGACGGGGTCGTCCGATACGACGACGAGACGCGCGTGGTCGCGAACCCGCTCGGCATTGACGCCGACGCCGTCCGAGCGCGGGCCCGAGCAGCCGACACGACCGCGGTGCGCCGCTCGGTGCTGGGCGACAGCCGCTCGGACCCGTCGATTCGCCTCGCCCTCGGCGTCGAACGGCTCGATTACTCGAAGGGGATTCCAGAGCGCATCGAGGCGCTGGCGCACCTCTGGGAACGCCGGGCCGCCCTCCGAGGGACGTTCACCTACGTGCAGAAGGCGAGTCGGACGCGGGAGGGAATCGCGGCCTACCGGCGCTACCGCCGGGACGTGCTCGACGCCGTCGAGCGGGTGAACGACCGCTTCGGCACCGCCGACTGGCAGCCCGTCGTCTACACGGAAGCGAACCTGAGCGGCGAGAGCCTCGCCGGCCTGTATCGCGCCGCGGACGTCGCGGTCGTGACGCCCCACCGCGACGGGATGAACCTCGTGGCCCACGAGTACCCCGCGGCGTGCGTCGACGGCGGCGGTGCGCTGGTCCTGAGCGACCTGGCGGGCGCGGCGTCCCACCTGGACGGCGCACTGACGGTCAACCCCCACGACATCGGGGGCATCGCCGACGTTATCGAGCGGGCGCTGGAACTCGACGCGCCCGAGCGAGCCGAGCGGCTGCGGTCGCTCCGCGAGAGCGTCGAGCGCCTCGACAGTCGACACTGGGTGGCCAGACAGTTCGGTGCGGGAAAATAGCAGAGACGGAGCGAATCGAAATCGGGCCGTCGGTCAGGCGGTCGCCTTCGACAGCCAGTCCGGTTCCTCGACCGTCGTCTCGCCGACCCCGGAGACGGACAGCGTCAGCGTGACGCTGAACGGTCGGCCGTCGCGCTCCGTGGCGAGCGAGTACCGGAACGAGCGGACGACGCCCCGCTCGTCGACCAGCACCGACGCGCTGACGGCGTCGATCGACTCGCCCTCGGTGACGTTCGCAGCCACGGCCTCGTCAGCCGCGAAGCCGGTGACGTTGCGCCCGCTCGCCTCGAATCGGGAGACGCGGTCGCCGTCGACGGTCTCGGTCCCGGCGAACGTCCAGTCGACGTCCGACCCGAGCGACTGGACCAGCGATCGGTCGAGGACGCTGCTGGCGTTGACCGGGCGGACGGCGCCGTCGTAGGGGGCCGTGTCCGAACGGTACTCGGTTGCCGTCCGGTTCGGCGTCGAGAGGACCCGTCGCTCGGCCGTCGTCCCGTTCGCGGTGTAAGTCGTCGTCTCCAGTGCGGCCCCGTTCGCCCGGACCAGCGCGCCAGTGGCGAGCGCGCGATCGTCCGTCCGGTCGACGGCGACGGTTCGGTTGACGAACACGGAGCGGTTCTCGCCGTCGCGGACCGTCGAGAGCCGGAACGACAGCGACGCGGTGAACGACTCGGTCGACAGCGTCTCGAAGTGGCCGGTCTCGATGGCCGCCGCGTCGAACCCGCTGGTCCCCGGCGCGGGACCGTTGCCGTCCGTCGGCGTCGCCATCGAACCGCTTGCGCCGGTGTCTGCACCGCCGAAGATACCGCTACAGCCCGCCGTCAGAGCCAGGAGAACGACCATGACGAGCGAGACGTGAGTTCGTTGGAGAGGCATACCTGAGCCACTTTATACACACAGTAGTGCGTTGTGGCCGTTTCGCTGTCAGGTATCGCTGGCGACACACCGCGCTCTTTTAGTCGGAGAACCCCCGACGCTGAGACATGAGCAAGGTCAACATCGGGCTTCGGGGCTGGCGCTTCGACGAAGACGTGCTCGGCCCGGACGGGCGGGTCCGGCTGCTCAAGACGATGGAGCCCGACACCCGACAGCGACTCCTGGTGCTCGCGGACCGGGTCGTCGACCCCTGTGACGCCTGCTGGCTGATCCACGGCGACGAGGACATCTCCCAGTGCAACGTCGCCGAGGTCATCTACGGCGAGCCGATGGGCGAGGTCGTCCTCTGTTCGGCCCACGAGCCGGACTTCCTCTACTGGTTCCGCGAGGCCGGCGGCGACGCCTACGCCGGCGAGGCCGACCTCCAGTCCGCGTTCCACGAGTGGTTCGCGGAGGGCAACCGCGCGCCGGAGGGCTACGAGGGCCTCGAACACGTCGAAGAGGACCCGACCGCGCTGCCCGACGCCCCGGACCCGGACGAGGCGATTCCGGGCCTCGAAGAGGAGGTCGAAGCGATGGACCAGGACGAGATCGACGCGCTGGACATCGACCTGAGCGACCTCGACGTATGATCTCGGTGGCCGTCGTCGGCGCGGAGACGCCCGGCAACGTCGGCACCATCGCCCGCTCGATGAAGAACTTCGGCCTCTCGGAGCTGCTGCTGGTCGATCCGCCGGAACTCGACCCCGACGGCGAGGCCTACGGCTTCGCGGGGCAGGCCCGCGAGGACGTCCTCCCGAACGCGGAGACGGTGACGTTCGACCACCTCGCCGAGAACTACCACACCGTCGCCTGCACGGCGACGACCAACGAGGACCCAGCCAACCACGTCCGGTACCCGGCGACGACGCCGGCCGACCTGGCCGACTCGCTCCGCCGCGTCGACGGCGATATCTGCGTCGTCTTCGGCCGCGAGCGGGTCGGACTGACGAACGACGAGCTCTCGCGACTCGATGTGATCTGCTCCATTCCCGCCAGCGAGTCCTACCCCGTTCTGAACCTCGGGCAGGCGGCGACCATCGTCCTCTACGAGCTTCGGGACCTCACCGTCGCGTCCGACCAGCACCCCGAAGAGCTCCACGCGCTCGCCGAGAAGCCGGCCGTCGAGGGTCTCCACGAAGAGTTCGGGCGGTTCCTCACGGCCATCGGCCACCCCGAGGAGAAACGGCCGAAGGCCCGGCGGCTGTTCCGCCGGCTGCTGGGTCGCGCCCAGCCGACCGGGCGTGAGACCAAGACGCTCAGGGGGCTGTTCCGGCGGGCCAGACAGCGCATCGAGCACCGCGACGACTGACGGAGGCGGTGTCGGCGTGCGGTGGTCCCGCCGCGGTGCGGGCCGTCAGTCCCCGTCGTCGCGCTCGAACAGCGAGGCCATCACGGTGTCGTGTGCCTTGCGTAACCGGTAGTGGAGCGTCGGGGCCGAGATACCGAGCGTCTCCGCCAGTTCCTCGGCCGAACTCTCGCGCGGCCAGTCGTAGTAGCCGCGGGCGTAGGCGGTCTGGAGCGCCGTCGCCTGCTTCGGCGTCAGTCTCTCGCGCACCTGCGTCTGGAAGTCGGAGACCGTCGTCACCGGCTGGTCGAGGTACTGCTTGCTCCGCAGTTCGACCGTGGGTTCGATCTCCCGGATCGCTTCGACGACGGCGCGCACGTCGGTCTCGGGGGCGAGCTCCGCCGAGAACAGCAGGTCGCCGCTCTCCGCCACCGCTCGCGTGACCGCGCTACCGTAGTCGCTGAGCACGTCGAGCGGCGACGCGTCGATCGCGTCGAACGTGACTTCGAGCAGCGCCGATCGGTCCGTGGTCGCCTCCTGGACCACGGCGCAGGCGTCTACCTCGCCTGACGCCGCCAATGCACGACACACCGCCACCGGGTCCGCGTCGTGGACCCGGACGTAGTTGAGCCTGGTTCCGTCGCTGGTCGGGACCCGTCGCTCCAGCGCGAGGACGCAGTCGAACTCCGCCGAGACGTCGGCGTAGATAGAGTCCGAGTCCGTGATGCGGAATTCGAGTTCGATGGCCGTCGCGGACAGCAGCGAGCGCTGGCTGTTGACCCGCTGGATCGCGAGCGCGATCACCTGCCCGAGGTCGCCGAGAATCTCCGCCTCCCGTTCGCCAATTGCGTCGCCGACGGGAGCGTAGACCAGCAACGCGCCGAAAGTGGTCTCGCCCGTGGTCAACGGGACGGCAGCTACCGACGAGTGGTCTCGGACGAGCGGCGCGTCCGTCTCGACCGACGACCGCTGTGCGACGGCCGTGAGGTCGTCGACGACTACCACCTCGTCGGTCGCCAGCGCGTCCGTCGCCAGCCGGTGTTCGTGCGGCGAGACGGTCTCCAGCGAGTCGCCCGGGACGCCGGCTGCCGCGACCGGTTCGACCGTCGACTCGCTCTCGCGTGTCGCGACCCACACCGATCTGTACAGGTCCGATCGGGTGAGGTGGTCGCACACAGCCGCCTCGATGGCCTCGCGCGTGGTCGCCCCCTGCAGCGCCTTCATGATCTCACGGCCGAGCACGTTGAGCCGCTGGAGCTGTTCGAGCTCGTCTCGCTGGCGTTCGAGGGCCGCCTGGCGCTCCTTGTACTCCGTGATGTCCCGGGCGACGACGATAGCGGTGTCCGGGTCGTACTTGCCGCCGTCGAGCGGCGCCACGCGGGCCTCGAACCACAGCTCGCCGGCCGGCGCGTCGAGCCGGTACTCGACGGACTGAAAGGAGTCGGTCGAAATCGCGTCGCGGACGGTCGAGAGCAGCGAGTCAGCGGTCGCGTCCGGGAGCACGTCGTGGAGCGTCTTGCCGAGCAGCGAATCGGCGTCGTCGACGATCCGGTCCAGCGCCTCGGGAACGGTCAGGCAGTCGAGGTACCGCCCCTCGGCGTCGACGACGAAGCTGGGGTCCGGAAACGCGGTGTTCAGCGCGTCGAGCTGGTCGGCGTGTCGCCGGCGTTCCAGTTCGTAGCTCGCCCAGTCGGCGAGAATCCGGACGAACGTGAGGTCCCACTGGGTGTACTCGCGTGCGGCCGGTTCCTGTCCGTAGAAACAGAACGTCCCGTACACGTCCCCGTCGACGACGATCGGTGCACCGACGTAGTTCGCGATGCCCCACTCTGGGTCTTCGAGCGCCGGGGCCTGCGCGGCCACGTCGCTGAGCGCGAGCGGTTCGCGGTGGTCGACGACGTGCTGGCACACCGGGAGCGCGTCCGTGAGTGTGGTCTCGCCGGGTTTCAGGTCCACGCCGGGTGGGGCCGTGACCGCCTCGAAGACGTACTCGTCGCCGTGGACGTGCGAGAGCGTGCCGAAGTCGGTCCCCAGCACCTCGCATCCGAATTCCAGGAGCGCGTCGACCTGTTCTGCGAACGTCCGGTCAGCGTCGGTACAGATGTCGTGGGCCCGCTGCAGCGCCTCCTCCCGTGCTTTGCGTTCGGTGATGTCGACGTGGGCGACGGCGACGAACCGCGTTCCGTCGACGGTGAACGGGGCCGCACGCAGGAGGTACCACCGACCGGACGAGGGGGAGTGGCGGGGATACGCGAGTTCGACCTGCGAGCGCTCGCCCTCGAGTACCGCCCGGAGTCCGTCGGACACCCGTCCGGCGTGGTCGCCGTCAGCAGCGGCCGCGACTTCGCGGTACGCCACACCGAGCGCGTCCGACTCGGTCGGGCGACCGTCCGGGCCGGCGAACTCCCGCCACGCTCTGTTGGCCGCGAGAACCGTCTCCTCCGGGTCGATGACCGCGAACGGAATCGGGAGCGCTTCGATGGCCGGTCCCAGGAGTGACCACTCGTCGTGTCCGTCGGCCACGCTCGGAGCCATGGGACTGCTGTGGGGCCGAGTCACTTAGTCCCGGCAGTTTCGTTAGAATACCGACAGTACTGGCGTGGGAGGGCACTCACTGCGCTTCTCGTCCGATGTGTCCGCGGGCCGAACGGCAGAGTACGGCCGACTCTACCATTAGAGAACAGGGAGAGAAGGGAGCGGAAGCCGGTGTTTCTAGGGACCTAGAGAGAGTGCTTAGGCGGCTGACAATTGAACTGGAGAATAGGTACCACACCGAATCGATCCATGCCACCAGACACCTATCTCCCGAGCGTCGAACTGTACGTCCGGTCGCTCTCGCCCGCCGGCGTCTCCCAGCAGCAGGACCACGTCATCGGACAGTTACAAGCCCTCGAAAACGACGGACGCATCGCCGACCTGTCGATCTACGTCTGGGGCGACCGCCTCGCGCCAGACACCGCCCACCGGACCGAACACGGAGAGTTCCTGCTCGACAGGCTCACCGCCTTCGAACGCTGGGAACGAGCCTCGGGCGCGTCGCTCGACGCCTTCGGCTGGCGGGACAGTTCGACGACGATAGCGTCCGATCGGACGATCGACGTGATCTCGCTCCCCCTGATGGGGCTCGCCGAGTTCGTCGACGGGGAGTTGCGACACGTCGCGCCGTGTACGCGCGACGGAACGGTCCAGTGCGTTCGGGATCGCGTCGCCGCCCTCTCCGCGCCGACGCCGTCGAGCGAGCGCGAGGCGGAGAGCGAGCGCGCGCCCGCAGTCCCGGGAGACCGATGACCGAGCGAACGACGCTGTCGGCGCGAACGCGACTGGCCGAGGCCGAGACGCACCTCCGGCGCGCCCGCGAGGAACTCGACGGTGGTGACGACGCCTTAATCGCGCTCGTCGACGAAACCCTTCGCGACGTAACGACGCTTCGGGCCGTGCTCGAATCGCAGGGAACCGACGCAAAGTGGCTCGACGACACGCACGCACTCACGCAATGACTATCAAGTCCCCGCAGGAACCGACGGAGTCCGAACCGCTCAGCGTCGACAAACGATTGTCGCTCCTCTCCTCACGCTTCCGTCGCTACCTCCTCTATACGCTCTCGATGTATCCGACGCCGCTCTCGCTGCCGGACGTCGCAGACGCGGTCACGGCCCTGGAATACGGCACGCCGGCCGGAGAGTATCCCGACGAACGCCTCGAGATCTACACCTCGCTGTATCACCATCACCTGCCGCAGCTCGTCGAGGCCGGCGTCGTCCGCTACGACCAATCGGACGACTCGGTGTGTGTGGGTCCGAACGCAGGCGAACTGGTATCGCTGCTCGAACTGACGATCGCGCACGACCGCCCGGCGGAAAACGGAGTGGCACCGCGTGAGCCGGACCTCGACTCGCTGTCGTGATCAGGCCCGCTTCTGGATCTCCGAGCGCAGCACGTCGCTGACCACGTCGCCGTCGGCCTTGCCGCGGAGCGCGCCCATGCACTCGCCCATCAGCGCCGAGAACGCGCCCATCCCTTCCTCTTCGACCTGGTCTTCGTGGCGCTCGACGACCTCAGCCACGGCCTCCTGGACGGCCGCCTCGTCGACGCCACCGAGGTCCTCTTGCTCGACCGCCTCCTCGGCCGAGAGCGACGGATCCTCTGCGAGCGCCGTCAGCAGGTCCTCGATGCCCTCCCGGGGCACGTCCCCGCCGTCGACCAGCAGGATCGCCGCCCGGAGGTGGTCGTCGGTGAGGTTCTCGACGGGCACGTCGTCGCGGCGGAGTTCGGTCAGCGTCGACTCCAGCGTCCCGGCGGCCAGCGTCGGGTCGACGCCCTCGTCGTCGACCAGCGTCTCGAACAGCGGCCACCGCTGGCCGTAGGCGACCTGGTCGGCGAGACCGGCACCGAGGCCGAACTCGGACTGGTAGCGCTCGACCTTCTCGGTGAGCAGTTCCGGCGTCTCCACCTCGGTCACGTCGGGCTCGACCGGCGGCACGTCGGTCTCGGGGTACATCCGCGCCGCGCCGGGGAGCGGACGGAGGTAGCGCGAGGTGGCGTCCTCGTTGGCGTCTCGGGTCTCCTCGGGCACGCCGTCGAGCGCCGTCTCCGCGCGTTCGACGACGGCCTCGATGGCGAGTTCGGCGGTCTCGGGGTCGTCGGCGACGAGCGCGACGGCGTCCTCGGGACCGGCGTCGATCGCCTTCCGCAGGGCCTCGACCTCGGCCTCGGTGACGCCGTAGGCCGGCAGTTCGTCGGTGTGGAAGATGCCGCCGGCCCCGTGGCGCTTGGCGTGGTCCGAGAGCTCCGTGCCGAGCCGTCGGTCCGGCTGGATCTCCCGGCCGACGAGGCCGTCGAAGCCTTCCAGTAGGACCGCCTGCACTCGTCCGCCGCTATCGAGCGCGCCGCCGATGACGCCCGAGTCCGTGCCCTCGAACACCGCGGTCACGTCCCGGGGCTCGCCGACAGTGGCCTCGCGCTCGCCGAGTTCCTCGGCGATGTCCAGCAGCTCGACCTGCCGGCGGACCTCGTTGCGGACCAAGTCGTCGATGTCGTCGAGGCTCTGGACCCCCTTCAGTTCGATGCGCGCGCCCTCGGCGATGGAGACGTTCACGTCCTGGCGGATGGTCCCGAGGCCGCGCTTGACCTTCCCCGTCGAGCGCAACAGCATGCCGATGCGCTCTGCGGCCTCACGGGCCTGCTCGGGCGAGCTGATGTCGGGCTTGGTCCCGATTTCGACCAGCGGGATGCCCAGCCGATCGAGCGAGAAGCGCACGCCGTCGTCGGTCTCCTCGACGCGCTGGCAGGACTCCTCCTCCAGGAGCATGTCCTCGACGCCGACCGCGCCGTCGCTCGTCTCGATCTCGCCGTCGTTGGCGACCAGCATCGACCGCTGGAACCCCGTGGTGTTCGAGCCGTCGACGACGATCTTGCGCATGACGTTGACCTGGTCGACGACGTTCATGTCGAGCAACTGCGCGATCTCCAGGGTCGTCTCCGTCGCCTCGCGGTCGACGCGGTGGGGCGGCTCGTCGTCTTCTTCGACGAGGCAGGTGGTGTCGTACGAGAGGTACTCGAACTCCCGGTCGACCATGCTCTCCTCCAGGGCGGCCTCGTCGATCTCGCCCAGTTCGCTCTTCGTCGGGTGGAGATAGCGGGTGAACGACCGCCCGGACTCCTCGGGCTCGCGAAGCTGCGTCGGGCAGTCACAGAACAGCTTCGTGTCGGTGTCGAGCTGCTGGTGGATCTCCAGGCCGGCCACCAGTCCCAGATCCTCGTAGTCGAAGTCGGCGGCAGTCATTGTCGGATGGTCCGGGACCGGGGGCCAAAAAACGCTCCCTTCCGCCGCCTCGGCGCTGTCCTTTTGGGTCTCTGCTCCGCAGAACAGGTATGCGCTGGCTGTCCGCGGCGCTGCTCGCCTGCCTCCTGACGACAGCCGGCTGCAGCGCGCTGGTCGGGCCCGACGAGGCGGGGCAGACGACCGTCACGCCGGCACCGGTCCCGACGGCGCAACCGAGCGCCACGGGTCCGGAGTACCCGCCGGGCGTCGCGCGCGACGGCCTCCACAGCGTGTCGCGCCTCTCTGTAGCACACCGGGAGGCCCTCGAAAACACGTCGTACACGCTCAGAGAAGAAGATCGGGCGTTCAGCGCCGCCAACGGGTCGGAATCCGTTCGGCGGGCGGCCGCCATCGCGGTGGCGTCGCCCACCCGCTACCGCGACGAGATGGTCCAAGTGCGAACCGCGGCGAACGGGAGCGTCGCCCGCTTCGAGCAGTCGACGTACGCGGACGGGACACGCTGGTACGAGCGCCGCGACGACGGCACCGTCGAGTATCGGCGCGGGCGACTGGAGTTCACACGGGACAAGTTCGCCGCCCGGACGGCGTTCTACCTGGGGCGATACGGCGTCGTCGACCGGAGCGAGACGGCGGTCGTCGTCAGGAACGGGACGCGATTCTACCGGATCCGCGGAACCGGCGGCGAAGTCCCCTCGACGGAGCGACTTGAGGAGTACCGCGTCGAGTTCCTCGTCGCTCCTGACGGACTCGTCCGGCGCTTCGAGGTCCGCTACCGGACCGAGACTGACATCGTGAGCTACCGGTTCCGATACGAGGAGGTCGACGAGACGACCGTTTCCCGTCCGGTGTGGCTCGAAAACGCGACGAACGAGTCGGGGTCGCCAGTGGGCCAGACGCCGGCAGGACGACCGACCGGCGGCGCGTGACGGCCCTTACAGCATGTCCACGTCGGACCGGACAGTCTTCGTTCCCGACGTGCTCCCGGCCCGGTCGTCGTAGTACTTCCGTCCGATAAAGGGGTCGCCGAGGTTACCGACCAGCGACGTGTACAGTTCTTCCGACGTGTGATACGTACTCTCGTCGGTCAGCGTCAGTATCTCGCGGACTGTGACCGAATCGCCCGTCTGTGACGTCAGTTCCACGTCCCCGAGCTGTCGGACGACCGTCTCGTGGTCGGCGGGGAAGTCACACGCCTGCTCGAACAGCTGGTGGGTCTCGGAGTAGCGCATCGGTGTCTGCACCCAGACATCCATAATTAAAGAATGTTATGAATTTTGACCGACTGTTCTTGCGGTCGTCAGCACTTGGCTGTCGATGCGCCGCTGCCTGCGCCCGTCAGGAGAGTCGCGTGACCAGTTCGGTGACCCGACCGCCTGGGTACTCTACCTCGTCCACTTCCTGTTCGACCACGTCGCCGGCGACGCCCGCGACGTTCCCGAGCGGAATCACGCGCTCGCCGCCGTCGCCGTCGGCGACCGCCCAGACGACGTTGCCCATGATCTTCGCCGTCTCGCACTCGATTCGGGACTCGTCGCCCATCGGACTGTCGAGGAACACTGTCGCTCCCATTGTATGAGACCGTTTAGCACAGAGTAGCATAACCGGTTCGGGGGTTCGAGGGAAACCGCCCTCCCGTTCGCCCCGTCACCCACGTTCAACGCCTCGGACACACGCAGCGGTCGTCTACTCTCACGCGTCGCGACGCTCCCCCATCGAGAGCCGCTCCCTTCGGTCGTCCCGCCGCGGCTCACGGCTTCGCCGTTCGCACCATCGAGGGCCGCTCCCTTCGGTCGCGCCCCTCGCGCCCCTCGCGTCCCCCGCTACTCGCGTGTCGCTATCGCTCCCGCTCGCTCTATCGAGGGCCCTCACTTCGTTCGGCCCCTCGCTACTCTCCGAGTATCCCCCGCTCCGTCATCTTCGCGGGGTCCAGCACCTCGTCGACCTCGTCTTCGTCCAGGTAGCCCTCTTCGAGGACGACCTCGCGGATCGTCTTGTCCTCGGCGAGGGCCTTCTTCGCGACCTTGCTGGCCTTGTCGTAGCCGATGGCGGGGTTGAGCGCCGTCGCGAGCGCCATGCTCTGCTGGACGCGCTCGGCGCAGTGCTCCGCGTCGGCTTCGAGTTTGGCGACGAACTTCTCGCCGAACACCTCGCTCCCGTTGGCGATGAGGCGGGCGGACTGCAGGAAGTTCGAGGCCAGCACGGGCTTGTAGAGGTTCAGGTCGATCTGTCCCTCGGCCGCGCCGGCCGAGACGGCGGCGTCGTTGCCGACGACCTGCTTGTGGACCTGATTGACCGCTTCGGCGACGACGGGGTTGATCTTCCCGGGCATGATCGAGGAGCCGGGCTGGTTCTCCGGCTGGTCGATCTCGCCGAGGCCGTTGCGCGGGCCGGAGGCGAGCAGGCGGAGGTCGTTGGCGATCTTGTTCAGCGAGCCGGCGACGGTCCGGAGCGCGCCGTGGGCCTCGGACATCGCGTCGTGTGCGGCCTGCGCCTCGAAGTGGTTGTCGGCCTCGCGGAACTCGATGCCCGTCTCCTCGCTGATGTACTCCGCGGCCTTCGCCGGGAAGTCGGGGTGGGTGTTCAGCCCGGTCCCGACGGCGGTGCCGCCCAGCGCGAGTTCGGCCAGGCGGCCGTGGGTGTCCTGCACGCGGGAGATGCCCTTCTCGACCTGCGTGCGGTAGCCCGAGAACTCCTGGCCGAGCGTCACCGGCGTCGCGTCCTGGAGGTGCGTGCGACCGGTCTTGACCACGTCGGCGAACTCGTCTTCCTTGGCTTCGAGTTCGTCGCGCAGCGTTTTCAGGCCGGGGATCACGTCCTTCTCGACCGCTTCGAGGGCGGCGACGTGCATCGCCGTCGGGATCACGTCGTTGCTCGACTGGCCGAAGTTGACGTGGTCGTTCGGGTGGATCTCGCGGGTCCCGATCTCGCCGCCGTACAGTTCGGTCGCGCGGTTCGAGATGACCTCGTTCGCGTTCATATTCGAGGACGTGCCCGACCCGGTCTGGAACACGTCGACGGGGAACTGGTCGTCGTGCTCGCCGGCGATGACCTCGTCGGCGGCCTCGACGATGCAGTCGGCCTTGTCCTCCGGAATCGTCCCGAGGTCGCGATTGGCCTGTGCGGCGGCTTTCTTGACCACCCCGAGCGCGCGAACGAACCGCCGTCCGAATGTCACGTCGCTGATGGGGAAGTTCTCGACGGCGCGCTGGGTCTGGGCTCCCCAGTACGCGTCGGCTGGCACCTGCATTTCACCGAGGCTGTCCCGCTCCGTCCGGTACTCATCGGTCATACGTGCGGGGGGTCGACCCCGTGGTCGTAAAACCCATCGGTACGGACTGGCACGGATGGGTCGGTCGACGACGACTGACGACTCCAGGTCGGGGAATCGCCGGCCACAACCCCCGTGACCTCAATAAACGTGTGTTATCATTCGGAAATGTTAAGTAGAATCTCTCTCCACTTAGCATGAGTTCGACGCCACAACGACGTTGGTGACTGACGACCCCGCTCGGTCCGCTGACTGCGGTCCACCGACCCCGGACGAGCGGGACAGACCGGACGTCGACGGACGACGTGAACGCAGGCTTCGCAATCGGCCAGACGGCCGCGCTGCTCGCTGGTGCACGCGCTCGACGGAATGGCACACCCGTCGACGACGCGACCGCCGCGGTCCGATCGGCTGTCTGTCTCGGTGTGACAGGCCTTCGAGACCGCGGGCGACCGTTCCGGTCCCGCAGCGAATCCCCTGATGACGCGTCCGTCGACTGACGGACGGCGAACTCACGTCGGCGAACGACTGACACAACCATGCGCGAGATACTCAGCAGACTCCGCGCCGCCGGAGGCGGGCTCCGGGCGGCGATATCGAGAGACGAATCGAACGGAGACCAACTGGCGACAGACGGCGGAACGACGGTGACGACGGCCGGGGACGACACCCTGCGGAAGTCGCTCCCGGTCGAGTGGGAACTCGTCGAGTCGGCCCCGTTCTGGCTGCCGCCGGTCCTGCTGGCGGGCTTTTTCGTCTACGGCGCAATCGCCTGGAACTTCCTCCTGTCGCTGACGGACTACAACGGGCTGGGCGGGGCGACGTACGCGAACTTCGATTTCAGCATGTACGCCCGCATGCTGAACGACGGGGCGTTCTGGCACGCGGCCCAGAACACGGTCGTGTTACTGGTCGTGTTCACCGTCCTCTGTCTGGCGCTCGGATTGCTGGTGGCGATTCTCATCGACCAGAACATCCGCTTCGAGAACTCCTTCCGGACGATCTACCTGCTCCCGATGAGCCTCTCGTTCGTCGTCACCGCGACGATGTGGGCCTGGGTGTACAACGCCCGCAGCGGGGTGTTCAATCAGCTCCTCCGACTGTTCAACCTCGAAGGGCTGCTGGTCGGACTCCTCCGGCCGGCCGGGGTCAACGCCGAGGTCATCCAGTGGCTCTCGTGGAACACCACCGCGCTCGCCGCGGTCATCTTCGCGCTCATCTGGCAGTTCAGCGGCTACGCGATGGTCGTGTTCCTCGCGGGACTGCGCGCGATTCCGCAGGCCCACTACGAGGCCGCGCGCGTCGACGGGGCCACGACCGTCCGGATGTACATGCGCGTCATCATCCCCCAGCTCCGGGCTTCCGCCGTGTCGGCGTCCGTGGTCCTGATGGTGTTCGCGCTGAAAGCGTTCGACTTCATCTACGCGCTGCGGGGCTCCCAGCCGGGGGCGAACATGGACATCCTGGCGACGATGATGTACCGGGTCGCCTTCGACAGCCTGCAGTGGGCGTACGGCTCCGCCATCGCCATCGTGCTGTTCGCCCTCGCGCTGCTGGTGATCGGACCGTACCTCTACAGCGAGTACCGACGGGGTGAACTATGAGCACCGGAACCCGCGACTACGTCGAGGAACTGCGCGACATGGACAACAGCCGTATCGGGCTGTACGCCGTGTTGCTGTTCGGTATCGTCTTCTACCTCTTCCCGGTCGAGACGGCCGTGATGACGATGTTCAAGACGCAGGGCGAGTTCGCGCGGACGCTCCCGTTCGCGCCGCCGAGCGCCGACGGCTTCACGCTGTCGGCGCTCGCCACCGCCTGGAACACGCTCAGGCCCGGCCTGCTGAACTCGCTAGTGATGGCGATTCCGGCGACGATCATGTCGGCGCTGCTCGGCAGCCTGACCGCGTACGGGCTGACGACCATCAGCTGGCGCGGCCAGGTCGGCGTCGTCGTCTTCATCATCGCCGGCATCTTCATCCCGTATCAGGCCGTTCTGGTCCCGCTCGCGCAGTTCTGGTACCAGATCCTGCCGGGGCTGCTCAACGGCTTCGTCAACACGGTCTTCGGCTTTATCACGGGTGGCGACTGGGCGTACCCGAGCCGCAACGGCTACGTCCAGCTCTTCCAGTTGTCGATCACCCACGGCGCGTACGGGATTCCGATCTGTACCCTGCTGTTCCGGTCGTACTACCAGGCCATCTCCGACGAGATGATCGAAGCGGCCCGCCTCGACGGCGCGAGCGCGTTCAGTATCTACCGCAACATCATCCTGCCGCTGTCGCTTCCGATGTTCGCGGTGACGCTCATCTACCAGTTCACGCAGGTGTACAACGACCTGCTGTTCGCGCTGGTCCTCGTCAACGAGCCGGCGGCGCAGGTCGCGACGCAGCGACTCGCCGCCCTGACCGGCGGTGTCGTCCAGTCGTTCAACACCACGATGGCGGGAGCCATCGTCGCGGCGTTCCCGACGCTGCTGGTGTACATCGTGTTCGGCGAACAGTTCGCGAAAGGCGTCGCAGGCGAAAACTGAGGAGATTCACAATGGCACAACTCACTCTCGACAACGTAACGAAGACGTTCCAGGACGACGACGGCGAGATCATCGCCGTCGACAACGTATCGGTCGATATCGAAGACGGCGAGTTCCTCTGTGTCGTCGGTCCGTCAGGCTGTGGCAAGTCGACGACGCTGCGGATGATCGCCGGGCTCGAAGACATCACGAGCGGCGAGATCCGGCTCGGCGGCCAGATCATCAACGACCAGCCGCCGGCCCGCCGGAACGTGGCGATGGTGTTCCAGTCCTACGCGCTGTACCCGCACATGACCGTGCGAGAGAACATGGCGTTCGGGCTGGAGGAGTCCACGGACATGCCCGACTCGGAGATCGACCAGCGGGTCGAGGAGGCGACGAAGATGCTCGGCATCTTCGACCTCATCGACCGCAAACCGGGCGAACTCTCGGGCGGCCAGCAACAGCGCGTCGCGCTCGGCCGCGCCATCGTCCGTGACCCCGAAGTGTTCCTGATGGACGAGCCGCTGGCCAATCTGGACGCCAAGCTCAAGGCCGAGATGCGGACGGAGCTCCAGCACCTCCAGGAGGACCTCGACGTGACGACGGTGTACGTCACCCACGACCAGACCGAGGCGATGACGATGTCCGACCGCATCGCCATCCTCAACGACGGCATTCTCCAGCAGTGCGCGACGCCGCTCGAGTGCTACCACGAACCGAACAACCTCTTCGTCGCGGGCTTCATCGGCGAGCCCTCGATGAACTTCTTCCCGACGACCCGCGAGGGGACGACGCTGCGCGCGGACCGGTTCGAGTACGAACTCGGCGACGAGACGGCCGCCGCCGTGAGCGAGACCACGAACGTCACGCTGGGCATCCGCCCCGAGGACATCGAACTCGCGGACTCGACCGCCGCCGTGAACACCTTCGAAGCGGTGGTCGACGTGGTCGAGCCGCGCGGGAACGAGAACACGGCCCACCTGCAGTTCGACGCGGACGCCGACGAGCAGTTCACCATGACCGTCGACGGCATGACGAGCCTCAAATCCGGACAGCGAATCTCCGTCGCGTTCCCCGAGGAAGCGATCCACCTCTTCGACACCGGGAGCGGCGAGGCGATCCGAAACCGGACGCTCGACGAGATCGAAACCGTCGAGTCGGTCGTCTGACGGGGTTCGCGGTTCGGTTTCCATAGTTCTGGTCCAAGAGATTCGGCGCGTCGAGTAGCGGCCGGACCGCGTCCGTGCCGGTTCGTGAACAGCATTTAGTATCACGCCCACTGACACTAGTTCGCATGGACGAGAACAATCCGTTCAGACCCGCGTTCGAACTCCAGCGCCAGACGATAGAGGGCGGTCGGCAGGCGATCTCGACCGGACTCGCCTTTCAGCAGCGCCTCAATCGCGCCCTGTTGCAGGGGATGGAACAGGGCGCGGAACTGAACGAGCAGGGGGCCGAGACGACACGGGAGACGATGCACCGGACGCTCGACGCCATCGAGGAGGCCGTCCCCGGTGCGTCACCGGGGATGGAGCAGGTACGACAAGCGATCGACGACCAGTTCGACGCGGCCGCGGAGGCTGGCCAGCAGGCGGTCGAAGCGGCCGACCAGGGCGTCGAGGAGTTCGAGGACGCGTCGGAGGCGTACTTAGAGACCGTCGAAGAACAGACGGAGATGCTGCTGTCGACCCACGAGGACTTCGAGGCACAGACGATGTCGTTCGTCGAGGAGACCGAAGCGCAACTCGACGAGCTACAGGCGGCGAGCGAGGGGCAACTCGACGAGCAGATCGAGCGGCTGCAAGATCAGATGCAACGCCTGCGCGACCAGCTTGATCACGAGTCCGAGTAATCGCGGCAGTCGGGAACGCGGGCGCGTTGCCGGCTCAAGCCCAGCGGTCGAGTCCCGTCTGGACGACGGACTCCTCGATGCGTTCGAACCCGCGGGCCACCTCGTCGGCGTCGACCTCCCACTGGTCGGTGACGAACGCGCGGGCCGCGTCGACGTCCGGCTCGATCGCGTCGGGAATCTCGTACTCGTCGGTGACCGCCGGGTCGAGGAACAGGTCGCGGATGCGGTCGGCGTGGTCGATGTGCTCGCCCCTGGCCTCGAGCACCGCGTAGAGGTCGCCGTGTTCGTGAATCTCCGAGACGGCGGTCTTGGGTCCGATACCGGAGATGCCCTCGTTGAAGTCGGTCCCCATCAGGATGGCGGCGTCGACGAGCTGCTCCCAGGTGAGGTCGTGGCGTTCGAGCGTCGCCTCGAAGTCCATCAGTTCGGGGTCGCCCTTCGACGTGAGTTGCCGGAGCGTCAGCGGCGCGCCAAAGAGCAGTGCGTCGTAGTCTTCGGTCCCGACGTAGTCAACGTCGCCGCGGCGGGCCATCACCGACGCCTGCCCCTCGCCCTCGGCCGGCGCGTCGACCACCGGCACGTCGAGCAGAGAGAGCAGTTCGCGGGTCGTGTCCACGATGGTGTCGGTCAGGCGCTGGGACCGCGAGTCCAGTTTCGCGACGCGGGCGGCGTCGCCGGCCTCGCGGGCGTCCGCCAGTTCCGACTCGTACTTCTCTCGCTGGGCGCGGCGCTTCTCCACCTCGTCGTCTTTGAGGTCAGTCACCGCGCCGTCGAAGACGAACACCGGCGTCAGGTCGTGTTCGAAGAACTTCGGCAGCCCCTGGACGACGCCGATGAGGTTCGCGACCTCCTCGCCGTCGCCGGTGGTGTACTTGGCGTCGCCGGTGAACTTCACCGTCGTCGTGAGGTAGCGATAGAGCCA
This sequence comes from Haloarcula salina, assembly GCF_010119195.1. Taxonomy (GTDB): domain Archaea; phylum Halobacteriota; class Halobacteria; order Halobacteriales; family Haloarculaceae; genus Haloarcula; species Haloarcula salina. Next base: position 146,909 of record NZ_WRXL01000001.1, read on the forward strand.
GTTGTGGGCGTCGACGGCGACGACGCTTCCGTCGAGGTCGCCGAACGACACGTCTTCGAGCGCCGCGAGCGAGCGGAGGTCTGCGTTTCCCATTGGCAGTCGTTGGGCGGACAGCGGTTTGAATCTCCCGGAGCGGGGCAATCACTCGGACGACGTGGGCGGGTCGGTCCAGGTGTCGAGGACCGGCGGCGGGTCGACGTCGGCCTTCGCCGCGAGAAACGACTCCTCCTCGGCGGAGAGGTCGCGCTCGCGGAACAGGTCGAGGCCGGCCTGATACCGCGTCGCGCTGCGGTCGCCGGGCCAGACGAGGTCGAGTTCGGCCAGCCCCGACTCCGCGCCGCTGAAACAGAAGCCGGCGCGATACGCCGCCTGGTACGAGAAGGGATTGTTGACGCCGATGGAGACGCGGTCGAAGCCCCGTTCGGCCGCGCGCTCGCGGACGAACCGGAGCAGTCGCGGACCGAGCCCCTCGCCCTGTCGGTCCCGGCGGACGGTGACGTAGCGGACCCGTAGCGTGTCCGGGTCCGTCCGGTCGGCGTCAAAGGCCGCGGCCGCCGCGACGCCGTCGTCGCCGGCGACGGCCTTGCCGGTCGACGTCATCACGAACTTGCCCGCGTAGGCGAACCGTTCGTGGTCGAGGCGGAGCCGGTGGCCGTCCTCGGCCCAGCCCAGCAGCGAGAACTCCATGTCCCGGTCTGGGCTCCGCGCCCTCTAAGCCGTGGTGGTCTCGGCCACCCAGCTATATCCCCGCTCGTCGCGATGGTCGGGGCATGAGCGGCGACGTGAGCGCCTTCGATCGCTTCGCCACGGCGTACGACCTCGTGATGCCGCCCGCCCGAGCCGGGAAGCTCCGGGCCGGGCTGGCCGTCGCCGAGCGGGACGTGGCGCGAATCGTCGACATCGGCGGGGGATCGGGACGGGGAATCAGACGGCTGGACGTGCCGGAGCGGCTCGTCGTCGACGCGGCTCCCGGAATGCTCCGGCGGGCACGCGACCAGGGATTGGACGCCATCGCCGGAGACGCGGCGCGACTCCCGCTGTGCCAGAACTCAGTCGACGCGGCCATCATCGTCGACGCCCTGCACCACATGCACGACGTGGACGCGGTGTTTCGCGCGGCCGCCTCGGTCGTCCGACCGGGCGGCGTGCTCGTGGTCCGGGAGTTCGACCCGACGACGCTCCTCGGGCGGGTCCTGGTGGCGTCCGAGCACCTGGTCGGCTTCGAGTCCGAATTTCACACCCCGGACGAGCTGGTCGCTCGCCTCGCGGACGCGGGGCTCGCCGGGACCGTCGTCGAGCGGGGCTTCGGCTACACGGTCGCCGGGGTCGCCGAATCCGAGGGAGCAAAGTACCCCGCGGGTCAAGAGCGAGTATGAGCGTCTCGACGGTCGGGAACGGTCGTGTCGAACTGTCCGGTCGGAGCGCGCTGTTGGCCGTCGGCGACCTGCTGGCCATCGGCACGTTCGTCGCCGTCGGCGAGTTCACTCACGGTATCAATCCGTTTCTGAATCCCGGACGGTTCGCCGGTACGCTGACGCCGTTCCTCCTCGGTTGGGTCCTCGTGGCGGCTATCGGCGGTCTGTACACCAGCGACGGAATCGGAACGCTCCGCGCGGCCGTCTCCCGAACCGCCGTCGCCTGGGTCCTCGCGGTCGGTATCGCACAGGCGCTTCGCGCGACCGAGCTATTCCCCGGTAACGCGGCGCTCACCTTCGCGCTGGTCTCGATTCTCGTCGGCGGGACGCTGCTCGTCTGCTGGCGCAGCGTGGCGGCGACGCTGTTGCACCGATACGTCGACAGGAAAGAGGGTCTGTTGCGGTAGCGGCCTACCCGTCCGCCCCGCACCGCGGGCGAAGGCCTACCGAAGCTCCGCTACTTCGATCGAGACTGTCGACTGGATCCACGCCTGATGGTTCTCTCGATCGTAGATGACGAATTCCTCGTCCCCGATGTTGAGTTCGGCGTACTGTCGTGCTTGCTCGTCCGTCGTGTTGTCCGTAGCGTTCGTACTCATAGTCTCGGATGGAGTTCGGCTGTGCCTTCTGTCTCCGAATACGGGTATCGGACCACACGTAATAAGCGCACGGACCCAGTTATCACGATAGAGAACAGAGGGTTTAGTATCGACCCATGCCACACGAACTAGTTCTCATAATTAATAAATTTCCCGCAGCAGCCTCCTATCGTCCGTTTTGATTCGGCCCGGAATGAATCAGCATGTCTGTCGGTAACAAGGGTCGCACAATTGCTCGCAGAATACATCGCAAGTATTCGTAGAATACGTTTCGTGACGATCGGTGTGCGAACCACTCGATATCCGGATTTCTTGTGACTACTCTACAAGAATTTTTGTATATATACTTTGGGGCAATATCCTACTCATAAGTTATGAGTTGGATTTGTTGGGGGTTCAGAGCAAATTTGAAAAGGCCATTCAATGTATTATCTGGAAGAACGGGGAAAGGTTAATAAGCAATTACCCCATAGTATTATCCATACTTATGACGGGTTACTACGACGTTGTTCTGGGACTCATCCCGCTCGCAATGGCAGGAATCACCGGCTCGCTGTTCGCAGCGGGCTTCGAACTGACCACCGCGATTCCGATGGCCTCCGTCGTGGCCGTCGGTCTCATCGGCCACGCGATGTTCGTCCGCGCCCCCGTGGACCCGACGCCGACCGACGCGGGGACGCAGCGGAACGCACAGTCTGAGCCGCTCCAGACCGCCGATTAGGGACCCTTCGACCCGTCTTTCCCTCCGACGTTTACTTCCCCGGCAAGCGACAGCGCCGTCACCGCTGTTAAGGGCGCGTCGGTCGAAGGGCGGGATATGACATCCGACGCGAAAGCGCTGTTTCTCCGGAGCGACGAAGTCTCCGACCTCGCCGAGCCCGCCGAGTACGTCGACGCGGTGCGCGCGGGCTACCGCGAGCGGGGCGAGGGCGCGCCCGCGACGCCCCGGACGACGCTGTTCTCCGACGACCCCGCGGGGATGCTGACGGGCTATCTGGCGATCCTCCCCGAGACCGGCGCGATGGGCGGGTACACCTACGCGGCCGGATTCGGCGGGCGCGACGCCCACTTCTCGCTGCCGATCTTCGACGCAGAGAGCGGCGACCCGCTCGCCGTCCTCGACGGCGCGAGCATGAACCCGCACAAGACCGGAGCGGCCGGGGCGGTCGGCGTCGACGCGCTCGCCCGCCGGGACGCGAGCGACCTCGCCGTCATCGGGAGCGGGGCGCAGGCCCGCGGGCAGGTCCGGGCGACGGCGACCGTGCGCTCGTTCGACCGCGTCGAGGTGTACTCGCCGACCGCGGAGCACCGAGAGTCCTTCGCCGCGGAGATGAACGACGCGCTCGACGCCACCGTCGCGGCCGTCGCCTCCTCGGCGGCGGCCGTCGAAGGGGCCGACGTGGTCATCACCGCGACCGACGCGAGCGAACCCGTGTTCGACGGCGACCTGCTCGAAGACGGGACGCACGTGACCGCGATGGGCCAGTATCACCCCGAGAAGAACGAACTCGACGCGACCACCATCGAACGGGCGAAGTACGTCCCGGACCTCCGCGAGCGCGTCACCAAGGACGCGGGGTCGTTCATCAACGCGCTCGACGAGGGCGTCGTCGACGAGGACCACGTCCACGCCGAACTGGGCGACGTCGTCGCCGGGACCGCCCCCGGCCGGGAGTCGCCCGAGGAGATCACGGTCTTCGACTCCGGCGGCACGGCCATCGAGACGGTCGCCGCCGGATACCTGCTGTACGAGCGTGCGAAGGCCGAGAACCGCGGCGAGGAAATCGAGTTCGCGCCGGCGAGCGAAGCCCTGACCGGCCGCTAGAGGTACGGCGCGAGTCCGAGCGCGTCGACGAGGCCGATTCCCGCGACGAGCGCGCCGAGCACGTAGCCCGCGATGGTCCCGCCGTTGAGCAGGGGGAGCCCCGCGTGTGCGCGCCCTTTCAGTACCATCCAGAGGAGGACCGCCAGCCCGAGGTAGGTCCCGATCATGGCGGTGACGGCCGGCAGCGGCACGCCCAGGATGCTCTGGACGCCCGACGGGGCGAAAAAGGCCGCGCTCGCGACGAGCACGGAAGGAATGATGGCGTCGCCGAGACCGATGAACAGCGCGTCGCGGTCGAGCGGGTCGGCGTGGCCGTCCGCGCCGGACTCGTCTCCGTCGCCGCCCTCAGTGGCCGACTCACTGCCGTCGGCGACCGCGGTCTCGCCGTCACCGGCTGTGGGCTCGGCCCCCTCGGCGGACTCACCCTCGTCCGCGTCGTCGGTCGGGTCCGGCATCGTCGCGTCGAGGTACGAGTACGACAGGGACAGCGGAATCACGAGCACGACGGGGACCTTGAGGTCCATCACGCCCGAGGCGAGCGTCAGCATGTGTTCGGTGCCGTAGACGCTGATGGCGTCGTAGACGGCGAGGACGGTCAGCAGGACGAGCGCGGGCAGGATGCCGAAGCTGATCCCGAACAGCCCGGCGGCGGCGGCCCCCATCACGGCTCCCGAGGCGTCGATGACGTACCATTCGGGGTAGAGGAGTAGCGCCCCACCGAGCGCGAGCGCGAGCGCGACGGCGACGACGTTGAGCCCGGCGTAGGTCAGGACCGGCGGGACGAGCACCTGGAACACGTACAGCGAGAGCCAGGCGGCCGAGAACACGATGAGGCCGCGAATGAGCTGATCCACGTCGTAGCGGAAGGCCAGCAGCATGACGGCCGTGGCGACGAGAATCGCGCCGACGTACATGAGGCTGTTCGTCGGGTCCGAGGGGTCCTCGACCGCCTGGTAGCCGGCCGATTCGAACGGCTGGACGAGCGCCAGCGCACCGAGCTGGACGAACAGGAAGATGCCAGCGATGAGTCCACAGCCACCGACGAGCCGCCACCGTCTCTCCATGCACACACGTCCGACAGGGACCGGTTTGAGGGTTACGGAGCCGACACGAGGAGGAGTGAAACAGCCGCACGGCGGCGGGGTCGTGACGTGATCGACCGAAGCCGGTCCGCGACTTACCGCGCGTACAGCACCGCGCCCACCAGCCCCGGCAGGTGAACGTCGTCGTCGGGCGAGACCGCGAGGTACGGTCTGTCCACCGGGCCGAACACGTCGACGACGGAACCGACCGTGTCGAGGGCCTCGTCGACGACCGTCGTCCCCACGTCGGCGTACTCGTCGTCCGGGGCCCGGACGATAGCGAGTCCCTGTGCGACCCGCGAGACGGTTCCGATGCGCTTCATTCCCGGAGCGCCTGTACGTAGGCCGCGACGGCCCCGAGCAGGTCGCTCTTCGTGGCGTCGTCCGCGTTCCTGACGAGGACGCGCCCTCGCGCCTCGTACTCGCGCGGATACGTCTTTTCGCGTTCGATGACCGCGTCGTAGCCGACCTGCTGGACGGCCTTCGCGATCTCGTCCACGGTCGGGTCCTCGACGGCGAGGTCGCGGGAGACGCGCCGCCCGTCACTGCGCGAACAGCCGGCGTCGAGCGCCACCGGCCAGATTACGTTCTCGACCATACCGGACGTGGTCACCGGCGGCATATATGGGTTGTCGTCACCGGACGGGGAACCGATCCGTCGCTATGTGTCGTACTCAAGCAAGTAACTTACATACATCTGTGCTCTAAAAAAGATAGAGATGGCAAAGAAAGCACTACTCGGGGTCGCAGCAGTCGCCCTGCTCGTGGTCCTCGGAACGGGCATCCTCATCGGGACCCAGTTCGCCGGTGGGCCGGCTGAAACACCGTCACAGACGGGGGCGGATCAGGGTGACGGGAGCGACGGCGATGACGGGGGAACGGCCTCGACGCCGGCGGCGAACAACAGCACCACGCCGACACCAGCGCCGAACGTGACGGCCACCCCGACTGCGACTGCCACGCCGGAAGAGCGATCGGTCCCGGCCCGGAAGTTCAACGAACAGAACATCTCGAAGTACGTCAAACAGTACCTCAACGAAGAGCGCGAGGCCGCTGGCGTACCGGCGTTCGAGTCCGGCCTGAAGACCGAGGACGACCTCGACGAGATGGCACAGGGCCACAGCGAACAGATGGCGATCGAAGGCAAAGCCATCCACAAGATCGACGGGGTGTCGAGCAAGAAGCGATACGAGAATAGCGGCCTCTACGACCGCTGTACCTTCTCCTCGTCGGAGGGCGACTACATCGAAACCCCGGCCCGAACCCGCTTCGAGGCCGTCGAGAAGACGGTGGCCGGACAGGTGTACGAACAGGACGGCGAGGAGCAGTTCAACGCGAACGACAAGGAGGTCGCGCGGACCATCGTCGACGCGTGGATGGACTGGCCGGACTACCGCGAGCGCCTCACGCTCAGGAACGCGAACCTCGTCGGAATCGGTATCGAGGTCACCGACACCGGAAACGTGTACGCGACCGCGAATATCTGCGGCTAGGCGGCTTTCGCTCGTTTTTCAGTCGGGCGTTGATTCGCCGTCCTTTTCGAAACGCAACTGCTGACAGCACCATCCGAGAGACAGCGCGTGGGGTCTGCGCGACGAATCCGGTTCTCGCACGTGTTCTCCCGTCGGCCCACTCGAACGGGGATCTAGGACGTGAGCGGCCGTCGCGCGATTAGGCAGTCAGTTGACCGGGAACACGGAATCAATCGTTCACCAGCTGTCGAATATAGTAGCCATTGAAAGTCAGTGCACACCCGATCGCACTGCTGTCGTGCGATCGGTGTGTAAACCGTTTCAATTGTTACTATAGTAATATCAGGAGCGACCCGCGCCGATGGAGGGCTGGGTACGCTGGGGCGTGCCGGTCACCAGTCACAGTGCGATGGTGGTTGTGGTGCTTCCGTGAGAACGGCTAGAAATCGCCGGCGAGGATTCCGGCGACGCGTTTCGCGATCGAACAGCGTTACACCCTCGAAGGCGTCCGGATAGATGTTCAGTGCCGCCTGTTCGGTGTGGTGGGAGTTGGCGACCGGACCCTGATCGAGAGACCCCAGCCCGGTAGACGGTCTCGGGACCAGAGAAGAACCGCTGAGGCGACCAGTAGGAAGGCGTCGACGAGACGAATCGGAAAAGGACCGGAAGCGAACCGCGACCGTCAGTTGCTACTCGTGCTGTTGTTCTGTGCGCCACCGCTCCCGCCGCTCGACTGCTGCTCGGAGAGCCACTGGTCGTACTCGTCCTGGGGGACGACTTCGACGGTTCCGAGCATGTTAGAGTGACCGGAGCCGCAGTACTCGGCGCAGTAGAGCTGGTACGTCCCGGGGTTGTTGACGTTCGTGCGAAGCCGGTTGTACTGGCCGGGGAAGGCGTCGGACTTCAGCCCGAGCCCGGGGACGTGGAACGCGTGGAGCCAATCGACCGATGTGATGCGTAAGACGATGTCCTGGTTCGCCGGGAGTTTCAGGGTGCCGGTCGTCGTCGCGGCCGCCTCGCCGTCCCAACTGGACTCGTTGTGGTAGAACGTCCAGCCGTAGCGCTGGGCCTCGACGGTTACGAGTTCGGGGTTCTCGTCGGACAACTGGGCCTGATCGGCGGCCGACGCGGTGACGTACGGGCTGGCCATCACCTGATACGACGCGACGCCCACGAACAGGAGGATGATCGCCGTCGCGATGGTCCACGTGATCTCCAGTCGACGGTTCTCCTGGGTCGGAAGGGGGTCTTCCTGATTACGGAACCGCCAGACGGTATAGATGAGGATTCCCTCGACGAGCACCGTAATCGGGATGGCGACGTACAGCAGATTCTGATTGAGTCCCCAGATGAGGGTCTCAGTCGCCGAGTCCGTGGTCTGGGCAGCGGCCGGTTCGACAGCCAGCGCGAGCAGCGCAGCGCCGAAGAGAGCGACCAGACCGGCACGTTTCCGGGTCATAGATGCGGCTTAGGATTTCGGGGATAAATAACTGCTGTCTTCGCCGCAGTCGCCTGATTTCGGTGGCCCCGACCCGTGAAATTGCGGGCGTGACGACGGCGGAATCGCGGGGTCTAAGTGCACAGCACCGAAGCCTAGGACAATGGCAGAGAGCAGGACGTTCACCGGGCTGCTCGCCGCGACGGCGGTCGGCGTCTACCTGCTGGTGCTCGCGGGCGCGACGACGACGCTCACGGACGCGGCGTCAGCCTGCACCACCTGGCCCCTGTGTGACGGCCCCGTCGCGATGACGAACACGGCGCTGCTGGTCGCCTGGGGCCACCGCCTGACCGCGGCGGCCGTCGGCCTGTTGGCCGCGGCGACGGTGGTCGTCGGTCTTCGATCCGACTGCCGCCGCCGCGTGAAGGCGACTTTGCTCGCCGGCGCGGTGCTGTACCCGGTACAGATCGGACTCGGCGCGTTCGTCGCGACGACGGCGGGAGACAGTATCTTCCCCGGTCTGCACCTCGCGGTCGGGATGGGAATCTTCGGCTCGTTCGTCCTGGGACTCGCCTGGCACCTCGAGGCCGAGACCGGGAGCGACGACGAGGACCCGGTCAAGAACCCGACGCTCGCGCCCGAACCGGTCGCCGACGAGAGCGACGGAGCGCCGGTCGACCTCTCGTTCGGCGAGCGACTCACCGCCACCGCGGCGGCGTACTTCCGGCTGATGAAGCCCCGACTGATGTGGCTGCTGTGTCTGGTCGCCGCCGCGGGGATGGCGCTGGCCGTCGGCCCCGACCTCACCGTCCGGACGGTGCTCCTGACTCTCGGGGGCGGCGTCCTCTCTATCGGCGCGTCGGGGACGTTCAACCACGTGCTCGAACGCGACATCGACAAGCGGATGGACCGCACGTCCGACCGCCCCATCGCGACCCACCAGATCCCGGTCCGGAACGCGCTCGCGTTCGGCGGCTTCCTGTCGCTCGCCTCGCTGTGGCTGTTCTGGCAGGTCAACGCCCTCGTGGCGGTGCTCGGCCTGACGGCCATCCTGTTCTACAGCGTCGTCTACACGCTCCTGTTGAAGCCGAACACGGTCCAGAACACCGTCATCGGTGGGGCCGCCGGCGCGCTGCCGGCCCTCATCGGCTGGGCGGCCGCCGAGGGCACCATCGGGCTCCCCGGCGTGGTGCTCGCGGGCGTCATCTTCCTGTGGACGCCGGCGCACTTCTACAATCTCGCGCTCGCGTACAAGGACGACTACGAGGCGGGCGGCTTCCCGATGATGCCCGTCGTCCGCGGCGAGACCGAGACCCGAAAGCACATCGTCTACTACCTCGGCGCGACGCTCGTCTCGGCCGGCGTCCTCGGCGTGTTGACTGACCTCGGCTGGCTGTACGCCGTCACGTCGGTGTCGCTCGGCGCGGTGTTCCTCTGGACGGTCATCAGGCTCCACCGCGAACAGACCGAGGCGGCGGCCTTCCGCGCCTTCCACGCGTCGAACGCGTACCTCGGTGCGGTGCTGGTCGCCGTGGTCGTCGACGCACTCGTCCTATGAGCACGACAGCGTTCGACCTCGGCGAGCACGTCCCGGACACACGGTCGCTCGTCACGTGGGCGGCCGTTCTGAACGCCGAACTGTTGCTTATCTTCGGGTACGTTCTGCTGACGCCGCGGCCGGCGACCGACCCGTTTCTCCTCACGTTCCCGTTCGTCTGGCTCAACGTCGCGGCGCTCGTGTTCCTTCGGGTCCGCCCCGCGCCGGCGGACCGACGGCGAACGGTGCTCGCCGCCGCGCTCGCGGTCGGGTACGCGCTGCTCCTGGGCTACGTCGGCGGCGTCTTCGGTACCGGCGGGCAGGGGACCGGCCTCCGACTGGTCACGCAGGCCCCGCCGGGTTTCGCGCCGACGGTGGTGTTCAGCGGGGCGACACTCAGCGCCGTCCTCATCCCGTGGAAGGTCGCCGGCTACCTGGCGCTCACCTACCTGGTGTTCGTCACCGTCGTCGACGCGAGCGGCGGCGCGCTCGGCGGCGTCCTCGGACTGTTCTCCTGCGTGAGTTGCGTCCTCCCGGTCGTCGCCTCGCTCCTCGGCGGGTTCGCCGGCGTCGGCGCGACGCTGTATCAGGCGGCCCTCTACCAGTCCTACGGCGTCTCGACCGCGGTGTTTCTCGTCTCCGTCGGCCTGCTGTACGGCGTCCACCGGTTCGACGTGACGGTCGTGGGGCGACTCCGGTCGTAGGGGCGCAGGCCTTTCCCGCTCGCGGACGTAGCGAGGGTATGCACACTGTCGAAATCGAGTACTGCGTTCCGTGTGGCTTCCGAGACAGAGCGCTGGACGTACAGCGGGCGATCCTGGGCGGACTGGAGGGGCAACTGGACCGCATCGCCCTCGTGACGGGCGACCACGGCGTGTTCCGCGTCAGCGTCGACGGCGAACCGGTGTTCGACAAGGACGACGACGAGTTCGACGTCGACGAAATCGTCAGAGCGGTTCGAACGAGACTCCGATAGCGGTCGCTGGTCCGCTCCTCTCAACGTGGCCGGCGTCTCCTCGTGAGTGGTCCAAACGTCTATATTTATCACCCAGAGTCCGACAGGAGATTCACGACAAACTATTTATCCTTCTGGTGTGACACTCATGTCAAATGGCTACGAAGACTGAGTTCTGTGACAACTGCGAGGACACCCAACCGGTAATGGAAGACAAGCCGTGGCTTCCAGTGGTCTGTCTGGAGTGCGGCCGGAACGTGTAGCCGCTGGCGCAAGACTTCGTGGCAGAACGGTAACCAGACACCGAGACCGACCGACGACGCGACGAGAACGGAACTGCTTTCGGCGCGCCGGCCGGACCTGCGCGCATGGACGAGGTACTGGTCGCGTCGGACGTACGGCGGGCGTACGGCGACACCGTCGCGCTCGACGGCGTCTCGCTTTCGGTCACTGCGGGGGAGGTGCTGGCGCTCGTCGGTCCCAACGGCGCGGGGAAGACGACGCTCGTACGTGCGCTGACGGGCACGACGGACGCGTCGGGCACGGTCGAACTGTTCGGCGTGCCGCCCGAAGCGGTCGACCGCGACAGAATCGGCCTGCTCCCGCAGTCGTTCGATCCCCACGAGCGACTGACCGCACGGGAACTCGTCAGTTACTACGCCGGCCTGTACGACGACACGCGCGACGTGGACAGAGTTCTGGACGACGTGGGACTCTCCGACACCGCGGCGACGACCTACGAGAACCTCTCCGGCGGGCAGCAGCGCCGGACCTGCGTCGCGACGGCGCTCGTCAACGACCCCGACCTGCTCGTGCTCGACGAGCCGACGACCGGCATCGACCCGGCCGGCCGGCGCGACCTCTGGGCGCTGCTCGAAGGCCTGGCCGACCGAGGCGTGACCATTCTCGTCACCACGCACTACATGGAAGAGGCACAACAGCTCGCGGACCGCGTCGGCCTGCTCGCCGACGGCCGGCTGGCGGCGCTCGACTCGCCGGAGCGCCTGATCGGCGAGCACGGCGGCGACAGCCGGCTGCTGGTCGACGGGACCTTCGACGACTCGGCCGTCTCGGCCATCGACTACCCGGCCGAGATGCGGGTCCTGGACGAGCGACTCGTCGTCTACGGCATCCGCCCGGAATCCATCGGGAGCGTCGTCGAAGCACTCGAACTCGCGGGGCTGGACTACGACAGCCTCACGTGGAAGGAACCGGACCTGGAGGACGTGTACCTCGAACTCACGGGCACCGCTGTCGGCCGCCCCGGCGGCGAGCGCGCCGCGGCGACGGCAGGTGATTCGCAGTGAGCCGGCTCGGTCGCCTCAGAGCCGAGACCCGCGCGGCGTCGCTGTCGTTCCTGCGGCGGCGGACCGCGGTCTTCTTCACGTTCTTCTTCCCGGTCATCATCGTCGTCATCTTCGGCGTGCTGGTCCAGACCCAGCCCGGCGGTGGCGGCCTGTTCACGGAGGAACCGGCCTTCTACGCGCCGGGCTACCTCGCCGTGGTCGTCCTGTTCACGCCGCTGTCGCGGGTGGGCAGCGAGGTGGCGCGCCACCGCGACGGGAACCGCTTCGAGAAGCTGGCGACGACGCCGCTGTCGCGGACGGAGTGGCTGCTGGCTCAGACCGTGGTCAACGTCGTCATCATCGGCATCGCCGGCTTGCTCATCCTCGGGCTGATGGTGTGGCTGACCGGGGCGGTGATCCGGCCCTCGGTCCTCCTGGTCCCGTTCGTCGTCCTCGGCGTGGCGCTGTTCTGTGCCGTCGGGGCGATGCTCGGCAGCCTCGCGGACTCCCAGGACGGCGTCATCGCGGCGAGCAACGGACTCGCCCTGCCGCTGCTCTTTCTCTCCGAGACGTTCGTCCCCCAGTCGCTCCTCCCGGCGTGGCTCCCGACGTGGCTGTCGCCGCTGACGTACTTCTCGCGGGGCGTTCGGGCGGCGACGACGGGCGCTGGCGACGCCGTCACGCCGCTCGTGATTCTCACGGCCTGTGCAGTCGTCGGATTCGCCGTCGGGGCCCGGCTCCTGCCGCGAACGGACTGAGGGCGACGGAGTCCGGGTCCCGTTCAGCGCGGGACCCAGCCGTAGACGTGGTTCAGCATGACGTAGGTGACGAGACCGAGAAAGAGGCTCAGGCTCCAGGCGGCGACGGCGATCCGGCCGACGCGGGCGTGGATCGTCTCCCTGAGTTCCGCGGGCGAGTGCGTCAGCCCGAGGACGACCGCGTGGACGACGACGGGCACCGACACCGCGGAGAGGAGGATGTGGACCGCGAGCATGATAATGTACGCGCCCCAGACGATCCCCTCGGCGACGATTTCCTTCTCGAAGCCGCCCCCGACCTTGAGGATGTACAGGGCCAGAAACGCCATGATGAGACCGAAGGCGGTCAGCATCGCGGCTCGGTGCTTTTGGACTTCGCCGTTCCTGATGTAGTAGACGCCGACGAGAATCGTGACGAGCGCGACGCTGTTGACGGCGGCGATGGCGTCACCGAGGAGGATGACGGTCTCTCGCGAGAGATCTGGGAGGGGTAACACGCCGCCGAACGCGCCGAAGACGAGCGCGTAACCGACGACCGAGACGGCGGCGGTGACGAGGCGCGGTCGAGCGCGGGCGCGCGACTGGAGCGAATCTGCGACGGCCATACCCCGATTCGGGCCCGGAGCGGTAACTGTGTTCTGAAAACGGCACGGAGGTACGCGGCTCGAAATCGAGTGAGAACGGACCGCGAGCGTCAGGCGAAGGTGCGAGAGATGTCGTCGTCTTCCGACTCTTCCTGTTGTATCTTCTCCCAGGCGTTGCGGAAGTCGTCCATCGTGACCTCGGTCCGATCGTCGCGGATGGCGAACATCCCGGCCTCGGTGCAGACGGCCTTCACGTCCGCCCCGGAGGCGTCCTGGACCTCCTCGGCCAGCACCTCGAAGTCCACGTCGTCTGAGACGTTCATGTTCCGCGTGTGGATCTGGAAGATCTGCTTGCGGCCCTCGAAGTCGGGGTTCGGCACCTCGATGAGGCGGTCGAAGCGGCCGGGGCGGAGGATGGCGCGGTCGAGCATGTCGAAGCGGTTCGTCGCCGCGATGATGCGGATCTCGCCGCGGTCGTCGAAGCCGTCCATCTCCGAGAGCAACTGCATCATCGTCCGCTGGACCTCGGCGTCGCCGGAGGTCTTCGACTCCGTCCGCTTGGCCGCGATAGCGTCGATCTCGTTGATGAAGACGACGGCGGGCTCCTCCTGCCGGGCGAGTTCGAACAGGTCGCGGACGAGCTTCGCGCCCTCGCCGATGAACTTGTGGACCAGTTCGGAGCCGGCCATCTTGATGAACGTCGCGTCGGTCTCGTTGGCGACGGCCTTCGCCAGCATCGTCTTGCCCGTCCCGGGCGGGCCGTGCAGCAGCACCCCGCTCGGCGGGTCGATGCCCACGTCCTCGAACATCTCGGGGCTCTTGAGGGGCATCTCGACGGTCTCGCGGACCTCGTCCATCTGCGCTTCGATGCCGCCGATGTCGGCGAAGGTCACGTCCGGCGACTGGTCGACCTGCATCACGCGGGCGCGGACGTCGGTCTCGTCGTCCAGTTGCTTGACGATGGAGAGAGAGTTGTTGACGGCGACGCGGTCGTCGGGTTCGAGGTCCTCGCGCATCTCGTCGGTGACCTCGGTCAGCGCCTCCTGGTTGTTGCCGTGCTGCTTGATGATGACGCCGTCTTCGGACAGTTCCTGCACCGTTGCGACGAACAGCGGCGACTGCTTGAGCTTCTTGTTCTCGTGGGTGAGTCGTTCGAGCTTCTGCTGGTACTTGTTGTTCTCCGCGTTGGCGTCCAGCAGTTTGTCGCGCATCTCCTCGTTCTGGGCTTCGAGCACCTCGAGCCGTTCCTGCAGCGCCTCGATTTTCTGTTGCTGAGAGGCGTCGTCGTCGTACGGCAGGTCGACCTCGTCGACGGTGTCGGTCATTACGAAACGTGTAGTAGGTGTATCGTTATGAGGCTTCGGGTAGCGCCAGATACCGATATCGCCCGCCGTGGGCCCCGAGGTCGCCGATACGTCGGGCGAGCCCCGGCGGTTCCGAATCGGCATCCTTCTTGAGATGGGCCGGAAACGGCCACCCATGGCAGACGAACCCGAAGACGTGCTGATCGTCGGCGGCGGCGTCGCCGGACTCTCGGCGGCGATCTTCACCGCCCGCGCTGACATGTCGACGCGAATCATCTCGACCGGGGAATCGATACTGAATCGCAACGCGCACCTCGAGAACTTCCCCGGATTCCCAGCGGGGATCAATCCGCGACTTCTGCTCGAACTCATGCGCGCGCAGGCCCGACGAGCCGGCGTGTGGTTCATCGACGGGAGGGCGGAGTCCGTCGAACGGACGGGCGACGGCTTCGACGTGACCTGCGACGACGGGGAGACCTACGACGCGACGTACCTCGTCGCGTCGTCCTGGTCCGACCCCTCCTATCTCGACGGGCTGGACCTCCCGCTGATCGACCGGGGCTCGAAACAGTTCATCGGGACCGACGACCGCGGCCGGACGGAGGTCCCGGGCCTGTACGCGGCGGGTCGGCTGGCCGAGCAGCACCACCAGGCAATCGTCGCCGCGGGCCACGGCGCGCAGGTCGGGCTGACGCTCGTCGAGGACTCCGACGTGGACTTCTACCACGACTGGACCGCGCCGGAGGGGTACTTCACCGAGCGCGGGCGGGAGGTCCCGCCGGGCTGCGAGGAGATCGACGAGGACGAGCGAACGCGCCGCGAGGAGGAGTCCCTAGAGGTCATGCGGCGCTACTTCGAACAGCCGATGCCGGGCGAGCCGACGATGCACCCGAGCGTCGCGGACGACGACTCAGACTGAGCGCGCCTCGATCTCGCGGGCCACGGCCCGCAGCCGCTCGATTCGCTCGTCCGTCGGCGGATGCGAGCGCGTCTCCGTGACGACGCTCGAGGTCCCGTCCGACGCGGCCCCGAATCCGTGAGGGAGGAAGCACAGTCCCTGCACGCTCGCGTACGCGCGACGCTTGTCGGCCGTCGGTCGGTCGTCTCCCGATCCGTCGAGGGCTTCCAGGGCCCTGACCAGCGCGGCCGGGTCGCCGGTCAGTCGCGCCGCGCTCCGGTCGGCGGCGAACTCCCGAGCGCGAGAGAGCGACCGACCGAGGACCACGACGGGGGCGGTGAGCGCCCCGAGCGCGACGCCGCCGACGAGGGCGGTGCAGGCGAACAGGAACAGGAAGCCCAGCGTGAACGAGAGGCTCCCGAGCGGGGCGTCGAGCAGTCGCGCGCTGCCAGCGTACGCCGCGACAAGCGCCACCGCACCGACCGCGTAGCGGCCGCCGCCGGGGAGATGGTCGGCGAGCGGGTCGTACCCGCCGTCGGTCAGCGACGGGAGGAAGCTCGCGAGCGTCATCACGGTCGCGTCGCGGTTCGCGACGTGCGCGAGTTCGTGGGCCAGCACGGCGTCGAGTTCGTCGCCGTCGAGCGCCGAGAGCAGGCCCTCGCTGACGACGACGGTCGCGCCGCCGAGCGTGCCGAGCGCGAAGCTGTTCGGGACGGCGCTGTCGGCGACGGCGAGCCGCGGCGGCTCCACGTCGGCGAGCTGTGCGAGCCGCCGGACGCGCTCGTGGAGATCAGGGTACGCCTCGGGACCGACCTCGCGGGCGTCGACCTCGGCCATCGTCTGGGCCCGCGTGTACCGCAGTTGCGCCCAGACGAAGGCGACCAGCGCCGGCAGGAGGACCGCGAGCCACCAGGCGATCCGCGTCGACGCGTCCCCGAAGGGTAACTGGGCGGCGACGGCGTCGCGAACCGGGACGAGCCACGGCGTCAGGAGGAACGCCGCCGTGGCGACCACGGCGAGGTCGACGGCGAGGAGGAGGACGAGTGTACGGAGGATGCGGCGAGTGAGCGTCCGCATAGGGCGTGTCCAGCTATCCGTACAGCGAACGAAAGGTCTTCTGGTGGGGCGAGTCTCGCGGTCGGATCCCACGGGGGAGGAAAGTATTTACTCTGCTGGGCGGAAACCGTGAGACAGTGTCAGCGAGCCCCGCTCGCGCCGCCCTCGCCCTCCTCTGTGCCGTCGCGGTCCTGTTCGGCACCGCGCTGTTCCCCGGCGCGCTCGGCGTCGGACTGGACGCCGGTAGTCCGCTCGACGGACGGAGCGGCGGCCCGGTCGGCCCCGACGGAGCGCCTGCCGACGGCCAGCACCGCCAACCCGGATCGACCCCGGTCGACGCGTCGACGGCGGCCCCGGCCGAGCAGACCGAGTCGACGACGGCGACACCGGACCCGACCGACACCGAGACCACGGGTGCGGACCCCGACACCGGCGGTCGGGTCTCGCTCGTCGGAACCGTCGTCGGCCTGTTGCTGATGGTCGGGATCGGCATCGTCGCCGCCGGCGTGTATCGGTCGGCGAGATCGGGGCCTTCCGACGCCGGCGTGCTGGTCGGTCTCCTCCCGGCGACGGTCGCGCGGGCCGTCGAGACGGCGTTATCCGCGCTCTCCGGGGCATCCGCGGGCCGCGCGTTCTCGCGCATTCCGCAGTTGACGACCACCGCTTTGCTCGCCGGGTCGTCGGCCATGGCGCGTGTCGCTCACGGCGTGGAGGCCGTGGCGAGCGGCGTGCTTGACGGCCTGGCCGCCGGCGTCGTCCCCATCGCGAAGCTGTCCGGTCGGGGGCTCGTGCAGTTCCCGCAGGCGCTCGGCGCGCTGACGGTCGCGCCGTTCCGGGCCCTCGGCGGCCTCGGCGGTGGCGACGGCCTCCTGTCGTCGCTCCGTGACGGTGTCGAGCGACCGTCGCTGTTCGGCTCGGCGGCCGACGAGCGCGGCCCGTCGACCGAACCTGCCGGGACCACGGACGACGGCGGTCTCGACGTCGACTCCCTGTCGGTGCGGGACGCCTGGGCGGCGATGACCGAGCGCGTCCCGGTGTCGAACCCGTCGGCGACGACGCCCGGCGAGTACGCCCGCGCCGCCATCGAACGCGGGCTGCCCGCGGAGCCGGTCCTGCGGCTGACGGATCTGTTCCGCGATGTCGAGTACGGCGGCCGCTCGGAGAACGAGGGCCGAACCGCGGCCGCCCGTGCCGCCGTCGAGCGCCTGCTTCGAGGGGGTGACGAGCGGTGACCGAGGGCGAGCGGAGCGACGAGACGCCCGACGGCGTCGGTCGAGCGACCGTCGACGCCAGCGTCGAGCGGCCCGAGCCGGGGCGGCGATTCCTCGCGCTCACGTTCGCGGGCCTCGCCTCGCTCGCCGCCGCGGTGCTGGTCGTCACCGTCCCGTCGCTGGTCCCGGCGTCGGAGTCCGTCGATCCGGCGGCGCTCCGCACGCTCGCCAGCGCCGGCGCGGTCGCGGTCGGACTGGTCGGGCTGTACACCATCTGCTTCGAGCCCGTCCCCGACGGACGAGCCCAGCGCGAGGCTGACGACGAGTCCCACGACGACCTGCTCCGCGACATCGAGTCGACGGAGCGACCGAGCGGCGGCAGTGCCGACCTGGTCGGCGGCGACATCGACTACAAACTCGAACGGATCGGTGGTCGCGTCGACCCCGCCAGCGGGCTCGAAGCGAGCTACGCGGCCGACGTCAGGGGCGACCTCCGGGCGGCGGCCAGACGGGCGCTCGTCCGGCGGACCGAGCGGACACGCGACGAGGCGGTCGAGGCAGTCGAAACGGGAACCTGGACGGACGACCGGCGGGCGGCCGCGCTCCTCGGAGGAGACGCCGCGCCGGACCCGCCGATCGCCGTGCAGGTGCGCGACTGGGCCAGCGGCGAGGGGTTCGACCGTCGGGTGGAAGCCGCGACGGCGGAGATCCACGCGCTGTCCGAGGAGGGCGATAGATGAGCACCCGCGAGACCTCGCGGCGGAACGTCGGCGTCTCGGCCGCGCTCGTCGCCGGCGGCGCGGGCGTCGTCACCGGGAATCCGGCGGTGTTCATGGTCTCGGTCCTCGGCCTGGCGTACGCGGCCTACCAGGCCGCCATCGGCGACCCGGAGCCGACGCTGACCGTCGAGCGCGAGGTCGAGACGACGGAGCCGCTCCCGGGCGCGGAACTGGGCGTGACCGTGACGCTCCGAAACGACGGCGACGCGACGCTGCCCGACGTGCGCGTCCGCGACGGCGTCCCCGAACGCCTCGACGTGGTGGACGGCTCGCCGCGGTTCGGCACGCACCTCGAACCCGGCGGGAGCGACTCGTTCACCTACACCATCCGGGCCCGGCGGAGCGACCACGCCTTCGCGGAGACGACCGTCGTCTGCCGGAATCTCACCGGGACTGTCGAGTTCGCCGAGCGGGTCGGCATCGAGACGCCGATCGAGTGCAGCGCGCCGGTCGACCGCTTCGAGCTCTCGGCACAGACGCTCGCCCAGACCGGGCGCGTCCCGACGGACGCGGGCGGCGACGGCGTCTCGTTCTACGCCATCCGGGAGCACCAGTCTTCGGACCCGATGAGCCGGGTCGACTGGAACCGGCTGGCCAAGACGAACGAACTGGCGACCGTCGAGTTCCGCGAGTCGCGGGCGGCCAGCGTCGTCGTCCTGGTCGACGCCCGCCACCGGGCGGCGAGCGAGGCGGGCGCGCCAACGGCGGTCCAGTACAGCGGGTACGCGGCCGAACAGGTCGCCACGGCGCTGCTCGACGAGGACAACCGCGTCGGGGCCGCGGTGTACGACGACTGCTCGTACCTCCGGCCGTCGGCGAGCCGGGAACAGGCCCGCCGCCTCCGGTCGTTCCTCGCCGAGATCGGCGACGGGTCCACCTCCTCGGAACGCCGGGGCACGGGACCGCTCTCGGACGGGTCGCGGCACTCGTTCTTCCAGTCGGTCGACGAGGTCGAACGGCGCTACGGCCTCACCGACGGCGGCGACCCGGTCGCGACGCTCGACCGAACGATTCCGGGCGAGGCGCAGGTCGTCTTCTGTACCCCCCTGCTCGACGACCGGGCGGTCGACGCGGCGACGCGACTGTCCGCGCACGGCCACGACGTCACCGTCGTCAGCCCGGACCTGACCTCGACGGAGACGCCGGGGGCGACGCTCGAACACGTCGAGCGGAGCGAGCGCGTCGGCGACCTCAGAGGAACGGTCCGCGTCGTCGACTGGCCGCGAACGGAGCCGCTCGCGAAAGCGCTCGTCCGGTCGACGGAGCGGTGGTCGCGATGAGCCGAGACGACGCGTCGACGCTCGACAGGCGACCCGCCGAGTCGAGTTCGGCGCTGGCCGGCGCGGTGGCCACCGTGACCGCGCTCGGACTCGGCCTGGCCGTGGGAGAGCCGGTCCCGGCGCTGGTCAGCCTGCTGGGCGGCCTGACGGTCGCCGCGGGCGTCTGGTCGCTCCGGGAGTCGTCTCACGCGCGCGTCGCGGTCGGCAGCGCGAGCGTGGTGCTCGGAACGGCCGCCTTCACCGGGAGCGCCTGGCTGACGGGGGACGCGTGGCTGCTTGCGACCTACCTCGGGTTCGCCCTCGGCGCGACGTTCGTCGTCGTGGACGCGACGAGTGGGCTGGTCCCGGACGACGCGGACGCGGACCCCCTCCCGCGGATGTTACGCGCGGCCTCCGCGGCGACGGCCGTCGGCGTCGGCGTCGCGGCCCTGCTGACCGTCGCCGCGTACGTCGACCTGCTGTCGGTCGCGCTCGGAGCCGTCGAGAGCGGGATTCACCCCCTCGTGGGCTTCGCGACGCTCCAGGCCGGCGTCGTCGCCGGCCTCCTGTTGCTCGATCGCGCCGTCCCGATACTCGACTCGTGGCTCCCGTCACCGGCGGCGACCACCGACAGGGCGCTCGACGGGCTGGCCGCCGTCGGGACGGACTGGTGGGAGATCGACCGGTCCATCCGCGTCGCCGTCGCGATCCAGCTCGTCGTCGCGTTCGCGCCCGTCGCACAGCGGCTCTTCGACCGGTTCCTCGCGAGCGTTCCGGTCGTGGGACGAGTGCTCCGCGTCGCGCTCTCCGGTCCGCTGCACGTCCCGCTCGCGGCCTGTCTCCTGCTGTTGCTCGGCGTCGTCGCCGCGGACGTGGTCCGGAGGTGGACGGTTCGCTCCCTCGGCGACGACCCGGCGATCACGCTGGCGCTCGCGGCGGGCGGCATCGTCGTCCCGGCGCTGGCGCTCCTCGGCGGGACCGCCCTCGCCGCGGTCGGCGTCACGGTGCCCGTCGGAGACTCGCTGGCCGGAACCGGCAACTACGCGGCCGCCACCGCCGCGCTGCTCGGCGTGCTGGTGGCGCTGACCGCGTGCCGGGCGGTCGTCCACGTCCTCAGTGCAGTGGCCCGCGAGGGGACGCTCCCGCGGCGCACCGCCGGGTTCGCGACCGGGAGCGCGCTGTTGTTCGTGACGACGCTGGTCGCGGCCGAACTCGGGCTCGCGCCGCTGCTCGTGCTCGCCGGCGCGGCGGCGGCGCTGCTTGTCTGGGACACCGGCGCGCACGCGAGCAGCGTCGGCGCGCAACTGGGGCGCGACGCCGAGACGACCGACAGCGAGTTCGTCCACGTCACGGGGACTGCGGCCGTCCTCGGCGTGGGCGTCGTCGCGGTCCTGCTCGTCAGGTACGCCCTGTTCCCGTTCGTCGTCCCGACCGCGGCCGCGGGCCTGTCGCCCGCCACGGTGATCGCGCTGGGACTCGTTCTGCTGTCGGTTCTGCTCGTCACCGTCGCGCTCCTCTCGCACCGCGAGCGGCCGCGGCAGCGCGAACGGGCCGGCGGCGAGGGGTGAGCGGCGGTCGCCATCTGCACCGGTCGAGACGCGCCGGCCGAGAGTCGGGTGCTTTTACTCCCGCACTGCGAATCGAGGCGTATGCTGGACGGTGTCAACGTCGTGCTGGGGGTCTCGGGGTCTATCGCCGCGGTGAAGACGGTCGAACTCGCCCACGAACTCCGCCGCGAGGGGGCCTCGGTCCGGGCCGTGATGACCGACAGCGCCGCGGGCATCATCCACCCGTGGGCGCTCGAGTTCGCGACCGAGCACGAGGTGGTGACGGAGCTGACCGGGAGCGTCGAGCACGTCGACCTCTGCGGGCGGACCGGCTGGGGCGACGTGCTCCTGCTCGCGCCGGCGACGGCCAACACCGTCGGCAAGGTCGCCGCGGCCGTCGACGACACGCCGGTGACGACCTGTGCCACCACCGCTCTCGGAGCGGACCTGCCGGTCGTCGTCGCGCCGGCGATGCACGAACCGATGTACGACCACCCCGGCGTGCTGGACGCAATCGACCGCGTCGAGTCCTGGGGCGTCGACTTCGTCGACCCGCGCGTCGAGGAGGGAAAGGCGAAGATCGCGACCGAGGAGGCCATCGTGACCGCCACGGCCAGAGCGGCGGGCGAGACGCCGCTCGCCGGCAAGCGCGTGGTCGTGACCGCGGGCGCGACGACGGAATCGGTCGACCCCGTGCGGACGCTCTCGAACCGTGCCTCCGGGAAGACCGGGCGCGCGGTCGCGCGGGCCTGTCACGTTCGAGGCGCGGACGTGACGCTCCTCCACGACGGGCCGGACGTGCCGTACGCGACCGTCGAGCGGGTCGAGTCCGGGGCGGAGATGACGGCGGCGGCGACGGGCGTGGCCGACGAGGCCGACGCGCTGGTCTCCGCCGCCGCCATCTCGGACTACACGGTCGAGCGGGCCCCCGAGAAGATCAAGAGCGGACAGGAGGGGCTAACGCTCTCGCTCGAACCGACGCCGAAGCTCATCGACGCCGTTCGAGAACGCCACCCCGACCTCCCCATCGTCGGCTTCAAGGTCGAGACCGAGGGCGACGACGAGACGCTCGTCGCCCGTGCGCGGGAGATCCGCGACCGCGCGGGCCTCGCCTTCGTCGTGGCCAACGACGCGAGCGTGATGGGCGCGGCCGAGACGCGCGCCCTGCTCGTCGACGACGACGCGACGGAATACGTCGGCGACAAGCAGGGGCTGGGAATCGCCGTCGCCGACGAACTGGCCGAGCGATTGACGGATTGAACCCACGCCGTGTCCGATTACGAAATAGTTTTGCGTGTCCCGTTGTTCGGGACCGATAACGACAGTAACGCTCGTCAAACAGCTACAAACAGGATTTTCAAGGAACACCGTGACTGCATCCCAACCCCGTCGTCTGCTGGTGCCACTCGACGACTCGGTGACGGTCCGGAATACCGTCGCTTACGCCGTCGAACAGGCCGAGACGACGGCTCGCGACAGTCAGCAGCAGGTAGCGCTCCACCTCGTCGTGGTTGCGAGCACGCGCGCGGTCGACCCCGAGGCGCAGGCGGAACTCGGGGATGCCAAGTCGCTGCTCGACCGCGCCGAGGTCTGGGTCGAAGAGGACCTGGGCGCGGACCCGCCGACGAACCTCGACGTGACGTTCGAGATCACCGGCGCGGACCGCTATCTGTTCAGCCCGGGCGACTACGCCGACGCGATACTGGCCTACGCGGCCGACAACGACATCGGGCAGGTCGTCCTCGACCCCGAGTTCAATCCCGGCGGGACCACGCCGATGCTCCGGCCGCTGGAAGTCGAACTCGCACGCGACGACGTGACGGTCGTGACGGCACCGGTCGAGCGACCGGCGCGGTCGACCGCCCTCGCTCGGGCGGCGACGCTCCCCAAGTACGGCACCGTATTCGGCATATCGTACCTGTTTTACCTCCTGTTGAGCACCTACAAGCCGCTCGACTTCCTGACCGGCGCGATCACCGCGGCCATCGTCTCCGGGCTGCTCGCACCGATCGCGTTCAGCCGGCAGCCCTCGCTGACCCGCATCCCGAAACAGCTCGCGCGGCTCGCGATCTACGTCCCCTACCTCATAAAGGAGATCGCGGTGGCGAACGTCCAGATCGCCTACGTCGTCTTGCACCCCTCGCTGCCGATCGACCCGAAGATCGTCAAGTTCGAGGCGGCCGTCTGGGGCGACGCCCCCGTGACGACGCTCGCGAACTCGATCACGCTGACGCCCGGGACGCTCACCGTCAGCGTCTCAGAGCGGGCGTTCGACATCCACTCGCTCACCGCCGACGTGCGCGGAGACCTCTTCGAGGGCGGCCTGGAGCGGGCCGTCCGGTTCGTCTTCTACGGCCGCGAGGCCGCTGCGATCCCCTCGCCGCGCGAGCGCGGCCAGGGCGAGGACGAGGACGCCGGGAGCAGCGGCGACCCGGAGGTGCCAGCGGATGGTTGAATTCGAGACGGCGCTGCTCGCCATCGCGGCCGCGTTCGTCGTCTTCGCCGTCGTCTCGCTGTACCGTGTGATCGCCGGTCCGACCGACCACGACCGAGTCATCGCGGTCAACGTGATGGGGACGAACACGGTCATCGCCATCGCGCTCGTCTCCAGCGCGCTCGACGCGCCGCTGTTCCTCGACATCGCGCTCGTGTACGCCCTGTTGAACTTCCTGCTCTCGATCGCGTTCTCGAAGTTCAACGTCGAGCACGGAGGTGTGCTATGACGCCGACCGAGTGGGCCATCGTCGCGCTCGCGCTCGTCGGCGCGTTCTTCGGCGGCGTCGCCGCCGTCGGTATCGTCCGGCTACCGGACGTGTACACGCGCGCCCACGCCGCGTCGAAGAGCGACACGCTCGGAGCCGTCCTCACGATCAGCGCGGCGGCGCTGGCGCTTCAGACCGACCTCTCGACCATCAAGGCCGTCTTCCTGCTCGCGTTCATGTTCCTGACGAACCCGACGGCCGCCCACGCCATCGCCCGGGCGGCCCAGGACCAGGGAATCGAGCCGTGGACCGCCGGCGACGAGGAGGGAGAGCGATGACGCTGACGCTCATCGAGGGGGCGCTGCTGGTGTTCGTCCTCGGGTGCGCGCTGGGCGCGGCGCTCCTCAAGGACGTGCTGGCGTCGGTGATGGCCTTCGCCGCCTACAGCCTCGGCGTCTCCATCATCTGGGTGATACTGGAAGCGCCCGACGTGGGGCTGACCGAGGCCGCCGTCGGGGCCGGCATCATGACCATCCTGTTCCTGCTGGCGCTGGCGAACACCGTCCGCCCGCAGGAAGACCAGATCCTCGAACGGGTCCGGTTTCGGACCGTCGCGTTCGTCGGGGCGTTCGTCCTCGTGATGCTGGCGACGGTCCCTTCGCTCCCCGCCATCGGTGCCGATGGGGCGGCGAATCCGGTCGTCAGCGGCGAGGTCACGCAGTACTACCTCGCGAACGCCTACGAGCAGACGGAGGTCCACAACGCCGTGACCGCCGTGCTCGCGGCCTACCGCGGATTCGACACGCTGGGGGAGGCCGTCGTGGTCTTCTCGGCCGGCGTCGCCGCGCTGACCGTCCTCAGGCAGGAGGTGTTCGCATGAGCGGCGAGGACCGGCCGGGACTGTACGTCGAGAGCACCATCATCATGACGACCGTCCGGGTCGTCGCGCCGTTCGTCCTCACGTTCGCGCTGTTCGTCATGTTCCACGGGGCGAACTCCCCCGGCGGCGGATTCCAGGGCGGCGTCATCGCCGGGTCCGTGATCATGATGCTCGCGTTCGCGTACGGCATCGACTCGACGCGCGAGTGGGTCGACGTGCGCGTCGTCGCGACCCTCGCGTCCGGCGGCGTGCTCCTGTTCGCCGCCATCGGCCTGGGCACGATCCTGCTCGGGGGGAACTTCCTCGAGTACCACCTGTACGAGCGGTTCATCTCGCACGCGACCGCGTACGGGATCGAACTCGTCGAACTGGGCATCGGCGGTATCGTCGCAAGCGTCGTCATCGGGCTGTTCTTCCTGCTGGCGGCGGGCTACGGCCACGCGGTCGACACACCGGAGGCTGAAGAGTAATGTTGGGACTGCTCGATTCGCACTACAACTACGTCGCGGTCATGCTGTTGCTGGGTATCGGCCTGTACATGCTCGTCGAGTCCCGGAACCTCGTGAAGAAAGTCATCGGGATGAACGTCTTCCAGACGGGCATCTTCCTGTTTTTCATCACGCTCGCGTTCCGGGCGGGCGGCAATCCGCCGATCATCGAGGACGGCGGCGGCCCCTACGTCAGCCCGCTCCCGCACGTCCTCATCCTGACCGCCATCGTCGTCGGGGTGAGCCTGACCGCGGTCGCGCTGGCGCTGCTCATCCGCATCTACACCGAGTACGGCACGCTGGACGAAGACAAACTCAAACAGCTCTACTATGATTGATCACCTCCCCGTCCTGCTGGTCGTCCTGCCGATACTCGGCGGCGCGGTGCCGCTGGTGGTCAGCCTGCTCCACGAACGGGCCGGCTGGGCCGTCGCGACGCTGACCGTCGCCGGGCAGGTCGCCCTCGCGGGACTGCTGGCCTGGACTGTCGAAACGAGCGGCACAGTGAGCTACGAGGTGGGCGGCTTCGCCGCCCCGTACGGCATCGAACTCGTCGTCGACGGGCTCTCGGCGGCGGTCGCGCTGCTCGTCGCCGTCGTCGCGCTGGGCGTGCTCGCGTACGCGCGCCACGCCGGCCCGCGGTCGAACTCCTTCTACAGCCTGTACTTGCTGCTGGTCGCCGGGCTGACCGGCATGAGCGTCACCGGCGACGTGTTCAATCTGTACGTCTTCCTCGAGATCACCGGGCTCGCGGCCTACGGGCTGGTCGCAAGCGGCGACGAGGCGAAGTCCGCTGTCGCCGCGCTGAAGTACCTCATCATCGGGACCGTCGGCGCGTCGCTGTACCTCCTCGGCGTCGGCTACCTGCTGGCGGCGACGGGGACGCTCAACATGGCCGACCTGGCCGGGAAGCTCGGGTCGATGGCGGCCTACGACTCCACGCTGGTCCTGACCGCGTTCGGGCTGATGGTCGGCGGGCTGACGGTGAAGGTCGCGCTGTTCCCGCTGCACACCTGGCAGCCCGACGCCTACGCGAACGCGCCCGACACGGTCAGCGCGTTCATCTCAGCGCTCGTCTCGACCGTCTCCGCGTACGCGCTCGCGAGACTGCTGTTCTCGGTGTTCACCGTCGAGTTCCTGTCGGCCGTGCCAATCGCGCGCTGGGCGCTGCTCGGCCTGGCCTGCGTGAGCGTCGTCACCGGCAGCGCGCTCGCCGTCTCCCAGAGCAGCGTCCAGCGGATGCTCGCGTACTCCTCGGTGTCGCAGTTCGGCCTCGTCGTCGCCGGCTTCACCGTCGGGACGCCGATGGCCGTCGTCGGCGCGAGCGTCCACCTGCTCGGACACGCGGTGATGAAAGGCGGACTGTTCGCCGCGACGGGCGTCATCGAGCGCAAGACCGGCGCGACGACGCTGAACGGCTACGCCGGAATGGGCAGTCGCGTCCCGGTGACCGCCGGCGCGTTCTCCGTCCTCGCCCTCGCGATGGTCGGCGTCCCGCCGGCGATCGGCTTCGTGGGCAAGTGGTTCATCGTCTTCGGCGCGGTCAAGGCCGAGATCTGGCCCGTCGTCGTCGTCCTGCTCGCGAGCACGCTGCTGACGCTCGCGTACTTCGCGCGCCTCGTCGAGCGACTCTACTTCGCCGAGGCGACCATCCACGCGGATGAACAGGCCGACGCGACCGCGGACGTACCGGCCGACGCCACCGTCGCCGACGGCAGCGGTCGAGCGGTCTCGACGGGGATGGTCGCCGTCGTCGTCGCCGCGGCCGTGCTCGCCGTCGCGCTGACCGCGGCAGTCCCGGCGTTCGAACAGGTTCTGAACGAGACGCTTCCGCAACTCCTCACCCAATGACCGACATCACCTCACTTCGACCCCTGTTCGCGATCCTCGTCTCGGCGCTTGCCATCCCCGTCATCCTCTCGCTCGAGCGGCGGCCGAACGTTCGGGAGGGCGTGACCATCGCCGTGGCGCTCGCGAAGTTCGCCATCGTCGCGAGCATGGTGCCCGGCGTGCTCTCGGGCACGCGCTACGTGTTCTCGCTCGGGAAATTCGGTCCCGGCATCGAACTGACCTTCCGGGTCGACCCGCTCGGCCTCCTCTTTGGCCTGCTCGCGAGCCTGCTGTGGATCGTCACGAGCTTCTACAGCATCGGCTACATGCGCGGGCTCGACGAACACGCCCAGA
Organism: Haloarcula salina; assembly: GCF_010119195.1. Taxonomy (GTDB): domain Archaea; phylum Halobacteriota; class Halobacteria; order Halobacteriales; family Haloarculaceae; genus Haloarcula; species Haloarcula salina. Next base: position 174,168 of record NZ_WRXL01000001.1, read on the forward strand.
CGCGCTACTTCGCCTCCTTCGCGGCGAGCCTCGCGTCGGCGGTCGGCGTCGCGTTCGCGTCGAACCTGCTCACGCTGTTCGTCTGCTACGAGCTGCTGACCGTCTCGACGTACCCGCTGGTCACCCACGACGAGACCGACGAGGCCCGCGCCGCCGGTCGGAAGTACCTCGCGTACACGTTCGGCGGCGGCGTCGCAGTGCTGGGCGGGACCGTCCTCGTCTTCGTCCTCACCGGGACGACGGCGTTCACCCCGGGCGGCATTGAAGCGCTCGCGACGGCCGACCCGACGCTCGCGCGGGCGGCGTTCGCGCTGCTCGCGGCCGGGTTCGGTGTCAAGGCTGCACTCATGCCGGCACACTCCTGGCTCCCGGACGCGATGGTCGCGCCGACGCCCGTGTCTGGCCTGCTCCACGCCGTCGCCGTCGTCAAGAGCGGCGTGTTCGGCATCGCTCGCGTGGTCCTCGACGTGTACGGAACCGGGACGATGGAGCAACTCGGCGTCGGCCTGCCGCTGGCCGCCGTCGCGGCCTTCACCCTCTTGACCGCGAGCGTCATCGCGCTGAGACAGGACAACCTCAAGCGCCGGCTCGCGTACTCGACGATCAGCCAGCTCTCGTACATCGTGTTAGGACTGGCGCTGCTGAAGGGCGACGCGCTCATCGGCGGCCTGCTCCACATCCCCGCCCACGCGTTCATGAAGCTCACGCTGTTCTTCTGTGCCGGCGCGATCCACGTCGAGACGCACACCGACGACATCAGCGACATGGCGGGTATCGGGAAGCGGATGCCGCTGACGATGGCCGCGTTCGGCGTCGCCGCGGCCGGGATGGCCGGCATCCCGCTCGTGGCCGGGTTCGTCAGCAAGTGGTACCTCGTCATCGGCGCGCTGGACGGCGGCGGCCTCGTCTTCGCCGCCGCCCTGCTGGTCTCCGGGGTCCTGAACATCGCGTACTTCTGGCCGATCGTCTACCAGGCGTACTTCGAGTCGCCGGAGGGCCACGACGAGAAGCCCCTCCTCGAAGGCCCGCTCGGCGGGCGCGACGTCGTGCGGACCGACGGCGGCGACGCGGACGACGACACGGCCGAATCGTCTCCGGTCGAGTCGAGCGAGGACATTCCCGAGCCCCAGCACGTCGACCACCTCGGCAAGCACCACGAGGACGACGAACACCACGGCGGCCCGCCGGCGGGCGGCTGGACGAAATCCGGGTGGCGCGGCGGCGAGAGCACGTGGTTCATGCTGGGGCCGATACTGACCGCGGCGACGCTGTCCCTGCTGCTGGGGACCGTCCCCAACTCCGTCGTCTTCCTCCGCATCGTGACGACGATCGTCGGTAACCTCCCGGGGGTGACGCTCTGATGAGCGAGTTCCTGACGCTCGTCCCGCCGGTGGCCGTCCTGCTCCCCGTGGCGGTCCTCGTCGCGCTGTTGCCGCGTCGGAGCGGGCACGCCCTCGGGGCGCTCGTTCCCGCGCTCGCGGTGGCCTGGGTCTGGTTCGTGCCGACCGGCGCGCACCTCCAGACGACGTTCCTCGGCTTCGACGCGGTGCTGTTCAACGTCGACGACTTCTCGCGGTTGATGGGGCTCATCTTCGGCCTCATCGCCGCCGTCGCGGTGCTGTACTCCTACGCCAGCGAGGCCGACACCACGCAGACCGGCTTCGCCCTCTCCTACGTCGCGACCAGCTTCGGGGCCGTCTTCGCCGGCGACTGGCTCTCGCTGCTGTTCTTCTGGGAGCTGATGGCCGTCACCAGCACGCTACTGGTGTGGCATTACGGCGGCAAGGCCGTCAGAGCGGGCTTTCGCTACGCGCTCCTCCACGGCCTCGGGGGCACGCTCCTGATGGCCGCGATCCTCCAGACGTACGTGGCGAAGGGGACGTTCCTGTTCGCGTCGGTCCCGAACGGCCCCGAGACGGCCGGTATCGCGGCGGGACTTCCCGCTGCGCTCGCGGCGGTCGGGATCGGGGTCAACGTCGGCTTCATCGGCCTGCACGCCTGGCTCCCCGACACCTACCCGCGCCCGCACGTCGCCGCCAGCGTGTTCCTCTGTGTGTTCACCACGAAGACCGGCGTTTACGGGATGTACCGCGCGTTCCCGGACGGGCACGTCGCGGTCGCGTACATGGGCGGCGGGATGGCCGTCTTCGGCGCGATGTTCGCGCTGTTCCAGAACGACATGCGCCGCCTGCTGTCCTACCACATCCAGTCGCAGGTCGGCTACATGGTGGCCGGCGTCGGCATCGGCGGTGCGCTCGCGCAGGCCGGCGCGTTCGCGCACGTCTTCAACCACATCCTCTACAAGGGACTGCTGTTCATGACCGCGGGCGTCGTGATCTACCGGACCGGCACGGAGAGCCTGAAGAAGCTCGGCGGCCTCTGGCGGGAGATGCCACTTACTGCGGGGGCGTTCTCCGTCGCGGCGCTCTCTATCGCGGGCTTCCCCGGCTTCAACGGCTTCGTCAGCAAGGGCATCGTCATCTCGGCGAGCCACTACAGCTTCTCGAAGGGGCCGCTGCCCGTCGGGGAGTTCTACACGCTCGAATGGCTGCTACTGCTCGGCGGCGTGGGCACGTTCATGTCGTTCATCAAGTTCGGCTACTACGCCTTCTTCCACGGCGAGTACGAGGGGAGCGTGCCGGACGCCAACCGCCTCCAGAGCGTCGCCATGCTGACCGTCGCCGCGCTGTGTGTCGCCTACGGCATCTTCGATAGCGCGCTGTTCGCCATCCTGCCCTTCGACGTGACCAACGAGGCGGTCGTCGACCACGTCTACAAGACCTACACGGTCCCCCACATCGTCGAAGGCGTCGCACTCGCCGCGCTCGGACTCGTCGGGTTCGCGGCGACGAAAAAGCCCCTGTCGAAGCTCGGCCGCGTCCCCGACGTCGACCGACTGTACAACCCCGTCGTCTTCTACGGGACCCGCGCCCTCGTCGTCGGCGTAACGGAACTGTACGCGGCCGTCGACCGTGCTGTGGTCCGGGCAACGGCAGTAGTCGTGCGGACGGCCACGGAGCCAGACGAACTCCTGGCGCAACTCCGTGACACGTCGGCGGGCGACGACGGGCTGGCCCATCCGCTTCGGGCCGGTATCGGGTTCAGCGTCCTGATTCTCGCGGTGTTCGTGACGGTGGCGTTGTTATTGCTCTCGTAGCCAGCCCGTATATCTGAGCTGATAACAGTTTTTGCGATCTGTGTATCAGGCCGCACTTGTACACGTTTGATCGACTTGAATATTCCCAGAGATTACAGGCTCTGATAATACAGGTGCAAGCTTAAATAGCTCCATATCCACTCCCGAAGTAAGCACAACGTACCGGGACATCTCCACGGCGGTGGCCGTCCCGTCCGCGTGTGCCGGATAGACAACCATGGAATTCAAACGGTTCTTCAACGACGACGACGCTGTATCGCCCGTCATCGGGGTCATCCTGATGGTCGCGATCACGGTCATCCTCGCGGCCGTCATCGCGACGTTCGTGCTCGGTCTGGGAGACCAGGTCAGCAACACGGCCCCGCAGGCAAGTTTCAGTACGGAATACGATTCCGGCGCGAACGATGTTGATGTCACCCACGACGGCGGTGATTCAATTAAGGCGAGCAATCTCTATTTCCGGGGAACTGGCTTCGGAAGTGATAGCAGCGACGATATCGATGGCAACAACCAGAACTGGCCTGACTCCGCTACTAGTGGGTCCAACAGCAAAGTCGTGGCCGGTGACCGCGTCGTGGTCTCCGTAACGGGCGGCAGCTACGACTTCAACGTCGTCTACGAGTCGGCGACCGGCGACAACTCCGCGACCCTCGCAACGGCGACCGGGCCGAACGCGTAATCTCGGCTCTTTGCCTTTCATTACGCCGCCGATATCAGTGATATTATAACCGATGGACCACCTGACATTCGCTATAATGCACGGACAGGGTGGTGGATCGGAGGCGATCGCATGAGCAAGCAAGTACATGGAGACGGCTCTGACGACGAGCAACACATCTCCAAAGGGGAGATCTTCGACGTGCTCCAGAACGAGCGGCGTCGACACACCCTCCAATATCTCCGGGAGAACGGCGGGCCGGTGTCGCTCGGTGATCTCGCGTCGCACGTCGCGGCCCAGGAGTACGATTGCCCCGACGCCGACGTGACGAGCGCACAGCGAAAGCGCGTCTACACCACGTTACAGCAGTCACACCTCCCTCGGATGGACGAAGCCGGCATCGTCGAGTACGACGACGAGACCGGAACGATCGAACGGACCGAGCAGACGGAAGAGCTCACCGTCTATCTCGAAATCGTTCCCGGGAGCGAGTTTCCTTGGCGGGAGTACTACCTCTCGCTGGGAGCGGTGAGTCTGGCAATCGTCACCATCCTCTGGGTCGGCGTCTATCCGTTCACGCTCATTTCGCCGCTGGTCTGGTGGGCGGTGCTCTCCATCGTCCTCTGTATCTCGGCCGGATACCACACGTATATCGGTCGGGAGATGACCCTCACCGAGTTTACCGAGCAATCCGACTGCGACGACTGAATCGGGCCTCGAAGGAGCGCTTTTTGACTCAGCCTCGACCGCCCATTATATATCCAGTACGCTCGGGAAAAATGGATTTACAGGCTCTCTTGAAGGGTTTCAGGCCGCCATTGAACGCCTGAAACGTACTACGTGTTTAAGTGGATCCCTCCCATGTGCCTGAATCAGCGCACCGCCGTGAGTCAGTAAGCATCCCTTTCGATGCGTAGGATGTTGTTACTCGGGTCGTACTCGCGGTGTGCGACGAAAGGCAACCGAAACAATGGATATCAAACGTCTCATTCAAGACGACGACGCAGTCTCGCCGGTCATCGGGGTCATCCTGATGGTCGCAATCACGGTCATCCTGGCGGCCGTTATCGCCTCCTTCGTCCTCGGGCTCGGGGACCAGGCACAGCAGGCGACCCCGCAGGCCAGCTTCTCGTGGGAATACGAGGGCGGTGGCACGGATACGGTCACCATTACGCACGACGGTGGGGACTCCATCGAAGCACAGGAACTCTACGTCCGCGGTGACTTCGATAGTGGTGGAGACTCTGCAGACACTTGGGGAGGAGGGACTTTTGATGGGACCTCAATCTCAGGTGCTTCAGAAGTCACTGCAGGTAACTCGATAGATGTTGACGCAGGACCTGCGTACGAACTCCGCGTCGTCTACGAGCCCGTCGAGGGCGACACCTCCGCGACGCTCTCCGAAGACTCTGGACCGAACGCGTAATCCGACCGCCGCTTCTTCATTTTTCGGCCGGTGAGCGACAGCACTGCGCCACGATGCTTTTATTTCCGCGCATCCAGTGAGCGAATACGATGGATGTGACCCGGGGCGTCGTCGCCGTCGTGACGCTGATCATCGTCGGCGTCACGCTGCTCTCCGGGCCGCTCGTTCCCGGTGTGACGCTCGCGTCCGAACCCGAACCGCTGACGCTGGAGACGGGGACCGTCACGGTCGGCGACGCGCGGTTACCCGCCAACGCGACGCTGGAGAAGGGGGCCTACGGCGCGGCGAGCTACTACCTCGACGTGCCGCCGGCGACGGTCCAACTCTCGTCGCTCGACGGCAATCCGACGCTGGTCTACCGGTTCGCGATCGACGAACTGGGCTACACGCGGACGACGAACCACTTTCTGAACGACGACACTGCCGAGACGTACGAACTGACGCTGGCGTCGGACACGTTCGAAGCGGACGAGATCGATCGAGAGCGATACGACGGCACCGTGAGCGTGAGCAAGCGCGACGGCGAGGGCCACGCCGAGGTCGCGTCGCGGAACGTCACGGTCAGGGTGATCGAATGAGCGCCGAATCGCTCGCCGTCGAACTCCGGGACCGGTCGACGGTACTCGCGGGCGCCCGCCGAACCGCGGTCTCGGTCCTGTTCGGCGACCGCCTCGGCCTGACGGTGTTCCTCGCGGCTGTCTGTCTGTTCGGGCTGGTGTGGCGGACGACGTTTCTCATCAACGACTCCGTCACGCTGGCGAACGGGTTATACAGCCTCTCGAACGGACAGGTCGCGCTGCTGGAGCCGGCCTACGGCGGGACGCTCAACACCCCCGGCGTGAACAGCTACGGCGGCCGGGAGTTCGCGCGGAACTACGGCGTGATCGCGCTCTCGCTCCCGTACCTGCTCGGGCTACAGGCGCTCGCTGCGGTGGTCGAACTCCGAATCGCACTGGTCGGGATCTGGTCGCTCGCGCTGTTGGCGCTCGTCGTCCAGAGCGGGCGACTCACCGACAGCGACGGCGTAACCGTCGGCGGCAGCCTCGCGGTCCTCGGCCTGTTCGGCCTCAACGTGGCGCTGGCGCGGCCGCTCGACCCCAGCGCCGTCCACCTCTACGCCCTACAGCTGTTCCACCTCACCGTGGCCGCCTTCGTCCCCGTCTTCTGCTATCGGCTGCTCGCGCTCGCGGAGACCCGGCGGCTGGGATTACTGGCCGCGGTCGCGGTAACGGCGGGGACGCCACTGGCGTTTTGGGCCTCCGTCCCCAAGCGGCACGTCGTCACCGCCACAGTGGTGATGGGCGTCGCGTACTGCCTCTACCGCAGTCGCCGCGAGGCCGACGGACCGCTCGTCTCGCGCCCCCGGACCTTCCGGGCGCTTGCCTACGCGCTGGTCGGCCTGTACGCGTGGGTTCACGCACCCGAGGCGTTGCTCCTCTGCGTGACGCTGGCGCTCGTCGACGTACCGACCGCCCCGGAGAACAGCCCGCGGACGCTGGCGCTCGTCGGTGCCGCGTTCCTGCTGTCGCTCGTTCCGTTCGTCCTGACGAACGTCGCGATTACCGGCTCGCCCGTCGAGCCGCCGCGGTTGCTCTCCGGCGGGTACTCGGCCGGGGGCGACGCCGCTGCCGGCGGCGGAAGCAACGGCGGCTCCGGCGGCGGGTCAGCGAGCGGCTCGGTGGGGATACTCGCACCGCTCCAACCGGTCCTCGGCGTCGTCGAGAGCGGGGCTCGCCCGCTCCTGATACTCGTCGACCAGCTCCTCGTCGGATTCAGGGCGTTCCGGGCGGAGCCCGCCGACGTGTACCACACCTTCGTCCGCTCCGGGAGCGCGCAGTCGACGCTCAGCGACACCGACGCGGAGTCGGTGAACCTCTCACTGCTTGAGTCGGTCCCCCTGCTGGCGGCGTTCGCCAGCGCCGTCCCGGCACTCGTCCGCCGTCGTTCGTCGCTGTCGATACCGGATCGCCGACTCGGTCCGGGTCGCGTCGCGGATCTGTTCGCCGCGACGACCGTTCTCGGGATCGTCCTGCTGTACACGAGCCGGCTGCCGACCCACGCGCAAGTGACCGCAAGATACCTGTTCCCGCTGTGTCCGCTCGGGGTGTACCTCATCGTGCGACTGCCGCCGATACGAGACGCACTCCAGAAACACTGGCGGACGTACTGCTGGACAGTCGCCGGGACGATACTCGTCGGCGGCCAGCTCGCGCTCGTCGCCGTCGCGCTGACGGTGAGCGGCATCGGCGAGGCGTTCCAGTTCCACGCCCTCGTCGGGCTGGGAACGGCGCTGCCGCTGGGACTCTGGTCGCTGAGGGGCCGGAACGAGGGAACAGCGGGGCGGCTCGGCGCGGCACTGCTCGGCCTCACGACCGGCGTCACGCTCGTCTTCGTCCTGCTGACGACGGTAGAGTACTACGCGCTCGGCGATTCGCACGCGCTCCCGATGATGCGAGCGCTCGGCGAACTGCTGACGCTGTACTGAGTCGGTGACGGAGAATTTTAGTATGGCCTCGCAGTACCGACGGCATGGACCGACTCAAGGAGTCCCTCCTCGAGGCCCCGATCATCGAGAAAGAAGGGTACCACTATTTCGTCCACCCCATCAGCGACGGGGTCCCGATGCTTCGACCGGAGCTCCTGCGCGAGATCGTCATCAAGATCATCCGCAAGGCGGAACTGGAAGACGTCGACAAGATCGTCACACCGGCGGCGATGGGCATACACATCTCGACGGCGGTGTCGCTGATGACCGACATCCCGCTCGTCGTCGTCCGCAAGCGCCAGTACGGCCTGGACGGCGAAGTGTCGCTCTCGCAGGTGACGGGCTACTCCGAGAGCGAGATGTACGTCAACGACGTCTACGAGGGCGACAGCGTGCTCGTTCTCGACGACGTGCTCTCGACGGGCGGCACGCTGGCCGGCCTCACCGGCGCGCTCGAAGACATCGGCGCGGACATCCGCGACATCGTCTGCGTCATCAAGAAGGCCGACGGGACGAACAAGCTCGACGAGGCAGGCTACGACGCCAAGACGCTCATCAACGTCGAAGTCGTCGACGGCGAGGTCGTCATCGTCGACGAACACGGGGACGATTAAGTCGGCCGGTACTCGGAGTCTTGTAGAGAGTCGAACGCACACCGTCGAGAATTGACAGAAGGATTATAAAACTCCGAACCGATACTGGCTGTTGTGTCTCCCTCCATTCGCTCTCTCACAGGGAATTTCGCCGCCCTGTTCAGTTCGCTTGTTCTGCTGGGGCCCCTAACGTTCGGATTACTCGTCGGCGCGGGCAGGATTATTATCGGAGCGGCCGGAGTCACGGTTCCGAACGCGCTCGGAATCGTCGGCTTCTGCGTCGCCGTGTTGCTGGCGCTCTGGATGGCGCTCGAAGGGGCGCTGGTCCAGCGGCACGGACTCGCCGCGATTGACCGCGGCGGCCCGGTGCAGCGCAGTGGCCGATACCTATTGGCCGGTGTTACCACTGTCGCTGGATTCGTTGTCTCTGCCGGGGTCCTTGTGCTGGCGCTCCCGTGGGCAGTCGAGACGCGAAACACACCTGCACAGGTACTCGGCGTCCTGCTCGTCGTTGCATTGGCCGCCGCACTGTACCGGACACTCACGGCGGCCAGAGACGGGTATCGGAACACCGGTGAACGTCGGGGGTGAGCCTACCGAGGACGGTCGCCGATACGCTACCTTTGCGACTCACGATCAGTTCGCAGCAACATGATAGCGGGCGGTAGATTTGAACTACGCGAACACCTCGCTGACGCTCGGCGTTCTCTCGTTCAAACTCCCTCGCAAAGAATGTGCTTCTCACGTCGATGTTCGAAGCAAAATATAGCGGGAGGTAGATTTGAACTACCGATCTGCGGGTTATGAGCCCGCCGGAATCTCCTGGCTATCCCATCCCGCTACCTTCTGGTAGTCCGGTCCCCTCATTAAGGGTTGTGATTCGAGTGCCGTCCGTGACTTTGTGACGCGCTACAGGGAGTCGTCCCGGTGGACCTGCCACGTGAAGACGCTCTCGGCGACGTAGTTGACGAACATGGCGATGCCGATGGCGATGGGGCTGGCTGCGATGAACCAGAGGTCCGTGCCCGCGATCACGAGTTCGAACGCGAGGCGCTGGGTCAGGAGCCAGTAGACGGAGAGTTGGACCGCGACGCCACCCGACCGGACGAGGTGGGACTTCGCGAGGCGCTTGGCGAACGACCGGCGGCCGGTGTCGCCCTCGTCCGCGAACGTCCAGTGTTCGTTGACGATGAACATCACCAGAATCGCCGTCTCGATGCCCGCGGCCTTGGCCGCCATGTCGCCGACCCCGAATCCCAGGCCCAATATGGCGAGGACCGTGTTGTCGCTGATCGCGCCGACGACGCCGACGGAGACGAACTGCCCGAACCGAACGCCCGAGACGAGCGACTCGAAGCGGTCGGGCACGTACCGCCGGACCTGCCGTTCGAGGTCGCTCATCGGTCCTTCTCGACGAGCGCCGTCGGTTCGTCGAGGTGTTCGGCGAGGGCCGTGTGGAAGCTATCGTTGCGCAGTTGTTTCGAACGGTGGCGAGCCGTCAGGAGCGCCTGGAACAGGTCGATCGAGGTGCGTATCGGCGACACCGTCGAGCCGGGCTGGTCCTCCCACGCGATGGGGACCTCCTCGATGCGCTGATCCAGCGCCGCGGCGATAGCGATGAGTTCCACGTCCCAGGCGAAGCCGGGCTCGTAGAGGTGGTCGCGGACGCGCTCCCAGGCGGTCGCGTCGATTGCCTTCGCGCCGCACTGGTAGTCGTACAGGCTAGCGTCGAGCAACTGTCCCGCGAGCCACGCGAAGCCGTCGCCGAGGAAGCGCCGGGCGAAGGTCTGGTGGCTGGCGACCTCGGCGTCGGGGTGGCGGCGCGACCCCACGGCGAGGTCCGCGCGACGGGATCGGACCGGGTCTAGCACCTCGTCGAGCGACGCGACGGGCGTCGACCCGTCGGCGTCGGCGAACGCCAGTACGTCGGTGTCGAGGCGCTCGAAGCCGGCGGTGATCGCCGCGCCCTTTCCGCGGCGGTACGGGACCGTCTCCACGTCGACAGAGAGGGAGGCGAGCTTCGCGGGGACTCCGTCGCGCGGCGCGTCGAGCTCGACGACGACGGTTTCCGGGGTGAGAGCGTTCTGGATGTCGGTGATGTAGGTCCCGAGCTGGGAAACGTCGGGACGATAGGCGGGGAGGACGACGCCGACGGAACGCGACATTGGTAGCGTGTCCGACTGGAAGGAGTAAAAACAGTTCGAAGCTACTCACCAGAGCAGTTGATACGCCGGCGGGAGCCGCCCAACGAAAAGACGTATAGGCCAGCGAACCGGTCCCCCTACTGATGGAATACGGGGTCCTCGCCCTCTGGCTCGCGCTCTATCTGCTGTTGCTCTATGCCGGCGGAACCGTCGCGACGGCGCTGTTCCCCCGGTTCGCCGACCGCGGCGTTTCCCTCGGCGTCCCGGTTGCAGTGTCGGTCCTGTGGCTCGTGACCTACTTCGTCGGTCGCCTCTCGCTGACAGTCGGCGTCTGGCTCGGCGTCGCGGTGCTCGCCGCGAGCGCCGTGGCCGCGGGCCGGTCGAACGGCACAGTCGACCCGCGCGCGTACGCCGAGACGGCCGGTGTCTTCGCACTCGCCTTCCTGTTTCTCGTGTGGATCCGAGCGCTAGATCCGGCCATCGTCCCGCTCGGCGGCGAGAAGTTCCTCGACTTCGGCCTCCTGCAGTCGCTGTTGCGCGCCGACAGCCTCCCGCTGGAGGACGTGTGGTTCGCGGGCGAGCCGGTCGCGTATTACTACGGCGGCCACCTCGCGGCCGCGATACTCACCAGAATCACGGGGACGGCCGGACAGTACGCCTACAACCTCGCGCTGGCGGGCTTCTACGCGACGCTCGTGACGGCGGCGTACGGGCTGGCCGGAGCGATCGCGAGCGACCGCGGGCTCCCTCGGCGACTCGCCGCCGGCCTGACCGCCTTCTTCGTCGGATTCGCGAGCAATCTCTCGACGCCAGCCCGGTTCGTCATCTGGCTCCTGCCCGACGGCCTCAGTCAGACTGTCGCGACGCGGGCCGGCTACGAACTGGAGGGGCTGGCGAGCGGACCGGACTCGTTCAGCTACTGGGACGCGAGCCGCGTCATCGACGACACGGCGGCGGACTTCGCGACCTACGAGCCCGGAGCGGCGCTGGTCATCGACGAGTTCCCGCTGTTCGCCTGGCTCAACGGCGACCTCCACGCCCACATGATGAGCACGGGCTTTCTGCTCTTCGCCGCCGCGCTCTGTTTCAGCTACTACCAGACGCCGGCCAGCGAGCGGCGGCGGCGACTCGCGCTGCTGTTCGGCGCGCTCCCGGCCGTCGGCGGCGTCATGGCCGTCACCAACACCTGGTCGTTCCCCTCGATAGGCGGGCTCGCCCTCCTGACGGTGACGGTCGCGCCGGCCGACCCGACGACGCTGCTTCCCGGCGGCATCGGCCGAAAGCTCCGACTCGACAGCGCCGGACAGGAGGGCGTTCGAATCGGGATGGGGCTCGCCGTCGCGGTCGGCGTGCTGGCGCTCGGGCTCCTCTGGTCGCTCCCGTTCTGGCTCGGCCCGGCGAGCGGCCGCGAAATCGCGGTGCTTCCCGACCGAACGTCGCTGCTGGAACTGCTCGCCATCCACGGCGTGTTCGTCGCCCCGTTCTGGCTGTACCTCTACGCCCAGACCGGCCGCGCCGTCGGGCGGGAGTCGGCCCGCGTCGTCGGCCTGCTGGCGGTGGCCGCGGCGGCCCTCACCGCGTCGCTCGACGCTGCCGCGGTCGGCCTCCTCCTGCCGCTCTTGCTCGGCGCCTGGGTGTTCGCGCGCTCGCCCGCGCTCGGGCGAACGGTCGAGAGGGTCCCCGCGATCGCCGACGGCGGCGACCGCCCCGTCGGCTTCGAGGCGGTGCTCCTTCTCGCGGGCGCGGGGCTGGTCCTCCTCGTCGAGTTCGTCTTCGTCAGGGAGAACATCGGCCGGATGAACACCGTCTTCAAGACGTACATGCAGGTCTGGGTGCTCTGGGGCGTCGCCGTCGGGCCGGTGCTGGCGTGGCTGATGACTCGCTGGCGGCCGAGCGGCGAGCGCGCGCGAACGTTGACCCGAACGGGGGCGCGGGCGCTCGTCGTCCTATTGGTCTGCTCGTCGTCGCTGTACGGCGCGTTCGCGCTCTCGAACCACGTCGAGTACGCGGACGACCCCACGCTGGACGGACTGGCCTACCTGGACGAGGAACACCCCGCCGAGGCGGAGGCGATCAGGTGGCTCGACGCGACGGTCGAGGGGCGACCGAACATCGTCACGGCCGCACCCGCCGGATACCACTGGAATCCATCCGATGGCGAGGGCGCGAGCGCGCCGGCGAGCCTGACCGGCCTCCCGACCGTGGCGGGCTGGCACCACGAGGCGCAGTACCGCAACGACACGGTGTACGACCGCCGGGTCGATGACGTGGAGACGATATACACGGGCGAGCCGGCCGCTCAGCGGCGACTCCTCCGCGAGTACGACGTGCGCTACGTCTACGTCGGCCCGGCGGAACGGAAACGCTACGGTGAGATAACCACCGACCGGGCGGACGGCGTCACCATCGCGATGCAAACCGAGGGCGTAACCATCTATCGCGTGCACCCGGAACGGCTCTGAGAAGAGGACGGAGAGAAGCGTGCCGGTCGGCCGACAGTGTGCTGGCGCTCGCTGGCTTACGATTCGGCGTTCGCCGTCCCGCGCTCGCGGAGCACGGTGACGGCCTCGGCGTCGGCGTCGATGGTGTCGAGGTGCATCGGGATGTACTCCTGTGTCTTGAACGTCTCTTCCTCGTCCTCCGAGCCGACGGTACACCACAGCTGGGGCCGGTCGGGGCCGTGCCAGTCGCCCTGGCGGTTGACCGAGAACACCTCGTACTCCTCGCCGTCGTACTCGATGCGGCCGCCCTTGCGGAGCCCCGGGTCGCCGTGGATGATGAGCTTCTTCATACCCGCTCCTTTACCAACTGCGTACTTAGTGACTTCGAAGGCGACTGCGCTGTCGGTGGAATCGACGGCTGCGACTCCCGTGACGAGGTGCCAACGACCTAATGTGACCTTATATCATTCCGAACAGTGTTTAGATGCTTAACATCCTGATAGCCGACCTTTATGTATCGAAATCGCTGACAGTCATGTATGTTGAAACAACAGCAGCGGTCGTGCGAGCGGGCCTCCGTCGTGACCTCTCCGATGGACGAGAGTGGCAAGATGGAACTCCGAGACGTCGAAACCAACGAGAGGTACGAGGTCGTGGACTACGTCGACGAAGAACTGGCGGCGAAACTGGGCGCGCTCTCGGCGGGCGAAGCGGTGAATCTCGAACTGTTCGCGGGGTCCGGCGAGTCCGACGTGTTCGGCGCGGTCCGAATCGAGTCGAGCGGGCCGTCGGCGCGGTTCAAGTAAGGTCACGGGAGAGAAACGGTATTCGGAGGGGCCGAGGTGCGGGCCAATGTCACGCGGTTCGGACGCACGGAGCGGTGAATCCGCCCGGCGGGCGGTCGGTGCGAACCAAACGGGTTTTAAGCGGTCACGTCAAATCGCTCGGTAAGGCCGATATCTATGCAGATGCCACGACGCTTCAATACGTACTGTCCGCACTGCAACGAGCACAACGAACACGAGGTCGAGAAGGTTCGTTCCGGGCGCGAGACCGGAATGAAGTGGATCGACCGCCAGCGAGAGCGCAACTCCGGTATCGGGAACGACGGGAAGTTCTCGAAGGTCCCCGGTGGGGACAAGCCCACCAAGAAGACGGACCTCAAGTACCGCTGCTCGGAGTGTGGGAAGGCCCACCTCCGCGAGGGATGGCGCGCCGGCCGACTGGAGTTCCAGGAGTAAACCGATGGCAGGAAGCTTCCTCACCGTCGAGTGTCCGGACTGCGAGAACGAACAGACCCTCTTCGAGAAGGCCGCGAGCGAGGTCTCGTGTGCCGTCTGCGGCCACACGCTCGCCCGCCCGACGGGCGGCAAGGCCGACATCGAAGGCGAAGTGACCGCCGTCGTCGAGGCACGATAGGATGAAATACAGCGGCTGGCCCGAACCGGGCGAACTCGTCGTCGGCAAGATCGACGAGATCGAGGACTTCGGCGTGTTCGTCGACCTCGAGGAGTACGAGGGCAAGCGCGGCCTCTGTCACATCTCCGAGGTCGCCAGCGGGTGGATCAAGAACGTCCGCGACCACGTCAACGAAGGGCAGACAGTCGTTGCCAAGGTGCTCGACGTCGACGAGAGCGCCCAGCAGATCGACCTCTCGATCAAGGACGTCAACGACCACCAGCGCAAGGAGAAGATCCAGGAGTGGAAAAACGAGCAGAAGGCCGACAACTGGATGGAACTGGCCTTCGGCGAGGACTTGGACGACGAGACCTACGCCGCCATCGCCAACGAGCTGCTCGCGGAGTTCGGCTCCATGTACGACGGCTTCGAATCGGCGGCGATCCACGGCGATGAAGCCCTCGACGACGTGGACCTCTCCGAGGACGAGATCGACGCCATCGTCGAGACGGCCCGAAACAACGTCTCCGTCCCTTACGTTCAGGTCACCGGCTACGTGGACCTGTCCTGCCCCGAGAGCTCCGGGGTCGACGTGATCAAGGAGGCGCTGCAGGCCGCCGAGGGCAACGGCGAGGTCCCCGACGAGATCGACCTGGAAGTGACCTACGTCGGCTCGCCGGAGTACCGCATCCAGGTGCAGGCCCCCGACTACAAGACCGCGGAGGACGCGCTCGAAGAGAGCGCGGACCGCGCGAAAGCCGTCGTCGAAGACCACGGCGGCGCGGGCGGCTTCCACCGCGAGCGCAGCGAAGACGACGAGTAAGCCACCGCGTGACGGCATGAAATCGGATATCCGCGTGTGCGCCGACTGGGAGCGCGAACACGACCGACCGGTGTACACGCTCGCTTCGACCTGCCCGGACTGCGGGGGCGAAGCCGTCAACAGCGCTCCCGCGCCGTTTTCGCCGGAGGACTCCTACGGCGAGTATCGACGTTCTCTTAAGCGCCGCCGCCGCGAATAAGCCGTATGGACGAATTCGACATCGAGACGGTCGCCGACCCGGAGCTTGACGACCCGGTGCTCGTCGAGGGCCTCCCGGGCGTCGGCCACGTCGGGAAGCTCGCCGCCGAGCACCTGCTCGAAGAGCTCGACAGCGAGCTTGTCCGCCGCGTCTACTCGACGCACTTCCCGCCCCAGGTCAGCATCGACGAGGGGCAGGCGTCGCTCGCCTGCGCCGAGTTCCACGCCGTCACGCCCGAGGAGGGACAGGACATGCTCGTCCTCTC
Organism: Haloarcula salina; assembly: GCF_010119195.1. GTDB lineage: Archaea > Halobacteriota > Halobacteria > Halobacteriales > Haloarculaceae > Haloarcula > Haloarcula salina. Next base: position 189,757 of record NZ_WRXL01000001.1, read on the forward strand.
GGGCGACCACCAGGCACAGGACAACCAGGGCCACTACGGGCTCACCTCGACGTTCCTCGACGTCGCCGACGACTTCGGCGTCGAGCGGGTGTTCGCGCTCGGCGGCGTCCCGACGGGCGAACTCATCGAGGAGTACGACGTCCTCGGCGCGACCACGACCGAGGACTTCCGCGAGACGCTCGATGACGCCGGCGTCGAGTTCCGCGAGGACGAACCCGCCGGCGGCATCGTCGGCGTCTCGGGACTCCTGCTCGGGCTGGGCAAGCGCCGCGACGTGCCCGCGTGCTGCCTGATGGGCGAGACCTCCGGCTACCTCGTCGACCCCAAGAGCGCCCAGGCCGTCCTCGAAATCCTGCAGGAGGTGGTCGGCTTCGACGTGGACTACGGAACGCTGGAGGAACGCGCCGACGAGATGGAGGAGGTCGTCCGGAAGATCCAGGAGATGGAACAGCAGAACTCCCCCTCGCCGGCGGACGAGGACCTCCGATACATCGGGTGAGCGGGCGGCGAGCGCACCGACGCGAGCGAGAATTTCTTTAGCGACCGGCCCCAACGGCTGAGCGTGCAGACCCAACCGGGCGTACTGCCGGAGTGGCTCGTCCTCGGCTTGCTCCTCGGCGTCGCCGGGAGCCTCGTCGTCGCCGGCCTGTTCGTCGTCGCCGGCCGGCTCTTTCCCGCGGAGCGGCCGAACCGGCAGGCGACGGACGGCGGAGAGATGCGCCGCCGCGACGAGCTCCGCGAGTACCTGACCGCCATCGACGAGCAGTTCGCCGAGAACCACTTCGTCGAGGGCCAGCACGTGGCGTTCTATCTCCCGAAGCGCGACGTGGCGATCACCTTCGACGCGCGGGCCTTCTATCGGATCGAACGCTCCCCGACGGTCCCGGTGCTGGTCGAACACGAGATGCCGGGGGCGGCGCTGGGCGCGCGCCTGCCCTTCGAGACGCCGGAGGTCGACCTCGGCCCGGACCCCGAAGAACAGGTCCACCCGACGGTCCAGGCGTTCGGCGAACTGGGGCTCACCCGGAGCGCCTCGCTCGACGACGTGAAATCGGCCTACCGCGAGCGCGTCAAGGAGGTCCACCCGGACCACGGCGGGACCGAGGCCGAGTTCAAGCGCGTCCGCGAGGCCTACACGACGGCCAAGCAACACGCCGCCGGCGCGGCGAAACAGCGCGCGTCGTGAGGGGCTTCCGGTTTTCAGACTCGGCGTTCAGTCGAGGACGCTACGGGTCGATGTGATGGACCGCCTCGGGGGAGATCAGCCGGCCGGTCGGAACAGCGATCCAACCGTTCGGGAGAATGCGAACCGACCCCTGGTGCAGAATCTGCTCCTGTTCGAAATCGCCGTACACGGTCGCATCCTCGTACTCGATGATCGTGTCGTCCGTGATCTCGTCCGCGATTTCGCCCCATACCGACGTGGTGGAGATAACCATATTCGACAGATCACTCCCGGAGACCATTGTTTTTGCGTCGCCGGGATGCACGCGCACGACGCGTTCTATCGCGGGAGACACGCCAGTCGGGTCGTCGAAACGATAGTAGCCATTGAAAATCAGTGCACACCCGATCGCGCGATGGCAGTGCGATCGGTGTGTAAATCGTTTCAATTGTTACTATAGGGCGTCACGACGAGCTTCCCGACGCTCTCGCGATCCTGCATCGCCGCGAACGCCGCACCGGTCTCTTCGAGAGGGTACGTCTCGTCGATTTCAGGGGTGAAAGCGCCGTCAGCGACGAGCCCGACGAGTCGCTCTAAATCGCCCTGCGTCCCCATCGTGCTCCCGATGACGCGTTTGTGGCCGAGGAACAGGTCGGGAACGTCAATTTCGGACGTGCCACCGGCCGTCCGACCACAGATCGCCATCCGGCCACCGCGTCTGAGGACATCGAGGCCGACCTGCGTGTACGCCCCGCCGAGGTGATTGAGCACGCCGTCGACCGGCCCGAGATCGCTGACCACCGCTCGAATCTCGTCCGGGTCGGTGCTCTCGATTGCGTGGTCCAGACCGAGCGATTCGACGCGGCTCAGTTTCGCCCGCGAGGACGAGGTGCCGACGCTGTGAGCGCCGAGCACGTCCGCGAGTTGCACGGCCGCGACGCCGACGCCGCCGGTGACGCCCGGGACGAACACCAGGTCGCCCGGACCAGCCTCGATCCTGCGGAGCATGTGCAGGGCGGTCACGTAGGCCGTCGGCAGCGCGGCCGCGTCGACCGTATCCAGGCCGTCGGGGAGTCTGACGAGACGATCGGCCTGGACGCGGGCCGCCTCTGCGAGGCCGCCGTGGTACAGCGAGAAGTTCTCACAGCGGTTCTCCGGCCCCTCTCGACAGTAGCGACACGTCCCGCAGGTCTCGTTCGGGCAGAGGACCACGCGGTCCCCGGGTTCGACGGCGGTAACGCCCTCGCCGACGGCGTCGACGGTCCCGGTGACGTCGAGTCCGCTGACGAACGGCAGGTCATCAGCGTCGACCATCGCGGAGTCGCCCTCGAGGATCCAGAGGTCGTGGCGGTTGATCGCGCACGCCTCGACGGTGACGACGGCCTCGCCGCGGCCGGGGTCGGGCCTGGGTTGGTTGGTGATCGAGACGCCGTCCGGGCCAGTGAGATCGCTGAACGCTGCGACGCGCATCGTTCCGGTTTCGCGCCACGATCGGATAAAATACAGCGACGCCTGTAGGAGCCGGAAGCGAGCGATCAGCCACCCGCCTGACGCGATGGCGAGCGCCGCCACGCGACCGACAGCGATTGTCTGGGCGACGATTGCATCGGATCCCCAGTCCGACGCGACCGGCCCCCTCTCAGATGCCCTGGCTCATGAGGTGACTGCGCAGCAGGTCGGCCTCCTTGCTGCCGGCGACGGGGTTCACCAGCACGACGGTGTCGTCGGCCGCGAAGGCGTCGCGCTCGGCCAGCGCGCGAGCGCCGGCGACGGCCGTGCCGCCGGTCGCACCCGTCTCGGGCCCCATCTCGCAGCCGTCGACGGCCCCCTGGAGGATCTCCTTGTCTGGGACGGCGACGCCGTCGCCGCCGGTCCGGTCGAGCGCGGTGAGCGCTGCAGCCCCGGCCGCGGGCTCGGGGACTTCGAGCGGCCCGACGATGGTGTCCGGTCGCTCAACGGTCACCGGCTCGGTCTCGCCCTCGCGCGCCGCGTCCGCGACGGCCGCCGTCGTCTCGGGTTGGGCGGCGTAGAGGCGCGGCGCGGCGTCGGTCAGCCCGCTCGCCTCGGCGGCCGCGAAGCCTCGTTCGAGGCCGACGATCGTCTCGCCGTGTCCGGTCGGGTGGACGACGGCGTCCGGCACGGCCCAGTCGAGTTCGGCGGCGATCTCGAACGCGACGCCCGTCGCGCCCTCGATGCGGAAGGGGTGGCCGGGCGCGACCGACGCCCAGTCGTCGTCGGCCTCGTCGGTGGCGTCGTCGAACGCCGCCACCGCGTCGTCGTAGCGGCCCTCCACGACGCGCATGTCGCCGCCGTGGACGTTCACCATCGCCTTGTTGAGGAACGGACAGCGCGAGGGGACGAACCCCTTCGAGTCGACGCCGGCGCGGGCCGCGTACGCGGCGCTCGCCTGCGCGCCGTTGCCCGTCGAGGGCGTCAGGACGCGCTCGGTCCCGCGCTGGGTCGCGGCCGTGACGGCGAGCGAGAGCTTGCGGTCCGCGAGCGCGCCCGTCGGGTTCCGGCCCTCGTCTTTGACGTAGGCCGCCCCGACGCCGAGTTCGTCGGCCAGGTCGGGGACCGGGACCAGCGGCGTCGCGCCCTCGCCGATGCTCACCGTCTCCGCCCGAGCGAACGGCCGCAACGGCTCGAACCGTCCGGGACCGGGCGCGTCCGGCAGGTCGGCGGGGGTCAGCGCCTGGGTGTCGTAGTCGCCGACGAGGACGCCCCCGCAGTCGGGACAGCGGTCGGCCGTGCCGTCGGTTTCCGCGCCACACGCCGTACAGCTGAGGCCGCGAAACGCCGCAGTCGTCTCCATGCGTTCCCGTGCGAACGGCACGACCAAGTGTGGTCCGATCCTTCTCTGATCGCTTCGATAACATCTCGGAAATAGAACGTGATTATCGGAGAGTGGTGCGCTTCCGGAGAGCCGGCATCCGTCGCGTGGCGATTCGGAGGCGCGTGGGTGGTAGAGCCCGAACGACGGTCGTGTGGTGCGTGGGTCCTGATAGGGAAGCGACGGGTGGCCGTAAACGCTTTATCCCCATCCTATTCGGTAGATTATATTGTTTGATAGTTGCGCGCGAGCGCTTTTAGCCCTGAATAGCAAACCTCAGGGAAGATGGTCGAATCTGCAAGCGGTTCGAGGGGAGACCTGTCTCCGGTGAGCAGGCTGGAGGCGACGATTCAGGAGTTTATCAGATACATTCCTGCCGGGGACACGATTCCGGACGAGACGTGGCGCGGACGGCATCGGAACATCCTCGTTCTGTTGCTCGCGCACGTCCCGTTCCTGTTCCTGCTGGGGACCTACGAGGGATCCGAGTCGCTGATCACGGGCGCGACGCTCCCGTCGATTCCGCTTTCGACCGTCCTGCTCGAACTCGGTGTCATCGTCGCGCTGGCTGGACTGGCGAGCTGGTCGCGGTTCGGCAGGCGGACCCGGACCGCTCTCGCCACGATGGGACTGGTAGCGTCTTCCGCGTTCCTCGTCCACTTCTCGGGCGGCTTCATCGAAGCCCACTTCCACTTCTTCGTCGTGATGACCGTGGTCGCGGTGTACGAGGACTGGGCGCCGTTCCTGCTCGGTATCGTCTTCGTGACGGTGCAACACGGCGTCTTCGGAATGATCGATCCCAGCCGGGTGTACAACCACTCGGCCGCGATCAACAACCCCTGGGCGTGGGGGGTCATCCACGGCGCGTTCGTGCTGGCGCTCGCGTCGGCGCTGATGGCTCACTGGTACTCGACCGAGCGGTCCCGCGAGGAGGCCCAGGAGCAGCTCCAGCAGGCCCGTGAGAAGACCGCCCAGATCGAGGACTTGGAGCAGAAGCAGGCCGAGATCGAACAGGCCAGGGCCGAGGCCGAGGAGATGAAGGCCGAGGCGGAGGCGAAGAAGCGAGAGGTCGAGCAGCTGAACCAGGACCTCGAAGCCACGGCCAACGCCTACAGCCAGACGATGGCACAGGCGGCGGCCGGCGACCTCGCCGTGCGGGTCGATCCCGAGACCGACAGCGACGCGATGGCCCAGATCGCCGAGGCGTTCAACGAGATGATGGACGAGACGGAGACGGCGATGCAGGAGATTCAGACGTTCGCAAGCGAGGTGACGACCGCGAGCGAGGAGGCAAGCGAGGGTTCCAGAGAGGCGAAGCAGGCCAGCGAGACCGTGAGCGACGCGATCCAGCAGATCGCGGACGGGGCCACGGAGCAGCGCGAGACGCTCCAGACCGTCTCCGGCGAGATGACCGAGCTGTCGGCCACGGTCGAGGAAGTGGCCGCGTCCGCCGAGACGGTCGCCGAGACCTCTCACGAGACGGCGGCCATCGCGGAGGACGGCGAGACGACGGCCGAGGAGGCCATCGAGGGTGCGAAAGCCGTCCAGAAGACGATCGAATCGACCATCGAGAACGTCGAGACGCTGGACGAGCAGATGGGCGAGATCGGCGATATCATCGGTCTCATCGGCGATATCGCCGAACAGACGAACATGCTCGCGCTCAACGCGAACATCGAGGCGGCGCGGGCCAGCGGCGACGGCACGGCCGGCGGCGACGGCTTCGCCGTGGTGGCGGACGAGGTCAAGCAACTGGCCGAGGAGACCCAGGAGTCGGCGTCCGAGATCGAACAGCTCATCGAGGAGACGCAGGACCAGACCGAGACGACCGTGGCGGAAGCGCGGGCGGCCGGGAAACAGGTCGACGAGAGCGTGACGGCGGTGCAGGACATCGTCGACGTGTTCTCGCAGGTGGCGGCGAACGCAGAGGAGACCGACAGGGGCATCCAGGAGATCAGCGACACGACCGACGATCAGGCCGCGAGCACCGAGGAGGCGGTGTCGATGGTCGACGAGGTAGCCGACATCAGCCGCGAGACGGCCGACGAGGCGGAGCGCGCGTCGGCGACCGCTCAGGAGCAGTCCGCGGCCATCGCGCAGGTGGACGCCAACGTGAAGTCGCTGAACGAGCGCACCGAGGAGCTTCAGACGCTACTATCCGAGTTCTCTGTCGGCGACGCGCGGTCGGCGTAGGCACGCCCGCGGTCCAGCACGCTCTTGTCCGCAGCAGCCGAACGACGAGCCATGACAGTTGTCGTCGTCGGCGGCGGGCTCGCCGGACTGGTCGCCGCTCGTCACCTGGCCGAGTCCGGACGCGACGTGACCGTGTTCGAGGAGCGTGAGGAGGTCGGCGGGCGCGTCCGGACCGCCAAAGCGGACGGCTACACCTTCGACCGCGGCTTCCAGGTCATGTTCAGCGCCTACCCCGCAGCGAAGCGGGAACTGGACATCGAGGCGCTGGCCCCGCGGGCCTTCACGCCGGGGGCGACCATCGCCGCGCCGAACCACCGCTCGGTGCTCTCGGACCCGCTCCGGAACCCGACGGCCGCTCCCCAGACGCTGTTCAACACGGACGTGCGGACGGCGGACAAGCTCCGGCTGTTTCGCCTCCAGCGCGAACTGGCGGATGTCGAGCCGGCCGAACTGCTCGCCCGCGGTGGCTCGACTATCGCCGAGTATCTCGCCGACTACGGCTTCTCCCGGCGGTTCGTCGAGCGCTTCGCCGCGCCGTTCTACGGCGGCATCACGCTCGACCGCTCGCTCGAGACGGACAGCGCCGTCTTCGAGTACACCTACAAGATGCTCAGCGAGGGCGAGATCTTCGTCCCGGCCGGCGGGATGCAGGCGATCCCGAGACAGCTCGCCGACCGAGCGCGGGCGGCCGGCGCGACCATCGAGACGGACGCGGCGGTCACCGACCTGCAGGCCGACGACGGCGAGGTAACCGTCGAGACGGGGAGCGAAACCGTCACCGCCGAGAGCGCCGTCGTCGCCACGGACCCGCGAACCGCGGCGGACCTGACCGGCGTGGAGACGATTCCGACCGAGGCCCTGGGCTGTGTCACGCAGTACTTCTCGCTGCCGAGCAGCCGCGCCCCGGACACGGGCAAGCGAATCGCCCTCAACGCGGCCGACGACCGGCCCAACACCGTCGCACCGCTGTCGGCCGTCGCGAGCGAGTACGCGCCCGAGGACATGGCGCTGTACGGCGCGACGTTCCTCGGGACGCCCGAGGAGAGCGACGCGGAACTGGCCGAGGAGGTCAGGGCGGCCCTGCGGTCGTGGTATCCGAAGGCGAGCTTCGACGCGCTCGAACTGCGTCGAACCGACCGCGTCCCGTTCGCGCAGTTCGCCCAGCCGCCGGGCTTTCGCCGGTCGCTCCCCGACCCGACCGCGCCCGAGGGGAACGTCGTCCTGGCCGGCGACTACACCCGCTGGTCCTCGATTCAGGGGGCGCTGGAGAGCGGCAACGTGGCCGCCGACCTGGTACGCTGACGACGAGTGGAGAGAAAGGTCCGGTCGATGCGACGGCCTACGCTGCCCGGCCGCCGCTACTCGTGTTTCCCTCGTCGTGGCCCTCGTCCTCGTAGAGCACTTCAGAGACGTACTTGATGGTCGCGAAGTAAATCAGCGTCAGCGCGAGCAGCGTAACCGCGATGAGGCCGAGCGCGATCTGTGTCTGAACCATGTTCCAGCGTCCACCGTCGCGGCTCAAATACCTACCGCTATAGCATGCGCCGAAATTCCCCCAGCGGCGGGAACGACAGGGTCTCGCGCCCGCTCTCGTCCCAGACGCTCGGTTCCAGTCGGTCGGCGTCGGTGAGCAGCGGCGACTGGAAGTCGTCGGCGCGCATGTCGTTGACCTCGACGCCCGCGTTCAGCCTGTTGAACGACGGGAGCATCACGACCTCTGCGCCGCGGTACTGGTCGGTCCCCACGAGGTAACAGGGCCGGCGCTGGCCCTCGATGCGGATGGTCGGGTGGTCGTGGCCGACGACGTAGCGGTCGGCGTCGGTCTCGGGGACCTCGTGGCCGTGACAGACCACCGTGTCGCCGACGCGGTACTCGCGCTCGGTCGGGCCGTCCCAGACCGAATCGAGCATCGTGTCGTGGTTTCCCGGCGTCACCAGCAGGCGTGCGCCCGCCTCGCGACACGCGCTCCTGAGGCCCGCGACGGTGGTCTCGACGGTCCGGGGTACGGTCTGGAACGAGTGCAGGAGGTCGCCGGCGACGACGGCTTCGTCGGGGTCGTGGCGCTCGACGAGCGACCGGAACCGCTCGACCACGTCCGAACTGGAGCCGACCGGGAGTTCGAGCGAGCCGCCCGTCCCGCGTCCGACGTGGAGGTCGGCGACGACGAGCGTGTCGCCGAGGACGAGCGCCCGGTCGTCGTACGCGTCTGTCATCGCCGTCCAGTCGGTGCCGACGACGGATATATCGCCCGCCACGGTCGCGGCGGCCGTCCTGACGCTGTCGGTGGTATTTTTACCGGGGACCCCCGTGGGTCCTGTATGGTCGACGTCCTGGAGAACAAGCGGGCCGCGACGCGGTTCCGGGTCCTCGTGGAGATCGCAGAGCGCCAGCCCGCGGTGAGTCAGGGCGAGATCGCCGACGCCGTCGGCGTCACCAGCCAGGCCGTCAGCGAGTACATCCGCGAACTCGTCGACGAGGGGCTTGTCGAGAAGGAGGGCCGGTCGCGCTACCGCGTCACCAAGGAGGGCGTCGACTGGGTGTTCCAGTCCGCGACCGACGTGCGCCGGTTCGTCGACCACGTCACCGACGACGTGCTCGGTAGCGTGCAGGAGGACGCCGCCATCGCGACGGCCGACGTCGGAGAGGGGGAGACGGTCACGCTCTCGCTGACCGACGGCCTGCTGCACGCCGACCCCGGCGGCGGCGACGCCACGGGCGTGACCACGACGAGCGCGGCGGCGGGCGAGGTCGTCGGCGTCACCGGGTTCGAGGGCGTCATCGACCTCGATCCCGGCCACGTCAGCGTCATCCAGGTCCCGCCGGTCCGCTCCGGCCCGGTCGAGGACCTCGATGCGATCGCGGAGGCCTGCGCGGACGTGCCGATCGTCACCGCCGCGGGCGTCGAGGCCGTCGTCGCGCTCCGCGACGCCGGCGTCGAACCGACGACCCACTTCGCCGCCGGCGAGGTGGCCGCGGACGCCGCCTCTCGTGGGCTGGACGCCGTCGTCGTCGCCACGCAGGACACCGTCGGGCGCGTGACCGACGCGCTCCGGGACGCCAGCGTCTCCTACGACGTGACGCAGTAGGGGGAGGGACGCAGTCGCACCGAGTGGAGAGACTTTTCCCGACGGCAGCCGTCGCCCGAGCCATGAGCGACGACGACATCGAGACCGCCGTCGAGGCGTTCCTCAACGAGGCCGACAGCGCCTACAGCGAGTACGAGCAGGGGTACAGCGACGCCGACGCGACGCTTCGGCGACTCGAAGCGGCCATCGAGGAACTGCGGACCGCCGCCGACGAATAGCGCCGGACGCCACCGGCCGAACAGTATTGTAGGGCGAGCGTCATGTATGCGCCATGACCGACGTGGTCCTGGTCGACGGCGCACGCACCGCACACGGCGAACTGCTCGGAGCGCTCTCGGAGCGGACCGCCGTCGATCTGGGGCGTGCCGCGGTCGAGGGACTGCTGGACCGCACCGGACTCGACCACGACGCGCTGGACTGGGTCGGCCTCGGCAACGCCGTCCAGGCCGGCGTCGGCCAGGTCCCGGCGCGGCAGGTCGTCGTCGAGTCGCCGCTCCCCGGCGGCGTGGCCGCGACGACATTGAACGAGGCCTCGGGATCGGGTCTACGAGCCATCACGACCGCCGTCGACCGGATCGAGGCGGGCCGCGCCGCGACCTGCATCGCCGGCGGCATGGAGTCGATGTCGAACGCGCCGTACCTCGTCCCGGACATGCGTAGCGGCCGCCGCCACGGCAACGGCGAACTCGTGGACGCGATGGTCTGGGACTCGCTGTGGGACAAGCACTACGACGCCCACATGGGGACGCTGACCGAGGAACTCGCCGCCGAGCACGACATCGACCGGACGGCTCAGGACGAGTACGCTCGCCGGAGCAACCACCGCGCGGCCGAGGCCATCGAGTCGGGGACGTTCGGCGAGGAACTGGTCCCCGTCGAGACCACCGACGACCTGGTCACCGAAGACGAGGGGCCACGAGCCGACACGACGGTCGAGCAACTGGCGAAACTGTCCCCGGCGTTCGTCGAGGGCGGCACGATCACCGCCGGCAACGCGTCGAAGCTCTCCGACGGCGCGGGCGCGGTGTTGCTCGCCGACGCCGAGACCGTCGAGCGCGAGGGGATGGGCCCGATGGCCCACGTCGAGGACTACGCCGTGTCCTACCGCGACCCCGCCGAGTTCTCACAGGCCGTGGCCGACGCCGTCGGGGAACTGCTGGAGCGCAACGACCTCGCGGTCGCCGATGTGGACCACTTCGAACTCAACGAGGCCTTCGCCGCCCAGATGGTCTACGTCGCCGACGAACTCGGGATTCCGACCGAGAAGCACAACCCCCTCGGCGGCGCGGTGGCGCTCGGCCACCCCATCGGTGCGAGCGGCGGCATCCTCACGACCACGATGTTGTACGCGATGGAGCGAGAAGATCATCACCGCGGCGTGGTGGGGATGAGCGTCGGCGGTGGCGGCGCGATCGCGATGTCTGTCGTCCGGTAGTACCCGTCAGCGCCGAGGCGAGTGAGCGTCGGCGGTGGCGGCGCGATCGCGATGTCTGTCGTCCGAGTACCCGTCAGCGGGGACGAGAGCGAGCGGCGAGTCCCCCGTTGCAGTCGCTGTCGGTCGGCGTTCACTCGGTGTCGTTCGGCGTGATCCGTACCCTGACGACGTCCTCGGTCGCCGGGTAGTCGTACCCGTTGACCTCGGCGATGGGCGCGACGGTCCCGCGCTCGACGAGACCGACGTTCGCGCCGCGCTGGCGCGGTGCCTGGTCGGCCCCGACGCCGGGTTCCTCGTTGACCTCGGTGCCGGCGTCCCAGAGGCCGACCCGGTCGGTCACGTCGCCCGCGACTGGGGCGTTCCCGTCGCCGGAGAACAGCGCCAGCCCGGACGCGCCGCCGAGCGAGTAGAACAGGTCGTTGGACTGGATGAACATCGTCACCAGCGAGAGGTACCGCGTCGGGCGGCCGCGCTCGGCCGCGACGGTGAACTCGTAGGCGTCGCCGGGACCGATGGGTGCGGGGCCGTCGGCACCGTCCGGCGTGGTGAACGCACCGCTCTCGAGTACGGTATTACGGGCGTGCAGCGATTCGACGAGCCGGCCGGGCATCCCGTCCTCGGCGATCTCTTCGAGGCCGTTGTCGCGCTCGGGGTGCCCCGAGGAGAATATCGGCTCGTCGCGGGTGTGGACCGCGTACGCGCCGGGCGAGAGCGGGATCGCCGTCGTCCCGTCCGTGGTGTCGAGCGTCGACCCGTCCGAGACGTTCTCGATGCGGACCGTGAACGTCCTGCTCGTCGACTGTGCGTCGTTCTGTGCCGCCGTCGCGCCGATGCCGATGGCACCGAGACCGACCGCGGTCCCCGCGGCCAGGAACCCTCGGCGGCTCCAGCGGGCGTCGGCGTCTGTGGATTCGTCGGATGACATGTCGTCTCTGTCCCGGGTGGGACGACGAGGAAATCGCCGGAGACCAACATATCAATATTTCCAACTGTCGGTCGAAACACTCCCAACTCTGTGACCAGTTCGGCCTGACTCGGCCGGTCCGGGTGCCCCTGCGGCGGCGGAGTGAGGCGGCCGACACTGACGGCGAGACGACAGCGCCGGTCCCGAGCGCCGACCGCGGCTCGCGGAATCGGGAAGATTAATCGGGCCGGCCCCCCGCAGGGAGAGTATGACAGGGTTCTCTCGACGAGTCGAGCAGGTATCGATCTCCGGCATCCGCGAGGTGTTCGAGGCCGCGGGCGAGGACGCCATCAACCTCGGCCTGGGCCAGCCGGACTTCCCGACGCCGGATCACGCCCGCGAGGCGGCGGTCGAGGCCATCCGGAGCGGGAAGGTCGACGCGTACACGTCGAACAAGGGGACCGAGGAGCTACGCGAGGCCATCGCCGCGAAGCACGCGCGGGACAACGACCTCGACGTGGACCCGGAGGACATCATCGCCACGTCGGGCGGGAGCGAGGCGCTCCACATCGCGCTGGAGGCCCACGTCGACGAGGGCGAGGAAGTCGTCTTCCCCGACCCCGGATTCGTCTCCTACGACGCGCTCACGCACCTCGCCGGCGGGACGCCGCGGCCGGTCCCGCTGCGCGACGACCTGACGATGGCCCCAGAGACCGTCGAGGAGGCCATCACGGAGGACACGGCGGCGTTCGTCGTGAACTCACCCGCTAATCCCACCGGTGCGGTGCAGTCGCCCGAGGACATGCGGAAGTTCGCCCGCATCGCCGACGAGCACGACGTGCTCTGCGTCTCCGACGAGGTCTACGAACACCAGGTGTTCGAGGGCGAGCACCGTTCGCCGGCGGCGTTCAGCGAGTCGGGGAACGTCGTCGTGGTCAACGCCTGCTCGAAGGCGTACTCGATGACGGGCTGGCGACTCGGCTGGGTCACCGGCGCGAACGACCGCATCGAGCGGATGCTGCGCGTCCACCAGTACGCCCAGGCCTGCGCGTCGGCCCCGGCGCAGTACGCCGCCGAAGCGGCGCTGACCGGGCCCCAAGACCCCGTCGCGGAGATGCGCGAGGCGTTCGAGGAGCGCCGCGACGTGCTGCTCGACGGCCTCGAATCGATGGGGCTGGACTGTCCCACGCCGAAGGGCGCGTTCTACGCGATGCCGAAGGTCCCCGAGGGGTGGGTCGACGAGGTCATCGACCGCGGCGTCGTGGTCGTCCCCGGCGAGGCCTTCGGGGAGCACGGCGCGGGCTACGCTCGCATCTCCTACGCGACGGACCTGGAGACGCTGAAAGAGGCCATCGGAATCATGGCCGATGCGACCGAGGCGCTCCGCTGAGCGCTGAGCGGGCCGCTTGACACACTGTCAGTCCGACCACTGGGCCCGAATTTGGTACGGTCTCGGAAGGGAGTGCGAAGAACGGTTATGTCGGTCGCTGTCCTGTCTCCGACAATCCACCGTGTCACATGCGAACGAAACCGGAGCCGGGCCGTTCGGCGGGGAGAGACAGGACTATAAAACGGGCCGACGCAGTTCTCGGGAGGACAGAGGGATGGAGAAAGCGCTCTGGTATCTGCTGACGGCGACGCGCGGCGGAGCCAATCGAGCGCGCATCATCGACGCCCTCTCGGACCGACCGATGAACGCGAACGAACTCGCCGACGAACTCGACGTGGGCTACAAGACGATCCGCCACCACATGGACCAGCTAGAAGAGCACGGCGTGGTCGAGTCCGGCGACGAGGACTACGCCAAACTGTACTTCCTGACCGACCGCTTCGACAAATACCGCGACACGTTCGAGGAGATCGTGGAGAAGATGGACGAATGACCGAGCGAACGCGACACACTGCACCGTCGACGGCCGATATCGCCCCTTACGACGGGGATTCCGACGGGGAGGTGCACCGCTGATGGCGATGGGACCGCTCATCACCGCCGCGGCCGCCCTGGCCGCCGTCAACGTCCTCCTGTTGCTCCCGCTGGTGGGCGTCTGGGTGCGCAACTACGCGACGTTCCGGACCGGGCTGGTCGCCGGCCTGCTCGCGTTCGCCGTCGCCATGCTCGCCGAGAACGCCGTCGCCGTCTACTTCTTCTTCTCGATGCAGAGCTTCTACGCCGGCGACCCGCACGTCCAGCAGGCCGTCCTCGTCCTCCGGGCGCTGCAGTTCGTCGCCATCGCCGTCCTGAGCTACGCGACGCTGCGGTGAGCCGGCGTTGCAAGGCACTTCGATCCAACGCAAGGCATATATGTCATCTGTCGTATTTTTACACCGCCTCTGATGACTACCCGCAGGCAATTCTTCGCGCATCTCTTGGCCGCTGTCAGTGTCGGTATCGCCGGCTGTACTGCACAATCCGACGAGGTCAATCCGAGCGAAGAAGTGGAAGACTGGCATGAAGCTCCAGAGCAGGGGAGAGCTGACCCTGTACGAAGGGAGGTATCGATAGAAGAGACTTCAGACATCGAACGCACGTGTTACACCGAAGCCAGAGATGCCCTCTTGACCAGTATTAGAGAGGGGCATCCCTCTAGTGGAATTCTGGCTGGCAGGAACCCTCATTCTGCTAACGCGACAGAGTCCTTCCCACCAGAACATCAAAACCGACCGGTCCTATACGTCCATCGGAACCACCTCTTCGCTCCGAATGGAAGGCTACTAGAAACCCCGGACGGGGATTTTGATTCGCTCCGCAATAGGACACCGGCGAGAATCACGATGCAGATATCGACACCAGATACAGAACACAGTTGTGAGTTCCCGGTATACGTGGTTGACGTAGTGCAACAACAGACCTAACAGCACGTTCGTCCACACGGAGGGCCCGTCACCACTTGTTCTGTCTCCGCAATGCCGTCTGCAATCTCGTGCCGATGCGACCCGGCGGTGAGACTGCCGAAAGGTAATGCCGCTCCGGCCCGTATTTGGGGGTGGATGAAGCACCTCGCTCCGTCGAACGTCCCGGTGTACGCGACGCGCGAGCAACAGCGCGCCATCTGGGAGCGCTGTCGGGACCGGGGCCAGCCGGTGCTGGCGGTCCGCGAGGCCCGGCGCGGCTACATCGTCAGGTACGACCTCCAGCACCTGGAGTACGAACTGTCGGACGCGACGGTCCAGGAACTGCGCGACAGGGTCCGGTCGCGTCGCCCGTATCCCACCACGACGGACCCAATCTCCGAGACCGAGGGCGTCGGCGGCGAGGCCGGCCCGGTCTCCGGCGAACTCCACGCCCACACCGAGGACGCCGCCCGCGAACTGGCCTCGCACATCTCGGGGTTCGTGCTGGACCGCTCGAACTGGCGGTGATGCGAGCCAGGACCGACATTGAGCCCCCACACCCGACAGTACCCCAACAACGCGGACGAGTCTTTTTGCCACGCGCGTCCGTTCGTCCTGCATGGCAGTCAGCCGACACGACACGGGCGCGCTCGCGACCGGCCGGGCGCTGGCCTCACAGGTCCACCCGGTGTTCATGCTGCCGCCGCTGGCCACGTCGCTGTTCGGCGGCCTCCTCTCCGGCGGGTTCTGGCCACCGGTAGCCGCGCTCCACGCGGGGGCCATGTTCTTCGCCGTCTACACCGCCCACGTCAAGGACGGCTACGTCGACTTCCACGTCCGCGGCGAGGACGACGACCACCCGCTGACCGGCGGCGGCTGTCGCCTCGCGCTTGTCGGCGCGGGCGTCGGCTTCGCGGCCTGTACGGTCGGTATCTGGCTGCTCGTCGGCCCCGGAGCGGCGCTGCTGACCCTCCCGACGTGGGTCATCGGCTACACGCACGCGCCGCAGTTGGACACGAACCCCGTCGGCGCGACGATGGGCTATCCGACGGGCATCGCGCTGTCGCTGCTCGGCGGCTACTACGCGCAGGCGACGACGCTGACACCCCGAGCGGTCGGGTTGGCGGCCGTGTTCCTCGTCCTGCTGACCGGGGTCAAGATCATCGATGACGAGCAGGACTACGACTACGACCGCTCCATCCAGAAGCGGACGGTCGCCGTCGTGCTGGGGCGGCGGCGCGCGCGCCAGTTCGCGCTCGGGCTGTTCGCGGTCGGGCTCCTCGGCGTCGTCGCGCTGGCCGTCGCGCTCCCGGGAGTTCCGTCCAGCGCCGCGGGGGCCGCCCTTGCGTTCGGTGCCGTCGCAGTGCTCGCCCGGCGGGCGGACCCCGAGACGGCGACGATGCTGCTGATCCGCGGCTCGTACCTCCTGCTGGCCGTCCTCGTCGCGGCCGTCTGGTTCCGGCCGCTGGCGTAGGCCCCGGCACCGCACCGCCACCGCGACGACGCCTCGCCACTGTTTTCCGCGAACCGACCCTTGGCCCGACAATGACCTCCGTCGCCGACCACCGCCGCCTCTCGACCGCACCGCCGGCCGCGACCAGCGACTACTTCGCGCCCGAACTGCGGTCGATCGAGGGCTATCTGGAGACGGTCCCCGACGCCGTCGACGCGGCGGCCGGCGACGCCGCCTTCGGACCCATCCATTCGCTCCCCTGGCTCTACGTCGCGGACCTGACGGGGTGGCGCGGCGGGACGCTCGCCCGCCTGCTGGCCGACGAGCGCGACTGCCCCTGTTACGAACTCTCCGCGATGGCCGGCGACGCGCTTCCGGCGCTGTGGGAGATCGTCGACGAGAGCGGCGAGGGCCCCGTCGTCCTCCACTTCGAACTCCAGAGCGAGGGCGGCCCGGTCTCGCGGACGCTCCGGGAGGCCGCCCGCCGCGGGTACGCACACTCCCCCGACGGCTGGGACCGCCCGGTCCGGGGCGAATCGGCGAACCTCCACGTCGTGTTCACGGACACGGCACCGTCGAAGCGCCTGTCTGTGCCCTTGCCCGCCGCGACGACGCCGCTGACCGGTGCGGTCCTCTCGTACGCCCCGCGGTCCGGAATGGTCCCGGAACTCCCGGACGCGACGACGGTGCTGGACGATCCCCCCGCGTTGCAAGCTCGCGAATCGGAACTCGAAGCGTTCTTGCGATCGGCGCTGGGTGGGGACGGCGACGGCGAGCGGAGTGACGAGTACGTCGACGGCGCCGTCGAAATCCTCTCGATCACCCACTCGGCCATCGGCAGGCGGGACCTGCTGTTCGACGTGTCGCCGCGCGTCGCGCTGAAGTACGGCGGCCTGCTCGACCGGCTCTCGGTCGAGGAGGCGCTGGACCGACTCGGGCGGGACGTGCTGGCCCAGGTCCCACAGAGCCCCGGCAGCGAGGAGCTCCGGCGGACGTTGCGAGATCTGTTGTCAAAATAGAGCCGAGACAGGCCCGACTCTCAGACGCACTGCGCGTTCAGTGTCCGGTCGAGTGCGACGCCGGTTTCGGCTCCCGTCACCGTCACAGTGACAGTGACGACCGTCTCGGTGGTCGAGTTCGCGCAGGCGACCGCGCCGGAGACGGGCGCTCGCTCGCCGCTTCCGAGCGAGTCCGGCGCGCTGACCGATGTAAGGTTCAGACGGCGGTCGCCGGCGGATTCCGCCGCCGTCACATTGAGTTCGACCGCACCGTCGAGTCGATTCGCGACGAGAGCGAGCGTCACGTTCGCCGACGAATTGCGTTCGACAGCGACCGGTCGCGCCTGGACGCCGACGAGCGCCTCCTCGTCGTCGACGACGGCGACGCGGACCTCCCGCTCGGCCGAGACTGCAGAGTACGCGCCAGTCTGCGAGACGAGTGCGGTCGACGCGGTGATCGCCGCCAGCGCCAGCGTCACCTGCCAGAGGTTCACCGCCGGTTCACCTCCGGCGGTTCCTCGGTACTGCCGAGTCGGAGACGAGAGTAGTTCAGGAAGGTGTGGACGCCGGCAGAGAGCAAGAGCGCAACCGACACGGCCATCGCCAGCGACACGCCGGAAACCGGCCACAGGTTCCCCCAGGAGATCAGCGAGAGCGCGACAGCGATGCCGCCGAGCCCCATGTAGTAGAGACTCCACGGGATGTCGGCCCCGGGAACCACGTCCAGATACACCTGCAGGCCGGCGACGCGGTCATCGAGTTCGACCGTCTCACGAGTCGAATCGTAGCGCACGAATCCCGCGTCGTCCATTTTCGGCAAATGATGCTGATGCAACGCCGTCTTCACTCGCTTGGTCTCCGCTGAGGTGAGCTCCGGAACCGGTTTCTCGTTCTCCCAGGCGGCCACCCGCTCGGCGAGCTCCCTGAGATACACCTCGCGTTGCTGTTGCTTCAGGTAGTGAAAGACGTACCGCCGCCGCGTGTTGCTCAGCACCTCGAATACCTGTTCCTCCGTCAGCCCTCGATTTCCGTCCTGTCCACCACGTGCCCGAGACGAGTCTATCAGTGCCTCACTCATGCGATGATGCCACCACTCCGCGACCGCACTGTCACCCTCGGAACCCGGCGATATAGTTAGTGAATCTACATCTAAAAATAATCCAATACTATCGATAGTGCAGGACCCGCTATTCTATGGGCATGGAGAGTAAGGCCTGATTATTCCGGCCCAGAGTCTCTTTGCGCACCGAAATGACCCATTCCAGCGACGCAATCCGCCTTTGCACTGTGGCCCCTGTGTATACCAAAGACGTGACACGACGAGGGCCCTCACGAGCGCGCCCCTGCCGTGGTGTCGGTCTCGCGACTCTGTCGTCCGGGCGTGCACGGAGAAATATACGACCATGCAACGACGCAAATTCCTCGTCGGAATGGGATCGCTCGCCGCCGGATCGGCGGCCGCAATGGGTACAGGTGCGTTTTCGATTGTAAGCGCTGGCCGGGACATGAACGTGAATGTTACCGGAGACCAACAGGCGTACCTTCGACTCGATCCCTCGATAAGTCAGTACGGATCCATAAACAGTGACGGCCAGATGGTCTTGCAGTTTAACGGTTCTAACGGCCAAAACGGTGCTGGAATAAATGACGAGGCCAATACGCTGATACAGAACGTCTTCCGAATCGAAAATCAAGGGACGAATAGTATTAACGTCGTTCTCACCGGCCTAGATACCGATGCAGGCGGTGATGGTAACGGCGTCGATCCGATCACAGTCTACTGGACTGATGATGAAGTCGACGAGAATTCACCAGGATATGGCGAGATGTCTGTAATGAGTGGATCACCGAATCCACTTGGTGACGAGAGTTACGGAACAAGCACGGCTCTCCCAGTGTTAGCACCGGGTGACGATATATACGTGCACATCGAGTTCTATCTGAGTGACTCCGATACGCTCAACGATGTGAAAACGAATCCCGGCGATATTCCAGAGGAACTCAGTATCTACGCGCAAGGATACAACAACTGAGAAGATCCTGCATTTTATTACTGGCCTGAATCAACACATAACCCACATTTTTCTCAGATCAAAATACAGAATGTGTTCCAGTTACCAAAATCGGCGGTCGTAAGCAGATCATAGTGAATAAATTGAATTCCGTACGTTACGCGAATAGATGGCACTCACATCGCGCTTGGGGGCATTACTCTACGCTCTCGCCGTTTTGGCTGTGATATTTCTCGTCGTTGGCCAACTCCTCGGCCAGCCGATTCTCCTCGGGTTCGTTACCTCCGGCAGCATGGAGCCCACCCTCGACGAGGGAGACGGATTCGTCGCGATTCCGGCCGCCGTCGCTGACCCGGTCGAAGAAGGCGACGTGGTAGTGTTTCGCGCCGAGGAGATACAGGGCGGTGGTCTGACAACCCATCGAGTCGTAGAAGAGACGGATCGGGGATACATCACGAAAGGCGACGCCAATCCGTTCACCGATCAGGACTCGGACGAACCGCCGGTGAAAGACGAACAGGTCGTGGCCGTCGTCTGGCGACCGAACGGGGAGGTACTCGCGATTCCCGGTGTCGGGGCGGTCGTCACTGGAACTCAAGACGCGCTCCAAACGGTCCAGGTCCACATCGCCGCGGCACTCGGAACCCGCTCCCTACTAGGCGCACAGGGACTCGCCTACCTCTTGTTCGCGCTCTCGATAGCGCTCTACGCCGTGGATGCCTGGCGCGATAGGGGCCGAAACCGGACTACACGTGACCGCACGCGACAGTCCGGAACCAGCGCTCGCCTGCTCGTCGGCGTCTTCGCAGTGCTGCTTGTCCTCGGCGCGACGGCGGCGATGGTCGTCCCGGCCGGGCCGACAGAGTTCGGTATTGTGAGCGCCGAACGCGACTCGCCCGGCCAGCGCGTCATCGAGCAGGGGACCACGGAGTCGACGACCTACCCGGTCGGCAACGGCGGCGCCCTCCCGGTGGTGGTCTTTCTCGACCCCGGCGACGAGAACGTGGACGTCCAGCCACGGGAACTCAGGGTCGGACCGCGGTCCGTCGAGAACGCCACACTCACGCTCTCCGCGCCACCGGAGACGGGCTACTACCGCTACTTCGTCACGCAGCATCGCTACCTCGCGCTGTTACCACAGGACCACATACGCGCGCTCTATCACCTCCACCCCTGGGCACCGATCGTCGTCATCGACGCGATGGTGGGCGTGCCGTTCTACCTCGTCGGCGTATCGCTGGTCGGCAGCGGTCGGGTCCGCGACCGCTCACGGAGCGCGGGCCCCTCGCTGTGGGCACGCTTTCGGTGACCGGCCGGTTGCAGACGTGCGTTACTCTCTCGGACGCGATATATTCCGAGTATAACAAAACGGGACGCTGTCACCTTACCTCTCATGGGACACATGTGGCTCAGGGTGCGGGCAGTGCTGGACGACTGGTTCGCGGTCGCAGTCCTGGCACTCCTCATCGTGTCGGTCGCCGGTGGGTGGCTGACGTATACCGGACACGTCGATCCCGGGATGACGACGGAGCGCGAGACGGTCTCGGCGTGGGAGACGAACGGGACGTTCACCCACGCGGCAGTCGTCTCGGCGGAGAACCCGGTGTACGACGTGGGGACGGAACTGCGAGGCGAGTCGCTCTACCTCGACTCCATCGCGCCGGTCGTCGACGGGAGCTTCGTCTTCCGGTACGCGGCGACGGAGAGCGGGACGATCGACGTAAGCGTCGATCAGCACCTCAGGAAGCGGAAGGTCGTCGAACGAGGGACCGGGACGGTAACGGTCTGGGAGACGATGGAGCCGCTCGGGAATCGGTCGGTCGGCGGCGTCGAACCGGACTCTCCGGTCCGAGTGCCGTTCACGGTGAACGTGACGGAGGAGCGCAACGAGTCGGGGCAAATCGACGACCGACTCGACAATCCGCCAGGCGAACTGCGTGTGGCCGTGGTCGCCACGGCGACGCTCTCGGGCACGGTAAACGGGCGCTCGGTCGAACAGACTGTCACGTACGAGATGCCCGTCGAATTCGACGGCGGGACCTACAGCCTCAACGGGACTGCGGCGACGGATCGACACGAGCGCACGCGGGTCGTCGAATCGCCGCGAGACCCCAGTCCGGTCCAGCGGGCAGGTGGCCCGGCGGTGCTCGGTCTCGCACTTCTGGGACTCGGGGGACTACTCGCCTCGCGGACGCGAAACGAACTCTCTCTGACGGAGACCGAACGGGCTCGGCTCGCGTTCGAGAGCGACCGGGAGTCCTTCGGGGAGTGGATCCACACGTTCGATCTGCCGGCGGTGGCTGAGGAACGACCTCGCGTCGAGGCGGCGACGCTCGGCGACCTCGTCGACTTCGCTATCGACACGGACAACAGCGTCCTCGCCGACCCCGACGGGGAGCGATACGTGGTACTCCACGACGGACACTGTTACGTGTACGAACCGCCGACGACCGGAGGCGCGCCCGGAGAGCGGGCGACCAGCGGCGGCGACGGAATCGCCGGCCGACTCCGGTCGCTCGCTGGCCGGTCTGAATCCTCCGCTCGCGAACCGATCGAGGAAGACGGCGAATGAGCGAGCGACTTCGTTCGTCGGCGCACCGCGATGCTCTGGCACGAATGCCGCTCGATGAGCGGGTCAGTTCGCGTCGCTGACGATCTTCACGACAGCGCCTTCTTCCAGTTCCGTCTCGTCGCTGATCCGCATCCCCTCGCGGGCGTCGACGGCGTGGATGTAGCCGTCGCCGATGTCGGAGTGGACGGCGTACGCGAGGTCTTTCGGCGTCGATCCCCGGCGGAGTAAGACGGCGTCGGGGAGCACGTTCCCCTGGCCGTCGGTCCACTTCGACTCGTTCTGGACCGGATAGGCGGTGATGCGGTCGAGCAGGTCGTAGACGGCGGTGTCCATCGCCCCCTGGACGCCCGTGCCGCCCCACTCGGCCATGGCCTCGCGGATGCGGTCCAGCCCCTCCCGTTGCTGGTCGCTCACGTCGCCGACGACCTCGAAGTCGGGGTCGCCGGGGTCGTAGTCGACGACGCCCGCCTTCGCCGCGTTCCGTAGCGCGAGTTCGCCGTCGGCCGTGGCAGGGACGACGTGGTCGGCGGCCTCACGGAGGCGTTCGACGTTGCCCTCGGGCGCGATGTCGACCTTGTTCGCGACGACGACGAACGGTTTGGTGCGTCGGCGGATCTCGCTCGCGAGCGCCTCGCGGTGGTCGTCCTCCCAGGCGATGGGGTCCTCCGGGTACTCGAGGTCCCGGAGGGTGCGGGCCACGTCGAGTTCGGTCGCGCCGACGCCGGCCAGCAGGTCGACCAGCGCCTCGTCGAGGTCGAAGTCGGGCGAGCGCGACTGACGCTCGATGGACTCCCAGTTGCGGTCGACGATGCTGGCGAGCCAGAGGTCCATCTCCTCCTCGACGAAGTGCACGTCCTCGACGGGGTCGTGCGTGCCGACCTCGACTGGTTCGCCCTCGGCGTCGGTGCCGCCGGAGGCGTCGACGACGTTCAGGATCACGTCGGCGTTCGTGAGTTCGTCGAGGAACTGGTTTCCGAGGCCGCGGCCCTCGTGGGCTCCGGGGACGAGGCCGGCCACGTCGATGAGCTCGACCGGGACGTACCGCTTGCCGTCGCGGCAGTCGTCGTCGCCGCAGCGCACCTCCAGGTCGAGACAGGGGCAGTCGGTGCGGACGTGGCTGACGCCGCGGTTGGCGTCGATGGTGGTGAACGGGTAGTTCCCCACGTCCACGTCGGCCATCGTCGCCGCCTTGTAGAAGGTGGACTTGCCGGCGTTGGGCTTGCCGGCCAGCGCGATAGAGAGCATGCCACCACGTACCAGTGACCGCGGAAAGGGGGTTTCGGTTCGCGGGTCGTCGAGTCGCTTCCGACCGGGACCTCAGAACGAGCCCCGGTCCAGCGTTTCGAGGTGAGCGACCGTCCCGCGGTGGGCGTCGTCGTCGAACGACTCCACGCGGGCGAGGACGCGACAGCCGACGAGGTCCCGCGACCCGTCGACGAACGAGAGGCGCGTCTCGCCGACGAGGGCGTACAGGTCGCCGTCGGCCTCGTCGTAATCCGTGACGTACACCTCGATCTCCTCGCCCGCCTCGAAGGAGGGCGTCGTCGTCCGGAACGTCGCTCCGGCGAGGAACTGGTCGAGAATGCTCATACGCGACTCACCTCGTCGGAGCGGCGGTCAGTGGTGTACTCCAGCCCGAAGCCGGTCAGCGCCGACAGCAGGAACACGAAGAACAGCAGCCAGCCGTGGAAGACGAACGGCCAGACCTGAATGGGGTTGACTATCATCGCCTCGGTGAACCACTCGTACTGGTCGGGCAGGCCCTGCATGGTCGCGAAGCCGACGAGGACGCCGCCGGCCCACGGGAAGATGTAGCCGAGCGCCGAGGTGTTCGCGTCGAGGATGTTCGCCCGCCGGTAGCCGTTGATGTTGTACTTCTGGCCGATGCGGGCGATGTACGGCGCGATGGCGATCTCGGCGGCGGTGTTGATGGTGATCATGGAGTTGACGAAGGCGGTGCCGACCACCATCGTGGTCTCGGCGCTGCGGACGCCCGTGGCGACGTTCTCGAGCAGCCAGTCCTGGATGGCCGCGAAGCCGCCGCCGCGGATCATGATCTCCGAGCCGGCGATGATGAGGAGGACGAGCACGATGAGCGGGAAGAACCCGGCCGCGCCGCTGTACAGCGACCCAGTCACGCCGGCGTTGCCCGGGTCGACGATCTCGACGACGGGCAGGCCGGCGACGGCACCGGCGGCGACCGAGGTGTCGGGGACGCGAAACAGGAGCACCGCGCTGAGCGGCGCGAGGCCGAAAACGAGGTTGAACGCGACGGCCACGACCAGTCCCCAGGAGACCGCTTCGACGATGTGTCGCCCCATGACGGCGGTCACGATGACGACGAGCATCGAGAGGAGGTGGACCAGACCGGCCGGTTCGCTGTTCTCGATGAACAGGTCCTGGGCCTGCTGGGAGATGTCGAGGCCGGGCATCGCGCCGCCGGCGACGACGTACGCCGCGAACGCGAAGACGGCGGCGACGATGGCGTACTTGAACCGCGAGGCGACGACGCCGCCGATGTCGGCGTCCTGTGTCACCGCGCTCACGATGGTGGTGTCGCTCACCGGCGCGAGGTTGTCGCCGAAGACGGCTCCAGAGAGGATGGACCCGAACAGGAGGACCGGGTTCGCGCCGAGCAGGATCCCGGCCGGGAAGAACAGCGCCGTGAACGCCACCGTCGTCCCGTAGCCCGTGCCGATGCCGGTAGCGAGCAGCGCGGCGAGAACGAACGTGACCGCCGGGAACAGCGCCGGACCGACCGCGGCGGCGTCGGCCGCCCAGACGAGGCCGCCGACGAATCCGCCGGCCTGGAGCGTGTTCGCGAACATCCCCGCCCAGAGCCAGGCGACGACGGCCGTCGCGGCGACGCGCTTGGTCATCCCGTCGAAGATGGTGTTGGCGTAGTCCGTCCAGTCGCCCTTCACGAAGAACATCCCGACGATGAGCGAGACGAGCATGCCGGCGACGAGCCCGGTCGTGTCGCCGATCCTGAACAGGCCGCTCTGGACGATGGCCCACAGGACGAACAGCGCGATGGGCAGGACGCTCGTCCAGCGCCCGCCGTAGAACTCGATGCGATCCACGTCCGGCCCCGAGATCGCGTCGACCTCGGGCGACTCGTCGGAGGGTGTGTCTGCCATGTGTTATGACACCTGACAAAGACCACGACAGAGAGTGGCACAATAACCATTTCCCCGCTGCGAGGCGACGATCGGAAATTCGACCGCGAGACGGACGCGTTCAGGAGAGAACCGTCGCTACCGAGACGCTGGTCTCAGGTTCCGTTCCAGACCGTCGCTACTCGGTCGCCTCGGCGGTGTCCTCGGCCGCCGCGGACTCCCCAGAATCCCCGGTGGCGTCGGTCTCCGCAGAGTCAGTGGCGTCGTCCGCCGACTCGGACGGTTCGGTGTCGGCCGACGAATCCGCGGTCGCGTCCTCGTCGGTCTCGTCGTCCGCCGTGGCGTCGTCGGTGTCGGGCTCCGTAGTGTCACTGTCGCCTTCGAGCGCCTCGGCCATCTCGGCCATCGCGGCGGCGGACTCGTCCGGGCGGTCGAGCACCTCGTCCGTGTGCATCCGCATCTCGTCGCTGGCTCGGATCGTCCCGTCGACCGTCGCGTTCTCGTGCAGTTCGACGGTCGCGCCGGAGATGTCGCCCCAGATCTTCGCGCCGGGGCCGACGCGGACGGTCCCGCTCCGGGTCGTCACGTCCCCTTTGATCTCCGTGCCCCGGCCGACCACGAGGTCTCCCCTGGCGCGGAGGCTCCCGAAGACGACGGTGTCGCGGCCGACTTCGAGGGACTTCGCGCGGATGTTGCCGTGGAGTCGGCAGTCGTCGCCGACCGTCGCCGGCGTCGAGACGCGCCAGGCGTCGTCGGAGACGCGCGCGCCGCGCGGGACGAGTACCGGATCGTGGTCGTCGGCGTCGTCGCCGAGCATCTCCTCCATGACCTCCTCGGCCGCGTCCTCCTCGCCGATTCGGAGGAGCTGGGAGAGGTAGACGAACAGGAAGACGATGGTCGGCATCGGGTTCCGGATGACGATCCAGCCGTTGGCCTCGAAGCCGTTCTCGATGTCCACGTCGTCGCCGATGTCGAGGTCGCCCGCGACGCGGAGTTCCCCGCCGATGTGGACCCGCTCGCCGATGTATGCGTCCTCGCCGACGAGCACGTTGTCCTCGACGTCGCACCACATGTCGAGGCGGCAGTCGCCCTCGGCCTCGATGTGGCCGCCGAAGCGCACGCGCTCGTCCGCGATGACGGTCCGTCCGCGGACGCCGAACTCCACGGTCGACTGGCCGCCGACGATCACGTCGCCGTCGGTCACCAGGTCGTGTTCCTCGACGGTCGTCCCGTCTGGAATGGAGAGTTCGGAGAGCGGGTCGGAGCCGAGAGGCACACTCACATACGCGTGTTCGGTCGTCTTAAAGCCTCAGGGCGCGCATGACGGACGTCTGACGCTGGTCAGACGCGGCCCGTCGAAAGCTACGTTTTTACTCCTGCCGCACCTACCGAACGACATGACCGTGTTGTCGTTCGACGAGCAGGGCGTCGACGTCGTCTACGAGGGGACGGAGTTCCGCCTGGAGAAGGCCCTCATCGAGGACGCCACCCAGAAGTCCTACCCCGACGTGACCGACCACGAGGTCCTCCAGATCGTCGAACCGGACCCCGCGCTATCGGGCGAGCCCCGTCGGATCGCCGAAATCGTGAAGTGAGCGCGAGAGCTGGATATTTGTACCCACGAGGGATTTAAAACCCACGTGTGAACCATAGCCGTCGAAAGATCGAAACCCACCTCTGAGCACCTGAAAAGTGCGATTTTGCACTAATTAAGCGCGCGAGCAGTAGGCATTTAAGCCGCCAGCGCCCACTGGCAGATAATGTCAGACCCACGTATCGCTGGGGCGGGCGTGACGAACTTCGGGAAACACCCCGAGCGGACCGGCCGCGACCTGTTCGCCGAGGCGGGGCTGGAGGCGCTGGACGCCGCCGGCGTCGACCCGGAAGACGTCGAGAGCCTGTACTACGGCAACTTCATGGGCGAACTCGCCGAACACCAGGGCCACCAGGGCCCGCTCATGGCGGAAGCGATCGGCCTGGACGTGCCGGCCACGCGCGTCGAGGCCGCCTGCGCGTCCGCCGGCGCGGCCATCCGCGAGGCCGTCAAGACGCTTCGAAACGGCGAGTCCGAGGTCGTCGTCGTCGGCGGCGCGGAGCGGATGACCAACATCGGGACCGCGGCCGCGACGGACGCGCTCGCCATCGCCGCCGACGACCTCTACGAGGTCCGCGCCGGGATGACTTTCCCCGGAGCGTACGCGCTGATGGCCCGGTCGTACTTCGACCAGTACGGCGGGTCACACGAAGACCTGGCACACATCGCCGTCAAGAACCACGAGCACGCGCTGGTGAACGAACACGCCCAGATCCGCAAGGAGATCACAGTGGAGGACGCGCTGGAAGCGCCGACCATCGCCGACCCGCTGGGCCTCTACGACTCCTGTCCGATCACGGACGGGGCCGCCGCGGCCGTACTCACGACCGAGGAGTACGCCGCGGAACACGACCTCGACGCGCCGGTCGCCGTCACCGGCACCGGCCAGGGCGGCGACAACCTCGCGCTGCAGGACCGCCCGCACCTCGCGCAGACGCCCGCCGCCGACAAGGCCGCCGAGGAGGCCTACGCAGACGCCGGCATCGGGCCCGACGACGTAGACGTCGCCGAAGTCCACGACTGTTTCACCATCGCCGAAGTGCTGGCCATCGAGTCGCTCGGCCTCTACGAGCGCGGCGAGGGAATCTCCGCCGCGCGCGACGGGAAGACCACCCGCCACGGCGACCGGCCGGTCAATCTCTCCGGCGGGCTGAAGGCAAAGGGCCACCCGGTCGGCGCGACCGGCGTCGCCCAGCTCGCAACCATCGCGTGGGTGCTCGACGGGTCGCACCCGCGGGCCGACGCCGTCCCGGACGGGACGGTCGGCGTGGCCCACAACGCCGGCGGCACGGTGGCGTCTACGACCGTCCACGTCATGGAGGTGAAAGAATGACCGACCAAGCGCCAGACGGCGAGTACGACGCGTGGCTCGACAGCATCGAGGCCGGCGAGGGATACTACCTCGAATGCGGGAACGGCCACGGCTGGCTCCCGCCCCGCCGGGTGTGTCCACAGTGTCACGACCGGGACCTCTCGCGGGAAGGCCTCCCGGACTCGGGCGAGATCGCGAGCCACACCACGATCACCGTCCCGACGCCGCAGTTCGAGGACGACGCGCCCTACGTGACCGCCGTCGCGGACTTCGGCCCGGTGTCGGTCACCGGCGTCGTTCGCGGCGCGGACCCCGCGGACGTGGCTCTCGGCGACGTTGTCGGACTGGAGGTCGGCGAGCGCGCGACGACCGGCGACCGACTGGTCGTGTTCCGGCCGCGCTGACAGGGAGAAACGGAGCCGCGCGACCGAGAGGACCGCTCAGCCCTCGACGGTCACCGACGTGACATCTCCCCGGACCACTGAGACGAACTCGCCGGGGTGTTCGACGTGGGGGAGCAACAGCGAGTCGCCGAAGACGACGAGGCGCGCGTCCGCCGCCTCTGCGAGTTCGCGCCCCGCCGACAGCGGCGTGATGTCGGCGTCTTCGCCCCAGACCAGCGTCACGGGCACGTCGAGGCCCGCGAGCACCTCGGCGAGGTCCTCGTCCGGATCGAGGAAGCCGGAGACGAACGACGCCGGCGCGAACCGCGCGCCGGGCTGGTGGCCGCTCTTCCACTCGTAGTCGACGATCTCCTCTGTGAGGTTGTCCATGTCGTAGTAGCCGTGGTCGGCGTGGAAGTGCCGGATCGAGGGCTTCGAGACGATGAGGTTGTGGATGGCCTCGCCCAGGAGCGGCGAGCGGATCAGCGAGCGCCGCCAGACGTTCCGGTCGCCCATCGAGCTATCGGTCGGACAGATCAGGATCAGTTCGCGTACGTCGACCTCGCTGGCCGCGCTCGCGGCGTACGCGCCGGTCAGCGACGACGCGACGACCGTCGCGTCGGTGCTGTTGTCCTCGATGAAGTCGCGGACGAACGCGGTGAGCAGGGACGCGGAGTAAAGCAGCGGCGGTCGGTCGGTCTGCCCGAACCCGGGCAGGTCCGGCGCGAGGACGTGATACTCCTCGGCCAGCGTCTCGAACACCGGGTGGAACTCGTGGCTGCTCGCCGCGGCGTTGACGCCGTGGAGGAGCACGAGGTCCGGGTCGTCGGGGTCGCCGGCCTCAGTGTAGGCGACGTCGAACCCGCGCCAGCGGTACGTGCGCTGTTCGCCGGGCAACAGCGGGTCGAAGTCGTCGGCTCGCGAGCGGAGCAGGCTGTTGGCGGCGGCCGTCGCCCCGACCGCGCCCACGGCTGCACCGAGGGCCTTGCGGAGGTTCATATCCTGACGTACCGGCCCGGACGGGCTTATACGTGGGGGACGGTCACCGTCCGAGGGCGGCGAGAAACCGGGAGCGACAGTCGCCGCTGGCCCGAGCGGGCGTCAGCCGTCGCGACGCTCGGCGACGCACTCCCGGAGCGGTTCGAGCACCTCGTCGACGACGGTGTAGGGGTCGGTGTGGCGCTCCACCACGTCGTCGACGTAGCGCTCGATACCGCCCCGTCGCGCGAGCTCGTCTGCCAGCAGTTCGTTCGCGTCCTCCCGGAGCAGGGTCCTGATCTCCGAGGCGTACCGCTCGCGGGTCTGGCGCACTCGCCGGCCGGTTCGGTCGAGATAGTCCCCGTGATTCGCGAGCGCGTCGATGAACGCGCCGACGCCCTCGCTCCGGTTCGCGACGGTCTCGACGATGGGCGGATCCCACGTCTCCGGTTCGTCGTCGCCGTTGGCCTCCAGGGCAGTCGCGTCGCCGCCGAGTTCGGTCGCGCCGTGGTGGCCCGTCTCCGGCCGGCCGTCGCGGCCCTGCAGCATCTCGCGCAGTTGCTGGACGGTCCGGTCGGCCCCGTCGAGGTCGGCCTTGTTGACGACGAACACGTCGCCGATTTCGAGGATGCCCGCCTTCAGCATCTGCACGTCGTCGCCGCTTCCCGGCGGGACGAGGACGGCGACGGTGTCGGCCGTGCGGACGATGTCGACCTCGTTCTGGCCCGCGCCGACCGTCTCGACGATGATCTTGTCCTTTCCGAAGGCGTCGAGCGCTGTCACGGCGTCGGTCGTCGCCGTCGACAGGCCGCCCAGCGAGCCACGGGCGGACATCGAGCGGAAGAACACGTCCATGTCGCCGGCGTTCGAGGCCATGCGGATGCGGTCGCCCAGCACCGCGCCGCCGGAGAACGGCGACGACGGGTCGATGGCGATGACGCCCACGGTCAGGCCCCGGTCGCGGTACGTCGCGGCGACCTTGTCGACCAGCGTGGACTTGCCCGCACCGGGGCTGCCGGTGACGCCGATCACGTCGGCCGACCCGGTGTGCTCGTGGAGGTCGGAGACGATCTCTCTGTAGCCCGGCGAGCGGTTCTCGATCTTCGTGATGACCCGGGCGAGCGCGCTGTGTTTGCCCGCGAGCAGGTCGTCGACGAGGTCGCTCATCGCTCGGGCGCGTTGTCGTGGATGAAGTCGATCATCTCCTCCATCGACGCGCCCGGCCCGAATATCTCGTCGACGCCGAGGTTCCGCAGCTCGTCCTTGTCGTCGTCCGGGACGATGCCGCCGACGAGGATCAGCCGGTCGTCGAAGGCGTCGTACTCCTTCAGCCCATCGAGGATCTTCGGGACGAGCGTGTTGTGCGCCCCCGAGAGAATGGAGATGCCCACCACGTCCACGTCCTCCTGGACGGCGGCCTGCACGACTTCCTCCGGCGCTCGATGGAGCCCGGAGTAGATCACCTCGAAGCCGGCGTCGCGTAACGCCCGCGCGATGACGTGCGCGCCGCGGTCGTGTCCGTCGAGCCCGACTTTCGCCACCAGGCACCTGATGGTCCGTTCCGCCTGCTCCTGCTCGACACTCATGGCAACACCTACCACGTCGGGTGTTTTCATTCTTGCCCTATCGTTCGTGGGAAATCGGCGGCGGCGCGATCACCGGGCAGGCCAGTCACAGACCGTTCGATGTACGCTATGCCGGGAACAGCAGGTACGGGAGGACGAACAGCAGGAGAAACAGGAACAGGAGGACGAGTCCGTACCCCGCGAGGGTCCCCGCCGCGGTCAGCCAGGCCGGATGGTCGAACCGCTCGGTGACGGATGCCATACCGAGCTGTTCGGCGGGAACGGCAAAGTGGTTCGGGTCGTCAGGCCAGTCCCTTCTCTCTCGCGCCCTCGCGGATGCCCTCGGCGCGCTTTCGCACCCGCGAGACGTAGCGCGTGACTTTCTCGCGCTTCACGCCGTAGAACGACGCGAGCCAGTAGTGGTCGATACCCGGCTGCGTGAGGAGGTACGCGACGAGCGTGTCGCGGCCGGCCTGGATGATGGTCGGCGGGACGCCGCGCTCGCCCGTGCCGGCCTCCTGGAAGCCGTTCACGTCGAAGTACACGTCAGCGTACAGCGTGGCCATTTCGGCGTCCTCGAAGGCGATGCCCTCGTGGTCGGGGGCCTCGAAGCGGTAGCGCGTTTCGCCGTCGGCGGTCGTCCGCTCGACCACGCGCACGCCGAGGATGTACTCGCGGTAGGTCGAACTGTCCGTCGCTGGGTCGGCGGTGTCTGATCGTGGCATGGGTCTGTGGATGAATCGCTACGGTCGTCGGGCGGTGCTGGCGGCGAACGCCGCCGCGGCGGCGAGCGCGGCGAGGACCAGCGCCATCGGGAGCGGTCCCTCGGCCGCGGTGGTGGACTGTGCGCCGGCGGCGTTCGCGGAACCGCCGTCTCCGTCACCCGCGGCGCTCCCCGACTCGGACGTAGACGCGTCGGCCGGCGAGGACGCCTCGTTCGCGGCGGCCGCCTCCGTCCCCGCGTCCCCGGTCACGGTGAGCGTCGTGGCCGTCGTCGCGGGCTCGACCGCCCCGCCGCCGTCCGCGTCGACCTGGCTCGATGCGACGGTCAGCCGCGTCTCGCCGCCGTCGACGCCGGCGAGTTCGACCGTCGCGAGCGTCACGTCGCTGGCACCGGGTTCGACCTGGCCGTCGAGGTCGGCCGCCTCCAGCGTGATCGCCCCGCCGTCCGAACTGACGACGGGGTCCGTCGTGAGTCCGAAGCTGTCGGGGTAGCTCGCGTTCTCGAACCGGGCGACAGCGGGGTCGTCGAGCGCGAGTTCGAGCTGGTAGCCGGCCAGGCCGTTCGGCGCGGTAGTGAGGACGACCGGCACGGCGGTGGTCTCGCCGGCGGCGATATCGTCGGTGGCGACGCTGATGGCCGGGTCGCTCTGCCCCGCAGCGAGCGCGGGGACCGTCCCCGCGAGGAGGACGAGCGCGACGAGCGCGAGGGAGGGGCCGGCTGTTCGGACGTGGCCGCGTATCGAAATCGGTCGGGATGTATCGTCGGTCATGGGTCGCTGTATCGAAAGATGAGGGGGGTTCGGCCGCGGCCGTCAGTTGACCTCTTCGTAGAGGGCCGTCACGTCCGCGAAGTCGAGCTTGCCGTTCTCGTTGAAGTCGTACGCGCCGATGTTCAGGCGGACGCTGTCGGCGTCCATGTTCGAGAACAGGACCTGGACGTCCTCGTAGTCGAGGCGGCCGTTGCCGTTGAGGTCCTCGAAGCGGCCGTCGCCGTCCGGGTCGGTCGGCGCGGCGTCACCGACGACCGTCTTCGGGCCGCCGACGACGAGTCCGTCGCGCGTCTCCGCCTCGATGGCGGTGCCGCTCTCGTCGTCCATCGCGTTCACCTCGACGGTGAGGTCGGTCGTGCCGCCGCCGTCGGCGCGCACGTCGAGCGTCGCGAGTTCCACGTCCATCGCGCCGGACTGGACGTTCGTGTCCACGTCAGCCACGCGGATCGTGGCGGACGAGCCGTCGTCGCTAATACTGCTCTCGGTGAGCCCCAGCGCGTCGGGGAAGGAGACGCCCGTGATCGACGCGATGTCGGGGTTCGAGACGCTGACGGTGAGGCGCGCGCCGGAGAAGCCGGCGGGGAGCGAGGACGCCGTCAGCGGGACGCTCCCGGTGGAGCCGCCGCCGACCGCGGCCGAGCCGAGGCCGACGATGACGTTCGGCTGGTAGACGTAGAGCCCGTCGTTCGGGTAGGACCGAGCGGGGCCGCCGAAGCCGTCCTCACAGCAGAGCACGCGGCCGTCTCGCATCGTGTAGACGTTGTCGATGTTCCGGAGGGCGTCGTTGGCGTCCTCCGGCGGGTCGGTGAAGTCGGGGCCGGTGATGACGGGTTCGAGCGTCGAGACGTTGTAGTCCGGTTCGAGCACGCCGCGGTAGACGACGCCGCCGTCGACCCGATCCATCTGAATGTCGCCCTCCTCGTCGGCGAGGGCATCGTTGAACTCGGAGATGCCGAAGTAGACGAAGTCGCCGGGCTGGGAGTCGTCCATGCTGTCGACGCCCTCGGCCTTGTTGAACTCGATGGACGCGCCGATCTCCTTTGCGGCCGCGCGGGTCTCCAGGAACGGGACGTGGCGGAGGTCCTCGTCGACGCCGTCGGGACCGTTGGACTCGTACTGGTCGGCCCACTCGACGATCTCCTCGTTTGCGACGTAGTTCTGGTTGCCGTTCTCGATGACCGTCAGGTCGGCCTGCTTGATCGTCTCCGCGGTCACCTCGTCGCCCTCCTCCCAGTCGGCGTGGGCGCTGAGGTAGTCGGCCTGCGTGACGTCGTCGTACTCGGCGATCCAGGACTCGACCTCGCCGTTGGTGGCGTGGCCGAGTTCGAGCCACTCGACGTCGAGCGGGGTCTGTGCGGGGGAGTTCCGACTGTCGGACTCGGCGGCGCTCGCCGCGTCGTTGGTGATCTTCGGGGCGTACAGCGTCCCGGCGACGTCCATCGGGTCGTCGTACTCCGGAATCGGCTCGTCGGCGACGAACTTGTAGATTCCCTTGCTGTCGCCGTCCGAACAGCCGTAGACGGTCCGCTGGTCGCCTTCGATGTCGGGGGCCTCCCAGGAGGCGCGCCCCATCACGTAGTACTTGACCGCTTCGGGTTCGTCAGCGGTCGGCTCCCGGAAGTCGACGAAGTACCCGTACCGATACGGGTTCGGGTACACGTCGTCGATTGGCGTCGTGGCGAGGTTCTCGCCGTCGCCCTGGTCGTCGCGCTCGGCACCGAGATAGTACGCGAGGAACTCGACGCCGGTCAGTGCCCAGTAACCCTGCGGGCCGAAGTTCGATTCGAGGTCGCCGTTCTCCGCGTAGGTCTCGATAGCGCCCGAGATTTCGCTGGGATTCGGTCGGTTCCAGAACTGACACCCGCCGATGAGTCCCTCACCCGAGCCCGCCTCAACGATGTCGCTGACAGTTGCCTTCAGACTGACGCGGGGATGTGCGTAGTTCTCCTCGGCGGAAATCATCGTCCCCCACGGACTGAGGTCCCCGTAACAGTTGATCCGCGTCCCGCCGTGTTCGCGGAGCGACTCGGTGTTGGTCAGGTTCATCGCGTTCTCGGTGTCTGCGCTCCACTCACCGTTCTCGGTCTGGCTGAGCGGGACCCGCGAGACGCATCCGGGGCTGTTCTCCCAGTTCGTGAACAGGTAGCCTTCTGTCCCCTCGTCGTTCGTTGGGACGAACTGATTGCAGTCGGGGTTCGTCGCCGCGCCACCGTACTGGGTGCCGGCGAAGTTCTCCTGGGTGATGTCCGTTCCGTCAGGCGTCTGGACCACGCCGAGGCGCTCCTCGCCGCCGTTGATCGGCTCGCGGCCCTGCACGAGGATCTCGTAGTTGCCGGCACCGGACCGGACCCGGCGCTGTTTCTCCTCGGTGTCGGGGATGCCGACCTCCGGGAAGTCGTCGTTGCTGCCGTCGAACTCGAACTGGAAGCCGCTGAAGTAGCCCACCGCGGCCCGTCCGAACGGCTCGGGGTTCTTCCCCTCGGGGTGCTGGAGGCTGTAGAGGAGCGACCCGTCCTCGAAGACGAACGGACCGGTCACCTCCGCGCCGAACGCCGTCGTCGAGAAGCGCTTGAGACTCCCCTTGACGCTCGGTGCCCCGGGCGTGTCCGATTCCTCGATTTCTTCCCCACTCGCCACACCGAAGACACTCGCTCCCAGCGCGGCCGCCGCCGACGTCGAGAGCAATTGCCGTCGTGTAAGATCGACCATGCAGGTGAGGGGGAGGAGTGTTCGTAAAAAGCAGTTTATAATACTGGTATGACAGGTCCGGGAGGCTACCCGAGACGACGTGCTCGCCTGTACCAATCGGCTAACGGACGTGTCACACAGGAGATCTATTTTGACGGGATGCGTACCACGTGCGGCCGGTGACAGACGGGCGCATACCACGTTGTTACGAGTCGGCTTCAGTTGGACTCGCGGCGCACCGGACCTGACGGTCCGGCAGTCGCCCCTCGGAGTCGACAGCGCGGGAGAACGGCGAACCGGCCTGCGTCGCGGCCGGTCGCGCGCTTACATCCCCATGTCGGCCGCCGCGCCGGGGACGGGGAGCGCGTTCGGCGACACGCCCAGCAGTTCCGCGGCGTGGTTGAGCGCCATGTCGAAGCCGTAGTAGCGTTCGAGTTCGTCGCCGTCGGCGGTCGGTCGGACCTTCAGCATCGCGTAGCCCTCGATGTTCTGGGCGATAGCGGCCGTTCCGGCGGCGCTCTCGAAGGTGAGGAGTCGCTCGCCGTCGGTCTCGCGATAGCGGGCCGTGATTCCGTCGGCGGAGGCCTCCGCGGCGGAGTCGGTGTCGGTCATCGACGGGCCTAGGGAGCGGGGGTATGCCAAGTTGACGGTCCCGCCGAAACCGAAACCGCGAAGCGAACGGGCCCACACGGGTGGGTATGGCGAAGTGGCTCCAGAGCGGCCGCCGGCGGGACATGTGCGTCCTCCTGGCCGCCGCCGAGGACGGCGAACTGGCCGGCCAGCGGCTCAAGACGCGACTGGAGAGCCGCTACGAGACGCGCATCGAGCCCAAGAGCTTCTACGGCGCGCTCGACGCGCTGGAGTCGGCCGGGTTCGTCGAGCACCGCGAGGACGGTATCGCCGACAAGTACTCGCTGACCGAGGCCGGCGAGCGGCGACTGCGCGAGCAGTTCGAGTGGATGCGCGGGGCGCTCGAAGACGGGGCCTGAAACGGGACGCGGTCTTCTCCCCTCGGGCGGGAGAGGACGATTTATGTTCGAACCGCGAGATGGGACCGGCATGTCCCTGTCCCGCACTGCCCTCGTGGCGGGGCTGGACGCCCTCCCGTTCGCGGCGCTCGCCAGCCTCGCAACAGTCGTGTTCGCCCGCGCCGGTGACCAGCCACCCGAATTCGTCGCGCCACTCGCTGGCGTCGTCGGCACGGCCGCGCTCCTCGGTCTCGGAACGATCAGCGCGAACCGGTACCGACAGACCGACACGCGGTTTTACTTCACGCGTGCCGTGGTCGTCGAGGGGCTCCTGTCGCTCCCCTAGTCGAACAGCTGGTCCGCGATGGTGTTCCGGAGGACCTCGCTGGTCCCCTCGTAGATCTCGTTGAGCTTGGCGTCGCGGTAGAACCGCTCCACCGGGAAGTCCTTGGTGTAGCCGTAGCCGCCGTGGATCTGGATGCCCTCGTTGGCGACCTCCCGGGAGACCTCGGAGGCGTACAGCTTGGCCTGTGCGGCCTCCTTGACGAAGGTCTCGCCGCGCATCTTCTTGTCCGCCGCCCGGTGCATCAGCAGGCGGGCGGCCTCGGTCTTGGTGTCCATGTCGGCGAGCTTGTGCTGGATGGCCTGGAAGTCGCTGATGGGGCGGTCGAACTGCTCGCGGTCCTGGGCGTAGCGCAGCGCCTCGTCCAGCGCGGCCTGCGCGATGCCGACGCCGCGGGCCGCGATGGTGATGCGGCCGCCGTTGAGCGTCTTGAGCGCGTGGACGAACCCGCGGCCCTCCTCGCCGAGAAGCCGGTCGGCCGGCAGTCGCATGTCGTCGAAGCGGAGTTCGGCCGTCGGACAGCCCTTGTCGCCGAGCTTGTGCTCCGTTCCCTCGACGTGGAAGCCCTCGTCCTCCTCGGGACGCACGACGAACGAGGAGATGCCCTTGTTGCCGGCCTCGGGATCGGTCTTGGCGAAGAGGACGACCGTGTCGGCGACGGAGCCGTTCGAGATCCAGAGCTTGCCGCCGTTGACGAGGTACGCGTCGCCGCCGTCGATCGGTTCGGCGGTGGTGTCCATCGCCGGCACGTCGCTGCCCGCACCGGCCTCCGAGAGGGCGAACGCGCCGATCTCGCTCCCCTCGGCGAGCGGGGTGAGATAGGTCTCCTTCTGGCCCTCGTCACCGAACTCGTAGACCATGTTACAGGCCAGCGAGATGTGCGCGGCGACGATGGTTCCGAGGCCGCCGCTCCCCCGAGAAATCTCTTCGAGCGCCATCGCGTAGCTGTGGTAGTCCAGCCCGGCCCCGCCGTAGGTCTCGGGAATCGGCATGCCCATCAGCCCCAGATCGGCCATCTCGTCGACGAGATCCCACGGGAACTCGTCGGTCTCGTCGATGTCGGCGGCGCGGGGGACGACCTCCTCGTCGACGAACTCCGCGACCATCTCCCGGATCTGGCGTTGCTCCTGCGTGGGACTGAAGTCCATGCCAGAACGTACCGAGGGCCGGTCCTTTACTGTTCGCCAACGGGTCACCCGTTGGCGGCACTCGTACTCACGTCGGGCGACCCGTGCGAAGCGCGTTCGCGCTCAGTTGTACTCGTAGAATCCCTTGCCCGACTTCTTCCCGAGGTCGCCCGCCGCGACCTTCCGCTTGAGGAGGTACGCCGGCTTGTAGCGCTCGCCGAGTTCCTCGTACAGCGTCTCGGAGGCGTCGAGCACCACGTCGAGTCCGATGTGGTCGGCGAGTTCGAGCGGCCCCATCGGGACGTTCGTCCCGAGCGTCAGGCCGCGGTCGATGTCGGCCTTGTCCGCGACGCCCTCGTCGTACGCGCGGACGCCCTCGTTGATCCACGGCATGAGGACGCGGTTGACGACGAAGCCCGGCTTGTCGTCGGCCTCCCAGGTCTCCTTGCCGATGTCGCGGGCGAACTCGTGGCCGAGCCTTACCGTCGACTGGTTCGTCTTCTCGCCGACGACGATCTCGACGCCCTTCATCACCGGGACCGGGTTCATGAAGTGCAGCCCCAGCACCTGGGCGGGGCGGTCGGTAGCGCTGGCGATGGTGGTGATCGACAGGGTGCTGGTGTTGCTCGCGAGCACCGCCTCGGGGCCACAGACCTCGTCGAGTTCCTCGAACACCGACCGCTTGATGTCCATGTCCTCGGTCACCGCCTCGACGACGAGGTCGGCGTCGGCGAGGTCCGCCATGGCCGTCGTCCCCGCGATTCGCTCCTGTGCCGCTTCGGCTTCCGACGCGGAGACCGTCCCGCGAGCGACGAGGTTGTCGAGGCTCGCCCCGATGTCCTCGAACCCCGCGGACACCAGGTCTTCTGACACGTCGCGCATGACCACGTCGTAGCCGGCGGTCGCCGAGACCTGCGCGATGCCGTTGCCCATCGTGCCGGCCCCGACGACGCCGACGGTGTCGACTGCTTCGAGGTGCATGAGCGGTAGTTCGACTCGTACTCGTGTAAGTCTGCCGACGGGACCGGCGACGGCCCGCGGACCGCCAGTGGAGCGACACCCGTGACATCAGATAGCGTACGTAGCGGCAATTGAGGAACGTAACGCTAGGATTCACTCGCTATGTAGTAAATGTCAGCAAAAAGATACTTATGGTGTGCCGGAGAAGCACGTCGTACTGGAACGAATCGCGGGTACCCCGCTCGCACCATGACTCGACCGGACTCCGGATCTCTCGGGTCCGACGGGTCGATTCCCGTATCTGACAAATGAGCAAGTCACTCAACACCTCGGCATCCGAGTCCGAGCAGACGGTCGCACAGGTCATCGACACCATCGCCGCGACGACGCCCGACGTTCGCCACGCGATCGCCGAGTACCGCGGCCAGAGCAACTCCGTCAACCCCAGCGGCGACGATCAGTTGGCCGCCGACCTCCGCGCCGACGAACTGTTCGAACAGCGCGTCCTCGACATCGACGGCGTCGCCACGTACGCGAGCGAGGAGCGCGCCGAAGTCGAGACCACGGACGGCCGCCTACACGTCGCCATGGACCCGCTCGACGGGTCGAGCAACCTCGAACCCAACAGCGGGATGGGGACGATCTTCGGCGTGTACAGCGAGCGCCCCCCGACGGCCGGGACCAATCTGCTGGCGTCCGGGTTCGTCATCTACGGGCCGATCACCTCGATGGTCGTCGCCCGGGGCGGTCAGGTCCGCGAGTACATCCTCGAAGACGGCGACAAGCGACTCGTCGACGACGACGTGACGCTCCCCGAGGAGCCGACCGTCTTCGGCTTCGGCGGCGGCGTCGACTCCTGGACCGAGGACTTCGAGTCCGTCGCCGAGGAGATCCGCTACGAACTGAAGCTTCGCTACGGCGGCGCGATGGTCGCCGACATCAATCAGGTGCTCACCTACGGCGGCGTGTTCTCCTACCCGAAGCTGCAGTCTCGGCCCGAAGGAAAGCTCCGACACCAGTTCGAGGGGCACCCGATGGCGTACATCGTCGAGTCCGCCGGCGGGCGCTCCTCCGACGGCGAGCGGTCGCTACTGGAGACCGCGCCGGACGAACTGCACTCGCGGACGCCGCTGTACCTCGGCAACGCCGACCTCATCGAACGGGTCGAATCGAACGTCAACTGACCGGCGCACGGTCAGCGGTCGCGAAGTGATCGGAGAGAACTGTTCGCTGCTCGGTCCGCGCTCGCTGTCGTTACGCGATAGTGGTCGCCGCCGCGATGAACGACCATCGGGTTCCGGACGCTGTCTCGCGCTGCTTGTTCGCCGCTTTCGTCTCGTTTCGTGGGTGATTCCAGTTCATCGCCCGATCGTACGCACCGGACGCCAAAAAGTGTTCGTATAGTGATTATTATTGATGAGAGTCAATCACGCCCCTCGGTACTGTGTGACGTTCCGAGAGCCACAGTGAGTATCGTTCCCATTCAGAAACGTCACTATTCTAACTACACTACTGGAGCGATCAGTGCCGCGGTGTCCCCGGGTCCGAAGTCGCGGGCAGCCGAACGGCAGGACGATCGTCGGACCGACCTCAGTACCCGAGATAGATCGCGAGCGCCTTCAGCACGCCGTAGACCGTGAGGACCAGTCCGACGAGCGCACCGAGGACCGTCCCGACGAGGCCGTCGGGCCACAGCGAGAGCGGGTTCGGGAGCGACGGCAGGGACGGAATCGGGAGGCCGCCGCCGCTGTCGCCGGTCACCGTGGCGACCGGTCGCCCGTCGACGGTCAGCTCGCCCGTCGCGTTCCCGGACACGTCGGGAACGAACGCCGTCGTCCGCGTCTCGCTCGGGGGGACTGTTACCGTCCGGCTCGTCACGATGGAGCCGTTCACCGCGACGAGGACGCGGTGGTCGCCGGTCGCCGTTCCTCGGTTCCGCAGTGCCACGGTGAGCACGACCCGCTCGCCGGGCGCGACCGTCGTCGGGTCGGCCGAGGCGTTCGTCACGGCGATCTCCGGTTCGCCCGTCTCGCGTGGCTGTGACGACTCGTCGGCGGTCGGCGCGTCGGCCGCGGCTTCCGGGGTCGACTCGGGCGGCTGCGCCTCGTCGGTCGCCGTGTCGTTCGCGACGCCGACGACGAACGTCGACAGTCCCGGTGACCGGGCGCGATAGACGACCTGCGACGGACCGCGGCTGGCGACGGTCGTCTCCAGTTCGGTCCAGTCGCCCTGCCGCCGGAAGAGCGCGACGCTGGCCGGCGTTCCGCCGGCCGCGTCGATAGCGGTCCGGTCGACGGCGAACGTGAACGTCACGTCCTCGGCGATGGCGTCGTGGTCCACGTCGAACCGCCCCACGCCGCGGCTGTCGGTCGACGCGCCGAACGACGCAGGGGCCGGCCCGGCGCGGACGGCCACTCGCACCGACTCGTTGGCCGGGAACGATCCCACGAGGCGCTCCAGCGTGACGTTCTCGTCATCGACGAGCGGTCCGTCGGCCGCTTCGACGCGCTGTGGTCGTCCGGTGGCGTTGATCCGCGCCGTCGCGGCGGTCGCGTTCGGTCGGGTGACGGTGACGTTGCCACCCCCGCCGCCCGTCACCGTGACGACCCGGGTCACCGAGGCCGTGTTCCCCATCGGGTCGGACACGCGCGCTTCGACCTCGTGGGTCCCCGGCGTGGCGAAGGCGACGGCGATTCGCTCGCCGGTGAGAATCGTCCCGCTGCCCAGATACCACCGGACGGAGTCGATCCCGTTGTCGTCGGTCGAGTTCGCCGCCGAGAAGTTCACCGACTCGCCGACCGTCGCGTTCGTCGGGCCCTCGACGGTGACGGTCGGCGCGGTCCCGTCGTAGCGGAACGTCCGCTGGCGTCCGAACCTGTTCTCGTTGCCGTTTCGATCGACGGCGCTCATCAGGAGCAGCGAGTACTGGCCCTCGACCGGGAACGTGTACCGGCGGGTGTAGGTCGCCGTCGTTCCGACCCGCTCGGAGAACCCCGAGACGTTGAGCGTGTCGAGCTCCGCGCCGCCGACGGAGATCGTCAGCGCGCTGATCGGTTCGTGCATCTCGACGACGATCTCGGCCGTCGAATTACTGACCCGCCGCACCTCGAAGGACTTGTACTTCGGAACGACCGAGTCCATCCCCGTCACGGTCACGTCCTCGTCCGGGAGTTCGTTGCCCGCCTCGTCGGTGATGCTGGCCGTGTCACTCAGGCTTACAGTGACGTTGTCCACGTCCACCTTCCGTTCGAGCAGCAGCGAGACGCGCGCTCCGGTCCTGTTCGCGCCGGACGCGTTGACCGACGCGACGCTCACGTTGGCAACTCGTCCGGCGGTCAGAGAGAAATCCCCCGCGTCGATGGTCCCCGTATCGAGCGTGCCGCTGTCGTACAGGTAGACGTCGATGGTGGTCGCGTTCCCCCGGGTGGCGTTGCCCCACTCGGGCGGGTCCTCGTCGGCGGCGGCCGCGGGCCCCGCGACCATCCCGGCGAGCACCGGGAGCGCGAGGAGCGCGACGAGTACCGGGAGCCACCGGGCGCGCCCGCCCGACGGCGGCGCGGTCCGGGGACGGGGACCCAGAGAATACATCGGCCAACCCTACCCCGGCCTCCGACATGAATGGTCCCCCGTCATTACGAGACGTGATAATCGGTCGGGGCAACAACTGTGGTCCTCGGGGACGTTGGCCACGGTATGAAGGTCCACATCGCGGCCGAGGCGAGCCACGACGAGGCGTCGGCCATCGCGGCCGCCGTCGCCGAGCACACGGGTCGAACCGTGGAAGTGTTCGTCGGCGACGCGGAGACGCCGACGATCGTCCGCGAGGTGACGGCTGACAGGGACGGCGGGGGCGCGAACAGGGACGCGGGCGTCGATACAGACGGCCGCGGACCGACCGAGCGCGAGGAGGGCCTCCGCGAGGAGATCGCCGACATCGAGTGCGGCGGCCCGCAGAAGTACCGCGAGCGCCTCGCCGACCAGGGCAAGCTGTTCGTCCGCGACCGACTCAAGCTGTGGTTCGGCGAGGAGGGCCTGGACTTCGAGGACGGCCGCTTCGCCAACTTCGACCATTGGCACCCGAGCGCTCCAGAAGGGTCCGACGACGACGGCGACAGACTGCCTGCGGACGGCCTCGTCACCGGCGCGGGGACGTTCGAGGGGCGGAAGGTCCACGTCGCCGCCAACGACTTCACCGTCAAGGCCGGATCGATCGCCAGCCGCGGCGTCGAGAAGTTCCTCCGCCTCCAGCAGCGCGCGCTGAAGAGCGGGCGGCCGCTGCTCTACCTCGTCGACTCCTCCGGCGGGCGGATCGACGAGCAACGCGGCTTCTTCGCCAACCGCGAGGGCATCGGGAAGTTCTACTACAACCACTCGCTGCTCTCGGGCGCGGTCCCGCAGATCTGCGTGCTCTACGGCCCCTGCATCGCCGGCGCAGCCTACACGCCGGTGTTCGCCGACTTCACCGTCATGGTCCGGGGAATGAGCGCGCTCGCCATCGCGTCGCCGCGGATGGTCGAGATGGTCACCGGCGAGGACATCGACCTCGAAACGCTCGGCGGACCCGACCTGCACGCCCGGCACTCCGGGAGCGCCGACCTCGTCGCCGACGACGAGGAGCACGCCCGGGACCTCGTCGCGCAACTCATCACGTATCTGCCCGACAGCGCCGACGAGAAGCCCCCGCGGACCGAGGGGGTCGCGCCCGCCGCCGACCCCGCGGGCCTCGACGCCGTCATCCCCTCGGAGCCGAACAAGGGCTACGACATGCACCGGGTCATCGAGCGCCTGGTGGACGCCGGCTCGTTCTTCGAACTCCAGGCGCAGTACGGTCCAGAGATCTTGACCGGGTTCGCCCGCGTCGACGGCCGCCCGGTCGGCGTCGTCGCGAACCAGCCGAGCCAGCGCGCCGGGGCCATTTTCCCGGACTCGGCCCGCAAGGCCGCCGGCTTCGTCTGGACCTGTGACGCCTACGACATCCCGCTGCTGTACCTCTGTGACACGCCGGGGTTCATGGCCGGTTCTTCCGTCGAG
This sequence comes from Haloarcula salina, assembly GCF_010119195.1. GTDB lineage: Archaea > Halobacteriota > Halobacteria > Halobacteriales > Haloarculaceae > Haloarcula > Haloarcula salina. The sequence goes on from NZ_WRXL01000001.1 coordinate 232,798, forward strand.
AAGGAGGGAATCCTCGAAGCCGGCAAGCGCATGATCTACGCCACCTCGCAGGCCACCGTCCCGAAGCAGTGCGTCGTCGTCCGCAAGGCCTACGGCGCGGGCATCTACGCCATGTCGGGCCCGGCCTACGACCCCGAGGCGACCCTGGCGCTCCCGGGCAGTGAAATCGCCATCATGGGACCGGAGGCCGCGATCAACGCGGTGTACGCGAACAAACTCGACGCGATAGAGGACCCCGAGGAACGCGCCGAGCGCGAGCGGGAACTCCGGGAGGCCTACCGGGAGGATATCGACGTCCACCGGATGGCCAGCGAGGTCGTCGTCGACGAGATTCTCCCGCCGAGCGACCTGCGCGCCGAACTCGCCGCGCGCTTCGATCTCTACGAGGACGTGGAGAAGGACCGTCCCGACAAGAAACACGGCACGATCCTCTGAGTGCCGAACCGGCGCGCGACGAGCGGAGTAGACGGGGACTACCACGAGAGTTTCGCCGCGTAGTCGCCGAGTAGTTAACATCGCGTCCGAGGATTTCTGGCGTAGACCACGTGGGGGCGTGGTCAGGGTGAACTGTGTTCGAAACCGACCGGACGGCTCCGACAGGAGCCATCGAGCGGTGGTGTAGCGTCCTGCTCGACGAGCTCGCCGCCGTCGAGCGAGAACTGTGGCTGGTGCTCGCGGTGACGCTGGCCATCGACGTGTGGCTGACGCACGTCGGCCTCCAGCACGGCTTCCACGAGGCCAACCCGGTGATGCGCGTCGCGATCGAGACGTTCGGCATCGCCGTCCTCGCGCTGACGAAGGTCGCCGTGCTGTGCGTGGGCGGGCTGGTCCGGCGGGCGCTGAGCGACCCGGGGGGCGTCGTCGTCCCGCTGGGGCTCACGCTCCCGTCCATCGGGGCCGTGCTGGTCAACGCGACCCTGTTAGCGGCGGGCTAACCGGGAACGGGGGTCAGTCCTCCGTCGGGGCCCGCTCGACGAGCGCGGTCCGCTCGAACGTACAGACGAGCGTGTCGTCCTGTTTGTACGCGTCGACCTGCATCGTGACGACGCCGCGCTCCTCGTCGCTGGTCAGGTGCTTTTCGAGGACTGTCGTCTCGGCGCGGATCGTGTCGCCGTGGACGACCGGCGCGGGGTGTTCGACCGCGTCGTAGGAGAGGTTCGCGACGATGGTCCCGTCCGTGGTGTCCGGGATGGTGAGTCCCACCGCGAGCGACATCGTGTAGAGCCCGTTGACCAGGCGCTCGCCGAACTGCGTCTCGGCGGCGAACTCGGCGTCGAGGTGGAGCGGCTGTTGGTTCATCGTCAGGTCACAGAAGCGCTGATTGTCGCTCTCGCTGACGGTCCGGCGCTTCTCGTGGGCGATGCTCTCGCCCGGGGTGAACGCCTCGTAGTACTTGCCGGCCATACGCAAACTCTGGGAGCGGGTACGGTTTAGCCGTGGGGGACTGCCCACCACGCCATCATTTACCACGGGGGCGGGCGTAGCGGGGGTATGCCCCGGAGAAGTGTGTTGTTCTCCCCCGGCGACGACGCGGCGAAGTTGCGGAAGGCGCTCGATAGCGACGCCGACGTGGTCGTCTACGACCTCGAGGACGCCGTGGCACCCGGTGCGAAGCCGGCCGCCCGGCGAACCGTCCGAGAAGTGCTCGACGACGTGCTGCCGGCCGACCGCGAGGTGTGCGTCCGCGTCAATCCGGTCGGCTCGGGGGCCGGCGCGGACCTCGACGTCGTCCTCGACGGCCCGTCGCCCGACAGCGTGATGCTCCCCAAGACCAGCGCGGCGGCGGACGTGCGGAAACTGCGGTCGATGCTCCGGGCGCGCGGCGCGGACCGCCCCGTCCTGGCGCTCGTCGAGTCCGCGGCCGGCGTCCTCCGCGCGGAGGAGATCGCGGCGGTCGACGCGACAGACGCGCTCGTGTTCGGCGCGGAGGATCTCGCGGGCGACATCGGCGCGACCCGGACGCCCACCGGGTCGGAGGTGTCCCACGCCCGCCAGCACGTGGTCCTCGCGGCGCGCGCGGCCGGCGTCTCACCCATCGACACGCCGTACCTCGACTTCTCCGACGCGGACGGGCTCCGCGACGAGACGCGGACGGCGATCGGTCTGGGATACGACGGCAAACTGGCGATCCACCCAGCGCAGGTCCCGGTCATCAACGGGGCGTTCGCGCCGGACGCGGACGAGGTCGCGTGGGCCGAGCGGGTCCTGGACGCGCGGGACGAGGCGGACGGCGGCGTGTTCGTCGTCGACGGCGAGATGGTCGACGCGCCGCTGGTGACGCAGGCCGAGCGGATCCTGGCGCGGGCGGGTGTCGACCGTGAGTGAGCAGTAGGTGCCGTCGAAGGAACCGCGAACGCGGCGCGTTTCCATGGACGGCGGTACGTTTTTCCCACTCGTCGCAGTCACGTACGGTATGTCATCCGAGGTAAACCCGTTCGAGAGCCTCCAGGAGCAGATCGACGACGCGGCGGACTACCTCGAATACTCGACTGACGTGCTGGAGCGACTGAAACACCCCGAACGGGTGCTCGAAACGAACCTCTCGGTGAAGATGGACGACGGCTCGCTCGAAGTGTTCCGGGCCTACCGCTCGCAGTTCAACGGCGACCGCGGTCCCTACAAGGGCGGTATCCGCTACCACCCGCAGGTCTCTCGCGACGAGGTCAAGGCCCTCTCCGGCTGGATGGTGTACAAGTGCGCCGCCGTGAACATCCCCTACGGCGGCGGCAAGGGCGGCATCGAGATCGACCCGCGGGAGTACTCCGCCGACGAGATGGAGCGCATCACACGGTCGTTCGCGAAGGAGCTCCGCCCGATCATCGGCGAGGACCGCGACATCCCCGCGCCCGACGTGAACACCGGCCAGCGGGAGATGAACTGGATCAAGGACACCTTCGAGACGCTGGAGAACACGACCGAACCGGGCGTCATCACCGGGAAAGCGCCGGAGTCCGGCGGCAGCGCGGGCCGCGTCGAGGCGACGGGTCGCTCGGTGATGCTCACCGCGCGCGAGGCGTTCGACTACCTCGGAAAGGACATCGAGGACGCGACCGTGGCCGTCCAGGGCTACGGCAACGCCGGGTCCGTCGCGGCGAAGCTCATCGAGGACCTCGGCGCGAACATCGTCGCCGCCTCCGACTCCTCAGGCGCGGTGTACAACCCCGACGGGTTCGACGCCCGCGAGGCGAAGGACCACAAGCGCGAGACGGGATCGCTGTCGGGCTACGACGGCGCGACCGAGGAACTGTCGAACGAAGACCTGCTGACGATGGACGTGGACCTGCTCGTGCCGGCGGCGCTCGAAAACGCCATCGACGGCGACCTCGCGGCCGACGTGCAGGCGGACATGATCGTCGAGGCGGCGAACGGGCCGCTGACGCCGAACGCCGACGACGTGCTGAAAGATCGCGACGTGGCGGTGTTCCCGGACATCCTCGCCAACGCCGGCGGCGTCACGGTGTCGTACTTCGAGTGGGTCCAGAACCGCCAGCGGTTCTACTGGTCCGAGGAGCGCGTCAACGACGAACTGGAGACGATCATCACGAACGCCTTCGAGGACCTGGTCGAGTCCTACGAGAACACCGGCGCGCCGAACTTCCGGACGGCGATGTACGTCGTCGCCATCCGTCGGGTCGTCTCGGCCGCCGAGGAAGGCGGAATCTGGCCCTGACCCAGCGGTCTCTCGACGCGCTCAGCGTGCGAGACGAGACCGCCGCGACCGCGGGTGTTTTGCCGGCGCTGTCCCTAACGAGCGCATGGACACCTACGAGCGACAGGTCCGCGTCGCCGCGCCCCTCTCTGAGGTCTGGGACTTCCACGCGACGGGCGACGGACTCGTCGCGCTGACCCCCGACTGGATGAACATCCGCATCGAGGAGCAGCGCGGCCCGGACGGCGAGTCCGACCCGGACGAACTGACCGCCGGGTCTGTCGTCGTCTCCTCCATCAGGCCGTTCGGCGTCGGACCCCGACAGCGCTGGGTCTCTGACATCGTCGAGCGCCGGGAGGGAGACGGCGAGGCGATGTTCCGCGACGAGATGCGGGAGGGGCCGTTCCCCCACTGGGTCCACACCCACACCTTCCGCGCGGACGGCGACGACGGAACCATCGTCCACGACCGCGTCGAGTACGAACTCCCCGGCGGGCCGCTGGGCCGGGCCGTCGGCCCGTTCGGGCTGATAGGGTTCGAACCGATGTTCCGCTACCGGCACCGAAAGACGAAGGAACTGCTGGAATAAGCGTTCGGGACCGCCGACGCGACGGAGCGGTCCGGCGCGACCGTCGCCCCGTCAGAGCGGTCCGGGCCCGTTGTGGCCACCGCCCCGACTATGGTCTCCGGTGGCTCTTTAGCCCCGTGTCGGATACTGCCCCTCAATGACTGAGGGACGGGCGGCCGACGAACGGTCAATCTGGTCGAGCTGGCCACGCGGCCACTGCGGAGACCGCGGGCGGGACGACGGAGCGCGATGGGCGTGAGCGAACCGCGCGTCGACCCGCGACTCGCGCTCGCCGTCGCCGTGCTGGCGGTCAGCACCAGCGCCATCCTCGTGCGCTGGAGCGACGCGGCGGCCTCCGTCGCCGCGTTCTACCGGGTGCTGCTGACGACCGCGATGCTGGCTCCGCTGGCGCTCGGTCGCCACCGCTCGGCGTTCGCCGGCCTCTCCCGGCGGGACGTGCTGGCCGCCGGGGCGACGGGCGTCGCGCTCGCGGTCCACTTCGCGGCGTGGTTCGAGAGCCTCGCGTGGACGAGCGTCGCGGCGTCGGTGACGCTGGTCCAGTGCCAGCCGCTGTTCGTCGCCGTCGGCGCGTGGGCCCTCCTCGACGAGCGCGTGACGCGGGGGACGACGGCGGGCATCCTCGTCGCCGTCGGCGGCATCGCGGTGATGTCCGTCGGCGAACTCCTCGGCGGCGGCGCGGTCGGCCCGCGCCCGCTGTACGGGAACGCGCTGGCGCTCGTGGGCGGCGTGATGGCCGCCGGCTACGTGCTGGCCGGACGCTCGCTCCGCCAGCGCTTTCCGCTCATTCCGTACGTCACCGTCGTCTACGCCGTCTCCGCGGCGTGTCTGCTCGCGTTCGTCGTCGCGTCGGGCCACCCCGTGACCGGCTACCCGCCCCGCGAGTGGGCGCTCTTTCTCGCGATGGCCGTCGGGCCCGGCGTGCTCGGCCACACCATCCTCAACTGGGCGCTGGCCCACGTCGAGTCGAGTATGGTCAGCGTCTCGCTGCTGGGCGAGCCGGTCGGGAGCGCGCTGCTGGCACTGGTGTTGCTCGCTGAGATCCCCGGCTGGTCGACGCTTACCGGCGGAGTGGTCGTCCTCGCCGGCATCGGCGTCGTCGCCCGGAGCCGGTCGGTCGCGGAGGCGACGCCGGACTGAGCGAGTCGTCGTCCCGAGCGGCTACCGGGCGCGCTTCTCGACCGCGCCGCGGATGGAAGCCGCGTCGAAGTCGTGATCCGGCCGGAGGTTCACGAAGTCCAGGAACTCCTCGGCGGCCAGCAGTTCCGCGGGATCGTAGTGGCGCGCGGCGGCCGCGACGGCCACCGGCGCGCCGACGAGCGGTTCCAGCGCACCGAGCGCGCAGGCCAGGTCGTACGCCCGCGCGTCGGCGATCGCGCCCTCGCGGACGCTGGTCGCGTCGATGAAGTACAGGTCGCCGTCCGCGACGAGGACGTTCTCACAGCGGAAGTCGCCGTGGGCGAGCCCGTCCTCGTGCATCCGATGGAGGAAGTCGAACACCGCCGGGGCGTGGCTCTCGATAGCCGCGGGCGGCAGGTCGTCCAGCGTCTCGAACGCCCGCAGGTAGCCCAGCACGAGCACACCCAGCCCCTCGTACTCGAAGGCCTCGACGGGCTCCGGGGCGTTGACGCCGATCTCGCGCATCCGCCGGGTGGCCGCCAGTTCGTGCGTCGCCATCTCCTGAGGCGTCTCGAAGTGCTCGAAGAAGCCCTCCGTCCCGGAGGAGAACGCGCCGATGTTCCGGCCGGCGGTCAGCAGCGAGTGGACCAGCGAGTTCTGCTGGGTGATCACCTTCACGAACCACCGGTCGTTGACGACCATCGGCGTCGACAGCCAGTTGTTGGCCTCCAGAAACGTGACGCGGGCGGCGGGCTCGTCGTACCGGTCGACGACTGCCAGCGCTACGCCCTCGAGCTGGTCCCACGGGACCGTCCCGCGTAGCAGTCGCCGGAACGCCATTCACCTGAGGGACGGCGCGGACGGGCAAATGGCTTGCGCCCGCCCCCATGGTATTAGTTCGCACAGCCCCAACGCGGGGCATGGAGTTCGCCATCCCGGACGAGCACCGGATGATCCGCGATTCGGTCCGCGAGTTCTGCGAGAACGAGATCCAGCCCGTCGCCCAGGAGATCGAGGACGAGCACCGCTTCCCCGCGGAGCTGTTCGACGAACTGGGCGAGCTCGACGTGATGGGCGTCCCGATCAGCGAGGCGTGGGGCGGGCTCGGCGGCGACACGCTGATGTACGCCCTCGTCGCCGAGGAGCTCGGTCGGGTCTCGGGGAGCGTCGGCCTCTCGTACGTCGCCCACACCTCGCTCGGGAGCAAGCCGATCGAGCTCTTCGGGACGGACGCCCAGAAGGAGCGCTGGCTCCGACCGCTGGCCACCGGCGAGCACCTCGGCGGCTGGGCGCTCACCGAGCCCGGAAGCGGGAGCGACGCCAGCGACATGGAGACGACGGCAGAGCGCGACGGCGACACGTACGTGCTGAACGGGACCAAGCAGTTCATCACGAACGCCTCCGTCGCCGGCTCCGTGCTCGTCAAGGCCGTCACCGACCCCGAGGCCGGCTACGACGGCATCTCGACGTTCATCGTCTCGCCCGAGGACGACGGCTGGGCGGTGACGACCGAGTGGGAGAAGATGGGGCTGAACGCCTCACCGACCTGCGAACTGCAGTTCGACGACTGCCGGCTCCCCGCGGACCGCCTGCTGGGCGAGGAGGGCGACGGCTGGGACCAGACGCTGAAGACGCTCGACGGCGGCCGCATCTCCATCGCCGCGCTCTCGACCGGCCTCGCACAGGGCGCGTTCGAGGCCGCGAAGTCCTACGCCACGGAGCGCGAGCAGTTCGACCGCCCCATCTCGAAGTTCGACGCGATCCGCGACAAGCTCGTCGAGATGGACCGCAAGATCGAGCGCGCCCGGCTGTTGACCCACAAGGCCGCGACGCTGTACGACGAGGGCGAGGACGTGACGCGCATGTCGTCGCTGGCGAAACTGGACGCCAGCGAGATCTGCCGAGAGGTCGCCGAGGACGCGGTCCAGGTGCTCGGCGGCTACGGCTACACGACGGACTTCGCTCCCCAGCGGTTCTACCGGGACGCCAAGCTCATGGAGATCGGCGAGGGGACCAGCGAGATACAGCGGATGGTGCTCGGGCGCGAGCTCGGGCTGTGAGCGGCGGCGAGCGGTCGGTAGCCGATCAGATCGTCGGCCGCGGCCCGACGGCGGGTCACACCGAGTCGTCGACGGCGGCCTCGCTCCCGTTCGGCACGATGGTGACTGGCACGTCGGCGTCGGCGACGACGGCGAACGCCGTGTCGCCCTCGCGGAGTCGCGCGAGCCAGCCCTTCGACGCGTGGCCCATGACGATGTGGGAGATGTCGACGTCCGCCGCCAGGTCCACGAGCTCCTGTCCGATCCGGCTTCCCGGCCGCGCACCGCTGTGGCTGACGTGTTCGAGCGCGACGGTCGCGACGACGTTCGCGTCGGCGACCCGCTCTCTGGTGGCGTCGCGGACGCGCTTGGCCTCGGCGTCCGCCGTCTCGGCGTCGACGAGGTGGACGACGTAGAGGTCCTGTTCGAGTCCCTTCGCCAGGGCCACCGCAACGTCGAGGACCGCGTCCTGGACGGTGTCTTCCGCGACGGCCACGAGGATCGTCATACGTCCGCACACGACACGGGCCGACAAAGAGATTACCCCACCACCGGCGAGGGTCGATGGCTACTGGGTCGCCTTCAGATTGTGGACTGGCCGAAGATGTTCAGCGATCTCGACAGTTTCCGTGATGTTATCGAGTATTTTCGAGGCGTTTTTGTATGCCGCTGGGGCCTCGTCAATCGGGATGTGTTCAGTGTACACGTTTTCCATGCTCTCTTCCACCTCTCTTTCGGTTAAAGTCTCGTGAGCATCGCGCCGTCCCATCCGGCGACCAGCGCCGTGGGGAGCGGTCTGATGCCATTCCGCGTTACCCTGCCCGCGGGCGATTACCGATCCCTCCGCCATGTTGAACGGAATGAGTAGACGCTGACCCTCGCGGGCGGGCGTCGCGCCTTTGCGAATCGTGAGATCAGTGAAGTCGACCAGATTGTGAACGCTCTGGAAGCGCTCGACGGGGTCGATTCCCAGCGCGTCGCAGACGGCGTCGCTCATCAGCTCGCGGTTCCAGCGGGCGTACTGCTGGGCGAACAGCATGTCGACCAGATAGCCGTGGGCCTCCCGCCCCTCAAGCCAGTCAAGGTCGGTGTTCCGGTCTTCGTCGTCGTCGCTGTGGATCGCGTCCTGTACCTGCCCGAGCGCGTCGAAGGCGTTCTCGATCTCCGAGCCGTCGAGGTCGCTCCGCAGGCGCTCTTTTCGAATGAAGGACTCGCCCATGCCACCGGTGACCCAGGCGTAGAGGTCGCGGGACTCGACGGTGTCGGGGTCGAACTTCAGGTACTCGACGTATTCTTCGGGGAGTTGCTCGCGGATGTCGCCGATGGTCCGGCGGTCCGTGGCCGTCGACTGCCAGTACTCGGCGACGGACTTCCCGAGGTACCGAGAGCCGCTGTGAATCACGAGCCAGTAGTCCCCCGACTCGCGCCCGCAGCCGAACTCAACGAAGTGGTTCCCGCCGCCGAGCGTCCCCGCGCTCCTGATCACGTACCCCATCCCCTGTCGCTGGTCGGCCAGCACGCGGTCACAGAGGGCCTCGAAGTAGTCCCCGTCGTAGCCGTCGAAGTCGAACTCCAGGGGGTCGACGCGCTGGCCGAATCGCTCGGCGTAGGCGTCGTCGAACCGCTCGAAGACGCGGTTCGCGCGCTCGAAGGGGAACTCCTCGACGAGGTGGACGGCGTCGTCGTAGTCGTGGACCGACCGCCCCATCGGCACGGCCTCGCGGACGCGGCGCTCGCGCTCCGCGTCTCCGAGCGGCAGTTCGGGGCCGAGGTTCGTCGCCGCCATCCCACAGCCCACGTCGACGCCGACGATGTTCGGGACGACGCGGTCGCCGAGCGGCATCGTGAAGCCGATGGGCGCGCCCGCACCCCAGTGCGTGTCCGGCATGATGCGGACCGGCTCGGTGAACGCCGGGTGGTCGATGAGCGTCTCGATCTGCTCCAGACACCCCGCTTCGACCAGCGACTCGTCGTCGACCATCACTCGCGCCGTCGTGTGTTCACCCGTCAGTTCGAGTACCATCCTTGTCGTAGGATAGTCGCATCCGCGGCTTGTACTTCACGGTGGCCCGTCACCGGCTGTCATCCTCGCTCCGGGTTCCGGTAGGGGGCTCGGTCGTCGGCCCGTTGACGGCGTAAAAAACCCCAGCCGAACAGGGTCGTCACGCCCGGTTCGAAAATTCACACTTCTCAGGGCCTGAGACCCGTTTTCATCCGCTGGGAACGCGCTCCCGTTTATATGCTCCCTGCCCGCTCAGGTACACATGTGAGGTAACACAGATGTCCTATCAAGCGGCGAACCCCCTGGCAGACGAGTTCGAGCTAGAGCTCGGCGGGGCGTGGACCGCGTACTGGCTGGCGTTCCTGCGTGTCGTGACCGGCTGGTGGTTCTTCCACGCGGGTGTGACGAAACTGATCGAGAACGGCCTGGCCTACGGGTACGGGCCGGCCTATCTCCAGCAGATGACCGGGACGGCGCTCGGTCCGCTCCCCGTCTGGATGGGCGCGAACCTCGGCTGGCTCATCGAGGCGATGGTCCCGCTCGGGGAGACGCTCATCGGCCTGGGACTGATGGTCGGCGCGCTGGTCAGGCTGGCCTCCGTGTTCGGGGCCTTCTTCATGGCCCTGTTCTGGGTCGGCAACGCGGGCTTCGGCCACGGCGTGGTCAACGGGGACTTCATGGGTCTCCTGCTGTTCGTGACGATGATCGTGCTGGCGACCGGTCGCTACTACGGCCTCGACGCCATCATCGAGAAGACCCGGTTCGTCCAGCGCCACCCGCGCCTGAAATACCTGCTCGGCTAACGAGGTGAGAGACAATGCAACAACACACCGACATCATCGACAAGGCGGCGATGGCACTCAGCGGCGGGCTGATGCTGCTGGGCATCGTCGGCCTCGGCATCGTGGAAGTACTCGCGGGACAGCCGTACGGCGCGGCCCCCCTGACCAACGACGCGGGCGAGATCATCGCAACCCCGATGGTCGACCCCACCATCCGAACGGGGCTCGTCCTCGCCGGACTGGTCGTGCTGCTGGTCTACGGCCTCTACCGGCTCGCGACGCCGGTCGAGGAGGCCGACGCCGCGACCGGTCACGAGACGATGGCCGACTGACCCGTGACGGCGACGACCGGCTCCTGACTTCCCCCGCTCTGTTGTGACCGCGTAGCGACGGCACTGGTATCGACGGTCAGGTTCTTCTCTCCGCGCGTCGTCTGCCGTGGTATGCTCGACGCAGGTGACCCCGCACCGGATTTCGACCTGGAGGGGACTGCCGGTGGACAGTCGGGGGCCTACCGGCTCTCGGTCGCCGCCAGCCAGGCCCCCGTCGTCGTGGCGTTTTACACGGGGGACTTCGAGCCGCGCTGTCGGCGGTACCTGACCGCGCTCCGGGACACCGACTGGGGATCGCTGGCCGACGCCGTCGCCGTGCTCGGCGTCGCGCCGGGCGACCTCGAAACACACCGTGAGTTCGCGGCCGACCTGGGACTCCCGTTTCCGCTGCTGGTCGACCACGCCGGTATCGACGCGCAGTTCGGCGTCCAGCGGCCCGACGGGAGCACACGCCGGACCGCGTTCCTCGTGGACGAGCGCTGTCGCGTGCGGTTCGCGTGGGCCGACGACGGGTCGGGGGACGCGCCGGACCTCGGCCCGGTGCTCGACGCCGTCAGCGCGCTGTGATTAGCGCTCCCACTCGGCGGCGAGCAGGCCGTAGACGACTACGTCCTCGTATCGCCCGTCCCGGTACCAGTGGTCGCGGAGGACCCCCTCCTGCTCGAACCCCGCCGTATCGAGGACGCACCGGGACCTCTCGTTCCCCGCGACGGCCTTCGCGTGGACCCGGTTGAGGTTCCGCTCGGAAAAGGCGTACCCGAGAAGCGCCTCGACGGCGTCGGTGGCGTAGCCGTTGCCCCACGCGTCCGGCGCGAAGAAGTACCCGACTTCGGCGTGGCGCGACTGCGCGGCGAGGCTTCCGAGCCCGACCGTCCCGACGGGACCCTCCTCGATACAGACGAGGAGGTGGACGCCGTCGGCGTCGGTGCCGGTGGCGGACTCGACCCACTCGCGCTGGGCCTGCTCCGTCGTCGGTTTCGACACGGCCAGTCCGCGGCGGACCTGCGGATCGTTTCGGAGTCGCTGGAGGAACGTGACGTCGTGGTCTTCGACGGTGTGGAGCGTGACCTGTTCGCCACGGAGGAAGACGGGACCAGGCATGCCGAACACTCCGCATGGGTGACAGAAGAGCGTTCCCGTACCCAGAGACGTGTTAGCACCCGTCAATATAGGGATCGAGAACGACACGCCAAAGTCGGCCCGGCCCCGTCGAGGGGTATGGGCACCCCGCTGGACTCCCGCGAGGAACAGGCGGCCGAAGTCGTCGACAGACTGCACGAGGAGTACCCCGACTCGACCATCTCGCTGACCTACGGCGACCGGCTGGAACTGCTCGTCGCCGTCGTCCTCTCGGCCCAATGCACCGACGAGCGCGTCAACGAGGTCACCGCGGACCTCTTCGAGACGTACCAGTCCGCCGCGGACTACGCGGCGGCGAGCGAGGAGCAACTGGCCGAGGACATCTACGGCATCACGTTCCACAACAACAAGGGCGGCTACCTGAAGGGCATCGGTGAGATCCTCGTGGAGGAACACGACGGCGAGGTTCCCGACACGATGTCGGAACTGACCGACCTCCCCGGCGTCGGCCGCAAGACGGCCAACGTCGTCCTCCAGCACGGTCACGACATCGTCGAGGGCATCGTCGTCGACACCCACGTCCAGCGGCTGTCGCGGCGACTCGGCCTGACCGAGGAAGAGCGCCCCGAGGCTATCGAGGACGACCTCCTCGACGTGGTTCCCGAGGACGAGTGGCAGCAGTTCACGCACCTGCTCATCGACCACGGGCGAGCGATCTGTGGCGCGCGCTCGGCCGATTGCGGAGCCTGCGTCCTCGCGGACATCTGCCCCTCGGAGCAGGGTGACGGCGCCGTCGACCTCGCCAGCGGCGAGGCGTGGTAGCCCGGCTACTGGTAGGCCCCATCGGCCCGCCGACACGCGACGCGCTCAGTCCTCGTCGTCGGCCCGAGCGGTGAGTACCGGCACGTCCGACGTTCTGACGACTTTCTCCGCGATGCTCCCGAGCAGGTAGCGCTCGACGCCCGTCCGCCCATGGGTCCCCATGACGATGAGGTCGATGTCGTGTTCCGCGACGTAGTCGAGGATGGCGGAGTGCGGGTCGCCGCCAGCGACCGCGGTGACGGTCTCGACGTCGCCGGCGGCGCTCGCCGCCTCGTCGACGAGTCCGGTCGCGCGCTCCGCGATAGCGTCCGCGATGTCGTGCTCCTCGCCGACCATCCCCGGTTCGATGGCGTCGTGCTCCGTCGCGATCATGCCGGTCGTCCCCTCGTCGTGGCCCTCGGCGGTCATCCCGATGTGGGGCGAGGACGTGTCCACGACCGTCAGAACGTGGAGCGTCGCGCCGTAGGTGTCGGCGAGGTCCCGCGCGTGTTCGAGCGCCGCCGAAGCGCCGTCGCTGCCGTCGGTCGGAAAGAGGATGTCGTCGTACATCTGAACCACGGCCAAACAGTCGTCCCATTGATACTTAAAGCGTCACACTGCCCGAGCACCGTCCGATCAGGCCACGTATCGGAGTCCGTACCTGACCACGCCGACGAGGTACGCGAGGATCCAGAAGACGACGTAGCCGAACACGCCGATTCGGAGCCGCGACCGCCAGTGGCCCATCGTTTCGCCGCCGATCTCGTCGAGCAGCACGTCCTCGTCGTAGTCGTTGTACAGGTCGTGCTGGCGCTTCGCTCGGAAGATGCGAACGATGCCCGTTCCGCCGAACGCGAGCAGAGCGTACGCCTGCAGACCGAGATACGCGTGGACGGCCGAGAGGCCGCCGAGCTGGTCGGGCAGGCGTGGCAGCATCCACAGCAGCATCGGGACGGTCGTCAGGACCAGCCCGGTCGTGACGAACTTCAGGTGGTGAACGAGCACGTCCCACGTCACGGGCTCGGTCTCGATGATGTAGTAGGCCCCGTAGAGAAAGCAGGGCAGGCTGAGCGTCACCGACACCAACACGACCGTGGCCACGAGGCCGTCCGACACCATACCCGACCTAGGGACAGTGCTCGCTAAAGCGTGCCGAATGTCAGAAGCTGTAAGGCGACGGGGCCCGTACACGTCGGCAATGGCCGACCCGGACTCGACGGCGTCGTCGGACGACGAGCGCGGGACCGCTCCCGAGGAGGCGATCTCCGCCGAAACGGCACCCGGCGAGGGCGCGACCGAGGACGCCGACCTCGACACCGAGGAACTCCGGAAGCAGGTCGAAGAGAAGTACGACTTCGACGACTTCGGGCCGGCGGACATGGCCGAGATGACCGCCGAGGAGTGGGACGTGGCCTTCGACGAGGAGACCTGGATCACCGGCGACGACCTGCTGGACCGAGTGGCCCAGGACCTGCGGTCGCGCGTCGCGAATCGCGACGTGTTCGCTCGCATCGAGCGCCACCGGGACCCCCCGCGAGTGCTCGCGTACTCCGACGAGGGATACGCCATCGTGTACCCCGACGGCAGCCTCGAAGGCGAGGGGACCGTCATGCGGGACGTGAAGCCGACAGTGGCGCTGTGCTCGATGGACTCCTACGACGTGCCCGAGAACGTCCCCGACCGGCCGCTCCCCGAGCCAGAGGCGGTCCCGGAGGGCGGCGGCGAACTCGGTAACCGGATGCTCCAGGCCGTCGCGGGCGTGCAGTTGCTCGCCGGACTCGCGCTGCTCGGGAGCGGCGTCCTCGCGGCGACCGGGATCATCGGAAACGCCGGGACCAGTATCGCGTTGCTCATCGTGGCCGGACTGGCGTTCGTCGGCGTCTCGCTCGTCCTCTTTTTCACGGTCGCGAACGCGCGGCTCTCGGACACGTTCAGAGCCGAGGAGTACCGCGACAGACTCCGAGCGATCGGGCTCGAAGACGGGGAGCGCCCCGACTTCGTTCCGGAGCTAGACCCTCAGAATACGGGGGAACAGACCGACCGCGAAGACGCCGACGAAGCCGGTGGATGACGGTCCCTGCGGGCGGTATTCGGTGGGTTTATACAAACTCAGGCCTGACGGCCAAACGTATATGAACAGACGGGAGTTCGTCCGGACTGCGGGGGGTACCGCCGGCGCTGCGGCGGCCCTCAGCGCCACCGGCTCCGCTGCCGCACAGGAAGGCGGCGGCGAGGGTGGCGAGACCGTCCCGGACTACGGCGGTTTCCTCGACCCGGTCGGAAACTTCAACGGCACGACTGTCGACGCGACGGGACAGGACACGGCGACGGTCGAGGTCGGCGTCCAGGCCAACGGCGGCGCGTTCGGGTTCGGCCCGCCCGCCATCCACGTCGACAACGGCGCGACCGTCCAGTTCGAGTGGACCGGCAACGGCGGCGGCCACAACGTCGTCTCCGCCCCGGACGGTCCGCTGGATTCGGGCAGCGCGGTCTCCAGTGCCGGCGTCAACTACGAACACACGTTCGAAGAGGACGGCATCTACACGTACGTCTGTGTCCCCCACGAGGGACTGGGCATGAAGGGTGCCGTCGTCGTCGGCGAGGAGTACCCGACACAGACCATCGGCGGCGGCGGACCGGTCGAGGTCGACCCCCACTACGCCGGGGTCCCGATCCAGCCCCACTTCGTCGGCTTCGGCGCCGGCCTGGCGGTCATCATCCCGCTCATCTTCACGTTCTTCCAGCTGAAGTACGGTGAGTCGCCCCACACCAGCGGAGGGAACAACTGATGGCCTCAGAAGGCTCCACCTACGGCGACATTCACCGCTACGAGCCGCCGCGCGAGAGCACGGCGGCCGCCGTCGGCATCGTCCTGCTGACCGTCATCCAGGTCGTCCTCGTCGGCCTCTTCACCTACGGCATGATCGCCGGCTGGGCCTCCGGGGTCGGGACGACGCTGACGGTGCGACTCATCGAGGCCAACATGTTCCTCGGGGGCGTGCTGACCGCAATCTTCATCGACCTCGCGTTCATCATGTTACTGTACCGCAAGGAGTTCCTCCCCGACGTGATGATCGTCAAGAAGCGCCGGCGCAAGTGGGAGGACCTCTACGTCCGACAGGAGGACGTCGACGGGGAGACGATGACCGACGGAGAACAGTTTGTCGAGACGTTCAAACGCGCCGTGTATCCATACTACAAGAAATAACATATGCCACTTGATGAAGACAAGTATCCGGCCGAGACAGGTCGGCGACGGTTCGTAAAGGGCGTCGTCGGGAGCGCCGCGCTCTCGAGCGTCGGCGTCGGTGGCGCTGCAGCCGTCGACGCGACGACGGACGCAGCCGGCGAAGGCGGCGGGACGACGCAGTTCGTCGCCGTCGAGAACACCGACGGCCCCGCACCGCGCGGAATGCCGATCATCCCCATCGAAATCAACGGCGGCGAACTCCAGGGCGTCTGGCCCGAGTACGACCCCGATGCCGGGGTCGCGATCGCCCGCGACTTCGGCGGGAGCGGCATCGACTACTCCTCGGCCTGGTTCCAGTACTGCGGGATGCAGACCGCACAGGGTATCTACCCGCAGGCCGAACAGGACAACCTCTTCCGGAGCAGCAGCGGCTCCTACGCCTGGCAGGGCGAGGTCGAAGACGGCACGCCGCTGACCGTCGACATGTTCGACGATTACAAGGAGTGGGGCAACGGTATCGGGAACGCCGGGATCGGGAAGCCCGCGAGCGCGAACTGGCGCTCCGACGGCGACGTCAAGACCATCCCAGTCCAGCTCATCCGCTCCGTCGAGGTCGAGAAGATGGCAAACGGCGAGGGCAAGTACAGCAGCCTGCCCAGCAGTATCCAGAGCTTCATCTCCGAGGCGACGGCAGACGGGTTCATCGCCTGGCTGAACAAGTGCACGCACTTCTGCTGTGTGCCCGGGTTCAAGACCCAGGAAGGGAGCGCCAACTTCGGCGCGGCCAACGACATCTACTGCCAGTGCCACCAGTCCGTGTACGACCCGTTCAGCCCGATCCAGAAACAGTTCGTGGCACTGCCACGCCCACCACAGACGGAGTAACACATGAGTCTCGAACGCAAAGACGAACACGACCACAAAGGCTGGATGGAATCGCGCGATCTGACGCCGATCGAATCGGTGTACCTGACCGTGCTCGTCTGGCTCGACAAGCGCCTGCGTGTGGTTGACTACCTGGAGATCCTCGAGGACCTCTACTACAAGGTCAACATGCAGATGCCAAAGAGCCACACGGAACAGTACAACCTCGACAACAAGTTCTGGTACTGGTACCCGCTGTACGCACTCGGGTCGTTCTCGACAGTCGCGTACGTCGTCGCGGCGATTTCGGGCGCGCTGCTCGGGTTCTACTACGCCCCCGCGGCGGCCGCGGCCGACGGCACACCGACCATCGCGTACGATTCGGTGCTGATCATCATGGGCCAGCTCAACCTCGGGTACTTCCTCCGGTCGGTCCACCGCTGGGCCGCACAGATCATGGTCGCGGCCGTGTTCCTGCACATGCTCCGCGTGTACTTCACCGGCGCGTACAAGGAACCCCGCGAGCTGAACTGGATCATCGGCATCGTCCTCATCTCGCTGACGCTGGTGTTCGGGTACACGGGTTACCTGCTCCCGTGGAGCCAGCTGTCCTACTGGGCGGGCCAGATCGGCGTCGAGATGTCGCTGTCCATCCCGCTCATCGGGGAGTGGGTCGCACAGCTACTGTTCGGCGGGTTCTCCCTGTCGCAGTCGACGCTGCAACGGATGTACATCCTGCACGTGTTCTTCTTGCCGTTCATCACGACCGCCATCATCGCGGTCCACATCGGCATCGTCTGGATGCAGGGGATCGCGGAGCCACACTGATACCATGAGCGACAACACCACAGACGACGACGTTCGCACGGACGGTTCCGGAACCGGTATCGTCTCGCCGGACGACGAGACCCCCGCGTGGTCCGAACGCAAGGAGCGGACCCAGGGGCTCTCCCGGCTGACCTACGAGTACTTCGAGCGCGCTCGCCGCGAGGACCAGGACCTGCGCCAGGAGTCCGACTACGTCGAGCGCGACGTGCTCGCCTTCCCGGCCTGGCCACACGAGATGATGCGCAACATCGCGCTCACCTCGTTCTTCGTCGGGATGATCCTGTTCGTCTCGGCGACGCTCCCGCCGGAGATGCCGAACCCGGCCAACTCCAGCGTGACGCCGGCCATCATCCTGCCGGACTGGTACCTCTACTGGTCCTTCGGCCTGCTCAAGCTCGGCCCGCTGAATCCCGACCTGAGCATCCTCGGCGGCACGAAGCTCATGGCCGACCGAACCTACGGCGTGCTCGCGAACGTGGTCGTCGTCGGCTTCGTCGCCATCGTGCCGTTCCTGAACAAGGGGTCGGCGCGCCGTCCCGTCGAGCAGCCCTTCTGGGCGGCCGTCGGGATGTCCGGCGTCATCTTCAGCTTCACCATCGCCGCGCTGTCCATCAAGAACCTCATCCCGATGGACTCCCACCTGCTGTTCGACCTGACGTTCCTCGTGCCCATCGTCAGCGCGACCATCACCTACGCAGTGCTAAAGACGATGCGCGAGGGCTACATGTTCGACCTCAACCGCCGGTACTACCGACTCCGGCCGCCGAAGTAACGCGCTGTTTTCGACGCGATTTCGCCGGCCGCCGTCTCGCCGCAGTAAAGTAGCTCCCGCCCCTAGCCACGGTGATGACAGACGACCAGTCGGCGGACTCGGGGAATCAGCGACGCGACGTCGTCGTCCCCCTGCGGGTCTACAAGACGGTCACCGTGTTCTCGACGCTGTTCGCCGTCGCCAGCGTCGTGGCCGGGTTCATACTCGTCGACGTGGCGACCCAACTCGCGTCCGCTCCGGTGTCGGAAATCGACGTGCCGGTCGCCATCGCTGGCATCGGCGCCATCCTCGCGGGGACGGTGGTCTACGCCTTCTCGACGCGCTTCCGGACCGAGGAAATGGGAAAGTCTAAAGACGACGCTGACAAACCTTCAGATAATGGCTGACGAGTTCATGAAGGGGTTCGCGTGCCTCATGATCGGCGGGCTCGGATGGATGACCATCGGCGGCTGGTACCGCACTCCGAGTTTCGAGGGGGCACAGATTACGGGCGAAGTGACCGTTGAGAATCTCACGCTGTACGACCAGATCGGCCTGTTCATGGGCGAGGCGTTCTTCTGGTTCGCCGTCTTCGGCGCGCTGACGTTCTGGGTCCTGCTCCCCCTCGCCAGCGAGTTCCGAACCTACCTCGACGAGCGGTCGGCCTGAATTCGGGTCGTCTAGTTCGTTGTCTTTTCTTATCGACCGTCAGTTCGCCGCGCGGTCGCGCTGTACGGTCTGATCGTCTTCGCGCACCGAGATTCCACGGGACCGGAGGGCAGTCTCGAGCTTCTCTGTCGAGACGCCGCTGTAGTCAGCCGCTTGTTCGAGCGTGAGTGTCCGGCCACGGTACAAAGTCAACGCCGTCGTGAGGGACCTGTATGACATCGTTCTCTACACCACCACCAATACATTACGAGTATTAAACTATTTCGGCGGTTAGTGCCCAGTCATCCGAGTTATTCCAGATATAATACTCCATTTGATCCAATATCTCCGAAATAAGATTGTGTTCTATAAATTCCTCAGTGTAGTCAGTTCACACGGTTCGAGCACGAGCGTCCCAATTGTGCTCTGACGGCCGGTGACGCGGGAACGCCGAAGCGGTCGGCACGCTACGATCGCGAGACGAGCGGCCACGGAGAAGACAGCGATGGGAAGAGAAACCGTGAGACGGTGTTAGACGATGGCGCTCCAGGGGCCCTTGATGACCCAGAACAGGCTCTGATAGCCCGCGTACATGAACACGACCAGCGCGGCTACGATGGCGCCCTTCGGTCGCTCGAGGGGAATGTCACGGCGCGCTTCGACCTTCCGAGACTCGAACTCGAAGAAGTCGGTGACGACGGCTCCGAGGACGAGCACCGACAGGACCATGCCGCCGTGCTGGTGGAGCGTCGTGTAGTAGAACGACAGCAGGACCAGCGCGACGTTCGAAGCGGTGTGGAGCGGATAGCGGCTGACCGCTTCGGCTCCGCCGTCGTCGTACTGTCTCGTGTGCCGTCGGTGGGCGAGCGCCCGGGTGACGAAGTTGGCAACCACCAACACGAGGATGACGTATTCGATGAGGTACGTGCCACCGGGTGCGGTACTCCCCAGGATGGTGTCCAGTGGCCCGAAGAGGGTTACGGATGGCTGCATATCTCATGCTCTGTCCGAAGCCCATTAGTGTCTTTCCAATCTCCGGCGGCGTCACCCGAACCGAGACCGGCTCTGGGCGACCACGGCGACGCGGACCGGGGGTGCGGTCGAGATCGCGACCCCCTCGTCACAGGCGACCGTCCGCGACGGCCGGTCGTCGAGCAGCAACTCGACGGTCGCTTCGTCGCGGGCGACCGTCACGCCGATGTCGTCGACCGGGAGGACCCAGTGATCGGGATCGGTGGCGAACGGGGCGATGGGCGCGACGACGGCCTGCGCCGACGGTGCCAGGATCGGTCCGCCGACGCGGTGGGCGTAGCCCGGCGAGCCGGCCGCCGTCGCGACGACGACGCCGTCGGCGCGGAACTGCCCGATGTGGTCGGCCGCCGAATCGATAGCGAACTCGGAGATGCGAGCGGCGTCGGCCGTGACGAGTGTGACATCCCAGAACGCCCGGTCGACGGTGCCGTCGGCCGCTTCGACGGCCAGCACCGGGTGCGATTCGACCCGGGCGTCGCCGAGCGTGGCGACGGCGTCGGCGACGGCCGTTCGGGGAACCGAGCGGACGCCGCGCCCGGCATCGACCGGGACAACGAGCGGGTCTGCCTCGGCCCGGGCGACGGCCGTCATCGCGGCCTCGCCGACGGCGACGACGCGGTCGGTCGCCGGGACCGTCCCGTCGCCGATTTCGACCGCGACGCCGGCCTCCTGCAGGCGGTCGGCGACGGCGGCGTCACCGACCACGCCCACGGTGTGTTCCATCACTGGAAGGTCCGAGCCGTCGGGGAAAAATCTGCCGCACCGCCGCCGTCCGCGCCGCGCTCGGCCGGCTCGCGTGACCCGATCAGATGCCAAGCCGGCGGCGAGCGTACGCCGCGATGACCGGCACGTCGGAGAGGTGCGCCAGCTTCGCGATGGCCCGCCGGTCGCCGCTGTTGATCTGCTTCAGCGTGTCGTCGGCGGTCTGGCGGAGGTCCGCCATCAGTTGATCGTAGCGCTCGTTGGGCGCGAGATACAGCAGTTCGGTCATCATCAGCCGGGCGCTGTGTTTCGGGGCCACGTCGCTGTGCCACAGCTGGTCGTAGACCGACAGCGTCTCCGCGGAGGTGTCCGGCTCGTCGGGCGTCAGCGCCGCGTCGACCGTCGCGGCGGCGGCGCGGGCCGACTTCATCCCCTTGTGGATGCCCTCGCCCCACAGCGGGTCGATCGTCGGGACGGTGTCACCGATGGCCATGAAGCGGTCCGTGCTCATCGACTTCGGTGGCTGGATGTGCGCCGAGCCCCGGTGCTGCTGGCCCTCGATGCGCTCCGCTCCGTCGAATCGGGGGTCCGAATCGAGCCAGTACTCCAGGTAGTCGTCGATGCCCATCCCGTCTTTCGCGTACTTGTGGTGAGAGCCGTTCTGGATGTAACAGAGGCCGACCTTCGCCGTGTCGGCCCCCGTGTGGAAGATCCAGGAGTAGCCGCCGGGAGCGAGATCGTGGTCCAACCGCAGCATCATCGCGTCACGGAGGTCGGCGTAGTCGTCGTGGTTCACGTCGACGCCCTCGAGCTCGTACTCGACGCCGATGGCCTGGTGGTCGCGCTGGAGGTCGCACACGTCGAGCTTCTTCGCCAGCGGCGCGGCGGGGCCGGTGGCGTCGATGACGATGTCCGCGTACACTTCCTCGTCGCCGTCGTACCGGACGCCGGCGATCTCGCCGTTCTCCATGATTGGCGCGGACACGCGGGCGTCGAACCGGTAGGTCGCGCCGTGGTCGCGTCCCTCGGCGACCAGCCAGCGCTTGAACTCGGCGAACTCGAGGACCGCGCCGGTCTGCTTGCGAACGTAGTGGTCGTTCGGGGACTCGAGGACGACGTTGTCCGTGTAGTTCATCACGACTTCGTCGGGGATGCTGAAGGAGGTCATCGCCGACATGAACGTCCCGGCGGTCGACTTGTTGCTCTGACGCGGGAACCCGTCCTCGGACTCGGTTTCGAGGACGAGCACGTCGTAGTCTCGCTCCGCCAGATCACGGGCACACTGGGCTCCTGCGGGCCCGGCCCCGGCTATCACCACGTCAAAGCGCTCGCGCATGGTTGTGGGTGATTCCTGTTCGTAATCAGTCTTTCCGAATAGGGTGACGCCGGTCTCGAAAGGGTAAAGGCGGCCCCCGCCACACCACCGGAACACCCGGGGCACACACGATGGTTCTCAAGACAGGCGCAGGCGCGCTCGCGGACAGGCGGCGACTTCCCACGGCGCTACGAGCGGTGCTGGGATACTACGCGGACACCGGCGTCTTCGACTACGCCAGCCTCTCGCTGAAATCGGAGATCGACGACCGCACGGAACAGATGGTCGACGACGTGACCGCCCGCGTCGAGGACGCGCTCGAAGCCGAGTTCGGTCAGCCGGTGGACTTCTCCTACGACACGAAGCTCATCCTACCCGCCCAGCTCACGCTGGGCTACGTCTACCGGAACGCCCGCCAACAGGCCCCCGGCGACCCCGTCATCGACGCCATCGCCGACGGCGTCCCGGCGGTCGACGAGACGGCGCTGGAACAGGGGCCGGCCCAGGACCTCGCGCCCCGCGAGATGGTCGTCCGGGCCGAGCAGATGACGCGCCTGTCCATCGAGGCGCTGCTCGACGGCGACATGCGCGACGCGATCAACGACGAGGAGTTCGAGGACTTCGAGGTCGAGTTTGAGGCGGGCGAGGGCGACCGCCGGGAGCCCTCGAAGCGACGCGAACCGTGGAGCGGGAGCGAGGCCGACCGACGGCGCGTCGCCGAGGTCGCACAGGAGGCGCTCCAGTCGCACCTCGACGGCCTGCTCGAGGACATGCCGCCGGTCGTCGCGGAGGCCTACCAGTGGGCCGTCGACTACAGCGAGGCACACCAGGCCCGCGACGAGCACTTCCGGGACCTGATGACCGCGGCCGAAGACGGGGACGAGGACGCCCTCGACGCCGTCCGCGAGGAGTACAAGTTCGCGACCTACGACGAGGAGCCCGCGACCTTCACCGAGCGGGAGAAAGCCCTCCCGTACAGCAAGACCCAGTACGCCCGCGTCGGGGTCATCTACGACGGTATGCTCGACCTGTACCGGCTCGCCGGACTGGACATCGACCGCGAGTTCGCGAAGGCCATCGTGCTCGCCATCATCGGCGCGCAGGTCTGGCTCGACGACGTGGACGACTACGACGACGACCGCCGGGAGGGACAGCTCACGCCGGTCACCGCCGAGTACCTGCTCGCGCCGGACGACGAAGCCGCCTACCGCCGCGTCGTCGACGTGACCGAGCAGTACCTCGACCTGGCGAAGACCTACGCGACCGAGGCCGACTCGCCGCTGACCGGCGTCGCCGTCGAGTACATTTACCGCTCGGGCGTGCCCGGCGTGTTGCCCGGGAACCCCGACCGCTGATCGGCGACCGCGCCGCGCACCCGCCCCAGCGACTGCCCGAGAGCGATAGCGTTTACTCCTGGCCGACCCCAGCGAGACGTGAATGCTCCACTCGTGGCCGGGACGGATCGCGGGCGTCGTCGCTCTCCTGGCCGTGCTGTTCGCGCTGGTGGTCGGGTTCGGCTCGCTCGGACCCGCTCCCGAACTCGGGGCGTACCCGGACGGGGAAGCGCTCGCTCAGGAGTACGACGCCCACGTCGGCGACGAGATTCAGGTGACGGGGACCGTCGTCCGGACCGACCCCGTCGCTATCGCCGTCGAGTACGACTTCTACGCCGACGGTGGCCGTCACACCGGGGTCCTCGAACTGACCGTCACAGCGGTCTCGACGGCCGTCAGCGAGGGAGAGACGGTACAGGTGTACGGCACGCTCCAGTCCGACCGGACCGTCGTCGCGTCGAACAGTGTGGCCATCCCGGCGGCCAACTTCGCCTCGATGTACGTCGTCTCCGCGCTCGCCGGGGTGTGGACGCTCGGGCGACTCGTCTGTGGCTGGCGGATCGACTGGCGACGCGGTGCGTTCCGTCGGCGCGACGACCCGCTCACGCCCGGTCGGTCGGCCCTCACCGCGGTCAGGGAGGCCCTCGACTGATGCCGGACCTGCTGTCGCACGCGTTCATCGCGTTCACGCTCTGTACGCTCCTCGCGCGTCGGTACGGCTGGCTCACCAATGAGTACGTCACCGTCGGCATGGCGGGGGCGTTCATCCCCGACATGGCGAAGGTCAAACTCGTCGTCGACGGGGCGGCGGTCGGGGCGGCGCTCGACCTCCCGTTCAATTGGTTCGGCATCCACACGCTCGGCGGCGCGGTCGTCTCGGTCCTGATCGGCGTCGTCGCCGTGACGCGCGAGGACCGTCGGCGCGTGCTCGCACTGCTCTCGCTCGGAGCCGCCAGCCACCTGCTCGCCGACGCCCTGCTGTTCAAGGCGTCGGGCCGCTCCTACCCGCTGTTCTGGCCGCTGACGCAGTATCACCCGCCGACGCCCGGCCTGTACCTGAGCACGGACCTCTGGGTCGCGGGCGCGACCGGGGCCGTCGCGGCGGCGACGTGGCTGGCGGTGCGGTGGCGAGCGTCGACCGCGGCGTGACGGTCACCGTACCCCGAGCGCGCGTTCGAACACCCGCTGTGCCCGCTCGTAGGCCGCGTCCCGGTCGACGATGGGACTCGGATACTCGGGCGCCAGCCGCTCGCGCTCGTCCTCGGAGAGCGTCGGCCAGTCGACGACTTTCTCGGGCGGCACGCCGCGGAGCTCGGGCACGTAGGCCGTGACGTAGTCCGCGCCGGCGTCGTACTTGTGCAGTTGTGCGACGGGATCGAAGATGCGAACGGCGACCGAATCGGTCCCGGTGGACGCGATCCACTGCCAGTTCGCGGCGTTGTTCGCCGGATCGTAGTCCAGCAGTTGCTCGCGGAAGTGACGCTCCCCGATCCGCCAGTCGACCAGCAGGTGCTTGGTCAGGAACGACGCGACGTTCTGGCGCGGGCGATTGTGGATATAGCCCTCGCGGTCGAGCTGGCGCATCCCGGCGTCGACGAGCGGGTAGCCCGTCTCGCCGCGCTTCCAGGCCGCGACGTGGTCCGGGTCGTTCTCCCACTCGATGGGGTTCGGGACGGACGTGTAGTTCTCCGACGCGAGCGCCGGATTGCGGAACAGAAGGTGGTAGTTCGCCTCGCGCCAGGAGAGTTCGTAGCGGTACTTCTCGACGTTTCGCTGTGCGTCCCCGCTCACCTCGGCGTGGCGGTCCGACGCGTCCGCCCACACCTCGCGAATACCGATCATGCCGGCCGCGAGGTACGGCGACAGCCGCGAGACGGCGTTCGCGGGGCGGTCCACGGCGGCCGCCACGTCGTCGCGCGTGTCGCGATACGTCTCGATACCGTCGGCGAGGAAGTCGTCGTAGCGCCGGCGGGCGACCCGGTAGCCGGCGTCCGGGAGCTCGATGTCCGTCTGGACAGACGGTGGGGTCGCCGGATCGTCGAGCGTCACGAGCGCGTCGCCGTCGGGGGCGTCGACCGGCGACGGCTTGGCTCGCGTCTGCCAGTCGTCGTGGAACCGACCGTGGGTCTCGTACCGTTCGTCCAGCGTCGCGGGATCGACCAGCACGAGGTCGGTCCGCGAAGCCGTCGCCACGGCCTCAGCCACCCGTCGCTGTCGATCGCGGCGCTCCGGAGCGTAGTGCTCGTTGTAGAACACGCGGTCCGCGCCGTACTCCGAAACGACATCGGAGAGGACCGCCGCCGGCGAGCCCTCGCGGACGAGCAGGTCGCCGCCGCGGTCGCGATAGGCCCGCTTCAGCGCCCGGACACCGGCCAGGGAGAACGCTCGCTGTCGCGCCCCAAGCCCCGCAAGCAGGTCGGCGTCCACGACGTACACCGGCAGGACCTCGCCGTCCGCGGCCGCGGCCGCGAGCCCGCGGTTGTCCGGGACGCGCAGGTCCCGCTGATGCCAGAAGACGTGCATACCGTCCGTTAGGGTTCCGGGCGTATGGACGCGGCCCCGATTCTATTGTGTACGAGACCGATTGAAGCGGTGCCATCGCCCGTTGCGAGACCAGAAACCATCGCGGTCAGCGTACGGCGGCCTGTGGCCGCCGTTTCACGACTTCGCGGCGTCGCCGCGAAGTCGCCTTTTTCGCCACCGAAAGACTCGCTTCGCTCGTCTTTCGAGCCTTGCTTCGCTTCGCTCAGCAAGACCACGTTTTTCGAGTCGAGCGGGACCAAAGGTCCCGCGGACCATGCGAACGGGCGCTTCGCGCCCGTGAGCAGAGAGCCTTCCCACAGCGCGCTCGTAGAGCGCGCGAGGAAAGGCGACGACGAAAAACGTGGTCTAGTAGAACTCGCGGACCAGATCCATCGCGCCCTCGGGCGCGCCGTCGGGGATCTCGGCCATCGACTCTGTGACGCCCTCCCGCTCCTCGAAGGGGACGGAGCCCTCGTCCTGGTAGAGGACGCCCATGTACTCCTTGTCGCTCTCCAGGATCTTGTCCTTGGCCTGGTCCCGGTCGGTCCGGTCGTGGTCGGTCTCGTCGAGGTCCACGATGGCGTCCCGGAAGTAGTCGTAGGTGTCCACGTCGTTGAACGTGACACAGGGCGAGTAGACGTTCACGAAGCCGAAGCCGTCGTGCTCGATGGCCTCCTGGACGATCTCGGCGTGGCGCTGGGCGTTCGAGCTAAAGGACTGTGCGATGAAGGTCGCGCCGGAGGCCAGGGCGAGCGCCTTGGGGTTGACCGGCGGCTGGTTCGGGCCGTCGGGCGAAGTCGAGGTCTCGAAGTCCTCGCGCGAGGTCGGCGAGGCCTGGCCCTTGGTGAGGCCGTAGATGCGGTTGTCCATCACGACGTAGCTCATGTCGACGTTGCGCCGGACGGCGTGGATGAAGTGGCCGGCACCGATGGAGTAGCCGTCGCCGTCGCCGCCCGAGACCATCACTTCGAGGTTCGGGTTGGCCATCTTCACGCCGATGCCCACGGGCAGCGCGCGGCCGTGGACGCCGTGGAGCGCGTAGCTGTGCATGTAGGTTCCGATCTTGCCGGAACAGCCGATTCCGGCGACGATGAAGGTGTTGTCGGGGTCGTTGCCCGTCTCGGCCAGCGCCTTCATCATGCCGTTCATCGTCCCGAAGTCGCCGCATCCGGGACACCAGGTCGGCTGCTTGTCGGACTTGAAGTCTGTGAAGCGAACGTCGGAGCTCATTGTGCTGCCTCCTGTGGTTTGTCGAGCGTCTGCTTGATCTCGTCTGCGAGTTCGTCGGCCTTGAACCGCACGCCGTTGTACTTGTTGATGCGCTCGACGCGTTCGAGCACGTCGTGTTCGATGATGTCCGCGAACTGCCCGGTGGCGTTACACTCGACGACGATGACGTTGTCGGCCGCCTGGATCTCCTCGGTGAGGTCCGGGCGCGGGAAGATGTACGGGACCGAGAGGAACCGGATGTCGTAGCCGTCGTCTTCGAGGAGTGTCAGCCCCTCGCGGAGCGCGCCCTCGTTGGAGCCCCAGGAGATGACGAGCGTGTCGGCGTCCGCGTCGCCGAACTCGCGGTAGTCGAAGTTCTCCTGCTCGCGAGCCGTCTCGACCTTCCGCTGGCGCTTGTCGACCTGTTCGATGCGCACGTCGGTGTCCTCCGTCCGGCGACCGAGTTCGTCGTGTTCGAGGCCGGTGGTCATGTGCGCGCCGTCGGTGGTCCCGGGGAAGGCCCGCGGCGAGACGCCGTCTGCGGCCGGGAAGTGGGCCTGGAAGCGGCCCTTCTCGTCCAGCCAGGTGTCGACGTCGTCCCCGTCGACGACCTTGCCGCGGTCGATCTCGACTTCGTCCATGTCGAAGGTCTCGGGCGAGAACGTCTGTTCCGTTACCGCCATCGCGAGGTCGGAGACGAGGAAGACCGGCGTCTGGTACTTCTCGGCGAGGTTGAACGCCTCGACGGTCTTCCAGAAGCACTCGGAGACGGTGGTCGGCGCGACGACGAACCGCGGGATCTCGCCGTGGCCGCCGTACAGCGTCATGTTGAGGTCGCCCTGTTCCTGCTTGGTCGGCATCCCGGTCGAGGGACCGGAGCGCATGACGTCACAGATGACCAGCGGCGTCTCGCTCGTGGCGACCAGCCCGAACGTCTCGGTCATCAGGTCGATTCCTGGGCCCGACGTGGCGGTCATCGCCCGAGCGCCGGCGCGAGCGGCACCCAGCGCCATGTTGATGGCGGACAGCTCGTCCTCGGCCTGGACGACTTTACCGCCGTACTGGTCGACGCGGCCGGTCATGTACTCCATCACGTCCGTCGCGGGGGTGATGGGGTACCCCGCGTAGAAGCGACAGCCGGCGGCGATGGCGCCCATACCGATGGCCTCGTCGCCGTTCAGCAGGACGTAGTCGGCGTCGGTTGTCTCGAGGTCGTAGTCGAAGTCCTCGTCGAACTCCTCGCGGACGTACTCCTGGCCCTTCCGGGCGGCTTCCTTGTTGTTCTCGACGATGGCCTCGCCCTTGTCCCCGAAGCGCTTCTTGAGGCTCTCGTCCAAGTTCTCGATGGGGAAGTTCGTCACCTCGCACGCCGCGCCGAGCGCGACGACGTTCAGCATGATCGCGCCGCCGGCGTCTTCGGCGAGACGCTTCAGCGGCACTTCGAGCGCGGTGGCGTCGCCCGGAACCTCCACGTCCTGCATCGTCGAGCGCTCGCCGTCGTAGATGATGACGGAGTCGTCGTGGAGCTCGTCCTCGTTCTCGTGGATGGTTCGTTCGGTGAGTGCGATCAGGATGTCCAGGCGGTCGACGACGCTCTCGACCCGGTCGACGGACGTCCGGACTTTGTACGCGGTGTAGCCCCCGCGGATGCGGGAGGCGAAGTCCTTCGAGGTGAAGACGTGACGACCGGCCCGGGAGAGCGCCTGCGCGAAAATCTTCCCGGTTGAGTCGATTCCATCGCCGGCTTCACCGCCGATGGCCCAGTTCAGGTCCTCTGGCATTATATCGCACGGGTAGCCCTCGGGGTAGGAAAAGCCTTCCGTAAACGCCCGCGCGCGTGTAACTCGGTTTCGAGTTAACACCGGCAGGGATGCCCGAATGTTGGAAGAAGGAACCGGTCGCATTCGCAGACAGCCGGAATTTGCGGCATATATCTCCGCTTCGCGTGACGAACGCCGACCGTAATTCCCATGCCGGGCCGCGGCGAGGTACCGGTATGGACGAACGCGAACTCGCCGTGGTCGCCGTCCGAGACGTGGGACCGGACACCGTCGCCATCGACATCGAAACGCCGGACGCGTTCGACGCGCAACCGGGCCAGTTCGTCAAGCTGACGCTGACCGTCGACGGCGAGGACGTCTCGCGGTTCTACACCGTCTCCTCGCCCGCGGTCGAGGACGCCTTCGAGATCACGGTCGGTATCGACCCCGACGGGGAACTGGCCCCCCAGCTCGGCGCGCTCGAAGCGGGCGACGCCGTCCGCATCGCCGGGCCGTTCGGCTCGGATTTCTACGAGGGCGAGGCCCGCGCCGTCGTGCTCGCCGGCGGTCCCGGTGTCGGGCCGGCGGTCGGCATCGCCGAGCGGGCGCTCGAAGACGGGAACGAGGCCGCCGTGGTGTACCGGGACGACGAGCCGGTTCACGAGGAGCGCCTGGACGCGCTCGCCGAGGCCGGCGCGCTCGTCCGCGTCGTCGGGGCCGACGAAGACCTCACGGAGCACGTCGCGGACGCCGTGGCCGACGGCGGGCAGGTGTTCATCTACGGGTTCGCGGACTTCCTCGACGCCGCGACCGAGGCGCTGGACGCGGCCGGCGTCGACACCGACGACGCCAAGGTCGAGAACTTCGGGTAGCGCGGCCGCTCAGGCCTCGTCGCCGGCGTCAGGCGACCGGACGGTCAGGACGGGGACCGGCGCGGTCCGGACGATCTTCTCGGTGACGCTCCCGAGCAGGTAGCGGTCGATACCGGTCCGCCCGTGCGTGCCGATGACGACGAGGTCCACGTCGTTGTCGTCGATCGCCTGAAGGATCACCTGGTAGGGAATCCCGTGTGCGACGGCCGTCTTGACGGCATCGACGCCGTCCTCGTAGAGGCGATCGGACGCGGTGGCGACGGCGTCGTCGGCGACGGACTCCAGCTCGTCGATGATGACGCTCGACCCCACGTCGATACCGAGCGAGCGCGTGTCCACGGCAGAGAGCACGTGGACGGTCGCGTCGGTTGTACTGGCGAGCGCCGCGGTCGGCTCGATCGCCGCCTCGGCCCCGCTGCTGCCGTCGGTCGGGAGCAGGATGTCGTCGAACGAGACCTCGCCCGCCTCGGCGTCGGCCTTGACCGAGAGGACCGGCACGTCGGACAGGCGGACCACTTTCTCCGTGACGCTCCCGAGCAGGTAGCGCCGGACGCCGGTGCGCCCGTGGGTCCCCATGACGACGAGGTCGACGCCGCTCTCGTCGGCGTAGTCGAGTATTTCCTCGTGGACGACGCCCTCGCGCACGGCGGGCGTCACGTCGATACCGTCGGCGCTGACCGCGTCAGCGTGCTCGTCGACAAAGGCCGCCGCTGGCGAGTCGCCGTCCCTATCCCACTCGTCGGTCCGCGGGCCGTGCTCGTCGACCACGGAGAGGACGTGGACCGCCGAACCGTACTGCTTCGCGAGGGTCACTGCGGCCTCGAAGGCCCGCTCTGAGCCGGGGCTGTCGTCGATGGGAACGAGGATGGTATCGAACATCGCTTGTGGACCCGGTGTTCGCCGGCGGGCGTGATAAAGTGTCGTGACGGGTGTGGGTATCCATCACCGTCGAGAATACGCCCAACTAGCAAGCCGGTCGAGTCCGGGAACGCGACCCGTTTCTGTCACCCCCACATTTAGGGAAAACACGGTCGACAGTCGACGCATGGCAACCGTCCGCCGACTCGTCATCGACGTGCTGAAGCCCCACGAGCCGCCGCTGATCGACTTCACCGAGCGGATCGCCGCTCAGCACAGCGTCGCCGGCGTGACCGCCTCGCTCGTCGAGCGCGACAAGGAGGTACAGAACGTCAAACTCACGCTCGAGGGCGACGGCGTGGACTACACGTCGGTCCAGGAGGCCGTGGAGGAACTGGGCGCGTCGGTCCACTCGATCGACGAGGTGAGCTGCGGCGAGCGCGTCGTCGAGGAGCGAGCCACGTTTCAGGACCGCTGAGCCGTGGTCTCGATACGCCAGTTGCTGACGCGCCTCCTCGGGAAGGAGGACGTGCGCGCCATCTCCCGGCGGTACTTCATCTCCAACGGCTTCGACGGCACGCTGACGAGCATCGGTATCGTCGTCGGCGCGGTGCTGTCGGGCGTTCCCGACGGCGCCACCGTCATCAAAATCGGCCTCGGCGCGGCGGTGGGCCTCGGCACGTCCGCGGTCTGGAGCGTCTGGGAGATCGAGCGCGCGGAGACGCGGGCCGAGATCCTCCGCATCGAACAGGCCATGCTGGCGGACTTAGACGACACCCGCATCCAGCGCGAGCAGCGCGGCGCTCGCGTCCTGCACGCGACGATGAGCGGCCTCGGTCCGCTCATCGGCATCGCCGTGCCGCTCGTCCCGTTCTTCTTCGAGGGGTCGGTGCTGACGATGGGCGAGGCCGCGCTGGTCGCCGTCGGGCTGGGTATCGGCGTCCTCGGCGTCTTCGGCGCGTACATGGGTTCGATCTCGGGCCAGCGGTGGTACGTCGCCGCGGCCCGGATGGGCCTCGCCGGCCTCGTGGTGGCCGTCATCAACTACGTCATGCCCGGCTAGGCGGCGTCGACGCGCCTGACTCCCCAGCCGACGAGGGCGAGCAGCGGCGCGCCGACGGCGAGCATCACCGCGATCAGCCCCCAGTCGGCGACCCCGAGCGCGACCGTCCCGAAGTACTGTCGGAGCGGCGTGTACAGGATCGCGAGGTGGAGGGCGAGCGAGGCGGCGACGGACGCGGCCAGCCACGGGTTCGAGAGCAGCGGCGTCTCGCGCGTCCAGCGCACCACGTACAGCTTCACGAACTCAAGCGCGACGAACCCGGTGAACACCATCGTCATCGCGTAATCCGTGGTGGACGGCGCGCCGTCGAGCGCGTACGTCATCAGCCCCAGCATGAGCGCCGTCGCGACCAGCCCCATGCCGCCGATGAGCGTCAGCATCTGCCGGTCGATGATGCCCGTCTCGCCCGAGCGGGGCTCGCGGTCCATCACGTCGCCGGAGGGGTCGGCCCCGAGCGCGAGCGCCGGCAGGCCGTCGGTCAGGAGATTGATCCACAACAGTTGCACCGCCGGGAGGATGAGGTAGCCAAAGAGCGACGCGATGAAAACCAGCAGCACCTCGGCGGCGTTCGCGCTCAACAGGTAGCCGACGAACTTCCAGACGTTGTCGAAGATGGTCCGCCCGCGGCGGATGGCGTTGCGGATGGTGGCGTAGTTGTCGTCGAGCAGGACGATGTCGCTGGCCTCCTTCGCCACGTCCGTCCCGCGGACGCCCATCGCGATGCCGATGTCGGCGTTCTTCAGCGCCGGCGCGTCGTTGACGCCGTCGCCGGTCATCGCCACGGAGTGGCCGTTGCCCTGGAGCGCTTTGAGCACGCGGACCTTGTGGGTCGGTTCCATCCGGGCGAACACGTCGACCGCTTCGGCGCGCTCTGAGAGCGTCTTGTCGTCCATCTCGGCGACCTCCGTGCCGGTCAGCACGTCGGATTCGATCCCGATTTCGGCGGCGATAGCGGTGGCCGTCACCGCGTTGTCGCCGGTGACCATCTTCACGTCGATGCCGGCGCGGTGCGTGTCCGCGATGGCGTCCCTGACGGCCGACCGAGGGGGGTCGATCAACCCCTGCAGGCCGACGAAGACGAGGTTCTCCTCGGGGCCGCCGTCATCGCTTCGTTCCTTGTACGCGAATCCGAGGACCCGGAGCGCGTCGCCGGCGAAGGAGTCGACCTGCTCGGCAATGCGCTCGCGGGTCGCGTCGTCCAAGTCGGTCGGCCCGTCCGCGGTGAGCACCCGCGTCGAGCGGTCGAGGACCACCTGCGGCGCGCCCTTGACGTACACTTCGTCGTCGTGTACCGTCGCCATCCGTCGGCGTTCCGAGGAGAAGGGAACTTCGTCGGTCCGCGGGCGTTCCTCGCGGAGCGCCTCGACGTCGATACCGCACTGGCTCGCGCCGTCGACCAGCGCCCGCTCGGTCGGGTCCCCGTCCTCGGCCGTGGCGTCGTTACACAGCACGCCGATTTCGAGGAGTCGGCGGAGCCGCTCGCCCTCGACGGAGGCCGGGCGGTCCTCGCCGCCGAGGTCTGTCGCTTCGTCGTACACCCAGGCGGCCCTGAGGCGCATCTCGCCCTCGGTCAGGGTCCCGGTCTTGTCCGTACAGACCACGTCGACCGCGCCCAGGCCCTCCACTGCGGGGAGCGTCCGCACCAGCGCGTTCTCGTCGGCCATCCGCCGGACGCCCAGCGCGAGCGTCAGCGTCACGACCGCGGGCAGGCCTTCGGGGATGGCGGCGACGGCGAGCGAAATTGCGGTCAGCGCCGCCTGCACGAGCGCGGTCCCGCCGAGGGAGAGCACCGGCACGATGACGACCGAGAGCGCGACGACGCCGAGACCCAGGCGTCGGCCGAGCGTGTCGAGGTCGCGCTGCAGCGGCGTCTGGCTGTCCTCGGCGCTGAGCAGTTCCGTCGCGATCGCCCCCATCTCCGTCTCCATCCCGGTCTCGACGACGACGGCGACGGCGCTCCCCCGCGTGACGCTCGTGCCCTTGTAGAGCACGCTCGTCCGCTCGGCCAGCGGTGTCTCCTCCGCCACGGGCTCGACGCTCTTCTCGACGGGCATGCTCTCGCCGGTCAGCGCCGCCTCGTCGACTTCGAGGGACTGCGACTCGACGACGCGGCAGTCAGCCGGCACGACGTCGCCCTGCTGGAGGACGACCACGTCGCCGGGGACCAGCGCCGTCGCCTCGACGGTCTGTTCGGTCCCGTCCCGTCGAACCACCACCTCCGGTGTGGCGAGCTCGCGGAGCGCCTCAAGGCTCTGCTCGGCACGGTACTCCTGGACGAAACCGAAGACGCCGTTCCCGAGGAGGATGATCCCGATGAGCACCGCGTCGACGGTGTGTCCGATGGCCACCGACAGCGCGGCCGCGCCGAAGAGGACCCAGATGAGCGCGCTGGAGAACTGCGAGAGGAACACCCACAGCGGGCTCCGGCCCTCGCTCGACGTGATCTCGTTCGGGCCATCGGCGTCGAGTCGCGAGGCCGCGTCGTCGGCCGACAGGCCTCCCTCGGCGCTGTCGAGCGCCTGGAACACGTCGTCGACCGGGCGCGCGTGCCAGGAGGCGTCGCGCCCGTCGGGACGCCCGTCGCGGGTCTGTTCGGTCGATTGCGGTCCGCTCTCGCCGGTCGTCGGCTGCGTCCCGGTATCCGACATCGACCGTTCAGGTCCCGCGCTGGAGTTCCTCGCGAGCGGTCAGTTCGTCCGGCACCAGCCGGAAGAACTCGAAGGTGACCTCGCGGACCGGGCGGTCGAACACGTCGACGAGCGGGATGTCGACGCGCTCGAAGCCGTCGAGGACCTCGCTCGTGATGTCGTCGCGCGACGCGTCTTCGAGCCGCCCGCTGGCGACGACGCTCTTCCAGGGCTCGTCGCCGTCGCCGTAGGTCACGAACGTCACCGGACGGCCGTCGAGGTGCCCCTTCTCGCTGTCGCGGTTCGCGGCCAGACGGAAGTAGAAGACGGAGTCCTCGGGGTCGTAGCCGTACGAGACCGGGGCCGCGTACGGGGCTGTCTCCTCGTCCACCGCGAGCGACAGGACCCCCGTTCCGCCGACGCCGAGGAACGCGTCCCGGTCGTCGGCACTCATCTCGGTGCGCTTCGTTTCAGCCATACGAGATATCACTCGCCGACGGTAAATAAAGCCCCGCGCGCCTCGCGACCGACCGGGAACTCCCGGGCGGAATAAGACATATAACGGTCGGTTGCGAACTGTTGCCATGCGCGAGGCACGTCGGACGACACGCCAGCGCATCGCTGACCAACTGCGCGAGGAACCCATGGCGGCGGGGACAATCGCGAACGTTTTCGAGATTCAGACCAGCGACGCGCTCACACACGTCGAACACATCGCGAAATCGCTCGACGCGACCGACGAGCAGCTGCTCGTCGCCCCGCCCGAGTGCGAGGAGTGCGGCTTCACCGACTTCGACGACCTGACGAACCGGCCGAGCAGGTGCCCCGAGTGCAAGTGCGAGTCGGTCGCCGAACCGGCCTACCGGATCGGCTGACGCGGTATCACCGCCGCGGCGTTAGTTCCCGGAGAAGCCGATGCGACCGCGCGAGGAGAGGTCGTGGTCGCCGGAGGGCCCCTGCTGCTCGAACTCGTAGCGGTCGTCGGTCAGGTAGACGACGCCGTCCTCGACGGCGACCGACACCTCCTCTAAGACCGCGCCCTCGCAGGGGCCGTAGTTACACAGGCCGGAGTCCGATTCGAACGTCGCGCCGTGTTTCTCACACACCAGTTCGCCGTTGCGGACCGTCGCGCCGTCGCCCTTGTCGAGGCGGATGTCCCGCCAGTGGGGGCAGTAGTTCTCGAAGGCGACGACGGCGTCGGACAACTGCACGACGAACGCCTCCGTCGTGTCGAAGCCGTCCCGGACCGTGAACAGGAAGGTTCCGTCGTCGGGCACCTCATCCAGCGCGACGATACGACTGTCCTCGTCCATGCTGGTCACCCGTACGATTCTCGGGGGTTTCAAACCGCCGGTCGCCACAGGATAGTGACTACACCGGCTTCGATCGGTCGTCGGGGGGTTGCCATTCAGGGCGACGGCTGTTTGGGTGTCGAGACCCCGTCCAGTTTGCGATGACAGATCAGGGGAGTTTGCCGAATAATGCACCGCTCAGTTCCTGTTACCCCAAATTTATAATGAAGTAATTATTCATCAATTTTCACTGCCGGAACAGGTCCGGCAGAACCACGGTTCGACACAGATGACACGAAACGCAATCCCAGGCGAGGCTCGACGCTCTCGGCGAACAGTTCTCAAAGGCATCGGCGCGCTCGGTGCGGCGGCGGTCGGTACGTTCGTCCCGTCCGGTCCCGCGAGCGCAGTCGGGTCGAGCGCCGTCTACCAGTACTACCACACGGACTGGAGCGAGATCACCGCCAATCTGGCGACGCTCGCAGAACAGGGCTACGACGCGATACAGGTCCCGCCCGCTCAGCGGAGCCGACTCGACCGGAGCCACCAGCGCGGCGTGACGGACCCGCCGCTGGGCTACCAGCCGGTCGACTACACGGACTTCGACAGCGTGTTCGGCACGGAGGCGGAGTACGAGACGATGGTCGAGACGGCCCACGACCACGGGCTCGACGTGGTCGCCGACGCCGTCATCAACCACATGGCGGCGAACGACGATTTCCGCGGCGCACCGGGCTACACCTTCGCCGATCTGCCGTATTTCAGTGAGCGGGATTTCCACCCACAGGACCCGATCGACTACGACGACCCGGAGTCGGTCGAGGACGACTGGCTCGTCGGACTCAAGGACCTGAAAATCGAGTCCTCGTACGTCCGTGGACAGCTCGAAAACTACGTTGAGAAGTACGCGAATCTCGGCGTCGACGGGATCCGGTGGGACGCCGCCAAGCACGTCCCGGAGTCGTTCTTCCGGGACTACGCCAATCAGTGGGCCGACGACCTCGGGCTCTGGACCGTCGGCGAGGTCCTGCAGGGAAGCGTCGACTACTGCCAGGGCTACGCCGACACCGGGATGTCGGTCACCGACTACCCGCTGTACTACACCATGAAGGAGGACGCGTTCCACAGCGGCGGGGACATGCGCGCCCTGGACGGGGCCGGCCTGGTCGACCAATCGCCGTTCCGGTCGCTGACGTTCGTCTCCAATCACGACAGCGACCCGCCCGAGTACGAGAAGCTCGCGTACGCCTACATCCTGACCTACGAGGGGTATCCCCGCGTCTACAGCAACCGAATCGGAATCACGGACGGCGACGTGCAGAACCTGCTCTGGATCAGGAACAACCTCGCGGGCGGCTCGTCGAAGACCCGGTACGTGGACCGTGACCTCTACGTCTACGAGCGGACGGGGAACCTCCTCGTCGGCCTGAACCGCTCGAGCAGCCAGCGGAGCGCGTGGGTCTCCACGGGCTGGAGTTCTCGGACGCTCAACGACTACAGCGGGAACGCGGGGAACGTCTCGACGGCGGGCGACGGCCGGGTGCAGGTGTCCGTCCCGCCGACGGGC
Source organism: Haloarcula salina (assembly GCF_010119195.1). GTDB lineage: Archaea > Halobacteriota > Halobacteria > Halobacteriales > Haloarculaceae > Haloarcula > Haloarcula salina. Next base: position 269,623 of record NZ_WRXL01000001.1, read on the forward strand.
TGGGTCTGTTACGCGCCTGAGTGACCGTCCGAGCGCGTGACGGCCGAGAAAGAGTCCTTCGTCTCAGTAGTGCTCGGCCTCGACGCGGTCGTCGAACAGCCGCTGCAGCAGTTTCGTCATCGGTCCGGTCCCGACGGGGATGCCGTCGACTGACTCGACCGGGCGGATCTCCCACGTGGAGTTCGTGAGGAACGCCTCGTCGGCGTCGCGGACGGCGTCGAGCGAGTAGTGGCCGGTCTCGACGGGGAAGTCCTCGGCTCGGGCGAGGTCCATCACCACGTCGCGGGTCACGCCGGGGAGCAGGTCGAGGTCCGCGCTCGGCGTTCGCAGGCCGTTCTCCGTGACGAAAAAGAGGTTGCTCGTCGCGCCCTCGACGACGTTCCCGTCCGTGTCCCGGACGAGGCACTCGTCGGCGGGGTCGCCGCCCGCGGCCGCTTTGCGGAGTTCCAGTCGGCCGAGGATACCGTTGAGGTAGTTGTGCGTCTTCGCGTCCGCCGGGACGGCCTCGCCGGGAATCCGCCGGGTCCGCACCGTCTGGACCGATGCCGGGCCGTCCCAGACGCGCTCGCCGTCGCGGCCGCCGCGAGGCAGTTCCGAACAGAGCACCACGGCCGTCGGGTCCACGTCGGGATCGGGCGTGAGCTTCCCCGGCTGAACGCCGCGGGAGACCGAGAGGCGGACGTAGGCCTCGGTGAGGTCGTTGGCCGCGAGCGTCTCGTCGACGCGCTCGCGGAGGTCGTCGGGGACGGCGTCGGCGAAGCCGAGCGTCTCGGCGGTCCGCTGGAGGCGCTCGCGGTGGGCGTCCCACGCGAACGGGTCGCCGCCGTAGGCCCGGAGCGTCTCGAACGCCGCGTCGCCGTACATGAAGCCGCGGTCGCGCACCGACACCCTCGCCTCGTCCGCCGGGACGAGGTCGCCGTTTACGTGGTAGTGCATAGCAGGCAGAAGTTCTCGATCATGGTCTTGCCGTGGTCGGTCAGGATGCTCTCCGGGTGGAACTGGACGCCGAGGTGCGGTCGGTCGCGGTGGCGCACCCCCATCACGACGCTGGCCTCGTCGGTGCCGAGGTGACCGTCCCCGTCGGTCGGTCCGGCACTCTCCTCGCCCGCCCCGCCGGTGACGGTGTAGGCCGTCTCGGTCAGCGCGTCGGGCAGGTCCTCGCGGTCGACGGCGAGCGAGTGGTAGCGGCCGACCTCGACGGGGTCGGGCAGCCCCTCGAAAACGCCGGTGCCGTCGTGGGTGACGGCCGACGACTTGCCGTGGACGACCGCCTCGGCGTGGCCGACCGGCGCGCCGTTGGCCGCACACAGCGCCTGGTGGCCGAGACAGACCCCGAGCGTCGGGTACCGGAGGTCCGCGAAGATCGGCATCGAGACGCCGGCCTCCTCGGGGGTTCCGGGGCCCGGCGAGACGACGATGCCGTCCGGGTCGAGGTCGCGGATCGCGTCCACGTCGACGGCGTCGTTGCGCCGGACCACCACGTCGTCCTCGGTCCCGCCGAGGCGCAGGACCACCTCGCCGACGTACTGGACGAGGTTATAGGCGAACGAGTCGTAGTTGTCGACGACGAGGACAGTCGGGGCGAGTGCGTCGGGGTCGCTGCCCGCCGCGTTCGCCCCGCTCATGCCGCGTCCTCCATGTCGAGGTCGACGCGCCGGCCGAGCGCCTCGTCGACGGCCGTGACGAGCGCGCGGCCCTTGTCCAGCGTCTCCTGATACTCCGCGTCGGGGTCGGAGTCGTGGACGATGCCGGCCCCCACGCGGAGGTGGTACTCGTCGGCGTAGCGCACGAGCGTCCGGATGACGATGTTCAGCGTCGCCCGCCCGTCGAAGCCGAAGATGCCGATCGAACCGGTGTAGGGGCCGCGGCGCGTCGCCTCCACTTCGTCGATGATCGCCATGGTCCGGGGCTTGGGCGCGCCGGTGATGGTCCCGCCGGGGAACACCGCGGCGACAGCGTCCTCCAGACTCGCCCGCTCGCGGAGGCGACCCTCGACGACGGAGACGAGGTGCATCACCTCCGAGTAGCGGTCGACGCGGCGGTAGTCCGACACCTCGACGCTGCCGAACCGGCTCACCTTTCCGAGGTCGTTTCGCTCCAGGTCGACGAGCATGGCGTGTTCGGCCCGCTCCTTCTCGTCGGCGAGCAGGTCGGCCTCCAGTCGCTCGTCGTCGGCCGGCGCGTCGCCCCGCGGGCGCGTCCCGGCGATGGGCTCGGTCACGAGGCTGTCACCGTCGCGGTTGAGCAGGAGTTCCGGGCTGGCGCTGACGAGGTCGACGCCGGGGAACTCCACGAGCGCCGAGTAGGGCGCGGGATTCACCGCCCGCAGCGCGTCGAACGCCTCGACGGGGTGGACCGCCGCGGGCGCGCGGAGGCGCTGGGAGACGTTCGCCTGGAAGGTGTCGCCGTCGCGGATGTAGTGCTTGACGGTCCGGACCCGGTCGGCGAACGCCTCGCGCGTGCAGTCGCTCTCGAAGGTGGCCTCGTCGGCCGCGACCGGCGGGTCGCCGACGCTCGGGTCGCCCTCGACGGCCGCCGTCGCGAGGTCCAGGGCGTGTTGCTTGCCGAACTCGTAGGCCAGGTCCGCGGTCTCGAAGTCGTCGAGCCGCGGGCAGGCCGTCACCCGGAGCGTCACGCGGTCCTCGCGCGGCTCCTCCCAGGCGGCGACGCGGTCGTACTTCGCCGCTTGCAGTGTCGGCAGGGCGCGGTCCGCGGCGGCGCTGTCCGGCAGCGACTCCAGTTCGCGGGCCACGTCGTAGGAGAGCCACCCGATCGCGCCGCAGGGGTAGGGAACGTCGCAGTCGCCGCGGGCGAGCGACTCGCCGTCGAGGAAGTCGGTGAGCGCGGCGAGGGTGCCGCCCGCGCCGGGGTCGACCTCGCGGAAGTCCGCCGGCGCGGTGGCGAAGTACCCCCACCCGGACTGGCCGCCGGTGGTCGCCAGGTACGCGCCGCCGATGTCCTCGCGCGCCCGGCGGTAGGCGAGAAACGGGTCGTCGACGGTGACGCGGACCTCGACCGGGACCCGAGCGGTCGGGGGCGCGTCGGCTGCGAGGTCGGCGAACGCGGTCCGGTCGGTCTCGACCGATGGCATTACTGCAGGAAAGCGGCGCGGCGACTAACTCCCTTGCGGTTCGCGCAGTCAGTACGCCGCGGCCCGCTCGACCCAGCCGGCGACCCGGCTCTCTGAGAGGTCGGTCTCGGCCGCGATGTCGGCGGCGTCCGCGGCGGCGAGGTCGCCGACAGTCTCGATGCCGATGTCGGCGAGGCGCTCCGCGTACGCGGGCCCGATGCCCTTGATCTCGGTGACGGGGTCGTCCGATCCCTCGGCCGCCGCGTCGGCCTCGGCGGCGTCCTCCCCGTCAGATGCGGCTGCGTCCCCGTCGTCGGATTCGGCGGCGCCGCCTTCACCCGCCGGTTCGGCCTCGTCGATGACGGGTTCGTTCTCACCCGTGGCGTCGTCGATGGCTGGCTCCTCGTTGGCCTCGGTGTCGGAGTCGGACGCAGCCTCGGCGTCGATATCCGTATCGGTGTCAGCGTCCGGCTCGACGCCCGCGTCAGGCGTCGCCTCGGACGCGTCGCCCCCGGCGGTGCCGACCTCGCTCGTCGCGGTGTTCGTCCCCTTCACGGCGTCCTCGTCTTCAGTAGAAGGCTCGCGCTCGACGGTGACGTCGACGTCGGAGGCCGTCGACGTGGTCGAACTCGACCCGTCGAGCCCGAGGGCGGATTTCAGCTTCTGAAGCAGACCCATACACGAACGTATTTTGCCCCCACACAAATCTCTTACCTGTGGCCGCTTGCGCTACAGGTTCGCACGGAGCGCGTCGTTCATCGCCGCGACGGGGGCCTCAGCGCCGGTCCACAGCTCGAACGCCTCGACGCCCTGGAACAGGAGCATCCACGCCCCGTCGACGGTCGTCGCGCCCGCGTCCGCGGCGTCGCGCAGCAGTCGCGTCTCGATCGGCGTGTAGACCGCGTCGAGCACCGCGAGGTCGCCGTGCAGTGCGGACGCGGGGACCGGCGTCTCGTCGCTCTCCATGCCGACGCTCGTGCAGTTCACCAGCACGTCGGCGTCGGCGAGCAGGTCCCCGAGTTCGTCGAGCCCGTGGCCCGTCGCGCCGGGCACGTCGTCCGCGAGCGCGTGCGCCTTCGACTCGGTTCGGTTCGCGATGCGGACCGACAGGTCCTCGTCGGCGAGGCCGAACGAGACCGCGCGCCCGGCGCCGCCGGCACCGACGACGACGGCCGTCCCGGACAGCGCCACGTCGTGGTGCGAGAGGGCGCGGACCGCGCCGACGGCGTCGGTGTTGTGGCCCGTCGGCGTGTCGCCCGAGAAGTCGACGGTGTTGACCGCGCCGATGCGCTCGGCGAGCGGGGTCGGCTCGACGGCCTCCATCACGTCCTGCTTGAACGGGATGGTGACGTTGAGCCCCGAGACGCCGAGCGTCTCGGCCGCCTCGACCGCCGCCGCACCCTCGTCTGCGGGCGGCTCGAAGGCGACGTAGCGCGCGTCGAGGCCGAGTTCGTCGTAGCCCGCCTCGTGCATCGGCGGGGACAGCGAGTGACCGACCGGGTTCCCGATGAGACCGTAGACGTCCATACGAACGCCAGCGGGCCCCGGTCGTATGAACGCCACGCTCTGGTGCGAGCGAGCCCTGTGCCGTGGGTTCAGGCTCGGAATACCTCGTCCAGTCGACGGTTTCGCAAGCTTTTCACGCGGACCTGACCACACCTCGGGTAGTGAGCAGTCTACGTCATCCCCTGGTACAGGTCGCCGTCGCGTTCGCCCTGACGGCCACCTGGGTCGGTCTGCTGGTCACCGGGACCGAAGTCGGAACCGTCGCGACCGTCGCGATCAGCGGATTCGCGGTGCTCGGCGCGTCGTTCCTCCTCGCGTGGGGGGCGGAGACGGCCGAGAAGGACGTGCCGCGCGCGTTCGCCATCGCCGTCCTCGCCATCCTCGCCGTCGCCCCCGAGTACGCCGTCGACGCGCTGTACGCCTGGAACGCCGGGGCCGGCGGCGCGACGGCCGAGGCCTGCAGTCAGCTCTCCGCGCAGGCCGTCGAGGCCGGCGAGACGCAGCTGGCCCGTGCCTGTCACGACGCCAACCTCGCCATCGCGAACATGACCGGCGCGAACCGCATCCTCATCGGCCTCGGCTGGGCCGGCATCGCGGTGTTCACCGTCATGCGCGCGGCGTCGACCCGCGACACCGCCGTGGTGAACCGCGACGGCTTCCTGAACGACGCGGTCCAGCTCGACACCGACATCGCGATGGAGATCGCCTTCCTCTTTCTGGCGACCTGCTGGGCGTTCCTCGTGCCCTTCGGCGGCGGCATCGGCGCGCTCGACACGCTGTTTCTCGTCGGCCTCTACGTCGCGTACATCGGCCTCGTGCTCAGATCCGACATCGAGCAGAGCGAGCACACCGTCGGGGTCCCGAAGTACTTCCAGGAGTGGTCGCTGCCGTGGCGGCCCATCGTCGTCCTCCTGCTGTTCGGCTACTCCGGCGCGATGATCTTCACCGCCGTCGAGCCGTTCGCCCACGGCCTCGAAGAGATCGGTCTCGACAACGGCATCCCCGAGTTCTTCATGATCCAGTGGGTCGCGCCGCTGGCGAGCGAGTCGCCGGAGCTCATCGTCGTCGCCGTGCTGGTCAACAAGGCCCGGTCGACCGCGGGCTTCAACGCCCTCATCTCCTCGAAGCTCAATCAGTGGACGCTCCTCATCGGGACCATCGCCGTCGTCTACTCCATCGCGCTCGGCGGCTACGGCGTCCTCCCGTTCGACGCCCGACAGGGGGCGGAGATCTGGATCACGGCCGGACAGTCGTTCTTCGCGCTGGCAATCCTCGTCAACTTCGAGATCAGCATCCGCGAGGCGGTGGTGCTGTTCGCGCTGTTCATCTCGCAGGTGCTCCTGGAGTTCGCGCTCATCAGGGACCTCGTCGAACTGCCGCTGAACAGCCACGACCTGCTGCTGGCCTACACCGCCCTGTACCTCGTCGCGGGCGGGGCGCTGTTCGCCCACCGCCGGCGGGCGCTGAAGCGCCTGTTCGGACTGGCCGGCGACGCCATCCGGAGCGCGTTCGGTCGCGAGCAGGTCTCCGGGGAGCAGGCGGACTGATGCTGGGGATCGTCGTCTCGCGCGAAGACGCAGCGTCCGAACACATCGGCGAACACCTGCTGTCGCTGCGCGACTGGGACCGCACCACCGACGACAGCCGCGCTGACGCCGACGGCGGGGGAACGGTGTACCGAACGGACGCCGTCGAACTCCGCGAGTTCGAGTCGCTGCACCTGCACCTCGACGGCGTGGCGTCGGCCTTCGGCGACGTGGACTTGCTCGTGTTCGCCTCGAAGCACGCCGGCGAGACGGACGAACTGCTGACCGCCCACCACACCGGGAACTTCGGCGTCGCGGAGTACGGCGGCCGCGACGGCCGCTTCGCCCGCGCCTGCCCGAGCGCGCATCGCGAAGTCGTCTCGGCGCTCGACGACCACGCGCCCCCCGACTACGAGGTCGGGATGGAGTGCACCCACCACGGACCGACCGACGTGGGCGCCCCCTCGATGTTCGTCGAGGTCGGCAGCGCGCGCGAGCAGTGGGAGGACCCCGCCGCCGCCGAGGCAGTCGCGAGAGCGATCCTCGATCTGGCCGAGGAAGCGCCCGACGCCGCGGGCGAGAACGGCACGCGCCGCCACCTCGTCGGCCTGGGCGGCGGGCACTACGCGCCGCGCTTCGAGCGGGTCGTCCGCGAGACGGACTGGTCGGTCGGCCACGTCGCCGCCGACTGGTCGCTGGACGCGCTCGACGAGTGGGCCGACGACGAGGACGAGCGCGACGCCGTCCTCGACCGCGCCTTCCGGGCGAGCGCGGCCGACTACGCGCTCATGGAGGGCGAGCGCCCCGGTCTCCGGGACGCCGTCGAGTCGCTCGGCCACCGCGTCGTCGGCGAGACGTTCGTCCGCGAGACCAGCGGCGTCCCGCTCGGACTCGTCGAGGAGCTTGAGACCGAAGTCCAGTCGGTCGAGGGCGGCCTCCGATTCGGCGAGCGAGCGGTCGGGTACAGCGGCGAGTGGACGGTGCTCGACCTCCCGGCGGACCTGCTCGCGGACGCTCGCGGCATCGACGACGAGGCGCTACGCGAGGCCGTCGAGCGACACGCGGTCGCGTTCGACACCGACCAGAACGGCACGGTCGTCACGGAGCCGGTCGTCGTCCGCGCGGGGACCGACGTCGAGGCGCTCGTCGATCCGCTTGCCGACATTCTCGAAGCGGGGTACGACAGCGTCGCTAGAGAGGACGGCGACATCGTCGCCCGCGAGACCGCGTTCGACCCCGACCTCGCGCGAACCGCGGGCGTCCCCGAAGGCCCGAAGTTCGGCAGGCTCGCCTCGGGCGAGTCGATCGAGGTCGACGGCGAAGAGATCGGCCCGGAGCGGTTCCAGCGGGAACGTATACGTCGATACACGCTGTGAACACGCGCGTCTCAGTCGCCGAAACTGACGTTCGGCGCGTCAGACGCGTGTCAGACGTGAGGGGAAAACTAATAACTGTTCGTCTGCAAGGGGGTTTTAAATTATGGATTCGATAATCGACGACGCTATCGACGAGGCCGAACAGGAAGGGGAGGACGCGGACGGAGGACGTGTCGACAAGTCGACATCGACGCCGTCACAGGACATGTCGACCTCCGGGACGATGTCCGACGAGGAACTCGCGAGCGTCGTCAAGGACTTAGAGACGAAGATCACCGTCGTCGGCTGCGGCGGTGCGGGCGGGAACACGGTCACCCGGATGATGGAGGAAGGCATCCACGGGGCCAAGCTCGTCGCCGCCAACACGGACGCCCAGCACCTCGCCGACGAGGTCGCTGCCGACACCAAGATCCTCATCGGCCGCAAGCGCACCGGCGGCCGCGGCGCGGGCTCGGTCCCGAAGATCGGCGAGGAGGCCGCCCAGGAGGACATCGAGGACATCCAGCAGTCCATCGACGGCTCCGACATGGTGTTCGTCACGGCCGGCCTCGGCGGCGGGACCGGCACCGGCGCGGCCCCGGTCGTCGCACAGGCCGCCCAAGAGGCCGGCGCGCTCACGATCTCTATCGTCACCATCCCGTTCACCGCGGAGGGCGAGCGACGCCGCGCGAACGCCGACGCCGGCCTCGAACGACTCCGCTCCGTCTCCGACACCGTCATCGTCGTCCCGAACGACCGCCTGCTCGACTACGCGCCCTCGATGCCGCTGCAGGACGCGTTCAAGATCTGCGACCGCGTGCTCATGCGCTCGGTCAAGGGCATGACCGAACTCATCACCAAGCCCGGCCTCGTCAACGTCGACTTCGCCGACGTTCGAACCATCATGGAGAACGGCGGCGTCGCCATGATCGGCCTCGGCGAGTCCGACTCCGAGAACAAGGCCCAGGACTCCATCCGCTCGGCCCTCCGCTCGCCGCTGCTCGACGTGGAGTTCGACGGCGCGAACAGCGCCCTGGTGAACGTCGTCGGCGGCCCCGACATGAGCATCGAGGAGGCCGAGGGCGTCGTCGAGGAGATCTACGACCGCATCGACCCCGACGCCCGCATCATCTGGGGCGCGTCGGTCAACAACGAGTTCGAGGGCAAGATGGAGACGATGATCGTCGTCACCGGCGTCGAGAGCCCGCAGATCTACGGCCAGAGCGAGGCCCAGCAGGAGAAGGCCGCCCAGCAGATCGGCGAAGACATCGACTACGTCGACTGAGGCGTTCTGTGACACGGGTGCGGTTTCGCTTCTTGTACACTTGAGCCGCGGCTCCGGCCCCGTCTCTCGCCGCGACGCATCACAATATAGAAAAGCCACCAGTGGGTACGACCCGCTATGGACGTTCCGTACGACCTCACCTCCTACATCCGCGTACTCAAACTGGCGAGTACGCCGTCGTGGGAGGAGTTCTCTCAGATCGCGAAAATCGCCGGCGCGGGCATCGCGCTGGTCGGACTACTCGGGTTCATCATCTTCGCCGTCATGACGTTCGTCCCAGGCAGCAAGCCGGTGTAAACAGATGAGTATCTACGCAGTCAAAACCACGGCCAGTCAGGAGCGCACCGTCGCGGACATGATCATCTCGCGCGAGGAAGACGAGATCCACGCCGCGCTCGCGCCGGACTCGCTGACCAGTTACGTCATGGTCGAGGCCGACAACCCGGCCGTCTTCGACCGCATCCTCGACGAGATCCCCCACGCCAACGGCGTCGTCCAGGGCGAGTCCTCGATGGCGGAAGTCGAGCACTTCCTCTCGCCGAAGCCCGACGTGGAGGGCATCGCCGAGGGCGACATCGTCGAACTCATCGCCGGCCCGTTCAAGGGCGAGAAGGCGCAGGTCCAGCGCATCGACGAAGGCAAAGACCAGGTCACCGTCGAGCTGTACGAGGCGACCGTTCCGATTCCGGTCACCGTGCGCGGCGACCAGATCCGCGTGCTGGACAGCGAAGAACGGTAAGCGTCAGACGGGGCGAACACGGCGATTCGAAGCGGTCGCCGACTCGCTCACAGCCGGATTCAGTACCGTCTCGACGCCGGGTTTTCCCGAGAGTTCGTTCGTCCGGATGGTCTCTCCTCGTATTCGATCGGGTGCCGGAATCGCCGCAGACAGCCATTCAAGGGAGAGTTTCGAACCGCGGACGTGTCTCGGAGGGTATGTTACGGGACCAATATATACGGGTGTCCACGTCGTTGGGACCGTATCAGCATGAGCGTTCTACTGGAGTTCACCGTCGCGAGCAAAGAGTTCCAACTGGGACAGGTACTCGCACACCCTTCGGGGATGCACATCGAGATCGAACGGGTCGTGCCGACGGGAGACCAGATCATGCCCTTCATCTGGGTGACTGGGGACGACCACGCTGAGTTTGAGGAATCGGTTCGAGATCACGCTGCAGTCAGAGAACTGGTCGCTCTCGATCCAATCAGCAACAGTTGCCTGTATCGACTCGAGTGGGAACACGCCGGGGACGACATCGTCGACGGCATCGCGCTGGCGGAGGGGACCGTCCTCGAAGCGACCCGAGACGAGCAGTGGCTGTTCCGACTGCGCTTTCCCGACCACACCGGTCTCACCGAGTTTCACAACTACTGTACCGAACACGAGATCTCCATTCACGTCGAGCGGACCTACACGCTCAGTGAGGCGACCGACGAGCACCGCCAGTTCGACCTGACGGACGAACAGCGCGCGGCGCTCGTCCTGGCGCTACGCCGCGGGTACTTCGCGACACCCCGAGAGACCAGTCTCGGCGACATCGCCGACGAGCTCGACATCTCGCGACAGGCGCTGTCGAACCGGATTCGTCGGAGCAACGAGAAGGTGCTCCAGACGGTGCTGATCTCGTCGTTTCCCGACATCGAGTGAGGTTCCCACTTAGTAGGTTTTACAAGTCAACCACGTCTCGTAACCCGGTTGGACGGATACAGCAGGTATGTCCTTTCGTCGCACTGGCCTCGGGGAGTACAGGACCCGCCACGCACGGGAGAGCGGTGAGGGCGGCCGCCGCGCGTACGAGAACCGTGAAGGCGGATGCCATGACTAGTGACGGCAGCGGCGAGGCGAGAAGTATGGCGACGAGACCCGACGTGACGGGCGGCTATCGGTGGACGTGCCCGCTCTGTGAGAAGTCACAGACGAACTACCTCAGCGGGGGCGAGGACGAAGCGACGGTCGTCCAGGCACTGGAGGCACACATCCGCGTCTCCGACGGCGACGGACACGGTGAGGCACACACGATTCCCGAGGAGATAGACGCTGATTCGCTGACGAACCACATCGTCGAGACGGACTGAGACGCCGGTTCGGCGCTATTCGCGGACCGCCTCAGGCGTCGCCTTCGAGGCGTTCGATGACCTCGCTCATGTTGGCGGCGGACTCCACAGACTCCTTGATCTGCTCGCGGCGGCGGACCTCGGCGGCGGAGGCGTCGTAGGCGCGGACGTACTCGGCGCGGGAGTGTTCGTCGAAGGCGTGCTTGATGGCGAAGTAGCCGTCGGGGACGACCGCACCGCAGACCTTGCACTCGATGCGGTCGTGTTCGACCGACTGGTGGACGATGAGTTCCTCGACGCGGTCGAACTGTCTGTCGTCCCCTTCGATGGCGCACTCCCAGCGTGGCATTTGCTCAGTGGCAGGCGGCGCGGGGGTAAAAACCTTGGCTGACACCTGTCAGACGGTTGCGACTCGGCGTGGCGAAACGGAAACCCCTAATGGCACTACGGCGATACCATCTTCCGTGCAACGCGAGGGGTACGCCGTCGACATGCACGTGAAAGTGCTCGACGAGCGGGTGGTCGAGCGGGCCAAAGAGCGGGGGCTGGACGCGCTGGTGTACGCGCCGCACTTCACGCGCCTTCCAGAGATACGCTCGCGAGCGGCGGCGTTCTCCGACGACGAACTCACGGTCTTTCCGGCCCGGGAACTGTTCACCGGGGCCTGGCAGGAGCGCCGCCACGTGCTCGCCATCGGACTCGACGAGCCGGTGCCGGACTTCATCACCCTCGAAGGAGCGATGACGGAACTGGAACGACAGGGCGCGGCCGTCCTCGTCCCCCACCCCGGCTACCTGAACGTCAGCATGGGCCTCGAGGACATCGAGCGCTACCGCGACATCATCGACGCCGTCGAGATCTACAACCCCAAGCAGCTCTCCTATCACTGGGACCGCGCCCGTGCGTTCGCCGAGCGGACCGGCCACGAGACGTTCGTCTCGTCGTACGCGCACCTCCGCGGGACGGTCGGCGAGGTGTCAGTCGCCTTCGACGAGGGACTCGACGACGTGACTGCGCTGACCCGGGCGCTCAAGACCGACGCGAAGCGGACGCTGATCCATCGGGACGGCCCGTCCCACGCGCTGCGGCGCGCGCTTGAGTGGGCACATCTGGGGTTCGAGAACACGTGGGGGAAGTTCGACCGACTGATGCTCCAGGGGACGGAGCCGACACACCCTGACCACGTCGCTTACGACGACCGCTTCGACGACGTGAAGGTCTACTAGACGAGGAACGCGCTGTTCTCCGCGACGAAGGCGCTGACGCCCGGCGGGAGGTACTGGGGCACCACGTGGATCAACAGCGCCACGGCGGCCAGTTCGAACACCGTAATGACCACGGTGACGATTTCGGCGTACTCGCTCGAAGTGGTCACGCCCGTCGGCGACCCGTACTCCCGGTCCGAGACCGGATAGAACAGCGCGATCCCGCGCCGGGAGCCGAAGTAGTCGAGGACGTAGTGGGTGAGGACGCCGAGCCAGACCCACTGGAGGTTGCCCGCGTGGTACAGCGGGTGGGCGAGGAAGATCACGAGGACCGGGATGTTGTGCAGGGTCTTGCGGTGTTTGCCGAAGGCGGTGTCCACGTCGGGAAACAGCGCGCCGAGGACGACCGGGAGGAACACCTCGGCGATCGTCGCGAACGTCGTCACGTCGCCGGAGGGGTCGAGGACGTACCCCAGACCGATGCTCAGGAGGACGGCGTTCAGTACGTGCCCGCGTTTGTTCATCTACCGGAGCGTAACTGTCCCCGGTAAAAGACCTTGCTACTCCCGTATGGCGGTTTCGAGGTCGGACAGCGCCTGCGTCGCGATCCGGTCTTTGATCTCCAGCCGGTCGCCGTCGAACTCGTGGTGAGAGGCGGTCACGCCGGACTCGTTTGTCTCCCACGGGGCGGCCTCGGCGACGGCGATGTAGACCGTGCCCACGGGCGTCGTGTCGGTGCCGCCGCCCGGGCCGGCGACGCCGGTCGTCGCCACGCCCCAGTCGGTCCCGGCGGTGTCGCGGACGCCCTGAGCCATCTCGACGGCGACCGCCTCCGACACCGCGCCGTGGGCGTCGAGGGCCTCGCGGGAGACGGCCAGGAGCTCCTGCTTGGCCGCGTAGGAGTAGGTGACCAGCGAGCGGTCGAAGTAGTCGCTCGACCCCGGTACGTCCGTGAGCTTCGAGCCCACCAGCCCCCCGGTACAGGACTCGGCGACTGCGAGCGTCTCGTCGCGCTCGCGGAGGCGGTCGCCGACGCGCTGGTGGACGGGGGTATCGGTCGCGTCGTCCATACCGGGTGCTGGTCGCGCCCTCGAATAAGCGTTCAGGTCAGGCCACATACATTTCAGTGCGCGGGAACAAACGGTCGTATGAGCTATCAGACGACGATCGGCTGGTCACTCGTTTCCTCGGGGCTCGTGACGCTCGCGCTCTGGGCGCTGCCCGGGTCGGACATCCTGTGGGGACTGCTCTTGCTGGCCCTCGGCGCGGTGACCCTGTACATCCGCCAGTAAACGGAAAGACAGACGGGTCCGGCGCTCGGAGTGCGGACATGGACTACGAGGAACCCCAGTTCTTCCGGGTCATGCAGTACGCGGCCCGCGCGGACCGGGACGTGGTCGACATGGTCTCGGGGAACCCCGACTGGGACCCGCCCGAGGGGCTCCGAGACGGCCTCAGAGACTACGCCGAGGCCGACGCCGGCGACTATCAGTACCCGCCCAGCGTCGGCCTCGCGGGCCTCAGAGACGCGATCGCCGCGCGCCGGGGCGTTGACCGGAACAGAGTGCTCGTCACGAACGGCGCGGGCGAGGCGAACCACCTGGCGATGACGGGGGGCCTCCACTACTTCGACGGGACAGAGGTACTGCTCACCGACCCCGTCTACCCGTACTACGCCGGGCGCGCGAACTTCCTCGGCGCGGACCGCTCGTTCGTCCCCGTCGCGGAGGACAACCGCCTCCGACCGGCCGACGTGCGGGCGGCCGCGAGCGAGGAGACGGCGGTCATCGTCGTCAACTCCCCGAACAACCCCACCGGCGCGGTGTACGACGCGGACGCGATGGCGGAGTTCGCCGCCATCGCCGAGGAGAACGAGGCCCTGCTGGTCAGCGACGAAGTGTACGACCACTTCGACTTCAGCGGTCGGTTCGCGTCGGCGCTCGACGCCGACTCGCCGAACGTCGTCGCCACTAACTCATTCTCGAAGACGATGGCGATAACGGGCTTTCGCGTTGGCTACGCCGTCTTCCCGCCGGAGGACGGCCCCACCGGCGAGCTCTTAGAGCGGGCGCGCACTCAGCACATGTTGACGAACGTCACCGGCAGTCGGCCGGCACAGTACGCCGTCCTGCGGGCGCTGAAGACGACCCCACCGGACTACTACGCCGCGTGCCGGCGACGCCTCGAGCGGCGCGTCGACGCGTTCTGCGACGCGCTCGCGGAGGCCGGCGCGGCCTATAACCGTCCGGAGGGCGGCTTCTACGTGCTGGCGCGCTTTCCCGACTTCCCCGGGACGTTCGAGAACGTCTACGAACTGATCGACGAGGCCGGCGTCGCCGGGATGCCCGGCGAGGCGTTCGGCGAGTCCCGCAGCGACTGGATCCGCTTCGCGCTGGTGACGCCGCGGGTCGACGAGGCGGCCGCGCGGCTGGCGGCGTACTTCGAGTGAAAAGAACGGCCGCACAGTTCGGTCGGCCGACTCAGCCGAAGATCAAGTCGACGGCGTTCGCCCGGTCGAGCACGTCTTCGTCGTAGTACTCCTCGGTCTGTGCGGGGTGGGCCTCGTCGATGGCTCGCACCGTCTTGACGGTGTTGGCGAAGTTCTTGTAGGTGGCCTCGTCGACCATCTGGCCGTCGACGACCACCGCGCCCGTGCCCTCGCGCTTGGCCTCGTTGAACGACTCGATCTTGTGGAGGTCCCGCTCCAGTTCGTCGGCCGTCGGCATGTGGATGCGGTTTGCCTGCTCGGTCTGCTTCGGGTGTAGCGACCACGAGCCGTCGATGCCGATGGTCGCCTCGTGTTCGACCTGGTCGGCGTAGCCCTCGGCGTTGTAGTAGGTCACGCCGGCGCGCTCGTGGAACAACTGGTCGAACGGGCCGCCGATAGCGGCGACGCCGGCCGCGCTGGTCTCGTTCGAGAGCGCTTCGAGCAGGCCGTCCCAGCGCGGGCGCTCGCCGTGGAGCGCGCGGCCGCCGAGTTCGGCGGTGTAGTCGACCGGCCCGAAGACGAGCGCTGACAGCCGCGAGTCGGCGGCGTACTGGCAAATCTCCCGCAGATCCGAGCGCGCGCGTGCGGTTTCGAGGATGATCGCCAGGTCCAGGCTCCCCTCGTCGAGGCCGGCGTCGCGCTCGGCGTCGGCGACGACCCCCGCGGCGTCGCGCACGTCGTCGAGGCGGCCGACCTTCGGGAAGACGAAGCCGTCGATGTGCTCGCCCACCTCGTCGGCGAGTCGCTCGACCTGCTCGACGCCGCGCTCGCAGGCGTCGGCGTCGTCGTAGGCCCACTCCACGCGCGGGAGGATGTCCCCGGCGAAGTCGGGCGCGTGGTCGGGGACGTGCGCGACGATGTTGTCGACGGCCTCGCCTTTCATCGACGGGGCCGTCCCGTCCTCGATGTCGGGGACGAGCCAGTCGGGGGCCTGGAAGCCCTCGCTCGTCAGCCCAGAGCGGAGGAACTTCGCGCTGTCGTCGTTCGGTATCGCGGCCGGTGCGGTCTGGAAGGTGCGGCAGAGTCGTGTCATGTGTCTCGCTGGATGAGTGCGGTTCGCCGGCCCGAGTAGACCGGGGTCTGGTCCTGGTTGAACGCGACGTGCTCGAAGGTGACCGCGCCGGCCCGGTCGGGACCGGCGTCCAGGTCGGCGTCGAGGACGCGCGTGAAGCCGTAGATCGTGTCGCCGAGCGTGACGAAGTCGTGGAAGCGCTCGTCCGCGAAGCGCCGCTCGCGGTAGGTCGCCTCGTCGGAGCGGGCGTGTGCCAGCGCGACGGAGCGCGTCACGTCGCCGTACGCGACGATGTCGCCCGACGGCGAGTCGGCCATCTCGTCGCGGTTGTGGTGCTGGCGCGCGGTGTTGAGCGTCGCCAGCGGCAGGCCGGCGACGAGCTGGTCGTCCATCGTCCGACCGCGCTCGTGTCGGTAGGCGACGGCGGCGTGCTCCTCGCGGGCGGTGTCGAGCGCCCGCCGGAAGTCCTCGAAGTGCTCTCCGTCGGGCGTCACGAGCGTGTCGGGGAGCGTCGGGCCGCCCTCGTCCTGCTCACCGACCGCGCCGCCGTCTGTCGCCGCCGGCTCGCGGCGCGGAATCATGTTCGTCCGCTCGTACGTCACCAGCGTCTCGCCCGTCTCGCGGTCGCGGCCCTCCGTCTCCCACGTGACGATGCCGTACTTCGGCCGGGACGAGGAGGTCCGCGTGTCGACGACGGTCGAGGTGACGGCGAGCGACGTGCCCGCGGTCGCCGGGTGGTGAAAGCGCACGTCGTCGCGCCCGAGGAAGTATCCGCCCTTCTCCGAGAGGTCTTCGACGGTGATTCCCATGACGCAGGCGAGCAGGTAGTCCGGGTGGACGGGCACGCCCTCGTAGTCGCGCTCGCTGGCCGCGTCGGCGCGCCAGTACGCCGGGTCGTGGTTGAGCGTCTGGCCCATCCACTGCTCGCTGCCGTGCTGTGAGAGGCGCAGGCCGGGGTCGTGGACGAGTTCGTCGCCCTCGGCGAAGAACTCGAAGAAGTGGCCCTTCTCTCTGGTCTCGGCGCGGTCGAGCAGGGCGTCGAACGTCTCGGCGTCCGAGAGGTCCATCGCCTCGGAGTCGGTCCAGTCAGTCATCGGCCGGCACCTCCCGTGTGGCCTCCCGGCGTGCAAGCGCCCGCCGCATCTCGTTGGTGACGACCATGAAGCCCTCGTCGAAGCCCATCCCGGGCTTGGCGAGCACCTGCGCGGCGTCGGTCGCCAGCGCGACGTGGGCGCAGGCCCGCGCCGAAGTCACGGTCTCGTTGCAGGTCCCGCCGAGGTACGCGCGGGTGTCCGTGCCGTCGCAGTACAGGACCGCCTCGGCCGAGCGCTGGACGCCGCCGAGGTCAGGCGTCTTCACCTGGACCAGGTCGGCCGCGCCCGCGTCGACGAACGCCTGCACGTCCTCGAAGGTGTTACACCACTCGTCGGCGACGATGTCGACCTCGACGCCGGCGTCGGCCAGCCCCTCGCGGAGTTCGGCCATCTCGGCGATCTGGTCGGCGCGGCCGCCCGCGTCCATCGGTCCCTCCACCTGCAGGGGGTACGGCGCGGCGGCCTCCCGGAGCGTCTCGAAGTAGTCGGTCACCTCGGTCCGGTCGTACGGCGGGCCGAACACCTTCCCGAGGATGCCGTACACGTCGACGTGGAAGCGCGGCGAGTACCCCTCGGGGCCGAGCGCGCCCGCCCGGTCCGAGAGCCACGCGAGGTACTCGCGCAGGCCCTCGCCGTCCTCGCCGACCTTCTCGACGCTGTTGAACAGGCCGTGTGGCAGCACCGGGACGCCCTTGATGAGCATCTTCTCGGCGTTGATGCGGCGCTCGTCGCCGGACTGGCCGAACACCGGGACCGGCGAAGTCGCCGGCTCGGTGTCGTAGGCGTCGGCGAGCACGTCCGTCGGCGTCACGCCCTGGGCCCGCGCGGCGGCGTTCAACAGCGCCTGTGAGACGCCGTATCGGACCGCCGTGTGCAGTCGGTCGCCGCCGGAACGCTCGGGGTCCATCTCCTCGACGAGCGTCGCGTTCGCCCGGAACTCCGTCGCGTCCCGCCCGCGCAGGGCGTCGGCGACCGGGCCCTCCACGACCGGGCGGTACGCCTCGGCGCGGAACAGCGGGTCCCGGCCGCCGGCCCCGGAGTACTGGACCGCGGCGCAGTCGCCGGTCGCGACCGTGCCGTCCGCGAGTTCGAGTTCGACGATGAGCGCCTCGCCGGCCTCGCGAATGCGGTCGAACCCCTCGGTCACGGGCTGGCCGTCGTAAGCGAACCCGGACTGCGTCGCGCCCTCCTTGATTGCCCGCTGGTCGTCGAAGAAGAAGCCCGACAGGCCGGGAATCGTCAGAACGTCCTCAATCCGCATCGCTCGCACCCCCCGCGGGCTTGCCGTCGCCGGTCGGTCTCCCGATGAGCTTTCCGTCGCTGATGGCGTCCACGTCGTCGGCCACCATTCGGAACGACTGGTCGCGGCCCTCAGTTCGGGCGCGCTCGCCCAGTCGAGCCGCGTGGATCTCCTTGATGTCGTCCGGGAGCGCGAGGTCCGCGAACTCGAAGATGCGGACCCGGCCGTCGTCGTCCCGCGCCGGTAGCACCGCGCCCTTGGCGGCGTCGCTCGGCGCGAACGGCACGTCCAGCGCGCCGCTGTCGAACGCCTCGATGACGCCGCGGGCGACGTCGCCGTCGCCGGCCGTGAGAACGGCCTCCATCAGCGCGTGCGTCGTCCGCTCGATCAGTCGCTGTTCCTCGTCTATCCCACCCAAGTCGATGTCCTGTTCGATCATCATATCGATGAGCTGTCTCGTCGTTCGCAGTCCGGCCGCGTTGGCCTCCTTCGTCGGCACGCCCTGGAACTCCTGGGGCGACTTCGTGATGACTTTGTCCGGCTTGGCGACGGCCGCCGTCGCGCCGCCGAGGCTGATGACGCCGTTGGCGCGCGCCTCGTCCGGCGGGAACCCGCCCATCCACTCGTGGAAGACGGTGGTGACCGTCACCTCGTCGGGCAGGTACTCCTCGCCGAGCGCGCGCAGGGCGCGCAGCGCCGCCACGTCCTGAACGAGGTTTCCGACCTGCCCGTACCCGAGCGTGAGCGAGCGGACGCCCTGCGTGGCGGCGAGCTGGCCCTCGACGAGCATCACCGCGATGGCGATGCTCGGCGGGACGAGCGTCCCCGTCAGCGGGCCGAACGGCTCGCGGTTGATCGTGACGCCGCGCTCGGTGTACGCGCCACAGAGCCGGTCGACGAACTGCCAGTGCTCGATTGTCGTCGCCAGGTCGTGGCGCTTCGTGTAGGGAATGTTGTACGAGATGGGGCCGCCCTCGAAGCTCTGGAAGCCGCCGGCGAGGGTGACCATCGCGAGCAGGCGGGCGTCGGGCGTCCCGTGGCGCACCTCGACGGGCGCGTCGAGCGCCCGGATGAGCCGCCGGCAGTCCTCGACGCCGTGGTTCACCGCTGGGAAGCCGTTGAGTTCGTTCTCCTCGCTCCCGCGGGAGGCTGCCAGTCCCTCCTCGGCCTTCTCGTACTCGTTGTCGCGTGTGTACGAGTCGATGGTCGTCGGCAGGAGGTCCGCGCCGCCCTCGTCCTGCAGGTAGCGCAGGAGGTCGATCTGCTCTTCGAGGCAGGGAACTCCCGCGCGCGGCTGGAGGAGCGGTCTGTCGGCCGACTCCAGAACGGTGGCGAACTGCTTGGACGGCGGTAGCGACTCGTGGAAGGCGATTGCCTCCTCGAAGTCCACCTGCCGGCCGGTGTGCCAGTTGTCCCGGAGGTCGTTTGCGATGCGCTGTAGCTGGTCGTCGCTGAGCCGCTCGTCAGTTGGCATGGTCACCCGTCAACCTTGATCTGCTCCGCCTCTGTGGTCGTCAGCTGGAGGTCGCTGCGGAGCTTGGCGATGGCCTCCTCTGGGTCGGTCTCCGCGTCGAAGACCCGATCGAAGCCCATCTCGCGGAAGGTCTCGCGCGTGTCCTCGAAGTCGTTCTGCCCGACGGCGAGGTTGCCGCCGACGTAGGTCAGGACGTCGAGGCCGGCCGCGTCGAGTTCCTCGTGGAGCCCCTCGCAGTCCTGGCGCGCGTGGCCGTACAGCGAGGATACAAGTACCGCCTCGGCGTCGTGAGATTTCGCGGCGCTGACGAACTCGTCCTGTGAGGTCTGGACCCCGAGGTTGATGACCTCGAAGCCCGCGGACGAGAGCGCCTGCTCGAGAATCGTGATACCGACGACGTGTGCGTCGGAGCCGATCACGCCGAGGATAACGGTCCGGGGCATGTACTACGTCGTGGTCGGCGGGCAGGTATAAACCTAATGGTCTTTCATGATAATACGGCCTTATATGATTTATAATGAATTATCACAAGGGTTTAGGCCCCCGCCCGCTCGTGGTTTCGGTATGGGTGCGCTTGACGACCTGCGTGTGCTCGACCTCACGCAGGTCCTCGCCGGACCGTACTGTACGATGTTGCTCGCGGACATGGGCGCGGACGTGGTAAAGGTCGAGCGCCCGGGCGGCGACCTCATCAGGTCGAACCCGCCGTTCGTCACCGACCGCGAGCGCGAAGCCTACGGCGGCTACTTCCAGAGCGTCAACCGCGGGAAGCGCTCGCTCGAACTCGACCTGCGGACCGACGCCGACCGCGAGGCGTTCCTCTCGCTGGTCGAGCGCGCGGACGTAGTGGTGGAGAACTTCAAAGCCGGGACGATGGAGAAGTTCGACTGCGGGTACGAGACCCTGCGCGAGCGCAACCCACAGCTCGTCTACTCCTCCATCCGTGGCTTCGGCGACCCGCGCACCGGCGAGACCCACCGCCAGGGCCAGCCGTCGTTCGACCTCATCGCGCAGGCGCTCGGCGGCGTTATGGAAATCACCGGCCAGCCGGACGGGCCGCCGACGAAGGTCGGTCCCGGCGTCGGCGACCTCTTCACCGCGGCGCTGAACGCCGTCGGCATCCTCGCCGCCGTCCACCACCGCGAACGCACCGGCGAGGGCCAGTACGTCGACACCGCGATGTACGACTCGATGGTCTCGCTGTGCGAGCGGACGGTGTATCAGTACTCCTGTGACGGCGAGTCTCCGACCCGGCAGGGCAACTCCCACCCGACGCTGTTCCCTTACGACTCCTTCGAGGCCGCCGACGGCCACGTCGTCATCGCGGCGTTCTCCGACGGCCACTGGGAGGCGCTGTGCGAGGCGATGGACCGGCCCGACCTCGCGGCCGACTACCCCGACGCCGGGAGTCGGATCGCCAACCGCCAGGCGCTGCGGGCGGAAATTGCGGACTGGACCGAGACGGTCGAGACCGAGACCATGCTGGACCTGCTCGAAGGCCGCGTGCCCGCCGCGCCGGTCCAGAACACCGCTGACATCTTCGACGACCCCCACATCCGCGACCGCGACATGCTCGCCGACGTGGATCAACCGGGCGCTGACGACCGGATGACTATCGCCGGCAGCCCGATCAAGATGACCGAAACGATGCCCGAACCGGGCGGGCGCGCACCGCTGCTCGACGAGCACCGGGACGAACTACTGGCAGAAATCGAAGAGGCGACAGCAGGCCGCGTGGAAGGCGACGACTGAGCGCGACCCAGTCAGTCTCCCAGTCGGTCAGCGATCGCCTCGACCTGTGGCAGGGTCGACACCGCGTATCCCGTCAACAGGGCGAAGACGGGGCCGAGCGGCGCGCGGTACCGCCAGGCCATGCTGACGAGCGTCACGGACACGACCGCCGTCACGACGACGATCGGCGAGAGGAGGAGCGTCGCGACGTCGGGCCGACGGCGAATCGCCTTGACCCCGCCGTAGATCGATCCCAGCAGGAGTGGCACCAAGACGAGGGCATTGAAGACGTTCCAAAATGGACTCTCCCAGGCGTCGACTAACGGGACGTACAGTACCAGCACCCGGAGTGCCGACATGATCGCGATATGGTCCGCGTTCACCAGGACGAACTCCACGAAGCTTCCGCTCGGCCGTGGCGTGTACACGTACTCCGAGAAGAACAGATCCGTCTTGCCCTGATAGAGGATCCAGCCCTCTCGCCAGCCGATTTCGACCTGCTTGAGTTTCCGACGTGCGCTGGAAAAGACCAGAATAATCGCCGGAAGAATCACCGATGCCGACGTGGCGAACCACCGCGGGAGCACATTTAACCGATACGGCGAATCGGATGGGAGGATATCGAGTGCGAGCCAACAAGCGACAATCGGCATGCCGAACGGTCGCGTCGTCGAGAGCCATAGCATACTGCCAAACACTGCCGCTCTGCGCCGGGTCCCCGGATTCCGCTTGTATGCGACGAGCGAGCCGATGGTGAGGACAAACACGAAGACGAACGTCGTCTCGGCCAGGAGGAACGCGGTGTACCGGAACGTGTCGAACAACAGGGCGATCGACATCCCTGCTACGAAGCCGCCGACGCGATTCGTGAGTTGCGATCCGATGTAGAAGACGAGGACAGCCGTCGACGCCGAGACGAGGATCTGTACGAGTACCCATGCGAGCCCGCTCCCACCACTCAGCCACTCGACGACACAGAAGGGAATGTTGAACCCGAGATACATCAACCCCTTTACCTTCGACACCACGTTCAGGGGTTCAGTCGCCAGAATCTGGCAACTGCGTCTGAACGCAGGAGTGTCACCGGCAACGCGTACCCCATCGTGGACCTGCAGGATCCGAACGAGATAGAGCAGTCTGAGAACAAGTGCCGTCACGAAGACGACGGCCGCCGCGTAGGCTCTCCTCTCCAGGAGACGACTGATGAGTGCCGTGAACGAATAGTTCGCGCGAGAGTGACTGTGACTCATTCTGCGAGATGAACTCGGTACTGCTGTTTTCGGTGTTGTTATATTACCCCTTTGAAACCGCGGCCGAGACTTCGCCGGCATCCCGCCGCGAGAGCCGACGGCCACGGTCGCTAGACAGGACCATTATCTATCATGAGCCGTACGATAGTCTATGGTCGAAGTTCCAGACGCTCTCAATACGCTCTTCAGCGCGCAAGTCGAGTCCGACGGCGACCGGTACGTCGTCGAGATTCCGAAACGCGAGGTCAGCCACGGCGCCCTCGCCCCGGGCGAGACGTACCGCGTCGGGCTCCTCTCACAGGTAGACGGGGAGACAGCGACATCGACACCGGAACCGGCACGCGAGACCGACTCGGTCAGTACGTCGTCAGGCGTCCCACAGCCACCGGTCGACGAGGGCGAGGTCCGCGAGGTGACCATCGAGTCCCTCGGCGATCAGGGCGACGGAATCGCCAAGGTCGAGCGCGGCTACGTCGTCATCGTTCCGGACGGACAGCCCGGCGACTCGCCGACGGTGGAGATCGAGACCGTTCAGGAGAACGTCGCCTTCGCGAGCGTCGTCGACACCGACGGCCAGCGCGCGTAGTCGCCCCGCGGCGCTCCCGGCTCGTTACCGGTCGGCTCTCACGTCCGGAAGGAGGGCGTGAGCGGTGCCGTTCGCCCACTTGAATGGGATCTGTCGCTCGCGATAGAAGTCCAAGAACGACTAGTAATCACAGCATCACAAACGTTTATATAATTTAAGTTCGGTATTTAAAACACTATATGGTCGACCCAAAAGAGAGCATTGACATCGAAAATGTCGTTGCTTCGACCGGAATCGGACAGGAACTCGACCTTGAGAGCGTCGCGATGGACCTGGAGGGGGCCGACTACGACCCCGAGCAGTTCCCGGGCCTCGTCTATCGCACACAGGACCCCAAGTCCGCCGCCCTCATCTTCCGGTCGGGCAAGATCGTCTGCACCGGCGCGAAGTCGACGGACGACGTGCACCAGAGCCTGCGTATCGTCTTCGACAAGCTCCGCGAACTCAACATCCAGGTCGACGACGACCCGGAGATCGTCGTCCAGAACATCGTCAGCTCCGCCGATCTGGGGAGCTCGCTCAACCTGAACGCCATCGCCATCGGGCTTGGACTGGAGAACATCGAGTACGAGCCCGAGCAGTTCCCGGGCCTCGTCTACCGACTGGACGAACCGGACGTGGTCGCGCTGCTGTTCGGCTCCGGGAAGCTCGTCGTCACCGGCGGGAAGCGCAAGGAGGACGCCGAAGAGGCCGTCGACACCATCGTCGAGCGTCTCAGCGACCTCGGCCTGCTGGACTGAGACAGACCGCGGCGGACAGAGGTCACACAGTTTTATCCCCGAACCGCTTCCGAGCGACCGCGTCGGCGGCGACCGTCCGACGCCGACGCGAACCCCGCGGTTCAAATACCATCGCGCCCAACCCCGTTCCGATGGCAGACCCCGCCTCGACGGGCACGGAGTCCTGGCGCGAGTACTTCGGCTTCGACGAGCCGTACGACAACCAGGCCGACGCCGTCGAGCGGGCGATCGAAGCGGGAAAAGCCCGCGGCTTCCTCGCGATGGAGGGGCCCTGCGGGACGGGCAAGACGATGGCCGCGCTCACCGCCGCGGCGACGCTCGTCCGCGACACCGACCTCTACGAGCGCGTCGTCGTCGTCACGCCGGTCAAACAGCAGCTCCAGCAGTTCGTCGACGACCTCCGGACGCTCAATGCGGGCGTCGAGGAGCCGTTTTCCGGCATCTCGCTCGTCGGCAAGCGCGACCTGTGTCCGTACGGGCGGGAGGGGCTGTTTCCCGACGACGCGAGCACGCACGACCGCTGTGAGGACCTGCGGGAGGCGACGGCGCGCTTCGTGGAGGACGACGGGCGCTCGGACGGGGCAGCGGTCGCGGACGCGGCGGTCGCCGGCGAGGCCGACGACGACCAGTGGTGGGACCCGCGGAAGGGACAGGACCTCGCGGCGGCCGCCCGCCCCGACGCCGCCTCGCAAGCGACCCTCGGCGAAGACACGCTCTCGACCGCGGGCGCGCACTCCCCGTACCGGCCGAGTCAGCCGACCGCCCCGGAATCGATGGCCGAGGGATCGGACCCGCCGCTGTACTGCCCGTTCGAGGCGGACTGGTACGCCCGCAACAAGGGCTCGCCCGTCGACTTCTCCGCCGGCGAGCACGGCGTCGTGACGATGGCCGACTACCTCCCGGCGGCGACCGAGCGGGGGACGTGTCCCCACCGCGTGATGAGCGTCCTGCTCTCCGCGGCCGACGTGATCGTCGGGAACTACAACCACCTGTTCGACCCGGCGTCGCGGCCGCTCCTCTCGGAGGTGCTGGACGAGCAGACGTTCGTGATCGTCGACGAGGCCCACCGCCTCGAAGAGCGCGTCAGGGACCTCCTGTCGGACCGCATCGGCAGGCAGACGCTCGTGCAAGCGCGCAACGACTGTAACACGCTGATCCAGCGCGCCCAGCAGAGCGCCGACCACAAGCGGCAGGTGCGCGAGGTGCTGTCGGCCCGCGAAGTACCGCTCGATGCGGTCGATCAGGCCCGGACGTTCTACGACGACCTCCTGGGCTGGCTCGACGACCGCGTCGAGTCCTTCCTCGACGCCGAGTACGAGGGGTGGCGCGCGGACCTGTCGACACTCCCCGAACACGACATGGAGATCCCGCTTCGCGACCCTGACACCGTCGAGCGGGACGAGCTCACCGAGTGGGCCGAGCGCCGTGGCTACGACGGGACGGTCTGGCGGACGCTGTCGCAGGTCGGCGCGGCCGTCGAGGACGTGATCGACCAGCTCGGGCTGACCCGCCAGCCGGTGTGCGCCGCCGTCGGCGTCCTCGCGGGCCACTGGTGGGAGCGCGATCACGCGACCTTCCTCCGAGAGATCGAACTGGAGCACTCGCCCGACGAGCGCCGCCGCGGCGAGGCCGACTACCGGGCCGCCTACACCGCCGGGCTGTGCTGCTACAACTGCATGCCCGCCACGGCGCTCCGGAACGTCTTCGACGACCTCGGCGGCGGCGTTCTCATGAGCGCGACGCTGGAACCGCTCGACGTGTTCACCCGCGTCTCGGGGCTGGACGCGATGGCCGAGGACGGCACGGGCGGGGTAGACGAGAGCGACGGCCGGCCCGTTCGGACGACGACCTACGACCTCCCCTTTCCCCCGGAGAACCGCGCGTCGTACCTCGTCGACGCGACGCCGTTCACCGCCCGCAACCGCGGCGACCCGGAGGCGATGGAGCCGCTGGGTGAGGACTGGAACCCCACCCGCGACGAGTACGCCCAGGCGCTCCGGGCGCTCGCGCGCTCGCCGGGCAACGTCATGATCGCGATGCCTAACTACCGCGAGGCGCGCTGGGCCGGCGCGTACCTCCGGGAGGCGGTCGAGAAGTCGGTACTCATCGACGAGTCCTCGAGCAACGAGGAGACGGAGCGCACGAAACGCGAGTTCTTCCGCGGCGAGGGGCGGGTCCTCGTCACCTCGACGCGCGGGACGCTGACGGAGGGCGTCGACTACGACGGCGCGAAGCTCTCGACCTGTGCCGTCGTGGGCATTCCGCTGGTCAACATCGGCTCGCCGCGCGTGCGCGGCGTCCAGCGGGCCTACGGCGACGCCTTCGGCGAGGACAACGCCTTCGAGTACGCCCTGACCGTCCCCGCGGTCCGCCGGGCGCGACAGGCCATCGGCCGCGTCATCCGCGGGGCCGACGAGGTCGGCGTCCGCGCCCTCGTCGGTCGCCGCTACGCCCCGGACGCCCGCCACTCCGTCTATCCCTACCTCCCCGAGGGCGAGCGCGAGGAGTTCACGCGGATGACGCCTGACTTCCTCGCCTCCCAACTGGAGTCGTTCTGGAACGACCATCGGTGAGTTCCTGTCGATGAATCGGAACATATGGCGGGCAACGGAAAGCCTATACAGCGTGGAACGAGTGTTTGTATAGATGCCCGAGTGTCAGAACTGCGGCGAGTTCGTTACCGAGCAGTACGTACGGGTCTTCACACCAGAGGCCGTCGAGGGTCACGGGCCGCGCGTCTGCCCGAACTGTGAGGACAAACTCCGGGACGGCGCGGACGTTCGCGAAGCCCGGTCGTCGAGACAGTAGGGCGACTCGTTTTCGGGAAGTACACAAGGCCGGCAGCGCGTAGCTACTGCCATGAGCGAACTCGACGTTGAGGCGGTCGACGAGATCGACGCCCCGACGGGAATCGACGCGGCCGAGTACGTCCTCTACGGAGGGAAAGGCGGCGTCGGGAAGACGACCTGCGCCGCGGCGACCGCGCTGGCGTCGGCCCGCGACGGGACGGCGACGCTCGTCGTCTCGACTGACCCCGCGCACTCGCTGTCGGACACGCTGGACGCCGACATCCCGGCGACGCCGACGCGAATCCGCGAGGAGATCCCGCTGTTCGCGGCCGAGATCGACCCGGAGGCCGCCGTCGGCGACGGGCCGCTGGGCGTCGACGGCGACGCCTTCGGCGGGATGGGCGACCTGCTCGGCGGCGACGGCATGATGGGCGGGGGCGGTGCAGAGGCTGGTGACCCAATCAGCGGCGAAGACGGTCTGCTCGGTGGGTCCATGCCGGGTGCCGACGAGGCCGCCGCCATGCGCCTGTTGCTCGACTACGTCGACGACGACCGCTTCGACCGCGTCGTCATCGACACCGCGCCGACCGGCCACACCCTGCGCCTGCTCGAACTCCCGGAGACGATGGACTCGATGGTCGGGAAGATCCTCCAGCTCCGCGAGCGCTTCTCCGGCATGATGGGCAATCTCACCGGGATGTTCGGCGGCGATGACGACGACGTGGACGCCGAAGCCGGTATCGAGGACCTCCGCGAACTCTCGGACCGCATCGAACACCTGCGCTCGATCCTCCAGGACCCGGGGCGCACTGACTTCCGGATCGTGATGGTCCCCGAGGAACTCTCCGTCGTCGAGTCCGAGCGCCTGCTCGGCCGGCTGGCCGAGTTCGACATTCCCGTCGGGACCGTCGTCGTCAACCGAGTGATGCAGGACCCGAGCGAGGTGCTCGGCGGGGACGTCGACATCCCGGGCCCGAACCACGACGACTGCGAGTTCTGCGCGCGGCGCTGGCAGGTCCAGCAGGAGGCGCTGGCGCGCTCACAGGACATGTTCCGCGGGCACGACGTGCGCCGCGTCCCGCTGTTCGCGGAGGAAGTGCGGGGCGAGCGGCTGCTGGGCGTCGTCGCGGCCTGTCTGGACTAGCTCGTCAGCGTTCGGAACACGTCGAAGGCGGCGTCGCGCCACCGCGCCGGGAGGTAATCGAGCATGAGCAGGAGCTTCGCGCCCTGGCCGACGGGGTATCGCGGCTCGGGGTCGCTCGCGCTCGCGGCGTCGCGGATCGTCAGCGCGACCGCGCCGGGCGCGACCGACAGCGCGTCCCGGACCCCGACGAGGTTCGAGTCCTCTTGTGCCCGATAGAGCCAGTCGTACGCGCCGGTCGGTTCCAACCCGTCTGGGGCCGCGTCCGGACCGCCTCCAGCGGCGGCATCCACGGGACCGGGCTCGACGAGCACCACGTCGACGCCGAACTGCTCGACCTCCATCCGGAGCGCGTCGCTCAGTCCCTCCAGCGCGAACTCCGAGGCCGCGTACGCGCCCTGATTCGGGAAGGCGATTCGCCCGGCGACGCTGGAGACGTTGACGACGGTCCCGTTCTCGCGGGCCCGCATGTGCGGGAGCGCCTCGCGGACGAGGCGATGTGGCCCGTAGACGTTCCTGTCGAACTGCTCGTGCAACGCCGCCGTGGGCACGTCCTCGACCGCGCCGAACTGCGCGGCGCCGGCGCCGTTCACCAGGCAGTCGAGTCGGCCCTCCGCCTCGACGAGCGACTCGACGACGCGCTCGCACTCGCGTGGGTTCGTCACGTCGAGTTCGGCCGTCTCGCAGCCGTCCTCGGCGAGGTCGGACAGGTCCGACTCGTCGCGCGCGGTCGCCCAGACGATCCAGTCGTCGGCCAGGAACGCCTCGGCGGTCGCGCGCCCGATTCCCGACGCCGCCCCCGCTATCAGCACCGTCTTCGCCATGTGTTGGCCGGTGGAACACACCCCGGACAGTTATAGTGTCGGTTGTCGGCGGTCAGGTCCGCGGCGGCGGGACCGTGCCGAGGTTAGCGACGCGGTCCCGGATCAAAGCGGGCGGCGCGTCCCCGACCGAGGCCGGCGGCGCGGTCACTCCACAGACGCCTTCGCCTCGTCGGCGTAGCTGTCGGCCAGCCGCGTCGGTTCGGGGAGCTTGTACCCGTCGGTCGTCGCCTCGACGAGGTCGGCGGCGGTCGACGCGGCGACGCGGTGGCCGGGACTGACGATGAGGGGGTTGATGTGGCGGTTCCGCGAGTCGTACTGTCGCGTCTGGACGGCGTGGCCGATGCGTGTCCCATCGGCGCACGTCTCCACCGACTCGTCGGCGGTGATGGGGATTCGCGTGCCGACCGGGTATTTCTCGTCCAGCGACCGATCCGGCGTGCCACAGAGGAGGCTCTTGGCGACGCCGACGGCCGGAACGTCCAGCGTGACGCCGACGTGCGTCGCCAGTCCGGCTTCCCGGAAGTGGATGCGTCCGCTGCCGTCGACGAGGATCACGTCCGGCTCGTGTGAGAGTTCGGCGAACGCCGCCAGTATCGCCCCGCCCTCGCGAAACGACAGCAGGCCCGGGATGTAGGGAATCTCGGTCCGCTCGACGGCGTGCACGCGCTCGACCACCTCGCCGTCCCGGAGCACGACGATGGCGGAGACCGCTCGGTCGCCGACGAACGCCTGGTCGACACCGGCGACGATCGGCGGTTCCGCGCCATCGCAGGTCTCACCCAAAGTCGCCTGCTCGGTGTCCGTCGGCTCACTTCCGATTCGGGCCGGTGACACGGCGAGGTCGTCCTCGAAGCGCGCGGCGTCGGCGATGTCGCGCTGGAGGGCCTCCATCTCTGCCTGGGACAGCGACGGATCGGGGACGAACTCGGGGCGAACGGGCTCCATCGTCACGGTCGCCGGCGGCCCGGACCGCCAGGTCCGCCGGGCCCGCGGCCGCCGCCGAACTGTATCTGCCCGGGAATGCGGCTGCGCCCTTTGACCCGCTGGCCGTACCACAGCCCGATGACGAGGCCGATGAGGTGCGCGAGGTGCGCAATGTTGCCCGCGAGCAGGCCCGACCCCATCGGATTGAGTGATCCCATGATGCTCAACAGGAAGTAGAAGCCGGTGATCGCCCAGATGGGGACCGGGATCAGGAAGTAGAGGTACACCTTGAGGTCGGGCTTCAGTACCGTCAGAAACGCCATGATCGCGAGCGCGGCGCCGCTGGCTCCGAGGACGCCAGCCGAGGTTCCCTGTACGGCCTGGATGGCGATCTGACCGAGGCCCGCCAGGACGCCGGACGCGAGGAAGAACGCCGCGAACTTCTTCGAGCCGATCTGTTGCTCGACGAGACGGCCGAAGAAGTAGATGATGATGCCGTTCCCGAAGATGTGATAGAAGCCGAAGGGGGCGTGAGAGAACACGGACGTGACCCAGGTCCAGACGTACTCGGGGTGGCTCGGATGGAGCACGAACAGCGCCTGAAAGGCATCGGAGCCGAGCGCTAGGATGACGACGTGCTCGAGGATGAACACGATGCCCATGATCGCCAGGAACAGGTACGTGACGTTCCCGCGGAAGTACGCGAGCGGGCCGCCCGTCCCGGTGTTGATTCCGAGGCGGTCGCCGACGCCACCGCTCGACGTGTCACCGCTGCTCACGCTGTCGTCGAACCCGCTGTCGAACACGCCGCCGGGATCGTCCCAGTTCTGCAACCCGGCACAGTCGTGGGCCTCGGGGAGACGGTGTTCGGAACAGTAGGTCCCGCCGCAGTGCCCACACTGATACGGCATGTTCTCTTGCTTCCCACAGGCGTCGCACTCCGACATTGGCTCACGTTAGGAGAGGCCGGTGCAAAGGGATTGTGTTTGGAAAAAGAGACGACGAGATGCGGCAGCCCGGAATGCGACGAGTTCGAGCGGTCGAGTGCGTTAGGCGCCTCCGTCGGGCCCCTTCTCTGCGTCCCGAAGCACGCCGATCCACGCCGGGTCCCCGTCATACTCGATCGAACCGCCGGACACCTCGATGGTGAGCGCCTCGCCGTCGGCGCGCTGCCCCTCGAACGCCGAGTGAAAGGAGTCGAGATCGTCGGCCTCGGAGGCCCGAATCGAATCGAGGAACTGCTCCTCCTCCCTGTCGGGCGCGAGCACCGTCGGCGACTCGTCCACCAGTTCGCTCTGGTCGTACCCGAAGATGTCCGCCAGCTTCTGGTTCACGTAGACGAACGTCCCGTCCTGAATGATGCAGACCCCGGCGAGTTCTTGCTCGACGAGGCGCTGGTACCACGAGAGGGCGTTCCAGAACTGCTGTTCCGTGCGGTGCTGCTCGATCGCGTTCTCGACGCGGTTCGCCAGCACCTCGTACGTGTCCGAACCGGCCCCCTTCTGCATGTAGTCCGTGACGCCCGAGGCGATCGCCTCGCTCGCGATCTCCTCGCTCCCCTTGCCGGTAAAGAGAATGAACGGAACGTCGGCGTACCGCTCGCGGACGATCTC
Source organism: Haloarcula salina (assembly GCF_010119195.1). Classification (GTDB taxonomy): domain Archaea; phylum Halobacteriota; class Halobacteria; order Halobacteriales; family Haloarculaceae; genus Haloarcula; species Haloarcula salina. The sequence goes on from NZ_WRXL01000001.1 coordinate 300,531, forward strand.
GAGGAACTCCAGTCCGTCGGTGCTCGGCATCTCGTAGTCGCTGACGATGCAGTCCACGTCCTCGGACTCCAGGAAGTCCAGCGCCGCGACGACGCTGGTCTTCGAGACGACGTTCAGATCCTCGGTGATGCGAGAGAGGTACAGTTCGACCAGTTCGCCCACCTGCGGGTCGTCGTCGACGTGGAGGAGTGTGGACTCCTGGGACTCCTGATCCGTCGCCAGCGGAATCGGGACTTCCGTCCGTACCTCTTCGGGAGTGTTCGCTGACTCGGTCCGGATGAGGGGGACTCGCCGCGTCGTGGCGCGGCTGCTCCCCCGAATCGCGCCGTCGGGTAAATCGACGGTCCGACCGCCGAGCGTCCACGGTCCGTCGGTCTTCATCGGCGGCACCCATGCCTCGCGTGCAGACCAGGCCCCGAACGCTTCGATTCGACAGTTCGCGTGCACACGCCCTGAGCCCGCACTGCGATGTTTCGTCGAAGTCGCGTTGCCACCCGATCTGCGACTCCGCGCCGTCCAGTCTCGTTCGTCGTTTGTAGTTCAGCCATCGATACCCAATCCTGCATGTCCATTGCGTCGCAGCCCACTAAACAATATTGATAGTTTCAACGATCGGTTCCGCTCAATCAAGCGCCGTCGGACACCAATTCTCCGAACGAATATTCTCAGAAATGTTAACGGCAGTTCGAGAGTTAGTTTTGTGGTAGTTGACTATTATTTTCAGAGTTAATATAATCTATAATATGTAGGTACTATTCAAATATTTTTAATTTACATCCCATCGACAGTCAAATCGTATCATGTCCGATACCACCATGCGCGAATACCTCGCAGAGCACCCGAAAATGGCCGGCGCACTGTTCACCCTCCTGATGCTGCTGACGCAGGCGGGGAACGCGGCGGCGAACAACAACGCGTACTTCGGCCCGTAGAAAAGATTTCGAGAGAATTTCGTAACGCTATTCTGCCGTACTCCCACGAAAGACGTTCGTAACAGATTAAAAGACGGTACGTAGATCGACCGACGTACTCCAGTGCAGGTCGCCGTCAATTCTAACAGGCACCTCCTGAAGTTTGAGGAACTCTGAGATTTCATCATGAGTTGCACGGAACGTTCCAAGCCGGCCAGACGTTAAGAAATGAGACTCGCAGCTCTCAATAAAGGGCATAATAATCGTTCCTAAACCTTTGACATCTGTCGGATAGGTGTACATAGTAACTGAAAAGCCATCTTCTGCCTCGCTGATTTCGAGGAGGTTCGGCGTCCCGCTCTGTACCTGTGTCACCGTGATCCCGCCGTCGCCGACGACGATGTACTGGCCGCCGAGGATGCTCTCGTCGCGGGCGATGGTCAGCGCCGCCCGGAGCGGGAACCCGCAGTTCATCAGGCGCGCGACTGTCTCGCCGATTCGGACCGCGCCGTCGTTGAGGACCTCGTTGAGGGTGACGATGCCACCGATCGCCCCGTTTTCGACGAGCGCGAGGCCCTGGTTGTATGAGTTACAGGCGTTCAGGAGGAACGTGTCGACGCCGACCGAGTCCAGTTCCGTCGCGTCGAGCTTGCCGTCGGTGCAGGTGAAGCCCTCGTAGTCGGTGTGGCCGATGTAGTGGAAGAACTCCGTGTCCGACGTGAGGACGCGTTCGAGTTCCGCCCGCGTCAGGTCCTGTTCGACGGTCACGTCGAAGGGCAGGTCCTCCCGGGACCCGTACACCTCGTCGACGAGGTGTCGCTCTGCCTCCATCCGGGTGTCGTTCTGGACCACGGTGATGGAGATGTCGCCGGCGTTGCGCTCGCGGTCCAGGCGGTGCTGGAACGCCTCGACCGTGAGCTTGCTCGCGCCGATGGGGATGCTGTCGCCGATCCAGGCCTGTTCGAGCGTGTCCGTGGACTGGGGCTGGACGTAGTCGTCCCTGGGCGGGACGGTGTCGGCGGTGGCCGCGCGGGTGACGGTACCGGCACCGGCCGAGCGGGTGATCACGTCGTTGCGGGTGAACTCCGCTTGTGCTTCGGCCGGGATGCTCGCCTCGTTCATCGTCGGCTGCTCGTGAGTTCGGACCAGCGCGAGGTCGTCGACGACGTAGGGCAACTGCTCGGCGTTAGCAGCCACGGGGTCGACGTGCGCCGTCAGCCGCCACTCGGGGATGTGCTCTTCGAGGACGTCGTAGGGGACGTCGAGGTACGCGGCGACCTGCTCGCTGAGCGACGCCTCGTACAGCGCCGCGAAGTCGAGGTCGACGTACGGTTCGATCGCGTGGCGCTCGTGGAGCGAGATCTGGTGGAACCCCTCCGTGCGAGTCACGCAGTCGAGGAAGAACAGCCGTTTGAGCGTCCGGCCGACCTCGGTCTCGAAGCCCCGCGCGGTGTCGAGCGAGTACGAAAAGCCGGTGTCGGTGACGAGGCGGGGCTCCGACGCGGGGACGAGCGACGCGCCGAGGTAGTACGACAGCGGGGCGGCGACGAACACCGACGCGAGGTCGGGCGGGAGTTCCAGGCGCACCCCGGTGTCGGGCACGTCGAGCTGCGACGGGATGTCGAGGCGGTCGCCGAGCTCGATTGCCGGCGGGTGGCCGCGGAGCGTCGGATACGAGCGCTCCGGGTCGTGGGCCTTCAGCGCGGACCCGAAGGTCTCGACGGCGGCCATCATATCGACCGGATCGTCGGTGGTCGTCACGGTCGCCGCCGGTCGGTCGTGCTGTGAGCGCGCGCCGAGCAACACCTCGGTCGGCGACTCGAACTCGATTCGGGTCTCGTTCAGGTCGACGGACACTTCGAAGGCGGCGTCGAGGTGGACGTAGGTCTTGATCTGTGTACAGGGATCGAGGATGTAGGCGTCCTCCTCGAAGGACTCGGACTCGAACTGCTGGACCTCGCCGACCATCGACCCGTCGGCGTCGCGGACGTACACCATGACGACCGTCGGGAGCACGAGCTCCGTCGTCCGGATCGAGACGGCGTCGCTGACGGGGAACAGAAACGGATCGGTCGAGGCCGGTTCGCAGTCGAGTGGACCGGGCGTGTAGAGGCGGTAGCGCTGGCGCTCGATCTCGTCGATGACCTGAATCCCGTCCTGGTCGTCGAGCGGTTCGAAAGTGAGGGTCATAGGGCGAAGGTGGAGGGAACCGTGGTAGTCTCGTCTCGACCGAACGGTCGATAGCGGCAAAAAGATATCGCCGACACCCTGCATTCTCAGTGACGTGTCATCGAGAGAACGGTCGGTCAGCGGGCCGTCCCGTCACGTGTCGGAGGACCTCCGGCCGACATGACCGTCTTCGGACGAGGTGGCGGGTCGCGGGGGAGCGAAGCGAGTAAGGGGGTCCCGCCCCAACGGGTGGATAGTGAAGGAGTTCGAGCGCAAGCAACTGCTAGAGCGCATCGAACGGGACAGCGCGACCGTCGGTGCGGACATCCCCGACGAGATCACGATCCAGGGCGAGGAGGTCGAACTGCGGTCGTTCGTCTTCGAGATCAAGCGCCGGGACACGATCCCGTCGGGAGAGCGAGAGCGGGTGACGCAGGCGAAGAAGAACCTGCGGCGCGAGCGCCTCCAGCGCAAGCAGCGCATCGAGGACGGCGAGGTGAGCTACGAGCGCGGCGAGGAGCTGGCGAACGCCATCATCGGCATCGACCGCGCGCTCAACGCCCTCGAACAGCTCGGCCCGGCGAACCTCGAACAGGAGGCCCAAGCCCAGGAGGCCGCCGACCAGAAGCGCTGGATGAAGTTCCTGCAGAAGGCGCTGGGCCACCAGGACGCGGATTCCGGCACGGGTCGTGCCGGGCGGAGCCTCTGACATGAGCCGGAACGACGAAATCGCGACGCTGCTGGAGGAGTTCGCCGACCTGCTGGACGCGAAGGGCGTCGAGTACAAGCCCCGCGCCTACCGCCGGGCGGCCGAGAACATCAGGGACTATCCCGGCGCGATCGAGGGGCTCGCCGCCGACGGCGAGGAGCGCGTCGGCGAGATCGACGGCGTGGGCGACGCCATCTCCGCGAAGGTCGTCGAGTACGTCGAGACGGGCGAAATCGCGGAGCTGACCGAGCTCCGCGAGGAGCTGCCGGTCGAGATGGACGCCCTGACCGCCGTCGAGGGCGTCGGCCCCAAGTCGGTCGGCAAGCTGTACGACGCCCTCGGCATCACAACGCTTGACGAACTCGAAGCGGCCGCCGAGGCCGGCGAGATTCAGGAGGTGTCGGGCTTCGGCGCGAAGACCGAGCAGAACATCCTCGACAACATCGACTTCGCGCGCGAGGCCCACGAGCGGTCGCTGCTGGGCGAGGCCAGGCCCTACGGCGACCGGATCCGCGAGTACATGGCGGACGGGGAAGCCGTCGACCGCTGCGCCCTCGGCGGGTCGATCCGCCGCTGGCGGCCGACCATCGGCGACGTTGACGTGCTGGTCGCCAGCACCGATCCGGCGGCGGTGATCGAGCGGTTCGCAGACTGGAGCGAACTCGACCGAGTGATCGAGTCCGGCGAGACGAAGGCGAGCGCGTACGCCGACGACGTTCGCGTCGACCTGCGAATCGTCGTTCCGGAGGAGTTCGGCGCGGCGCTGCAGTACTTCACCGGGAGCAAGGACCACAACGTCGCCGTCCGCAACCGCGCCATCGACCGGGACCTGAAAGTCAACGAGTACGGGGTCTTCGACGTGGCGGGCGTCGAGGACGACGACCAGCGCGCCGGCGAGCGAGTGGCCGGCGAGACCGAGGAGGGCGTCTACGAGGCCCTCGGGATGGAGTGGCTGGCGCCGGAACTCCGCGAGAACCGCGGCGAGGTCGAAGCCGCCGCCGAGGGGGCGCTCCCGGACCTGCTGGGCGAGGGCGACGTCCGCGGCGACCTCCACACGCACACGGACTGGTCCGACGGGCGCAACAGCATTGCGGAACTGGTCGCGGGCGCGGCCGCCTTCGGACACGACTACGTCGCGGTGACGGACCACGCGACCGGGCCGGGGATGGTCGGCGGCGTCGGCGTGGAAGACGACGACCTCCGCGAGCAGATCGAGGAAGTGGAGGCGGCCGCGGCCGACGCCGACATCGACGTGTTCACCGGCGTCGAGGCGAACATCGCCGAGGACGGCGGCCTCTCGGTCGCCGACGACTTGCTCGCCGACCTCGACGTGGTCGTCGCCTCGCCCCACGCCGCGCTCGACGGCGACGGCACGGACCGCCTCGTCGCGGCCGCCGAGCACCCACAGGTGAACGTCATCGGCCACCCGACCGGCCGGTATCTGAACCGTCGCGCCGGGCTCGACGTGGATATCGAACGCCTGGCCGAGGCGGCCGCCGAACACGACACGGCGCTGGAGATCAACGCCAACCCCGCCCGCCTCGACCTGAGCGGCCACGCGGTCAAGCGGGCCATCGAGGCCGGCGCGACCGTCGTCGTCAACACGGACGCCCACAGCCCCGGCGACTTCGAGCTCGTCCGCTACGGCGTCCACACGGCCCGCCGCGGGTGGGCCGAGGCCGGTGACGTGCTCAACACCCGCGACGCCGCGGGCGTCCGCGAGTTCCTCGATGCCTGATGCGGGACCGACTCTTGCTCGACGCGATGCTCGGGAAACTGGCGACGTACCTGCGGATGTGCGGCTACGACGCGGCCTACGCGCTCGACCGCGACGCTGAGGCCGACGAGGACGCGCTCGGCCTCGCTGTCTCCGAAGACCGACTGTTGCTCACGCGGGACGAGCGCCTCGCGAACCGCGCCCCCGAGAGCGTCCTCCTCACCGAGCGCGACGTGACCGACCAGCTCCGCGAACTCGCGGTCGCGGACTTCCCCCTGGAATTGCCCGCGGAGCCGTCGCGGTGTAGCGCCTGTAACGGCCCGGTCGAGCGGGTCGAGCCGTCCGAGCGGACACCGGAGTACGCGCCCGATGCCAGCGACGAGCGGGTCTGGCGCTGCGCGGACTGCGGGCAGCACTTCTGGAAGGGGAGCCACTGGGACGCGGTGGCGGCGACGCTCGGTGACCTGGAGTCCGGGGAGTGAAAAGAGCGGGCAGAGCGCCCGAGCTTACAGCCCGCGAGCCGCGTCGACGGCGTCGTCGACGGACCCTTCGACGACCACGCCGGTGGTCACGTCCTCGTCGTCGGTCCAGTACACGACGGCGCGGCCGTCACGCTCGACGGCCGTGGCGTTCCGGCCGTCCACCTGGACTGTCGTCCCGTTCTTCACCGATTCGAGATAGGTCGACGCGCCGGTCGCGCTCACGAGCGTGACGTTCCCGTCGGCCCCGTCGTAGCGCTGGAACACCGCCGTGCCGTCCGGACGGCTGACGGAGCGCGCTTCCTCGAACGTCCCGTCGTCGCACGCGGGCAGGTCGAGGGCCGTCGCCGACTGGGCGGCGGCGAAGGTGTCGTACGTCTCGACGGTCGTCACGGCGACGCGGTCAGCCGGCGGCGCGAACTGGCTGTCGTCGATGCTGACGTTGAACCGCGTCTCCGAGACGCTGACCGCGGTCCGGTTGGTCCCGTCGTCCGTCGTCATCCGCAGCACGCGGTAGTCCTCGGTGGCTACCCACAGCGAGGTGTCCGGCGCGTCGAGACTCTCGTTCGTCGGCTCCAGATCGAGGACGTAGGCCGACTCGCCGTCGAGTTCGGTGGTGTTCACGAGCGTCGCCGTGACGTTCGTCTCGGGGAACGGGTCGGCGGTGTCGTTCATCCCCGCCGACCGGGCGGGCAGTTCGCGGGCGTACGACTCGTTCTCGCCGACGGCCCAGACCACCGACCCGTTCGTCCCCATCTCGTAGGTGGCGTCGTCGCTCGTGACGGCGGCCCAGGTCTGATTCGGTTCCGCGGCGGCGTACTCGACCGTCGCCGTCGTCGAGTTCGTCTCGTTCGCCACCGTCACCGTCGCGGTTCCGGTGACGGTCCGGGCCGCGTCGTAGCGGGCTTCGGCGCGGTCGAGCACCTCGTCGCCGGACGGCTGAGCCACCGCAGAGAGCCCCGTGACGCCGGCGACGGCCCCCGCGGCGAGCAGTCCGACGGTCACCACCACTGCGACGATCGCCAGCCTCCGCCCGGAGTCTGGTAGCATTGACCGGTCTTGGGACCGAACGAATAAGTGGGTTCCTCCTGTCAGAGCGGTGGTGTGTCCGGCGGCGGCGAGCGCCGTCGAACCCCTCATTGTCGTCGGGGCCGTACCGGGGGTGTGAGCGAGACAGCGAACGCCACCGTCGTGGTCGACGGCGTCAGCAAGCACTACGACCTCGGCGGGCGAGTGACGGCGCTCGACGACGTGAGCCTGACGCTGTCGAAGGGCTCGTACACGGCGATCATGGGCCCGAGCGGCTCCGGCAAGAGCACGCTGTTGAACCTCGTCGGCGGCCTCGACACGCCGTCGGCGGGGCGCGTCGTCGTCGACGGTCGGGACCTGTCGTCGGCCGGCGAAGACGAACTGGCCGCCGTCAGGGGGACCGATGTCGGGTTCGTCTTCCAGACGTTCAATCTCATGCCCCGCCTGACCGCCGTCGAGAACGTCGCTCTCCCGCTCGTGTTCGACGGCTGGGACCGCGACCGACGCCGCGAACGAGCGCTGTCGCTGCTGTCGGACGTGGGGTTGGGCGACAGAATCGACCACCTCCCGACGGAGCTGAGCGGCGGGCAGCGCCAGCGCGTCGCCATCGCGCGCGCCCTGTCGACCGAGCCCGCGCTGATCCTCGCCGACGAGCCGACCGGCAACGTCGACACCGAGACCGGGGCGCGCATCCTCGACGTGTTCGACGACCTCCACGCGGCGGGCAACACCCTCCTGCTCGTGACCCACGAACGACACGTCGCCGAGCGAGCGGAGCGCGTGGTCCACGTCGAGGACGGCCGCGTTCGGTCCATCGAGGAGACGCCGGAGGGGACGGACTGATGGACCCCGCCGAGAGCGTCCGGATGACGGTCCGCTCGATACGGGGCCACAAGCTCCGGTCCGCCCTGACCGTCGTCGGCGTCGTCATCGGCATCGCCTCGGTCATCACGTTCGCCACGTTCGGCGCGAGCGTCGAGACCGAGATCGTCGGCGACATCGAGACGACGAACGCGGGCAACGTCTACGTGTTCGCCACCGCGTCGGGCGACGACGACTTCGACCGCGTGCTCCAGCCGGTGTTCACGGAGTCCGACGTGAACCGACTGGCGGCCACGGACGGCGTCCGCGCGGCCTTACCGAGAGGCATCGTCCGGACGCAGTCCATCCGCCACGGGAACCAGACGCTCGCCAGACAGCAGGTGACGGCGACGCGGCCGGCCAGCTTCACGCCGAGCGTGCTCGTCGAGGGCCGCGCGTTCGAGTCCGGCGAGGACGCGGTCGTCGTCAACGAGGACATGGCGCGGTCGTTCGACGGGAACCTCAGCGCGGGCGAGACGGTGACGCTGACGACGGCCGACGGCGAAGAGCGGACGCTCGCGGTCGTCGGCGTGGTCAACGGCACGCGAGGAGAGCTCCCGGTCAGCGACTTCGCCCGCCAGCCGCGGGTCTACGTCCCCATCGAGCCGTTCTACGACGCCGTCGTCGAGAGCCCGTCGGCGGGCGTCCGCCAGCGCGCGTACCCGCAGGTGACGCTCGTCGCTGACCCGCGGCGGATCCCGGAGACGCAGTCGGCGGTGCAGGCGTACCTCTCCGAGGAGTCGGACGCGCGCTCGCTGTCGGCGGACGACACGGACCTGGTCGCGCGCTCGGGCAGCGACTTCGTCGAGCAGATCAGCGACGTGATCGAGCGGATCACGCGCTTCGTCACCGGGATCGCGGTCATCGCGCTCGTCGTCGGGGCCATCGGCATCGCCAACGTCATGCTGGTCAGCGTCACCGAACGGACCCGTGAAATCGGGATCATGAAGGCCGTCGGTGCGCGCAACCGCGACGTGATGCAGATCTTCCTCGTCGAGGCCGCCCTGCTCGGTGCGTTCGGGTCGCTCCTGGGCGTGCCGCTGGGACTGGTGGTCGGCTACGCCGCGACGCGATACGCCGAGGTCACGTTCTCGCTCGCCCCGCTGTGGATGGGGCTGGCGGTCGCTGTCGGCGTCCTCGTCGGCGTTCTTGCCGGTCTCTATCCCGCGTGGCGGGCGGCGCGGGTCGATCCCATCGACGCGCTGCGACACGAGTGAGCGCTCCGGGGATTCAGAACACCGAAATACGTGGTCCACCTAGCCGCCGGCGATGACCCTCTCGGAGGAGGCCCGCGAGCGACTCGCCGACGTCGTCGAACTTCAGCCGACGAAGAACAGCGAGCTACAGGAGCGCTGGGACATGGACAGCGGGAGCGAGGTCCACCAGTACCTCGAATCGGAACTCAAGGAGCACTACTACCGCGACGACAACAGCCTGATCTGTGCGACGCCGGAGGCGACGACGCTCATCGACGGCGCGGACTCGGACCGGGTCCAGACGGTGACGGTCACGCCGCTCCAGCAGGCCGTCGTCGACGTGATCGCCGGCCCCGACGAGGAGAGCCAGAGCGTCGTGTCGGTGCTGCACGCGCTGCGCGACGCCGGCGAGGACCGCGAGACGGACGAGGTCCGGTCCGCGCTGCGGAGCCTCGCAGACAAGGGCATCGTCGAGACGATACAGAAGACCGTCCCGACGTTCAGGCTGGCCGTCGCGCGCGACGAACTGGACATCGAACTGGCCGAAGAGTAACGCCCTACGTCACGTTCGGCCGGTCGCGTCGGCCCCGCTATTCTGAGAGCCCCGGTCGCTGCCGACGTCGACGCCGGTCGAGCAACCGTCGTATCGCCCCGCCAGGGCCGCCGTCGAGCGGCCAGCCCTTCGACCGCCAGATCGGTGGCTCTGGTTCGTACGACGGGCACGCGCCGCGACACTCCGCGGCCGTCGGAACGCGCTCTTTCGCCGCGCAATAGGGATAGACGCCCGTCTCGTCCGCGCGGAGTTGGAAGTGCCGACAGTCGGGCCGCATCGTGTCGGCGTAGGCGCGCCAGCCGCGCTCGTAGGCCCGCTCGGCGATGGCGAGGCGGCGCTCGCGCTTCCAGTCCGGGTCGACGTACTCGAAGCGGGCCGCGCTGTGGTCGTCGTCTGGACGGTCGAGGATGCGAGTTCCAGGGTCGGCGACCGACAGCGACCGCGGCTGCCAGACGTCCTCGGCCGTGCCGCGGTCGGCGTCGACGGTCAGGACGCCGGCCGCCGCGGGCATGTCGGTCAGCAGGACGGGCTCGACGCGCTCGCCGGTCGCCGCCGTGGCGACCCACACCTCGTCGGCCAGCGACAGCGCGACGTCCCGCTCCAGTTGCGGCGCGAGGTCGCGGGCCGCGCTGGCCGTCAGGTCCGGCTTGTTCTCGATTGCGACGATCCGGCGGAGCCAGTCCGGGTAGGGACGAACCCGCCGGATCTGGATGCGGTTTCCTCGCTTTCGCGTATCGAGCGCGTCGCGGTCAGCGGCCTCGTGGATCGATTCGCGGACGTAGCGCCACGGATACCCGGGGTCGGGGAGCGCGTCGCGGTAGTACGTCCAGTCGGCCGGTGCGTTCCGAAGGACGTGCAGAAGGTCAGAGTCGAACGATTCCGCGCCGAGCTTCGCTCGCTCGCGGAGCCCGTCCGGGTCGCACTCGAGGACGACGGTGTCCCACCGGCGGTGTTTCGTTCCCAGTTGGCGGGCGACCAGCACCGCCGAATCGTCGGCCGGCACCCACGCCCGCTCGGCCCACTGGCAGACTTGCAGTTCGAACGCGAACTCAGAGGTGACCGACACGGGCAACGCTTCGGCCGTGGACAGCAAAACGTTTTATCGTGCGGCCGACGCCGTCGGTATCCTTCCAGTATTCCACAGATATGACACCACTCGACAGTGGTATTATTTTATTTATATATCGCTACGAAAGTTTTATTCTTGCAGACGGGATGCCCAGTAGTGTATGGATAAACATCCACGAGCAAACCTCGAAAAGAAAGCTGGACTCGGCAAACGGTTCGCGGCGCGGTTCCTCGACGGGCTCCTTATCGGCGTCATCTTCGGAGCCATCTTCTTCGTCATCGGCGGTGTCGGCGGTGCAGCCTCCGGCGAGAACAACGCCGTCGTAACAGGATTAGCAGGGGCCTACCTCTTCATGCTCATCGGATTCCCGTTCATTTACTTCCTCTATCACACCATCATGGAAGCGATGTACGGGTACACGCTCGGGAAACACGCGCTCGGACTCGTCATCACCGACGAGAGCGGCAGCGACATCACCTGGGTCGACTCGATCGTCAGGAACGTGTTCCGACTCGTCGGCTTCTTCTTCTCGCCGTTCTCGGCGCTGTTGGCTGTGATTCTCATCGCGGTGAATGACGACGAACAGCGCCTCGGCGACATGGCCGGAAGCACCGTCGTCGTCGAACAGGCCTAAGCGGACACCGACACCTGTTTCGAACAGCGTTCGAGAGAGCCACCGCTGTCTCCGTCGGCGGATCGGCGACCGCGACGGTCCCTACTCCTCGTCTTCGTCGCGCTCGTCGAGGAACTCGTGTGCCTCTTCGAGTATCTCGCGGGGGCCGTCCTGCGTGACAGTGTTGATCGCCTGTTCGTAGTCGCGCCACTGCAGGTCGCGGTGTTCGGTGGACAGTTCGGCTGACGCTTCGAACGACTTCGCGACGAACAGGTGCACCGTCTTGTGGATGGTGTTCCCGTTCGCTTCGAACACGTAGTCGTAATCTTCGCGGAACCCGTCTAAGAGCCGGAAATCGCCGATTCCGGCCTCCTCTTTCACTTCGCGGATGGCGGTCTGCTGCAGTTCCTCTTCGCCCTCGACGCCGCCCTTGGGGAACTCCCAATCGCCGGGTCGGCTCTTGAGCAGGAGGTACTCCCGCCGGCCACGCGTATCGCGAAAGAGGATGGCTCCCGCGCTCGTGGCCTCTATCATTATCCGAAATTACTACACCAGTACTTAAGAGAATATCGGAGACGCGACGCGAACAGGTGCCCTTTTACCGCTCGCCGAGGAGTACCTTCCACAGATGCCGTTCGTCACGACACTCACGCTCACGAGCGGGGACAGACACCGACTCGACGACGTGGTCTCGGAGATCAAAACGATGGCCGAACAGAAGGGCGTCGAACTGAAGGGGCCCCATCCCAAGCAACCGCGGGAACTGCGCGTGCCGCAGTCGAAGTCGCTGGGGCCGAGCGGCGGCCGATTCGAGTCCTGGAACTACTCGGTGTACACGCGTACGGTCGAGGTCGTCGGCTACGAGGACTTCGCCCGGACCGTCACCCAGCGGACGTACCCTGATTCGATCCACGTCGAGGCAGAGGTCGAGCAGCGGACGCAGGTCGGCAGCGGGTCCTGACGCGACCCCGCCCGGCGTCCCCCGTTTTCCTATAAGTTACTGGCGTTCCTCTCCCCGGCATGGACGAGGACAGACTGGCGCACCTCACGTCGCTTCGGCGGGAACTACACCGCTATCCCGAACCCGCCTGGCGAGAGTTCTACACGACGAGCCGTATCGTCGACGAACTGGAACGGATCGGCGTCGACCAGTTGCACCTCGGCCGGGACGCGCTCGACGCAGACGCGCGCATGGCCGTCCCCGACGAGGACGAACTGACGCCGTGGCACGAGCGGGCCCGCGACGCCGGCGCTCGCGAGGACGTACTGGACGCCACGGAAGGCGGTTTCACGGGCGCGCTGGCGGCCCTCGAACGGGGCGAGGGCCCGACCGTCGCGCTCAGAGTCGACATCGACGCCCTGCCGATCACCGAGTCCGGATCGCCGGCGCACGTCCCGGCCGACGAGGGGTTCCGCTCGAACAACGAGGGGTTCATGCACGCCTGCGGGCACGACGCCCACGCGACCATCGGCCTCGGGGTGCTCGAAGCCGTCGCCGAGAGCGAGTTCCGCGGGACGTTCAAGCTGGTGATCCAGCCGGCGGAAGAGGTCATCGGGGGCGGCAAGGCCATCGCCGAGAGCGGGCACCTCGACGACGTGGACCACCTGCTGGCGATCCACATCGGCCTCGACCACCCGACGGGCGAGGTCGTCGCCGGCGTCGGCGGCTTCCTCGCAGTCCGGCAGTTCGAGGCGACGTTCACCGGCGAGTCGGCCCACGCCGGCGGCCACCCAGCCCAGGGACGGGACGCGGTGCAGGCCCTCGCCACCGCGGTCCAGAACCTCCACGCGATCCGCCGACACGGCGACGGCGCCACGCGTGTCAACGCGGGCGTCGTCAGGGGCGGGACGGCGACGAACATCGTCCCGGAACGCGCGACGATGGAGGGCGAGGTCCGCGGTGAGACGACCGAACTGAAGGAGTACATGAGCGAGCGGGCGGACACCGTCGTCGAATCCGCGGCGGCCATGCACGACTGTGACGCGACCGTCGAGACGACCGCGGAAGCGCCGAGCGCCGAGAGCGACGCGTCGCTCGCCGATACCGTCTACGACGCGGCCGGAACCGTCTCCGGCGTCACCAGTCGACTCCGATCCGCCGATCTGGGCGGGAGCGAAGACGCGACGTACCTGATGGACCGCGTCCAGAAGCACGGTGGCAGGGCGACGTTCGTCGGCATCGGCACGGACCACCCCGGCGGTCATCATACGCCGACCTTCGACGTGGACGAGCGGTCACTGGCCGTCGGCGTCGACGTCGTCAGCGAAGCGGTGAAACGGCTCGGCCGGTGACGGCAGTTACGGCGCGTCCCAGGACGCGAGCTGGACCGAGCGATCGTTGTTGGGCGAGCGCCAGTTTACCGTCACCGTCGCGTCGGACAGGTCGAGCGAAGCGGTCGAGAACGTCGCGCGGGTCCCGGCCGCGACCTTCGACCCCGCGGCAGGTGTCCCACTGAGACTGGTGAACGCGTGCTGCCCGTTACCGGTCGAGGCCCCGCTGACGGTGACGTACAGCGACCCGGCACGGATCGAGTCGCCGCTTCGGTGTTCGATGATCAGGCTGTCGGTGCTCCCCGCCTCGTAGTCGAACGTGAACGCCGCCTGTGGTGCCTGTTCGCTCATGGCACCCGACGAGCCGAGGTCGAGGAAGAACGTCGCCGCCGTTGCTGCCAGTAGTACCGTGATGGCGACCATCAGGATGACCCCGACGACTGGTGAAACTGCGCTCTCGTCTGTTCGGAAGATGTGTGTACTCATGTTGTAACCCCCACTCGGAAGACAGCCGTCCGGCCGTCTCGGTTGTCGGCGACCCCCCAGTCGACCGACCCGAGTGACTTCATTTGCTTATCATGTTTGTGCAAGATAAATCTTTTTATCCATACACGTCTGTTCATTGGGTTCCGATACGTACCAGACTGGTGACCTGGGGCTACAGTCAGCGGCGACGGAAAATAGCCTGTTCGCGCCGAGAGCGGCGGTCAGTACTTCGGGTCCGCGCCGGTGAGTTCGTAGATGTCGTCCATGATGTCGTTGCGCTCGCGTCGCCAGGCTTCGAATCCGCTCGGGTCGTCCGGGTAGTCCTCGTAGTGTGCGAGCAGACGGTCGGCGAGGGACTTCGTCTGATAGAGATCGTAGATCGTTCCCCAGTGACCGAGGCTCTTGATCGCGGTCTTGATCTTCAGGCCGAGGCCGACGCTGGTCGAACCGCCGTACAGCGCTTCGGCGAGTTTCTCCCCGGGAAGCGACGCCAGCAACGCCATCAGATCGTCCACGTCGTAGGCGGTGGTGAAGATGTTGTACACGTCGAGGGCGGCGTAGCGCGCGCCGAAGTGGTCCATCACCCGCTCGTTGTACTCCCAGAGCGCCGCCTCGTCGTCCGTCCGACCGGACTCAATGGCTTCGATGGCTTGCTCGGCCGCGTACTTGCCGGCGTAGGCCGCGCCGGCGATGCCGCCGCCCGTGGTCGGATTGACGTGACCGGCCGCGTCGCCGACCGCCATGAATCCGGGCGCGACCGCGGAGTCGTAGGGGCGACGCGTCGGCAGCGCCGCGCCGAGCTTGTCTTTGACCGTCGCGCCCTCGAACTCGCGGCGACCCTCCAGATCGCGCTTGAGGTCGTCGACCAGTTCCATCGGTTCCTCGTTCATCTGGAAGCCCAGTCCGGCGTTGATCTCCGTGTCCGTGCGCGGGAAGTACCAGAGGTAGCCCGCGGACCGCTCGGTCGGCTTGAACACGAGCGCGTCGTCCCACTCGACAGGCTCGTCGACCTCGATGATCTCCCGGTACGCCGAGCAGAACTGCGAGTACTGGACGTTGGTGTCGAAGGTGGCGTCTTCCAGGTCGGTCTTGTCCTGGAGGATCGACAGCGCGCCCGCGCCGTCGATGACGATGTCCGCCTCGTAGGTGACCGGGTCGCCCTTCCGCATCGCCTTCACGCCGGTGACGCGCCCGTCCTCTTCCTGCGTCACGTCCTGAACGACGGTGTCGTAGTGGAACGTCGCCCCGCTGTCGCCCGCGCCCTCGATGAGACGGCGACCGTACTCCCAGCGGTCGATGACGGCGAGTTCGCCCGGGACCGGGATTTCGAGAACGGTGTCCTCCTGTGGAATCTCGAAGCGTCCGTGGTCCACGCCGGTGTTGGTAAAGGCCGGTTCGAGCTGGGACTTCGGGATCGCCTCGGGGAAGTCACTGGCCCCCTTCAGCGCGTCCCCGCAGGCGATGTGGCCGGCCTCCGTCTCGTCCTTGCGTTCGACGACGACGACGTCGTAGCCCGCCTCCGCGACCGTCGCGGCGGCGTAACAGCCGGACGTTCCGGCCCCGACGACGACGATGTCCGCGGCAACGGTCCGCGGGCCGCCGGTGGCGCTGTCGCCCGTGTTCGTGGTCATGCACTCTGGTCCATGCCGGAGAGAGAAAATTATTCCGACTGGCCGTCTGACCGCTGGACGGCGGTGGTAAGAGTTTTGCCGGGGGGTGTCAAACAGCGGGGCATGACCGAGTACACGGTGACGTTCGTCGGGACCGGCGAGGAGATCACGGTCTCGGACAAGGAGACGATCCTCTCGCGCTGCATCGAGGAGGGCATCGCCCAGGAGTACTCCTGTCGCGTCGGGATGTGTCTCGCCTGCTCGGCGGAGATCGTCGACGGCACGGTCACGCAACCGGCCGCACGCGGACTCACCGACACCGAGCGAGAGAACTACGCGCTGACGTGCATGGCGCGTCCGCAGTCGGACCTGGAGCTCGATCGCGGGAAGTACCCCCCGAGCATCGAAAGCGAACTCGCGGTCGAGGACGGCGATCCGGCCGCCGCCGACGATTAATCCGCTCCTACTTCGATCCTGTGACGGCGTATGAGGTGTTAGTGAGCGTGTAATCAGCCGATAATCGCCCGCAGAATCGCGCTCAAAGGGTCAGGTCGTTGTCGCGAGTGAAGGACAGATCATATAAGCAAGTGGCTCCTATAGGGAAACGACTACAGCGTCAGCGGACGGCCTTCGACGACTGATACACGCTTCCCCCAACCATGACCAGCCGCGTATACAGACTTCATTCGACACTCGAACTGCCACTGGAAGACGCCTACGATTTCTTCGAAGATCCCGATCTACCACCCGAGATCGCTGACATCGACATCACGCGCCGAAACAACACGCTCATCGTCAGCGCCGTCGCGAAAGACGACTCGATGAGCAAGTACACGCCGACGGCGCAGTTGAAAGCCAGCGTCACGGAGAACCGGGTCTACGAGGAAGATCCGGACGAGATGGGGCCGCCGGGCGCGGCGAGTACCGGAAGTACCGGCGGTGGGCCGCAGTGGGGTGCGCTCGAAGAGGAAGAAGAGGAGATCGAGTCCGAACTCGTCGAGTACGCCTGTTTCAAGGGCGACCGCGAGACGGTCCTCCAGAACACCGCGCTCCAGTACGCGATGTTCGAGGTTCTCTGTGAGGTCGCCAAGGTGGCGGAGAAGGGCACACTGACGGCGATCGCCGCAGTCGACGAAGAGCTTGAGGCCGTCCGCATCGTCGACGGCGAAGAGCGGCCCGCCGCCATCAACGTCGCCGAGGAACCGCGCGAGAGCGAAGACGAAGAGGGCGTCAACTGGCGCGACAACGAGTTCATCTCGTAACTCCGTCCGCGATCGGTTCTCCCTGCCGTCCGCACACTGTGAGCCGTGGCTGTGGTTCCCCCTTCGCTTATCAGGGCCCTAACTGGCGATTGCAGGCAGGTTACTAATACGTGTCACCGGTGAACGGACGGTCGCAGAACCTACTGCTATGACTGGTGACGAGGGATCCACGGAGGCGACGGTACCAGCCGGCGAAGACAATCGGGTGTACGCTCACGTCCGCGAGACGATACTCACCGGCGTCGCGATCACCGTGCCCGTCGTGGTCACGATCTACGTCCTCTCCGTGGTCCTGGATTTCGTGGTCGAGGCGCTGGTCCCGGTGATCCAGGTGTTGCGCTGGCTGGGCGTCATCGAGGCCGTCGAGAGCGTCTACCTGGTCGGACTGCTGATCGACCTCGGCGTGTACTCGCACATCGTCGATTTCCTCACCGAACTCATCGCCGTCCTGGTGTTGCTGTCTGTCGTCCTGATCGTCGGGAGCGTCGGGAGCCACCGATACGGCGAGTTGCTCGTCGATCTCTTCGACTTCGTTATCGCCCGAATCCCGGCCGTGGGGACGGTCTACCAGAGCTTCCGTCGGATGAGCGACGTGATGGTCGGCAACGGCGGTGACGAGAATTTCCAGGACGTGAAACTGGTCGAGTGTTTCGGCGACGACGTGTACGTCCTGGGCTTTCAGACCAACAGATCGCTTCAGACGGTCGAAGCGGGCGTCGATCACGACGACATGGTCGCCATGTTCCTCCCGCTCGCGCCGAACCCGGTCACCGGCGGCTTCCTCACCTACATCCCCGAATCGAACCTCCACGACGTCGACATGACCGTCGAGGAGGCCGTCCGAAGCATCCTGACCAGCGGCGTCGCCTCCGGAGACGGCATGAACGATCCCAATACCCTGTCGCTGACCGACATTCAGGGCGTGCCGAACGTCGGTCCGATGTCGTCCGCCGACGGGGACGGCACCAAGAACTGATCGAGAGAGCGGTCGCTACGCGGGCGAGACGACCGCGCCGTTCGCGGCGATACCCGAGAGATCGGCGTCGGTGAACCGGTCGGCGATTTCGAGCGTCAGGTTCGCCTCAATGAACGCGGCGACGACGATGAGGGCCACTGCGAGCGTGAGGAGCCAACCGGCTTCGCGGAGGTCCCGGGTCGTGAGGAGGGCGTCCGTGCGCCCGCGGAGGTACTGGATCGACAGCCAGCCGAAACGGAGGCCGACGGCGGCGACGACGAGCAGCGCCGGAATCTCGACGAGGCCGTGAGGAACGATGAGCGCCGCGACGACGACCGGGGAGACCTGCTTGAGCGCGATGGCGACGATCGCGCCGATGACGAAGCCGTTCAGGACCAGCGACAGCACGGTCGCGGCCCCGAGCGAGACGGCCCCGAGGAACATGACGAACAAGGCGCCGAGGTTGTGGACGGCGAGCGAGACGGTGGTGAGCTCGACCGGCGTGAACGGGCTCTGTCCGGCAGTTCCAGGGGCTTGCAACCACGACGACGGGACCTGGCTCCCGAGCGCGAAGCCGACCAGCCCGCTCGCGAGCAGGAGCAGCGCCGCGACGGGGACGTACCGAGCGATCCAGCGGCGGTAGAGGCGTGCCGCCGGGGGCGGGCGAGGGACCATGTACGCCACTTGGCGGGCGACGACAAAAAGCGTCGATGGCTCTGTAGACAGGGGTCCGCCGGTGAAAAGTGGTGGCGCTCACTCCCGGCGAGTGACGACAGTCACCAGTAGCTAAATTTACGCCGCGCGTGTGCCGCCGGTATGGGCGTCGATCGGTGGAGCTATCGACCGGCAGGAAGCGTCCGAATCCGGGAGAAATCGACGGATGAGTAGCCACGACGAGCGGTCGCCACAGGCCGAACTCGGTCTCCTCGACGCGACGATGATCGGGATGGGCGCGATGATCGGAGCCGGGATCTTCGTCCTGACGGGGCTGGCGGCGGAGATCGCCGGCCCCGCCGCGCTCCTCGTGTTCGTCCTCAACGGCGTCGTCACCGCCTTCACCGGCCTCTCGTACGCCGAACTGGCGAGCGCGATTCCCAAGAGCGGCGGCGGGTACGCGTTCGTCCGCGAGGTGTTCGACGACTTCCAGTCGTTCCTGATGGGCTGGATGCTCTGGTTCGCGTACATGATCGCCGGCGCGCTGTACGCGCTGGGGTTCGCGCCGAACTTCCTCGAGTTGCTCCACGTCTACGGGGTCGTCGCGCCGCCGGATCAGGTCGGCGCGCTCGCGCTCCCGGCCGTCGACGCCGCCGTCCCGGCGGGACTGGCGCTCGCGTTCGTCGCCGTCGCGCTGTTCGTCGCCGTCAACGCCGTCTCGACGGCCGCGAGCGGGAGCATCGAGACGATCTTCACGGCGACGAAGGTCACGATACTCCTGGTGTTCGTCGCCTTCGGCGCGGTGTCGCCGATGTTCTCCACCGCCGAGTTCCAGCCCCTGTTCCCCGAGGAATCGGGCGCGTTCGCGATACTGCCCGCGATGGGGCTGACGTTCATCGCCTTCGAGGGGTACGACCTCATCACGACGGTCACGGAGGAGGTGAAGAACCCGCGCGAGAACATCCCGAAGGCCATCTTCGTCAGTCTCGGGGCGACCGTGCTCGTTTACGTGGCGGTCGTCACGGTCGCCATCGGCACCCTCGGGGCCCAGGGGTTGGCCGAGGCGGGCGAGGCCGGCATCGCACGCGCAGCCACAACGTTCATGCCGACGGGGCTGCCGGTCATCAAGAACGGCGGCGCGGTCATCGTCTTCGGGGCCGTGTTCTCGACCCTGACGGCGCTGAACGCCGTGGTCATCGCCTCCTCGCGCGTCGCGTTCTCGATGGGGCGCGAGGGACAGTTGCTCCCGTCGTTCGGCCAACTCCACCACCGCTTCGGGACGCCGTTCGCCGCCATCGTCGCGAGCGCCGTAGTGATGCTCGGGTCGGTGGTCCTGCCGACGAAGAGTGCCGGCAACATGTCGAGCCTGTTCTTCCTGCTCTCCTTCGTCGTCGTCAACGGGGCCGTGATCAAACTCCGTCGGGAGCGACCGGACATGAACCGACCCTACGAACTCCCGTACTACCCGATTCCGCCGCTGCTCGGGATCCTGCTGAATCTCGTCCTGACCGTCGTGCTGGTGGGCTATCTGGTCCGAACCGATCCGGTCGCACTGGTGCTCAGCGGCGGCTGGATCGCCCTCGGCGTGATCGCGTACTACGGGCTGGCGGCCGTTCGATCGGAACCGGGTACCGAGAGGGAACCGAGCGACAGTGCGGAGCTGCTTACCGAGGACGACTGACAATGACACAGAAACTCGACATAGTCATCGCGGGCGGCGGGCGCGTCGGCTCCCAGACGGCCGAACTGCTCGTCGACCGGGGCAACGACGTGACGATCATCGAACGGGACGAGGACGCGGTCGACGCCATCGCCGAGAAGTGGATGGCGACGGTCATTACCGGCGACGCGACGGACCCGAACATCCTCGAACAGGCGAGCATCGAGAGCGCGGACGTGATCGCCGCGCTCACCGGTGATACAGGGCTGAATCTCGCCATTTGCATGGCCGCGAAGGAACTGGCACCGGGCATTCGGACGGTGGCCAGAATCGACAGGGCGTCGGCGGAGAGCTACGCGCGGTTCGTCGACGCCGTCCTCTACCCCGAACGGGCCGGCGCGCGGCAGGCGGCGAACGAGATCGTCGGCAGCGACGTGCAGACGCTCGCAGACGTGACCAGCACGCTCGACATCATGGACATCCTCGTCGAAGAGGGCGCGCCCGCCGCCGGCAAACAGCTCGCGGACGTGCGATTCCCCGCGGGCACGTTGGTCATCTCCGGCGAGGACGGCGACCGCATCGCGCGCCCGGAGACCACGCTAGAGGCCGGGAAACGCTACATCGTCGCCGTCGAGCCGGACGTGGTCGACGAGGTGCTGAACCTGTTGCGGGGCTGAGCGGCGGCTCCCGTCAGCGCCGAGAATTTGACAGCCGCTCACACACCTGTCGAATATCCAAAAAATACTTAGTGGTCGTAATTATATCTCATTACACTATGTCCGAATCAGCCGAGTTCCCGGACTATCTGGACGTCGATTACACCGACGGCGAGGGCGAAGAGCCCGCCGAGTATCCCACGATCAACCACAAGATCGAGAAGGCGATCGAGGTCACGAAGACCGGCCTCGAAGAGTACGAGAACCCCGTGGTCATGTGGACCGGCGGGAAAGACTCGACGCTGACGCTGTACTTCGTCAAGGAGGTCGCGGACCGCTTCGACCTCGAGGTCCCCCCGGTCGTCTTCATCGACCACTACCAGCACTTCGACGAGCTCATCGACTTCGTCGAGCACTGGGCCGACGAGTGGGACCTCGACGTGATCTGGGCGCGCAACGAGGACGTGGGCGAGTACGTCGACGAGAACGGCCTCGAGCCGGGCGACGACATCCCCATCAGCGAACTCTCGGAACACAACCAGCACCACGTCCGCAACATCCTCGAGTACGAGGAGGACACGTTCCCGTTCCTGCTGGACACCTACGTCGGGAACCACCTGCTGAAGACGGTGGCGCTCAACGACGCCATCGAGGAGTACGACGTCGACGGGATCATCTCGGGTATCCGCTGGGACGAACAGGAGTCCCGCGCCGACGAGACGTTCTTCTCGCCGCGTCACGACCCCGACATCTACCCGCCCCACGACCGCGTCCAGACGATCCTCCAGTTCGCCGAGGCCGACGTGTGGGAGGCCTTCTGGAACTTCGTCGTCCCGGATACCGTCGAGGGCTATCCCGAAGAGGGCTACGTCCCGCAGGGCCAGGACGACCTCCCCGAGGGCATCGAGAAGGAGGACGTGCCGGTCTCGCCGAAGTACTTCGCCGGGTTCCGCTCGCTCGGCAGCGAGGTCAGCACCGACAAGTCCGCCGAGGAGCCCGCCTGGCTACAGGACATGGAGAACACGACCGAGCGCGCCGGCCGCGCCCAGGACAAAGAGGACCTGATGGAGCGCCTGCGCGACCTCGGCTACATGTAAGCTCGGCCGACTGACTGCAGTCCTTTTTTTTTTCGACGTGCCGGCCGAGAGGCCTCCCAGAGAACCGCTGACGAGAGCGGGCTCCGGTCGCAGTATTTGTAACATAAAATAATGTATTATTAGTTCGACACGAGTCGATGGGGCGAATTCGGCGTTCGTTCAATTCCTTCGAGGGAGCCATCTTTTCGCGAGTCCGCCCGTCACTCTGTCTTTCCACCGAACACGTCCGAGATCACCGGTGTGACTCGGATGAGTGTGACACTCACGCTACCGGTCGAAGCCGACTGTCTCCCGCAAATTCGACTCGGTCTGGGTGGGGAGGCAGCGCCTTGATTTCATACTCTCATTCGCCGATATTGGACCTAAGAGCCCGCTACACCCCGAATATTCACACATAGACAATTGTCGTATAAACATTTAGGTATTGTCGAATTGTACCGGCTGATGATGAACGCGACCCAGTACAAGTGTCCGAAGTGCGGCGAAGAACTGAGCTACGTAACGACGAAGCACAACGGCTGTTCGAACTGCGGCTTCGTCCCGCCCCACAGCGCCGAGTGAGCGCGCCGGCGTGAGCCGTAGGGTCGCTCTGTCCCGGCGACCCGTGGCGCTTGCCGTTCCGTCGCTCTGCCGCAGTGGCTCGGCGCCACCGCGGTGAACGCGCTCCGGCGACCACGTAGCCTGTCCCGAACCGCGATTCCGTGCACGCGGACCCCCCGCAGCCGGCGAGCCGTTCCGCTCCCGTCCGTCCGGCTTCGCCACCTATTTTCTCCGTCTCGCCGTAGGGTCGCCCATGTCGGACAGCCGAGACCGGGGGCTGCTCGCTGGCGTCGTCTTCGCCGTCCTGCTCGCGCAGGTCCTCCTCTACCCCGGCGTCGACCGCCTCGTGGGGGCGCTGGGGGCGTCGTCCGACCTGAACGCGAGCATGTGGTTCCTCGCCACAGAGTTCGGGGCGTTCGTCGTCTTCGCCGGCGTCTGGGGCGCACTCAGCGACGTGAGCGGGCGGCGGACGCCGTTCATCGCCGGCGGCGCGGCCGCCGGTGCGGTTCTCTACGCAGTCCTCGGATGGTTTGCCGGGGATATCCAGACGCCGTTTCTCCTGGTGCTCTCCGTCCGAACGCTCCAGGGCGCGGCCACCATCGCGGCGTTCTCGCTCTCGATGACGATGCTGATGGACCTCGGCGGCGGCCACGGCAAGAACATGGGCGCGGCGGGCATCGCCATCGGCTCGGGGACGGCCCTGGGCGCGCCCCTCGGCGGGCAGTTGTACGAGGTCGCGACGCCACTACCGCTGTATGCGGCGAGCGCCCTCCTGCTCGCGGTGGCCGGCCTCGCCCTGGTCGTCGAGGACCGCGCCCCCGACGGCGACGGGCGGACGCTCGCGGCCGCGCTCACCGGCCTCAGACGGACGCCGACGCTGTCGATCCCCTACGCCTTCGGGTTCGTCGACCGGATGACCGCCGGCTTCTTCGCGCTCGTCGGAACGCTGTACTTCCGCGAGACGTTCGGTCTCGGACCGGGCGAGACGGGCGTCATGCTGTCGCTCTTCTTCGCGCCCTTCGCCCTCCTGCAGTACCCCTTCGGGACGCTCTCGGACCGAATCGGTCGGACGGTCCCCATCGTCGTCGGGTCGCTGCTGTACGGCCTCGTCGTCATCGCCGTCGGACTGGCCCCCACGGTGACCACGGCCGGCGCGGGCATGGTCGCGACCGGGGTCATCGGCGCGCTGATGGCCCCGGCGACGATGGCGCTCGTCTCCGACCTCGCGGCGTCGACCGAGCGCGGCACGGCGATGGCGGGATTCAACGTCTTCGGGAGCGTCGGCTTCCTCGCCGGCATCCTCGTCGGCGGCGGCGTCGCGGGCGCGTTCGGCTACCTCCCCGCGTTCCTCGTCGCCGGAGGGACCGAAGTGGCTATCGCCGTCCTCGCCCTCCCGCGCCTGCTCGGCCTCGACGCGCCGGCCGAGGAGCCAGTCGAGGGCTGATACGGACTGCTGTCCGTCAGCATCGCACCAGCCGCCTGCAGTCGAGACGGTCGTCGAAATATCAATTGTCGCGAACGCCGGTTCGTTATTCTCTTGGGTGGCTGAAATAGCTGCTCGGTTCGTCTGCCATTGTTCATTTGCGGAGGTTCGTGACCTCCATCACAGTCTGAAGAATCTCAGTCTCGAAGTCGCTATCTGCGACGACAAGTTCGTCTCCCGTTGAGCGGGCTGTGGCCGCAATAAGCATATCAGCAGTTGCCAGTCGCCCCCCATCGGTCATTATTTCGTCTTGGAGGCGTGCGGCCTCGACCGCAATGGGTTCGTTCAGATCAAGTGTCTGCACATCCGAAAATTCTTGTCTGACGGCCAGCACGTCAGTTTCGCCGCTTCCAAGCCGCCCGTTGATATACTCGAAGGCGCAGATCGTGGACGTGTACCACGGGCGGCCATCATCGATATACTCGACAGCGCGCTCATCTCCTTGTTGGTAGGCGATAATCGCGGAGGTGTCGAGAAACATTACCGCTCGCGACCTTCTCGTACGATTTCCAGTGCTTCCTCAGCTTCTTCATCAGACAGTGTCCCTGGAGACATCCCGTCTCCGGTCGCTGCAACGATTCGGAGCAGAAATTCATCCCACGTCTCGTCTTCTCGTTTCGCCTCGTCGAGTCTGTTTTTCGTGTCGGTGTCTATTGGAATGGACGTACGGCTCATATGAATTTCTAGTGAATTTCTCGGTTATGAGTGTTTGCCCTGTACTGTCAAATAGCCGGTAGAGCTCCGTGAAGAGAAGCATCGTATTCACAACGACTGAGAGACGGCTACAGCAGGCCGTCAGATTACCGGGCCTCGCGGACGGTCTCCAGGGCATCGGGGTTCTCGATGCTGGACATGTCGCCGAGGTCCTCGTCCCGGTAGACCGCCTCGATGGCTCGGCGGATGATCTTCCCGGACTGGGTCTTGGGGAACTCGTCGACGAACAGCACCTCTCGGGGCCGGAACGGCTTGCCCAGTTCCTCGCCGACGGCCGCGCGGATGGACTCCCGGAGGTCGTCCGAAGGGTCGTAGTCGGGTTCGAGCACGACGTAGAGGACGACGGCGGTCCCGGTGGTGTCGTCCGGCGCGCCGACGGCTGCGGCCTGATTGACTGCGGCGTGTTCCATCGCCGCTCCTTCGACTTCCGCGGGA
The DNA here is from genome assembly GCF_010119195.1 of Haloarcula salina. Classification (GTDB taxonomy): domain Archaea; phylum Halobacteriota; class Halobacteria; order Halobacteriales; family Haloarculaceae; genus Haloarcula; species Haloarcula salina. The sequence goes on from NZ_WRXL01000001.1 coordinate 325,660, forward strand.
CCGACCTTCCGCCCGGCGACGTTGAGCACGTCGTCGGCCCGCCCGTGGAGGAACCACAGGCCGTCAGCGTCCTTCTGGGCCCAGTCGCCGTGGTCCCACACGTCGTCCCACGTCGACCAGTACTCCGCCAGATAGCGCTCGTCGCCGCTCCACAGCGACTTCGTCATCGACGGGCAGGAGTCCCGCGCGACGAGGTAGCCCCGCTCGCGGGCGTCGGCGACGGAGTTCCCCTCGGCGTCGACGATGTCCACGGCCATCCCGAGGCCGGGCCCGCCGAGCGTGCAGGGCTTGAGCGACTGGATGGGCATCGGCATGAGAAAGCAACCCATGATCTCGGTCCCGCCGGAGATGTTGACGATCGGGCACTCGCCGCCCCCGACGTGCTCGTAGAACCACATCCAGCTCTCGGGATCCCAGGGCTCGCCGGTCGATCCGAGCAGGCGGAGACTGGAGAGGTCGTGGCCGTCGAGCCACTCGTCTCCCTTCTTGCGCAGCGCCCGAATCGCGGTCGGTGAGACGCCGAACGTCGTGATGTCGTGACGGTCGATCATCGACCAGAAGCGGTCCGGGTCGGGGTGGTCCGGCGCGCCCTCGTACATGAACACCGTGCCGCCGAAGGCGTGGTTCCCGAGCAGGGTCCACGGGCCCATCATCCAGCCGATGTCGCTCACCCAGAAGAAGCGGTCGCCGGGCTTGTGATCGAAGCCGAAGTGGATCTCCTTCGCCGCCTGCAGCAGCGACCCGGCGTGCGTGTGGACGATGCCTTTCGGTTTCCCCGTCGTCCCCGACGAGTACAGCAGCATCGACTCCTGGTCGCTGGGGAGTTCCTTCGCGGCGTACTCGTCGTCGGCCTCGCCGACGGTCTCGTCCCACCAGTCGTCGCGGCGCGTCCAGCGGATGGACTCGTCGGGGTCGTCAGCCAGTCCGAGGCGGTCGTAGACGACGGTGTGTTCGACCGGGACCTCGCCGAGTTCCTCGCCGGCCTGCTCGATGGCCTCGTCCGCGGTGCCTTTGAGGTGGACGCCGGACCCGCGCCGATAGAAGCCGTCGCCCGTGAACAGCACGGAGCACTCGGCGTCGGCGATGCGCGTCGCCGTCGCGTCCACGCCGAACCCGGAGAAGATGGGGACCGCGATCGCGCCGACCTTGAGACAGCCGTACAGTATCGACGCCACCTCGGGGACCATCGGCATGTAGAGGCCGACGGTGTCGCCGGTGTCGACGCCGACCGACTCCAGGTAGTTCGCCACCCGACTGGCCTGCCGGTCGAGGTCGTGATACGTGATCTGGCGCACGTCGCCGGGCTCGCCCTCCCAGATGAGCGCGACCGCGTTCCGGGTCCCGCTGTCGCGGCGCGCGTGGCGGTCGAGGACGTTGTGCGCGGCGTTGATCGTCCCGCCGGGGTACCAGTCGGTGAACTGCGGGCCCCGGCTGTCATCTCGAACGCGGTCGTACTCCTCGAAGAACTCGACGCCGAGGTACTCCGGCAGCAGGTCCCAGAACCACTCGACGCCGGAGGCCGGTTCGCCCGGCACGTCCGTCGTCGTCCGTTCGATCAGTTCCTCGTAGTCGTCGATGTCGTAGTCCTGCATGAACGCCCAGACGTTCGTGGACTCGACGAACTCCCGGGACGGTTCGTGGACGACGGTGTCCGCGTACTCGTGGTCGCTCATGGCCGCCCCTCCGCGTGGATTCGTGGGCACCTATCGCCGCATCTCCGCAGAGCGGTCGCGACTGGCCGGCCGCGTCTGTCAGCGTTGTCCATGTGTGTTCTTCTCACGCGTAGGTCTTTGTCATTCCGCCGTCGAACAGGAGGTCGCCGCCGTTGAGGTGACGGGCGTGTCGGGAGAACCCGAGGACGAAGAGGTTCGCCACGTCGATCGGGTCCATCATCTCCTTGACGCGGGACTGGCCGAGCATCACGTCGTCGATGACCTCGTCGACGCTGATGCCGCGCTGGTCGGCGGTGTCCGGAATCTGGTCGACGACGAGTGGCGTCTTGACGTAGCCGGTGCTGATCGAGAACGACCGGAGGCCGTCCCCACCCTCGGCGGCGATGGACTGCGTCAGGCCGCGCAGGCCGAATTTCGAGACGTTATATGCGACCTTGTCGGAGGTGACGTAGTGGCCGTGGACCGACGCCATGTTGCCGATCGCGCCGACGCCGTCGTCCGTCCCGCGGATATGCGGGATGACCCGCTTCGAGAGGGCGAGCGGGGCGCGGAGCATCACGTCGTGCATCTGGTCGTATTTCTCCATCGGGAAGTCCTCGATGGCGTCGATGTGCTGGAGACCGGCGACGTTCGCGAGATAGCGGACCGTGCCGTGGGAGGCGGCGACCTCGACGACGTCGTCGAGGTCCGCGTCGCTCGCGAGGTCGCCCGTCACCGTCTCGACCGCGCCGTCGAGACCGAGGTCGGCCGCGCGGTCCGCGACTTCGGCCAGTCCGTCTTCGTCGATGTCCGTCGCGACGGCCGTGGCCCCGTTTGCCGCCATCGCGAGCGCCGTCGCCCGACCGATGCCCGACGCGCCACCGGTCACGAGGCAGACGGTCTCGGTCGCGTAGTGGTCGTCCTCGACGAACAGGATCGACTCCTCGTCGACGGGCGGCACTTCGAGCCGTTCGTGGGAGTTACTGGATGCCATTCGGTACCACGTTGTGCGTACACACCCGAATAGCGTCGGGTTGACATGTATACCAAGCCCCCGCCTTGGCCGGCCTCCGTGCGCACCGCCCGGTCGAGTAGCAACGCCGGGTTCGCGACTGGTTTACGTGTAAACCTCTCGTTATTCCCCGGGTTGGACGGTAGCTTCACTCATCCCTGTCAACGCGACGCACGCCGCGACGCGGAGCGTCCGAGCGACGGGAGCGGAGATACCTATGAAACGAACGGAGCCAACGGAGCGCGACACTGGTGGAATCGGCAGACGGCGACTGCTCTCGGCGATCGGCGGCTCGGCCGTCGCCGCGGCCCTCGCGGGCTGTTCGACGCTGTTGAGCGACGGCGGCGGCCAGCAGTCCGGCGACGGCGGCGACTCCGGTGGTTCGATCCCCGAGGAGCCGATCCAGGCCGGGCTGTTGACCTTCACGAAAGGTGCCCCTGGGGTCCTCGGCATCCAGGCCCAGCGCGGGGCCGAACTGGCCGTCCAGCGGATCAACGAGGCCGGCGGGATCGGCGGGCAGCGCCGGATCGAACTCGACGTAGTCGACGAGGGATCGAACCCGCTCGACAGCTACAACCAGTTCATCGAGGAGGGCAAGGAGGTCACCTTCGGTCCCATCTCCAGCGGCACGCACAGCCAGATCGCGCCGGAGGTCGAGAAGAACGAGGTCGTCAACGTCGGGACGGACGGGACGGTGACGACGCTGTACGAGGAGACGGTCCCCGACCCGACGTACTCGTTTCGCTTCCAGAACTACGACATCATGGAGGTGGTGACGATGGCCCGGGAGGCCGTCGAGCGCATCGGCGCGGACGAGATCGAGACGGTGGCCGGCGTCAACCCCGGGTACTCCTTCGGCGAGGACGAGATGCGCGTGTTCAAGCAGGCGATCACCAAGCTGACCGGGGCGGAGGTCGTCTACGAGGGGTTCCCCGAACTCGGGGCCAGCGACATGTCGAACCACATCACGTCGATCAACAGCGAGCAGCCGGACGTGACCTTCTCCAGTCTGTGGGGCGGCGACGTGACCACGTTCGTCCGCCAGGCCAGCGCAAACGACATGTTCGACAACACGACCGTCTTCGGGACGACGCTGTACAGCGCCGCCGGCGACGTGCCCGCCGACGCGCTGGCCGGCACGGACATCTACTCCGGGTCGCGCAACTACTACTGGGGCCACCCCGCGCTGGGGAACTGGCAGCCCGGCCGCGAACTGTTCGACGCCGCGACCGCACAGGACGGCGTGACCGTCCCGACGGCCCACTACATGAGCGGCTACGGGGCGGTGACGGCCTGGGCGACCGCCGTCGAGAAGGCCATCGACCTCCTCGGGACCTACCCCAGCCAGGGTCAGATCGCACAGATGCTGGAGGGTCACGGCTTCTTCACGCCGGCCGGCTACCACAACATGGCCGAGGACCACCAGGGGTCGTCGAACTCCTTCGCCGGGGCGATGGTGTACGACGACGACCTCGGCGCGGCCAGGCTCGACGACGTGAACATCTATTCGGCGGCGGAGACCGCGCCCCCGCCCGGCGTCGCCGGCAGCGCGTGGTTAGACAGCTGGAGCAGCTGAAACCCACCAATGGCAGGCACACTTGAAACCGCGCTGGTCCAGACGCTCAACGGCGTCCAGTTCGGGTTCATCCTGTTCATGATCGCCTCGGGGCTGACCGTCATCCTCGGCATCCTCGACGTGCTGAACCTGGCCCACGGGGAGCTGTTCTCCATCGGCGCGTACGCCGGCATCGGCGTGTTCGGCTTCGTCATCGGCGTCGTCGGCCCGCCCAGCGGCGTCCTCGGCGGGGTCGTGTTCGTCCTCGCGGTCCTCGTCTCGGTGCTGCTGACCGCGGCCCTCCTGTTGCCCGTCGGCACGGTGTTCGAGGCGCTGTTCCTCCGGGCGATCTACGACCGCGACCAGGTGTACCAACTGGTGTTGACCTTCGCGCTGCTGTTGATCCTGCTCGACGTGAAGAAGTTCGTCTGGGGGAACACCTCCCTGCGGACCGACGCCGTCTACAGCGCCATCAACAGCATCCCGACGAGCGAACTGGTCGGGCTGAACTACCCGACGTACAACGTCTTCGTCATCCTCGTCGGCATCGCCGTCGTCGCCGGCCTGTTCTGGTTCTTCGACCGCACGAAGACCGGGCGCATCGTCCGGGCGACGGCCATCGACCGCGAGATGGCGACGGCCATCGGCGTCAGCACCGACCGGGTGTTCACGCTCGTGTTCGCGCTCGGGGCCTTCCTCGCGGGCTTCGCCGGCGCGATGGCCGTCCCGCCGACGGCGGCCACGCTCGGCATGGGGACCAACCCGCTCGTCCTCTCGTTCGTCGTCATCGTCATCGGCGGCCTCGGCAGCCTCCGCGGGGCGTTCGTCGGCGCGCTGCTCGTCGGCGTCATCCGGTCGTGGATGATCACGCTGTACCCGCCCGGCGAGATCGCGGCCCCGTTCGCCATCATGGCGCTCATCCTGCTCGTCAAGCCCGAGGGCCTGTTCGGAACGTGGGGTGAGACGGCGTGATGCCCGAACGCGTCGAGACGGACGGGGAGACCCGCTACCGCTTCCTCGGCGTCGAAGCGACCCGCCGGGAGGCGGTCGCGCTGGCGCTCGGCGTCGTCGCGCTGTTCGCGATTCCGGACGTGACGAGGCTCTCCGACAGCCTCCAACTCAGCGTCATCCATCAGGGGCTGCTCTTCGGCTTCGCGGCGGTCGGGCTGAACCTGCTCCTCCGCCACACGAAGCTCACGTCGTTCGGGCACGCGGCGTTCTTCGGGACCGGGGCGTACGCGACGGCGGTGCTCGCGAAGTACGCAGGCCTCCAGAGCGTCGGCCTCCTGTTGCTCGGTGCCATCGCCGCGGCGACGGTGATGGCGGCGCTCGTCGGCGCGCTGTCGCTTCGCCACACCGGTCTGTACTTCGCCCTGCTGACGCTCGCGTTCGGCCAACTGCTGTACGCCATCGCGCTCGGGCAGAGCGCCCTCGGCGGTAGCGACGGGATGCCGATTCGGCCGGGTCCGGCGAACCAGCCGCTCCTGCTCGGCACGACCTTCGAGCCGGCGGTGTACCAGATACTGACGTACTACCTGACCGTCGTGGTCATCCTCGTCGGGCTGTTCGTGATGTACCGCATCACCCAGTCGCCGTTCCGGAACGCGCTCGACGCCATCGGGCAGGAGCGGACCCGAGCGCGGTTCATCGGCCTGCCGGTCCGCCGGTACGTCTGGGCGGCGTTCGTCATCTCCGGCGTCTACGGTGGCGTCGCGGGCGGCCTGTACGCCGTCGTCCGCCAGTACGTCCGCCCGGAGGGGACGCTGTTCTTCCTCCGATCCGGTGACATCCTGTTCATGGCGATCCTGGGCGGCTTCCGGACGCTGGTCGGGCCGCTCATCGGCGGTGTCGTCCTGATCTTCCTGCAGGACGTGGGCCAGGACGTGACCCAGTACTACGAGTTCCTGACCGGCGTCGTCCTGCTGGTCCTCGTCTACGGGTTCCCGCGGGGCATCGTCGGCTCGCTCAGGTCGGGCGGCGTCGTCAGCACCCGGCTGAGACAGCTCCGTCGGGAGCCCTCGGCCGTCGCCGACTGGGCGCGGTCCGCGGGACGGACGGCGGAACGGAAGGCGGTCGAATCGCTGTCGAGTCTGCGAATCATCCTCTTCGGAGTGGACTGACATGCTCGAAGCACGCAATTTGCACAAGTCGTTCGGCGAACTGGTCGCGACAGACGACGTGAGCCTGGAGTTCGGGCAGGAAGACGGCGAACTCGTCTTCATCGTCGGTCCGAACGGGGCGGGCAAGACGACGTTCATCAATCTCCTGACCGGCTTCCTCTCGCCGGACGAGGGCTCCATCGTCCTCGACGGCGACGACATCACGGCGATGTCGGCCGACGAACGGGTCGACGCCGGCATCGCCCGGAGCTTCCAGGTCGTCAAGGTGTTCGAGGAGATGACCGTCCGCGAGAACCTCCGGACGGTGGTGCTCACCGAGCGGGGCAAGACGTGGAGCCTCTTCTCGATGGCCGACGGCCACGCCGACGTGGAGCGGACCGTCGACGACCTGCTGTCGAAGTTCCGCCTGGACGACGCCGCCAACACCGTCGCCGAGGAACTGCCCCACGGCGACCGGAAACTGCTCGACGTGGCGATGTCGTTCGGGCTCGACCCCGACTACCTCCTGCTCGACGAGCCCACCTCGGGCGTCTCGACCCGCGAGAAGGAGTACGTCATCGAGACGGTCGTCGAGGTCGGACGGGAGGCGGGCGTCACGACGGTCACCATCGAGCACGACATGGACATCGTCACCGAGTACGCCGACCGCGTCGTCGCCCTCCATCAGGGGGCCGTCCACGGCGTCGGCCCGCCGACGATGCTCGAGACCGACGACGAACTCAGACGGCTCCTCCTCGGGGTGGGCGAATGAGCGCCGACACCCTGCTGTCGGTCCGCGGGCTGAACGCCGCCGTCGAGGGGTTCCGGGTGACCGAGGACGTCGACCTCGACGTGAACGCCGGCGAGGCGGTCGGCCTGGTCGGCCGCAACGGGGCCGGCAAGACGACCACCTTCCGGGGGATCATGGGCCTGACGCCCGTCTGGAGCGGCTCGGTCCGCTTCCGCGGCGAGGAACTGACCGACATCCGCTCGGAGCTCGTCCCGAAGCGCGGCATCGGCTACCAGCCCGAAGACCGGAAGCTCTTCACCGGCATGACCGTCGACGAGAACTTCCGGCTCCCAATCTGGACGAGCGGGTCCGCCCGCGGCATCGACGACGAGGACGGCGTGATCGAACAGGTCTACGACGTGCTGACCGAACTCGACGACCGCCGCGACGCCAAGGTCCAGAACCTGAGCGGGGGGCAGGCGAAGATGGTCGCCATCGGTCGAGCGCTGGCGCTCCAGCCCGACCTGCTCATCCTCGACGAACCGCTGGAGGGGCTGGCTCCCGTCGTCGTCGAGAACCTCAAGCGACACATCGAGGCGATCAACGACCGCGGAATCGCGGTGCTGATCGCGGAGTCGAACGTCACGCACGTCCCCGACGTGGTCGACCGGCTCTACGTCATCGAGCGCGGCGACGTGGTCGCGAGCGGCGACCCCGACGACCTGGCGTCGGACGAGGAGATACAGAAGCTGATGCAGGGGAGCGGGACGGAGTGACCGCGGCAGAGAAGTGCGGGAAGCCGGCAGCGAGAAGACAGTAGACGGCAGTGAGGAACCGACTGGCGCTCACTCGGTGACCTCGTTCATCGCCGTCGTGACGCGGTCGAGAATCTTCCGCTGCCCGCGCCGGAGATTCTTCGAGATGGCCATCTTCGAGACGTCGAACTCATCGGCCAGCGACGAGAGCGTGGCGTCCCGCGGCGTGTCGAAGTAGCCGCCCTCGACGGCGCGTTCCAGCGTCGCCCGTTCCACGTCCGAGAGCTCCCGACAGCCGTCGACCAGCCGCTTGGCCGAGTCGATGTTCTGCAGGAGGTCGTAGTAGTCCTCCAGGTCGACCGACTCGCGCGAGCGGACGGTGTAGTCGTTGTTGCGCTCCAGTTCCGAGAGCGTCCCCTCGGCGATCCGTTCTGTGTCGAACCCGACGTGCCATATCTCCGAGCCGTCGCGGATCCTGAACGGGCCGGTGATGTAGCCGCTGTTGTCGCGGATGACGTTCATCGCGTTCGTCTCCGCGATGCGCGACCGTATCAGCGCCATGTCGCCCTTCCGGCGGAGAAGCCGGTAGGACGCCATGTTGTCGTGGGCCGACAGCGCCTCCAGGCCGCAGTCGAGGGCCTCGCGGTCCGCGCCGCTGACCATGATGCGCGTCTCCAACTCCCGCTCGTCGGGGTAGAAGTCCCACTGCTTGGCGAGGAACGACACCTCGTGGTCCCGCGTCGTGTCGATGTACGGGCAGTCGTACTGTACCATGTCCATCTCGACAGATAACATGGCAAAACGTTCATGATGAATTGTAATAGCTATTTTCACTACGATGACTGATAGGTCCCCGCTGGGGCGACCAGCAAACCCTTTTGACCGGGGCCGGCCAACTTCAGGCCATGTACGTCCGGGATGCGAAAAACCGCGAGGAGGTCTGGCTGCTTGACCGCATCGAGGAGATGGGGCTCGACGAGACGGCCTTCAGGTCCCGGGACTACGTCGTCGCCATCGACGAGGAGAGCCACGAGAAGGCCGGATTCGGCCGCATCCGGATTCACAAGGGTGAGGACGAGACGGTCTGTGAGCTGACGAGCATCGGCGTTCTGCCCGAGTGGCGCGGCCAGGGCGTCGGCGCGCACGTCATCGAGCGACTGGTCGAGTACGCGGGCGACGAGGGGTTCGACGTCGTCTACTCGCTGACCAACGCCGCCGACTACCTCTCGCAGTTCGGCTTCGAGCGCATCGAGCCGGCACAGCTCCCCGAGGCGCTCCGGGACCGACTCGCGACCAAACAGGAGAACATCCAGCCGGACGCGGTCCCGCTCCGGGTGGCGGTCGACCGCTTCCGGGTGCCGACGCGGCACCGGAGGCGGTTCAAACGGGCCGCCGCCGAGGACGAGGAGGGCGAGCCCGAACCCGAGGAAGGCCCCGAGGACTTCGGTATCGACCCCGACGAGGCCACCTACAAGTACGACACCGGCGGCTGAGCGGCGGCGGGCAGTCCGGTCACCGGGCGTCGACGATCTCGACCTCGAACACCAGCGTCTTGCCGGACAGTTCGTGGTTGAAGTCCACCTCGACGGCGTCGTCGCTGACGGCGGTCACGTCGCCGTGGAGGCCGTTTTGCGCCTCGACGTGGAGGCCGACCTCGGGCGGCTTCCCCACCATTCCCTCGAACGTCTCCGGGTCGTACTCGCGGACGCGCTCGGGTTCGACCGCGCCGTAGGCCTTCTCTGGCGGGACCGTCACGGTGGCCTCCTCGCCGGCGTCCATGCCGACGACGGCCTCGTCGAGGCCCTCGATTATCTCGCCCGCTCCGACGGTGAACGACAGCGGCGCGTAGTCGGCCGCCTCGACGCCCTGTGCCTCCATCAGCCCGTGCTCTCGGGCCACCTCGGGCCGAGAAGTATCGAAGACGGACCCGTCCTCGAAGCGCCCGACGTACTCGATGGTGACGTCGTCGCCCGGTTCGATCGGCATACCCGAGTGTTCGCAGCCTGCCGTATAAACCCCGGTATCCGCGCGGAACGATCGCGACTGCGCGCGGCAGTGACGGGCCCTGCCGTCGATCCGCCCCGTCGTTCATTATAAATATCCAACAATTATAAGTGGCGACGGTCCGAGAGTGATTACGGAGTTGTCAATTATATGTCCATGGACGCTGTCGTGTACAAGGGACCGCACGAAGTGGCCGTCGAGGAAGTCGACGAACCGGAGATAGAGCATCCGAACGACGTGATAATCGACATCACGACGTCGTGCATCTGCGGCTCCGACCTCCACATGTACGAGGGACGGACGGCCGCCGAGCCGGGGATCGTATTCGGACACGAAAATATGGGGATCGTTACCGAGGTCGGCGATGCGGTCAGTGACCTCGAAGAGGGAGACCGCGTCGTCGCGCCGTTCAACGTGGCCTGTGGGTTCTGCGAGAACTGCGAGGACGGATACACAGGATTCTGTACGAACGTCAACCCGGGGTTCGCCGGCGGCGCGTACGGCTACGTCGCGATGGGACCGTACACCGGCGGGCAGGCGGAGCAGCTCCGCATCCCGTACGCGGACTTCAACGCGCTCAAACTTCCCGAGGGCGACGAGCACGAGGACGCTTTCGCCCTGCTCGCGGACATCTTCCCGACGGGGTGGCACGGCACGGAACTCGCGAACCTCGAAGCCGGTGACTCGGTCGCTATCTACGGGGCCGGTCCGGTCGGGCTGATGGCCGCCTACAGCGCGAAGATCAAGGGCGCGGCCGAGATCTACTCCATCGACCGGGTGCCGAGTCGACTGGACTTGGCCGAACAGCACTGCGACGCGACGCCGATCAACTTCGAGGAGGCTGATCCGGTCGAGCAGATCAAAGACGAGCACGGCGGCGGCGTCGACAAGGGCGTCGACGCGGTGGGCTACCAGGCCATCGACCCGGAGAAGGAGGCCGACGAGGCCTACGACCCGGCCCGCGAGAACCCCGCCGTGGTCCTCAACAACCTCATTCGGACGGTCAAGCCGACCGGGGAACTCGGGATTCCGGGGCTGTACGTCCCCGAAGACCCCGGCGCGCCAGACGAGATAGCGGCACAGGGACGGCTGGGTATCGACTTCGGACTCCTCTTCGAGAAGGGCCAGAAGCTCGGTACCGGCCAGTGTAACGTCAAGTCCTACAACCGCGAGCTCCGCGACCTCATCATCGAGGGACGGGCCGACCCGAGCTGGGTCGTCTCGCACCGCGTCTCACTGGAGGAGGCCCCGGAGATGTATCAGAAGTTCGACAACCGCGAGGAGGGCGTGACGAAGGTGCTCTTAGAGCCCTGACCGCGTCCCGCAAATTTTTTCGGCGGTAGCTATACCACCGCACCCGTCGTATCCCCGGGCATGTGCCAGTACTGTAGCTACCGGTTCCACGACGGGTGGGCGCAACTGCTGGAGTACGACGAGGTGTACCAGTCGACGACGGTGGGGGAGTCGGCGTCGACCTACGGCTTTCACGAGGACTGGGACGACCTGCGCGACGAGGTCGGCTACGGCGCGGACTGATCAGGCCTCACGGGGGAAGGGGTCCTCTTTGGCCGGGGGGTGCTCGTCGCCGTCGGTCGCCAGACAGTCGTCGAGTTCGGCGACGATTGCCTCGCGGTCCATCGACCGTCCGATGAAGACGAGGCGGGTCGAGGGCTCGTCTGAACCCCACTCGCCGATTGGACCGGCCTGGACGGCCGGGCCCGCCTGACTCACCCCGAGGACCTGGTCGGGGCGACTCGTCACCCACGCGAACCCCTTCGCTCGGACGACCGAGCCGCGCCAGTCGTCGAGCCAGGCGTCGAACCGGCCGGGATCGAAGGGGGCGTCGCGGCGGTAGACGAACGACTCGACGCCGTGTGCGGCCGCCGCACCCTGTTCGTGATCGTCGTGCTCGTGGTCGCCGTCAGCGGATCCCGCCAGCGTTCGCTTCCATCCTTGCTGTCGTTTCGCCGTCTCGAAGTCGAACAGCCCGGTTCCGAGGACCTCGTCGGGGTCGACCTCACTGTAGGTGGTCCGGTGGATTCGCGCCCGCGGCTGGAGTTCCCGAATCGCGGCCTCGACCGCACTCAGCGCCTCGTCGGGGACCATGTCGCACTTGTTCAACAGGAGCACGTCGCAGAACTCGATCTGGTCCACCAGCACCGACGTGAGCGGCCGCTCGGGGTCCGGTGCGGCATCGGGCAGCGACGTCTCGGGGTCGAAGGCCTTCCAGAAGCCGTAGGCGTCGACCACGGACACCGTCGTATCCAGCCTGAAGCGGTCGGGGAGGGTCCCGGCGTCCGTCCCCTCCGTGAGCGTGCGGGCGATGGGGATCGGTTCGCTGATCCCCGACGCCTCGACGACGAGGTAGTCGAACGACCGCTCCGCGGCGAGGCGTGTCAGTTCCGTGACGAGGTCGTCCTGGAGCCGACAGCAGATGCACCCGTTCGAGAGGTCCACGACGCCCTCCTCGCTCTCTTCCGCGAGCAGTTCCGCGTCGACGTTGATCTCCCCCATATCGTTGACGACGACGGCGATTCGCCTGTCGCCGGGGTCCTCGAGGAGTCGGTTGACGAGCGTGGTCTTGCCTGCGCCGAGGGGCCCGCTGACGACGGTTATCGGAACGTCGGTCCGTGACTCAGCTGACATTTGTATGCTACCACGGCACACGACACCATCAAACTACGTGGAGATCGGCGCCCACACGTCGCGACGACACGGTCCTCTGAACGCCGCCCTACCGCGCCGTGATTAACAACCGTGAAGGATTTGCGAACGCTTAAGCCACCGCCCTCCGACGGTTCCCCCATGTTCGACCCCGACGAGCTGGACCAAATTCGCGAGGGGAAGGCTCAGTGGGAGGAAGAGGACGTCCAGCCGACCGTCGACCGCTTCGGCGAGCGCAAGGAAACGTTCACGACGGATACGGAAGGCCACGAGGTAGACCGCCTGTACACGCCCGCCGACGTGTCGGACCTCGATTACGAGGAGGATCTTGGGTTCCCCGGCCAGGAGCCCTACACCCGCGGCGTGTATCCGACGGGCTACCGCGGCCGCCTCTGGACGATGCGCCAGTACGCCGGGATGGGGACCGCCGAGGAGACCAACGAGCGGTTCAATTACCTGCTCGACCAGGGTCAGACCGGGCTCTCGATGGCGTTCGACCTCCCGACGCAGATGGGCTACGACTCCGACCACGCGATGGCCGCCGGCGAGGTCGGCAAGACCGGCGTCGCCATCGACTCGCTGGACGACATGGAGACGGTCTTCGACGGCATCCCGCTGGACGAAGTCTCGACGAGCATGACCATCAACGCGCCCGCCTCCGTCCTGCTCGCGATGTACATCGCCGTCGGCGACCGGCAGGGCGTCGACCGCGAGGAACTGCGCGGGACCATCCAGAACGACGTGCTCAAGGAGTACATCGCACGCAACACGTTCATCTACCCGCCGGAGCCGTCGATGCGACTCATCACCGACATCTTCGAGTTCTGCGCCGCCGAGACGCCGAAGTTCAACACCATCTCCATCTCGGGCTATCACATCCGCGAGGCCGGGTCGACCGCCGCCCAGGAGATCGCGTTCACGCTCGGCGACGGTATCGAGTACGTCCAGGCGGCCATCGAGGCGGGGCTGGACGTGGACGAGTTCGCGCCGCAGCTCTCCTTCTTCTTCGCCTCCTACAACAACATCCTCGAAGAGGTGGCGAAGTTCCGGGCGGCGCGCCGCCTCTGGGCGAAGATCATGGAGGAGCGCTTCGACGCCGAGAACCCCAAGTCCAAGCAACTGAAGTTCCACACCCAGACCGCCGGGTCGACGCTGACCGCCCAGCAGATCGAGAACAACGTCGTCCGCGTCGCCTATCAGGCGCTCGCGGCCGTCCTCGGGGGAACCCAGAGCCTCCACACCAACGGGAAAGACGAGGCCATCGGCCTGCCGACCGAGGAGTCCGTGCGGACGGCCCTGCGGACCCAGCAGATCCTCGCCCACGAGTCCGGCGCGGCGGACACGATCGATCCGCTGGCCGGGAGCTACTACGTCGAGTCGCTGACCGACGAACTCGAAGCCGAGGCCCGCTCGCTCATCGAGGAGGTCGACGAGCGCGGCGGAATGCGCCGGTCGATCGAGGAACAGTGGGTCCAGCGTCAGATCCAGGACGTTGCCTTCGAGCGCCAGCGCGAGCAGGAGGCGGGCGAGCGCGTCATCGTCGGCGTCAACGAGTACCAGGTCGAAGAGGAGGGCGAACAGGACATCGAGGAGGTCGACGAGGCCGTCGAGCAGGCCCAGCAGGAGAACGTCGCGGCCGTCCGCGAGGACCGCGACGACGAGGAAGTCGAGGCGAAACTCGACGCGCTCCGCCGCGCCGCCGAGCGCGACGAGAACGTCATGCCCTACATCATCGACGCCGTCAAGGTCTACGCGACCACCGGTGAGGTCTGTGACGTCTTCCGGGACGTGTTCGGCGAGTACCAGCCCGGCTCGTCGCTGTGAGGCCGCTTTCGAATCCGAAGTGAGACGCCGTTCTGGCCTTCGTTTCCCAGTGACAATCGGCATGAACGATGGACGAGTAGTTTCGAGTATGGTTCGCTACCGTGACCGGGAGGGGTCGTCGTGAGCGCACAGTCGTCCGACCGCCGGCTCGTCGTGGTCCTGCTCGCACTCCTCGGCGCGCTCGTCGTGCTGCCGCTCCTCGCGATGGGACTCGGCATGCTGGGCGGTGGGATGTACGGCGGGGGCATGTGGGGCGGCGGCCACATGTGGGACGGCCAGATGGGGCCCGGCGGCGGGACCGCTTCGGGCTGGATGTTCCTGGTCGGCGTCCTGATGCAGGTGCTGTTCCTCGCCGTCCTCGTCGGCGTGGGATACCTCCTCTACAGAGGCGTGACCGGGGCCGCGAACGGCGGCCGCGACGACGCGATCGCGGAATTGCGTCGGGCCTACGCGAGAGGGGAACTAGACGACGAGGAGTTCGAGCGGCGGCGCGAGCGACTGGAGCGAGAGTAGGGACCACCACCGACGCTGTCACAGAGTTATATACCGCACGGTCGAAGCCTCCCGATATGCGCTTCGACCACGCCGGCATCGCCACCGACGACGCCGATCCGCTCGCGGAACTGTTCGCCGAAGCCTTCGGGACCCCGGTCGCCCACGAGGAGACCTTCGACGGCCTCCGGGTGACGTTTCTGGACATGGGGAACGGCTACTTCGAACTGCTGGAGCCCGTGCCAGATGCGGAGGGAGCCATCCCCCGCTACCTCGATTCGAACGGCCCCGGCATCCACCACGTCGCACTAGAGACCGACGACATCGAACGGGCGCTAGAGACCGTCAGGGACTGTGGCATCGATCTGATCGACGAGGAACCGCGCCCCGGCGCGTGGGGCCACGACGTGGCGTTCCTCCATCCGAAGTCGACCGGCGGCGTGCTCGTCGAACTGGTCGAGCACTGACGGAGGAGTCGGACACTCGCGCCCGCTCAGTCGTCTGAAGACTCGTCCAGGAACGCCTCGAACACCTTCTCCGCGCCCTCGGTGAGCCGCTCGGGCGGCTCGGCGAACCACGCCGCGCCGGTGAGTTCCGACTCGTCGATGTCGATGGAGCCCTTCGCGTACTCCCCGCGGAAGTACACGTCGAGCGTGTGGACCGAGCCCTCGGCGTCGGTGTCGGGGTAGTACTTGCTGTGGACGACCTCGGCGACGCCGCTGATCGTGCTACGGACCCCCGTCTGTTCGTTGAGGCGTCGGAGCGCCGTCCCCTGCATGGACTCGAACTCGACCCCCTGCCCGCCGCCGGGCAGCGCCCAGAGGTCGGCCCCGCGGCCGAGCACCAGCAGCGCTCGGTCCCGGGCGTCGGCCGCCGCCTGCTCGGGCAGGTTCTCGCTGATCTCGGGAAACTCGTCGGCAGACCTGACGGGGAAGACGACGCTGTTCTCGGCGAAGCCGGTCCCCTGCGTGGCCGCGAACACGTCGGTGTACTCCTCCGCCGAGAGGTGGAACGTCCGCTCCGTGACCGGGACCTCGTCGAAGGCGGCTTCGAGGTCGGCGATCCGCCGTTCGACGGAGGTCTGGTTGACCATCTCGATGTAGTTCTCCGCCGGCACGGTCGACTCGTCGCTCTCCGGTGCGTCCTCCTCAGTCATACAGGAACGTTCACGGGGGAACCGATAAATGGCGCGATGGCGAGGGCATGAAAAAGAACTTGTATTCCGCTTGTCTCTAATCGAACATGAAAGCGATCGTTCTCGCGGGAGGGTACGCGACGCGGCTCTGGCCCGTCACCAAGCACCGACCGAAGATGCTGCTTCCGGTGGGCGACACGACGGTCATCGACCGCGTCCTCGGCGAACTGGAGGCCGACGACCGGATCTCGGACGTGTTCGTCAGCACGAACCAGCGCTTCGCCGACGACTTCCGCGAGCACATCGCTGCCAGCAGCTTCGAGAAACCGATCCTCACCGTCGAGGAGACCGCCGAGGAGGACGAGAAGTTCGGCGTCGTCGGCGCGCTGGCCCAGCTCGTCGACCGCGAGGACCTCGGCGACGAGGACCTGCTCGTCGTCGCCGGCGACAACCTCATCAGTTTCGACATCGCCGAGTTCATCGACTACTTCGAGCAGTACGACGACCCGACGCTCGCCGCCTACGACGTGGGCTCTCGCGAGAAGGCGAAGTCCTACGGCCTCATCGAACTGGACGGCGACGAGGTCGTCGACTTCCAGGAGAAGCCCGAGGACCCCAACAGCACGCTCGTCTCCATCGCCTGCTACGCCTTCCCGGCCGATTCGATCCGCTTCGACGAGTACCTCGAGGCCGGGAACAACCCCGACGAGCCCGGCTGGTTCATCCAGTGGCTCGTCGACGACGGTCCCGTCCGCGCCTTTACCTTCGACGACGCGTGGTACGACATCGGCACGCCCGAGAGCTACCTCGAAGCCGTCGCCTGGGAACTCGACGGCGACAACGTCGTCGCCGAGGACGCAACCATCGAGAACACCACCCTCGGCGAGAACGTCCACGTCCTCCCGGGGAGCGAGATCGTCAACTCAAGCCTCGACCGGACCATCGTCTTCCCGGACACGACCATCGTCGACTCGGACATCCGTCAGTCGATCATCGACCGCGACACGCAGGTCGAGAGCCTCGACCTGGCCGGCGCGCTCATCGGCGCGCACACGCAACTGACCAACGGGAACTGACGGCAGACCGCGTCTTCGGAATCCGTTTTGTTCTCTGTCTCAGGCCAGCCAGGCGTCCTCGACGCGGATCGTGCCCCGAGTCCCGTCCCACTCCGTCTCGTACGCCAGTTCGATCCGGCGGTCCATGTGCGGCCCGTCGGTCACCAGCGTCTCGAATTCCCCGCCGTACCTTTTTCATCGTCGGGTTTCCTCGCGCCGTTGGCGCTGCGGGAATCACTCGATGTAAAATCTACGCTAAAAAGCCCGCCCTCACTTCGTTCGGCCGGGTGAATCGGCTCGCCGCGCTCGCCGAATGCGATCAGTCGTTGTGAATACGGTTTTTATTCATCAGAGGAGTGAAATGACTGCTCGGTAAGTGTGCTTATTTACTGAATCAGAAGTTTATAATGGAATGAAATGATCATATTGTGTATGGATAGAACCGATTGGTTCCTCGCATTCATCACTTTTTTATTGGCTGTAATCACTCTTGAAACCGTCTCAAATGCTACGAACGAACTCTTTCGAGAGATTGGAGGTGGTGCCTCAATAGTGGTAATCTACTTCTTGCCACTCTATCTTCTTGGCCACGCTGTGATGAACCGAAGTGATGATTGAATCTCCTGTACTGACCACTACGATCGTGTATAGATTCGCTGTATTCACAACAACTGCTATGCCAGCCACGCGTCGGTGACGCGGATCGTGCCCCGAGTCCCGTCCCACTCCGTCTCGTACGCCAGTTCGATCCGGCGGTCCATGTGCGGCCCGTCGGTCACCAGCGTCTCGAATTCCCCGCCTTCGCCGAGGATGTGAACCCCGTACTCATCGTGGAGGGCTTCGAGTTCGTCGAGGGCGTCGGCGTCCAGCGTCCGGCCGAGCCAGGACTCGTCGAGGCCGTAGGCGGCGACGCGGACGATGCGGATCTCGAACCCGGCGTCGAGCATCGCGTCGGCGAGGTCGCGGGGGTTCTCCTGCCAGAGCGGGGCGAAGACGTTCGCTTCGAGGCGCTCGGCCATCGCCTCGATGCGGGTCGTCTGGTACTCGCTCTCGACCGCGCCGGCGGTGACGCCGCCGATGCCGCCGTCCAGTTCCGCATCGAGGTCCCGCAGCGCGGCCTCCAGCGGTTCGAGTTCGGCGTCGCCCTGCGCACCCGAATCGGGCACGTCGTCGGCGTCGAAGTCGTCGGGTTCGACCTCGACGAGCGGGACGCCGACGCTCTCGGCGGCGAGCGAGGCCAGCCGCGTCGCCGGGACGTGGTACATGTAGGAGTCGCCGTCGGGGTGGACCGTCACCAGCCGCTCGACCGGATAGCCGCGTTCGAGGGCCCGGTACAGCGCCCACGAGGAGTCTTTCCCCCCGGAGAACAGCGAGACCCACGCGCCGTCTGTCATGCGCGCCGGTAGCCGCCGGCCGCCTAAATCGCTGTCTATTCCACCAGTTCTTCCTCGATGTCGGTGTGGCTGACGTACGTCGCGACGCGGACGCCGACGAGGCTGATGAGGATGCCGGCGAGGATGAACAGCGCGAGACGCGTCCCGGGATCGAGGGAGAACCCCTGAATCTGAACGACACCGAGGTCCGTCGGGGTGACGCGAAACGGGGCGAAGACGCCGCCGCGTTCGAGGAAGTACGCCGAGAAGCCGCGGACGACGAGGCCGACGGCGACCGCACCGAAAGGGAGGTTCACGTACGCGCTCCGAACGCCCTCCCGCTTGAGGAGTTCGTCGAGGAGGCGGCCGAGCGAGGCGACGAGCGCCGCCCCGGTCAGCCACGGGACCGAGCCGAAGGCGAATCGGTTCGCCAGCAGGAACGGGCTGATGTCGCCCGTCGCCGAGACGCCGAGGACGCCGGCGAAGATTCCCACCAGCGAGAGGCCGGCCGCGACGACGTAGGTCACGAGCGACACCTGCCCGGAGTACAGCGCCTCGCGGATCTGTCCGGGGAGCCGGGAGAGGTACGTGTCGATCCCGAGGCCCTTGTAGATGAGGAACACGCCGATGGCGGCCGCGATCGCGCCGACGGCCAGCGTCAGGCTGGTGACGACGAGGAGGATCGGGAACGCGAGCATGACGATTCCGACGGGGACCAGCACGGTCTTTCGGAGTTCCTCGTCGGCGAGGAACTGCTTCAGCAGGTAGTACGTGGACTCGATGTCGCGGGCCTGGCGCACGACGACGCGGTCGACGGCGTCAACGTCGACGCGGCTCTCGACGATGGGGACGAGCCGCTCGTCTTCGGCGCTGTCGACGACGACGACGGCCGAGTCGGGATCGTACTCCGCCACGAGCGCGTCGATCTGGGCCGCGATCTCCCGGTCAGAGCCGACGCTGTCGCTGCCGCCGCCGACGACAGCGACGACCGGTTCGGACCCGTCGTCGTCGAGTTCCGCGGCGACGCTGAGCCCCTCGAGGAGGCAGTTGACCCGGCTGTCTTCCGGGTCGACGACGCCGGTCCGGGTGATGAGCGACTCGACGTCGCTGCGGCCGACGACCGGGTACCCGGAGGTATCCGGCCCGTCCCTGTCGATACACACCACCAGCGTGGACACACGTTCGGGAAGGCGGTCCCCGAATAAAAAACCTCCCGAGGCGGTCACCGACGGAAGGAGAGGCCGTCGATGTCGCCGTCGAAGGCACTGGCGACCCCCGCGCCGAACGCGAAGGCGACGCGCTGTGCGCTGCCACGGAGCTTGCCCGCGAGGCCGCGACTCGCCTCGTACTCCTGGATTCTGACCGGCTCACCGAGGCGCTGTTCCAGGCTCGTCTCCAGGTCCTCGCGCGTCCCGAGTTCGTCGACGAGTCCCTTCTCGGCGGCCGTCTCGCCCAGGTAGATCCGTGCCTCGGTCTCGCGGAGCGCCTCGGCGTCCATCTCGCGGCCCTCGGCGACCGTCTCGACGAACTGGTCGTAGTACTCGTCGACGATGCCCTGGAGGTACTCGCGCTCGTCCTCGCGCATCTCCTTCAACGGCACGCCGGCGTCCTTGTACTCACCGGCGGTGAACTGCTCGTAGGAGAGCCCCAGCCGGTCGGCGAGCTCCTCGGCGTTGACGCGCGAGCCGATGACGCCGATGGAGCCGACGATGGACCCCTCGCGGGCCCACAGTTCGTCACAGCCCGCGGCGATGTCGTAGCCGCCGCTCGCGCACACGTCCGTGGCGTAGGCGATCGTCGGGCCGTCGAAGCGCTCGGCGGCCAGCCGGATGTCTTCGCTGGGGACGATCTCGCCGCCGGGCGTGTTCAGTTTCAGCAGGAGCGCCCGGGAGCCGCGGTCCTCGTCGGCGCGCTCGATCTGCTCGACGATGTCGTCGGCCTGCGCGCCGACCGGCGGACTCGTCAGGCCCCCGCCGCCGTCCCGCGTGATCGGTCCCTCGACGGCGACCTCCGCGACGTTGTGCGCGGGGAACAGCGAGCCGGCGACTCGCCCGCCGACCCGCACCGCACCGACAACGACGGCGAGCACCAGCAGGACGCCGAGCAGTCCGGCGAGGTCAGTCGGGACGCGAACGAACAGGATCCAGCCGACGACTGCGGCCACGAGCGCGATCCCCACCACCAGGAGACCGCGAACGACGTCGTCTGCGTCGACCATTATTGGTACATGCCGAGCGGCCGGGCGCTCGTGCTGTCGTCCTGGTCTTCCTGCAACTGCTGGGCGAGGCGCTCTTTGGCCTTGCCGATCTCCTCGGCCTGTTCGACCAGCGCCTCGGTGTCGACCTCGAAGTCGGCCAGCGGGCCGATCGCCGTCTGTAAGAGCGCCCGCGCCGCCTCCGGGTCGGGGAACTGCCGGTCGGCCTCGACGACGAGGCCGACGCCGGTCAGTCCGACGCGCTGTGACTCGTGGATGAGCGCCCCCGTGGGACCGGTGATCGCCCCCATCTCCGACGGCGGGTCGATGTCGGCCTCCTCGAGCATCGAGGCCCCGTCGCCGGTCGAGACGCCGTAGACCGCCGGGACGCCCTCCTTCTCCGCCGGCCGCCCGCTGAGGAAGACCGGCGTCACGTCGTGGTCACGGAACCAGCCGACCATACACCCGGCGAACTCCTTGGCGGCCGAAGGCGACACCGGTGCGTCGCTCTGCAGGACGAGCAGGTCCCGCTCCGCGTCCGCGTAGAACCGCACCGGCGGCCGGACCTCCGGGTCGTCGGCCCCGTAGACCGCGATCTCCGGCAGTCCCTCGCAGTGTGCGGACGCGTAGTACTCCATGTCGTACGCGTCGATGAGGTGATCCGCGGCGATCTTCCCGACGAGGCCGACGCCGGGGAGTCCCTCGACCAGTGTGGGCGACTCGAGCGAGATGTCGTCGCGATGGATCTGTACGTGTGCCATGTCCGTATTTCGCTCGCGAGTGGCTTGAAGGTCGGGGGACGCCGGCGTTCGAAACGCACAAGCGCGCCGCCGGCCAACGCCGGACAATGGAACCACTCGAGCGCTATCGGCCCATCGTCGACGACTTCGAGGCGTTCCGGGCGGCGTGCGAGCGCCCGCTGCCGTCGGCCGTCCGGGTCAACACGATCAAGGCCACCGCCGAGCGCGTTCGCCGAGCCCTCGACGAGGCGGACATCGCGTACGACCCCGTCGACTGGCACGACGGCCTGTTCGTCCTGCCCGAGGACTCGCCCGGCGCGAACTGGCCGTACTTCCACGGCTGGATCCACGGCCAGGAGGAGGTCTCTGCCGTTCCGGCAACCGTCCTCGACCCCCAACCCGGCGAGCGCGTCTGGGACGCCTGCGCCGCGCCGGGCAGCAAGACGACCCAACTGGCCGCGCTGATGGACGACGACGGCGAGATCGTAGCGACCGACAACAACCTCGGGCGCATCTCCGCGCTGCGGACCAACACGGAGCGGCTGGGCGCGACGAGCATCGCCGTCACCCACGAAGACGCCCGCAACCACTCGCTCAAGCCCTTCGGTGGCGAGAGTTACGACCGCGCGCTCGTGGACGTACCCTGCTCCTGTGAGGGGACGATCCGGAAGAATCCCGACACCTTCGAGGATTGGACGCTCTCGCACGTCGAGGGCATCGCCGGCGTCCAGAAGGGAGTTCTCAAGCGCGCCGTCGAGGCCACGGCCCCCGGCGGGACCGTCGTCTACTCGACCTGCACCTTCGCCCCCGAGGAGAACGAGGCCGTGCTTGACTTCGCCCTCGACGAAGCGGCCTGTGAACTGGTCGAGTACGACCTCCCGCTCGCCCACCGGCCGGGCGTCACCGAGTGGCAGGACGAGACGTTCGACCCGAGCGTCCGGACGGCAAAGCGAATCTACCCGCACCACAACGACACGGGCGGGTTCTTCTGTGCGAAACTGGAGGTGACCGGCGAATGACCGACGAGAGCACGACGTTCACCCGACTGCCCGCGACAGCCGACGAGCGCGAGGACCCCGAGCGGGCGACCCGCGCCGAGGTGCTCGATTTCTGGGACGAGCGCTTCGGCGTCGCCCCCGAGACGTTCGCTGACTACACGTTCTGGGAGCGCGGCGCGGGCAAACTGTGGCTCTACCGCGGCGACCCGCCCTCGCCCGTGGACGTCGAGGGGCTGGGGATGACGTTCCTCCGCACGCGCCAGGAACACTGGAAGCCGACGCTGGAGGCCGCCCAGCGCTTCGGAGCGCACGCCACGGAGAACGTGATCCACCTCGACGACGAGGCGGCGCGCGCGTTCGTCGCCGGCGAGGACCGGGAGCGCGACTGGGACGGCGACTGGGGCTACTTGATCGTCACCCACGACATCGCCGGCGCGGTCGAACCGGTCGGCGTCGGGCTGTACGTCTACGGCGAACTCCGCTCACAGGTCCCGAAAGGGCGTCGCCGCGAGGTCTGAAGCCGACACCTCGCCTCGGACGAGTGTTTATTTTACAAACAGAATCACTACAGAATAGTTATAATCAAGCTAAGTAGTGCGATTACGGTTCGTGAAGTATGCAAGGAGGCGTCTGTGGGATCGTCGACGGGACGTTCGACGTTGTGGGGCCCTACACCGAGACGGAAACGGAGCGGGAACACGAGCTTTCGCGATCGGTCCAGGTCGACCGCGTTTTCTCGCTCCCCTCGGGGAAACCCGGCTTCGAGGGCCACGCGGCCGCCGAACGGCTCGTGACCAGGAGCGACACCGAGATACGGGACGGCGAGATCCGGGTCACCGAGTCGACGGTCAAGGAGACGGTCCGGACGGCGTTTGCCGGCGTGCCCGGTGAGGTCGTCGTCGCCGAGAGCGGCGGCGGGGAGTTCGCGTTCGACCTGATCGGTGCCGAAACCGACACGGCGATAGAGCGGGGAGCGTTCGACCTCAGCGGGTTCCTCGACGCGCACCGGAGCGGATCACCGTGGAAAGCCGGGTTCTACGACGCGGACGGACACGCACAGAAGGGGACGGTCTACGGTGACGACCTCCTGCGAGACGACGCGTTCGAGCCGGTGTTAGATACCGCGTCGCTCAATCAGCTGGGAATCGATTACGAGTACCGAGGTCGGACGGTGAAGGTGGACCTCACCGAGTCGGGGTTCGTCACGGTCCACCGGCCGAGCGGGATGGACACCGCGGCCTTTCTCGAATTTCTGATTGCGGACGTGCTTCCCCACAGTACCGGCTGAGGCGAGACGGCACCCGATCGCGCTCCGAACCCGACCAGCCGTACGGGGACAGTTCAGGACTCGACCCGTTCCGAGCGTTGCATCGCGTATAGCTCCGCGTAGGTCCCGTCCCGAGCCGTCAGCGACGAGTGCGTCCCGGTCTCCGAGACCCGTCCGTCCTCGACCGTGTATATCCGGTCGGCGTTCGCCACCGTCGAGAGGCGGTGAGCGATTGCGACCACGGTCCGGTCGCCGTCGAGCGTCTCGACCGCCCGGTGGACCCGCCGTTCGAGCGCCGTATCGAGGTCGCTCGTGGCCTCGTCGAGGACGAGCACCGGGGCGTCCGTCAGCAACGCCCTGGCGAGGGCGACGCGCTGGCGCTGCCCGCCCGAGAGCTTCACGCCGTCGTCCCCGAGCACGGTGTCGAATCCCCGCGGTAGGTCGTCGAGGAACTCCGTGACGAGGGCGGTCTCGGCGGCGTCGCGGAGGTCGCGCTCCGAGACCGACCGCCCCGCGGTGAGGTTGTACCGGAGCGTGTCGTCGAAGATGTGCGGGTCCTGCCGCACCATCGCGACCGTCTCGCGCCACGCCCGCAGGTCGTACGTCTGTATCGACTCGCCGTTCGCCAGGATCGCGCCGTCGTCCGGCCCGTAGAGGCGGGCCAGCAGCGAGACGACCGTCGACTTCCCCCCGCCGGAGGGGCCCACGACGCCGACGAACTCGCCGCCCTCGATCTCCATCGAGAGATCGTCGAGGACCCGCTCGTCGTCGTAGGCGAACGAGACGTTCTCGAACCGAATCTCGTCGATCCGCTCGGGCACCGCAGCGCCCGCAGTCTCCTCCTGGCGGTCGGCCAGTTGGTCGATGAACCGATGGGTCCGAACGAGGTGGGGAAGCTCCCCCTCGATGGCGTAGACGGTGGCGTTGAGCGAACTGAGCCGCGGCGCGAGCCGGAACATGGCGAACAGGAAGACCCCCAGCGCGGACACGGAGAGCGCCCGATAGCGGATCGCGACGTAGACGAGCCCGAACAGCGCCAGCGAGACGGCGAGCTGGTAGAAGCTCTGGATCGCGACCTCGTTGCGACGGACCGCGACGCTGGTCGTCGCGTAGCGGTCGAGCGTGGCGCGGAACTCCGACAACAGGTCCGAGCGCATCCCGAACAGCTTCACGTCGCGGACCCCTTGCGTTCCGGCCTGTGCGGTCTCCTGGAGTTGCTCGTTCGCGGTGGCGACGCGGTCCCCCACGGCGTAGCCGGGCTCGATACCGTATCTGAACAGGACGGTGAGCCCGCCCAGGGCCACGGCGGCCGCCATCGTCAGCAGGGGCGCGATGGCCAGCGCGATCGCGGCGTAGGCGACACAGAGGAGTCCCTGCTGGAAGAACTGGACGATTCGGCCGATGACGCGGCCGGCGTACCGGGTCTGCGTGAGGACGGCGTTGAGTACGTCGTCGGAGCCCTCCTCGTCGTAGTACGCGACCGACGCGCCGAGCGCCAGTTCGTAGGCCCGGTCTTTGAGGGCCCGTTCGTAGCCCTTCGTGAGCTTCGCCGCGAGCCACTTGACCGCGAACGCGGACGCGTACCGACAGGTCATCACGCACCCGAGGCCGAGGAGCAGGAATTCGAGCGTGAGTGGCAGCCCGACGGCGGCGTAGACCGACAGGAGCCGCCCGGCGATCCCGCCCTCGGCGGTCGAGAGCGCGCCGCCGGTCTGTGCGGCCTCGATGACCGGAAACAGGAACGAGAGGCCGATGCCCTCGAGCGCCATCGCGACGAGGCTCGTGGCGACGATGCCACTGGTCAGGAGGGGGCGATGCAGCGCCACCCGGCGGAGCGATCGGTACCGCTCGCCGCGGGGGAGTTCCAACTCGGCCATCGTGTTGATCACGGCCCCTTCGAGCAATAGTTACCGCCTCACTACGGTCCCCTGTACCCGGTTCCACGGCGGAATACGGGGCATAACAATGCTGACCCACCGCCGTTCCCACGGGTATGGTAACGATAGAGACAGGCACGACTGTCGTCGCGACGGACGACTGCGTCGCCACGGCGGTCGACGACGAAGTGATCGTTCTCAACAGCGAGACGGGTATGTATCAGGGCCTCACCGGCGTCGGACCGGACATCTGGCGACTGGTGCAGGAACCGACCGAGTTCGACGAGATCGTCTCGGCGCTGGTCGCGGAGTACGACGTGGACAGAGCACGCTGTGCGAGCGACGTGTCCGACTTCCTCGAGACGCTCGCGACCTCGCGACTCGTCGAGACCGATGCGAACGCTGCTCGGTGAGGTCCTGTCGCAGTCCAGTTCGCGCCGGCGGCTGCTCTGTGGAACCGCGATGCTCATCGTATCGAGCAAGGTGCTGCTGGCCCTCGTCGGTCTCGACCGTTCGGTCCGCTGGGTCGGGTATCTCGGGCGCGTGTCCCCGCCGTACCGCCCGGTCGAGTCGGTGGAACAGATCCCGTGGTCGATCGACACCGTCGCCGCGCGCCTCCCGGGCGAGTTCGACTGCCTCGACCGGGCGGTGGCCGGGAACGCACTCCTCGCGGCCAGTGGCTACCGGGGTCGAATTCGTCTCGGCGTCGACAAGCGAGACGACGCGTTCGAGGCCCACGCCTGGATCGAGTGGAACGACGAGGTGTTGATCGGGGACCTCGACGACCTCGATCGGTTCCGAACGCTCCCGGAGTCGGAAGTAGCCCCGTTTTAACGCCGCATCCCGCTAAGCTTTCGCCAGTAATTGTCGTTATAACAAATACAGGTACGATTGGATACTGGGGTGGGTACAAACCCATGAACTACGAAGAACCCTCCGTGGAGACGTACGGAACCGTTGAAGAGAAGACGAACTGGTGGCACGACGACGGCTACGGTAAGTGGGACTGAGACGGACTGCTGTACCTGTGTACTGCGACGACCGCGTGACTGGGTGGGGTTGAGACGGAATCGAGGTACGGCAGTTCGGACGTGACGGGACACCTCCCGTTCCGGTATTTTTCACACGAGATGTCTCCGTGAGACGGCTCTGGTCGTTCGCGGCGTGACACGACGCGACTTCGAGATGGACTGTGCCACGCAGTGCCCGGCTCGGATGCGTTCGACCGCCGGTATAGAGCCCATTCTTAATCGCCCCATGACCGAATCGGGTTCGTATGCACCAGGGGCGTAGCAGCCGATTCCGACATCGAGAGACGGCGAGGACCGGGTGCGAGCCGACGCTCGCACGCGGGGGGCGGTGAGGACCGTGGCCGTCGCGACGACCGAGACGTACGAGGCGTTCGGCCTGACCGTCCGGTCGGAGATCGACCTCCCCGAGCTGTCGACCGCCGACCCGGGCGGTCCCACGGACCCCGACGTCACCGTCACCGTGCGCACGCTGACGCGACCACCTGCTCTCACGTCCGAGACGAGCTTCCACGCGGCGGGTCAGCGCGACTACTACCTCCAGTACGACGCGGCGACCGTCCGCGTTCGGGACGGGACCCGTATCGCCGTCGATCCGGCCCGTGGAGTCCCACACGAGGTCCTCCGACACGTGATCGTCGGTCCGGCGCTCAACCACCTGCTTCACCAGCGCGGCTACTTCGTCCTCCACGCCAGCACCGTCTCGATCGACGGAGCCGCGGTGGCGTTCGTCGGCGAGTCGGGCCAGGGCAAGACGACGACCGCGATGGCCTGTCTGACCGAGGGACACCACGTGCTGAGCGACGACGTGGCCGCGATCACGCTCGACGGCGGCACCCCCGTGGTCAGGAGCGGCTATCCCGCGGTGAAGCTCTCTACCGAGGCCGTCGAGACGTTCGATCCGCCGGTCGAACCCCCGGTACGGACCTGCGACGGGCGGCCGCGACACTTCCACCGTCTCAGACACGACCAGCCGGCCAGTCCAGTCCCGTTAGCCGGCGTCTACCTGCTGGAAGACGGTCCGGAGATCGAAGTCGAGTCGCTCTCTGGCGGCGAACGGATCATGTCGCTGGTGGACAACACGTACGCGATCGGGACGCTCGGGTCCGACGGACAGGCCGCCACCAACGTCGGCGTCTGCGGTGAAATCGCCGGTGCGACGTCGGTCAAGCGCCTGCGGCGACCCCGAGACCTCGACCGCCTCCCGGAGGTGATCGACCGCGTGCGGGCCGATATCGCGGGCGAGCGATGCTGAGCGACGCCGAGCCGGAACTGCGGCTCGTCATCGAATGCGTGCGCGCGGCCGTCGACCCCGGTGCAGATCCCGACATCGAACCGCTCGTGTCGTCCGACCTCGACTGGGACCGCGTCCTCGATCTGGCCCGGTACCACGGCGTCCTCCAGTTGCTCCAGCAGGGGCTGGCGTCGACGTACCGAGAGGTCAAACAGGAGCGCGGCGTGCCCCCGTCGGTCAGTTCGCGCCTCGACGGGACGGTCCAGCGGCGGACGATGCGGAACCTCGCGGCCACGGACGAACTTCGCGGCATCCTCGACGACTTCGACGACGCCAACGTGCGCGCCCTTCCGTTCAAGGGACCGGTGTTGTCCGCGTTCGCCTACGACAGCGTGACCGTCCGCGAGTACAACGACCTCGACTTCCTCGTCCACCCCGAAGACGTGTCGACCGCCGCCGACGTCCTCGAAGAACGGGGCTACGAGTGGCGCGACGGCGCGCCGCGCCTCGACGACGCGGCGCTGCTCGGCGGATCCGCGACGAAGGCGATCGTCCACGAGTACGCGATGACTGGCTCGGACATCGACGTGGAACTTCGCTGGCGCGTCGGCGACGCGGAGCGCCCGTTCTCGCCGGACGTAACGGCGCTGTGGGACCACCGCGAGCAGGTCGACGTGGGCGGGGCCTCGGTGCCAGCACTCGCCCCGGAGGACCGCCTCCTCGTACTCGCGTTCCACGGGACGAAACACCGCTGGTACCTCCTGAAGTGGCTCTGTGACTTCGTTGCTGCGATGGACGCGACGACGGCCGACTGGGACCGGGTGCTCGCCCGTGCACGCGACCACGGCGTCGAGCGTCCGTTCCTGGTCGGTGCGGCGCTCGCCGGGTCCGTCTTCGAGTACGGGCTTCCCGAACCCGTCGCCACGCGAGTGAGCGAGGCGAGCGGCGTCACTGGCCTGGCCGATCGAGTGAGACGGTCGCTGGCGTCCGGTTCGATGTCCGCGCCGGGCCGCATCGAGTCCGCCCGGTTCTTCGCGGCCGCGAGCGAATCGCCGACGGCGCTACTCCGACTCGTCGCCCTGCACTCGGCGCTTCACCCGACCTACGCGGACTACCGGTTTCACCCTCTTCCAGGCCACCTGCATCCGCTCTACTACGTCGTCTGGCCGCTCAGGCTACTGGCCGGGTTACTGCCGGACCGAACGGAGACCGACCCTCCGACCGAGGAACCGACCTGACGGCCGGCGCTCAGTCCCGCGGCTGGATCGTTCCACCGCCCAGTCCCTCCCAGGCGACTCGGTATCCGAGGCGCGAGAGGGCGGCGCTGTCGTCGGCGATGCCGTAATCGGCCAGTCGGTCGGCGGCCGTTTCGTAGGCCATCCCCGCTTCGATGTCATCGGCCAGTTCGTCCAGAACGCTCGGGCGAACCAGCGTGCGCCCGACGCGCTCGTGGTCGGGGAACGCAGCGTCGGCGAGCGCGTCCTCGCTGACGCCGTAGTCCGCGGCGAGGTCGGCGAGCGAGACGACGGCCGCGTCGGGCCGCACCTCGTCGGGGATGGCGGCGGCGCTCTCGCTGACGAGTCGGTCCTCGTAGGGGCGCAGGGCGTCGCGCACGTCCTTCACGCGGACCGTCCCTGAGTACGGGATGGCCCGATTGTCGGTCGCCTCGACTGCGTCGCCCACGCCGAGGGACTCGTCGACGGCGACGAGCATCGCCACGTCCTCAAGGTCCCCGAGGCGGTCGAGTTTCTTCGCGACGTACTCCGGCGTCCAGAACCCCATGATCTCGAAGAAGACGCGAAAGGGCGGGTCGTCGGGGCCGTCGCCGGCCGCTCGCTCGCCGGCGTCCCTGAACGTCTCCCGAACGCCCCCGTCTGTTCCGGGCCGCCACTCGAAGGCGAAGTCGGGGATGACGACGTGTTCGCCGGCGGCCAGCGGCTCGGGTTCGCGGATCAGGTCCCAGTCCAGGTCGAGCGCGGCGAACCGCGCGGCGAAGTCCGCCTCGACGCCGCTGTCGTAACTGACCTCGGTGACGGGGTCGACGCCGGGTACGGACACGTCGGCGTCGGAAAGCGTGAGTTCCCGCTCCGTCCCCCGGTCGTCGATCGTCGCCACCAGGTCCCACTCGTCGGCGGCCGCGACGGTCCGCAGGAGGCGAGCGAAGCGCGTCCCGTACCGGCGCGTGTTCGAAAACAGCGCGTCGGGGCCGGTGACGACGACCTCGCGACCGCGATCGGTCCGTCGGATCTCGTACATGAGCCGGAGGCGCTTGACCGCCGAGACGAGCGCCTTCGGGTCGGAAGAGCGGACCCGGACCTCCGTCGCGTCGAACAGCGCCGTCTGGGCCAGCGAGAGGTCGTACTGGGTCCGAAGTTCGGCGGGTCCCCACCGCGAGTCGACGGCGGTGAGGACCTGCTTGGACTCCCGGTCGGCGTACAGCGCGTCGGCGAGCGTCGACGCGTCCGTTCCGAAGTGGTCCGCGGCGTCGGCGACCGCCCGGTCGCGCTCGGCCTCGCTGACGACGCCGACGCGCTCCGCGGCCTCGAACACGCGGCGGCGCGCCCGCTCGGGGTCGACCGGGGCTCGCGTCTCGAAGGTGGCCTCCCGCTCGACGAGCTTGGCGAAGCCGCGGACCAGCTTGAAGTCGTCGGCCTCGCGTTCCAGGTCCGCGAGCGCGGCCTGGAGGTCCGCGCGCGACTCGCCCACGTGGCCCTGATACACGCCGAGGACGCGGGCTGCGAGTCGCTCCGCGTCGTCGTCGGCAAACCGGAGGTGGTAGCCGCCGCCCGCCCGCGAGACGCGCAGGAGGTCCTTCGTGAGCACGTTCGAGCGTGCGACGCGCAGCGACAAAAACGCAGGGAGTCGGCGTGACGGTGGCGAGAGCGCCGGCGGGTCAGATCACCGCGGTGTCGACGCCCGGTCCTCGAACGTGACAGTCACGGCGACCTCGTCCTCGATCGACCGACCGATGGCTCGCTCGAGGTCGCCGACGAGTCCCGGATATCCGCGTTCGGCCGGCCGACTGACCGCGACTGACACCTCCCGATCCAGTCGGTAGACCGTGACGCCGCCGAAGCGGGTCTGCACCGAGAGCAGTCGGAGTTCCGCATAGGCGTCGTCCGACAGCGTCTCGGTGACGGCGGCGTTGACGGCGGTCTCGACCTGCATCTGCTGGGCGGTGACCGTCCCCGCGCCGGCGAACGCGACCAGGAGCAATAGCACGGCGATGGCCGTCGGCGCGTGGGCGCGAACGGCCTCGGCCGGAGACGCGTCTGCCTCCCAGTCGAGCGGGCGGAACCCCAGCCACCAGAGCACCAGGAACCCGGTGAGATTGATCGACGTGACGTTGACGACCAGCAGGATACCCGCACCGAGCGCGACGGCGGGCAGGCCCCAGGCGATGCCGACGCCGACCGCGGCGGCGGCGGGGATCAGCGCGGCGGCGATCATCACGCCGACCAGCGAGACGGGGAGCGCCGTCGCCAGGCCGAAGGCACCGGCGGCACCGGCACAGAGACCGACGGCCATCGAGAGAAAGCCCGGGGAGATTCGCTGGGCGATCTGCTGGACCGTCGTGACCCGGAGGCGCGCGGGGACGAACCCGCTGTATCGGATGAACAGGCCGAACACCGCCGCGCTCGCGACCGCGACGACGAGGCCGAGCAACTGGTCGCGAACCCCCTCGACGATGAGCTCGCGGTCGCTGAGCGCCGTCCCGACGCTGGCGATGAGCGCCGACCCCACCTGTGGGGCGATGACCATCGACCCGACGACGACGGCCGGCGAGTCGAGCAACAGCCCCGCCGTGGCGACGATGGCGCTCAGGATCGTCATGCCGTAGTAGGTCGCCTTCCCGGGATTCATTCCCCGAGCCCGACCGCGGAGTTCGTCGTGCGAGATGCGGTCGTCGTAGTTCCGAGCGGAGTTCGACTGGTCCGGTCTGGCGGTCTCGGCCGTGCCGACGACCGCGTACCGATCGGTGTCGAGACCCGCCGCCTCCATCTCTGCGAGCACCTCGTCGATCGCCTCCGGCGGGAGCGGAAACTGGAGCAGGAACGCAGTCTCGTCGGCGCTCTCCTCGACCGTCCGAACGAAGCTGATGTCGCGGTCGTCGAGGACGGCCCGGACGTCGTCCAGTTCGTCCTCGGTGACTCGAATGTGTATCAGCCGCACTACTCGCTCCTCCCCCACCGCCGCTCGCGAAGTCGTGCGCCGAGCATCTACCCGGCCATCATGGGTTTCACGCTTACTTATACAGGTAGTAACCCAGGCGACCGCACAAGGCGACGGTCCGGCGGCGCGCTATCGCCGCCGCCTGGCGACCCGTTCCTCGGCCGTCTCCTCGGTGACGAGTTCGTACAGCAGGGCCCGCGAGCCGTCGTCTTTCGGACGCAGGATGCGACCGAGCCGCTGCGTGAACTCGCGCTCGGAGCCGCTGCCCGAGAGGACGACGGCCACGTTCGCGTCGGGCACGTCGACCCCCTCGTCGAGGACGTTCGCCGTCACGACCCGCGAGTAGGACCCGTCGCGGAACCGCTCCAGTATCTCGCGGCGCTCGCTCGCGCCGGTCTCGTGGGTGATCGCCGGGACCAGGAATCGCTCAGAGAGCCGGTAGACGAGGTCCGTGAAGGCGGTGAATACGATGACTCGGTCCCCGCGGTGGCGGTCCAGGATCTCCGCCAGTCGGTCGACCTTCCGCTCGGCGTTCATCATCACCTCGCGGGCGCGCTGTTTCGCCAGCAGGGCCTCGCGCGCCGCCGGATCCGTCCCCGAGCGCTTGACCAGTTCCTGGTAGTCGCTCCCAGAGCGGAGCTGGATGTTCGAGCGCTGCAGGTAGTCCGTGAACGTTCCCTGTTCGTCCTCGTATCGCTCGCGCTCTTCGGGGGTGAGCGATACCTCGATGCGCTTGATGTCGTAGTCCGCGAGGTGCTCGCCCGCGAGATCGTCGACCCCGACCCGCTGGACGAGCGGCCCGACGAGGCCCTCGATGACGTCGTGCGCGCCGTCCGGCCGCTCGAACGTCGCCGTGAGCCCCAGTCGGGCCGGAGCCGCGAGCAGGCGGGCGATGTCGCGGTACCCCTCGCCGCCGAGGTGGTGGACCTCGTCGAAGACGACGAGCCCGAAACGGTCGCCGAGCTCGTCGGCGCGGAGGTACGCCGAGTCGTAGGTGGAGACGGTCACGTCCTCGACGCGCTGCTCGCCCCCGCCCATGCGACCGACGGGCCGGTCGAACTCCCGTTCGAGTTCCCGCTGCCACTGTTCCAGCAGGTCGATCGTCGGGACGACCACCAAGGTGGGCGTCCCGAGCGCGACCATCGCGGCGATGCCGATGACGGTCTTCCCGCTCCCCGTCGGCAGTTCCAGACAGCCCCGGTCGCCGGCGGCGCGCCACGCGTCCAGCGCCGATTGCTGATACTCCCGGAGGTCGTACGTCGTCGAAAGCGATACCGGAGGCAGCGGGCCGACGCGGTCCGCGTACGCGACGCCGCGCTCGTCGAGCGCGGTCACCAGGTCGGCGTACCGGTACGCCGGCGCTCTGGCGGATTGGCTCCGCTCGTCGCGCTCGACCCCGGGCAGGTCGGTCGGCGGCGACCCGCTCACGCGAATCGTCCCCGACTCGAACGTCAGTTCCAGCACGGCCGACGGTTCGCCGCTCCCGCCGATAACGCTTTCGCGGCGGCTGCCGACCGGGCACGCGTCCGCCGCGGAGCCCTCCGGGCACCGTCGTTTCGCACTGACTCCGGGAGCACAGTTTACGTCCGTCCAGACCGAACAGTCCCCCATGACACCGACTCGCTCGACGCTGCTCGCCCTCCTGGTGTCGCTGTCGCTCGTGCTTGCGACCGTGCCGGCCGGTGTGACGGCGATACAGATGACCGACACACAGACGGCCACGGACACGCTGACCGTCGATCGCGACGGCTCCGCCGACTACCGGTCGATCCAGGCTGCCGTCGACGCCGCCGACAGCGGCGACACCGTCGCAGTCCGACCCGGCGTGTACTACGAACAGATCACCGTGGCCGAGAACGTCACGCTGGTCGCACCCGACCGGGCGATACTCGACGGCTCGCGGTTCGTCAACGGCACCGCGCTGCGCGTGACCGGCGCGGCCGCCCCGAACGTCACCGGCTTTACGATGCGTAACTACCGCCTCGGCGTCGTCGCGAACGACACCACCGGCGACTGGACGCTTCGTGACTCGACCGTCATCCGCGCCAGCGTCGGCGTCTACGCGCCCAACGCCAGCGGGAACTGGACGATCGCGGACTCGGCCGTCTCCAGCACGACCTACAGCGGCGTCTTCGCCCGCGCGACGACCGGCGAGTGGACGATCCGCGACACCCGCTTCGTCGAAGTCGGCGGCGACGGCGTCGACGTCCGCCGCTCGACGGGCGACTGGACGGTATCGGACATCGTCGTCGACCGCTCCGGCGCGGACGGCGTCGACGCGTCCGGGACCACCGGCGACTGGACCGTACGGAACACGACGGTCCGCCGCAGCGACACCGGCGTCAAAGCCATCGCCAGCCGCGGCGATTGGACCGTGACCGACCTGACCGTCCAGCGCAGCGACACCGGCCTCGTCACGGCGTCGACGAGCGGCGATTGGACGGTTTCTGATGCCACTGTTACCACTCGCGAGATCGGCGTCTTCACCGCCCGAACCACCGGCGCGTGGACGATTCGGAACAGCACCATCGATAGTCGGTTCCAAGGGATTCACGCCGCCGGGACGAACGGGTCCTGGACCGTCAGCGACTCGTCGATCACCGTCTCCGGGAATGCGGACGCGATCGGCGTCGACGCCCGCGACGCCGCCGAGGGCTGGTCGCTCGATTCTGTCGACATTCAGAGCACCGGCGTCGACGTTGCCGAGTGACCGCAGGACGCGACTCCAAACGGTCCGGCGCCGTCGTCCGGAAAACGAAGCCCTTAATTAAAGCACCCCCCTCTCCCCGAGTGCGGGACCGTGGGGTAGCGGTATCCTCGGCGCATGGGGTGCGTCGGACCTGAGTTCGAATCTCGGCGGTCCCACTTCAACTTCTACCAGATGCCGACACCTGTACGCTTAGGTAACCGAGGGTCCAAATTCCTTCGTCTATCCCCTAGAATTTAGTCGCTCTTTAAATACCTCTGAGAGACGACCGGTCACCCACCGACGCGCTGTCCGAGACTACTTTCACTTTCACTCCGGACATGGCTGATGTCCTTTATCCTGCAAACAGGAACGGCTCACATGAACAGCACCGGCGATGCCGATCGGGTCGGACAGAGATGCCTGGGGGACGGGCATGAGTAGATCCGTCAGCGAGAAACTCGGCGAAGGGTGGCGGATGATGTGCCCTGAGAACCATCACACATTG
Source organism: Haloarcula salina (assembly GCF_010119195.1). Taxonomy (GTDB): domain Archaea; phylum Halobacteriota; class Halobacteria; order Halobacteriales; family Haloarculaceae; genus Haloarcula; species Haloarcula salina. The sequence continues at coordinate 360,715 of NZ_WRXL01000001.1, forward strand.
GAGGATCAGGTCGGACCGACGGTCTACTGTGAACAGTGTAACTGCGCCTATCGGTACGACGACCTCATCGACAAGGCGGAACTGGGCAGTGGAAAGCGGGGCTATCGACACTAGTGTCCAGCTCACAGACCTCGCAAAAGAGATGGTAGCGATTCAGGCACCGCATTCGTCTTCGAGTCCCACCCTGTGCCTGATGTGGACGCAAACGGTCGGCCGGGGACACCGAGAACCACCGGTCGGGACCAGCGCCGTCGCGCCGGCGACGCAGTTACCGTCCGTTCGGGAACAGTCTAGACAGGAGTCCGCCGCGTGACGAGGGATCGAAGTGGCAGTAGGCGAGGAGGAGCACCGCGCGGTCCGTGAGCGCGACGCGTTTGGTCTGTTCGTCGTATTCGACGACGCCGGCGTCGGCCAGTTTCGGGAGGTGCGTCTGGTGTAAGGAGACGTAGACGTTCTTGCGCTGGCTCGCGGAGACGTCGGCGCCGCCGTACTCGGACTGGGCGAGGTGGTCGGTGATCGCTGGGACGGCCGATTCACCGCCGACGGACTCGACGAACCGGAGGAGATCGCGCCGGCGGCGGTTGGAGAGGAGCGAAAAGATCTGGTCCTCGGTGAGTCGGTTCGTCTCGCTCGCCTCTGCTCGTCGATTACTGGCCATTCGGGACACCGGATACGATGGGTAAGGTCTCTGTCGGATATATCCGTTCGTACCACATTGCCGTGGGTACGAGCGAGTTACACCATCGGAGTGAGAGCCGTCGGTGCGGCTACGGATGACGAATCGGCGTCGGCATTCGGTCGCAATCGAAAGTGGGACGACGGGCTACCTCAGTCTGCGACCGACGTGACGGTCGGGTCGGCGACGTCGACCAGCCGGCCCGGTGCGATGGGGAAGACCGCCTCCGGCGTCCCCGCGGCCGCCCAGACCGTCTCGAAGGTTGTCAGATCGGCATCGAGATACGTGGGGACGGAGCGCTCGTGACAGAGCGGCGGGACGCCGCCGATCGACCAGCCGAGCGTGGCCTTGATCTCGTCGGCGTCGGCCATCTCGACGGCGTCCGCGTCAGCGCCCTCCAAGTCAGCGATGCGGGACTCGCTGACGCGGTTCGCACCGCTGGTCACGACGACCACGAGGTCGTCACCGGCCCGGAGGGCGATCGAACTGGCGATCTGGGCCACGTCGCAGCCGACGGCGGCCGCCGCGTCCGCGGCCGTCTTCGTCCCCGCGGCGAACTCGTGGATTTCGATTTCGAGGCCGTGGGCGTCCCGAACCCGCTGTTGGAAGCGCTCTGCGCTGGGATGCATAGTCGGTCGGTCGAGTGGACCACACCTATCGGTTTCGACGCGTCGAGCGCAACTTCCGAGTAGACGGACCACGTACGGAGGCGTGTGTCCGAAACGTACGTGTGCGCCCAGTGCCAGGCGACCGTCGACCGGAGTTTCGAAGTGAAGTCGATCATCCGCACCTGCGCCGAGTGCGGGACGAACGGTCGGTTCCTGCATCGCTCGTTCGTGGACTCGCTGTCGGAGATCGCGGTGGGGAACCGCCCGGACGGGTGGGAGGAGATGGCACTGGACGAGCGGTTCGAAGCGGCCCTTCGGCAGGGTCTCATCACGTTTCGGAGAGAGTGAACCGGACACGCTCGCTCGGCTCGCGTCCCGGGAAACCGCACCTCGTGTCACTCGGCGCGGGACGCGCTCAGTAGCGTCGACTCAGTCCCACTTCGCCCCGGGGTTCGTCACCGCGCCGTTGGCCGCCGACCCGAACGCCTGCTCGTCCACCTTTTTCTCGTCGCCTCCTCCGTTCGCGTCGCTCACTCGGGAGACTCCTCGAAAAACCTGGGCCAAAAACGGGACGCTCGCTCGGCTCGCGTCCCGGGAAACCGCACCTCGTGTCACTCGGCGCGGTATCTTGTCGGCGCGGGCTCAGTCCCACTTCGCCCCGGGGTTCGTCACCGCGCCGTTGGCCGCCGACCCGAACGCCTGCTCGTACTTCGCCAGCACACCGTTCGTGTACGGCGGTTCGGGCTCGTCGCGGGCGTCGAGGCGCTCCTCGATCTCCTCGTCGGAGAGGTCGACTTCGAGCGTCCGCTCGGGGATGTCGACGCGGATGTGGTCGCCGTCTTCGAGCGCGCCGATGGGGCCGCCGACGTAGGCCTCGGGCGCGACGTGCCCGATCATCGGGCCGCGCGTGCCGCCGGAGAAGCGGCCGTCGGTCAGGAGCGCCACGTCGTCCTCGTGGCCGGCCCCGACGACGGCGGCGGTGACGCCGAGCATCTCGCGCATCCCGGGGCCGCCGCGCGGTCCCTCGTTGCGGATGACGATGGCGTCGCCCGAGGAGATCTGTCCGGTCTGGACGTACTCCATGGCGTCCTCCTCGTTCTCGAAGACGCGTGCGGGACCCTCGTGGTGGAATTCGTCGTCGCCGGTGACCTTCAGGACCGCGCCGTCGGGCGCGAGGTTCCCCGTGAGAACCCGGATGGCTCCCTCCTCCTGGTACGGGTCGTCGACCGGGTAGAAGAACTCCGCGTCGATCTCGTCGTCGTCCGGAATCGCGCCCTGCTCTTCGAGGTGAGCGAGTTCCTCGGCGATGGTTCGGCCGGTCATCGTCATCGCGTCCCCGTGGATCAGGCCCGCGTCGAGCAGGCGGCGGATGACGACGGGGACGCCGCCGATCTCGAAGAGGTCGTTCATGACGCGCTGGCCGCCGGGCTGGAGGTTCGCGATCTTGGGCGTCCGCCGAGAGATCTCGTCGAACTCGTCGATGGTGAGGTCGATGTCGGCCTCGGCCGCGAGCGCGAGCAGGTGGAGGACGGCGTTCGTCGACCCGCCGGTCGCCACCTGGAGCGTGATGGCGTTCTCGAACGACTCCTTCGTCAGGATGTCGGACGGCCGGCGGTCGTTCTCGACGGCATCGAGGACGAGCTCGCCGGCGTCCTCGGCGATGTCGTAGCGGTCCTCGTGTTCGGCCGGGGCGGCGGCCGACCCGAGCGGGGCGAGACCGAGCGCCTCGGAGATGGAGGCCATCGTGTTCGCGGTGAACATCCCGCCACAGGAGCCGGCCCCGGGGCAGGCGTGGCGCTCCATCTCGTCGAGTTCGTCCTCGGTCATGTCGCCCTCGGCGACCGCGCCGACGCCCTCGAAGACGTTCTGGATGGTGACCTCGCGGCCGTCGTGCTCACCGGGCATGATGGAGCCGCCGTAGAGGAAGACGCTCGGCAGGTCCGTCCGGATGGCCGCCATCATCATGCCGGGCATGTTCTTGTCGCAGCCGCCGATGGTGACGATGCCGTCCATGCGCTCGCCGAAGGTGACCAGTTCCACGGAGTCGGCGATCATCTCGCGGGAGATGAGCGACGCCTTCATCCCCTCGGTCCCCATCGAGATGGCGTCCGAGATGGTGATGGTCCCGAACTCGATTGGCATCCCGCCGGAGTCGTCGATGCCGTCGTAGGCGGCATCGGCCACGTCGTCTAAGTGAACGTTACACGGCGTGATGTCGGCGGCGGGGTTCGCGATGCCGACCATCGGCGAGGCGAGGTCCTCGTCGTCGTAGCCCATCGCACGGAACATCGCGCGGTGGGGTGCCTTCTCGACGCCCTCCGTGACTTCGTTGCTGCGCAGGTCCGGGTCCTTTTCCGGACGCTCACGGCGTTCCTGCTTGCTCATAATTCACCGTCGCCGCGGGCGACCTTAAATAACTTGTAGTCGCGATACCGTCCCGCATGGACGGCCGGGGAATCTCCGGTGACAGTAGCTTCTTTCCGGGGCGGTGTCAACCCCCGCCCATGCCGACGGTCACGACCGCCGCGCGACTCCACTTCGGCTTTCAGAACCTCTCGCTGGCCCACGAACGCCTCTACGGGGGCGTCGGCCTCGCGCTCGACGAGCCGCGGCTCGCGGTCCACGCCGAGCGCGCGGACGAGCTCCGCTGTGACGACGGGGCCGCCGAGCCGTACGTCCGACGCGTGGTCGACGCGCTCGACGTGCCCGGTGCGGCGGTCACAATCGAGGAGCGGTTCCCGCGCCACGTCGGCCTCGGGAGCGGCACCCAGCTCGCGCTCGCGACGCTCGTGGCCGTCGTCCGCGCCTACGACCGGACCGCGGACGCGCGGACGTACGCCCCGCGACTGGGGCGGGGCGGCCGCAGCGGCGTCGGCGTCGCTACCTTCGAGGACGGCGGCTTCGTCGTCGACGGCGGCCACCCGACCGAGCGCTTCACCGCGGAGCCGCCCGCCGAGGGCGACTGGGACGTGCCGCCGGTGCTCGCCCGCCACGACGTGCCGGCCCACTGGCGCTTCGTCGTCGTCGTGCCGGACTCCGATCCCGGACAGAGCGGGTCGGAGGAGGACCGGAGCATGCGACAGGCCGTCGAGCGGGCCGACCCCGGCATCGCCGACGAGATATCGACGCTGCTGACCCGGCGACTGCTCCCGGCGATCGCCACCAGAGACCGCCGCGACTTCGGGCAGGCCGCGGCTCGGCTGGGCCGGCTGAACGGCGCGTGGTACGCAGACGAGCAGGGCGGCGTCTACCGGCCGCCGGCGGGGTCGATCGTCGATGCACTGTCGCGCGCGCCGTCGGTGTCCGGGGCCGGCCAGAGCTCGTGGGGCCCGACCGTCTGGGGGCTGACGACCGAGGAGTACGCGTCGGAAGCCAGCGAAGCCGGCGCGCTGGCGCTCGACGAGGCCGGCGTCGAGGGGAGCGTCCGCGTCGTCGCTCCGCGCAACGTCGGGGCCTCGTTATCAGAATGACGAACCCCGGCCAAGCGTTTAAGCGACCCCGTGGGTGAGAGGAGGTATGGAGCGCATTCCGTTCGGAATCCGGCAGCTGGACTCCATCATCAACGGCGGCGCGCCGGTCGGGAGCGTCGTCCTGCTCTCGGGGGAGGCCGGGGCCGGCTCCCGGGAGTTCATGCACACGAGCGCGCTCGTCAACGGCCTCCAGCAGGTCGACGCGGAGAGCCACGACCTCTACTACGGCGACCTCTCCGCCGACGCCGTCGCCCCTGAGGAGGTCCACTACATCTCCTTTACCGCGAGCGAGTCACAGCTCGTCTCGGAGATGCGGCTGGCGATGGCCGACGAGGTGGTCGAGAAGGGCAGCGAGGCCGTGCAGTTCCACGACCTCTCTGAGCGGTACTTCCACATCAGCCCGGTCCCGCGGAGCTGGTACGCGAGCGAATCAGCGTCGATCACCGACCTCCGGGCCCGCCACGAGCGGGAGGAGCTGCTCGGAACGCTCGGGATGACGCTCAACGAGGTCGCCCCCGGGAACCTCGTCGTGATCGACTCGCTGTCGGACCTCGTCAGTTCGATCGGCGACGAGATCAGCTGGTCCGACATCAGTTCGCTGGTCGCCGGCATCCAGAAAGCCGCCCACGAGTGGGGCGGACTCATCCTGTTGCACATCAACCACGAGACGCTCTCGGACGTCCGTCACGGGCAGCTCGTCGACTCCTCGCACGGGACGATGGAGTTCGCCTGGGAGACCGGCGGCTCGTCGCGGGCGCGGACGCTCGTCGTCCGGCAGTTCCGCGGCGTCCTCTCGCAGATCGAGGCGGAGGACATCGTCCAGTTCGAGACGGAACTCGGCGACGCCGGCTTCGACATCAGCGACGTGCGGAAAATCCGATAATCGCACGACGCCACTCACGGTATGGGCCACCTACACCGTCGCTGGCAGTGATTCGACCAGTACGGCCGCCTCTCTCGATTTCTGAAATGGGCGGTAAACCCTTATCAGTGTCGTTCATTAAGGGTAGCGTAATGTCCTCCGAGTCGACGGATGACGGAGGCGTGCGCGTCGAGCTAGCCGCGGATATGGACGAGTGGCTGACCGAGCGAGCGGAGGCACTCGGCGTCCCCCGCGAGGCCGTCGTCGAACAGCTACTGGCCTCGTACAAGGCGACGGCGGACTTCGACGACGAGACGGCGGCGGTCGGCGTCTCTCGCGACGAGCTCGACGCGGTCGTCGCCGCGACCGTCGACGAGAAGCTGAACGGCGAACTCGACTCGGCGGCCGACGACGCCTTGCAATCTCGGCTCCCCGACATCGTCGACGGCGTCGAGGAACGCCTCGACGACCGGATCGACGACCTCCAGGCCGACTTCCAGGGGAAGATCGAGGACGTCCGCGAGCGGGTCGTCCAGGTGAAACGCGAGACGGACGGGAAAGCGCCGGCCGACCACAACCACGAGGAATTTGACCGGCTCGACGCGCTCGGGCAGGAGGTCGACGGGCTCGACCGAGAACTGGCCGAGCTGCGGTCCGACCTCACCGTCGGTCTCGAAACGCAGGAGGCCGCGGTCGAGGACGTCGACGAGCGGCTGAGCGACCTCCAGGACAAGCTCACCCGGGTCGCGTGGGTCGTCAGCGACCTCCGGGAAGACCAGGGCGGCCGCGACGCGGCTCAGCGGGCGGTCGACCGCCTGAAGCGGGCGGCGGCACAGGAAGGGATCTCTGCGGCCCGCTGTGAGGGTTGCGACGAACAGGTCCAGATCGGCTTGTTGACCGAACCGAACTGTCCGCACTGCAACGCGACCGTCTCGGACGTGCGCCCGGAGGGCGGCATCTTCCGGACGAAAGCGCGGCTGGTGACCGCCGCGCAACTCGAATCGGGGGCGACCGATGACTGACGACGAGGACCCCTTCGAGCGACTCGACCCGGTCGACGACCGCGATGGGGACCCCTTCGAACAGCTCGACCCGGCAGACGACGGCGAGGAGACGACCGGCGACGACGGAGGGTCCAACGGGGACGGTACAAACGACACGTCCCCCGCCGGAACCGAATCGACGACTGGTTCGGGCGGGCACGGCCAGTCGGCGGACGACCCGGATCCGACGATAGACGACGACCTCCTGTCGGCGGTCGACGTCGAGGAGTTTCGCACCGAGACGGACGCCGACGACCCGTTCGCGGACTTCGAAGACGCCCGCGACGATCCGTTCGGGGACACCGAGGGCGCGTTCGAGCGCGTCGACGTCGACCACCTCGACGCCGACAAGGTGTGGGCCGAGATCACCGGCGACGGCGAGGACGCCGACGCCTCCGAGGACCGCTACGCCGAGGTGTCGAAACACCGCTACTGCGAGCAGTGCGAGCACTTTTCGGAACCGCCGAACGCCCGCTGTACGAACGAGGGAACGGAACTCGTCGAGTTCCTCGACATGGAGACGGTCCGCCTCCGGGACTGTCCGGTCGTCGCCGAGCAACACGACCTCGAGAGCGAGCAGTAACGGCTTTCCGACTCGGTGTCCGAACGGTCGGTATGCAGTTCTGCGACGACTGCGGCTCGATGATGCACGCCGACGGTGACGAGATGGTCTGTCAGTCCTGCGGGGCCCGCGTCGCCAAGGACGAGGAGCGCGCGGCCGAGTTCGTCACCACGGACGAACAGAGCGGCGACGAACTGATCGAGACCGAGGAGGGAGCGAACTTCGAGGGCAAGCCGACCGCCGACGACGTGACCTGCGACGAGTGCGGCCACGGCAAGGCCTGGTACACGATCAAACAGACCGGTTCGGCCGACGAGCCGCCGACGCGCTTCTTTAAGTGCCAGGAGTGTGGCCACCGCTGGCGCGAGTACAACTAGAGCAGCGACTTCAGGATCCGCAGTTCCTCGTCTTCGCTGATGTTCTCGGAGTCCATGCAGGCGTGGACCACTTTGTGAACGAGCTCGGGGTCGTCGAACACGCGCGCCTGGGCCTGTGTCGCGCCGCTGCCGTCCGTGACGGTCTCCATCCGGCCTTCGAGGTCTTCGATCTGCGTCGAGAGCTGGTCGACGGTCGACTGGACGGTCTCGACCGTGTCGACCACCTCGGGCGACGACTGTCGCGAATCGGTCGTCGACGGGCCGGCCGCCGTCGGTTCCTCGCCGTCGAGGACGGCGTGAGCGAACGATTCGCGCTCCGACCAGTCGAAGCCGTCGATACTGTTGACGCGGTTGCTGATCGTCGAAGCGGTCACGTCGAGCACTTCGGCGAGGTCGCGCTGGGACGCCGTCGGGTGCTCGGTGATCGCCCGGAGCGTCTCGCGTTGCGTCGGTGAGAGGTCTGCCGGGGCCGGATACGACGGCGAGTCTGTCTGATTCGTGACGGGCGCTGTGGCGCCGTCTTCCGTCGTGGGCGCTGAGGTATCGGTATCCATTGTCGCGGTGGGGTCGTCGTCCGCAGACGGTGTCCGGTCGGCGGCATCAGTGTCAACGATGTCGTCGTCCGCAGACGGCACGTGGTTGGCGGCATCGGTATCCACGACGTCGTCTTCGCTCGCCGGGTCGCCGTGCTTTTCGAGCACCCGCTCGACGAGGTCCGGCGTCGCGCTCGGAACCTCGGCGGCGAGGTCTTCGATCGACGCTTCGGGGTTGTCTGCCGCTACGTCCAGGATTTGCTTGTGACGCATCGATTTCGGGGCCGTTCGGCCCTCACTTGATTTGCTCATTCCTAACACCACAGGGGAGAGGGGCGGCGACCGCTGTGCCCCTACAGGTTATCTAATTGAACAGTTTCAGTGGTATTATCAAAAAGTTTTGGTTTGCATCAAGTATCGGATGTTTCCCTCGATTCGGAAGTAAAGATGCCGTTAAACGAAGCGGCTTCCGTCTCTTGATTCCGTGCGCTATACTTGCGGTTGCAAGCCGGCATCTGACTGTGATTCGGATCGACATCAATAGTAATAATTTTTATAAATATATGTCTGACGGGACGTAGATAACCCGGTATATTCATGGACTGATGGTTCTGCCGGACCGAGAATCCCGCTCGCAACGTCGTTCGTCGCGGGCCGTCGGGAGCGCTTCGGCGTAGAGTCCGATAGGACGGTCAAAGCCGAATCGAAGCCACCTGAAGGCACTTATTCGGACCGACGGAAGCCACGGCCATGCGACGACGACGCCTGTTGACACTCTTCGGGACCCTCTTGGCCGGATCCGGCTGCCAACGTCTGGGCGAGGACACCCAGACGGTGACGCCGGTCCCTTCGCCGGGGGAGCGCCGAACCGCCACCGACACCGATGTGTCGGCCGGCCTCGACGTCAGGAACCCGACCGTCCAGCCCGGTTACGTGGCGAGGAATTTCCCGGATTCAATCGCTGTGTACGACGATGCCGACCAGTACCTCACCGTCGAAGTCCGGACCGTCGACGGGACACCGCCTGACCGGTCGGCGTTCCGCCTCGGTTTCGACGGGACAGACTACCAGCCCGTGGAGCGACGGACGAGCGAGGCAATGTTTCGGGACGGCGAGTCGGGTGCCGGATACGCCGACGGCGGCGGCGTCTTGGTGTTCGGACTGCCGGAAGCCGGCGACGCGAGCGGCACGAAACTTACGTGGCCGGGCGGGGAGCGCCGATTCACCAAGGAGGTGGAACAGCGACTGGCTGCACCGTTGCCCTCGTTCGACGTGACGCTCTCGGGCCCCGACGTCGCCACCGACGGCGATCCGACCATCGAATTCGCAGTGACGAACACAGGGGACGTGGCCGGCCGATACCTGCTCGCGCTCAACCGGGCCGGACCGCGTGTCGCTTCCGTACCCGTGCGGCGCATCAGCGGCGTCCTCGATGCCGGCAAATCTCGCACTGTCGTCCACGACGCCAGAAGCCCAGTTCCCAGAACGGGTGACCCGAACGACGTGACGTACATCCTCGACGCGCCGGGCGAGCGAAACGACGCGACTCACCAGATCGCACCCGCCGCAGTGAAATCGGAGACGACGACCGAATCCGAGGCGAACCGCTCCGTCACGACCGACGTGAACACGCCTCGGGCAACCGAGACGCGGTCGTAGCGCCGTCCTTTTGCCCGCCGGAACCCAAGCGGGGGTGTGACGACCGACCCCGCCCGACGCGTCGAGGTCTACCCCGGTAAGGAGGCCGTGGTCGACTTCGACCCGGCGCTCACCTTCGAGTGCGTCGAGGAGTGCACGTGGTGCTGTCAGCACGGCGTCCTCCTCTACGAGAAGGACCTGCTGGAACTGGCCAGTCGGGCGAGTCTGAGCGAGGCGACGACGCAGTTCCGCGGGCAGGACTTCGTCCGGCAGGAGGAGAAAACCCGGGACGACCACGTCGACGAGGACGGACAGGCCTGTTACTTCCTGCGTGACGACGGTCTCTGCGCGTTGCACGCCGAACACGACTGGAAGCCGACGCGCTGTTCGGTGTTCCCGCTCCAGGTCACCGTCGAAGACGGCGAGATCCACGCCGGCATCCGCGACGAGGCCCACGAGCACTGCGAGGGACTGGACGTGTCCGAGCGGCGCGTCGTCGATCACCTCGACGCCTTCCTGCCGGAACTGCTCTGGGACTTAGACGACCCGGAGACCAAGCGCGCGCTGTGACGGCGGGTGAGACGACGCGGCCGCTCGGTGTGGCGAGACGGCGCGGCCGCTCAGTGGAGAGAGAGATCGGGTGAGAAGCGCCTTCAGACCCCTTCGAGGTCGGAGCGGTACTCGTTGATGTGGTCGTCGGCCTCGTCGATGGCGGCCTCCACGTCGCTTCCGTCGCCGCTCGCGAGGTCGTTGAGCGCGGACTGAATGCGGGCGAGGCGACCGTGGTCGGGCCCCGTCTCGGCGGTCGCGAGCGTGTCGAGCTGCCCGGCGAGGTCCGCGAGGCGCTCGCTCGCGTCGTCGCTTGCGGTGTCTTCGGCGGCCGATTCGAGCCGGTCACTCGCCGCTGCGAGTTCGTCGCGTGTCATGGCTGGCGCTTCTCGGATGAGGGATAAAACGGTTCGCCTGGTGGGGAATCCTGCAGGTGTCGCGGACGGCCAACGGTTATCCCGCTCCCGCGCCCAGCAGCCCCATGGCAACGTTCCTGTTCGTCTCCGCCGACGCCGCGCTGATCACCGACCTCGCGTGGCAAGTCCATCGAGAAGGCCACGACGTGAAGTACTACATCGAGGCCGAATCGGACAGAGAGATCGGCGACGGCTTCGTCCCCAAGACCGACGACTGGGGGGCCGAGGTCGACTGGGCTGACGTGATCGTCTTCGACGACATCTGGGTCGGCTCTGACGTCGGGACCGGTGCACTGGCTCAGGACCTCCGCGAGCGGGGGAAGGCCGTCGTCGGCGGTACGCCGAACACCGACCGGCTGGAGGAAGACCGCGGCTACGCGATGGACGTGCTCGAAGCGAACGGGGTCAACACGGTCGAACACCACGTCTTTCGCGACTTCGACGCGGGGATCACACACGTCCAGGAGAACCCGGCACCGTACGTCATCAAGCCGCTCGGCGAGGTCCAGAACGTCAAGCGACTGCTGTACGTCGGCAACGAGGACGACGGCAGCGACGTGGCGGAGGTCTTGCGGGCGTACGAGAAGGCGTGGGGCCACCGCATGAAGGGGTTCCAGCTCCAGCGGAAGGTCGAGGGAGTCGAGATCGCGATCTGCGGGTTCTTCGACGGCGAGCGGTTCATCGACCGGGTCAATTTCAACTTCGAGCACAAGAAGCTGTTCCCGGGGAACATCGGCCCCTCGACCGGCGAGATGGGGACCTCGATGTTCTGGGGCGGGCACAATCGGCTGTTCGAGGAGACGCTCGGACGGCTGGAAGGGTGGCTCGCCGAGGAGGGCTACGTCGGGAGCATCGACCTGAACTGCATCGTCAACGACAGCGGCATATATCCCCTCGAATTCACGCCGCGCTTCGGCTATCCGACCATCGCGCTCCAGGAGGAGTCCTTCGAGTCCGAGACCGGGCAGTTCTTCTTCGACCTCGCCCGCGGGAACGACCCCGACCTCGACGTGCACGGCGGCTACCAGATCGGCGTCCGCGTCGTCCTGCCGCCGTTCCCCTTCGACGACGAGAAAACCTACGACGAGAGTTCGCGCAACGCGGCGGTCGTCTTCGAGACCGAGAGCCGGGCCGGGATCCACCTCGAAGACGCGAAGCACGTCGACGGCCAGTGGCGCGTCGCGGGCGACAACGGGATGCCCCTCGTCGTCACCGGGACCGGCGAGACGATGCAGGCCGCCCGCGAGCAGGCCTACGACCGCATCGACGACATCGTGATTCCGAACATGTACTACCGGGACGACATCGGGGAGCGCTGGATCGACGGCGACGGGGACCGCCTGCAAGCGTGGGGCTATCTCGGCCCGGCCTGACAGGGCATGGCACATGCCTGTTTCGGTTCCGGCGATTGGCACGTGCCAAACCCCCACCTATATGTGTGCGAGTCGTACCCACAGCCGTCGAATGGACGCACTAACCGAACGGTCACCGCTTCACGTCTCACGTACTGAACAGGACGACGACTGGACGGTCGTCGTCGACTTCAGCTCGCTGCCGGCCACAGCCGACCACGTGACAGTCGAACTCGTCGGGTCGGAGGCCGTCGTCGCCGTCGACGCCCCCGGCCGGCAGACGGAGTTCGACGTCGACCTCCCGAGTCCCGGCGCGGTCGAGACGCGTCGGAACGGTGTCGTCACGATCACGGGCGGGAACTGAGCGAGCGGTCGCCTTCCGGGTCGGACCGCGCTCGCCGTCGGACATATCAAGCGTCCGAGGCGACGCCACTCCACAAGGGATTTCAGCGTGATACTGGAATCGTCCAGTGATGACCACCCTTTCCGACCGGGACCAGCGCGACCTGCCGACGCTCCGCGGTTCGATACCGCCGCTGCGCGCGTGGCTCAAGACCTTTCTCATCGGCCTCTGCATGGGGAGCGCGGACGGCGTCCCCGGCGTCTCCGGCGGTACCATCGCCCTCATCGCCGGCGTCTACGAGCGCCTCATCGCCGCCATCACGGCGGTCACGCCAGCCCGAATCGTCCGGCTCCTCCGGGCGCTGACGCCCCTCGACGGCGGGTTCGCGCCGCGGCGCGCGCTCGCCGAACTGCTCGAAATCGACGTGTGGTTCCTGCTCTCGTTGGTCGCCGGCGTGGGCGTGGCGGTCGTCGTCGTGACGCGCATCGTCCACGTCGCCAGCCAGGAGACCCCCGCGCTGCTCTTTGGCTTCTTCTTCGGTCTCATCGCCGCCTCCGCGCTCGTCCTGCTACGCGGCCTCTCGGTCGAGACGCCGTTTCAGGCCGCGGCCGGCGTCGTCGGCTTCCTCGTCGCCTTCCTGGTGTCGGGCGTCTCGACGGGCGGGGACGGCACCGGCGGGAGCCTGCTCGTCGTCTTCGTCGCCGGGATGATCGGCGTCAGCGCGATGATCCTCCCCGGCATCTCCGGGTCGCTGCTGCTCATCATCCTCGGCCAGTACACCCGGATGTCGACGGCCCTGAGCGAGTTCGTCGACGCGCTCATCGCGCTCGCGACCGGCGGGTCGGTCGACGACGTGACCGCGACGGGCGTCCCCGTCGTGACCTTCATCGTGGGCGGCCTTGTCGGCCTGTTCACCATCGCCCGCGTGGTCCGCCGCGCGCTCGACTACAACCGCCGGGCGACGCTCGCCTTCCTCGTCGCGCTGGTCGTCGGCGCGCTGCGCGCGCCGGTCGTCGAAGTCCGGAGAGAGGTCGGCTTCTCGACCGACGTGGTCGTCGCGTTCGCCGCCGCCGCCGTGGTCGGCGCGGCCATCCTGCTCGCGCTGGACTGGTACGCCGTCGACCTCGACCTTGACAAGGTCTGATCTCTCAGAAGCCCCAGGCGCGGCGGTACTGCGGCGGCCCCTCGATCTGCTCGGTCGCACCGAGTTCTTTCGCCGCAGTCAGCGCGAAGTACGGGTCACGGAGGTGTTCGCGGCCGACGATGGCCAGGTCGGCGCGGTCGTTGGCGACGACGGCCTCGGCCTGCTGGGGCGTCGTGATACCGCCGACCGCACCGACGGCGATGTCCGACGCAGTCTCCTCGCGGATTCGCTCGGCGTAGCGGAGCTGGTAGTTCGGCCCGGCGTAGTCCGGCCGCGACTCGGGGTGGATGCCGCCGCCGCTCACGTCGATCAGGTCCGCGCCGACCTCGGCCAGCCGGTCGGCCAGTCGAACGGAGTCGTCGACGGTCCAGGACTCGCGGTCGGGGAGCCAGTCCGTCGCGGAGATGCGGATGAACACCGGTTTCTCGTCGGGCCAGACCTCGCGGACGGCGGCCGTCACCTCGCGGACCAGCCGCGTCCGGCCCTCGAAGTCGCCGCCGTAGTCGTCCTCCCGGCTGTTCGTCACGGGCGAGAGGAACTCGTGGAGGAGGTAGCCGTGGGCGGCGTGGACCTCGGCGACCTCGAAGCCGGCGTCGAGCGCGCGCTCGGCGGCCGCGCGGAAGGCGTCGATGACGCCCTCGATGCCGTCCTGGTTGAGGCGCTCCGTCGGCGGGGCGTCGCCCTCCTCGTACGGCCAGGGGTCGCCGGTCGGTGCGGCGACCGCCCAGCCGCCCTCGTCGGGCTGGAGCGGGTCGTGGCCCTCCCAGGGGCGCGACGTGGCGGCCTTCCGACCGGCGTGGGCCAGCTGGATTGCCGGCACGCTCCCCTGTGCCCGGACGAACTCGGTGATCGGTTCGAGCGCCGCCGCGTGCTCGTCGCTCCAGATACCGAGGTCCTCCGGCGAGATTCGCCCGCGAGGTTCGACGGCCGTCGCCTCGCTCATCACCAGCCCCGCGCCGCCGACGGCCCGCGAGCCGAGGTGGACGCGGTGCCAGTCGGTCGCGAGGCCGTCGCGGTCCTCACAGGAGTACTGGCACATCGGGGAGACCATCACGCGGTTCGGAATCGTCGTGTCGCGGAGTTCGAGCGGCGAGAACAGTTCCGTCATCGGCGAGGGTTCGCCGGGGACACTGAAAACCGCAGTGGCGACTGCAGACCGCGCCGGAATCGAAGGCCGATTCGGCGTCGCCCCGACCGCGGTCCGTCAGCGCCAGACGGCGCTCCCGAACCGGGTCTCCGAGAGGTCGAAGTCGAAGCGGTCGGTCCAGAGGAGGCCCGCGCCCAGCAGCGCGGCCAGCCCCACCGGGACCCAGTTCGCGTAGAACAGATTGACGCCGCCCCACAGCAGGACGAAGCTCACGAGGTCGTCGAGCATGAACTCACAGGAGTCGAGGCGGCGGCGCAGGCCGGCGCGGTCGAACCCCCGGTCGAACACCAGGACGGCGACCGACCCGGACAGCAGCCAGCCCGCGTAGTTCGTCCACGGGACGCCGTAGAACTGCGCGTCCTGGTACGCCCAGAAGCCGATGGCGACCGCACCCGGATCCAGCACGAGGTCGACGAGCACGACCGTCGCGAGCGTCGCCAGCAGGCGCAGCGGCGTCGACTCGGCCCGGCGACCGAGCAATAACAGGACGAGCAGGTAGGCGTTGAGCACCAGCGGGAAGAAAAAGGCCGGCAGCCCGAGCGGGACCTCCCCGAACAGCATCGGCCCGAGGTCGACGCCGTAGGCGAACTCGCCGTAGGGCCACCCGGTTCGGACGCCGAGCAGTTCGATACCGTAGGAGTAGGCCGCGAGCGCTATGAGCGCCAGACCCGCCCGGCGGTCGACGAGCGGGAAGACCCCGGCGACCAGCGGCAGCCGCATCACGAGCGTCCCGAACAGGACGAAGTAGGGGTTGAACGCGAGCGGGTCGGGCAACAGCCCCTCGGCGCTGGCCAGCAGCGTGACCGCGCCGACCAGCGGGAAGACGACGGCGATGGTGAAGCGGTTCTCGGTGACGAACCGGTCGAGCCGAGCGGTCGCCGCTCGGCGGGACTCGGGGACCGCCAAGTCCATCGAGGTGCCGTCGGATTCGCTACCCATACAGCATCACCCACAGCGCGATGAGCGTGAACGCGGTCCCGACGACCGTGTTGATGGCCGGGTACCACCAGTACGCCTCGTCGATGTCGACGCCGACGGCGAGGATACCGAAGACGAGCACGGGGTAGACGAGCAGGAGCGCGCCGAACACCCAGTGCGTGAGCGTGAACACGAACGCGGCCAGCAGCCAGCACGCCACGCAGTAGTAGTAGGTATTGGACTCGCCGAGGAACGTCGCCGTCGTCCGGATACCGGCCTCGCGGTCGGGTTCGATGTCGGGGATGGCCGAGAAGGTGTGCATCCCCATCGCCCAGAGCCACGCGCCGGCGACGGCCGAGGCCGGCGGAGCGACGCCCTCGACAGCGGCGTAGGCGACGACCCCCGGCAGGACGTACAGCCCGTTCGAGAGCGAGTCGAGGAACGGCGTCGTCTTGAACCGCAGCGGCGGCGCGGAGTACTCGACCGAGAGCGCGAGCCACGCGAGCAGGGCCGCCACGCCCAGCGCGGGGAGGGCGAGGGCGAAGGGGAGCGCGGCGAGCGCGCAGGCGGCGACGACCCACGCGACGGCGCCGTCGCCGCGGTAGCTGACCTCGCGTCCCTCGTCTTTCTTCGGGTTGTGCGCGTCCACGTCGGCATCGAAGATGTCGTTGACGCCGTAGAGGAAGACGTTCGCGGGCAGCGTGAAGTACAGGAACAGCGCGACGGCGAGCGGCGAGAACAGCTCGCCGGGGCCGTCGGCCGCGTAGCTGACGCCGACGATGACCGGCCCGCCGAGGTAGAGCCAGAAGCGCGGGCGCGAGAGCCGCAGGAGGTACCCGACCAGCGACTCCTCCGGCGGGACGACGGCCGCGAGCCGGTCGGTCGGGAGTTCGGGCATCTCAGACGAAGTCCTCGATGAGCGCTTTGGCGGTGTGCTCGCCGCTGATGAGACACATCGGGACGCCGATGCCGGGCGTCGTGAACGAGCCCGTGAAGTAGAGCCCGTCGACGGCGGACGAGCGGTTGTTCGGGCGCAGCAGCGCGGTCTGACGGAGCGTGTGAGCCAGCCCGAGCGCGGTCCCCTCGGTCGCGTTGTACCGCTCGCCGAAGTCCGAGACGGCGAACTGCTTCTCGTAGACGATGCGGTCGCGCAGGTCGACGCCGGTGTGCTCGGCGATGTCGGCGAGGATCTTCTCGCGGTACTCCTCGCGGATCGCGTCCTCGTCGTGCAGGCCCGGCGCGATGGGCACGAGGGCGAACAGATTCGAGTGGCCCTCCGGGGCGACGCTCTCGTCGGTCTTCGAGGGGACACAGAGGTAGTACGCCGGGTCGTCGGGCCACTCGGGGTCCTCGAAGATGTCGTCGAAGTGCGGTTCCCAGTCGGTGGGCAGGACGAGCGTGTGGTGTTCCAGCGGCTCCACGTCGCCCTCGACGCCCAGGTACATGAGGAACGCCGAGGGCGCGTAGGTGCGCTCGTCCCAGTACTCGTCGTCGTACTGGCGCTCGTGCTCGGGCAGGAGCTCCCGCTCGGCGTGGGCGTAGTCGGCGTTGACGACGACGGCGTCGGGGTGGGACACGTCGCCGTGGACCGTCTCGACGAGGAACCCCTCCTTCCGGCGGGCGATCTCCTCGACCTCGGCGTCGGTCTCGTAGGTGACGCCCAGTTCCTCGCCGAGTTCGACGAGGCCGTCGACGACCGCGCCGAGGCCGCCGTCGGGGTAGTAGACGCCGAGGTTGAAGTCGACGTGGCTCATCATGTTGTAGAGCGCGGGCGTCGTCTTCGGCGAGCCGCCGAGGAAGACCAGCGTGTACTGCATGATCTGCTGGAGCTTCGGGTGCTCGAAGTACTCCTCGACGTGGCCCTGCATCGAGCCGATCAGCTGGAGGCCGACGGGCGTGGCCGTCAGCACGTCGAGGTCGACCCAGTCCCGCGGCCGCGAGCGGTCCTCGTAGACGAACTTCTCCATCGCCGTCTCGTAGTGGCGCTCGCTCGTCGCGAGGTACTCCTCGAAGGCCTCGCCCGCGCCCGGCTCGTAGTCCTCGAATTTCTCGCGCATCTCGTCGTTGTTCCCCGTCACGTCGAGGCGGTCCCCGTCCTTGAAGAAGACGCGGTAGTGGGGGTCCAGGCGCTGGAGGTCGTAGTAGTCGCTCGGCTCGCGGCCGAAGTACGCGAAGAAGCGCTCGAAGACGTCGGGCATCAGGTACCACGACGGCCCCATGTCGAACCGGAACCCCTCGGCCTCCAGGCGCGAGGCGCGGCCGCCGAGCTGGTCGTTCTTCTCCAGCAGCGAGACGTCGGCGTCCGCGTCCGCGAGGTAGCACGCGGCGGAGAGCCCGCCGATGCCGCCGCCGACGACAGTCACGTCTTCACCGGACAAGTCGCTCATTACCAGTGAAAAAGGGCCGGACCGTCAATAAATGGGCGGCCAAACTGAATCGGTGTGCGCCGGGCCAGCACGAGACTGGGAGACAAGCGGGGTAATCGCCTTGTTCCTGGCCCGAGAAGCCCCCGCATGGCCGACACGATGGACGGCGCGACGGTCGTCGTCACCGGGGCGAGCAGGGGTATCGGCGAGCAGATCGCACGCGCGGTGGCCGGCGCCGGCGCGCACGCAGTCATCTGCGCACGCGACGCCGGCGACCTCGACGCGGTCGCGACCGACATCCGCGAGGCGGGCGGCTCCGTGACCGCCGTGCGGACGGACGTTCGCGACGAGTTCGACGTGGAGCGACTGGTCGAGGTCGCGACGCGAGAGGGCGGCGGCGCTATCGACTACGTCGTCGCCAACGCCGGCGTCTACCACGGCGAACCGGGCGAGACACCGCTCTCGGAGGAGTCCTACGCCGCCTTCGACGACCACCTCCGGACGAACGCCCGCGGCGTGTTCGCGACGGTTCGCGAGGCACTCCCGCACCTCGCAGGGGACGCGCGCATCGTCGTCCCGACCGGAGCGGTGGCGCGCGAGGGCTATCCGGGCTACGGGTCCTACGCCGTCTCGAAGGCCGCCGCCGAGGCCGTCGCCCGCGGGTTCGCGGCGGAACTGGACGTGCCCGTCGGTGCCGTCGATCCCGGCCAGGTCGAGACCGGCCTCTCGGGCGACGGCGGCCGCGACCCCGAAGAAGTGGCCGAGATGGTGC
This sequence comes from Haloarcula salina, assembly GCF_010119195.1. Classification (GTDB taxonomy): domain Archaea; phylum Halobacteriota; class Halobacteria; order Halobacteriales; family Haloarculaceae; genus Haloarcula; species Haloarcula salina. The sequence goes on from NZ_WRXL01000001.1 coordinate 379,491, forward strand.
TCTGGGCGCTGCGGGACGCCGATTCCTCGGCGCTCGACGGCGGCGTCCTCGACTGGGCAGACTACCGACAGCGGTGAGCGAGCGCCAACGGGTCCCGACAGCGCCAGCGGGTCCCCTACGTCCCGAAGACAGCGTCCGGAGCGACGACGGTGAGGGCGAGGAGTACGAGCAAGAGGACGATGGCAGTGACGCGCAACGCCCCGGCGGTCCGTCGGCGGTCGGCGGGGAGTGACTCTGCAACCCCGGACAGTGCGAACCCGGCCGCCATCACGATGAGGTGGGGTGGCGCGGTGTCGGATAGGAGGGCGTAGTAGAGGTACCCGCTGGCCTGAACGAGTGCACCACCGAGCATCACGACCGTAATCGGCCTGCCTGACGGCTCACTGAACACGCTATCGCTGAGTCTGGAGGGCATCGCCTCGACGTGCCGCTCGGAGCGGGAAATAACTCCGGCAAAGCGGCGACAGGAACCGGCCGGGTTCGGCGGGCCCCGAGGGCTGCCGTCGCTGTCTCACCAGATCGCATCGCGCGTGGACTCGCCTCGTGCGTTCGCGCTACCGAAACGGGCCGGTGTCACCATCGACGGGTTTATGAACAACTATGCGCTGGTAATAGCCAATGACTATTAACTCAGAATCAGTATTTAATAACTCTGGGCGGGCGTCGCTCGTCGGCGTCGCGAGCGTCGTCGGCCTGCTCGTGCTGTCCGGCGTCGCCGTCACCGGAGGTGCGTCCAAAGTGCTGGTCATCTCCTGGGTCGCCTTCGCCGCGATGGCGCTCGGGGCGTGGCTCGGTGCGCGCGCCGACGAGACGAACCCGTACCGGCTGGTCTGGGGGTACGGGCTGGCGAGCGGCGCGATGGTGACCTCGGCGGCGATGTTCCTCGTCCCGCAGGCGATGGGACTGGGCGGACAGGCCGGCGCGGCCCGGATCGGCGGCGTCGGCATCGCGGCGGGCATCGTCGTCGGCTACGGGACCCACACCATCGGCCACCGGCTGACCCACCTCGACACCTCCTTCGACATGACGACGACCGCCATCGCCGCCCACGCGCTCTCGGCGGGGCTGGTCATCGGCCTCGTCTACGCCTCGATGCCCGAACTCGGCATCCTGCTCGGACTCGCAATCGTCTCGCACAAGGGCCCCGCCGGCTACGCCGCCGCCCGACGCCTGGGCCGCAGCGGCAAGTCCGCAACCGCCCTCCTGCTCCCCGCGACCGGCGTCGGCCTGACGGCCATCCCGTCCGCCCTCCTCCCGGCCCCCGAGTCCGCGGTCGTCAACGCCGTCATCTTCGGCTTCGCCGCCGGCATCTTCCTCCACGTCGCGATGGACTTCCTGCCGAACTGCGAGGCCGGCAGCGAGATCGACGAGGTCTGCTCGCTCCACGAGCACTCCCACGACCTGCTCGACGAACTGCGGACCCACGCGGTCGGCTCGACCGTCCTCGGCGCGGCCGCCGTCGTCCTCGCCTGGGTCGCTATCTGACCCCCTTCGCAAGCCCGCGCGACCAGTGCGGCGACTTCGACGCGTACGCGAACCAGCACCACTACCGCTCGAATCGACGACTCCGCCGCTCGAGGGACGTGCGAACTGAACGGCGAAGGACCTATTACGAAAAAGTGAAATAAATGTATCATGAGCGCAGACAAGCAGGACTCGAGAAGGGAACTCGGGTTTTCGGTTCGTCGCTTCGTACTGCTCGTAGTCCTCCTGATAGCTTCGAGAGGCGCTGTTGCGTTTGTTTTTAATGGGAACCGGCTGGCTGGCGTTCTGGTTGTCATACTCGTGAGTATACTCGTCGGTTGGCTCTTTCTCCGGTACGAGGATTCTCGTAGTGGGGAGTAACGTCCCTGTGGTCACCACGGCAGGCTCGTCTATTGTAAGCGGGAGTCAGCGTAGGGCGTCTCACTGAGCGCCCCAGCGTCACTTTTCGAGGCGTTCCCGCCGCTCGTCGGGCGGTTCGAACGGGCGGTCCTGTCCGTCGAAGTCATAGACGGTCTCCGGAACGTCACTGGCGTCAGATGGACGCGCGCCGTCTGCGGTGCCTGACTGTCTGGCCCGGTCCCCAGACTCCGACCGCACCGGCACGTGCCACTCCGCCGCGTCGTCTTCGTCGACGATGACGTAGTACTTGCTCGCCTCCCAGCAGAGGAACAGGACGAAGGTCGCGGGCGTGAGAAAGAACGCCCCCTCGAAGGCCGACAGGTGCGAGCGGAGCACGACGAAGGCGGTGGTGGCGACGAGTCCACCGGCACAGACCCCGAAGACGAGCGTCCGGACGCGGGCTCGCCTCATCGGTACCCCGCCTGTTCCCACCGGCGAGCGAGTTCGACCTTCCGCTCGGGCGGGTAAAACTCGTGCTCGGGCGAGAGCGATTCGACGTACTGCAGCCGTCCGAGGAGCCCCGTACGGGTCGTGTTCTGAATGCCGAGTCCCGGCGAGGCATTGACTTCGAACACCTGCGGCACGCCGTCGCTGTCGACCGCGATGTCGACGCCGGCGTAGCCCAGTCCCGACGCGCCCGCCGCCCGGACGGCGACGTCGAGCACGTCGGTCCAGTTCGGCACCTGAAACGTCGTGAGGTCGGTTCCGGTGTCGGGATGCGTCGTCAGCCAGCGGTGGTGGCTCTGCTGGTACGCGCCCAGCGACGTCCCGTCCGCGATCGACAGTCCGACGCCGACCGCGCCCTTGTGCAGATTGGCCTGGTCACCGGACTCGGCGGTGGGGAGACGCACCATCGACATCAGCGGATACCCCTCGAACACGAGGACGCGGATGTCGGCCACACCGCCCGAACTCCGCGCCTCGAAGAACGGGTGCTGCTCGATGCGCTCCTCGACGATCACCTTCCCGTCGCCACCGAGCCCCGAATACTGCCCCTGGAGGATCCGGCGGGCGTGCCGGAGCAGTTCGGTCGCGGTCCGGGCCCCCTTGCCGGTCCGGTACGTCTCTCCGTCGCGGCCGCGCACGACGACGATCCCCTCCCCGCCGGAGGCGCCGTCCGGTTTGAGCACGAACTGGTCGTGGGTCTCGATCGCGTGGCGAACGTCGTCGAGGTCCGCCTCCTCCTCGGCGATCGCGAAGGCGACCGGCGTCGGGATACCGATGGCGAGGAATCGGCGTTTCGCCTCCACCTTGTTCGCGCTGTGTCTGAGATGTCCGGGGTTGTACTTCCTGATGTAGCGGTTCCTGACGTTCATCGTGAGGGCCGTGCCGACGTGGAGGCGCTGGGTCTCGCCGCGGAGCCGGGCTCGGAGGTTCGTGCCGGCGACCTGGAGCCGTCGCCAGATCCCGTTGAGCGCACCGCCGTAGTGGACGCTGAACCGGTAGTACTCCTTGAGTCGGATGCGGGTCGTCGCGCCCAACACGATGCTCAGCGCCACCATCGCGACCCACGCTTCCGGGGTGTCGAGGAACCACTCGATGAAGGCGGTCGCCGAGATGACCGCGTACGCGACGGTGATCGTCACCAGCGTCCAGAGCAACTGAATCGACGGGACCGACCAGCCGCGTTCGTCGACGTCGCTCGCGAACCGCTCGGCGTACCACGCCGTGAGGATCGCCGGGAAGAATACCCGAATCGTCCCGGAGAGCCGCGGGAGGAGCCCGATGTCTCCGAGCACGAGAGCCGAGGCGACGGCGATTGAGACCACCGCCATGATCGTTCCCACCCGGTGTGCCGTCCCGATGCCGAACGGCTCCAGGATGTAGTAGACGCCAAGCGAGATGACGAAGATGTTGAGAAACAGCGCCATTCCCCAGAGAAGCCCGGTCGAGACGAGGACGAACGAGATGACGGCGGGTGCGAACAGGCCGTAGGTCTTGATACCGAACTCGTTGCGGAACGTCGCGATGAGAATCCCCGCGATGGCGAGCTGAAAGAACGTCTCGTACCGGGAGAGTGCGGCCGAGAGCGACCCGGTCAACACCCGGAGAACCCAGCCGAGTAACAGCAACGTGAGCAACAGACTGAGCAGCAAGTAATAGCGACGAAACGCGTCGTCGAAGATCGTCGTTATCGGTCGTAGCGTCCGTACACCCATCAGTACTGCCAGTTTGGGTACCGATGAGCATTAGGTATTCGGTGTCGATGATCGAGATTGATACTTTCTGCATCCGGATAATCACGATTGAACAGTTGTACTATTTGCTTACTCACCAGACACGGTCGTTTGCGCCTATCGATCAGCGGTGATCGCCCCGGTCGGTGCGTACGGATTTAGGCTGCGCCGTCCACCTGAGTCTATGAGCGGCCGAGAGCCCGAGACCGAGCGCGTATCTCCGCAAAAGCAGCTGACCGGCGAGTACATGCAGATGGCGGGGCGTCGGAGCAACGTCCACGGACTGGTCGAAATCGACGTCACCGACGCCAGAGAGCGGATCCAAGCCATCGAGGAAGAGACCGGCATAGCGCTCTCGTTCACGGCTTTCGTCGTCTCCTGTCTGGCGGCTGCCGTGGCGGAACAGCCGGAAGTCGACCGCTATCACGACTGGCGGGGACGGGTCCACGAGTTCGAGGACGTGGACGTGAACGTCCTCGTCGAACGGGAGGTCGACGGCGAGCGGATCGGCGTCCCCCACGTCGTCCGCGCGGCGAACCGGCGGACGGTTCGGTCGATTCACGACGAGATTCGACGCGTCCAGACGGAGCCGTCATCCGGTACGGAGGCCGGGTTCGACGCGCTCGTCCGCCGCCTTCCCGGATTCGTCCGCAGGCAGCTCTGGCGACTCCCGCAGTGGTTCCCGTCGCGGTGGAAGGGCCTGGCCGGCACCGTCGCCGTCACGTCGGTCGGGATGTTCGGTTCCGGAAACGGGTGGGCGATCAGTCCCACGAACTACACCCTCCAGCTCACCGTCGGCGGCATCGGAACCAAACCACGCCTGATCGACGGAGACCTCCGGTCACGCGAGTTCCTGAGCGTGACCGTCACCTTCGACCACGACGTGGTGGACGGGGCGTCGGCCGCGCGGTTCGTCCAGCGTCTCCGCACACACCTGGAAGACGGGTCCGGGCTGGACGCCGTCTCCGGCGAGTGAGCGACCGCTCGGCTTCGATCCGAGACCCAGCGTCTCGCGAGACCGACCGTTCTCGCCCTACCGATTCGCCAGCGACGAGAGCGCCCGATACCCGCCGCCGTAGCTGAGCGCGTAGGCGAGCACCGTCCCCGCCACGGCCAGCGCTCCGGCCGCGAGTAACTGCGTGAACGGGTCCGGCGGCGTGAGCAACGCTGTGAGAGGAACGACGAGTCCGAGCGCGACCAGCGCCGTGACCGCGAACTGCGTTCGAGTCGAGAGGGCCATGGTGTCGCGATGACGGCGCAGGGTCAAATATCGTCGCCCCTGCTTTCCAGCGTGAGTCGCCAGCAGGCAAACACCTACAGGCCGCCTCTCTCAAGTGACGATATGCCCACTGGGGACGCGCCGCCGCTGGGGACCAACATCGAGGGCGAGGAGCCGGACGTCGAACCGACCGTCGAGACCGACGAGGCGACCTACACCGACGACGCCGAACTGGAGCGGACCATCGGGCTGTCCGGCGGGCTGGCCATCGGCATCGGGACGATGATCGGCGCGGGGATCTTCGTCTTCCCCGGCCTGGCGGCGGGACAGGCGGGTCCGGCCGCCGCGGGGTCGTTCGCCCTCGGCGGCGTCGTCGCGCTGCTGGTCGCCCTGCCGACCTCGGAGCTGGCGACGGCCATGCCGAAAAGCGGCGGCGGCTACTACTTCATCTCGCGGGGGCTGGGCACGCTTCCGGGGGCCGTCGTCGGCCTGTCGCTGTGGTTCGGCCTGGTGTTCGCGACGGCGTTTTACCTCGTGGGGTTCGGCTACTACGCCATCGACACGCTCGCCGTGCTCGGAATCGCGCTCGGCGGACAGTACGTCGTGCCCATCGCGCTGGTCTTCGGGGCGGGCTTCACGCTGCTGAACGTGACCGGGACCGAGAACGCCGCAAAGCTCCAGAACGGCGTCGTCGCGCTCCTGCTGTCCATCCTCGCGGTCGTGTTGCTCTGGGGGGTGCTGAACGCCGTCGGGCTGGTCGGTCAGCCGAGCACGCCGGAGCGGTTCATGCCGTTCGGCCCGTTCCCGGTGCTGACGACGGCGGCGCTCGTGTTCACGTCCTATCTCGGGTTCGCCCAGGTCGCGACGGTCGCGGGGGAGATGAAGCGCCCGGGGCGGAACCTCCCGCTGGCGATGACGGGGTCGGTGCTCGTCGTCGGGACGCTGTACGTCGTTACCATTTTCGTCGCCACGAGCGCCTTCGAGAGCGCCACGCTCGCGAGCCTCGGCGAGACCGCGATGGTCGACGTGGGCCGCCACTACCTCGGCGGGGCCGGCGCGGTCGCCATCGTCGTCGGCGGCCTGCTGGCGACCATGTCGAGCGCGAACGCGTCGATACTGAGTACGTCGCGCGCCATCTACGCGGTCTCGAAGGACGCGCTGTTGCCGCGGTGGGCGAGCCGCATCAATCTGAAGTACGGGACGCCACACGTGGCGCTCGGGCTGGCGGGCGGGCCGGTGCTCGTCCTCGTCGCGACCGGGCGGGTCGAGGTGCTGGCGGAGGTGGCGTCGTTCCTCCACCTCGTCCTCTACGGCCTCATGTGCGTCGCGCTCGTCGTGCTCCGCCGCGACGAACCCGACTGGTACGACCCCGACTTCCGGACGCCGGGCTACCCGGTCGTCCCGGTGCTCGGCGCGATTGCGAGCTTCGCGCTCATCGGCTTCATGCGACCGCTCTCGCAGGCCATCGGCCTCGGAATCATGCTCGTGACGGCCGGCTGGTACGCTTATTACGCGCGGGACGTTAGTCTCAGGGGGGCTCTCTAGTGACTCGCGTCGTCGTCCCGGTCGCGGTGCTCGAGAACGAGGCGGTCTCGTTCGGGCTGATGAACCTCCTCGGAACGATGGACGTGACGGTGCTCGGCTACCACGTCCTGCCCGAGCAGACGCCGCCCGATCAGGCGCGACTCCAGTACGAGGAGCGTGCGAACGAGGCGCTCGCCGACATCACGGAGGAGTTCCGCGAGGCCGGCGGCGCGGCCGACTACCGACTCGTCTTCACGGGCGACCGGGCGAAGACCGTCCGGCGGGTCGCCGACGAGGTCGACGCGCGGGCCTTCGCCATCACCGGCGCGACAGGCACGGTCGACCGCCTGCTCGTCTCGCTCTCCGGCGACGTCGCGGCGGACCGAATTCTCGAATTCGTGATCGAACTCGTCGGCGACCGCGAGATCGGCGTGACGCTGCTGCGGGTCGCCGACGACGAGGAGACGACGACGCTCGCGGACGCGCAGGCGCGACTGGCCGACGCCGGAATCGACGCGCGGACGGTGCTGGCGGAGGAAGCAAGCCCGCTCGACGCGCTGCTCGCCGCCGTCCCGGACCACGACGCCATCGTGATGGGTGAGCAGGCGCCCTCGCTCCAGTCGTTTCTGCTCGGCGACGTCACCGACCGCGTCGCGGCGGGCTCGGTCGGACCGGTGCTCGTCGTGCGACAACCACCGTCGGAGCAAGGATAACTCGGACTCTCGAGGGAGCGCGTCGGCGGCCATCCCGCGGACTCGCTGAACCGAAAAGCGCTCGCTCGCTTCGCTCCCGGCCGTCTCACTCTTCCAGCAACTGCTCAGCCAGAATCGGGACGAACGTGCCGATGTCCGTCACCATCCCGACGGCCTGGGCGGACCCGCGGTCGAGCAGTTGCGTGACGGTCGCGGGGTTGATGTCGACGCAGACGACCCGCGTCGTCGACGGGAGGCAGTTCCCGACGGCGACCGAGTGCAGCAGCGTCGAGAGCATCAGCACCATGTCGGCCTCGTGGGCCTGCTCGCGGATGGCGTTCTGGGCCTCGACGGCGTCGGTGATGGTGTCGGGCAGCGGACCGTCGTCGCGGATCGAGCCGGCGAGGACGAACGGGCGGTCGTTGTCGACGCACTCGTACATGACGCCGGACTCGATGGTTCCGGATTCGACGGCCTCGGCGATGCCGCCCTCGCGGATGACCTCGCTGATGGTGTAGATGTGGTGCTTGTGGCCGTGGCGGGGGTGGTCCAGGCTCTCGGTGTCCATCCCGAGCGACGTGCCGTAGATGTCGCGCTCGATGTCGTGGACGGCGAAGCCGTTGCCGGCGGACAGCATGTCGACGTAGCCCTCGCGGACGAGGCGCGCGAGGTCCTCTCGCGCACCGGAGTGGATGAGCGCCGGGCCGCAGACGGCCAGCACCTTCCCGCCCTCTTTTTTCGTCTCGCGGATGGCGTTGGCGATCTTGCGGATGGTCGACTCCGACGGGCGCTCGGAGGAGACGCCGCCCTGCATGAAGCCGAACGCGCCGCCGGAGTCGCGCGGGCGCTCCGGGGGCTGGACCTTGATCCCGGTCTCGTCGGTGACGACCATGTCGCCCGCTTCGATGGCGTTCAGAACTTTGGTGTAGGCGCGCGGGGCGTCTCCCCCCTCGTCGTCTTCGTCCTCCACGACGACCGCGCAGTCCATCTCCATGTCCTCGACCTCGATCCACTCGCCCTCGTAGCGGATGTACGTCGGGTGATTCGTCGTCGAGTAGAAGCCGTGCGGGACGACCTGGTCGTCGGGCGCGGGGACGAGCGTGGCGTCTTTCGGGTCCGAGGGGTTGACGCCGTGCTGGTGCAGTTCGTGGATGATCGACTGGAGCTGGTCCTCGTCGTCGGCCTCGACGAGCATCCGTGCGTAGGACTCCTCGTCCTTGTGGCGGCCGATGTCGAACTCCTGGACGGAGAAGGAGCCGCCCATGTCCATGATGATGCCGAAACAGGACTGCATCATCCCGGAGTCGATGATGTGGCCCTCCAGTTCGACCTCGCGAGAGACGGTCATGGCGGAGACATGGAGGCAGGTGTGTAAGACGGTTTTGGGTCCCCGATGGGTGTGTCGGCCCGCCGAGCCCCGGCGGGCTACCGACCGTCGACGTGGCGCTGGACCGACCACGACAGGGCCGCGTCGCTGGCGCGGAGGCGCTCGAAGAACCGACGGAGCCCGTCCGGCTCGGTCGTCGGGAGGACGTGCAGGCGGACCGTGCCGTCCCTGACGGCGACGCGGAACACGTCGGCCGTCTCCTCGTCGCGGACCAGCCACAGCGGCATCGGCAGGTCGTGGAAGTCGCCGTAGCGGTACGGTCCGTCCGCGAGGATGTCGACGACGGTGTCGGCCAGCTCCGGGGTCGCCCGCTCCGCGTCGGGCGTGAGTCGGAACTCCGTCCCGCCCTCGTACTCGACCCCGCTCCCGTGCGGGAAGCGCCGCTGTGGATGGGCGGGAATGGTGAACGAGGGGTCCGTCGTCATCTGTGAAGTGGTTGGGCGTGATACAAGATAAATTCGCGGGCGAGTCTGGACCGGGAGTGGCGTTTATCCGCGAGCGACCCGTCTCCTCGGGCATGTGTGGCCGCTACAGCCTGTTCGCCCCGCCGGCCGACATCGAGGAGCGCTTCGACGCCGCCTTCGACTTCGAGTTCGCGCCGCGGTACAACGCCGCCCCGAGTCAGGCGCTCCCGGTGATCGCGAGCGAGGAGCCCGAGACGCTCCAGCGGATGCAGTGGGGCCTGATCCCGTCGTGGGCCGAGTCCCGATCGGACCACGGCTACATCAACGCCCGCGCCGAGACGCTGGCCGAGAAGCGCTCGTTCGCCGAGGCCTACGAGTCGCGGCGCTGTCTCGTCCCGGCCGACGGCTTCTACGAGTGGGTCGAAGAAGACGGTGGGAAACAGCCCTATCGGGTGGCGCTGCCCGACGACGACCTGTTCGCGATGGCGGGCCTGTACGAGCGGTGGGAACCGCCACAGCGCCAGACCGGGCTCGGCGAGTTCGGCGCGAGCGGGGTCGGTGACGGCCAGGACGACGTGATCGAATCGTTCACTATCGTCACCACGGAGCCGAACGAGACCGTTTCCGCCCTCCACCACCGGATGGCCGTCGTCCTCGCGCCGGAGGAGGAGGCGCTGTGGCTCCGCGGGAGCGTCGCGGAGGCGAAGTCGCTGCTCGATCCCTACGACGGTCCGATGCGGACCTATCCGGTGTCGACGGCGGTCAACGACCCCGGCAACGACTCGCCGGCACTGATCGAAGAAGTCGGAACGTGAGCGGTCGCGGTCGGCTCACTCGCTCGCGGCGTGCTGGCGCTTGAAGTGGTACACCATCTGCCAGAGCGCGTCCTCGTCGGCCTTGCTTCCGGCGGCGGCTCGAAGTTGGCGGTACAGCCCCTCGGAGACGTCGATCTCGGGCATCACCGGAGAAGTGGCACTCAGAATAGATAAAGTTCCGGAGACTCGGAACCGAGTGAACAGTTCGACCCGCAGTTTTCGGGGTGTGGAGTTACGGCGGCCACTCCGCTACACCCGGGCGTATGCAGACTCTCGCAGAGCGAGACGGTGCTGTGGCGTCCAGTGTGACGGATCTCATCGGCGACACGCCGCTGGTCTGTCTCGACGCCTTCGCCGACACTCTCTTTGGAAAGGTCGAGGCCGCGAACCCCTACTCGGTCAAGGACCGCATCGCGCTGTACATGGTCGAGGCGGCCGCCGAGTCGGGCGAACTCCCCGACGGCGGGACCGTGGTCGAGGCGACCAGCGGCAACACCGGCATCGGCCTCGCCGCCGTCAGCGCCGCCCGGGGGTACGACTGCGTGCTGACGATGCCAGAGTCGATGAGCGAGGAGCGCCGCCGTCTGCTCGCGGCGCTCGGCGCGGACCTCGAACTCACGCCGGCCGACGACGGCATGAGCGGTGCCATCGAACGCGCGGACGAACTGGCGAGCGCCCCCGACGCGGTTCGCGCGCGGCAGTTCGAGAACGAGGCCAATCCGCGTGCCCACCGCGAGACGACCGGGCCGGAGATCTGGCGGGACACCGACGGCGACGTGGACGCGGTCGTCGCCGGCGTCGGGACCGGCGGCACGATCACCGGCATCTCCGAGTACGTCGAGGAGGAGGTCGGGGCCGACCTCACCTCGGTCGCAGTCGAACCCGAGTCCTCGAAGCTCCTCTCCGCCGACGACCCGGACAGCCACGAGATACAGGGCATCGGCCCGGGGTTCGTCCCCGACATTCTCCGGACGGACCTCCTCGACGAGGTGCGCACGGCGAGCAAGGACGAGGCCGTCGCGGCGGCCCGGCGGCTCGCGAGCGAGGCGGGGCTCATGGTCGGCATCTCGTCGGGCGCGGCGCTGCACGCGGCCGCCGACTACGCCCGCGACAATCCCGACGAGACGGTGGTCGTCGTCCTCCCGGACACCGGCGAGCGCTACCTCTCGACCGACCTCTGGGGCGGCGACTGAGCGCGACTCACCGGACGAACTCGTGCGGGTCCGTGTCCTCGGTCAGCACCCGCCCGTCGTCCCCGCTCTCGAACGCCTCGCCGGCCAGCATGAGGTACAGGGAAGACCCGGTAGCGAGGAGGACGCCGGCGAGCGGGACCGCGACCGTCGAGCCCGTCAACAGGGGGAGCAACTGGACGACGGCGAGACCGCCGAACGCGACGACGCCGACCCAGCGGCTCCACGGTTTCCTGAGCGCGAGCCCGACACCGGCGGGAACGAGGAGGAGGCCCAGCACGGCCTGGCTGACTGCGAGAACGAGCGCGCCCGGCGACCCGAGTGACGAGACGAGTCCCAGGACCCCCGACAGCGTGTGGACGGCACCGAGTCCGAGCGCCAGCGCCGCGACGGCGTAGAGGCCCGCCTCGCCGTGATCGTCGACCATAGTCCAAAACTGAGCAGCTGAAATAAATGCTTTCTGTGGCGACCGCCGCCCGGAGAGCGGCCTACTGGACGCGGCCGAACGCCAGCGTCCCGCTGATGCTCTCGATGTAGGCGGTGACGACCTGGCCCTCGCGCGCGCCGGAGACGAAGATGGTGTACTTGCCCTTCTCGGCGACGCCGTCGCCCTCGCGGCCGGTGCCGGTGATCTTGACCTCGTAGGTCTCGCCCTCTTCGAGCGTCGGGCGGTTCTGCTGGGTGTTCGAGCGCGCGCCCTTCTCGACCGGGCGGAACGCACCACAGGCCTGACAGCGGAGCATGTCGACGCCGTCCTCGGTCTTGAGGACGGTGTCGGGCAGGCCACACTCCGAACAGGTGACGTACTCGGCGACGTAGGCGTCGATGGCCGCCTGGAAGTCGGCGGTGTCGAACGACCCGTTGTAGCGGGCCTCGCCGCCGTCGAACTGGCCGTTGGTCCCGAACTCGCGCTGGATGGCGCGGTGGAGGTGCTGGGCGTCGCGGGAGACGGCGTCCGCGATGGCCCCGAGGTTCGTCAGCCGCGTGAACGCCCCGTCGGTCTGGCCCTCGGGGTCCGGAATCGACAGCCGGTCACCGGATTCCCTGGGCTGGTCTGGCAACACGTCGTACGCTCGCTGGAGCGCTGCGTCGTAGTTCATACGTATTCGACGGCGCTGGCACGTAAATGGATTCCGTCACGACCGCACGATATTCACTGCCAGTGACATTATTAGGCTGACGAACGAACGGAGGCGCATGGAGCCTACAGAGGACCCCGGCGAGACGAGCGAGGGAGCGCCGCTCTCGGCGGACCGCCTCGACGGACTGCTGCGGGCGTTCTCGGCCGAACACCGCCGGATGGTCGTCACCTACCTCGCCCAGCACGACTCGGCGTCGGTCGAGGAGCTCACCGACGTCGTCGTCGGCTGGTCGCAGACCAGCGACGGGTCTGCCGACGCCGATGAGAGCTGGCTCCAGACCTACTCGGACCTCTATCACCACCACCTCCCGGCGCTCGCCGACGCGGGACTGGTCGAGTACGACCCGGACACCGAGACGGCGACACTGGAGTCGCTCTCGGACCCGGCGTCGGATCTCCACTCGACGATAACCGAGCTGGCCCGCGTCGGCCGTAGCGAGGACGAGTGATCGACGATGACGGTGCGAGAGCTGCTCGACCGGTTCGAGCGGACCGGGCTGCGGCTGACGGTGTACGGCCCGGAGCCCGACGCGGCGATCACCGAACGGCTCTCGTCACAGCACGTCGCGGTCGACTGGCAAGTGCTGCCGACAGCGCCGTCCGAAGCCTTCGTCGTCATTCGAGATCAGAGCGGGTTCGCCGGTGTAGTCCGCCTCGACGACTTGCGGGCGTTCCTGTCGGATCCGCCGCCGATCGAGAGCGAACTGGGTCCGACGAACACCGGCGAGTGCGGAGCGGACGAGACGGCGTCCGACGAGCCCGTCCAGCGGGTCCTCGAAACGCTCACGAACGTCCCCATATCCACGCTGCGGCGGCCGCAGTTGCTCGCCACGGCACACGAGTTCGAGGACCGGGCCTACCGCGTCGGACGCGGAACGCTCCGGGTGAGCTTCCAGTCGCTGTCGCGGTTTCGCGCCCAGTTCGAGCGCTATCGGCACCTCGCCGACGACACGGCGCTCGACATCCACGTCTACGGACGGAGGGACTGGTATCCGCCGTCGATACCCGGCGTGACGGTTCACGCGGTCTCCGACGACGAGATCGAGCGCCTGTGGCTGCTCGCCTTCGACGGGGGCGGCGACGACGACCGCAAGTGCGCGCTCGTCGCCGAAGATCTCGGTGACGATCGATTCCGCGGGTTCTGGACGTACGACGCTGCAGTGGTCGACGAGGTCATGGCCGAACTGGCCGCCGTCGACGGCTGAGCGCCGTTCTCGCGACGAGGCGTCCCCGCTCACTCCTCACACGAGAGGGGGACCCGGAGCCCCGCGCCGGCGCGCTCGACGGGCGTATCGAAGGGGTCCGAGCGCGCTCGCATCGTCGCCCGGAGCCACGCCGCGGCGTCCGGTCCCGCCTCGACCACCTGCGCGTACTCGTTCTCGACCGGGACGAGTCGGAGCGCAGCGAGCGTCCCGTCCGCGACGCGGAGTTCGAACAGGAAGCTCCGATCGTTGCGGTAGCCGTCCTTGATCGCGTAGTCGTCGACGAAGTTGCCGGTGTCGTACATGATCGGCCGGCCGCGGTACACCTCGACGCCCTGGAGGACGTGGGCGCTGTGGCCGTGGACCACGTCGGCTCCGCGGTCGACGAGCCAGCGGGCGAACGACCGCCGGGTCTCCGTGGGCTCGGTCACCCAGTTCGGGCCCCAGTGGGCGGTGACGACGAGCAGGTCCGGGTCGGCGTCGCGGGCCGCCGCGAGCGCGCCGCCGACGCGCCGCCGGGTGAGCGGATGGGACGGGTCGAGCGGCGCGTAAGCCGTTCCGGGGCCGTCCCGTCCGGCCGCGTAGCTCGGCGACTGGTCGGTGACGGCGACGACGGCGACCGAGAGCCCGCCGATCTCGACCACCGCGGGCTCGAACGCGGCCGCTCTGTCGGCCCCCGCACCGGTCGCGGCGACGCCGCCGTCCGCGAGGTGCGCCGGCGTGTCGGTCAGCGCTCCGGGACCGAAATCGAGCAGGTGGTTGTTCGCCAGTCCCGCGCACGTCACGCCGGCGCGGGCGAGCGCCGGGACGGCCCAGTCGGGGGTCGCCCGGAAGTGGAAGGTCCGGCCCGGCCGCGGGTCGCCCCGCGTCGAGACGCAGCACTCGAGGTTCGCAACGAGGCCGTCGAGCGAGCGCAGTCGGTCGAGCGTCGACCCCCAGACGGCGGTCGGCCCGTCGGGGTCGTCGCGCCAGCGCTGGTCGACGCTCCGGCCGAGCATCACGTCGCCGACGAAGCCGATGCGGAGCGCGTCGTCGGTGGGAACCGACGGCGGGCACGTCACGCCGACCTCGCTCGAACCGCCGAGACAGCCGGCGAGACCGCCGACTCCGGCGAGAGCGAGTCCGGCCCGCGAGGCGTCCGCGAGAACGCGCCGTCGCATCGGAGACACGTAGACCACTGAGGGTCTGACGGCTCTTGAATCTCTGGCCGTCGGTCAGTGCCCGTCGACGACGTGCGCGTCGCCCGGGTCGAAGCCGACGGTCACCGTCCCCTCGGGCGGGTCTTCGGCCCGAAGCAGAATCTCGCGGCCGACCCAGTCGAGGTGGACGCGCGTGGTCTCGCCGAGGAACTCCGCGCTCGTCACGTCCGCCGTCAGTTCGTTCCGGCCGGCGTCGACGGCGAGGCGCTCCGGGCGGACGCAGACGGTGAGTCGGTCTCGAACGGTGACCGACGCGGCGTCCGCGTCGGCGTCGAGCGCGACGGTGAACGTCGCGTCGCCGACGGCCACGTCCGCAAGCCGCCGCCCGTCGTCGGTCCGCACCGCCGTCACGTCGCCAGTGAAGACGTTGTTGTCGCCGACGAACGTCGCCACGAACTCGGTCGCCGGCCGGCGGTAGACGGTCCGCGGCGGGGCGACCTGCTCGGCGCGCCCGTCGTTCAGCACCGCCACCCGGTCGGACACGGCCAGCGCCTCCTCCTGGTCGTGGGTGACGTAGACGGTCGTGATGCCGAGTTCCTGCTGGATCTCGCGGACCTGCACGCGGAGGCGCTCGCGGAGTTTGGCGTCGAGGGCGCTCATCGGTTCGTCGAGCAGGAGCACGTCCGGGCCGGGGGCGAGCGCGCGGGCCATCGCCACCCGCTGCTGCTGGCCGCCCGAGAGCGTGTCGGGGTCGCGGTCCGCCATCCCGCCGAGGTCCACCAGGTCGAGCAGGTCGGCCACGCGCTCCTCGGCGCTGCCACCGCCGGGCGGGTCGGTGAATCGGAGCCCGTACGCGACGTTCTCGCCGACGGCCATGTGCGGAAACAGCGCGTAGTTCTGGAACACGACGCCCACGTCGCGGTCCTCCGGCGGGACGCCGGCGACGGACTCGCCGCCGAATCGGACCGTCCCCGCCGTCGGTTCCTCGAAGCCGGCGATCAGCCGGAGCGTCGTCGTCTTGCCACAGCCCGACGGGCCGACGAGCGTGAAGAACTCCCCCTCTCGCACCGACAGTGAGAGGTCCGAGACGGCGGTCGTCTCGCCGTAGCGCCGCGTGACGCCGTCGAGGGAGACGGCGGGCGGTCCATCGTCCCCGCCGTCCTCGCCCGGCGGGCGCTCAGAAGCCAACGTCCTCACCCCCCAGGCGGTCGATGAGCAGGAAGCTGACGGTGGTGACGACCAACAGGACGACGCCCATCGCCGTCGCCGGGCCGAGCCGGCGGCCGATGAAGCGCTCGATAGCGACGGGCATCGTGAACTGGCTCGTCCCGGAGGCGAGGACGACCGTCGCCGAGAACTCCCCGATTGAGATGGCGAAGGCGAACGCCGCGCCGGCGACGACGGCGGGCCACACCAGCGGGAGTTCCACGTCCACGAGCGCCCGAACGCGGGGCGCACCCAGTGCGCGGGCGGACTCGACGAGCGTGCGGTCGACGCCGTCGAGGCCCGGCGCGACGGTGCGGACGACAAAGGGGTAGCCCGCGACGGCGTGGGCGGCGACGATGGCGACCGCGCCGCCGACGGCCAGTCGCGTCCCGCCGACCTCGACGCCGAAGACGAGGCCGCGGAGGAGTCCGAGGCCGACGACGATGCCCGACACCGCGAGCGGGGCCATCGCCGCCGCGTCGACCAGTTTTCGCCCGCGGTAGTCCCGCGTCGTGAGGACGGCGACGACGACGCCCATCGGGAGCGCGACGGCGAGCGACGCGACGCCGAACAGCAGCGAGTTCCGGACGGCGTCCCACGGCCGGACCTGGAACGAGGCCCCCGTCGTCTGTCGCTCGACGAGGAACCGGTAGTGCGCGAGCGTCGCCCCCTCCGGCCCGGAGACGCTGGCGAGTATCATGCTCGCGATGGGCGCGACGAAGACGGCCAGCGCGACGACGGCGTAGCCCGCGAGGCCGACGCGGAGGAGCAGGGCGCGAAGCGACGGCGACGACGGGACGAGCGGCCGGCGCGGGAGCGGCCGAATCCCGCGCGACCGGACGGTGTGGCGCGCCTCGTAGCGGAGGTAGGCGTACAGCAGCCCGAGCGAGATGCCGAGTTCGATGAGCGCCAGCGCGGCCGCCTCGGCGTACTCCAGATCGCGGATGAGGCGGTAGACGAACACCTCGACGGTCGCCAGCTGGAAGCCCCCGAGCGCGAGGACGATCGGGAACGTCGAGAACGTGAACACGAACGTCAGCGCCGCGCCCATCAGCACCGACGGGACGAGCTGGGGGGCGACCACGTCGCGGAACGCCCGGAGCGGGCTCGCACCGAGGCTGCGGGCCGTCTCGACCGCGCTGGCGTCGACGGACTCCCAGGCGGCCGTCGTCACCCGCGCCACCAGCGGCGCGTTGTAGAACGCGTGGGCGACGACGACCGCTTCGAGCGTGAACAGGAGGTCCACCGGGCCGAGACCGAACGCGCCGAGGACGGCGTTCAGCGTCCCGCGCTGGCCGAAGGTCGCGACGAAGCCGACGGCGACCATGATCGACGGCAGGACGAACGGGAGGATGGTCAGCGACCGGAGCGTCCGCCGGCCGGGGAACTCGAAGCGAGCCAGCAGGTACGCCGCGGGCAGCCCGAGCGCCACGCTGGCGACCGTCGACAGCGCGGCCTGGTACGCGGTGAAGCCGACGATGCCGAGCCGCCGGTCCGGCGACAGCAGGCCCTCGACGACCGACGCGAGCGAGTCGCCCGCGAGCAGGCGGGCCGGCTCGCCGAAGTAGAACGGGTCGCTGAGGATATCGAAGAAGACCCGCGCCGTCAGGCGGCCCTCGACGAGGACGCTGTCGACGAACACCGTCGCCACCGGGTAGTAGAAGACGACGAGCAGCAGGCCGACGGTGGCCGCGGCGAGGGCGACGAGCGCGCGGCGTTCGAGGCGGCCGCGGAGCGAGCGGCTGTCGCGGTGTTCCCGGTCCCCGCTGGTGGTCGCGTCGGCTGGCGCGCCGTCGTCGCCCTCGGTTCCACCCTCGATAGCGTCGGCCACGGTCGGTCTCAGTTCGAGGCGTACTGGCGCTCCCAGTCCTCGACCCAGCCCGAGACGGAGCCCTTCAGTTCGTCGTAGGTGAAGGTCACGGGCTCGGGCGGTTCCTGTGCCAGTTCGGCGTAGTCCCCCGGGAGCTCCGCGGTGGTGGTGGCGGGGAACTGGACGTTCCGGACGGCGATCTCGCCCTGGACCTCCGGACGCAGGACGAAGCCCAGGAACTCGCGGGCGAGGTCGGGGTTGCTCGCGCCCTCGAAGATCGCCATGCCCTCGGGGTTGGCGTAGCCCTGGTCGTTCAGGAAGCGAATCCGGTGCTTCTGGAGGTCGGCGTCGTTGCGGTCTGCGTACACCTGGTCCGTGGAGTAGGAGACGACCATCGGGGCCTCGCCGCCGGACCACGCGCTGTAGGCGTCGCTCCACGAGCCGAGCACGCGAACGTCGTTGTCCTGCAGGTCGCTCCAGTAGTCGAGGTAGCCGTCCGCGCCGAACTGCTTGATCGTGTGCAGCAGGAACGCCCGCCCCGTGGCGGTACCGGCGGGATTCGGCGTGATGAGGTCGCCGGCGAACTCCTCGTTCAGGAGGCCGTCGAACGTCTCGGGGGCCGTCACCGAGGTGCCGTCGAACACGAGGCTGATGTAGCCGGTGTCGTAGGGGATGGCCCGCCCCCGCGGGTCGAACTGCAGGCCCGGTTTCACGTCGTCGCGGCCGGCCACGTCGCCCGCCTCGGCGAACAGCGGCTCGTCGAGGTTCTGGTCGACGCGGACGAGATCGTCGGTGTTCAGCCCGACGTACGCGTCGGCCTCGATGTCGACGCCGGCGGTCCGGCGCTCGACGTAGTGGTTGAGTTCGTTGCTGGGCGTCTGCCAGACGAGGCGCGCGTCGAACTCCGCCTCGAAGCGCTCTTTCAGCCACGCGCCGGGACTCGTCGACGGCGAGTCGACGAGGGAGCTGTACGTGCCGACGACGAGCGTCGGGTCGCCGCCCGCATCGCCGGTCGTCGTCCCGGTCGGGGTCTCGCCGGTGCCCGTCTCGCCAGTGCCCGGTTCGCCGGTGCTCGTCTCGCCGCTCCCGCCCAGTCCCGCACAGCCCGCGAACGACGCGGCGACCGTCGCACCGGCCGCTGAGAGGAATCTCCGTCTATCCATTACTCCGTGGTCACACCCAGTGGTACTTAACGTACCTGTTCCCGTCCCAAACGGCGATTCGCCTCAGAACGGCCCGGCGAGGACCAGCAGGCCGCGGTGCTGGAGAATCACCAGCGAGTTGTGCGCGACGACGGCGAGGGTGACGACGGCGAACACGGCGAGAAACGCCGTCGCCTTCCGCTCGTCGAGGGCGCGCCAGCCGGCGACCAGCCACAGCATCGCTCCGAACTTCACGAGCCAGAAGCCCGCGACGCCGAACTCGGCGAGCATCGCCCGGACGACGACGTTCCCCTCCTGCAGCCCGGCCGTGAGGCCGGTCAGCGTCAGGAGGATATCGCCGATGGTCGCGACGAGGACGGCCGTCCAGAGCACGACGTCCGCTTCGGACATGGCGTGACTGCCGAACCACGCGCGCCACGAGTCGTCGTCCGCCGACGGGCCGGTGTCCGGTGACATCACCAATCACACGGACTGGACCGAAAAATAGCTCCCGGTCGGCGGCCGACGCACCGAAATTGTCGCCATACGCACCTTTTTGCCGGTCTGCTCCGACGTGGTGACACGACATGGCACGCGACGTTCTCGACCGGGACCCCGACGACCAGGCCCGCGCGCTCTCCCCGGACGGCGACATCGTCGAGCCGGACCTCGTCCCGGACGTCGGCGACGAGGCGATGGTGTCGATGTACCGCGACATGCGCTTCGCCCGCCGGTTCGACGAGCGCCTCATCAGCCTCCAGCGCCAGGGCCGTCTCGGGACCTACTCCTCGCTCGCCGGCCAGGAGGGCGCACAGGTCGGGTCGACCTACGCGCTCGCCGACGACGACACGATCTTCTATCAGTACCGCGAACACGGCGCGCTCGTCGCTCGCGGCCTCCCCTGGGAGTACGTCTGCTACTGGATGGGCCAGGAGATGGGCAACGCCGCCATCGCCGACGTGAACGTGTTCCCGCTGAACATCTCCATCGGGAGCCACCTGCCCCACGCCGTCGGGTGGTCGTGGGCGGCCAAGCGGCGGGGCGACGAGCGCGTCGCCGTCGCGCACTTCGGCGACGGCGCGACCTCGGAGGGGGACTTCCACGAGGCGATGAACTTCGCCGGCGTCTTCGAGACGCCGACAGTGTTCTTCTGCAACAACAACCAGTGGGCCATCTCCGTCCCCCGAGAGCGCCAGACCGCAAGCGAGACGCTCGCCCAGAAGGCCGACGCCTACGGCTTCGACGGCGTCCAGGTCGACGGCATGGACCCGCTCGCGACCTACACCGTCACGGAGGCCGCCCGCGAGCGCGCCGTCGGGGCCGACGGAAACGAGCCAGAGCCCGTCTTCGTCGAGGCGGTCCAGTACCGCTTCGGCGCGCACACCACCGCCGACGACCCCTCGGTGTACCGCGAGGACGCCGACGTGGAGCGCTGGCGCGAGCGCGACCCGCTCGACCGGATGGAGGCCTTCCTCCGGCACTGCGACCTGCTCGACGACGAGCGCGTCGAGGCGATGGACGAGCGCATCGGCGAGCGAATCGACGAGATCATCGAACAGGCAGAAGCCGAGGCCCCGGACCCCGCCGACCTGTTCGCCGACGCGTACGCCGAGCCGACGGCGGCCGTCGAAGCCCAGCGCGAGTACTTCGAGGCGCTCCGCGAGCGCCACGGCGACGGGGCCCTGCTCGAATCGGAGTAGCGCGACCGAGCCCGTTATCCCCCTGCCGCCACTGCGTCTCGCTGTGACATCCTGGCCACCAGTCGACCCCGCCGACGCGAGCGCCGTCGCCGAGCACCGCGACGACCTCCTCGCGGCGGTCCGGGACCACGCCGGACGGATCGCCTACCAGCTCGCGCGCCTCGAGGGCGGCGACTACGGGCAGGCGACCGTCGAGACCGACCGCGCCGAGTGGACGGTGAAGTACGAGGGCGGCGACCTGGAGTACCTCCGCTTCGCTCCCGGCCGCGGGACCGAGACGTACGTGATCTCGACGAAGCAGCCGCCGGAACCGGAGGCGCTCGCCGACGCGCTCGCCGACTACGACGCCTTCGTCGCCGGCTTCAACGACTACGTCGCGTCGCTCGACGGCGTCCTCGACGACGTGTCGACGGAGTTCCCCGAGGTCGCGACGACCGACGGCGTCGTGGCCGAACGCGACCGCGTCCTCGGACGCGTCCGGGAGGTCTGCGACCGGATCGCCCGCGAACTCCACCGCTACGAGGGCGGGGACTACGGCACCTTCACCAGCCGGGTCGACGGCACGCGCTGGGAACTGAAGTGGGACGCCGACGGCGCGTCGTACCTCCGCGTCGGCGGGACCGGCGGCCTGTACCTGCTCTCGCAGTACGAACCGCCGTCGGCCGACGACATCCGCGAGTACGCGCCGCGCTTTCGCGGCTTCGTCGACGCCTACAACGAACACGTCGGTGAACTGGAGTCCGACCTCGCGACGGTCGAGCTCTGAGGTGTGCGGTCTGTCAGCTCTTCCTCACTTCCCGATAGATCGCAAGACAGCGACCGAATCACTCCAAAATACCACTCGGAGATAAGTCGGCAGAGTTTTGAGAGGCCATCACCCACGCCGGAGCAATGAGTCAGACAGAGGCAGTCAGCGAGTCCGCCGACGGTGTCGGGACCGTCGCCGAGTACGTCGACCGAATGGGGCCGTCGTGGATCGCCGGGGCCATCGCCGCCGGGCCGGCGACCATCGCCAGCCTCGTCACCGCTGGCGGCGCGTACGGCTACACGCTCCTGTGGGTGGTCGTGCTCTCCGCGGGGGCCGGCGCGCTGGCGCAGTACCTCGCGATGCGCCTCGGCCTGCTGACGGAGCGCGGCATCGTCGCCGTCGTCGAGGACCACCTCGGCGAGACGTGGGCGTGGCTGCTCGTCGGCGACGCGGTGCTGGCCGCCGGCGTCGCCCAACTGGTCATCATGAAGACCGTCGCGACGGTGTCGGCGACGGTGACGGGTATCGACGCGCGGGTCTGGGGAGTGGCGTGGGCGCTGGTCCTGGCCGCGGGACTGGCCGGCGGCGGCTACCGCTTCCTCGAACTGGCCGCGAAGACGCTCGTCCTGCTCGTCGTCCTCGCGTTCGTCGCGAGCCTGTTCGTCGTCCCCATCGACGCCGGGGCGGCCGCGGCCGGACTCGTGCCGTCCGTTCCGAGCGGCGGCGCGCTGGTCGCGGCGGGCATCCTCGGCGGCGCGGTCCACATCACGCTCATCACGATGCACTCCTACACGATGCGGGCGCGGGGCTGGGACCGCGACGACTACGGCCTCGCCACGGTCGACGTGGGCGCGTCAATGCTGGTCGCCTTCGGCGTCTACAGCCTCGCCATCTTCCTCGTGACCGCGAGCGTCCTCACGTCCGCCGACCTCTCGACCGTCGGGGCGGCCCAGGCGCTCGGCCCGCTGGTCGGCGACAGCGCGCAGTGGCTCTTCCTGCTCGGCCTCTGGGGCGCGGCGGTGTCGACGCTGGGCGGCAACACCATCGTCCCGCCGTTCCTGCTGGCCGACAAGCTCGGCTGGGGGACCACCATCGAGGACGGCCGCTATCGCGCCCTGCTCGTTGCCGTCGCGCTGCTGTCGGCCCCCGGCGCGTTCATCGGCGGCTCCGTCCTCGGCCAGCTCGTCCTCGTCCTCGCGCTCGGGACCGTCGGGACGCCGTTCGCCATCGCGCTCGTCCTCTACCTGCTGAACTCCGAGGCGGTCCCGGAGGCGAATTCCCGGCTCGCGAACCTCGGCGGCCTGGCGCTGGTCGTCGTCTCCGGCGGGCTGGCGGGGAACTTCGTCGTCGAGCAGGTCGGCGGCGGCATCGGCCCGCTCTCCGGGTTCGTCCTCGCCTTCGCCGTCGCGCTCGGGCTGGCGACGCTCGGCCTCGGCGGGAAGTACGTCCGGGAGGAGCTGGTCGCGTGACCGAGCTCGGGTTCCCGCTGTCGGGGTCGACGCTGTTGACTGGGCCCTCGAACGTCGGGAAGACCCGGCTGACGGCGGCCGCGCTCGACGCGTGGCTCGACCGCGAGGGGACCGACGGCGTCGTCGTCCTCGACTTCGCGCCCGAACTCGAACGCGACGGGACGGTGCTGGGCGGCCACCTCGACCGATTCACCGAGATTCCGAACCAGGTGTGGGTCGGCCGGATGGACGCCCGCGCGCCGCGGGCCGAGAGCGACACGCCCGCCCAGGCGCGGGACCTCGCCCAGGAGAACTGGCGGCGCGCGCGCACCCTCCTGGAGGCCGTCCCGAACGCGCCGCGAGCGGTGTTCGTCAACGACGTGACCATCCCGTTCCAGCACGGTCGGGCGTCGCCGGACGACCTGCTCGAGTACTGCGACGCGGCGGCGTGTTTCGTCTGTAACGCCTTCGATAGCGACGAACTGGGGGTCGACGACCCGGTGTCCCGCGCCGAGCGCGACGCGCTCGCTCGCGTCCGAGCGTGGGCCGACCGGACCGTCGAACTGTCCTGACTACCGGTTCCACTCGTAGAACCACCACGCGCCGCCCAGGAACATCAGTCCGATCCCGAGCGTGGACGTGGCTGGCTCCGGGATGAGAAACAGCACGAGGCCGACGAGGACCATCCCGACCGGTTCGACTTCGTCCATGTACTTCACGAAGTCCATGGTCGACGGTTCGCCCGCCTGCGGTAAAGAGGTTCGTCCGATTGGTGAGCGGCGCTCTGCGAACTCGCGCTCGCGTGTTCAGCGGAAGCGGAACGTCTCTAAGTTCTGCGGGGCGAACGTCCGCAGGTTCATGTCGTGATACAGGCTCGACGAGAGGTCCTGCGTGGCCGACTCGTCGCCGTGGACGCAGAGGATCTTCTCGGGGCGGGGGTTCATCGTCCGGACGAAGTTCTCCAGGCCCTGGCGGTCGGCGTGGCCGGAGAAGCCGTCGACGGTCTCGACGTTCATGTCGAGCGAGACCGTGTCGCTGCGGCCGTTGCCGTCGCCGTTGATCGGAATCTCGTCCCGGCCGCGCTGGATGCGACGGCCGAGGGTCCCGCTCGCCTGGTAGCCCACGAAGGTGAGCGTCGAGTCCGGGTCGGGGCCGAGGTGTTCGAGCCAGGACATGATCGGACCGCCGGTGACCATCCCGGAGGTCGAGAGGACGATACAGGAGTCGCCGTCGGCCACGTCCGCCCGCTCGTCGTCGCCGCCCTCGATGTGGTGGAACTGGTCGGCGAGGAAGGGATTGTCGTCAGCGTCGAAGATGCGGTCACGGAGGCTATCGCGGAGGTATTCGGGGTAAGTGGTGTGGATGGCCGTCGCCTCCCAGATCATCCCGTCGAGGTAGATGGGCATCTCCGGGATGTCGCCCTCCCGCATCGCCTCCTCGAGGACGAGCATGAGTTCCTGCGAGCGACCGACCGCGAACGCCGGGATGAGGACCTTGCCGTCGCGGTCGTAGGCGTTCTGAACGATCTGCTTGAGCTTTCGCTCCGAGTCGTCCTGGTCGGTCTGGTAGTCGTTCTTGCCCCCGTAGGTCGATTCGAGGACGAGCGTCTCCACCCGCGGGAAGTCGTTGACCGCGCCGTCGAACAGCCGGGTGTCGTCGTAGTGGATGTCGCCGGAGAACGCGACGTTGTACAGGCCGTCGCCGACGTGGAAGTGACAGATCGACGACCCGAGGATGTGGCCGGCGTTGTGCAGCGTCAGCTTGATGTCCGGCGCGATGTCGGTCACGTCGCCGTACTCCAGCGGGATGGTGTGCTTGATCGCCTCGCGGACCATCTCGGACCCGTAGGGCGGGCTGCGCCCCTCCTTGGCGGCCACGTCGAGGTAGTCGAGCGTCAGCAGGCCCATCAGGTCCCGCGTGGGTTCCGTGCAGTAGATCGGGCCGTCGTACCCGTACTCGTACAGCAGCGGGACGAGCGCGGAGTGGTCGAGGTGGGCGTGGGTCAGGACCACGGCGTCGATGCCGTTCGCGCCGGCCCCGAACGCCTCCGGAATCCGGAGGTAGGGCGTCTCGCCCTCCGCGCCGGGCTTGTCGCCGCAGTCGATGAGGATGCGCGTGTCCGGCGTCGAGAGGATGAACGCGGCGCGGCCGACCTCCCGACAGCACCCGAGCGTCGTGATCCGGACGTACTCGTCGTCGGACATCGGGTCGCGGTGGATCTGCCGGCCGACGCGTTCGAGGATGTCGCGGCGGTCTTCGCGCTCCTGCTTGAGGAAGTTTCGAACGTTGTCGACGGTCGAGGACTCGATGGGCGGCGTGCGGACGACTTCGGGCGTCCAGCCGACCTCGCGGGTGACGTCGCGGAGGGTCGCGCCGTGGCGGCCGATGACGACGCCCGGCTTCTGTGCCTGGATCACGACCTCGCCGGTGTCCTCGTAGAAGTCGAGGTCAGTGACGCCGGCCTCCTCGGGGATGAGGTCCCGAATGGCCTGTTCGGCCCGCGTCGGCGGCGTCAGCACGTCCGGGTCCGGGCGGACGGTGATCCGTTTTCGGAGTTTCGATGCGAGGCGACGCACGAGGTCGCCGTCGGCGGCGAACTCCTTGGGGTCGCGGGTGTAGATGACGAGTTCCGGCCCCTCGTAGGTGACGTCCGAGACGGAGATGTGCCTCGGGACTTCGTCGTCGATCGTTGCCTTCACGTCTTCGAGTTGCTTGTCTACAGTACTCATTGCTCAGCAGTGGTGGGCGTCCCGGTGGCTCGGCAGTCCGCGGCCGTCGCGGGCCAGTCCGGAACCGACGGGACGAACGCGCTCTAATAAAGTCATACAGTTATCGGTGCGATGTGAGTGTCCGGACGAGGAGGCGTGTCCGGAAAACCGACCTCTAATCGTGAGTATTCCCTTCGGATTATAAAAGCCTTCGCACTACGACGGCGGCGTCACGGGCAGACGGTGGCGGGGCCCGCATCACGCCGCCGCCGACTCGCGCTCAGCGCGTCACCGACGGGCGCGAAGGTTTACCATTCCCGGCCGAGAACCCGGCGTTCGTGCCGTCGTCCCCGTCCGATACCAGACCGACCGTCGCCTGGCACGCGAGTGACGCCGAATCCGTCCTCGACGCCGTCGAGACCGACCACAGCGGGCTCTCGGAGGCGGAGGCCGAGCGTAGACTCGAACGCGACGGGCCGAACACGCTCCCGCACCGGGGCGCGCCGCCGGTCTGGGCCGTCTTCGCCCGCCAGTTCCGCAATCCGCTGATATACATCCTGCTCGCGGCCGCCGTCGTCTCGATCGGCATCGGCCACCCGACCGACGCCGCGTTCATCGGCGTCGTGTTGCTCCTGAACGCGGTCATCGGAACCGTCCAGGAGTGGCAGGCCGAGCGCAGCGCCGAGTCCCTCCAGCGGCTCCTCCGGACGCGGGCGACGGTCCGACGGGACGGCGAACTGCGGGACGTGGACGCCGCGTCGCTCGTGGCGGGCGACCGCGTCGAACTGGAATCCGGCGACCGGGTGCCCGCGGACGTGCGCCTGCTCACGGCGACGGGACTGACGGTCGACGAGTCGGCGCTGACCGGCGAGTCCGAACCCGTCGAGAAGGACCCCGACTGGACGGGCGACCGCGACGCCACGCTGGGCGACCGCCGGAACATGGCCTACGCGGGCACCTCGGTCGCGCGGGGGCGGGCGAGCGGCGTCGTGGTCGCCACCGGGACGGCGACCGCCGTCGGCGAACTGGCCGCCGACGTGACCGAGCGCAGCGGCGGGAAGCCGCCGCTGGTCGTCCGGATGGAGCGCTTTACCCGCGTCGTGGGGGCCGTAGTCCTCGTCGCGGCCGTCGTCGCGGCGGCGATCGGCGTCTTCGTCCAGGGATACCCGCTCGCCGAGATGTTCCTGTTCGCCGTCGCCCTGTCAGTCTCGGCGATCCCCGAGGGCCTGCCAGTCGCGATGACCGTGGCGCTCGGCATCGCCACGCGGCGGATGGCCCGCGTCGGCGTCATCGTCCGCAAGCTCGTCGCCGTCGAGGGGCTGGGCAGTTGCACGCTCATCGCGACGGACAAGACCGGGACGCTGACCGAGAACGAGCTGACGGTCACGCGCGTCTGGCTCCCGGACGGCAGGGAACTGGAGGTGACCGGCGAGGGCTACGCGCCGGACGGCCGCGTCCTGCAGGAGGGGCACCCGCCGGACGCCGAGACGCAGGCGGAACTTCTGGCCCTCGCGCGGGCCGGGGCGCTGTGCAACGAGGGCGACCTGACCTACACCGGCGAAGGCGACCTGACCGAACGTGCGACCGAGCCGGGCGACTGGTCCTGGTCCGGCGACCCGACGGACGTGGCCATCCTCTCGGCGGCCCACAAGCTGGGCATCGAGCGCGACCCGCTCACCGAGTCGTTCCCGCAGGTCGCCTCGATCCCGTTCGAGGCGGACCGGCGCTTCGCCGCGACGTACCACCGAGACGGCGACGCGACCCGGGTCTTCGTCAAGGGCGGCCCCGAGCGCGTCTTCGAGATGTGTGACCTCACCGCCGAGCGCCGCGAACGGCTTCGCGAGCGGGCCACCGCCTACGCGACCGACGGCTACCGCGTGCTCGCCGTCGCCGAGGGGACGGTCGAGACGCCGCCGAGCGAACTGGGTGGGTCGGAGCCGCCGACGCCCGCGGACCTCGACCTGCTCGGGTTCGTCGGGATGGTCGACCCCCTCCGAAGCGGCGTGGCCGAGGCCATCGCCGCGGCGCGTGCGGCGGGCATCGAGGTGTCGATGGTGACCGGCGACCACCCGCAGACGGCCCTCTCGATCGCCAGACAGCTCGGGATGGCGACCGACCTCGGGGAGGTGCTGACCGGGAGCGAACTGGCGGAGATGAGCGACGACGCGCTCCGCGAGCGGCTGGACGACGTGCGCGTCTTCGCCCGCGTCACGCCCGACCAGAAGCTCCGCATCGTGCAGGCGGCCCAGTCGATCGGTCACTTCGTCGCGGTCACCGGCGACGGCGTCAACGACGCGCCCGCGCTCCGGGTGGCGAACGTCGGCATCGCGATGGGGCGAGCCGGGACGGACGTGGCCCGCGACACGGCCGAACTGGTCCTGAGCGACGACAACTTCGCGACCATCGTCGCCGGCATCGAGCAGGGCCGCGTCGCCTTCGACAACGTCCGGAAGGTCATCTACCTGCTCGTCTCGACGGGCGCGGCCGAACTCGTCCTCGTCATGCTGAGTCTCGCGGCCGGGACGCCGCTGCCGCTGCTGCCCGCGCAACTGCTCTGGCTGAACCTCGTCACCAACGGGATTCAGGACGTGGCGCTCGGCTTCGAGCCGGCCGAGGAGGACGTGCTTGAGCGCTCACCGCGGCGACCGGACGAGCGCATCTTCAATCGGTTGATGATCGAGCGGACGGTCGTCGGCGCGCTCGTGATGGGCCTCGTCGGCTTCGGCGCGTTCACCTGGTGGCTGGACCAGGGGCTCTCGGAGGCCGCGGCCCGGAACTCGCTGTTGCTGCTGATGGTCCTGTTCGAGAACGTCCACATCGGGAACGCGCGCTCCGAGGTCAGGTCGGTGTTCCGGCTCTCGCCGCTGCGGAGCCCGATCCTGCTCGTCGGCGCTGTCTCGGCGTTCCTGCTCCACGTGCTGGCGCTGTATTTCCCGCCCGCGCAGGCCGTCCTGGGGACGGTGCCCGTCGACCGCTCGACGTGGGCGGTCGTCGCCGGTCTCGCGCTCACGCTGCTGGTCGCGATGGAGCTACACAAGCTCTCCTGGCGCTACCGATACGGCACAAGGAGTATCTCCCCGGAGCGCGAGTGACGGCGTATGCGCGTGACCCAGGCGACCGTCCGCGAGGAGTACGAGTGGGTGTGCGGGCGGGCCGATACCGTCGTGCCGCTCGTCAACGACACGCGGGCGCACCTCGGCGACCTGTTCGGCGTCGACGTCGACAGCCTGGACGACGACGAGTACCGGGCGGCCGTCGACGAGGTGTTCGCGAACGGCGACCGCGCGGTCAACGTCGCCGCGCTCGTCGGCCTCCTCCGAGACCTGGACGTGGCGGGCGATTACCCCGGCTTCGTCGTCGACGAGCTACTCGGGCGAGAGCTTGCGGCGATGATCGCCGGCGACCAGCCACTGCGACTGCTCGCCGAGGCGACGTTCCACGTCGCGGACGTGCGGACCCACGGCGGTGAGGGCGACGCGGCAGGGGCGGACGACCTCGACGCGGCGCTGGCCGCCGGAGTCCAGACCCGCGTCCCGGGCTGGCCCTGGCAGGCGGGCGAGAGCCCGTTCGCGGTGGAGTGAGCGGACGCCGGTCGCCCTCAGAAGGAGAACGACGGCGTCGCGAGAAACGCGGTCTCGTAGCCCTCGTGACGCGACACCTGCGGCGGGGCGATCACGTCCACGCCGACGGACGGCTCCGACGCGTCCGTCTCGACCACCGCGCCGTAGTGGTACCCGATGTCGGGGTGGACCGTCGCCGTCAGCGCGTCCTCGAAGACCGCCTCGCCGTCGGCCTCGACGCGGCCGTCGAGGGACATCATCGGGAGCGGCACGCGGTTGTACGGCGTCCGCACCGAGACGGCGAGGTACGACTGACCGTCGTCGAGGAACGCGGCGTCCCGGAGCCACGAGGCGACGTAGACGGCGTCGCGTCCCTTGCTCGTCCCGAGGACGGTCCCCGGGAGCGCCGATACCTCGGGGGCCTGCGAGGTCGGAATCATGTCCATGTTCATCAGGTCGACGGCCCCGCGGTCGCCCTGGGTGTCGGGGAGCCGCTCGAAGGAGAGCTGCTCCAGCGTGCTCTGGCGGAAGTCGAAGTCGACGGTCGTCTCGCCCGCCTCGCCGAAGCGGCCCGAGAACGCGCCCAGCCGTCGCTCGCTCATCCCGTTGACGCGGACCGTGACCTGGTAGACGCCGTCGCCGTCGAGCGCGTAGTTGTCGCCGTAGTGGAAGCCCATGTTCTGTGAGACCATCGGCCACGGCGGCTTGTCGGCGACCGGGTCGCCGTCGCGCTCGACGGTGATCGAGAGGCCGGCGGAGACGGGCAGGACCATCTCGGTCTCGGGATCCCAGACGGTCGCCATCAGGTGGAGGCTGTCCTCGCTCCGGATGTCGACCTTCTCAGCCGTCGTCCCCGTGACCGTCCAGAAGCGGTGGGGAAACGAGTACGTCAGTCCCACCATGTAGTCGCCGGCCTGGGCCATCCCGGCCATGCCCATCCCCTCCACGTGCGTCGGGCGGTAGGTGGCGTCGGGGCGGTCTTCGACTAGCGGCGGCGCGCGCGTCGACTGCGTGCTCAGCGACCCACACCCGGCCAGGGCCGTGATGCCGGCGAGGCCGGCCCCGGCGAGGAATCGTCGGCGGTTCATGGCCGTCCCTTACCGCGTCGCGTGAAAGACGGTTCTGGTACGGCGGACGAAAACACCGACCGCCGTCGGCGTGAGAAAGGGGCTACTTGCTCGGCGACGCCGGCGGCAGCGACCGCAACGAGCGCGGCGGAACGAGGTAGTTCCCGCGGCGCTCGACGTTCATGTACTGGAGGATGCCGTTGTTGACGCGCTGGCCCACGGCGGAGTTCTCGGCCACGTCGGTCCCGTTCATCGCCTCGCGCGTCGCGACGAAGTCGGCGATAGAGCCCTGCAGCGAGAGGAAGTGCAGGCCCGCCTGCCCGCCGTCGGTCGAGTCGAAGTCCCGGCGGAGGATGCGCGGCGAATCGTCCTCGCGGGCCGAGACCATCTTCTGGGAGTGGCCGACGACGCCGTTGCGTCGGCCGCTCTCGACCGCGTCCTCGGGGCACTCGTCCATCCCGCTGTCGGTGCCGAGGTTCTCGCCGACGCCCTCGACGCGGTCCTCGGCGGCGTGGGCCGGACAGAACATCTTCGAGACGCGCTGGTCGCGGGAGTCCTGCTCGTACCACTGCTGGAGCTGCAGGCGGATCTTCGAGAGGTGCTGGGTCGTCCCGTCGGCGAAGGGCCCCGAGGCGACCGTCACGCGGTCCTCGGTGGCCTGGTTCCCCTTGAAGCCGGACTTGAATCCCATGAACAGCGGGGACTCCTCGGGAACCGGCTCGGAGTCGGGAACGCCCTCCACGTCCTGATTGTCGGCCGGCAGACCCGCGCCGATGAACCCCGTCCGACGGTCCGACTCGGTCAAAATGCCGTCGAACGAGGCGGTCATCTCGCGGTCGTTGGCCGTCTCTCGGGTCCCCTTCAGCGCCTCCTCGGCTTCGAGGACGACGCGCTCGTCGTCGCTCGCGAGGTGAAGCAGCGCGTCCGGCGTGTCGAAGGCCGGGTCTTCGAAGGGGGCGAGGGCCTCCGGCTCGGGGAGGTCGACGCCGGCCGGTCCCGACCCGAAGCGCTCGAAGTACGCCGGGCCGTAGCCGAGCGTGAACAGGAGCCCCTCGGTGCTCCACTCGTAGGCCCGTTCGAGGTCCCGGAGCGCCGTCTCGACCCGCTCGCGGTGGGCGTCGATCGGGGTCCCGTCGCCGGCGTAGTCGAGCAACAGCAGGACGTGGTGGCGCGGCATGCGGGGGTTGCCCGCGTCGTCGGTCGCCAGCGCGTCGTTCCAGGCGTGCTGGCGTTCCGGGAGCGTCGACGGGTCGTCGGTCCCCTCGGGAACCGAGGCCGACCCGCGGTCGAGGCAGGCCGCCAGCGCCGCCGTCCCGCCGATGGCGACGGCGCTCTTGGCGAACTCGCGTCGGGAGATACCGCGTCCAGTCATCACCCGCCCTAGGGACTATCCCCTCTTATGCGGTTGTGGTACAGCGCTCGAAAAGCGTACTCGTGGCCCACTCGCCGATGAGCCGCGTTAGCTCTCTAGCAAGCCGTCGAGCAGCCGTTCGAAGCGGTCAGACAGCCGCTCGGGAGTCGAGGGTTCGACCCGCCGGAGGAGGGCGGCCGTCGCCGCTGGTCGACGGAGCGCCAGCGTCACCGCGCCGCCGTCGCGGCGCTTCTCGACGACGCCGCTGTCGACGAGGCCGTCGAGGTGATGTTCGAGCGTGCTGCGAGCGATACCGAGGCCGTCCGCGACCGCACCGGGCTGTGCCGTCTCTCGTTCGAGGAGCGCGATCAGCACGTCCCGGGCGGTCTCGCGGCGCAGGAAGGCGATGGTGCGGCGCTCCCAGGGGTCGTACGACGCGCCGTAGTAGTGCGTGCGGCCGTTGACCGCCTCGCGGCGGACGCCGTCCAGGCGGTCGAGGTGGTACTGCACCTGCCCCGTCGCGAGGTCGAGCGCGCGGGTCAGTTCTCGGAAGTGGACGCCGGGGTTGGCGTCGATGTGCTCGCGGATGCGGGCTCTGGTCTCGCTCACAGTTCACCCTCGTCGAGCCGTTTCTCGACCGACCGCGTGTAG
This sequence comes from Haloarcula salina, assembly GCF_010119195.1. Taxonomy (GTDB): domain Archaea; phylum Halobacteriota; class Halobacteria; order Halobacteriales; family Haloarculaceae; genus Haloarcula; species Haloarcula salina. The sequence continues at coordinate 411,656 of NZ_WRXL01000001.1, forward strand.
TACACCGCCGCGAGGACCAGCGCGACGAAGACGGTGTCGAGCGCGTGTTCGATCAGGTGGTGCGTCTCGGCGGAGACCATCGCCGCGCTCGACCCCAGGGCGACGAGCGGGCGGGCGAGCAGCGCCGCGAGCGCGACGACGACGAGCAGATACGAGCGCGATCGGCGTCGGCGATACGCGACCACCGCGAGGCCACAGAGCGCCGCCCCGGCCAGCGTCGAGACGAGGAGGACGGCGGCAATGTCGGCGTGGAACCCGCCGAGGTGTCCCCCGACGTGGGCGGGCCGGATCATGGTCGGGCTACGACCTCGACGTGCCTCAGTCGTTCGGTCCGGCACGACTTTTTTATCGGACCGCTGAGATGTGGCGGTATGGACCGCATCGGCTTCATCTGCGAGCCGGGCCATCCGGTGTTCAGCGACGTCGCGGAGCGCCTCTCCGCGCGGGGGTTCGACGTCCGATTCTTCCGCCCCGGCGACCCGATTCCCGAAGCCGACATCGACGACCTGACGGCGCTCGTCAACGAGAAAATCCGCCCCGAGTCTTTCCGGGCGCTCCACTACGCCGACCGGACCGGCGTCGAGACGTGGAACGGCTTCTTCGCGACGACGGCGCTGTCCTGCCGGCTGGTCGCCTTACACGGGCTGGAGCGCGTGGGCTGTCGGGTCCCGGCGGTCTGGTTCGAGAAGCCCGACTGCGAGTACGTCGCCAGGACCCGCTACAGCTGGGGCGGCGTGCCAACGATGGGGGTCGAGGGCGACTTCTACCAGGAGCGGATCCGGGCAGAGCCGGTCGAGTACAAGTACTACGCGGTCAACGACGGCCGCGAAACCCACCTCCGCGCGCTCCGGGTCCGCTCGAAGCTCACCGGCCCGAAGGCGGTCGTCGCCGAGGAGACCGTCGAGGTGACGCTCGCCGCCCGCGTCCGCGAACTGCTGGACCGGTTCGACGCGCGGGCGCTCGGCGTGGACTTCATCCAGGGCGACGACGAGTACTACGCGGTCGACGCCAACCCCGCACCGACCTTCGCCGGAACCGGGATGGAGCGACGCATCGCGGATTCCGTGGCCTCGCTGACCACCATCGGGGCTTGAGACTGACCGGAGAATCAGCCGAGGAGAGTATACGTTGTTCTACACTGTAGTACACAGAGCCGCGCGCCTCGCTCCGTCGCGGACGCCGGTGATGGTGACGACGCCGGCGTCGCCGGCGTGCCTGCGGGACGATCGAACCGCCGACACCGGTCGCCGCGGCCACCCTTCGGGGAGTTTATTAGCGCCGTGGGCCACGACTCACCTAATGAGCGGCGAGCAGGAACTCGGCATCACCGAGAGCAAGGAGCATTCACCCGGCGAGTGGTACGCCGAGGTCGTCCAGAAGGCCGGCCTCGCCGACTACGCCCCGATGGGCGGGTTCATCGTCACGCGACCGCGCGGCTACGCCATCTGGGAGCGAATCCAGGACAACCTCGACGGCTGGTTCAAGGACACCGGCGTCACGAACGCCTACTTCCCGATGTTCATCCCCGAGAGCTACCTCGAACGGGAGAAGGACATCGTCGAGGGGTTCGACCCGGAAGTCGCGTGGGTGACCAAGGGCGGCCACGAAGAACTCGAAGAGCCGCTGGCCGTCCGGCCCACAAGCGAGTCGATCATCGCGCCCTTCATGGCCGACTGGATCCGCTCGCACCGCGACCTCCCGATGCAGCTGAACCAGTGGTGTTCGGTCGTTCGGTGGGAGGCCACCGAGACCAAGCCGTTCTTCCGCACCAAGGAGTTCCTCTGGCAGGAGGGCCACACCGCCCACGCCGACGAAGACGGTGCGTGGGAGGAGACGATGACGCGACTGGACCAGTACGCTCGCCTCTACGAGGAAGTCATGGCGATGCCGCCGCTGAAGGGGCGCAAGCCGCCCCACGACAAGTTCCCCGGCGCGCACACGACGACCACCGTCGAGACGCTGATGCCCGACGGTAAGACCGTGCAGGCCGCCACGTCGCACTACCTCGGGACCTCCTTCGCCGAGGCGTTCGACATCACCTACGCCGACGCCGACGAGGAGGACACGCTGGCGCACACCACGTCGTGGGGGCTGTCCTGGCGCGCGATGGGCGCGCTCATCATGACCCACTCCGACGACCAGGGCCTCGTGCTCCCGCCCGCGCTCGCGCCCGACCAGGTCGTCGTCGTCCCCATCTGGCAGGAGGACAACAAGGACGAGGTCGTCGAGTACGCCGCGGACCTCGCCGCCGAACTCGACGAGGCCGGCGTCCGCGTCGAACTGGACGACCGCGAGCACCGCAATCCCGGCTTCAAGTACAACGAACACGAGCTCCACGGCGTCCCGCTCCGCGTCGAGATCGGTCCCCACGAGGTCGACGACGGCGAGGCGACGCTCGTCCACCGCCCCGACGGCGAGAACGCGACCGTCGACCGCGAGGACATCGCCGAGACGGTCGAAGAGCACCTCGACACCGTCCACGCGAAGCTCTACGCCGAGGCCGAGGAGACGCTGGAGGGCGAGATCCGCGAGGCCGAGTCCCGCGAGGAGATCCTCGGCACCATCGGTCAGCACGGCGGCTACGTCAAGGCAGGGTGGTGCGGCGACGAGGACTGCGAGGAGCCCATCAAGGAGGCCATCGCCGCCGAGATCGTGATGGTCCCGCTCGACCGCGACGAGGAGCCGATCCACGACGACTGCGCCATCTGCGGCGAGGACGCAGAAGAGACGGCGTACTTCGCCAAGAGCTACTGAACGGCCCCGAGCGAAGCGAGGGGCCGCAGTTTTCGCCGACGTTTTGCGACGAGCGGTGCGCGAGTTCCGCGAGCGCACCCGAGGAAGTAAAAGGTCGGACCGAGACAGCGTACTTCGCCAAGAGCTACTGAACGGCCCCGAGCGAAGCGAGGGGCCGCAGTTTTCGCCGACGTTTTGCGACGAGCGGTGCGCGAGTTCCGCGAGCGTAGCCAGCGGCGCTCAGGCAACTCGGTCCAGGAAGTCCTCGGCCGCCCGTTCGCCCCGTTCGAGCAGGTCCTCGATGAACCGCGGGTCGCGGTCCAGTTTCGAGGAGGGGGTGTCGTCTCTGGTGAGGTGGAGGCGGCGGATCTCGACGTGTTTGTACTCGTCCGGGAGATATCCCCTGTCAACCCACTCGTTGACCGTCTCGATGAAGTCGAGTTCCTGATTCAGGGAGATGTTGCCGGCCAGTTCCTGCCGGCGGTCGGTGATCTCCCCCAGCGAGGTGGGGACGCCGTCGTAGGTCTGTGGCTCGATCTGGACGACCCAGAGTTCGTCGGGCTTGGGCCGCTCGCTGGCCAGGAACTCCTTGACCGGCGGATTCTGCGAGTACAGGCCGTCCCAGTGCCAGTGGCCGTTCATCTCGACGGCCTCGTATAGCAGCGGGTGCGCGGCAGAGGCGAGCACCGTTTCGGGGGTGACAGCGTCGTCCGTGAAGGTCTCGAACTCGCCGCTGTTGAGGTCCACCGCGCCGACGGTCACGTGTGGCGGGGCCTCGGCCGCGAGCGCGTCGAACTCGTCGAAGTCGATGTGGCGGTCGAGCAGGTCGAGGTACCAGTCGTGGCCCGCGTTGCCCGGCACCGCGTACGGCGAGACGTCCGGGACGGGGACCATGAGCTGTCGGAGGCGCGAGCGCCAGACGAGCGACTCGTTGAGCAGGAACTCGCCTGGGTCGGTCGCGGCCACGTCGCACCAGACCTCGTCCAGCAGGGCCGCCGCGCGATCTGGGCCGTTGCTGAGCAGGCCGTACCACGCGGTGACCGCACAGAGCGCCCCGCCGGAGGTCCCGCTCAGTCCGACGAGATCGTAGTCGGCGTCGACGGCGGGGAGCAGTCGCTTCAGCGCGCCGGCCGTGAACGCGGTGTGACTCCCGCCGCCCTGACAGGCGATCGCGACACGTCGACCCAGAGCACTCATGGTTTAATTCAGCTACGAGCGCCTCGTACAGATAGCTACCGTCCGCGCGAAGGAAGGATGGGGTCGGGGAGCGTGTGACGTTTTCTCCGTGCCCCCGGTGACCAGTCATGCCCCTACGTATATAAATCGGCGTCAGACTGCAGTCATACAAACGGCAACCGGCGAACAAATGCCGTCGTGGGAACAGGTATTTCAGGGCGGTCGGTGCCCGCGCTCGAACGCCGTTTCAGTGACCCACGCCCGTACAGGCGGAGATATCGACAGGAAGTGTAAGTTTCCGATGTATTATTACCTAGTATGTTCCGTGTCGACGGCGCGGACGGTATCTCCGGGACCGGTACGACTTTATGCCGTAGTGTGTTAACTAATGGCATGGACGACGTGTTTGTCGGACGACTCATGTCCGCCCCGGTGTCGAGTGTCGACGCGGAGACCGACGCGAACGAAGCGGCGCGCCTGATGCTTCAGGAGAACATCAGTTCGGTCGCGGTCGTCGACGACGACGGCGACCTCGAGGGGATCCTGACCTCGACTGACTTCGTGCAAATCGCGGCCCGGGACGGGGCCAGCGCGGAGGTCGCCGTCGCGACGCACATGTCGAGCGACCCCGTCACGGTGACGGTCAACGATTCGATCGTCGAGGCGGCGGACCTGATGCTCGAACACGGCGTACACCACCTCCCGGTCGTCGACGAAACCGAGGGACTCGTCGGGATGCTGACGACCACCGATCTCACGGCCTACGTGTCGGGACTCGAGGTCAGATCCCCGCCGACGCTCGCGTGACCGCCCGGAATCGCTAGCCGGCGGGACCACACGGATAAACCCCGAATCACACTAAATAATCGTTAGGAATATATATGGCTTAATGTGGGGTTAAACAACACTAATACCATTAGGAGTACCCTCTTATAGGGGCACGCCTAGTCCCCGGACACATGGTTGAGCGACAGACAGACACAGGGATGTCTGCGGGCGAGGCCGGGCTCGTAGATCCCGCCGACGAGCGGTCGAACTGCGGCGTCGGGGTCGTCATGGACCTCGACGGCGACAGCGACCACTGGGTCGTATCGGACGGACTCGAACTCCTCGACAACCTCGAACACCGAGGGACGACGGGAGCCGAACAGAACACGGGCGACGGCGCGGGGATCATGCTGCAGATTCCCCACGGATTCTTCGACGACGAACTGGATACCGAGCTTCCGCCCGCCGGCGAGTACGCCGTCGGAACGCTCTTTCTCCCGAAAGACGACGAGGTCGCGGCCGGGCTGAAGGACCTCGTGGAGACGGAACTCGCCGGCGAGGGTCTCGACGTGCTCGAGTGGCGCGACGTGCCCACGGACAACAGCGACCTCGGCGAGACGGCGCTCGAGTCCGAGCCGGACATCGTCCAGTTCTTCGTCACCTCCGCCGACGGCAAGACGGGCGAAGCCTTCGAGAATCAGCTGTACATCGGCCGGCGCGTCCTCGAGAACACCGTCGAGGACGAGACGCCGGCGGGCCACGAGCGCTTCTACGTCGTCTCCCTCGCGACCGACGTCGTCGTCTACAAGGGCCTCCTCAAGGCAGAACAGCTCGAAGACTACTACCCGGATCTGACGGACGAGCGGATGCGGTCGACGTTCGCGATGGTCCACGCCCGCTTCTCGACGAACACGCTCGGGGCGTGGCACCTCGCGCACCCGTACCGCCGCATCATCCACAACGGCGAGTTCAACACCATCCAGGGCAACATCAACTGGATGCGCGCCCGCGAGACGGACATCGACAGCGACGAGTTCGAGGGCGACTTAGAGAAGATCAAGCCGATCATCGACGACCCGGAGCAGTCCGACACCGCGAGCGTCGACAACGCGCTCGAACTCCTGCTGCAGGGCGGTCGGGACCTCCCGCACGCGCTCCGGATGCTCATCCCCGAGGCGTGGCGCGGCGAGATGAACGACGTGACCGGCGACCGGCGCGACTTCTACGACTACCACGCCTCGCTCGTCGAGCCGTGGGACGGGCCGGCGCTCGTCGCCGCGACCGACGGGGAGCGGATCGGCGCGGTCCTCGACCGCAACGGCCTGCGCCCCTGTCGCTACGACGTGCTCGAAAACAACACGCTCGTGATGTCCTCGGAGGCCGGCGCGCTCGACCACGACGCCAGCGAGATCCGCGAGCGCGGCCGTCTCCAGCCGGGACAGTGCTTCCTCGCTGACCCCGAAGAGGGCCGCGTCATCCCCGATGAGGAAGTGTTCGAGGACATCGCCGACGAGAAGTACGGCGAGTGGGTCGACGAGGAACAGGTCGACATCGACGACGTGGCCGACCGCGAGGACACCATGCCCCGCGAGGGCACGTCGGCGCTCCGCAGCCAGCAGGCGATGTACGGCTACACCTACGACGAGGTCGACCACCTCATCGAGCCGATGGCCGAGAAGGGCAAGGACCCGGTCGGCTCCATGGGCGACGACACGCCGCTGTCGGTGCTCTCGCAGTTCAACCGCCCGCTGTTCACCTACTTCAAGCAGCTGTTCGCGCAGGTGACGAACCCGCCGCTGGACTACATCCGCGAGGAACTGGTCACCTCGCTCGAGTCGCGGCTGGGCTTCCAGCGGAACCTCCTCGACGAGTCCCAGGACCACGCGCGCCAGCTCGTCCTCGACTCGCCGATTCTGACCGACGAGGAGACGGCGAGCATCAAGGACCTCGACGCGAACGGCATGTCCACGAAGGTCGTCGACATCACCTACGAGAAGGGCGGCGACCTCGAAGCGGCCGTCGAGGACGTGCGCGCCGAGGCCGACGCGGCCGCGAGAGAACACGACATCATCGTGCTCTCGGACCGCGCGGCGGGCGGCGACCGGGTCCCCATCCCGTCGCTGCTCGCGGTCGGCGGCATCCACCACCACCTCGTCCGCAACGGCCTGCGAAACCACGTCGGGCTCGTCGTCGAGTCCGGCGACCCGCGGGCCGTCCACCACTTCGCGACGCTGGTCGGCTACGGTGCGGGCGCGGTCAACCCCTACCTCGCCTACCAGACCATCGAGGACCTCGTGGCCGGGCCCGACGGCGCGGACCTCGAGGAGGCCATCGACGCCTACATCACCGCCGTCGAGGACGGCCTGCTGAAGACGATGGCCAAGATGGGCATCTCGACCGTCGAGAGCTACCAGGGCGCACAGATCTTCGAGGCCGTCGGCCTCTCCTCTGACTTCATCGCCGAGTACTTCGAGGGCACGACCTGCCGCACCGAGGGCATCGGCATCGAGGAGATCGAGGAGGACCTCCACCAGCGCCACGACGTGGCCTGGAGCGAGGAGGAGGAGCCGGAGATGCAACGCCAGGGCGAGTTCGAGTTCCGCTCGAACGGCATCCACCACCAGTGGAACCCCAACACGGTCGGCAAGATCCAGCAGGCCGTCCGCATGGGCGACTACGAGACCTACAAGGAGTTCGCCGAACTCATCAACGACCAGAACGAGCAGCTCCAGACGCTTCGGGGTCTGCTCGAGTTCGACTCCGACCGCGAGTCCATCCCGGTCGAGGACGTGGAGTCGGTCGAGGACATCGTCGAGCGCTTCGAGACGGCCGCGATGTCGCTCGGGTCCCTCTCGCCCGAGATGCACGAGAACAACGCCATCGCGATGAACCGTCTCGGCGCGAACGCCAACACCGGCGAGGGCGGCGAACCGCCCGAGCGCTTCGGCACGGAGAAGGAGTGTACGACCAAGCAGGTCGCATCCGGCCGCTTCGGCGTCACGTCCGAGTACCTCTCCTCGGCCGACGAACTGCAGATCAAGATGGCCCAGGGCTCCAAGCCCGGCGAGGGCGGGCACCTTCCCGGCAAGAAGGTCAACGAGATGATCGCGCACGTCCGGTACGCGACGCCGGGCGTCGGCCTCATCTCCCCGCCGCCGCTGCACGACATCTACTCCATCGAGGACCTGAAACAGCTCATTCACGACCTCAAGGCCTCGAACCCGGAGGCCGACATCAACGTCAAGCTGGTCGCCGAGGACGGCATCGGGACCATCGCGGCCGGCGTCGCCAAGGCCAACGCCGACGTGGTCCACATCTCGGGCCACGACGGCGGGACCGGCGCGTCGCCGAAGACCTCCATCAAGAACGCCGGCCTCCCCTGGGAACTGGGCGTCTCGGAGGCCAACCAGATGCTCCGGGCCACCGGCCTGCGCTCGCGCATCAAGGTCACGACCGACGGCGGCATGAAGACCGGCCGCGACGTGGCCGTCGCCGCGCTGCTCGGTGCCGAGGGGTACACCTTCGGGACCGCCTCGATGGTCACCTCCGGCTGCGTGATGGCCCGGCAGTGTCACGAGAACACCTGCCCGGTCGGCATCGCCACCCAGAACGAGAACCTCCGCGAGCGCTTCCCCGGCGAGCCACAGCACGTCATCAACTACATGACGTTCGTGGCCCAGGAGCTCCGGGAAATCATGGCGGAGATCGGCTTCGAGACCATCGACGAGATGATCGGCCGTCCGAGCGTCCTGCGACAGCGCGACGACGTGAGCCAGCCCAAGGCCCAGAAGCTCGACCTCTCGTCGGTCATCGCGGAGCCGGCCGACAACGACGGCCGCTACAAGCAGCGCGAGCAGACCCACGAGGTCGACGAACAGCTCGACTGGGACCTCATCGACGCGGCCGAGGGCGCGATAGACGGCGGCGAACCGATCGCCATCGACGCCGAGATCGACAACGTCGACCGGGCGGTCGGGGCGACGCTCTCGAACCGCATCTCCCGCGCCCACGGCGGCGACGGCCTCGCCGACGACACCATCCGCGTCGACTTCGACGGCACGGCCGGCCAGTCCTTCGGCGCGTTCCTCGCGGAAGGCGTGACGATGGAACTGACCGGGACGGCCAACGACTACGTCGGCAAGGGCCTGTCGGGCGGGAAGCTGATCCTGAACACGCCGGACAACGCCCCGTTCGACCCGACGGAGAACATCGTCATCGGCAACGTCGCGCTGTACGGCGCGACCCAGGGCGAGGCCTACGTCAACGGCATGGCCGGCGAGCGCTTCGCCGTCCGCAACTCCGGCGTCAAGGGCGTCGTCGAGGGCGTCGGCGACCACGGCTGTGAGTACATGACCGGCGGCGCTATCGTCGTGCTGGGCGAGACCGGCAAGAACTTCGCGGCCGGGATGTCCGGCGGCGTCGCCTACGTCTACGACCCCGACGGCGAGTTCGCGTCGAAGTGCAACACCGGCATGGTGTCGCTCGACGACTCGCTCGAGGGCAAAGACCGCCAGATGATCACCCGCCTCGTCGAGAACCACGCCGCCTACACCGACTCCGACCGCGCGGCGGAACTCCTCGATGACTGGGACGCCGAACTGGCGAACTTCACGAAGGTGATGCCCGACGCCTACGCCGAGGTCATCGCCGACCGCGACCGCGACGACGTGCGCAACGAACCGCCGGCGAAGGCCGCGCCGAGCGCCGACGCGACCGAGGCCGACTTCGTGGCCTCCGTCGACGACTGACCGGACGCGCGGTCGCCCCCGTCGGCCCGTTTTTTGTCGCTGCCGCTCCAGGCGTCGGTATGGACAGCGCCCTCGTCATCGGCGGCACCAGATTCATCGGACGACACGCCGTCACCGAGTTCCGCGAGGCCGGCTACGACGTGGCGATGCTCAACCGCGGCCGCCGCGAGAACCCCTTCGGCGACGGGGTCGAGCACGTGACCGGCGACCGGCGCGACCGGGACGCACTCGAAACCGCCCGCGAGCGGATCGATCCCGACGCCGTCGTCGACTGCGTCGCGTACTTCCCCGAGGACGTGGCGACGGCGACGGACGTGTTCGCCGACGCGGACGCCTACGTCTACGTCTCCAGCGGCGCGGCCTACGGCGAAGAGCGGGTGCCGAAACGGGAGGGCCAGACCGCGCTGGAACCGTGCGACGACGAGCAGGCCACAACGGACAGCGCGGCGACCTACGGCCCGCGCAAGGCCGAGGGCGACCGGGAGGTGTTCGCCGCGGCCGAGGACGGCGTCCGCGCGATGAGCGTCCGGCCCACCGTGGTCTACGGGCCCCACGACTACACCGAGCGCTTCGCCTACTGGGTGGACCGAGTCGCCGTGCGAGACCGGATCGTCGTCCCCAGCGACGGCCTCAGCCTCTGGCAGATGGCGTACGTCGAGGACGTCGCGACCGCACTCCGGATCGTCGCCGAGCGCGGCGAGGCCGGCGAGGCGTACAACGTCGGGGACGAGCACGCGCCGATGCTCACCCAGTGGGTCGACCTGCTCGCCGAGACCTGCGAGACCGGCGTCGAGCAGATCGGCGCGACGGCGCGCGACCTCGCTCGCGAGGGACTGGAGCCCCAGGACTTCCCGATGTACCGCGCCACGCCCCACGTCCTCAGCGTCGAGAAGCTCCGGTCGCTGGGCTGGTCCTCGACGCCTCACCGGGTCGGGCTCCAGCGGACCGTCACCGAGCACCGTGAGAACGGCCGTACCGGACGGAAGTACGGCCCGGACCGCGACACCGAGACGGCGGTCATCGAGCGCGTCACGGAGTGAGACACTCCGGTCGAGGGCCCCGAGTCACGGCGAGCGAAGCGTCGTGTGCTTGACCTCGTAATCTTCGAGGAAGGCCCCGTACCCGCCGACGGAGAGGCGCTCCTGGCCGGTGTCGACGACCAGCGAGTTCTCGAACCCGAAGTCGCTGTCGCCCGGTTCGACGAGGTTCTGCCGGACCGAGACCACCTCGCCGGTCAGCATCTCGAACGAGCGGTCCGAGCCCGTGGGCCGCGCGTACAGTTCGGCGACGAACCGCTCGCCGGTCCGCCCCAAGAGCGTCGCCGTGAGCACGACGTGACGGAACATGTCGTAGCTGACCGGGAGCGCCGGCGGGCGCGACACCAGGGCCTCCTCGCCGATCGGCCAGTAGTTGCCCAGGTAGGAACCCACGAGGACGGACGCGACCGCCTCCTGCGTGAAGGTGATCGCCCGCGTCTCGTCGTGGTCCCAGCCGAGCGTCGACGCCGGGGAGACGAGGCCGCGCCGCTGGTCCGTGGCGAGCATCGAAGGTGCGCCGTCGAGACCGATGCGGACGACGTTCGCGATCCCGTCGAGAGCCGGCGCGGACGCGGGGTCGTAATCGGAGAGGGACAGCAAGACGAGGACGCCGCGCCGACGCGCGCGACGGAGGCTGTCCCGGATGTCGGGCACTCGACTGGCCGGCAGTTGGAGGACGACCTCGCTCTCGGCGGCGTCGATGTGGCGCTCCAGGCGCTTGACGATGGTCGGTCGGGACTTGACGACCTCGAACGTGTCGTCGCCCTCGTCGCCGGCGTTGTACCGGGCTTCGACCGCGGTTTCCAGCGTGTCGAGTTCCCGTTTCAGTTCGCCGAAGGCCTCCGAGGGTGGGGCGGCGCGAACGACCGTCGGCGTCCGGTGGTCGTCGACGGTGACGAAGCCGTCGGCGGCCAGACCGTCGCAGATGTCGTAGACGTAGCTCTTGGAGACGCCGGCGGCGCGCGCGACGGTGCTCGCCGTCGCCGGCCCCCGCTCGACCACCGCGAGGTACGTCTCGGCCTCCTTCTCGGAGAGTCCGTACTGCGTGAGGGCGTCGCGAACGGGTTCCGCGGACTGCTGTGTCGTGTCGGACATGGGTAGTCGGCCTGACGGCGGTCCAGGCCGCCGCCGGCCATGCTACCACAGGTGGTGTCACCGGAAGTATATAATAGTTCGTCAGGGCAGACAGCGACCGCCCGTCAGGACGTTCGCCTGACCTCGTCCAGCAGGTCGACGACGTCGTCCATCGTCGGGTCGCGGCGCTCGTCGTTCCCGCCACCGTTGCCCTGGTTCCCATCAGCGGCTTCGTCGCTGCGGCCCGGCCCGTCGCCCGCGTCGGTCTCGCGGCCGGGGACCGGATCGGGATCGGTGATGCTGGCGGTGTTCTTGACGGTGAGCGTGGCCGTCGGGCCGTCCTGGCCGACGGTGAGTTCGTATTCAGCGGCCTCGACGGCCTTGGGTGCCAGCGCGAGGACGTTTCCGGGCACGACCTCCAGGGCGGTCAGGTCCGCGGTCACGTCGACCGTCGTCGTCTCGCCGGCGTCGAGTGCCACGCGCTCGTAGCCGAGCAGTCGCCGCCGGGGCTGGAGCACCGACCCGTAGGACTGGGTGTTGAACACCTCGACGACGTGCTCGCCCGCCCGGTCGCCGGCGTTCGTCACCTCGACGCTGACGGTCACCTCGGACTTGTTCGCCGGGTTCCCGACGGTCGGCGGGGTGACCGAGACGGAGCCGTACTCGAAGGACGTGTAGGACAGGCCGTGGCCGAACTCGAACAGCGCCGTGTTGTCGGTCCCGCCCGTGGAGGTCGGCTCGTAGCGGTTGTACTGGACCGGCGTCGTCCCGACGTTGTCCGGCCAGCTGAAGGCGAGCTTGCCCGACGGATTGTAGTTTCCGACGAGGGTATCCGCGATGGCGACGCCGCCGTCGCTGCCGGGCTGGCCGGCGAACAGGGCGGCGTCGAGCTGGTCGAAGGTGTCGGGCGAGCCCCGCGGCGACCCGGCGAGGAACACGCCGACGATGGGCGTCGCGTCGTCGGCCGCCTCCGTGACCGTCGCGAGGAGGTCCTGCTGGGCCTCGTCCAGCACCAGTTCGTCGCGGTCGCCGAAGCCCTCGTTGTGCGTCCCTTCGCCGAGGACGACGACGACGGCGTCGGCGTCCGGGGCGGCGGACTCGACCTGCGAGCGCTGTTCGTCGGTGAAGTCGAAGTTGCCGTTCTCGTCGCTCTGCTGGTTCTCGCCGTCGCCCTGGCCGGCGTACCAGGTGGTGTTTTCGTACGTGGTCGGGACGTGCGTGAGGCTGCCGACGCGGGACTGGAGTTCGTCGACGAGCAGGTTCTGTCGCGGGTACGGCCCGCCGGCGCTCGCGCCCTGCCAGCCGAGCGTCCAGCCGCCGTGTTGCATCAGCGCCCGCGTGTTGTTGCCGTCGCCGTCGACGCCCGGCCCGGTCAGGAGGACGTTCTCGTCGCCCGAGAGCGGGAGCGTCTCCTCGGCGTTTTTCAGCAACACCAGCGACTCCTTGGCCATGGTCTCGGAGGCGTCCTGTGCGCCGCCCAGCACGTTCCCGATGCGGCCCTCGTCTACCGTCGGTGACTCGAACAGCCCCAGGTCGACCTTCAGTTCGAGCACGCGGCGGACGGCCTCGTCGATGCGTTCCATCGGGATCTCGCCGTCTTCGACGAGACTGACTACGGTGTCGATAAACTGCACCGGCCCGGGCGCGCTGCCGCCGTTGCCGATCATGTACATGTCGACGCCGGCGTTGATCGCCAGCTTCGTCGCCGTCCGGAAGTCAGGCGCGTAGTCGTGGTTCGTGAGCATCCGGTTCAGGTCGTCCCAGTCGGAGACGACCAGTCCCTCGAAGCCGTACGTCTCCCGGAGGAGCGTCGTCAGCAGCCACTCGGAGGCGTGGGCCGGGACGCCGTTGATCGCGCCGCTGTTGACCATCACCGTACCGGGTTCGGCTTCCAGGGCCTCGCGGTACGGCGGCAGGATGTTCGTCCGGAGGTCGCGAAGCGAGGTCGAGGCCGGCGCGCGGTCGTTGCCGTTGTTCGGGATCGAGTACGCCGCGAAGTGTTTGACGCAGGCCGCCAGCCGGTCGTCGTCTTCCAGCCCTCGCGCCCGCGCTCGCGAGAAGTCGCCCTCCAGCTTGGGGTCCTCGCTGATGCCCTCGAAGAACCGCCCCCAGCGAGGGTCCCGCTGGAGGTCGGTGGTCGGCGCGAACGTCCAGTGAGCCCCCATCGACGCCGTCGCGTCGCTGGTGTGGCGCTCGGCCTCCTCGACGAGGTCCAGGTCACGCGTCGCGCCCATGTTCAGCCGCTGGGGGAACACCGTCGCGCCCTCCAGCAGGCCGTTGCCGTGCGTCGCGTCGACGCCGTACAGGAACGGGATGGCGTGTTCGGTGTTGTCGAGGTTGTACTGCTGTAAGGCGTTGATCCCCTGGACGACACTGTCGGCGTCGAAACTGGGCGGTGCCGCGCCTCCCGAGAGAATCGAGCCGACGCCCAGTTCGCTGAAGTACTCGCCGACGGTGTCGACGCCGAAGCTGTCGGGGACGTTCGACTCCTCCGGCTCCGGTTCGAAGGAGCTGATGGCGACCTGTGTCATCTGGCCCGCCTTCTGTTCCAGCGTCAACTCCGAGAGGAGCGCGTCCACGTCGCCCTGGGCCGCGGCCGTCCCGAGACCTGCCCCGGCGGCTACCGTCGCCGTGGCCGCGCCGGTCGCTTTCAGGAACGTCCGTCGATACGTCCGCAAGCCGTCGTCGGATACCGTGTGGTCATCAGACATGACAGACAGACACAAACTCGGTTATTAATAATTATTTGTGGAAAAGAAGTGTGGAATCGTTGCTAGCACATTTGTTCCGTCACCCGAACTGACCGGGAGTCGCTGCCAGGCAGCTGTCGCATCCCGACGTGGCGCGCGCGACGCCCTCAGAAACTATCAGTCAGAACATCATCAACGATACACCTCAGATTCATTATCTGTAAGGCTATCTATATCAGGCACCCATGACTGGCCACCATCACCTTACAGCTGAGATATTACGGCATCGAAGGTGACACAGATACCGGAAAAAGTACGATCTGACACATAGATATAAATGTCATCATCCAATCTTGTCGGTCGCATGACGAAGGAACTCGTCATCGGAAGACGCACCGTCCTGAAGAAGGGAAGTGCCCTCTGTGCCGCCCTCGGTGGCGCGGGGGCCGTCGTCGGGTCCGCGGCGGCCCAGGACTGGGAGTACAAACTCGTCGTCGAAGCCGACGGCGGGAGCGGAAAGTACACCGCAGACTGGGAAGACCTCGATATCGTCGCGACGGAGAACATCGAACAGAACGACTGGGTCGGCGACAACAACGTCTCGCTGTGGGTCGACGACCAGTGGAAACCGGTCAAAGACATCGTCAAGTTCAACGCCGCCGACATCTACCCCACTGACGAGACGGTCACGCGGGCGTCCAACCTCGACGTGACGGTGTCCGGCGACGGGCAGACCGTCGACTTGGTGTAGTCCGCACCCTCCGGCCCCAGCCTCTCGCCGTTTTTCGGGTCCCCGCTGTCGCCCGTCAGTCCAGCCGACGCCGCCGGAACACGTTACGAGGTCGCGCTGTCACCGCACCTAAACTGTTTTCACGCGCGGCCGGAGACTCACTGATATGTTCGAGAAAACAACGTGGATCCGCCTGCCGCGCAACGTCGTGGTGGGCCACGGCGTCCTCGATCAGACCATCGAGGCCGTGAGCGAACTCCACCTCACCGGGCGGCCGCTGGTCGTCTCCAGCCCGACCCCTCACCAGGTGGCCGGCAGTCGCGTCGTCGCACAGTTCGAAGACGCCGGCTACGATCCCGACCAGATCGTCATCGAAGAGGCCAGCTTCGACGCCGTCCAGCGGGTCATCGAGTACGCCGAGGAGAGCGACGCGGGATTCCTCCTCGGCGTCGGCGGCGGGAAGGCCATCGACATCACGAAGATGGCGGCCGACGACCTGGGACTGGGCTTCGTCTCGGTTCCGACGGCGGCCAGTCACGACGGCATCGTCTCCGGCCGCGGGTCGGTCCCGGAAGGCGACACGCGACACAGCGTGGCCGCGGAGCCGCCGCTTGCCGTCGTCGCCGACACCGAGGTGCTCGCGGAGGCCCCCTGGCGGCTGACGACCGCGGGCTGTGCGGACATCATCTCGAACTACACCGCCGTCCGCGACTACGAACTCGCTCACCGGCTGAAGAACATCCCCTATTCCGAGTACGCCGGGGCGCTCGCGCGGATGACCGCCGAGATGCTGGTCGACAGCGCCGACTCGATCAAGAAGGGCCTCGAGGAGTCCGCCTGGATCGTCGTGAAGGCGCTCGTCTCCTCGGGCGTCGCCATGTCCATCGCCGGGTCCTCGCGGCCCGCCAGCGGCGCGGAACACCTCTTTTCGCACCAGCTCGACCGGCTCGTCCCCGACGGCGCGCTCCACGGCCACCAGGTCGGCGTCGGCTCGATCATGACCGAGTACCTCCACAGCGGCCCGAAGGGCAAGTGGCGAGACGTGCGAGACGCCCTGTCGGCCATCGGCGCGCCGACGACGGCCGCGGGGCTCGGCATCGACGACGAGACGGTGATCGAGGCGCTGACGACGGCCCACCGGATCCGCGACCGCTACACGATTCTCGGAGACGGCGTGAGCGAGGAGGCCGCCATCGAGGCCGCGTCGGTCACCGGCGTGATCTAGACGAACTCCGCGACGGCCGCGCCCTCGGCCTCGTCCCACCGGATGGCGGCGTCGGACGCCGCGGCCGCACCCGTAGTCTCGGTGTCGGCGTCGCTCCCGTCGAGCGCGTCGCTGTCGATTTCAGCGTCGAAGACGACGCTGAGCCGATAGACCGTCTCCGCGTCGCCGTCGTCGCCGTTGCGGACGCCGCAGATCGTCGCTCGCACGGCGTCGCGGATCGTACACTCGACGCCCGCCGCGTCGCTGACGACCCGCTCTGCGGCGTGGGCCGGCCGCTCCGCGTCCTCGGTCTGGCCCTGGGGAATCGTCCACGAGCCGTCGTCCTCGCTGAGCAGTACGTCCCCCGACTCGTTGTGCACGAAAGCGTGTACATCTACCCGCCCCTCGCGCGAGTGCTCGACAGCGTTCCGATACGCCCCCTCCCCCACGGAGAAGGTCGTCTGGTCCACCGCGGTCGAGCCGAACTCCTGTTCGAGGCGGGCGAGCCGTTCCTGTACCCGCGCCCGCGAGCGCTCGGCTACGTCCATGCGTCTCACCTGTGGCCCGACGGGCATAAACCCGAGCCAACGTTCTCACGCGCTGAAACCGTTTGCGGCAGAGACACCGGAACCACGAGCCCGCTCAGACGTGGGCGTCGAGGAAGTCGACGACGGCGGTGTAGGCTTCGATGCGGTTCTCGCGCTTGCTGATGCCGTGGCCCTCGTCGTCGAAGACGAGCTTCTCGACGGGGACGCCCTGCTCGGCGGCCCGCTCGGCGATCTGCTCGGCCTCGCCGACCGGCACGCGCGGGTCGTTCGCGCCGTGGAGGACGAACAGCGGGGCCGCGATGCGATCGACGTTGTTGATGGGAGAGATCGACTCGAGGAACTCGCGGTCCTCGGCGAGCGACCCGTACTCGGCCTCGCGCAGTTCGCGCCGCCAGTCGCCCGTGTTCTCCAGGAACGTCACGAAGTTCGCGATGCCGACCACGTCGACGCCCGCCGCCCAGAGGTCGGGGTACTCCGTCAGCGCCGCGAGCACCATGAAGCCGCCGTAGGAGCCGCCCATCGCGACGACCCGGTCGGGGTCCACCGCGGGGTGGTCGTGGAGCCACTCGACGCCCGCGCGCACGTCTCGCACCGAGTCCATCCGCTTCTCCACGTCGTCGAGGTGAGTGTAGGCCTTGCCGTAGCCCGTCGACCCGCGGACGTTCGGCTCGAAGACCGCGTAGCCCCGCGAGAGGAAGTACTGCGTCAGTCCCGAGAAGGAGGGCCGGCGCTGGCTCTCCGGGCCGCCGTGGATGTCGACGACGACCGGCGTGTCGCCGTCGCCGGCCCCCTCGGGCAGCGAGAACAGCGCCGGAATCGATCGCCCGTCGAACGACTCGAAGCGGACGACCTCGGGTTCGACGAACGTCTCCCGCGGGATGCCGGCCGTCGACGCCTCCGTCCAGCGCTCGCTCTCGCCCGTCTCCGTCTCGACCACGAAGGCGTTCGTGTTCTCGGTCCGGCCGGTGACGCTGACCGCGAAGCGCTCGGCGTCCGGGCCCCACGAGACGCCGCCGGCGAGGCCGCCCGGCAGGTCCGGCGTCGGGAACTCCTCGATAGTCGTCGGCCCCGTCAGTTCGCCGACGGTGAGGTCGTTGTAGCCCTCGACGTTGCGCGAGTACACCAGGCGGGCGCTGTCGCGGTCCAGCGCGACGCCGTCGATGTTCCACTCGGGGTCCGAGCGGACGATTTCGAGGTCGCCGTCGAGCGAGAGGCGCGCCAGCGAGAGCGTGTCGCTCTCGGCGTCGGTGACGCAGTAGACGCCCTCGCCGTCCGGCCCCCACGACGCGCTGGTGTAGCGGACGCGCCCCTCGTGTGGCGTGAGGTGGGTCAGCGCCTCGGTCGCCAGGTCGAGGACGTAGAGGTCCTGATCGAAACTGGAGTGGGCCTCGCTGACGAGCAGCTTCGCGCCGTCGGGCGACCAGCCGCCGACCGAGAGCCAGCCGTCGCCCTCCCAGACGAGGTCGGCTGCGTCGCCGGTCGCGTCGCGGTCTTGCACGTACACGTCGAAGACGGCCCGCTCCCGTCGGTTCGAGGCGAAGGCGAAGCGCGCTCCGTCGGGCGACCAGCCGCCCCAGCGGTGCTTGGCCTCGGGTCGGGCCGTCAGGTCGTGGATACGTCCGTCGGCGTCCAGCCGGTACAGTTGCATCCGCTCGTTGCCGCCCTCGTCCATGCCGAACACTAATTCGGCGCGCTCGGGCGAGTAGTCGACGAAGCTCACCGGCTCGTCGTAGAAGGTCCGTTGCTCCGGCCAGCCCCGCGGGTCGTCGAGCGTCCAGACCTGGGCGACGCCGGTGGTGTCCATCAGGAAGGCGAGCGTCCCGTCCGGCGCGAGCGAACTGCCGTAGGCGCTGCGGACAGAGAGGTAGCGAGAGAGGTCGTACGCGTTCACACCGGAGGCAGGGCGGGAGCGGCCAAAACCCTTTGCGGCAAACGGGTGGATTTTTGAGCGGGCATACCGTCGCCCCTGTATGCGTGTCGCGGTCGTCGCCATGAGGACGAGCCACTACCGGGACACCGAGGGCCGGCGGCGACTGGAACGGGTCGCGGCCGAACTCGCCGACGCCGGCCACGACGTGACCGTCTTCTGCTCGCAGTGGTGGGACGGGTTCGACGACGAGTTCGCGCCCGACGACGTCACGTACCGCGCCGTCACCGTCTCGCCGACCGTCCCCTCCTTCTGTGCGCGCCTGCCGTTCATCCTGGCGCGGTACCGGCCCGACGTGGTCCACGCCCTCCCGACGCCGCCGTCCGTCGTCCTCGCGGCCAGCGCCGGCGCGACGCTCGCCCGAGCGCCGCTGGTCACCGAGTGGTACGGCGACGACGACGTGCCCGAGAGCGTGCCGGCCTCGCTCTCGCTTCGTTCGCCCGAGCGGATCGTCACGCCGTCGGAACTCGTCCGCACGCGCGTCCGCGAGCGGGGCGCGTCGGCCGACCAGACGACAGTCCTCCCCCAGAGCGTCGACATGGACCTCGTCCGCGAGGTCGACCCCGACGACGAGATCGACGTGGCCTACGCCCACCGCCTCGACGGCAGCGCCAACGTCGAGTCGCTGCTGCTCGGCCTCGCCGAACTCCGCCAGCGCGACTGGTCGGCGACCGTCGTCGGCGACGGCCCCGAGCGCGAGTACTACGAGCAGGAGGCCGCCGACCTCCGCATCGACGACCGCGTGACCTTCGTCGGTGCCTGCGACCTCGAGCGGCGCGTCTCGATCTACAAGGGCGCGCACGTCTTCGTCCAGACGGCGTTCCGCGAGTGCTTCGCGACGGACCTCCTCTGGGCGATGGCGTGTGGCTGTATCGGCGTCGTCGAGTACCAGGCCGACTCCAGCGCCCACGAACTCGTCGAACAGCGCGACCGCGCCTACCGCGTGACGAACCCCCAGGAGATCGCCGACAAGATCGCCGAGTCGGCGGCCTACGACCGCTGGACCGTCGACGAGTCGGTCGCCGAGTACGACCACGAGGCCGTTCGCGGACGCTACGAGGAGCTGTACGAGACCGTTGCCGAGGAACACGGGCTGTTCTGAGACGAGATCGAGCGCGAGACGAGACCGCCCGTCAGTACGGGATGATCCGGAATCCCTCGGGGAGCACCAGCCCGAACACGAGGAACAGCGCGGCGGCGAGCCCCGCCGTGATGAGGGCGTAGGGGGCCTGACTCCTGACGTGGACCATGTGGTCGCTTCCGCTCGTCGAAGACGCCAACACCGTCGTGTCGCTGATGGGCGAGGTGTGGTCGCCGAAGATGCCGCCGCTGAACACCGCGCCGAGGACGAGCGGGAGGTTCGCGCCCGTCGAGAACGCCAGCGGGATGGCGATGGGGAACATGATGCCGTAGGTCGACCACGAGGAGCCGTCCGAGAAGCTGACGGCCGAGGTGACGAGGAAGACGCCGACCGGGACGACGAAGGCGGGCACGCCGCCGAAGACGTTCGTCACGAACGAGGAGATGCCCAGTATCGACACCGCGTTCTGGATGGAGCTGGCGAACATGAGGATGACGGCGGCCAGCAGGATGCCCTTGAAGCCGACCATCATCGCGTCGGTGGCGTCGTCGTTCGACGGGATGTCGCCCTTCCAGCGGTACAACAGGAAGGCGACGGCCAGCGCCGAGAACGAGGCGAGGCCGAGCTGGACGCCGCCGATGTTGAACGCCCACGGGCCGCTCGGCGGTGCGACGAGCTGCCAGCCGCCGACCTGAAGCAGCGTCTCACCCATCCCCTGCTTGCCCTCCACGTAGACGACGGGGCTGGCCCGCCAGAACATCGCGCCGAGGCCGACGACGATCATCGTCAGGATGGGCCAGGCGAAGTTCCGCCAGTCCGGCGTCGCGGTCTCGGAGACCTCGTACTCGTCCATCTCTTCGGAGATCATCGGGTCGGCGTCGTCGCCGACCACCTTGCCCGTCTCGCGGGCGCGGGTCTCCTCGACGCCCATCTCGTAGAGGTTCGGCACGACCTGCCAGGCGACGAGCCCGGCGAGCGCGAGCGCGATCCAGGAGTAGAATCCGGTGAACAGCGTGTTGAAGAACAGCGGCCAGACGGCCCCCGTCGCGGCGGTCACCTGCTCGCCGCCGGTGTTCACGAAGTTCGACATGCCCGACGGGAGCGACCCCTGTCGCTGGGCCTGGACGAGGCCGCCGCCGATGAAGCCGACCATCGCCGCGCCCCACGTGGAGTAGAAGGCGAGGCGGGCGGCCGGCGAGCCGGCGGAGTCGACGTAGTAGGCCAGCTTGGCCCGCGAGACGTCGAACCGGTCGGTCAGCGGGCGCATCATCGAGCCGACCACGAGGCAGTTGAAGTAGTCGTCGATGTGGATGGCGATGCCCGCGAGGAACGCGGCCTTCTCGGCGTCTTCCGCCGAGTCGGCCCGCTCAGCCAGCACTTCGAGGACGCCCTGTATCGCGCCGGCGCGGATCATCAGCCCGATCATGCCGCCGATGGCGAAGATGGCCAGCAGGACGTTCTTGACGTACCACTCCCCGAACAGCGGCGCGGTGGCGATGATCTCCGGGACGACTTTCAGTCCGAACAGCGCGCCCAGCGCGACGCCGCCGACGCCGACGGTCCACGGCTCCGCGTCCTCGGCTTGCGGCTGGACGGTCGCCACCTCGCCGCCGGCAGTGACGAGGTCCGACGGGACCCCGACGGCCTGCGGGTGCAACGCGCCGACGATGACGCCCGTGACGACGATGCCGACGAACAGCCCGATGAGGGCGTCCCGCGTGTACCAGGCGAGACTGATCGCCACCAGCGCCGGGACCACTGACCACGGCCCTGCCGCTATTCCATCGACCATGCCGGCAGGTCTGGGGGACGGTACATTAATGTCCTGTTCGAGGGCGTCGGACGACGGTTGGCGTGCTCCGAACCCACAGGTCGACCAACACGGCTCGGATGCCGAGTCTCCGCCCGAATCGGAGGACAGGCGGTCCGTTCGACGAGAGTTTCGAGAGCCGTACCAAACGCGATTTCGTTCGCCGAACGAGAGCTTGTTTGTGAACCGTCGAACCGCACTCAGAACCGCGGGGTCGTTGCTCGGCGCTGCTGGCCTGACTGGCTGTCTGGGAGCGCCCGCGGGACAGGCAGCGCAACAGCGACCGACGCCGGTGGACCTCTCCGGTAGCAAGGCCGACGACGAAGGCGGAATGGTGATCGGGCTGCACGGCGGCCCGAACGGACAGATATTTTATCGGAACAACAGCCCCGACGGACGCGAGAACCCGGCGTGGTTCCACACACTCGCGTTCGGACTGTTTCCCTACTATTTCGAGCACGAGCGAGAGGGGTGGGAAGCGACCGCGATCTACGTGACCGACTACTCGACCGTGGACTACACGCTCTCGACAGAGGGGGACCCGACGCTGCCGTCCCCGACGGCCCCGGACACGTTCGGCGACGCGACACAGATGCACTACGTCATGGAAAGTCGCGTCTCGGGCGGTATGGGTCCGGCACTCGTCCCGTTCTCCGCTCGGGCCGACGCGGACTCGTTCGGTGACGAGTACGGCGGCCGGGTCGTCGTGTTCGACGAGATAACCCCGGAACTGATCGCGACCTACACGCGAAAGTAGCCGCTCGACCGCGTGGCAGACATGACCGCTCGCTCTACGTTCCCTCCGGCCGGTGTGCCGTCTCACTCCGCCTGCCTCGGGGCTTGTCCGTGTCCGCGTGGACGGCAGACGTCGGGCCACAGACGAAACCCGTTTCCCCCTCGGTCGCCTCCCACCGGTAGTGACAGCCGAGGAGCCAGCCGACCGAACCGACGACGAAGACGCCGCGGGGGCCCTCGAACTCGACGCCGTCTACGACGCCATCGACGCCGTGGGCCGACCGCACCTGACCGCGACGGAGCTCTCGCGGAAGACCGACCTGACGCCGGACGAGGCCCGCGAAGCCCTGGCGGCGCTGGCCGAGGAGGGCGACATCGAGCGCCAGGACGTGTCCGAGGTGGAGTCGGTGTGGTATCCGGCCGATATCGCCGAGGTGACCGACCGCGAGCGCGTCGTCCTGTTCCCGGACCGCCGCGAGGTGGTCGTCGAACATCCCGAGCAGTTCACGCGGGCCCAGCTCTCGCAGTTCGCCCGCCTGCAGGACACGAACCGCTCGGGCGGCTACGTGTACGAACTCCGCGAGGAAGACGTGTGGGCCGCGCCCCACGAATCGCTGGACGACCTGCTCGCGACGATGCGGGACGTGCTGGGCGAGCGCTCGCCCCACCTCGAAGAGTGGGTCGCGAGCCAGTGGGAGCGCGCCCGGAAGTTCCGCCTGAAGACCCACGAGGACGGCTACGTCGTCCTCGAAGCCGAGAGCGACGACCTGATGGGCAACGTCGCCCGCCAGAAGCTCGACGACCACCACCTCCGCGCGCCCATCTCCGACTCGGAGGCGTGGGTCAACGAGGACGCCACCGCCGAGATCAAGCGCACGCTGTACGAGGCGGGCTACCCCGTCCGAGACGACCGCGACCTCGAAACCGGCGACGCGCTGGAACTGGATCTCCTGCTTCGCCTACGCGATTACCAGCGCGACTGGGTGGAGCGCTTCACCGAGCAGGGATCGGGCGTGTTCGTCGGCCCGCCCGGGTCGGGCAAGACCGTCGCCGCGATGGGCGCGATGGCGGCCGTCGGCGGGGAGACGCTGATACTCGTCCCTTCGCGCGAACTCGCGACCCAGTGGCGCGACGAACTGGTCCGACACACCTCGCTCACCGACGACGACATCGGCGAGTACCACGGCGGCGAGAAGTCCATCCGGCCGGTCACCATCGCCACCTACCGCACCGCCGGGATGGACCGCCACCGGAAGCTGTTCGACCAGCGCAAGTGGGGCCTCATCGTCTACGACGAGGTCCATCACATTCCATCGCCAGTTCACAAACGCAGCGCGGACCTCCAGACCAAACACCGGCTCGGCCTGACCGCGACGCCGACCCGCGAGAGCGACGACGAGGAGGAGATCTTCACGCTCGTCGGCCCGCCGATCGGGACGGACTGGGGCAAGCTGTTCGACGCGGGCTACGTCGCCGAGCCGGAGGTCGAGATCCGCCTCGTCCCGTGGGGCGACGAGACCGAGGGGGCCGAGTACAGTTCCACGTCGGGCCAC
Organism: Haloarcula salina; assembly: GCF_010119195.1. Classification (GTDB taxonomy): domain Archaea; phylum Halobacteriota; class Halobacteria; order Halobacteriales; family Haloarculaceae; genus Haloarcula; species Haloarcula salina. The sequence continues at coordinate 435,470 of NZ_WRXL01000001.1, forward strand.
GACCGGCGACAGGCCGCCGCCGGCAACTCGGGGAAGATCGACGAGATCCGCTACGCGCTGGCGGAGAACCCGGCGGCGAAGGCGCTGGTCTTCGTCGAGTACCTGGACCAGGGCGAGGCCATCAGCGAAGCCATCGACGTACCCTTCATCAGCGGCGAGATGCCCCACGCCCGCCGGGGGAAGCTGTTCGACGAGTTCCGGCAGGGCGAGCGCGACACGCTCGTCGTCTCCCGCGTCGGCGACGAGGGCATCGACCTCCCCGACGCCGAACTGGCCATCGTCGCCTCGGGGCTCGGCGGCTCCCGGCGACAGGGCGCACAGCGGGCCGGACGGACGATGCGGCCGGCCGGCGACGCGCGCATGGTCATCCTCGCGACGCGCGGGACGACCGAAGAGGACTTCGTCCGCCGGCAGATGCGCCACCTCGCCTCCAAGGGAATCCGCGTCACGGAGACCGAGGCCGAGGCGGTCGAGCCGCCCGATAATGGGGAGTGAAGTGCGGCGCTATCCGTCGGTGTCGAGCCGACGGGCGGACTCGGCCACGTCCCGAATCTTCGCCGTCTGTTCCTCGTTCGTCGCCGCGAGATCGCCGAGCTGTCCGGAGATGTCGTCGATCCCGGCCGACAGTTCGTCGATCATGCTGGCGACTTCCTCGGTCGAGGCCGCCTGATCGTCGGTCGCGGCCGACACCTCTCGGATCCCCTGGGCCGTCTCGTCGATCGCGTCGACGATCTCGTCGAGCCGTTCCGTCGCCGCTTCGACTTCTTCGATGCCGTCTGAGACCTGTTCGGTGACGGTCTCCAGGCTCTCGACCGCGTCGACGGTCTCGTCTTGAATCTCCGTGACCGTGTCTTCGATGCGGTTGGCGTGGGCCTGGGAATCGCCGGCGAGCGTCTTGATCTCGTCGGCGACGACGGCGAACCCGTCACCGGCCTCCCCGGCGCGCGCGGCCTCGATGGAGGCGTTCAGCGCCAGCATGTTCGTCTGGTCGGCGATGCCGTTGATGACCTCGACGATCTCGTCGATCTCGTCGGCGCGGCGCTTGAGCCCCGCGATATCGTCCGAGACCTCGTCGACGGCGCCGTCGACCTCGTCCATCACGTCCGCGGCCCGCTCGGCGGCCTCGCTGCCGCGTTCGGCCTTCTGCTCGGCCGACGTACTGGTGCTCGCGACCTCCTCGGCGGTGGACGCGATCTCCTCGATGGTCGCGCTCATGTCCGCGACCTCGCCGGCCACCTCGTCCATCGACTCGGCCTGGCTGTCGGCTGTCGCGCTGAGTCGCTGGTTCGTCTCCGCGACGCGCTCGGCCGACTCGCTCAGTTCGTCGATCGGCTGCTGGAGTCCTTCCTCGACCTCACGCATCAGTTGCTCTTGCTCCTCGTTCGCGGCCTCCAGGCGCTGATTGTACGAGTCGATGTAGGTGTCCATCGCCACCTGCTGGTCGAGATTGAGGAGTTTGAAGACGGAGAGGACGCGGTCAGACAGCTCGTCGAGCGCCTCGTCGCGGTCGGCGTCCGTCGACCGGATGTCCGCCGCGATCATCGACAGGAAGTGCTCGAAGTACGTCGTGTAGGCCCCGAGATAGACCTTGGGGCCGAGGTCGAGCATGTCGTGGATCTTCCCGATTCGGGCCCGGTTCTCGAAGTACTACCGGCCGTAGTCACCGGCGACGAGGTCCCGGAGGTACTGCTCCTGGGTCCGTTTGAGTTGCTCGACCGACTTCGAAGAGCGTCCGAAGATCTCGACGGTCTCGTCGAACGACTGGAGGTTGTCGTAGAAGTCCTCGACGACGGCCTCCGCGCTGGCGTCGACCTCGTCTTCCATCGCGACGAGCGCGTCGATATCGGTCTCGTCGAACCCCGTGAACTCCTTTCGCCACCGGATCTCCGCGTCGTCGAGACCGATACGCTCGGTGAGTGTCGATCCGTCCACGCCGTTTCGGTCCGCCGCCGTGACCCGATTTCGCGGGACGGCGGCCGTCTCGTCAGTGGCCATACTCCTCGTCGGAAGATACCGCGTTAATATGTTCGCCTCCCCTTTTCAAACGAGATAATAGAAACGCGTCCACTACCGAGCGGCGGTTCTGGGCGTTTGACCGGCTCGAAGCGATTCGGTTGGTGACAGCCGATACGTTTTCGCTCAGTCTTCGAAGTTCTCGGGGTCGCGGGCCGCCTCGGCGACCCGCACCGCGGCGGCGTTCTCGGCCACGTCGTGGACGCGGACGATGTCGGCACCCTGTCGGGCCGCCAGGGTCGTCCCGGCGATGGTCGCCTCCAGGCAGTCGCCCGCGTCCTCGCCGACGAGGGAGAACAGCGACTTGTGGGAGTGGCCGACGAGGAGCGGGCAGCCGAGCGCTCGGAACTCCGCCAGTCGGCCGAGCAGGTCGAAGTCCTCGGCCGGGGACTTCCCGAAGCCGAGGCCGGGGTCGACGATGATCTGGTCGCGATCCAGCCCGGCCTTCTCCGCGAGCAGGACCCGCTCGGTCAGCTGGTCGATGCAGTCCTCGACCACGTCGTCGTACTGCACGTCGCTGTCGGGGTCGACGGGCGTCTCGATGGAGTGCATCACGACGACGGGCACGTCGTACTCCGCCGCGACGAGGCGCATCTCGGGGTCTTCCAGCCCGGAGACGTCGTTGAGGATGTCCGCGCCGGCATCGAGCGCGGCCCGCGCGACGGCGGCCTTCCGCGTGTCCACGGAGATCGCCACGTCGAGGTCCGCCAGTTCCTCGATGACGGGGACGACGCGGTCGATCTCCGCGTCGGCGGAGATCGGTTCCGCGCCGGGGCGCGTCGACTCGCCGCCGATGTCGAGGATGTCGGCCCCGTCGGCGACCATCTGCTCGGCGCGCTCGACGGCGTCCTCGACGGCGTTGTACTCGCCGCCGTCGTGGAACGAGTCCGGCGTGATGTTGCAGATGCCCATGACGGCCGTGCCGTCGTCCCACGGGTGATCGCGGTCGCGCTCGTCTGACTGCTGAATGGACAGCGCACTCCGGAGTTCGTCGGCGAACGTCGAGAGCCCGTAGGGCTGGCCGTCCAGTTTCTCGGCGAGGCGCTTGAACTGGGCCATCGTCGCCATCAGCACCACGTCCAGCGACTCCTCGTCCTGATCGTTCAGGCCCGAGACGGCGCACTCGCCGCCCAGCGACAGCAGTTCCTCCTTGAGGTACTGGGCCTGCCGGGGCTGGACGCGGGTCCGCAGGACGCGGTGGACGCCCTTGCCGCGCATCCGCCACGCGCCGGCGTCGGTGACGTGGGCGGCCTCGATGGCCTCGCGGGCGTCGGCGAGCGAGTCGACGCGCTTCGGGACAAGCGAGCGCGCCCAGCGGGTGCGGGCCTCCCGGACAGCGTACAGCGACCCGGTCACGAGGACGGCGTCGCCCTCGTCGGCGGCGTCGAGCGCGATGCCGAGCGCGCCGGCCACGTCGTGGCGCGTCTCGACCTCGGCGTCGGTCGCCGCCGTCAGCGCCGTCGCCAGCACGTGGTGGGACTCCGCCCGGTCGACGTTGGGCTGGCAGGCGACGACGCGGTCGGGGTCCGGCAGCGCCCCGGCGATGCCCGCGTGGTCCTTGTCGACCATCGCGCCGAGGACGACGTGCAGGTCGTCGTAGTCGAACGAGTCGAGCGTCTCCGCCGTCCGCTCGACGCTGCCGGGGTTGTGCGCGCCGTCGAGGACGACCAGCGGCGACTCGCCCATGACCTCGAAGCGGCCCGGCCAGTGGGCGTTCCGCAGGCCGCGTTCGAGCGTCTCCCGCGACACGTCGGCGACCTGCCGGCACAGCGCGGCCGCGATGCCGGCGTTCTGGGCCTGGTGCTCGCCGAGCAACGGGATGTGCGTGTCGACGGCCCAGTCCGGTCCGTCGATGGCGACCGCGCCCTCAAGTCCGTCGCGGCCGCCGTAGGTGGCGGTCACGTCCGCGTCGTCGCCTTCTCCGACGGTCACCACGTCGCCGGCGATCTCGCGAACGGCCGCGAGCGCGTCGCCGGTCGTACCGGTCACCAGCGGCTCGCCGTCGGGCGCGACGTGGGCCTTGTCACGGGCGATCTCGGAGACGGTGTCGCCGAGGATGTGGGTGTGTTCGAGCGTGACCGACGTGACGGCGCTGGCGACCGGATCGACGACGCTCGTGGCGTCGTGGCGGCCGCCGATGCCGACCTCCAGCACGGCAACGTCCACGTCCTGTCGGTCGAACTCCCAGAGCGCGAGCGCGGTCAGCGTCTCGAAGAAGGTCGGCGAGTCGCCGGCCGCGCCGCGCTCGGTGACGTATTCCCGGGCCGCCTTGACGTACTCGACGACCGCGGCCTCGGGAATCTTCCGCCCGTTGACGCGGATCCGTTCGCGAACGTCGTCGAGGTGCGGCGACGTGTACAGTCCAACGTCGAGGCCGGCCTCCCGCAGCGTCCGCTCGACCATCCGCGCGGTCGATCCCTTCCCGTTGGACCCCGCGATCTGCACGCAGCGCAGTCCCTCGTGTGGGTCGCCGAGCGACGATAGCAACTCCCGCGTGGCGTCGGTGCCGGGTCGCGAGGCGAACCGGCGCAGCTCGAAGAGGAAGTTCGCGGCCTCGTGGAACTTCATGCTCGCTGTATCGGAGCCGCTCGCTTTAGCCTGTCGAACTACTGCCCGGGCCCCGTCTCGTGCTCCCGCCTGGCCCACCGACCCAGCGCGCTCGTCGCGATGAGGAACGCGGCCCCCAGCAGCGGTGCCGGGTCGATGGACGCGCCCGGCAGGTCCTCGCGCTCGTCCTCTGCCGACGCATCCGTCTCCGTTTCGGTCGTCTCATCCGTCCCCGCTCCGGCTTGCGACGATTCCGTCGCGTCGCCGGGAGTCCGGTCCTCGCGGACGCTCCAGTCCACGTCCTCGCGGTCCTCGCGACGACCGCGAACGGGGATGTCGTCGCCCCGTTCGCTCCGGGCCGCCTCCTCGCCCAGCGCCGTCTGCTGTGGCTCGGGGGCCGGTCCGTCCTCGGTGTCACCAGCGTCGGTGCCGGCCACTCCGTCCGCCGACCCCGTCGGCGACGGCGTGTCCACCGACGGCGGCGGCGAGTCCATCGTCTCGGATGGCGTCCACTCGTCCCACTCCTCGGTGGCTTCCTCGGCCGCCGACCCGTCCGCGCTCCGGCGTCGGTACAACCAGAGCCCGACGAGGCCCGCGCCCAGCGCGACCAGCGTGACGCCGGTGCCGAGCAGGCCCCACTGCCGCCAGAGCGCTCCCAGTTTCGCCGTCGCGCCGCCGTCGGCTTCGTCGGCCGTGTCACCGGGGGCTGCGCCGGGGACCGGCGTCGCCTCCGGCCCGTCGTCGTCTGCGTCGTCGTCACCGACGGAACCCTCGCCCGCGTCGTCGCCGGCCACGGCGACGCCGGGGACGACGCCCAGCGCCCGCGCGACGGCGTCGCGCTCGACGTCGAGTTCGATGTAGTCGTCCATACCTGACCCGTCGTCGCGACGGTACGTAAAACCGGGCAGTGGTCCCTACTCGCGGGCCGGTTCGCGCTCGGATTCGGTCTCCGACCGCGGCGCGTCACGCGAGGCGGCGGCGGACGCTGACCGCCCGGGCTCGACCCTGGCCTCGTCGAGCGGTCCGGTCTCCGCGTCCGAACCGTCGAGGAGGTCCTGGAGCTCTCGCTCGTAGGTCGCCTCCGTGATCTCGCCTTCGACGTACCGGCGCGTCAGTGCCTCGTGGCGGTCCTCGAAGCTCGGGGCGACGGTGTCCGAGAGGCCGAGCGCGGCCAGCGGTGGAATCAGCGACTCGGCCCGCGCGAGGACGCCGGCGGCGCGCTGGCTCTTGGGGAGCGACGCCCGCCTGGCCAGTTCGCGGACCAGCGCCACCGAGAACACCACGTCGAGCCCGGCCAGCAGCAGCGTTCCCAGGAAGAAGACCGCGAAGGTCTGGACGACGGCGCCGCCGCCCACCAGCGCGCCGAGCGTCGCGACGACGCCGACGATGGCCGCGCCGACGGCTCCGAGCGTCGTCAGGACGACGGCGGCGAACAGCAACAGGAGGCGGTTGTCTGCGAGCCAGCTCACACCACCTCTAGCGCCGAGCGTGTCAAATGCGTTTGGCTTGTCCCGTCGGCAGTGTTTAGTTAAGAGAAAGCGATCGCAAACAGCCAGAAAGCCCCCCGAGTTCAGCCAGCCGGGGCTTTCTGGCTCTCTGCACTGCTGACTGCTACGCTAAACGCCACCTTCCAGTCCGGTCGTGGGCTATCGTAGCCAGTGAAAATCAGTGCGCACCCGATTGCACGGTGGGAGTGCGTGGTGTGTAACTCGGTTCAGTTGGTACGTCAGTGGTCGTCGTTCACCGGGACGTACGACCGGCCGGAGTCGGAGAACGGGCCGAGCACCCACTCGCGGACGGTGAGCTGGAGGGTCGTGCCGCCCTCGCGGATCGCTTCCAGCCGGCTCTCGGTCGTCTGGAAGTAGTTGACGACGGTGACGAGGACCACGCCGCCGATGGAGTTGCCGAGCAGCACCGGGAGGACGAACTGCGTGGTGCCGACCATCAGGCCGAGTTCGCCGTTGTAGACCAGAAACAGCATCTCGGTCGCCGAGACGACGACGTGGTAGAGGTTCCCGAACGGGATGGCCAGGAAGGAGAGGTAGACGAGCAACAGTCGCGAGACGCTGTCGCGAAGCGAGTAGTCGACCCAGACGACGCCGGCGACGATGAGCCCGGCGAACACCGCCTTGGCGAACAGCGTCCACCACGGGGTCTCGATGGCCTTCTCGGCGAACCCCTCTGCCGCCGTCACGGCCTCGGGCGAGAGGACGCCGGTCGATGCGAGCGCGAGCGCGCCGAGCGCGCCGCCGACGAGGTTCCCGAAGAGGACGAGCCCCCAGATGCGACACAGCGCGGGCAGCGAGGCGATCCGTTCCAGCGTGAGCGCGACCGGCGGCAGCGTGTTCTCGGTGTACAGCTGGTAGTCCCCGAGGATGATGAAGACGAAGCCGAGCGGATACAGCAACGCGCTCAGCACCGGGTCCCCGCCGGTCGAGGCGTACAGCGACGCGTAGAGCAGGAACGTGATCGTGATGGCGAACCCCGCGGCGAGGGCGCTCGCGAGCAGTTCGCGCTTGCTCGACGTTATCTCGTGGTCCGCGGCGACGATGATGCGCTGGAAGATCTCGTCGGCGGAAAATCGGTCCCGGATGGTTCGCCCGCCCGCCGGCGCACCGCTCTGGGAGCGGTCAACCGCGTCTCTGACCGCCGTCTCGCGGTCGGTGTCCTCGGACATGCCCGCCGCTTCGAAAGCCCGTCTGAAGCGTCTTTCGAGACGGGAAACTGCGTCGCGCGCTCGATCAGTCGTGTCTAAACGACCGCTGGCCGGTGAACACCATCGCCATGTCGTGTTCGTTGGCGGCCTCGACGACGCTGTCGTCGTTCTTCGAGCCGCCGGGCTGGATGACGGCCTCGATGCCCGCGTCCGCGGCCTCCTCGATGCCGTCCGGGAACGGGAAGAAGGCGTCGGAGGCCATCACCGCGCCCTCGGCGTCCTTGCCCTCGGCGTGCTCGTCGGCCTTCATCGCGGCCAGCCGGACGGCGTCGACGCGGGAGACCTGCCCCATGCCGATGCCGACCGTCTCCGTCCCCTTCGCGAAGAGGATGCCGTTCGACTTGACGTGCTTGAGCGTGTGCCAGGCGAACAGCATCGACTCGACCTGCTCGTCGGTCGGTTCGCGCTCGGTGACGACCTCCAGGTCGTCGGCGGAGAGGTGCTGCGTGTCGCGCTCCTGGACGAGGCGACCGCCGACCAGCGGTTTCTCGGTGAGCGTGTCCGTGACCTCGAAGTTGTCGTTCACGTCGAGGACGCGGAGGTTCTCCTTCTCGAAGAGCACGTCGAGCGCGGCGTCGGTGTAGCCGGGCGCGACGACGACCTCCTTGAAGGAGTCGATGATCTGCTCGGCGGTGGCGGCGTCGCACTCGCGGTTCAGCGCCACGATGCCGCCGAAGGCGCTCATCGGGTCCGTCGAGAGGGCCTTCTCGTAGGCCTCGGCGACGGAGTCGGCGGTCGCACAGCCCGCGGGGTTGGTGTGCTTGATGACCGCGGCGGCGGGCTCCTCGAACTCCTTGATGAGATTCAGCGCGCCGTCGGCGTCGTTGTAATTGTTGTACGACAGGGCCTTCGCGCCCTCGTTGAGTTGGTCGGCGTGGACGACGCTGGCCTCGGAGACAGTGGCGTCGGCGTACAGCGCGGCGTCCTGGTGAGGGTTCTCCCCGTAGCGCAGGCTCGCGGCGATGTCGTCGGAGACGATTCGCCGAGCGGGGAAGTCGCCGCCCGCGTCGCCCTCGACGCTGACCGCGCTCTCGCCCCAGTCGACCTCGACGCGGTCCTCGGCGAACCACTTCACGACGCGGGGATAGGCGGTGAACTCGCCTTCGTAGAGGACGCGCGCTTTCAGGTCGTCCTCGTCGTCGCCCTCGAAGACGGGAATCGGCTCCTGCGTGACGATGGGGCCGCCGTCGACGCTCTCGTCGACGACGTGGACGGTACAGCCGGTCACCTTCACGCCGGCGTCGAGCACCTGCTCGTGGGCGTCCATGCCGGCGAAGTTCGGCAGCAGCGACGGGTGGACGTTCAGCGTCGTCGGGGCCGCGTCGAGGAACGTCTCGCTCAGGACGCGCATGTAGCCGTCGAGCGTGACGAGGTCGAAGTCGTACTCCGAGAGCGCGTCGAGGACGCGCTCTTCGTGGGCCTCGCGGGCCTCGTCGTCGTCGCGCTCGACGACCTCCGTCGGGATGCCGCGCTCGGCCGCCGCTTCGAGGACCGGCGCGTCGGCGTCGTTCGTCAGGACGACGGCGAACGACGCGCCGCCCGGGGCGCGGTCGGCGATGTTCATGAGATTTCGGCCGCGGTTACTGGCCATACCGGCGAGTTTCATGTGCGACCGACGGGTCGGCCGGTGCAAAGTTGTTGCGAAACCCCGCCCCGGCCGTCCGCGGCGCGCGTTCGACGTGCATATGTGGCCGGCCGTCGACGCGCCGGTATGTCGAAGCTACGGTGTCAGTACGCCGGCGCGGTCGCGGCCGCCGCGGGCGTCGTCTGGACCGCTTGGGCCGCGGCGCTCGCGGCGACCGGCCTGACGACGACGAGCCCGCCGGTCCTCGTCGCCAGCGCCGTCTCCAGCGTCGGCGTCGTCGCCGGTCACTACGCAGTCGAGGACTTCTACGGCGCGCGGATGAAGCGCCCGGGGACCATCGGCGCGTGGCTCGGCGCGCTCGGCGGCCTCGTGTTCGGCGTCGGACAAGTGCTCCGCCTCCTCTCGGGCGGCGGCGAGGCCATCGTCGGCATGGGCGTGCTCGCGCTGGTGGGCGGATCCCTGCTGGTCGCGGTCGGGCTCGTCCGGACGCGCATCCAGCCGCCGTGGCTGGGCGTGGCGCTCGGCGTGGGGACGCTGGCCTTCCTCGGACTGAGCGTCCAGCCTGGGGCGGCCGCCCTCTACGGACTGGCGTGGCTCGCGCTCGGCCGGGACCTCTACCGGCACCGCCCACCGGACGGTCGGTTCGGCGACGCCGAGGCCGACTACGGCTGGCTCGGCTGACCGCGGAGCCCCTCGCAATCTTGCCTGTGCGGGCGAAACCCTGACGTAGCCGCCACGTGACGGACCAGCCGTGACAGACGAGGACACGGATCCGGTCGCGGCGTCGATGAGCGGGACGACCGACTTATACGACATCGCCGAGTGGGACGCCCGGTCGCGGCTCGACGGGGTCGCCGTCGGGCTCTACGGGGTGTTGCACGCGTCGCGGCGCTGGCTCCTCATCGCCATCGCGGTGCTCCTGTTCGTGGTACAGCTCGCGGCGACGGTCCTGCTGGCGATTCGCCGGCCCGAACTGGGTGCGCTGGCGGCGCTGTCGGCGGTCCCGGCGCTCGGCATCGTCGGCTTCCTCTGGTACGGCGACCCGACGATGCGCGAACCGCTCGAGCCGCTCGCGATCACGTTCGTCCTCTCGATCCTGTTCGCCAGCATCGCCGCGCTGGTCAACACCCTGCTGCAGCCGCTGTTCCAGGTGGTCCCCGTCGTCGGGATGGCGCTGTTCTTCTTCGTCGTCGTCGGCCCCATCGAGGAGACGGTGAAGTGGCTCGCGGTCCGCGTCGGGAGCTACGACACCATCGACGCGGTCGTCGACGGCGTCGTCTACGGGGCCGTCGCGGGGCTGGGATTCGCGACCATCGAGAACGCGCTGTACATCTCGCAGGGCTACTCGCAGGCAATCGCGGCCCAGAGCGGCCAGCCGATCGTCTCGGCCATCCAGACGGCGACGAGTCGCGCGTTCGTCGGTCCGGGCCACGTCCTCTACTCGTCGTTCGCCGGCTACTACCTCGGCCTGGCGAAGTTCAACCCCGAAGACGCCGGCCCCATCGTCGTCAAGGGGCTGCTCATCGCGGCGCTCATCCACGCGACGTACAACACCATCGTGACGTACGCGCCGCTCAGCACGCTGGCGTTCCTCGGGTTCGTGATCGTCTTCGACGGCGTCGTCGGCTACCTGCTGTACCGGAAGGTCGCCCGCTACCGCTCGCACTATCAGGACGCGACGGCCAGCGGGCAGTAGCGCGGCCGCTCCCGAGCGGGCTCAGCGGGCGGTTCCCCAGTAGACCAGCGATCCGACCGACGCGGCCGCGACGACCACGTGCATCACCATGAGAGCGACGACGCCGGCGACCGTCGCCGCCGGGTCGTTCAGCAGGAGTCCGACATCGGGGAGGAACGACAGCACCAGCACGACCGCCGCCAGACGGACGAACGACCGGTCTGGGGCGTTCCGGTAGCGCGTCAGGCCCCAGTACACCGCCGTCGCGCCGACGGCCCCCACCGCCGACAGGAAGGCGACGGGCGGAACGGCGAGCGGTCGGAACCCCGGTGCGATTCCCAGGGCCCCGACGGCGAGGACCAGGACGACGTTGACGAGGACCGAGACGACGACGGCGACAGCCCCGCGAACCGCGAGGGGGCGGCTGTGCTCGGACGGTCGGGCCTGCGTGACTTCTGCCATGACGTATTATAGGTCGGCTGATAGGATATAGCCACCTGCTGTGAGCGCACGACACGGAACGGCGGGAGGTGGCCGGACCGAGCGAAGGTCGAGAGAGCGCGGGAACGACACGCTTTTTCGCGCCTCCCGCGGACAGTCGGACATGACCGACAGAGGGCCACTCGACGCCGTTTCGCCGCTCGACGGCCGATACGCCCGCTACACCGAACCGCTCGTCCCGTACGCCAGCGAGCGGGCGCTGATGCGCGCCCGCGTGGAAGTCGAAGTCGAGTACCTGCTCGCGCTCGCGGACCTCGACGCCACGCCGCTGTCCATCGACGACGACCAGCGCACCGCGCTCCGGGCGCTGTACGAGGACTTCGACGACGAGGACGCCGCCGTCGTCAAGCAACTGGAGACGGAGGGCTACGGCGAGTACGCGGCGACGAACCACGATGTGAAGGCCGTCGAATACTTCATCCGCCTCGGCATGCCCGCGGACCTCGACGCCGACAACTGGATCCACTTCGGGCTGACCAGCGAGGACGTGAACAACCTCGCCCACCGCCTGCTCGTCAAGCCCGCCGCCGAAGAAGTCCTGGTCCCCGAACTCCGCGAGATTCGCGACGCGCTGGTCGAGATGGCCCACACGTACGCCGACGTGCCGATGCTCGCCCGCACGCACGGCCAGCCCGCGACGCCGACGACCTTCGGCAAGGAGATGGCCGTCTACGCCTCCCGGCTGGGGCGGGCCGTCGCGCGCGTCGAGCGCGCCGCGGACGACCTCTCCGGCAAACTGGCCGGCGCGTCGGGGACCTACGCGGCCCACGTCGCCGCCTACCCGGACGTGGACTGGCCGGCGTTCTCCGAGCGCTTCGTCGCCGACCTCGGCCTCGAACACGAACCGCTGACCACGCAGGTCAATCCCTGCGACGACTTCGAGGCGCTGTTCGACGCGCTCCGGGGCGCGAACAACGTCCTGCTCGACCTCGACCTGGACGTGTGGCTGTACGTCTCCGACCGCTACCTCGGCCAGGAGGCCGTCGAGGGCGAGACGGGGTCGTCGACGATGCCCCACAAGGTCAACCCCATCGACTTCGAGAACAGCGAGGGGAACCTCTCGAAGGCCAACTCCGACCTCGTCTTCCTCGGGGACTACGTCACCACCTCCCGACTCCAGCGCGACCTCTCGGACTCGACGGTCAAGCGCAACGTCGGGGCCGCGTTCGCGCACTGCCTCGTCGGCTACGGCAAGTGCCAGAACGGCCTCGCGAAGGTCGTCCCGAACGAGCAGGTGATGGCCGACGACCTCGCGGACACGCCCGAAGTCATCGGCGAGGCCGTCCAGACCATCCTCCGGCGCGAGGGCCACGACGACGCCTACGAGCAGGTCAAGAAGGCCACCCGCGGGCGTTCGGTCACCATCGAGGACTTCCGCGAGATGTACGCCGACCTCGACGTGAGCGAGGACGTGCGCGCGGAACTGGAAGCGCTGACGCCGGCGGGCTACACCGGCATCGCCGAGCAGTTGGCCGACGACATCTGAGCGGGTCGCCGCTCGAACGCAACGCTCAGGGAGGTGGGGCCGTTCGCGTACGATAGATGGTCCTCGGAACCGACTCGCGAGTCCTGACGCTCGCGTTCGCGCGGATGGCAGACGCCCTCGGGAACTCGTTTCTCATCATCGTCCTCCCGCTGTACATCGCGAGCGGGCAGGTGTCGCTCGCCGGCATCGTCGGGACGGAACTGCTCGGATTCACGCTCCAGACCGAGACGCTCATCGGCCTGGTGCTGTCGCTGTTCGGCCTGCTGAACAGCTTCGGCCAGCCGTTCACCGGCCGCCTGTCGGACCGCACCGGCCGGCGGCGAGCGTTCGTCCTCACCGGCCTCGTCCTGTTCGCCGTCGGGAGCGCGGCCTATCCGTTCCTCTCCAGTTACTGGACCGTCCTCGCCGCGCGGGCGTTCCAGGGCCTCGGCGCGGCCTTTACCATCCCCGCGACCATCGCGCTGGTCAACGACTACGCGGGGAGCGACGCCGAGCGGGGCGGGAACTTCGGTGTGTTCAACACCTTCCGGCTGATCGGCTTCGGCTTCGGCCCGATCATCGCCGGCGTCGTCGTCACGGGCGGCCTCTCGGCGAGCGAGGTGGTGACCTACCGCGTCGCCGGGACGGCCGTCTCGGGCTTCACCGCTGCGTTCGCCGTCGCCGTGCTGGGCGCGGTCGTGAGCTTCCTGCTCGTCTGGTTTCTCATCCAGGACCCGCCGGTCGACGCCGAGGCCGGCAAGGACCTCTCCATCGCGATCATGGACCCCGACGGCCGGGGCCTCGACTCGGTGTTCGTCCTCGGCGTCGGCACGTTCATGATGGCGACGACCATCGCCCTGTTCGCCACGCTCGAAGGTCCCATCCGGATGCGACTGGACGAGTCGACGCTGTTCTTCAGCGTCCAGTTCGCCGCCGTGGTCATCGCGAACGTCGTGTTCCAGGTCCCCATCGGCCGGGCGAGCGACCGCTTCGGCCGGCGGCCGTTCGTCGTCGCCGGCTTCGCCGTCCTCGTCCCGTCGGTGTTCGCACAGGGGCTCGTCACGGACCCCTGGCTCATGCTGCTGGCCCGCTTCGTCCAGGGAATCGCCGTCGCGCTCGTGTTCGCGCCGTCGCTCGCGCTCGCGGGCGACCTCGCCGGCGCGCGCGGCTCCGGGACGACGCTGTCGGTCCTGACGATGGCGTTCGGGCTGGGCGTCGCCGTCGGCCCGCTCGCCTCAGGCGTCCTCTACAACCTCGGCTCGTTCAGCACGCCCTTTACCGCCGGCGCGGTCCTCGCGCTGCTCGCGCTCGTCCTGACGTACTCGCAGGTCGAGGAGACGCTGGACACGGGAAGCGAGTCGTCCCGACCGTCGCCACAGGACTGAGCTAGACACGGACCCGAAGCGACGCGCCGCCCCAGATATTTCAGGCAACATCGACCGGAATCGTTACCACTGCCGACGGCCTACAGTGCAGTATGTTCACAGACCGCTCGGACGCGGCGCGACATCTCGTGGCCGCGCTCCGCCGGCGGGAGGTCGAGAGCGACGCCGTCGTCGCCATCGCGCCCGCGGGCATCCCGGTCGGAACCGTGATCGCCGAGGAGCTGGGGGATCCGATGGACGTGCTCGTCGTCCAGCGAATCCGCGCACCGGACCATCCGGACCTGACCATCGGCGCGGTCGCGCCGGGCGGCTTCTCGTGGATCAACAGCCCGATGATGCGCTTTCTCGACGTGAACTGGGAGTACGTCCAGGAGGCGAAGACCCACGCCGCCGACGCCGTCGAGACGCGGGCGGTCGAGTACGGCGAGCAGTGGGGCCCGCTCGACGTGGACGGAAAGCGGGTCCTGCTGGTCGACGACGGGATACCCACCGGCGCGGCGATGCGCGTTGCGGTCCAGCGACTGCGAAAGGCCGGCGCGGAATCCGTCGTCGCCGCCGCCCCCGTCGCGCCGCCCGACGTACTGGCGGAGGTCCGCCGGTGGACCGACGAGGTGGTCGTCCCCCTCCAGCCGTCGGCGTTCCAGGCCACGGCGGACTACTACGAGGAGTTCGGCCGCGTGACCGACGAGGAGGCGACGACGCTGTCGTCGCTCGCCGGCGAGCGGCCCGCCTAGACAAGTCGCTCGACCGTCTCGCGGACCGCACGGGCGGCCGTCCGTACGTCCGAGAGGCGGACGTACTCGCGCTTCGAGTGGGCGACCGCGCCCACCTCGTCGCTCAGGTCACCGGGCCCGAACACGACGGTCGGCCCGTGCTCGGCGAAGTAGGAGGCCTCCGTCGCCGCGCCGAAGGGGCGGACCGCGCCGCCGCTGGCGTCCTGCAGCGTGCGGACGAGGTCGGTCTCGGGGTCGGTCGCGAAGGCCTCGGGAAACGGCGTGTCCGGGCGGATGAGTTCGACCGCCAGTCCCATCTCCGCCGGGAGCCACTGGTCGAGGTGCGCGCGCAGGTCGTCGCAGAACGACTCGCTCGTCTCCGGCGGGACGCTCCGGCGGTCGAAGGTGATGGTGCACTCGGCCGGGACCTGGTTCGTCGCCTCGCCGCCCTCGATCATCGACGCCGTGAGGATGGGGCGGCCGAGCGTCTCGTGGTCGTCGGGGCCGCTGGCTCGCGGCTCCCCGTCGTCACCGCTCGCGGGTCCCGAGGCGCTCCGCGCCTCGCTGTCGTCGTAGGACTCCATCGCTTGCAGGATTGGCGCGGCAGCCCGAATCGCGTTCAGGCCGCTCCCCGGGTCGGCGGCGTGGGCGCTCTCGCCGCGGATGGTGACCGTCCCCTCGAACTGCCCCTTCGCGGCGGTACACACGTCGAGGCCGGTCGGTTCGCCGACGATATAGCCGTCCGCATCGACGGTCTCGGCGAGGTGCGCGCCGCCGGTCTGCGTGGTCTCCTCGTCGATGGAGACGGCCAGCGTCACCCGCCCGTCGTCGGGTTCGACCGTCAGGAAGGCGTCGAGCAGCGCCGCGAGCGGGCCCTTGGCGTCGCAGGCCCCGCGACCGCAGACCACGTCGCCGTCGCCCTCGTCGCCGCTGCCGTCGACGCGCTCGTCGCCGGGTCGCTCCGCGCGGCGCTCGTAGGGCAGGTGCGGCGGGACGGTGTCGATGTGCGTGTTGAGGAGGAGGTGCGCGCCGTCGCCCTCGCCCCGCGTCGCGACGACGTTCCCGAGGTCGTCGACCTCGGGCGACTCGCCGTTGTCCTCGAGCGTGTCGACCAGCAGCGCGCGCATCTCAGACACGCTCTCGTGGGAGGGCGTCTCGACGGCTTTCCGGTGAAAGGAGGGGATGTCGAACGCCATCGTCACGTCCGTTCGAGCCGGGTCACGTCGTCGAGCGTCTCGCGCTCGCGGACGACGCGCGTCTCGCCATTCTCGAAGGCGACCTCGGCGGGCCGGGGCTGAGAGTGGAACTGATTGGCGAGTTCGTATCCGTACGCGCCGGCGTTGCCGATGGCCAGCAGGTCCTCGCGCTCGGGGCGAGCGATGGGCCGGTCGGTGCAGAACACGTCGGCGCTCGTACAGCAGGGGCCGCCGACCGACACGGGCTCGCTGTCGCGGTCCGGCGCCGTGACGTTGCGGATGGGGTGATACGAGCCGAACATGGCGGGGCGGATGAGCGTCGCCAGCGAGGCGTCGACGCCGACGACCGTCGCCACGGGCGTCTCCTTGATCGTGTTGACCTCGGTCAGGATCAGCTCGGCGTCGGCGACGACGTAGCGGCCGGGTTCGAGCTTGATCCGCGCGTCCAGGTCGCCGACGGCCTCGCGGACCTTCTCGCCGACCACGTCCATGTCGAGCGGTTCGACGGTCTCGCGGTAGGGGACGCCGAAGCCGCCGCCGAAGTCCACGAACTCCAGGTCGGCGCCGTCGGCGATGACCGTCCGGCCCATGTCCGCGACCTTCCCGATGGCCCGGCAGTGGTCGTCCAGGTCGTCGTGGAGGACGCCGCTGCCTGCGTGTGCATGCAGGCCGACGAGGTCGAAGCGTTCGCGCACGTCCGCGGCGACCTCGGGGACCGCGTCGTAGGGGATGCCGAACTTCGCGTCCTTGCCGGTGGCGACCTTCTCGTGGTGGCCCGTGCCGATGCCGGGGTTGATTCGGATGGCGACGCGGCCGTCGTAGCCCCGTTCTTCGAGGCGGTCGAAGGTGTGGCGCGCGCCGGCGGTGATCGTGAGGCCGGGGTGTTCGGCGGCCAGGTCGACGGCGTAGTCGAGGTCGCGGTCCGGCGGATTGACGGCGGTGTACTGGAGCGTCTCCGGGTCCGCGCCGGCGTCGATGGCGCGCTGGAGTTCCCCCCACGCGGCGCACTCGATGTCGGCCCCGGTCTCCACCAGCGTCGAGAGGACGGCCCGGCCGGTGTGGGCCTTCGCGGCGTACATGACGTGGGCGTCGGGGAACGCCGCGGCGAAGCGCTCGTAGTTCTCGGCGACGCGGTCGAGGTCGACGGCGTACAGCGGCGTGCCGTGCTCGGCGGCGACCGCCTCCAGGCGCTCGTGGTTCCAGTCCGCGAGACGGCGGACCGGCGGCGAGTCGTGACTCATTGGGGAAACAACGGCGAGCGGGGCTAACAAGGGTTCCGTTTCGGGACTCGGCGACGCTCGCAAGCGGCGACGAGAACCGACTGTCCAACCGCGGAGTACCGTGGGAGACACGATCCCGGCGACGGGCCACGAGGACGGAGTGCCGTGGGACGAGGATCCGTCGCGGTGCTGGTCGAGAGGCCCCGCACGGAACGCGGCAAGATATGTCTATTCGCTTCAATGAACACGATCCGACGGTGGCATCGATCCATTCGATTCCGGTCCTCTGGCGGTATTCGCCAAATACGGCCGACTGCTACGATATATCAGCGTAGATTTATTGTATTCCCAATACGACGTTCACGTATGCCTTCCAGGCTCTCCAGCGGCGGCCGCCGAGTCGCCGTACTCGCACTCGTATCGCTCCTCGTGCTATCGACCGCGACCGGCGTCGCCGCGGCACAGTCGTATCAGGGTGCCGGCGGCACGATCGTCGTCGGCGTGGACGAGACGTACGACAGCATCGAGGGCGTCGCCGGGACGATCATCGTCCGCGGGACGGTGACCGGAGACGTCGCCGCCGCGGCGGGGACCGTCCACGTCACCGAGACCGGAGAGGTCGGCGGAAACGTCGAGGCGGCGGCTGGGACCGTCCGCATCGACGGCACCGTCGGCGGCGACGTGAGCGCAGCCGGCGGCACGGTCGAGATCGGCGAGACGGCCCAGATCGGCGGGGACCTCGACGCGGGCGCGGGCTTCCTCGCGATTCACGGGACCATCGACGGGACCGTCCGCGCCGGCGCGGAGGAGGTCGTCGTCGGCCCGACCGCATCGGTCGGCGGCGACCTCCGCTACGACGCCGCCACGTTCACCCGCGACCCCGAGGCCGCCGTCGGCGGGAGCGTCGTCCAGGACGAGAGCATCGGGGACAGCGCCGGACCGGACTTCGGGGCGTTCACGCTCCCGTCCTGGCTCGGCGTCGTCTACGGCCTGTTCGTGAATCTCCTGCTCGGCGCGGTCCTGTTGGCCGCCTTCCCGGCGTTCTCGACGCGCGTCGCCGACCGCGTCGCGGAGAGTCCAGCCAGGTCCGGCGGCGTGGGGCTACTGACGCTCGTCCTCGTGCCGATCGTGCTCGTCGTCCTCCTGCTCACGATCATCGGTATCCCGCTCTCGCTGGTCGGTGCGGTCGCGTTCGGCGTCGCGGCGTGGGTCGCCGCCGTCTACGGCCAGTTCGCCGTCGGGTCGTGGGCGCTCTCGCTCGCCGATCGCGACAACCGCTGGCTCGCGCTCGTCGTCGGCCTGGTCGGATTCGCGATCCTCGGCGCGATTCCGATCCTCGGCGGACTGCTCGAACTGGTCGCGTTCCTGCTCGGCCTCGGCGCGCTGGCGCTCACGCTCCGGGAGTCCTACCGGGGCCGCGGGGAGCAGTCCGCTGGCGGCCGGCAGACGACGCTCGACGAGAGCGGCAGCGACACCACCGCGGCGTGAGTTCCCGGTGGCGGCGCGGCGACGACCGTCACGCCTCGCTCGCGATTCCGTCCGAAGCCCCGCGAACCCTGACCGCGGCGTAGGTCCAGCCGAGGAGCAGCCCGTACACGAGGTGGGCGACGCCGACCGACGCCACGACGATGAGACTCCCGAGCATGCCCGGCAGCGGGACCAGCGGCTCGGGGAACGACTGTACGCCCAGCGCGCTCATCGAGACCGGGAGCAGGAGTCCCGTCGAGAGCAGGCCGATCGCGGCCGCGAAGACCACGCCGGCCGCGACGCTCTCGCCGACGGACTCGACCTGGCTGTGAAACACCGGCCGGGTGACGACGAACGCGAACAGCAGGCCCGCGAGGACGCTGTTCACCAGGTGGACGACCCACCCGCCGACGACGGTCGGCCAGCCGTACAGCGCCCCGACGAACGGCATGAGGTTCGCTCCGGCGTGGAACACGACGCCCATGCCGACGCCGGCGACCAGCCCGCTCGCACCGCCAGCGACCCATCTGTACTGCGTCACCGCCGAGACGCGAGAGACTGAGTGTCCCTGGCTCATGCGCGCTATATTGTCACACGGTAACAAATATACAGCAGACCGTCCACGGGCCGCGGTGAGGCGTAACGTCGGCCTACGGCACGTTGGAGGCGGGGGTGCAGGGACAGTCAGGGGCGCCGTGCTCAACGGCCCCTTCGGTCGCCGTTCCATCGAGGGCCGCGCCTCGCGCGCCCCTCGTTACTCCCGGGTCACTCCGCTACCCGCTCGTTATTCGAGAAAGCTCCCTTCGGTTAGAGCCTCGCTGCTCGCGGGTCACTTCGTTCCCCGCTCGCCCATCGAGGTTCTTCGCTTCGCTCAGAACCTCGCTACTCCACGGCTCCCGCTGGTCGCCGTTCCGTCGAGGGTGCTCCCGATAGTCGCACCCTCGCTACTCCCGAAGCGCGTCCTCTCGCTCCGTCGCTTCCAGCGTCTCTTCTTCCACATCAGTCGCCACGACGGCGGGCTTGTACGCGCCGCCGGGGATGAGGTCGTGGTCGCCGACGGAGGAGTCGACGAAGCGCTGGAAGGCGCGTCGCTCCGGCGGCAGTTCGCCGTAGATGACTTCCTCCTCGACGAGGTCGTAGACCGGAATCCGGGGGGTCAACAGCGTGTTCTCGCCGACGACGGAGCCCTCGCCGACGACGAAGCCGCTGGTGACGCGACAGCCAGCGCCCAGCGACACCTCGTCCTCGACGATGACCGGGGCGTTCTCGACGGGTTCGAGGACGCCGCCGATGAGCGTGTTCGCGCCGAGCTTGACGTTCTCGCCGATCTGGGCGCAGGAGCCGACGGTGTCACAGGAGTCGACGAGCGTCCCGTCGCCGACGTGGGCCCCGATGTTGACGAAGGAGGGCGACATCATGATGCAGTCCTCGCCGAGGTACGCGCCGCGGCGGATGGTGGTCCCGTCCGGCGTGTTGCGCGTCCCGCGCTCGCCGAGGTCGTCCGTCTCGCGCAGCGGGAGTACGTCGTGGTAGTCGACGCCGCCGTACTCGCGAGCCACCGTCTCGCGAAGGCCGAAGTTGAGGAGAATACCCTGCTTGACCCACGCGTTGGCCTCCCACTCGCCGCCCGATTTCTCGGCGGCGCGGACCTCGCCGGCCTCCAGCGCGGCGAGGAACTCGTCGAGGGTGTCCAGGTGGTCGTCGGTCGCGTCAGCGGCCGTCAGCCCGTCCTGTTTGCGTTGCCAGAGGTCGTCGATGTCGGCTTCCAGACTCATATCTCCCGGTTGCGACTCCGGGGGCTTACCTCTCCGGGTTTCGGGGTGACCGTGCTACCGGGGCACATCCAGGTCGCTCGCCCGTCCGCGGTCGGTCTCTGTCCGCCGTCCGGCTCAGTCTGCGCCCTGACCGGGGATGTAACCGCAGTCGTCGCAGATGCTGATGCTGGGGGCCGACGCTTTGAACTCGCCGGAGCAGTGCGGGCAGTCGGTCGCTGGCAGTTGTACGCGCTGGTTCGTAGCCATACGCGACAATCATCCAGACCGATATATAAGGCTACCCGTAATATGGAGAAAACTATCAGAATGTGTATTATCGCATATTAATGCCCCGAGGCTGGCCTCAGGCGTCCACGACTTCGCCGAAGGAGTACCATCCGGCGTCGCGACCGACGAGCCACGCGGCGGCGTCGAGCGCGCCGGCGGCGAACACGCCGCGGTCCTCGGCGCGGTGGGACAGCGAGAGCACCTCGTCGTCGCCCGCGAGGAGGAGTTCGTGCTCCCCGCGAACGTCGCCGGCCCGGCGGGCGAACACGCCGATCTCGTCCTCGTCGCGGGGCGCGTGGCCCTCGCGGCCGTACACCGGTTCCACGTCCCGTTCGGACTGAATCACGTCGAGGATGGTGTTCGCGGTGCCCGACGGCGCGTCGACCTTGCGGTTGTGGTGGGTCTCCACGAGTTCCAGGTCGTACTCGTCGAGCGTCCCGACCGCCTCCCGGACGAGGCGCTGGAGCACCTGAATGCCCCGGGAGAAGTTGGTCGCCTTCAACAGCGGAACCGACTCGCTCACGTCTTTCAGGCGGGCCATCCCGTCCTCGTCGAAGCCCGTCGTCCCGACGACGATGGGCACGCCCGCCTCCGCGCAGGCCTCGGCGACGGTCAGTGCACCTTCGGGGACGGCGAAGTCGACGACCGCGTCCACGTCGTACTCCGCGAGCGCGTCGGCCGCGTCGGCCGGGTGGACGACCGGTACGCCGTCGACGGCGTCGGCGTCGCTCGTGGCGAACCCGACCACCACGTCGGCGTCGCCTGCGGCCGCGAGGACCGCGTGTCCCATCTGTCCGGTGACGCCGTTGACCGCGACCCGCGTCATCGCTCGGCCTCGGCGTACTCGTCTTCGAGGTCCTCCGTCTCCAGCGTGGCGAGCACGTCGCGGAGGTGGTCGAGGTGCTCGTCCGAGAGGCGGGTCAGCGGCGACCGGAGGTGCGCCGGGCCGTAGCCGCGGATGCGCATGGCCTCCTTGACCGGGATGGGATTGGTCTCGACGAACAGCGCGCGGAACAGCGGCCCGAGTTCGTGGTGGATGTCGCGAGCGCGCTCGAAGTCGCCGGACAGCGCCGCGCCGACCATCGCGCAGGTGCGCTCGGGTTCGACGTTCGCGGCGACGGAGATGCAGCCGTCGGCACCCACCGACAGCATCGGGAGGGTCATGCCGTCGTCGCCCGAGAGCACCGCGAACTCCTCGTCGCGGGTTCGCTCGATGATCTCAGAGATCTGGTTCATGTCGCCGCTCGCCGCCTTGTAGGCCGCGACGTTGGGGTGCGAGGAGAGTTCGACCGCAGTGTCGGGCTCGATGTTCTGACCCGTTCGCGACGGGACGTTGTAGACGATCTGGGGCAGATCCACGGCGTCGGCGATGGCCGTGTAGTGGTCGACGAGGCCCTGCTGTTCGGGCTTGTTGTAGTACGGGGAGATGAGCAACAGGGCGTCCGCGCCCGCGTCGGCCGAGCGCTGGGAGAGCTCCAGCGCCTCCGCCGTGTTGTTCGAGCCGGAGCCGGCGATGACCGGCACGTCGTCGACGGCGTCGATGACCGCCTCGACCACCTCGATGTGCTCGTCGTGCGAGAGGGTCGCGGACTCGCCGGTCGAACCGACCGGGACGAGGCCGTCGACGCCGGCGGATTCGAGCCGCTGGGCGTCTCGTCGGAGGGTTTCGAAGTCGATGCTGCCGTCCTGTTCGAAGGGCGTGCACATGGCCGGGAACACGCCGCGGAAGTCGATGTCTGTCATTGCTGGGGGTGTCGTGTCGCTGTGGGATATGTCGTCCGGTTGGAGACGGTGCGGTCGACAGTCGGACGCGGACCGATGGCTGTCGACGGTCGAAGAATCCGACCCGAAACGGAGTCGCCACGTCCGCTACGAGCCGCTAAAACGGCGGTTTACGTTTCGCACGGACGACGCGCTCGCCGATCGGCGGCGAACCGAAACGGGACGGGCGTCGTCGCATAGTGAGACGACGGCGTGTCAGCGACTTAGCTCTTGTGCTCTCCGCCTGACCGAGCCCGAAAGCATATCCCCGCAGGAGCGACAAGACCTGATATGACAGTCTCGCATCCGGGACAACGCGTGGCCGTCCTGGCCGACGCGCAGAACCTCTATCACACCGCCCGGAGCCTCTATACGCGAAATATCGACTACGCCGCACTGCTGGAAGAAGCCGTCGACGGCCGAGAATTGACGCGGGCGATCGCCTACGTGATCCGGGCCGACTCGCCCGAGGAGGAGTCGTTCTTCGAGGCGCTCGTCGACATCGGGTTCGAGACGCGCATCAAGGACATCAAGACGTTCCAGGACGGGTCGAAGAAGGCCGACTGGGACGTGGGGATGAGCCTCGACGCCGTCACGCTGGCGAAACACAACGACGCCGTCGTCCTCTGTACCGGCGACGGCGACTTCGCCCGCCTCTGTCGGTATCTCCGCCACGAGGGGTGTCGCGCCGAGGCGATGGGCTTCGAGGAGTCCTCCTCGGAGGACCTGAAAGCGGCCGTCGACGGCTTCATCGACATGAGCGACGACTCCGAGCGATTCCTGCTGTAGCTGGCGGCGTCGCGTTCTGAGAGGTGTCGGAGAAGTGGCGCGATTAGACCGGGCGACCTTCTTCGGACGTCCCGACGAGCAGTGCGCCGGCGGCGAGCCCCAGCGCGGCCAGCCCCGCGGCGACGGTCGGGATGCCGATATCGATCGTTCCTGTGCCGAGGATGAGCGCGCTGCTGACGACCAGCAGCAGGACGCCGAGCGCCACTTTCCGCGTGTCCGTTGCCATATTCCTCCCTTGGAGGTCATCCGGTATAAATTTCCCCAAAACCGCCCGACGGGAGTGCGTTATGGGTTATCACACACCGTATCGTCCGGCCGCGGTCGTCGAGCGCCCGCCTGTCCCACTGAAGCAGTACACTCATTCGCACGGACACCCCGGTTTCGGCCGGGTCACAGCGACTGTGGGTGTCGGTGACTGTCCGTCGAGAACGGTGTTGGTATCGTGACCCACCGATCGTCGCGCCCTCGCGGTCGCGACACTCGCCGCGAGGGCGCGTCCCTGACGAAACCGAAGGCATTCCGGTTCGATCGGCGCGCGATCATGCGGGAGACGCTCTCGGGTAGACCCGACGGTTCGGGCAAGCCGCTCGGTGTCCACCCGCACTCGGCCCACCATTTCCTCTCTCTTTCCACCTCGAACCGGCGAGTGGCAGCATCTCTGTCGCGACAGACCGAAAGGGGGTTTATCGCCCGGCGACGAACTCGGGCCATGACAGACAGCGAGTTCCGGGGACTCCGCCGCGCGGCCGACTACCAGTTCGGCGACGAGGGCGGCGCGGCGCTGTTCGCGGACGCCGACGCGCTCGACGTGACCCACACCAGTTCCGGCCGGCCGCGACAGGTCCACGCCGGCGACGGCCGCGTGGCGACCTACGGGAGCGACGGCCGCTTCAGACTCGGACTGGCGGGCGGACGCCGCCTGCTCGCCGCCTTCGACGCGCCCCGCCACCGCGTGGTCGTCGGCGACGAGAGCGAACCCTTCGTCCGCGAGGGACGCAACGCCTTCGCGAAGTTCGTCCAGTCGGCCGACGACGGCCTCCGGCCGGGCGACGAGACCCTCGTCGTCCACGAGGACGGCGACCTGCTCGCCGTCGGCCGCGCGGAGCTTCCAGGCAGCGGGATGGGCGACTTCGAGACGGGGATGGCCGTGAAGGTCCGCCAGGGTGCGGACGACTGAGACGGAAGCCCGCCGACAGAAAGCACTTCACGCCGTCCCCGGAACGACCAGTATGCGCCGCCGTCAGGTCCTCGCCGCGCTCGCCGCCCTCCCGGCCGCCGGCTGTGTCGCTCCCGGTTCCGACCGGTCGACGCCGAGCGACTCGTCCTCGACAGCCGCGGACCGTGGTTCTCCGACGCCTCACGACCAGTCGTCGCCACCGCCCGCCGACCAGCCCGCAACGACACCGCCGCTGACGGCCAACCCGGACGATCCGATACTGTTCGTCATCCACAACACGACGGACAGCGAACGAACGGTCCATCTCCGCGTTGCTCGTGGCGAGACGGCGGTGCTCGACGAGACGGCGACGCTGGCCCCTGACGCGTCCCGAGAGTACGATTCGGGCATCGCCACGACCGGCGAGTACTCGATCAGCGTCGATGTGGAGAACGGACCGAGCCAGAGGCTCGACGTACACATCGGCGAATTCGCCGTCCGAAGCGGGTCGAACCACTACGTCGAAGTCACCCCCGACGGAGTCGACGTCTCCTGGGAGGAGTAGTCACAGCACCAGACCCGTCTGGAGCGCCCAGACCAGCACCGTCACCGTCAGCGCCGACGCCACCGTGGTCAGGAACACGGTCGCGCTGACCAGTTCGCTGGCCGAGCCGCCGTCTCGCTGGCCGCTGAACGCGCCGACGAGGATGATCGTCGTCACGCCCGTCGGCGTCCCCAGCAGGAGGACGACCACGCGCGCGACCGTCGGGTCCCGAAACCCGACCGCGAACACCGCGGCGAGCGCGAGGAACGGCGCGAGCAGGAGCCGCATCGCGCTCGCGAGCCCGACCGACCGGAAGTCGCTGTCGCCGTCGACGTTCGACAGCTGGACGCCGAGGATGAGCAGCATCACCGGAATCGAGGCGTTGCCGAGCAGTTCAAGCGTCTGCATCAGCGTCGAGTCCGCGGGCGGGACCGCACCGAGCCAGCGGGCGGCGAGGGCGACCACGACGGCGTAGACGAGCGGGACGCCGAACACGCGGCGCATGTCGGCGAGCGCGCTGCCACCGCTGCCGCGGGCGGCGACGTAGATTCCCAGGGTGTACAGCAACACGCCCTGGAGCGCAGTCACGAGGACGGCGACGCTGCGGCCAGTCGCGCCGAACGCGAAGTCCGCGAGCGGGATGCCGTAGTTCCCGGTGTTGGGGAACACCGACACGAGCACGAACGCGCCGAGGAGCGGTTCGGCGTGACCCGTGAGGCGGCCGACGCCCTCAGCGACGGCGAGTATCGCGGCCGTGAACAGCGCGACGGCCAAGACCACGCTGAGAATCGTCCCGCCGCCCAGCATCGACGTGGTGAGGCTGTGAAAGACCAGCGCGGGCGCGAGGACGTACACCGTGACGGTGTTGAGCGCGTCGGGGTCGACCCCCTTCGCCCGCCCGAGCGCGAAGCCGGCGGCGGCGACCACCACGACCGGGAGGATGGCCGTCGCGAAAATCGAGAGCAGCGACACGGCGAGGATGGTCGACCGAGCCTTAGAACCGTTACGAAACCCCGGAGCGCGACCGCGCCGGCGAGCGCTCGCCTGCGGTGTGGGTCGCTACGCTTTTCTGCCCGGCCACGCGACTCACACGTATGTTTGGCGGAGGCGGCGGGATGAACCCGCGCAAGATGAAGCAGATGATGGAACAGATGGGCATCGACATGCAGGACATCGATGCGCAGGAAGTGATCATCCGCACACCCGACGAGGAGCTCGTCTTCAGCGACGCGGAGGTCCAGCTGATGGAGGCCCAGGGCCAGAAGACCTACCAGATCGTCGGTGACCCCGAGAGCCGCGACGTCGACGCGAGCGAGAGCGACGACGCGGCAGAGGACGCCGAGGAGAGCGAGAGCGACTCGGGCGTCGACGAGGACGACGTTGAACTCGTCGCGATGCGGGCCGGCGTCGACGAGGACACCGCCCGCGAGGCGCTGGAAGCCAACGACGGCGACCTCGCGGACGCCGTCGACGAACTGGAGTAACGTGGCCTACCTCTTCGTCCACGAGGACCGCGAGTACCTGCTGGACCCCGGCGAGCGCTTCGAGTCCGACCTCGGAATCCTGGAGGTCCCCGAAGACGTGACGCCGGGCGAGGTCGTCGAGACGCACCTGGGTACCGGCTTCACCGTCCGGCGGCTCCGCGGCCCGGACCTGTTCAATCACCTCGAACGGACCGGCGCGCCGATGATGCCCCGCGACGTGGGCCTCGTGGTCGGCAAGACCGGGGTCGCTGCCGGCGACCGCGTCCTCGACGCCGGGACCGGGACCGGCATCCTCAGCGCGTACATGGGCCGGCTCGGCGCGGACGTGGTGACCTACGAGCGCGACCCGGAGTTCGCCGAGGTCGCGCGACAGAACATGGCGATCGCCGGCGTCGAGGACGCCGTCGAGGTCCGGACGGGGGACGTGACCGACGACCTCGACGAACTGTCGGGCTTCGACGTGCTGACGCTCGACACCGAGGACGCGCCGACCGTTGTCGAGCGGACGCCGACGCTCCTCGAACGGGGCGGCTCGCTCGCGGTGTACTCGCCGTTCGTCGAGAACACGCGGGCCGCCGCCGAGGCTGCCACGGAGGTCGGCCTCGAACAGGTCGAGACGCTCGACACCATCCAGCGGGAGATGGACTTCGACGACCGCGGCTCGCGCCCCGCCACGGCCGGCGTCGGTCACACCGGCTACCTGACGTTCGCTCGGCGGCCCTGACAGCCGCGCCGGCGTCGGGCCCGATTCCTTGGGGTGTGTTTTTCATCCGGGACTACGCCCTAGTGTCAGCTGCATGAGCGAATCAGAACCGCCGTCCGAGACGACGACGTGGCCCGAACTCGCGATCGGGCTGTACGACAGACTGACCGGGCGCAACGCCGAGATCACGTACGAGTTCGAGGACATGGAGGTCGACGTTCCGAGCAAGGCCGGCGCGGACGCCGACCACGCCCACTGGCGGGTGGACGGGACGCTGACAATCACGACCCGCGAACGCGACTGACAGTGACGTCCGGGGCACGGACGGTCGGCGACCTGCTCGACGCCGTCGAGCGCCGCCCGAACCTCGCCGTGGACGCCGATCTGACCCTGGCGGTCGACGGACGCGACATCGACGTTCGCGCGTACGACGACCTGGTCGCAGTAGAGTTGCCGTCGCTCGGGGCGGCAGTCGCGCTCTGGCGCGGGCGGCCGTTCGACCAGACGGACGCCGCGGTGGCGCTCGCGGCCGCGGGCTTGACGGTCGAACTCCGGGTCCGCGGCGCGCCCGTCGCTCGGCTGGGCGCGAAGGCGGTTCCGGGCGACCTGACTCGGCGACTCGGGTTCGGCCCGGTGGAACTGTACCCGGAGGGAGCGCTGCTGGCGCTCGTCAGTGCACGGCGCGGATGAGCGTCAATAGCTCCGACTGGTAGTCCGACGGCGCTCGCTGGAGGGCGTCGTCCGGATCCGAAACGCCCAGCAGCGCCGCCAGCGAGCGGTCGGGATACGCGCCCGCGGCAATGCGGAAGCCGTCGCCGTGCCAGACGCCCACCCAGCCGGTGATCGACAGCGTCGCGTCGGCGTCGTCGAGCGCCAGCGACGCGCTGTAGGTCCGAAGGCGAGCGCGGTCCCCGCTGTCGACGCGGACCCGCTCGGTCCGACCGCGCTCGACGTCCTCGAACCCCCTGTCGCGCAGCTGGTCGGCGAACGCCGACTGGGCCTCCGAGCGGACCGTCGGGAGGATCATCGCCGGTCCGATACCCGGCGAGAGCGGCGGCGTGAACGACAGCGCCGTCGCGAAGAAGAACCGCCACTGCCGGTCGATGCCCGTCGCCGCCTCGACGGCCGCCCGCGTCTCCGCGTCGTCGTACACCCTCGTCGCCCCCTCGACGCGCGCGGTCGGCAATCGGAACACGGTCTCGACGCGCTCGTCGACGAGCGTCCAGCCGCCGTCGCGAAGGCGATCCGCGGGAACGTCCGGGAACGAGGCGTCGGGCACGCTCAGCTCAGTGGTCGTCCTCGCGCCACTTGTGCTCGCACTCGGTACAGGTGAAAAAGCGCGTCTCGGACTCGTCGGCCGCTCGGATCTGCTTCATCTCGTAGAACGCCCGGTCGTTGCCGCACTCGGGACAGCGCGCGCCGGTCGTCGGGCCCATGTCCGCGGCGTCGACCTCGGAGGTGTCGACGATCTCGGACTCCTCCTGGCCCTCGGTCGTGACCGCCATCTCGCGCTCGGCCTCGGCGTTCCGGGACTTCTCGTAGCCACAGCTCCCGCAGACCCAGGTGTCGTCTTCCGTTTTCATCATCGAACCGCATTCGTCGCAGAACTCCATTGTTGGTCCAGCCTTGGCCGGCCACGCGTGTTAAACGCCCGGTTTCGTGGACGGGCACTGACTGCCGGCCGTCTCAGTCGTTGCGGATCCAGGCCGAACAGGGGTCCATGTCGTCCATCACTTCGCCCTTGAACGAGCAGTACGGCTCGATGTCGCCGTCTTCCATCACGTACTGGAAGTGTCGGCAGTTGCCGCAGTACGTGTCGGGCTCGCCCTGGTGAACGGCGGTCTCGGTTATCGCGTCGCGGCTCTTCGCCGCGGTCCCGCCGTCGGTCGAGTGCGCGGCTTCCGGGCCGGCCTGCGCGATAGACGGGTCGAGCGTGTCTTCCGACGGGCCGCGCGGGGCCCCGGACTGCGATGTGGACCGAGACGATGCGTTCGAGCGGGCGGTGTCAGCGGCCCCCGTTCGGCCGGACTGTCGCTGAGCCGACTGGCGACGCTGGCGGTCCGTTCGGGTCGTGGTCGCGCCGTCGTTGCCGCCGTCGCTGACGGCCCCGCCCTTCGGAGTCCGGTTCGTCTGGGTCTCGACGCCGCCGTCGGGGTCCTCGCCGAAGAAGCCGATACCGCCGAGTCCGGGGATCGACCGGGCCTCCTCGACGAGGCGGATCGTCCCTTCCTCGGTCACCTCCATGCGAGCGGTCCCGCCCGGGTCGTTCCGGGTCTTGAACGTCGCCAGCGCGGCGAACAGCGCCCAGAACGCCGTGATGACGCCGGCGAAGTAGACCACGCCGGTGAGCAGCGCCAGTAGCGGGTCGCTGCTGGTCCAGCTGTACGGGTAGAGCTGCCGGAACAGGCCGACGCCGACGACGGCGACGACGGCTCCCGCGACGGCGGTCGCCCGGACTCGCAGGCTGGTCGGCAGGACGGCGAACAGCCCGAGGATGACGCACGGCAGTCCGAGGCCGGCGACGGTCCCGGCGAGTCGCCGGGCGGCGTACGCGTCCAGTCCGTACCGGCCCCCGATACCGGTCGTCGCGAGCGCGATCGCTCCCACGAGCCCGGCGGCACCCGCGAGAAACAGCGCCGTCCCGACGAGCTGCTGACGGCGCGACGCGACTCGCCCGACATCCCCCTCGTACACGTCGGAGAGACTAGTCATGGGCAATACTACCACGACATCGGATAAAACTACCCGTCAGACACGCGCATGACGCGGGCACGCGCGATGTTGGAGGGTGAGCGACGAGTCGCACCCGGAGCGCGGCGTTCCGAAAGCACTAATCGGGCCCGCGGGAACACTCGAAGTATGAGCGACGACGATAGCGAGGAGGAAGCGGCCCCGGCCGTCGAACTCGGAGAGGGACCGGACGTCGAGGGTGCGCCGCTGTCCCGCGTCTCCGCGCGACTGACGTGGGGGATCGAACACAGCACCATCGTCGAGCGCGAGGGCGAGACGACCATCCGGACGCCGGACGGCCCGCAGGAGCTCGCGTCGGTCCTCGAAGACGTCGACGTGCCGTACTTCGCCGACCGTCAGGAGTTCGAGAGCGAAGTGCGCGATGTCGTCGGGGCCGGCCCGGTTCCGACCGAGTGAGCGCGACACGCCGTCTTCTGTCGCCGCAGACCGGCGGAACGTTGAAGCGGGCGCGACCGGACGGTGGAGTCGAGGTACCCTCCAGATGGTCACGGTCTCCCGCTATCACCTGCCCGCCGTCGCGCTAGTCCTGTTAGGTGCGTGTCTCGCCGTTCCGGCGGGGGTACAGGTCGCCGACGCGGCGGTCGTGGAGTACAGCCATTCGATCGAACGCGTGAGCGAGGCGTCCGTCGGCGACGCGACGGTCCACGAGTACGAATCGCTCGCGGAGAAGCCGCGCTGGGCGTTCGACGCGGCGCTGTCGGCCCCGTCCGGCGAGGCGACCGTGCGCTCGGTGACCCGCCGACCGGACGCCGCCTACGCGGGCGACGCCGCGGCCGTCACCTACGTGAGCTACGACGGGAACGTCTACCGACTCGTCTCCACGGTCGACAGCGGGCCGCTCCTCGGCTGGGTGTTCGGCCCGCTCTTCCTGCTGGGAGCGGGGCTGCTCGCCGTCGGTGCGAACGGCTTCCGATACGACCGACCGCGGCTTCCCGCGGCCGTTCTCAGCGGCGCGGTGACGGCCGGCGCGCTACTTGCGGGCGGTGCTTTCGGGGTCGTCCTCAGGTATCAGTCGCCGTGGGTCGTCCTCGCGATGCTCGCGCTCGTCGTCGGCGTGACCGCGGGCACCTGGCGCCTCCTCTCGCCGACGCTGGCGGTCACAGGCCCGAGGTGACGGCTGAAAAGGGGTCGCTCGGCGACGCCGCGTCAGCGCATGTTGTCGAGCGCGTACACCGTATCGGACATTATCCACTCCGTCTCGCAGTCGGCGTGCTCGATACTGAGGGCCCGAAAGGTCTCTCGGCCGCCGTCGACCGTGATCTCGAACGCACGGCTTCGAAGCGGCTCCGAGTGGGGACGCTGTGGGGACACAGATACCCCTCGGAGAGTCTGACCGATAAACGAGTCGATTCGGCCCGAGAGCCCGAGAGACGGCGACTGGGCGCCGTCTGGCGATTCCGTCAGGAATCGGGCGGTTCGGCGTCTTCGCCCGCCGCAGTCGCTTCCGCCCGCCCGCGGCGCTTGCCGAAGAGGTACGCCGCGACGACGAGCGCGAGCGGAACCACCAGAACCATCGCCATCATCACGAGAATGACGATGAGTTCGGTTATACCGGGCACACCGGGAAACAGTGGGAAGGGGACCATACGCCGACGTGATGCGGCCACGTCTGTTAAAAGTCACTGAGCTGGGACTGCAGGCCGGCGACCAGTTCGGACTTCCGGCGCAGTTGCCCGAGTCCGACGGGAAGCTGGTCAGAGATGGCCGAGAGCACCTCGCGGAAAGACTGGCCCGTCCCGGGCTCGCCGTCGAAGGCGTTTCTGACGCCCTCGCGCACCTGCCAGACGCCCACCGGGGCCCAGTAGTCGTCGGTGATCTCGCGGAGGACGAGACACTTCGCTTGCCGGTCGCGCTCCCGGAGGTGTTCGAGGACGCCCAGGCGGGCCGCGTAGTAGGCCCCCGCGGTCTCCTCGACGTAGGACGTTCGGCCCTCGTAGCCCTCGTGGGCGCTGGCGAGGAAGTAGCCCGCGTCGGGACGCGGGTTCCAGACGCTCTGGGGCCCCTTCATCTCGACGAGTTCGAACTCCCAGCGGCCGGGCGCGAGCACGACCCAGTAGCGGTTGCCCATGTACTCGTTGTACCACAGCTCGGGCTTGTCGATGGTGTCCGCGTTCCGCAGGGTCCCGCGGACGTACTGGCCGACGGTGTCGTCGACGGCCGTGATCGACCAGCGCGTGGGCACGAGCGAGCGCTCGCTCGCCTGCCCCAGCGCGCCCGCCGAGAGGATCGTGTTGATGTCGTACACGTCGAAGCCGCGGCGATAGAGGTAGGTCATCGCGCCCTCGGCGCGCCAGTCGTCGTCCGAGAGCGTCTTCTCGACGGCGCGCGGAACGTGGGGATTCTCCGCGAGGTCCGCACCGGTCGCCCGCGCCCGGGGTCCGGTCGGCGTCCGCACGTCGTCGAAGCCCACGTCCATCTGGGGCGTCCCGTCGAGGCCGATTTCAACGTCGACCGGGCGGTCTGCGATGGCGACCTCGCGCTGGACGCCCACGAACCCGTTCCAGACGTCGTGGACGCCGCCACCGGTACTGACCGAATCGACCGCTGTCGACTGCGTGGAGTTCACCATCCCGGTCCGGCGCTGGAGCACGTCCTCGATGCCCAGTCCCTGCTGATACCAGTCGCCGCTCGTGGCGAACCCCTCGGCGGCGGCGTCGGTGTCGACGGGCGAGAGCAGTCCCGTCGAGACGTTCGGGTAGCCGGAGCGACCGACGAAGATCTCGGGGGCGGTCGAGCCGAACAAGGAGTCTCCCTGCACGACTTCTTCGAACTGTCGCTCGACGTCTTCGAGGTGGTCGGTGATCGCGTAGGACTTCTCCGCCGCGAGGCGGCGTCGCTCCGCGGCCTCGTCGCGCTCGAATCCCTCGATGAACTCGTCGAGCTGCATCGGTTGCGACTTGGCCCCTGGCTCCCAAGAACCTTTCTGGGATGGCCGTGGGAGAGCAACTCTTACAAGGGCCGATTGAGTAACAACGGGTGGTATTAATCATGGCCAACATCTCGAAGTGGATCCTGCTCGCCGCCACGCTGGTCAGCGCCGCCGTCATCTTCGTCTCCGCGGTGCTTCCGGTCGCCTACGAACAGGCGCTCGTGAACCTACTCGTGGGCGAGCTGGCAGCGCTCGCGCTCGGCCACGCCACGTACCGTGTATCCTCCGGGAAACCGGTCGCGCCGATGTCGATGGTGCTCGCCATCGTCAGCGGCGTCGCCATGTTCCTCTCGCCGCTGTTCATCGAACCTGTCGATCCGATCCTGACGATCATGTTCGCCTCGGGCGTCGTCGTCACGGTTGGCGGTGTCGTCGGCGTCGTGGGGCGGGTCCTCGGCGGCGAAGAACAGCGACGGTCCGGCGGAGAGCGGATCGCAGAGCGGGCCAGGACCGAACAGAGCGGGAACTGACCGGTACCGGGCGGACCACAACGGCTATACGACCGCGTCGGTCACCCACGGACGATGCCGGTCATCGAATGCGACGAGGCGGCGGCCCGCGAGCGCCTGGAAGCCGAGGGGGTCTCGGTCCAGTCGGGGAACACCGACCACGAGCAGTGGCGCGCGGACCACGGCAGGGCGACGGCGGTCGCGTACGACGGGAAGGTCGTCGTGCAGGGCCAGGACACCGCGCGGCTCGAAGCGCTGTTGCGGGGCGAGTCAGGGGGACGCGTCCACGCGTATTTCGACGGCGCGTCGCGAGGGAACCCCGGCCCCGCCGCCGTCGGCTACGTCCTCGTCGACGACAGCGGAATCGTCGCCGAGGGCGGCGAGACCATCGGGACGGCGACGAACAACCAGGCCGAGTACGACGCCCTCATCCGCGCGGTCGAAGTCGCCCGCGACTACGGCTTCGACGAGCTCCGCATCCGCGGCGACTCGGAGCTGATCGTCAAGCAGGTCCGCGGCGAGTGGAACACGAACGACCCCGAGCTGCGGGAAAAGCGGGTCCGCGTGCGAGAGCTGCTCACGGGCTTCGACGACTGGCACATCGAGCACGTTCCGCGGGAGATAAACGACCGCGCCGACGAACTGGCGAACGACGCACTCGACGATGACTGACCTGCCAGCCGACGTGATAGACAGAGCCGAACGGCTCACGAGACTCGCTCGCGAGGCCGTCGACGAGGCGGAGGCGGACGCGTACCGGGCCGAGCGCGAAGACTGCTTGGCGGAACACGGCTACACCGCGCGCGTCAGATCGGAGGACACGGGCGACGTGCTCGTGTGCCACCCGCGAGAGTGGGTCGACGACGGCGTCATCCGCCCGGGCCGAATCGAGGACGTCGACCGGGGCGTCGAAGTGCAGCTGTCGGGCCCCGGCGACCCGGACGAGTGGGAGACGGTCGACGAGCGGAACCGAGCCGCAGTCGACGCGGTCGCCGAGGAACACGGCGAGCCCCACGGCGCGACCGCGGCGGCGCTCGCCGATTTCATGGGGAACCACTACGCGAAGCCCATCGCTGACGCGACGCCCGACGAACTCAGAGAGTTCCGCGAGGAGTACTTCCCCCGGAACGCGTGGCCGACCGACGAACAGCGCTCGGTCCTCGAGCGGTCCGTCGAACTGACCGTCGACGCGGCCGACAGTCAGCTCTCGGACAGCTATAGTAACAATTGAAACGATAAACACACCGATCGCACTGCTGTCGTGCGATCGGGTGTGTACTGACTTTCAATGGCTACGATAATTCGCGCCGACCAGCGCGCCGCGCACAGCTAGTAAGCAGTTGTTACCGGCAAAAATGGCGCAATTGCCCAATTGCGCGAGTTACTGCTGTGCGGCGATCAGGTCTCGGAGTTCGTCGGCGCGGCCGTCATCGGCCACGAACTTCCCGAACACCCACCCGAGCTGGTCGAGAACGGCTTCCTTACCCTCCTCGGTCAGCGAGTACTGATTCGTCCGCTTGTCGAGTTCGCTCTTCTCGACGAGTCCCATCTCGACGAGGTCGTCGAGGTTCGGGTACAGACGGCCGTGATTGACTTCGTCGTCGTAGTACGATTCGAGTTCACGTTTGATAGCCAGTCCATACCGCGGCTCTTCGGCGAGGATAACCAGGATGTTCTGCTGAAAAGCCGTGAGTTCTTTCGCGATGCCCGGAGTGCTCGTTACTGTTTGTGCCTCTGACATGGTTGGGTAAATGTCAGCAAGCTATTTAACACTTGTTAACTCTGGCGCACATTACACGATATACCGGAGGAACCACCCGACAGACGGACCTTCAATTCAAAACAGATTTCTAATAGGTCCGCCAGACTATAATATGAATCCGCCGCCACGAATCCGTCTGACAGGTCGAAAACAGCGGTTAAGTATGTCCTAAATTTATTTCTATCTTCAGATATGATTTGATTAGTGAACAGATAATCCCTGCCAGTGAGGGGTTTCACGGCGATTACGAAAGGACTTTTTGACGCCGTTGCGCAGACGCCGGTGATGACGAACCTCTGGGAAGACCTCGAAACCGGCCCCAACCCGCCCGAAGAGATCTACGCCGTCGTCGAGTGCCTGAAAGGCGAACGGAACAAGTACGAGTACGAAAAGGACATCCCCGGCGTCGTCCTCGACCGGGTGCTCCATTCGAACGTCCACTACCCGTCGGACTACGGGTTCATCCCGCAGTCGTACTACGACGACGAGGACCCCTTCGACGTGCTCGTGCTCGTCGAAGACCAGACCTTCCCCGGCTGTGTCATCGAGGCCCGCCCCGTCGCCCTGATGAAGATGGACGACGACGGCGAGCAGGACGATAAGGTCATCGCAGTCCCGACGGAGGACCCGCGGTACGATCACGTCGAGGACCTCGACGACATCCCCCAGCAGACCCTCGACGAAATCGACGAGTTCTTCTCGACCTACAAGAACCTGGAGGAGGGCAAAGAAGTCGAGACCCTCGGCTGGGAGGACAAGGAATCGGCAAAGGACGCCATCGTCCACGCGCAGGAACTCTACGACGAAGAGTTCAACTGAGCGAACCGCTCGTTTCATTTTTCCGCGTCACTCGCCGGGTCGGCCTATGTCTCGAAGTAATACCGGCAGACGTTTCCGATTATGTATGAGCATGGGTAATCTTTTGGGGCTTTAGCGGGTAGAGAATCCTGTATGGCTACCGACGAGACCGACGCGGCGCTAGACCACCCGACCGTCGTACCGGACGCCGAACGCCGGCCGACGCCCGGGATCGCACACCTGACGGTCGTCCCGGAGAACGCGGATCGCTCGGCCTGACTCCGGCGTCGGCGAACACCTTGCCGCTTTCCACGACGGCAGTTCGAAAAGAAGCTTCTTGTTCCCGACCTGACTAACAGCCCTCATGGGATTGTTCGACCGTTTGAAGGGAGACGACGCACCGCGTGTCGCCTTCTTCGGCATCGACGGCGTACCGTTTAGCCTCATCGACGAGCACCCGGACGTGTTCCCGAACCTCTCGGAGCTGGCCGCCGAGGGCAGCGCAGGCCCGATCAACAGCATCGTCCCGCCGGAGTCGAGCGCCTGCTGGCCCGCGCTGACGACCGGCGTCAACCCCGGCCAGACCGGCGTCTACGGCTTCCAGGACCGCGAGGTCGGCTCCTACGACACGTACGTCCCGATGGGACGTGACGTGCAGGCGACGCGCCTCTGGGACCGCGTTACCGACGAGGGTCGCAACGCGACGGTCCTCAACGTCCCCGTGACGTTCCCGCCCCAGCGGAACGTCCAGCGGATGGTCTCGGGCTTCCTCTCTCCCGGCGTCGACAAGGCCGCCTACCCGGACGACCTGCGCGACTATCTCCAGGACAACGACTACCGTATCGACGTCAACGCCAAACTCGGCCACGACGACGACAAGTCCGAGTTCGTCGACGACGCTCACGAGACGCTCGAAAAGCGCTACGAGGCGTTCAAACACTACGTCGAGCAGGACGACTGGGACCTGTTTTTCGGCGTGTTCATGACCACCGACCGGGTGAACCACTTCCTGTTCAAGGACTACGAGCGCAACGGCGAGAACGAGGAGGCGTTCCTCGAGTTCTACCGCAAGGTCGACGAGTATCTCGGCGACCTGCGCGACCGACTCCCCGACGACGTGACGATGGTCGTCGCCTCCGACCACGGGTTCACCTCGCTCGACTACGAGGTCCACTTCAACGAGTGGCTCGAACAGGAGGGATGGCTCGAGTACGAGGACGACGACCACTCCGAACTCGGCGACATCAGCGAGGACACGAAGGCGTACTCGCTCATCCCCGGCCGCTTCTACGTCAACCTCGAAGGCCGCGAACCGAACGGCGGCGTCCCGAAGGACATGTACGAGTCCGTTCGCGCCGACCTCAAACAGCGCCTCGAGGAACTCGAAGGCCCCGACGGCAAGAAGGTCGCCGACCGCGTCGTCACCAAGGAGGACGCCTTCCGCGGCGACCACGACGACATCGCGCCGGACCTCGTCGTCGTCCCCAACCACGGGTTCGACCTGAAGGCCGGATTCAAGGGCTCCGACGACGTCTTCGGCGTCGGCCCGCGAAACGGCATGCACAGCTTCGACAACGCGACGTTGCTCGTCGACGATCCGGACGCCCGCATCGACGACGCCGACCTCTACGACATCGCGCCGACGGTCCTCGACCTGCTGGACCACGACTACGACCGCGGCGACTTCGACGGCGCCAGCCTGCTGAAGTAGGCACCGGCTACGCCGTCGGTTTTCTCTGGTCGACTGAACGGTGCGACGCTAGCGCTAGAACAGCCCGTCCAGTTCCTCGTTCGTGAACTCGTCCGGGTCGGTCGTCCCGCCCTGGGCGTCCGCCGCCTCGCGGGCGCGCTCCATGAATTCGTCGACCCGCGCGGAGCGTTCCACGCCCGAGAGCACGACGAGCGAGGCGATCTTCTCGGAGGCGAGCGGGAAGTCCCCGCCGCGGACCTCCATGCTCCCGGTCTCGTCTTCGACCCAGCGGCGCGCGCGTTCGACGCCTTTCCGAGAGAGGCGCTGCGGATCGCCGGCGACGACGAGGAGCGCGGAGTCGGCCTCGACGGCGTTGGGCAGGCTCATGCTGGTGAGGAGGGCCTTCCGGGTCACGCTGGTGATGGTGTTGACGTTCTCTCCGGGGTCTTCGCTGGCCTGCGCGCTGGCGTAACCGATGGAGGCGATGCCGCCGCCGCGGAGGGTGTTGATGATCTCGGAGGAGTCGACGACGCTCTCGCCGACGCCCTCGACCGCCTCGCCGGAGGCCAGCAGGAGGCCGACCCGCTGAGAGATGGCGTCGTTGACTCGGTCGAAGCCCTCGCCCACGCTGTCGCCGCTCCCGCGCCAGGCGTCGTTGTCCACGAGGAGGAGGGAGTCGGCCTCGCGGACGGCGGTCTTGAGCGAGCGGCCGGCGTTGGCCTGATACAGGCCGCCCTCGTCTCGGCCGGGGAGGACGCCGAGGACGTACACCGGCTTCTCGTAGATGCGCTTGAGTTCGCGGGTGAGCATCGGCGCGCCACCGGAGCCGGTACCGCCCCCGAGGCCGGCGACCACGACGATGGCTTCGGCCTCCGTCGTGATGCGGCCGTCGAGTTCGTCGAGCACCTCGGTGGCGTTCTCCTGCATGATCTGGGCGCCGAGTTCGTTGTCACCGCCGACACCGTGCCCTTTCACCCGGTCCTGGCCGATAAGAGCAGTGTCGATGTCGAGGTTCTGGAGGTCGGCTCGCGCCGTGTTGACCGCGAGCGCGCCGCGGACGGCGTCGAACCCCATATCGTAGTCGAATTCGACCAGGGACTGCGTTACCTTCCCACCGGCCTGGCCGACACCAATCAGGACGACTTTCATACTGGAAGTCTTGGGAGGCCGACTAATCAACGTTGCCCCCTGAGAACGGCGATCGCGGCGCGAACGGCGACAGCAGAACGAATCCGGGGAGGTTACTCGATTCGGAGCGTGTAGATACGCTTGCGGGCGTCGGCGAAGGAGAACCGCGAGTCGACGACGCCGACCTCTTCGAGGCGGTTCAGAGCGTATCGGACCGTCCGCGGCGGTAGCAGCGTCTCATCGGCCAGTTGGCTCTGGGTCAGCGTGTCGTTGTACTCGAGGACTTTCGCGACCAGCTTCGCGCTCGGCGGGAGCTCGCGGACCGCGTCCCACCCGGTCGAGTCGCTGTCACCGTCGGCGTCTGCGTGCTGGATATCGGAAGCGCTCATCGTATCTCATCGTATCCGATACAGCGTGATAATATTTTCTGTTCTCGATTATGCGCTATGGGAATGTTGCGGCAACCGATGCGTCGTTCGGCGCCGCCGATGCCCCCCGAAAGCTTACGTCCAGCACCTCCGGTGTTGGGGACGTGGACGAAGTCGAGGTCAGCACGGTCGTGTACGTCCCGCCCGAGGAGATCTACGAGTTCCTGCTGGATTTCCCCGGGTACGCGCGCTACTCGGAGTACCTCGACCACGTCGACCAGGACGGCGACGGGACGCCGAGGACGACCTACGACCTCGTCTTCTCGTGGTGGAAGCTCTCCTACACCGCCCGGTCGGAGGTGACCGCCGTGTCGCCGCCGACGGAGATCGACTGGCACCTCGTCAAAGACATCGACGCCCAGGGCCACTGGCGGGTCGAACCCGATCCGGACGACGCGCCGGCCGACGTAGACACCGCCTCGCGGGTCAGGCTGCGAATCACCTTCGACCCGGATTCGGCGTCGAGCAACGCGGTCGACCTGCCGCGACTCGTCTCGATGGACTGGGTCATCGAGAAGGTGAAGCCGCTCATCCGCAAGGAAGCCACGAGAATCGTCAAGCGGGTCGTGAAGGACCTCGAAGGGAGAGAACGGGACGTCGACCTGCGAATACACACCGGGCCGGACTCGGTGTAGCGTGCGTGAAAACGCGGACCGCGGTTACTCGGGCGTCTCGTAGTCGCCGCCGTAGCGGATGAAGAAGTACGCCAGCCCGAGCGTCGCGACCATCACGAAGGAGGTGGCGACGCCGAGAGATTTCGCGCTCCCCGGGACCTCTGGCGGACCGGAACTGCCGCCGCCACCGCCGCCGGATGAGACCGTCGGGTAGTCGGAGCCGACGACGACGGCCCCTTTCATGCCCAGACTCTCGTGAGGGACACAGACGTACGTGTAGATGCCGTCCTCTTCGAACGTGTGCTCGTAGTTGACGCCGGCATTGGAGACGGCGCTACCGGAGTCAAGCGGGCCGTCGGGTTTGGAGACGACGTTGTGGCCGCCACCCTCGCCGGTCCACTCGAACTGGACGGTCGCGCCGTTGTCGACGTGGATGGCGGGCGGGCCGAACCCGAACGCGCCGCCGTTGGCCTGGGTACCGACCTGAACCGTCGCCGTGTCCTGTCCCGTCGCGTCGACGACCGTGCCGTCGAAGTTACCGACCGGGTCGAGGAAGCCGCCGAAGTCCGGCGTGCCGCCGCTGCTACCGCCGTCCCCACCGCCACTGCTTCCACCGCCAGTCCCAGTCTCTCCGCCGCTGGCCGTCCCGGTGCTTCCGCCGGCAGTGCCGGTCGCGGTCGGGGTCCCGGTCCCGGCCGGAGTCCCCGTGGCGTTCTCCGTGCCGGCTTCGGTCGTCCCTTCCTGTGCAGCTGCAGTGCCCGCAGCGGCCGAGGCAGCCGTGGCTCCCGCGGCCGTCCGCAGGAAGGCCCGACGGGACACGTCCGCTCTACCGTCTGTCATACCCGACAGTTTGAGAGTCCCCGTCGTGAATATGTCGGTTTCGAGTCGGCATCGCCCCCCGAATGACAGCGATATCAAAGGTGAGTGCTCGGCCTGAAAGCTTTAACCCGGGTACTCCCAAACCCCTCGGTATGTCCGTCGGGAGCGAGGGGGTCGTCAGCGGGATCCGCTTCGACCTCAATCGATTACACGAAACCTGGATGGAGATCGTCTACCCACGCCAGCGAGACGCGAGCGACACCGTCCTCGGGACCTGGACGCCGGATTCGGCGCTCGGGATGGCGCTCTATCGACTCTGGTCGGCGCTGGGCGTGCCGGTCATCGCCGTCGTCTACCCGCTGGTCCTGTGTGGGGTGTTCCTGCGCTATCAGACGCGCCGCATCGACGGCACGGCGACGCGGCTCGGTGCCGTCGGCGTCGTCCTCCTCTCGGTGCTGGTCTGGGGGAGCCTCGCCGCGCTCGCTCGCTACGAGCCCGGGAGCATCGACCTGGTGTCGGGCGGCTTCACCGCCGTCGCGGTCGCGGGCGGCGTCGCCACCGTCTCGGCCGCGCTCGCAGTCACGTTCAGGCGCGTCGGCGGCCGCGGGACGACCGTCGCGCTCGCGTATCCCTTCGCGATGACGGCCATCTTCCTCCCGCCGGTCGTCGCCGCGCTGTACTCGACGGCGGTCGCCTCGGTCGTCATCCCCGCGAGCGACTCGCTCTCGCGGTGGTTCCTCTACGAGGTGCTGACCGTCGTGGGAGTCGCGGACTTCTTCATCGAGAACTTCGAGCGCCAGGGCTTCGCCTACGTCGTCATCTGGCTCGCGATCTCGTTCCCGGTGGGCTGGCTGCTCGGCCTGCTCGTGACGCTCGCGGACCTCGTTCGCCCCACCGAGTGAGCGCGAGGCGACGCGGAGACGACCCCATTTCCGGTGTTTTGCTGCCCTCAGTTCTCCCCTACGCGGCGAATCCGTTCGTAGCGGCGTGGTACCGAGTTCCCGTTACAGCGGCCGTCCTACCGGGGGAGCCATGCCCACGCGTTCCGTATGGGCGTCCGATGCCGGGTTCGGATACGACCTCTATCTACGAGTGGCTGTGTTGTCCGGATTGTGACTCCCGAGAGAGTATCCGCGGCCCGCGAAACGAGCACGGGGCCGTCAAAATCGAGTGTGAAGCATGTGGTACGACCGGATGGGTCGGGCTGTGAATTCGGTGTCGAGCACGACAGTCGCGGGTGCGTGTGGACGGTATCGACGCCAGTCTCGCACGAGAGTCCCCAGATTGTTGAGTAGCTAGCGCGCGCCGGACCCGTGGGTGCTCGAACCGGTACGGTTCGGCGTCGGAATCGACCTCGCGGACCGCTACGGACTGGCTCGGAACTCGCCGTGTTTCATGCCGAGGAAGAACGCGACGACGGAGAACACTATCATCGAGGGCAACACCATCATGAAAACCGTCGACGGTTGCATCACGGACGTGAGCGCGACCGTCGCTACGGCGACGATGACGACCAGCGGAGCCACCGCGGGCACGAAGTCGAAATCCATGTTTCCGATTGCGGCCGGACAAATAAATTCTTTAAGAAAGCGAACCCGCCGAACGACTGACGGAGACCCGTGTGAAACCGACCGCGACCGAGTGTTGACCCCTCTACGCTCTCCGCCACCACCGGCCGCTACGACGGCGTCGCCTCGTCCGGCCGAACGACCACTTCTTCCGGCGCGTCACCGTCCGCGACGGCCACGTCGGCGGCGGCCGCGTCGCCGTACACCACCGTCGCTCCGGCCCGCATCGGCGCGAGCAGACCGGCGACCAGCGCGCCGGCGCTCGTCATCGGCGCGCGCACCGCGACAGTCGTCTCCGCGTCGAACTCGTAGTCGGCCGCGACGCGGCGGCCCTCGGCCAGCAGTTCCCCGTGCGTGTAGATCCGATCGGCCGCAAGCAGGGCGTCGTCGGGCGCGAGCTCGCCCGGCGGCTGGAGGGGGTTCTCGCTCCACAGTTCCCGCTCGAACTGGGCGATCGTCGGATCCTCGACCGGCCCGCCGTAGGCCAGTCCCTTCGTCCCCGGTCCGAGCGCGTAGCGGTCGAGCCACGCCGCCGGAGCGACCAGCGCCGTCGCGTCCACCGCGGCCGGCGGGTCCAGGTCAACGACCGCGCCGTCGAGACCCGCCGCCAGGAACGCGAGCAGCCCGTCGGGGGCGTCTCGCAGCGTTCCCGGCTCGTCGTCCTCGGTGGGTTCCTTGGGCCCGACGACGACAGCGACCCGAGTGCCGTGTCGGACGCCGTAGTGCCGCAGGAGGTTGCCCCCCTTCCAGGCGTTCGTGGCGAAGTCCCGGTAGCTGTACGGCGTCGAGCGCTCGGGCGAGCGAAACAGCACGCCGTCGCGCTCGCGCGCGTCCGCGACGAGGTCGGCGAGTACCTGCATAGCCGACCGTTCGGCCCCGCCAGTGAAAAAGCGCGCGGGCCACAAAGCCGATATAGTCGGGCCGCGGCAGTGCCTAGAAATGAAATATCAACAACAGGTCGCCGCGTTCGTCGACCGCAACGACATCGAGACGCCGCCGGCGTACCGGCTCCTCGACGTGGTCTCGGAACTGGGAGAAATCGCCGCGGAGGTCAACGAGAGCACGGGCTACGGCGCGGACCCGTCCGCGCGATCGGTGCCGGAAAACGAGGTCGGCGACGCGCTGTTCGCGCTGCTG
The DNA here is from genome assembly GCF_010119195.1 of Haloarcula salina. Classification (GTDB taxonomy): domain Archaea; phylum Halobacteriota; class Halobacteria; order Halobacteriales; family Haloarculaceae; genus Haloarcula; species Haloarcula salina. Next base: position 478,505 of record NZ_WRXL01000001.1, read on the forward strand.
GCGTTGTGTGAGCAATGTAACATCGACGCCGATCGGGCGCTGTCGCGGGCGTTAGCGAAGTACGAGGGGCGGCTGGATTCGAGCGGGACGCCGGCGAGCGAGCGCTGACTACAGCGAGTTCTTGAGCTTCTCGAAGAAGCCCTCCTCCACGTCGACCTCCTCGCCGCCGGCCTCCGCGAACTGCTCTAGGGCCTCCTTCTGCTCGGCGTTCAGGTCGTCGGGCGTGACGACCTGGACCTGGACGTAGAGGTCGCCGTTGCCGCGGCGGCGCAGGCGGGGCATACCCTTGCCCTCCAGGCGGAACACCTCGCCGCTCTGGGTTCCGGTGGGCACGTCGAACTCGGCCTCGCCGTCGAGCGTCGGAACAGTCACTGTGTCGCCGAAGACGGCCTGTGGGAACGAGATAGGATGCTGGTGAGTGAGGTCGTCGCCGTCGCGCTCGAAGTCGGGGTGGTCGCGGACGCTCACCTGGATGAGGAGGTCGCCGTTGGGGCCACCGCGCTCGCCCGGCGCGCCCTCCCGTTCCATCCGGAGCGTCTGGCCGTCGGCGATGCCGGCCGGGACCTCGACTTCCAGGGTCGCATCGTTCTGGACGACGCCGTTCCCCCGACAGGTCGAACAGGTCTCGTCGTACAGCGTCCCGTCGCCCTCACAGCGCCGGCAAGTGGCGGTCTGCTGGACCCGCCCCATCGGCGTCTGCTGGACGCGCGTCGTCTGGCCCTGTCCGTTGCACTCGGGGCAGGTCTGCGAGTCGGCGTCGGGCGGGTGACCGGCCCCGTCGCAGTCCGCACAGGCCTCCGGGCGCGTGACCGTCAGTTGCTTCGTCGCGCCCTCGTAGGCCTCTTCGAGGTCGATGTCCAGCCGCGTCTGGAGGTCCTGGCCCTGGCGCGGGCGGTTCCCGCCGCCGCCGCGGCCGCCGCCACCGAAGAACTGGTCGAAGATGTCCTGCATGTCGAAGCCGCCGCCCCCGCCGAACGGGTCGCCGCCCATCCCGCCGCGGCCGCCGGCCCCACCGGCACCGCCGCGCTTCTCCGCCTGCTCGAAGCGCTCGTGTCCCATCTGGTCGTACATCTGGCGCTTCTCGTCGTCGGTCAGCACTTCCTTGGCCTTCTTTGCCTGCTTGAACTTCTCCTCGGCGTCCGGCTCGTCGCTCACGTCCGGGTGATACTCCCGGGCTTTCTCCCGGTAGGCCTCCTTGATCTCGTCTTCGGAGGCGTCCCGCGAGACACCCAGTATCTCGTAGAAATCCTGACTCATTCGTTGTAGGAGGCATAGACGATTGAGCCACTTGAAAAGAACGGGTTCCAGGTCCGACCGACGCGGCCGAGCGCGGTACCGGGGGGCTTATTTCCGTCCCGGCAGAGGTCTCCGGCAATGAGCCCTGCGTCGCCCCGGAGCCGAGGTGCCGTCACCGTCGAGCGAATCGTCGTCTGGGGACTCGCTGCGCTCGCGCTCGCCGGACTGGCCGCCCTCGTCGTCGGACCGGGGGCCGACCTCCGAACGGCCGCGCCGTCGGCGACGGTCGAGGGCCAGTTCGACGCCGAGACGGGAACGGTCACTCTGACCTACGCGGGCGATACGCTCACCGACACCGCGACGCGAGAGCTCGCGCTCGTCGTCACCGACGCGGACCGGAACGCCAGCACCCGACTGACGTGGGCCGACGAGAGCCGACTGCCCGTGGAGGCCGGCGACACCCTCATCGTCGACGACCCGCGCGTGGACGCGGACGGCGACGGGAGCTACCTCGACGGGGACGCCTCTGTCGGCTTTCATCTCGAAGCCGGCGACACCGTCGCACTCCGCTGGATCGGCCGGCCGCTCGGTGCGCCGAGCGAGCGGACCACCACGCTCGATACGGTCACGCTCTCCAACGAGACCGAGTGACCGTCGAACAGTGAGCTTACGACCGCAGTCGATTCGACTCCACGAACACGTCTCCGTCCACGGTGACGGTCACGTGGAACTCGTCGACGTGGAAGGCGAGTGTGAGATCCGACTCGGCGGCGTCGACGGTGCCGAGCAGCGTATCGAGGGCGTCGGGGTCGAAGGTCTCGATGAGCGGTCGCAGATCTGTCGGCTTCCGGTCTGCGGCGATAGCGACGGTCTCGATGACGGCCATCGACGGCGAGACCGAGCCCCAGTCGAAGTTCGCGTGGATAACGTCGGGGCCGTCGTCGGCGCTCGACGCCGATGACCCGTTCGGACCGTTCATTGTCACCGTACCGACAGCCAACCAACTTAGTACTGTTGTTATCATCGTAAAAAATACCTTGGCCAGAAAGAACCCGATGATGGTCATCGCCAGCGGCCGAGAACCGTCAGAAGAGGGGGCCGATAAGCACTGAAAGGGGCTTGTGGGGGTAAGTGGCACGCAGTCGATGTGGTTGGGACACATGTGGTGCTGCGTGCCATTCGCAGTTACGTACTTCTCCGGCATAACCGTTTTGTGATTAATTGGGTAAATCAAATCTGTCACTCGAAGCTAAGTTCCAAAATAGTATCATGAGGGCCGTTCTGCTGGACTCGAGTGTGGGCTCGGGGCGACCGGCACCGCGAGAGCGAACCGTCGGAGAAGGTAGTAATAACGTCTTTCTACCTGAAGGGACAAAAATCGACAACACCCCAGAACAGACGGGGTACAAGGTTGGGACACATGACATCAGAGTTAACACACGAAGATGCAGTCGAGATACTCCAGGAGTTGGGGTTGAAAGAGTACGAGGCGAAGTGTTTCGTTGGCCTCTCCCGGATGCCACACGGCACTGCCAAGTCACTCAGCGAAGTGACGGACGTTCCGCGCACGCGCGTCTACGACGCGGTTCGCGTCCTCGAAGCGAAGGGACTGGTGGAAGTCCAGCACTCGAGTCCACAGCGATTCAAGGCCGTCCCGCTGGCCGAAGCGACCGAGACGCTCCGAGATCAGTACGAGACCAAGATCCAGCGGTTTCAGACCGCGCTCGAAGACATCCAGACCGTCGACGGAGACGACGATGCCGACCGCCCGGAGATCTGGTCGCTCACGGGGACAGACGCCGTCGAGAACCGTGTGAATCGAGTCATCGAGGACGCGACCGACGAGGTCGTGCTGGTCATCGGGAGCGAAAGCGTGCTGACGGATGCGCTTATCGAGTCCCTCACCGCGGTCGACGACAGCGTCACCCTGTCGGTCGGAACGTCATCGACTGATATCAGAGAGTGTATCGAACGGGAGATTCCGAACGCCACGGCCATTCTGTCTGATCTGAACTGGCTGGAGTGCGAAACCGAACTCGACGCCGACGCCGCCGTCGGCCGGCTCCTGCTCGTCGACCGCTCGGAAATCCTCGTCAGTTCGATCGACCACGACACCGGCGAGGAACGGGCGATCTTCGGGACTGGCCTCACCAACGGACTCATCGTTATCGCTCGGCGACTGCTGTCTCAAAACGCCGTCGAGACGGCGCCTCCTGACCACGACTAGTCACTGGGGGAAGACAGTCGCCCCTTCGAACCGTTCGTGTCGCTCGGTTTTTCAGACGCCGGAAACCATCGCTGTGCTCGACTTCAGCGCCGTCGAAAGCGATTCGACTCCCTCATCTCTTCGTCGCTGTCGTCTCCGTCGTCAGACGTAGTCTGACGGACTGGTGAAAACGACTTACTCTTCGTCGTTTTCGTCTACGTCTTCGAAGTCGGCGTCGACGTACTCCTCGCCCTGTTCGGCTCCGCCAGCCGCTCCACCGGGGCCTGCGGCACCTCCGGGACCGGCACCCGCAGCGCCGCCCGGTCCAGCGCCCGCCGCGCCGCCGGCGGCCTGTTGGGCCTGCTCCTGGTACATCTGCTTGCCGATCTCCTGCAGCTCCTCGCTCAGGGTCTCGGTCACTTCCTCGTAGTCGTCCTTCTCGGCGTCTTCGTCTTCGAGGACGTCCTCCACGTCTTCGATCTTCGCCTCGATGTCGGCCTTGAGGTCGTCGTCGATCTCCTCCTCGTTCTCGTCGAGCAGGGTCTCGGCGCGGCGGACGGACGCCTCGGCCTCGTTGCGGGCCTCGATGCGCTCGCGGCGCTCCTCGTCTTCCTCGGCGTGCTGTTCGGCCTCCTGTTGCATCTCTTCGATCTGGTCGTCGGAGAGGCCGGCACCGCCCTCGATGGTGATGTCCTCCTTGTTACCCGAGCCCTTGTCCTCGGCCTCGACGTTGACGATGCCGTTCTCGTCGATGTTGAACGAGACCTCGATCTGCGGGGTTCCGGCCGGAGCCGGCGGGATGCCCGAGAGCGCGAACGCGCCGAGCAGTTCGTTCTCCTCGGCGATCTCGCGCTCGCCCTGGAAGACGCGGATCTGGACCTGCGTCTGGTTGTCCTGGGCGGTCGTGAAGATCTTCGACTCCTCGGTCGGGATGGTCGTGTTCTTCTCGATGAGACGCTCGAACAGACCGCCCTTGACCTCGACGCCGAGCGAGAGCGGCGTCACGTCGAGCAGCACGATGTCGTCCACGTCGCCGGAGAGGACGCCGGCCTGGATGGCCGCGCCGAGCGCGACGGCCTCGTCGGGGTTGACGTTCTTCTTCGGCTCCTGGCCGGTCATCTCCTCGACCTGCGCCTGGACCTGGGGCATCCGCGTCGAACCGCCGACGAGGATGACCTCGTCGATGTCGCCCTTGTCGTAGTCGGCGTCGGCCAGCGCCTGCTCCGTCGGGCCGACGGTGCGCTCGATGAGGTCCTCGGTCAGGCTCTCGAACTTCGCGCGGGTGAGTTTCTCTTCTAAATCCAGCGGGCCGTCGTCGGTCGTCGCGATGAACGGGAGGTTGATGCGGGTCTCCTTGCGCGAGGAGAGTTCGATCTTAGCCTCCTCCGCGGCCTCGGTCAGGCGCTGGAGCGCCTGGCGGTCGTCGCGCAGGTCGATGCCGTGTTCGGCCTCGAACTCGTCCGCGAGGTAGTCGATGATGGCGTGGTCCCAGTCGTCGCCGCCGAGGTCGTTGTCCCCGTTGGTCGCGACGACCTCGTAGACGCCGCCGCCGAGGTCGAGGATGGACACGTCGAAGGTCCCGCCGCCGAGGTCGTAGACGAGGACGGTCTGGTCGGACTCGTCGTCCAGCCCGTAGGCCATCGCGGCCGCCGTCGGCTCGTTGACGATGCGCTCGACCTCGAAGCCGGCGATCTCGCCGGCGTCCTTGGTCGCCTGGCGCTGTCGGTCGTTGAAGTACGCCGGGACGGTGATGACGGCCTTCTCGATCTCGTCGCCGAGGTACTCCTCGGCGTCGCGCTTGATCTTCTGGAGGACCATCGCCGAGACCTGCTCGGGCGTGTACTCCTCGCCGTCGAGAGTGACCGAGTAGTCGTCCTCGCCCATGTGGCGCTTGATCGACTGAATGGTCTGATCGGGGTTCTTTACGGCCTGATTCTTCGCGGGCTTCCCGACGAGTCGCTCGCCGTCGTCGAACGCCACGACGGAGGGCGTCGTGCGCTCGCCTTCGGCGTTGACGATGATTTCGGGGTCGCCGCCTTCCATGACCGCGAACGCGCTGTTCGTGGTCCCGAGGTCGATACCCAGAATCTTGTTGCTCGCCATGTTATCGGCTCATAGCGGACTCGGCCGGTTAAAAGTTGCTAGATGTACTGATGCGGAAACCGTCACGAGGGCGCGCCTCCCGGCGGTTTTATACTTCTCGGAATTGGTCGACCGGTGGTTATTTACTGTACCGCAATGCGACCGCTCGCTGGCCGTCGACGGACCGTTACTCGTCCTCGGAGACAGTGACCTGCGCCTCGCGCAGCACCTTCTCGGCCATCTCGTAGCCGGGGCGGTGGACGTCCGCGATGGTCCCGCCGTCCTGGTCGCTCTCGACGCGGGCCAGCACCTGGTGCTGGGTCGGGTCCACGTCCTCGCCGGGGTCCGGGTCGATCACCTCGACGTTCTCGGCGTCGAGCACGTCGTCGAGCTGGCGCAGGGTGGACTCGACGCCGCCGCGGATGTCGGCGTCCTCGTCCTGGTCGAGCGCGCGGTCGAGGTTGTCGCGCACGTCGAGCAGCCGCGACACGAGGTCCTCCGTGGCGCGCTGTTGCTCCTGCTCGCGGCGCTTTTTCATCCGCTTCTTGTAGTTCTGGAAGTCCGCCTGCTTGCGCTTGAGCTTCGACTCCAGCTCCTCGACGTCGTCGTCCCGGCGCTCGATCTGCGATTCGAGGCTCTCGACGCGCGTCCGCAGCGCGGCCAGTTCGCGGGCGACGTCCTCCGGGTCGGACTCCGCGACGCGGTCGACCAGCGCCTCGTCGGCCTCGGCGTCGAGGTCCACGTCCTCGACGGAGACGCCATCGGGCGCGTCGTCCAGGTCCACGTCGGCGGCGTCCGCCGTCTCGGCGGCTCGCTGGCCCGCCTCGCCGGTCGACTCCTCGGTCGCGGCCGCGTCGTCGGCTGCGTCCTGCTCGGTCATACCCGATAGCAGTCGTTTCGCGGATAAAAGGATTTCAGAAACGGTTCGCGCTCGGCGGCGCGTGAAACGGCCTCGGCCACAGGTGGCGTTACGGACCGACGGCGAAGGCGTCCGTGTCGTAACGGAACCGGGTCCGATACGTCTCCCACTCGCCGCGTTCGATCAGTCGATACCGCGCGAACTCCGGGTTGCGTATCAGCTCCAGCTCGGCGAGGCGCTCCTTGACCGGATCGAACAGCTCGTCCCAGTCGAGCGTGCGCATCGTCTCCTCCGGCTCCGACACGTCCTCGACGAAGGTCACGCCGTCGTCAGTCCGTTCGATCGTCCCGTTGTGGTAGCGGCTCCAGACGGTGTACTCGTCGAACGGAGCGTCCTCGGTGGGTGGCGGCGACCGCCGGTACTGGGCCTGGAAGCGCTGGTGCGTCTCGGAGCCGCCCCAGAACACGCCGCGAGTCAGCAGTTTGATCCGGCGCATCTCGTCGATGCCGCAGTTGTAGATGACGCGTGCGTTGTCGTAGTCGTGCGAGCGGAACTGCTCGGCCACGTCGGCCGTGTGATGGATGTCGACCTCGTACTGGTAGGGGACCGGCGTTCGGTTCGCCCGGTCGAGCACCGACACGGTCTCCTCGCCGCACCGCAGGTCGTCGAACGGGCCCTTCCCGCGCCACTGCGCCGGATCGGCCTCGTCGGGGTCGACCCAGTGAACCATACCGAATCTTCGTGACGAACGAAGTTAGGTCTTCCCGCAGTGGCGGCCGAATCGCTTCCACTCGCAGAGGCGAGATCACACCAGTACGCGGCCGAGTTCGACCACGAGGCCGTCGGCGGCGTCCGGGTCGCCGACGAGCGTCCCCAGACAGACCGCCGAGCCCTCTGGCGTCACGCAGACGACCGGCGCGTCGCGGGCGGGCACGGCGTCGCCAACCTCGGCCGGTTCGGCGTCGACGACGCCCGGCGCGTACACGGGCGCGCCCTCCGCGACCTCGCGGGCGGCGCTCGGCGCGACGACGACCCGCGGGAGGTGGACCAGCGCGCGCTCGGCCGGCAGGACCACGTCTCGAAGCGGGCTCTCGTCGCCCTCCTCGGCGAACGCCAGCGCGTCGACGAGGTCGTGCATCGAGCACAGCGACCCGTCGTCGAACGTCCCCGTCGCGGTCCGGCGGAGGTCGCCCATGTGCGCGCCGGTCCCCGCCGCCAGGCCGATGTCGTGACACAGCTTCCGGATGTACGTCCCCGACTCACAGCGAACCCGCAGGAGGAGCCGACGCTCCTCGCGTTCGAGGACATCGAGCGCGTGAATCCGCCGGGACCGGAGCTGTCGCTTCACCGCGCTCTTGCGCGGCGGCTTCTGGTAGATCTCGGTCTCGAACTCGGCGACCACGTCCGCTATGTCTGCCGGCGCTCGGTCGTGGAGTTCCAGCACCGCGACGTACTCCTTGACGGCGTCGTCGAAGACGCGCGCCATGCGGGCGGCGTCGCCGAGCAGGATCGGTAGACAGCCCGTCACCTTCGGGTCGAGCGTGCCGCCGTGAGCGACCCGGTCCTGCCCGGCGGCGTCGCGCACCCAGGCGGCGACCTGGTGGGCCGACGGCCCCGGCGGCTTGTCGAGGTTGACGACGCCGAACGACAGGAGCGACTCGACATCGCGGTCGCCGGGCGGGGCGCGGAGCGTCATCGGTTCAGAACTCGTACCGGATGTTCTCGACCGGCGCTTTCCCTTCGTCGCCGTCGGGGCTGTAGGACTCGACGGCGTGTAACGTCACGCTCAGAACCCCCTGCGGGTCCCAGCGGGCGGTGTTGACCGACAGGTCGTAGATGGAGAGGTCGTCGAAGTCGATGTCGTAGTAGTCGCTGTAGCGCTGGGCCTCGCTCTCGCCGCGCTCTCGCGTCTCGGTCTTGGCCTGTTCGAGGGGCTTGTTCTCGCGCGTCGCGATGCGGTCGGCGCGTACGTCCAGCGGCGCGGTCAGCCACAGTTTGATGTCGGCGTACTCGCCGGCCATCCAGCCGGCGAGACGGGATTCGAGCACGAGGTCGTCGCGCTCGGCGGCGATGTCCCGGAGCCGCCGGTCGAGGTCGCGGTCGATCTGGTCGTCCTCCTCGGCGGCCTTGTTCAGTTCGAGCGGCGTCATCCCCCGCTCCTCGGCGAGCGAGCGGAAGATGTCACCGCCGCTGACGTGTTCGTAGTCCAGCGCGTCGGCCAGGCTCTTGGCGAGCGTGCTCTTGCCGCTGCCGGCCGGGCCGGAGACGGTGATCAACATACAGGAATTCGGGGGGTCCCGGTAGAAAGGGCTGTCTCTTCGCGCCTACCCGGTCGGCGTCGTCTCGACGTTGAGCGCCTTCCGGATGATCTGGGTGAAGGAGAGCGAGCACAGGAAGTACCAGAGGATCCAGGCCTGGATCGGGCCGGCGATCGCGTTCCGCCAGGCCTCGACCTCGCCGAAGATCGGGAGCGTGATGACCGGCGGCGTCGGGTCGTGAATCTGGCCGCCGCCGAAGACGATCCAGTAGATCCAGAGGAACAGCGGGATGTTGACCAGCATGATCCACACCATCGGGCGGAACTGCTGTTTGAACATGCCCATCTGGTCGGTCATGAGCTCCATCTGCTCCTGTTCGAGGCGGTCGAGGGCCTCCTGGTCGTCGCGCTCCTTGGCGGCCTGCCGGCGCTCTTTCAGGTCCTCCATCTTCTCCTGGTGGTCGCCCATCCCGGACATGTCCATGAGGTTGTCCTGCAGGATGGTCGAGGTCGTCCCGGTGATGACTGCGAGCACCAGGATCACGACGTAGAAGGGGAGCAGGTCGTTGAGCGGACCGAGGAAGAGGTCGACGAATCCGCCCGCGATGGCGTCTCTGACTGAGGTCAGGGAGTAGCCGGCGAACAGGCCGAGCGTCCCGAGCCCGGCGAGCTTGTCCCACGTCGACCAGCCGCCGTCCTCGTCGTCCTCGCTCGGGGCGGCGTCGGCGTCTTCGAGCGCCTCGCGGACGCCCTCGGGGTCGTCGACGACGAAGCCCTCGCCGTCGGCGTCGATGAGCAGGCCGGACTCGATGAGCCGGCCCCACTCGCCGCTCGTGATGTCGTCACTGACATCGCTCCACGTGACGGTCCCCTGCTCTTCGGCCACCGAGAGGACCGCCGCGAGCGCGTCGGTCAGTTCCTCGCCGTCCTCGGCGAGTCGTTCTACCTTCGGCGCGGTACGTGCCATTGTGTGTGCTTGTGGTACGACGGCATATCAACGTTTTACTCTGTCCGTCACGGTAGCGTCGGCCTCGAACGGCGGTTCAGGCCGCTTTCAGGCCGTTCGCTCGTCGACGGCGGCTTCGATGTCTTCCCACACCTCGTCGGGCGTCTGTTCGCCGTTGATCGCGACGAACCCGTCGTGGTCCTCGTAGTGGGCGATGACGGGCGCGGTGTTGTCGTCGAACACGTCCAGTCGGTTGCGGACGGACTCCTCGTTGTCGTCGTCGCGCTGGATGAGGTCGCCGCCACACTCGTCGCAGACGCCCTCCTCCTCGGGCTGATTGAACTCGACGTGGTAGTTCGTGCCGCAGTCGTCACAGACGCGGCGACCGGTGAGTCGGTCGACCAGTTCCTCGCGCGAGACGTCGAGCGAGAGGATCACGTCGAGGTCGGTCATGCCTTCCAGTTCTTCCGCCTGGTCGAGGTTACGCGGATAGCCGTCGAGCACGAAGCCGTCGGCCTGCGAGAGCGCCTCGTCGACGATGGCGTTGACCACCGCGTCCGGGACCAGGTCGCCCGCCTCCATGTACTCCCGAGGCGTGTCGTACTCGGTGTCCATGTCGCTGATGTCCATGTCCTTGTTCGCGCGGAGCGCGTCGCCCGTGGTGACGTGTTCGACGCCGTACTCGTCGGCGAGCTTCGCGCTCTGCGTTCCTTTGCCGGCTCCCGGCGGACCGAGGATCAGGATTCGCGGGTTCGACATAACCGCGGATTCTCCGGGGTCCGTTAAATGGTTGTCCAAACACGTCCGTCGGAGCGAGACGCGTCTCCCGTCATTTGGTGGGTGCAGGCGCGCTCGCATTGTCGTCGCAGCCCGCCTATTTTTGGCTCGCCTAAAGACCAGAACGCCTTTATGCAGTAGGCATGCCTAAACACGTGACGGGCTTTTCAGACCGTCGAATCGGTCGGTACGGCGCGGTTCGATAAGCATCATATTTTTTGGCTAGCCTAAAATCCGCAACTTATTTGTATTGTTTTAGGCTTGCCTAAAACGCATGGTGAACAATGCCGACGGTTCGACTCGGCGGGACTCTCCGAACGACGCGCGAAGCGCGCAATGGAGTCCGCCGACGTGGACAGATCGCACGACGACGGAATCGAGAACAGGGGCGACCGACAAACTCCGCGGTGTGTTGCTCTCGGCGATGGTGGTGATGTCGGTGGTCGCCGGGACCGTCGCCGTCTCCGGGACGGCGGCCGCCGCCAGTAACGTGAGCGTCGAGCAGGCGGTCGAGTACTCCGCCGCCAGCGGGGGGAGCACGGTCGAACTGGCGCTGAACAGGTCCGTCACGAACGGGCTCGACGGGACCGGTGAACTCGAAGTCTATCTCGACGGTGACGAAGTCTCCGGGACGCTGGTCGACAGCATCGACGCGGACGGGACCAGCGGCCGCGTCGAAATCGACCTCACGGAAGACGTGACGCCGAACCGGAATCTGACGGTGAGGCTCACCGACTTCGGGAGCGGTTCCGCCACCGCGACAGACATCGAGGTGACCTCCCAGACGATCACACCGGCTTCCGGCGGGGCTTCCGACGTGAACGTCTATCACGGCGAGGTCATCGCCATCGAGGACACGGACGCCGATTCGGACACGGACCTGCTCGTCGAGGCTGACGGCGGAAGCGTCGTCCTCGACGGGAGCTACGCGGACAACAGCCAGGTCTACGTCTTCGACACGGACGACCTCGACGCGGGACAGCGCTACGATATCACCGCTGGCTCCGACACGGCCGGGTTCCGTATCAGCGACCTCGACCTCGCCGTCGAGGCGGACACAGACGTCACTGACGAAGACAGCATCACCGCCGACGTGACGTCTGTCCGCGGCGGCACGGCGGCGACCGCGACACTGACCGACGGGGACGGCGACGAGGTCGCGACAGCCGTCGAGACCCTCGACGGAACCGAGGCTGTCGAGTTCGACTTCGGCAGCCACACGGCCGGCGACGGACCGTACACAGTCAGCGTCACGGACAACCAGACCGGCGTCACTGTCTCCTCGGATGACATCACCGTCTCCGAATCACAGGAGGGCGAGGTGCGCTTCGAGAACAGCGTCGTCTCCGACGAGCGCGGTGACGTGGTCAGCGTCACGTACCGGTTCGAGAACACCGACGACGCCTACGTCGTCATCGGGGACGAGAGCGAGGACAACTACGCCGTCGCCGGCCAGATTACCGACGACGACGGGGACGGCGAGGTCACCGTCCTGTTCAACAGCTACCTCGCCGGCGTTCCGAACAGCGGAAACGCGAGCATCGCGGCGAGCGACGTCCTCAGCGTCTCGGGCGACGACGAGATCAGCGGCGTCAGCGAGAGCGGGACCTTCGCGCGAGCTGACCTCACGGACGAGGCGCTGGACGCGGCGAGCTACGAGATGAACGCGACCGCCGGCACGAGTCGGAGCGACGACCCCGACGCAGTCGGGACGCTCCGCCTCGAAGCGCGCTCGACCGAACGCGTCCAGAGCTGGGTCGCGCCGAAGGGAGCCGACCTCACGGACGAGGACATCGGAATCTACGACCGCGTCGGCGCGAACCTCACGCAGTCGAGCGAGGTCGCGGACGGTGACGTCGTCGTCCACCGGATCTCCGCCTCCGGGATCGAGGGGGCGCTCGACTACCGGACGGACGTCGAGGGCGCGAGCGACACCACGGCCGCGTTCCTCCAAGCGACCGGGGACGGGGACGCATTCAATATCTGGGTCAACCGGACGAACGTCGGCGCGAACGCCGACGAGGACCCGCTGCGACTCAACGACAGCAACGTTGTCGTCGTCGACGACCCCGACAACGACACGTACTTCGTCGCCGTCGAACTCGCGAACGCGAACTACCAGAGCGGAGCGCCGATCCGCGGGGACGGCGACGACGAGATCACGGCGACCTTCGTCGTCTCGGACGCCACCGGACTGACCGACGAGGACGATGGCGGGACGGCCAACTACACGATCACGGAGCGCGACGCGGGCCTCGACACGACCGGCGGGTTCGTGACCGTCGAGGCCGCCACGAACCAGTCCGTCTCGGGCGCGACGACCGTCGCGCCCGGTTCGGAGGTCGAAGTCAGCCTCGACTCCGAGAGCGAAGCGAATCCGTTCATCCACCGTCCTGCGGCGACCGTCACGTCGAGCGGGACGTTCACCGCCACGGCCGACATGAGCGAGTACGCCGCCGGCGCGAACTTCACCGCGGACGTCCTCGACGTCGACGGTGACAGCTTCGCCGTCGACGAGGACGGCCGTATCGTCACGACAGCCGCTGCGAACGGCGGCGGTGAGCCCGCGAGCGCGAACGTCAGCGATGGCGGGGCAACGACCGAGGAACCGACGGACGCTCCGACCGAGCGGCCGACGGAAGACCCGACCGCGACGGAGGGCAGTGACGGCGCGACTGCGGCGCCGACCGAGGAACAGACCGCAGCGGCCAGTACCGACGCCGCCACGGAAGCCGGTACCACGCCCGCGTCCGGTCCGGGCTTCACCGCGGCCGTCGCGCTCGTGGCGCTCGTCGCCGCGGCGCTCCTCGCCGTCCGACGCGACACCTGACCGAGTCGGCTCCGGTCCCTGGCAATCCGCTTTTTTCGTGATCCGTCGGTCGCGCCAGCGACTGCAACAGCCGACGGACAGTCGAATCGGGGTGACGAAACGCGCGGCGACTCCGCGTCGCCGCCGGCCGTGTCGGTCGCGGTCGTCGAAAGTGTTTTTCGACCGGTGAACGCAGAGATCCGTGATGCCCTCCATCATCAGCGACGCGATCTTTAGCGAGCCGTCCGGCCGCCGTCACGCGGCGGTCATGTTCGGCGGCGCGCTCGCGCTAGCCCTGTTGTACGCGTACTCGGCGCTCGTCGGCCAGTCCGCCTCGATCGCCGTGCTCTTTCTGCTTGCCGGGGCGGCCCTCTCCGGCGTCGCCGAGCTACTCCCCAGCGACCGGCGGCTGGCGGCCGGTGGCCTCCGCCTGACGGGGATTCTAGTGCTGGTGTGTCTGCTCGCGCTCGTCGTCGTCGCGCCCGAACTCGTCGCCGGATAGCGATCGTAGTGAGGCAGGAACCGGCCCGGCGCTCAGAAGATCTCCGCGCCGCGGCCGATGCGCGTCTGGTAGACGCGGGCGTCGACGCCGCGGTCGCCGAACGCGTCGAGCATCGCGCTCGCGATCCGCCGTCGGTCGTCCTCCGCGCAGGCCGCGATGACCGTCGGCCCGGCCCCTGAGATGGTGACGCCGGTCGCGCCGGCCTCGAGCGCGGCCTCCCGGACGGTCTCGTAGCCGTCGATGAGTTCCGCTCGGGCGGGCGTCACGATGGTGTCGTGCATCCCCCGCCCGACGAGTTCGGGGTCGTCGCGGTGCATCCCGGTGGTGAGCGACGCGGCGTTGCCGACCGTTTCGACGACCTGTTCGACCCGTGCGGTCTCGGGGACGACCCGGCGCGCGTCGCGCGTCGAGACGACGATGTCGGGCAGACAGGCGACCAGCGGGATGTCGGCGTCGACCTGCGTGACGCCCTGGTCGGTCGCGATGGTGAACCCGCCCAGAATCGAGGGGGCGACGTTGTCGTCGTGGGCGTCGCCCGAGACGACGGCCTCGCCCTTCGCGGCGATGGGGACCAGCTCCTCGCGCGTGTGACCGCGGTCGTACAGTTCGTTCAGCCCCACGGCCGCGGCGGCTGCGCTGGCGGCCGAGGAACCGAGCCCGGAGGCCGGGCGGACGCCTTTGTCGATCTGGATTCGCGCCGGCGCGTCGAGCGCTTCGGCGACCGCACCGACGGTGTTCTTGTCGGGGTCTTCCGGGATGTACTGGCTGCCGGCCCCGGTCACTTCGATGGTGATCCGGTCTGCCCTCTCCAGGCGCACGACGTCGGCCGGACGCTCCAGCGCGACACCGAACACGTCGAAACCGCTCCCGAGGTTCGCACTGGTAGCCGGCGCCCGGACTGTCAGCATGCCCGGGAATTTCAGCAGTGTAGGCAAAAAGGTAGCGAACCGACACAGTGGCTCGCTCTCACGAGTGAGAACAGGCCCAAAGCAATAAGAGTCGAACCGATGTCTGTCCGGTAGACTCAGCCATGGATGTCGACCTCGTCGCCGTCGCCATCCTCGGAAACGCGGGCGGAGTGGTCACTACGCTCACCGTCGCGTACATGGCGTCGCAGAATCGGGACCGGCCCGGCGCGCTCTCGTTCGGCGTCCTTGCCCTCGTGGGAAGCGTCTGGTGTGTAGTCTCGATCGCACAGCTCCTGGCCGCCACGCCGGACGCGGCCGCAGCGGCCCACGTCGTCGACCGGATCGTCGCGGCACAGGTGGTCGCGCTGTGGCTCGTGTTCGCGCTCATCTACACGGGTCGACGCGAGTGGATCCGTCCTGGCCGTCTCGCCGCCGTGTTCCTCGCGTCGAACGGCTACGTGCTGTTGCTCCTGACGGCGCCGATTCACGGACTGGTCGAGCCGACGGTACTCCCCGTCGCACAGCGCGGCGTGACCCTGTTCACCGTGCAGCGAGGAGCGATCTACGCGGTCCAGTCGGCCGTCAGTTACGCCCTGCTCGTCTTCGGATACGTGCTTCTCGTCGAGTTCCTGTTCGAAGCACGGAACGTCTATCGGAAACAGACCGCGGCCATCGTCGCGGGCGCGGGGCTCCCTCTGGCCGTTTCGATCGCACACAGCACCGGCTTGACGCTCCACCCGGGGCTCGATTTCACGCCGATCGCGTTCTCGCTCAACACGGCACTCGTGGGCTGGGCGCTGTTCGAGGACGACTCGCTGTCGGTGACGCAACTGTCAGGGGACGGCCTCGTCGACGACCTCCCCGACCCGGTCATCGCGCTGAACGACGAGCGCGTCGTGGTCGATTTCAACGCAGCGGCCGCGAGCGTGCTCGACCACCCGAACGCGGTGGGAAACACCATCGACGACGTCGCCCCGGGGTTGGTCGAGCAGATCGACCGGGGCGAGGTGTTCACCTTCGGCGAGCCGTTCACCTACTACAACCCTCGGACGACGGAGATCACCGACCAGTTCGGCGAGGAGCGCGGCTGCCTGATCGTCCTCCGCGACGTGACCGGGCAGCAGCGCCGCCAGGAGCGACTGGAGGCCCTCCAGTCTGCCACCCAGCAGTTCATCGGCGCGGAGACAGCGGAGTCCATCGCGGAGATGTCGGTGGAGTTCGCGACGGCCGTCCTCGACCAGAACGCGGCCGGCGTGTTCCTCGAACACGACAACCGCCTGGAGCCGACGGTCGTCAGCGAGGCGGTCGACGAACAGGTCGACGACGACCTGCTCACCGCGTCGCCTGACGACCAGCCCGACAGCGCGCTCTGGGTGACGTACGAACGCGGCGAGGCACGGACGGTCAGTCTAGAAGGCGACGGCGTCGGGGCGCTCAGGGCCGCGCTCATGCTCCCGCTCGGCTCACACGGCGTGCTGGCGATCGGGACGACCGACGACGGCGAACTCGCCACGGAGGACCGGCGTTACGCCGAGGTCCTGGCACAGACCACGCAGGTCGCACTCGACCAGGTAGAGCGCGAGCGCGAGCTCCGGCAGAGCCGCGGGTCGGTCAAGCGTCGCCGCGAACAGATCGAGTTCTTCAACGGCGTGCTCAGGCACTCGCTGCACAACGCGATGGTGGTCATTCGGGGGCGAGCGGAACACGTCCGCGACGACGTGCCCCCGTCGAAGCGCCGCCACCTCGACAGCATCGTCACCTGGTGCGGGCGCCTCACGGACATGAGTGAGACGATCCGCGACATCAACAACACGGTGACGGCCAGCGAGGCGGAGCGCCTGGAGGTAGTCGACCTCGACGCCACCATCCGGCGGTCGGTCCGGACGCTCAGATCGGAGTACGAGCACCCGTCGATCGAGTGTGAGCTGAGCGGCGACCACTACGTCCAGGCGAACAAACTGCTCGAGGAGGTTCTCCTGAGCATCCTCCGCAACGCCGTCGAGCACAACGACGCCGACACCCCGTCGGTGACGGTGTCGGTGCAGGAAGCCAGCGACTGGCTCCAGGTGCGAATCGCCGACGACGGACCGGGGATCAGCGACGAACTGAAAGCCACCGTGTTCGAGCGGGGACTCACGCCCGACCAGACCGCCGGCGGCTTCGGCATCTACTTCGTCTCGGTGATGATGGAACTGTACAACGGCACGCTCTGGTTCGAGGACAACGAGCCGACCGGGACCGTCGCCGTCCTCGAGTTCCAGCAGGCGTCGACAGCCCAATTCGAGGCGGTGAACCGAGCGCAGAACGCTAGCGACGACGGGATCGAGACGGGGCGCTGACACAGGGAGTTCCCGGACGGCCGGCCAAAGCGCAAACTAAATCCCACGACCGCTGATACGTCGGGGTATGATCGGCGTCGTCGGCGGCGGTATCGCCGGCCTCTCGGCAGCGTATCGGCTGAAACAGCGCGGCCACGACGTGCGCGTCTTCGAGGCGAGCGAAGACCTCGGCGGACTGGCCGCCACCTACGAGACGGCCGGCGACCCAATCGAGAAGTTCTACCATCACCTCTCGAAGTCGGAGGAGACCATCGTCGACCTCGCGGAGGACCTCGGCCTGGGCGACGCCGTCGAGTGGCGCGTCGGGAAGAACGCCTACTACGTCGACGGCGTCGTCCACCCGATGGACAAGCCCTGGGAGATCCTCTCCTTTCCCCACTGGAGCCTCTACGACAAGTTCCGGCTGGGGATGCTCACGCTCGATATCGACGTTCGGGGCGGCGTCCCGTCGTTCGACACCTACGAGCGACTGGAGGACTTCGAGGACGTGCCCGTCGAGCAGTTCGCCCGCGAACACACCACGCAGAACGTCTACGAGACGTTCTTCGAACCGCTGCTCGACGCGAAGTTCGGGAGCCGAAAAGGCGACGTGAGCGCCGCGTGGCTCCTGGGCCGCATCAAGTTCCGCGGGGAGCGAGACATCCTCAACGGCGAGATCCTCGGCTACTTCGACGGCGGTTTCGGCCGACTGCTCGACGCGCTCGTCGACGCCGTCGGACGCGAAAACATCGAGACCGGCACGCGCGTGACCGACATCGAGACGAGCGGCGGGCGCGTCTCGTCGCTGACGGCGACCGACGGCGCGGACTCGACCACCCACGACGTGGACAGCGTCGTCGTGGCGACCATGCCCGACGTTCTGGAGGGGCTGACCGGCTACGCCTGCGACATCGACTTCCAGGGGACGGTGTGTTCGGTCATCAGCATGGACGAGTCGCTGCTCGACACGTACTGGCTGAACATCGCCGACGACGCGCCGTTCGGTGCGCTCATCGAGCACACGAACTTCGTCTCGACGGAGCGCTACGGCGGCGAGCACCTGCTGTACGTGGCCCGATACATCCAGGACGAGTCCGAAGACGTCTGGCAGCAGACCGACGATGAAGTGGCCGAGACGTGGTTCAGCGGCATCGAAGCCCTGTTCCCGCAGTTCGACCGCGGGGCCGTCAACTGGATTCGGACGGCCCGAAACCCACGGACTGCGCCGGTGTACGAGCGTGGCTATCTAGACATGGTCGTCCCCTACGACCTCGGCGACGCCGTCGCCGACGGCCTGTACTACGCCGGCATGGCCTCGCGCGCCCAGTACCCCGAGCGCTCGCTCAACGGCGGCGTCGTCGCCGGCTTCGAGTGCGCCGACCGCATCGACGGCCGCGACATTGAGGTCGACCGTCCGAACGCCCCGGCGTCGGAATCGGCCGACTGACCGCTCCATAGTATTGCACTCGTCTACGTGTGGCCTCCGAATACGTACCACTATATATCAATACGCTAATTATCGTCAGACATATGTTAATGCATAAGTAAGTTTTATGATCCAACCACTCCTTGAGCCTACTGTATCGTATCGCGCGTACGGTACAGCAAGAACTGGAGTCCTCGGCAGTGGACTCCGATCGGCCGGCCACACCTACCGGGTCACGAGGCCGTGTCGGCCGCGGACCGTGTGAGAGGGACTCGCTGGGGGGCGAGGACCGCTCAGAACGCGACGTGGGTCCACACCGCGCGCCGACGTTTCAGGGGTGGGGTTCGTCCGCTCTTCGTTTCAGACTGGGTACAGCCGCGTGTGGTGATCTGTCGGGCGGCCGCGCGACGCGCAGTCCGGAGTCAGTCGCCCGCCGCGTTCTCCACGTCGTCGTCGTCGATCACCGGCGCGTCCGCCGGACTCACGTCGTCGGGTTCTTCCCCGCCGCCGACGACGAGGTCGCCGTCCTCGGTTTCGACGTAGACATCATCCGCGAAGCCGCCGACCGCGTGGGGGTGTTCCGGGTCGTCCAGTTTCTCCGGCGTCGACGGGGCTTCGGCGACGCCGTCGGCGGGCCGGAACGAACCGAGCGGGTCGTCGATGGTGATACCGTGGATCTCGAAGAAGTCCGCGTAGCGCTCGTAGTGCGCTTCGAGTTCCCCGGCCGGGAACTCCATCATCTCCGTCCAGCCGTGGTTGTAGAAGTCGAAGTTCGCCTGGATGTGCGTGATCTCGCGGGCCTCGGCCTCGGAGTAGTCCGCCCGGAGTGCGGCCACGTAGGTGTCCATCGTCGCGTCGAAGAAGTCGTCGAGGTGGTCGCGGCGCTCCTCCCGACGGTCCTCGTCGGCCTTCCCGAGGAAGATCTTGGTGTGGAGTTTCACCAGCCCGTAGTTGGCCACCGACCGAACGCCCGGCGTCGTCAGCGCCTTCTTGCTCGCCCAGTGTCGCGGGTTCTGGTATAGCTTCATCTCGTCGGCGAATACGGGCTGCAGCGCCTTCAAAGACCCGACTACCGGTCGATTTCGGCCCGTTTACCGGAGATCTCGCAAACGATACGCAGATAGCAATCCACTTTAAGGCCGATTTCGTACCGTCCGTACATGAGCACGTCGCACGTGATAATCGGTGACGGCATCGCGGGTGCGTCCGCGGCCGAAACGATCCGGGAAGCGGACCCGGATGCGTCCGTGACAGTCCTCACAGACGAGGGCGAGGCACTGTACAACCGGATTCTGATCAAAGAGTTCGCCAAGGGCAAACTCCCCGAAGCGCCGATCTCCATCCACGAGCCGGAGTGGTACGAGGAGCGCGACATCGACCTCCAGCTGAACACGCACGTGACGGACATCGACCCCGACGCCCACGAGGTCAACACCCACGAGGGCGACACCTACGAGTACGACAAGCTGCTCGTCGCGACGGGCGGGACGCCGGCACAGCTCCCGGTCGACAACAGCGACGCCGACGGGGTCCACCACTTCTGGACGTTCCAGGACGCGCGCGGCATCCGCGAGCACGCCGACGAGGCCGACCAGGGCATCATCGTTGGGGCGGGCCTGCTCGGGATCGACCTCGCCGCGGTCTGTGCTGCACAGGGCATCGACGCGAAGTACCTGATGCGCGGGAACCGCTGGTGGCGCTACGCGCTCTCGGAGGACGGCGCGGCGATCATCCACGAGGCCCTCGAAGAGAACGGCGTCGAGCCGGTGTTCGAGTCCGGCGTCGACCACTTCGAGGTCGACGACGACGGCGCGGTCACGGGCGCGGTCGACCCCGACGGCAACCACTACGACGGCGAATGGGCCGGCGTCGCCATCGGCCTGGACTTCAACACGGAGTTCCTCGCCGGGAGCGGCCTCGAACTCGACGACGGCGTCGTCGTCGACGAGTACATGCAGACCAACGTCGAGGACATCTACGCCGCGGGCGACCTCACCCAGTTCTACGACACCATCCTCGACTCCCAGGCCCAGAACGGCGCGTGGGGCTCGGCCAAGGAGCAGGGCTCGGTCGCCGGGACCAACATGGTCGCCGACGCCGAGGAGAAGGAGTTCCGCTGGGTCTCCTCGTACTCCATCACGCACTTCGACTTCCCCTTCCTCTCCTTTGGCCACCCGGCGCGGGGCGACGACGAGGCCGAGCGGAAGTACTCCGACAGCGAGTGGCGACGGCTCGCCTTCGAGAACGGCCAGCTCATCGGCGGCGTGCTGATCGGCGACCTCTCTCAGCAGTCGAAGTTCAAGCAGCTCATCCGCGAGGAGCGCCAGGTCGCGGACAAGAAGGAGCTGCTGCTGGAGAAGGACGTGGACCTCGAAGAAGTGAAGGCCCAGACGACGGCCCCTGCCGAGTAGCGTTCGCGGGCGGACCTTTTTCGCGCTGCGTGACGCAATTCGGGTATGTTTCGCGCCCTCCGAAAGCGGCTGGCACGGATCCTTGGTCGCGAGAGCGACGGCGATAGCGACGACGACGACGGCGCGTTCGCCGGCTCTGTCCTCGACTGGTCGACGAACTACGCACACGGTTCGAGCGACGGCGAGGGAGCCCGCGAACTGGCCGCACTCCGGGAGAAAGCCGAGACGCTCGAAGACCAGGACCGACGGCGGCAGTAGCGGGCCGGGAACGACGCGCTTTTTTCGACCTGGGGCGGAGTGTCGTGCATGGACGGCGGCAGCGGCGACATGACCCTCGCGTTCGACCTCGACGCCCTCAAGCAACTGGCGTACCCCGACAGCGTGTTCAACGACGCGCGCCAGTGGTCCGAGTACGTCGGCGTCATCTCCGAACAGCCCACGTACGTCGTGACGAACTTCACCCGGAAACACCGGATCCGACAGGACTTCTTCTCCGGCCCGCGCGGGCGCGAGGAGAGCCTGGAGAACGTCAAAGAGCAGTTCGACACGGACCGGCACGTGTTCGTCGGCACCGACGAAGCGGACGCCGACCTTGCCGAGCGGGCCGGCTGGGAGTACCTCGCGGTCGAGGACGCCGCCGAGGCCGCCGAGTGGGAACTCGGCGAGCCGGAGGCCCCGACCGAATCGAGCGACGAGGACCGCGACGACTGGCCCTGACAACCACGGCGGCGGCGTGCGGTTCCGTAGCAAGCTACCGCCCATTTTTATCAGTTCTCCCGTCGGGCAGACAGACATGGCCCTCCAGATCGGTGACGCGCTGCGGAACGGTTTCGACGACCTCCTCAGCGAAGACGGCGTCCTCGTCACGGGCGTCTTCCTGTTGTTCCTGCTCGCCAACCAGTTCGCCAGCGCGACGTTCACGCGCGCTCTGTTCAGTTCCTTCGGCCCGAGCGGCGGCCCGCCCGGCGCCGGGGCCGGGGTTTCGAGCCTCGTCGGTCCCTTCAGCCTCGACCTGGCGCTCCCGATCGCCGCGGTACTCGCCGTCGTGTTCATGCTCGTTGGTCAGCTCGTCCGGTTCTGGGGGATCCGGCTGTTCGCCGGTCCCGACGAGATCCGCTCGGACGACGCGCGAGAGCGAGCGGTCATGGCGGTGGTCCTCGGCGGCGGCGTCGCCGTCGGCCTGTTCGCCCTCTCGATGAGTTCCAACGTGCTCGGGCAGGTGTTCAGCCCCATTCTCGCCGGTATCGCCGGCCTCGCGGCGGGCATCCTCTCGCTCGTCCTCAACGTCGTCCTCGTGTATCTCCGGCAGGCCATCGCGCTGTCCGACGGCGGCTACGTCGACACGGTGACCCACAGCCTCGCCCGATTCATGGACGCGCCGGCGCAGATCCTCGTCCTGCTGTTCGTCCTGTTCCTCGTCGGGATCGTCGCGGCGATTCCCGCGATCGCCTCCGTGCTCTCGATCGTGTTCCCGGGAACGGCCGGCCTCCCCGACCGGTCGCTCCTCCAGATCGCGTCGGTCGTGCTGCAAGCCCCGGTGTCGGCGTTCAGCCTGGCCGTGGTGACCGACGCCTACGTGCAGGTGCGCGCGGACGGGGCCGAGGACGAGTTCTAAGCCAACGGCGCGTCTTCGGAGGTCCCCGAACGGCGCTTGCTCCACGCCGGACGCGCACGTGATTGCCTGGCATTCCCTCACCCGGTTTTATTTCGCTACGTCGCGCGAGTGTGTCTGTGTCCCTCCAAATCGGTCGTGCCTTCCAAGACGGTATCGACGAGTTACTGAGCGAGCGCGGCGCGATGTTCGCCGGCGCGTTCGTCCTCCTGGGACTGCTCAACGCAGTCGTGTGGGCGTCACTCTCGCAGAGACTCATCGAACTGTTCATCGAACAGCTCCCAGAGGGGATGCAGGTGAGCCAGGCCGCGACGGCCGGAAACGCGTCGCTGGCGCTAGACGTTCCCCTCGCGGTCGCCGGCGTCGCCGCGCTGGTCCTCTTCGTCGCCGGCGAGGCGCTGAACATCGTCGCGGTCCGCGCGTTCGCCAGCGGCGACCGGGACCCGATCCCAGACGACGTGACGCGCCGGCTCGGTCGCACCGTCGGCGTCGCCATCGTCGCGGGGATCCTCGTCGCCATCGCCGTGGTGATCGGGTTCCTGTTGCTGATCATCCCAGGGCTGGTGATCGCGCTGCTGTTCTTCTTCGTTCGACAGGAGGTCGCCCTGAACGACAGCGGCGTCTTCGAGTCCCTTGCCAACAGTATCAGCGTCGTCGGCGACAACCTCCTGGCGACGGTGGTCATCGCGGTGATCCTGGCGGCGATCGGAATCGCGGTCAGCCTCGTGTTAGGGGCGCTCCCGCTTCCGCTGCCACCGGTCGTCTCGACGACCGTCACCACCGTGCTCTCGAGCGTCGTCGGCGTCTTCGGACTCGCTGTAACCACGGTCGCCTACCTCCAGGCGACCGACGAGACCGACGGCTTCTCCGAGGGGACGGAGCCAGCGAGCGGGTTCTGAGCCCGTCTCGACTCGTATCGCGGCCTTTAACCGCGCGAGCACCCAACGACGGCCAATGGCAGAACCGCGCGTGCCCGGCGGACGCGAGTCCGAACTCGACCTCCCCTGTGGCGAACGCGTCGACACCCACGACCTCCATCTCGGGATGCGGGAGTTCGAGTGCGCCTGCGGCGGGACCCACGCCGTGGTGCTCGACCCGCACCCGCTGGCACGGTTCGTCCCCGAGTTCCTCACCGAGGTGCTCCAGGCGACCATCGAGACCAGCGACGACTACGAGGAGTTCACGACGGTCCACCTGATGGGCGTCGTCATGGAGGAGTTCCCCGACGCCGTCGTCGCCGCCGACACGAGCGAGGACGGCAACGTCGGCTTCTCGCTGGCGTGGGTGAGCGACTTCGACTCCCGGCGACTCCACGAGATCGTGGTCGAACTGGTCGTCGAGCTGATGGAACACGCCGTGAGCCACGCCGAGGACGACGACGTGATGGGGGAGTTCGAAGAGCAGATGCTCCAGTTCGACGTGGCGGCCTTCGTCGAGCAGTACCGCCGCGAACGCGACTTCGACGGCCGCAACGACACCGCGATATAGGGCCGCCGACCGAGACAGCGACCGTCGTTCGGGGGACGGCGACAGACAACGACCCCGTCGTCGTCCGACATCCCCCACTGCGTCGCCGTCCCCGGATTTTCCGAAATCTGCCGTCTGACTGCTGTCTGACGGCATTATATGGGGAATCAGGTAGTGACTGTGTGTATGGCTATGCGCGACGGCGAGTTCGAGCGCATCCTGACGGTGCTCGACGAGGCCGACGCGGACGGGTCGTTGACGGCCAGCGAGATTCTCGACCTGCTCGCCGAACACGACGAGGACTTCGACAGCGCCCACCGGGTCGCGACGATACTCGGTCGCCGCGCCCAGACCGGCGAGGTCGAAGTCATCCGGGAACAGCCCTACCGCTACCGCGTCTCCGACAGCGGAAACTGAGCCGCCGGGATCCGTTGCCGGCGGTGTCCGGCCCGACGGCCGGACCGGTCGGGCCGGGAGTGAGACGCATACCCGTGTGACGGAGCCACATTACGATATTCGAAATTCGGCTTCGAGCTTCGCATTGTTTCGCCGGGCTTATTACGATGTGCGGACTCCGCAGGAACAATGACAGCGGACGAGGACCGTACGATCCTGCTTATCGGTAGCGGCCCGATCAAGATCGGTCAGGCGGCCGAGTTCGACTACTCCGGCGCACAGGCGTGTCGCGCACTCCAGGAGGAGGGCGCCCGCGTCGTGCTCGTGAACTCGAACCCGGCGACGATCATGACCGACCCCGAGATGGCCGACAAGGTGTACCTCGAACCCATCAACACCGAGGCCATCTCCGAGATCATCCGGAAGGAGAAGCCGGACGGCGTCATCGCCGGCCTGGGCGGCCAGACCGGACTCAACGTCACGGCCGAACTCGCCGAGGAGGGCGTCCTCGAGGAGTACGACGTGGACGTGATGGGGACGCCGCTCGACACCATCTACGCGACGGAGGACCGCGACCTGTTCCGCCAGCGCATGGAGAACATCGGCGAGCCGGTCCCCCGCTCGACGACGATCACGCTCGACGAGGGCGAGAGCGTCACGGACCTCGACGAGGACTCGCTCGTGGACCGGGTCGAAGCGGCCGTCGACGAGGTCGGCGGGCTCCCGGTCATCGCGCGCACGACGTACACCCTGGGCGGCTCCGGCTCCGGCGTCGTCGACGAGATGGACGAGCTCCTCGAGCGCGTCCGCAAGGGCCTGCGCCTCTCGCGCAACAGCGAGGTGCTCATCACCGAGTCCATCGAGGGCTGGGTCGAACTGGAGTACGAGGTGATGCGCGACGCCGACGACTCGTGTATCATCATCTGCAACATGGAGAACATCGACCCGATGGGCATCCACACGGGGGAGTCCACGGTCGTCACGCCCTCGCAGGTCATCCCGGACGAGGGCCACCAGAAGATGCGCGACTCGGCGCTGAAGGTCATCCGCGAGCTCGGCATCGAGGGCGGCTGTAACATCCAACACGCCTGGCGCGACGACGGCACGCCCGGCGGCGAGTACCGCGTCGTCGAGGTCAACCCGCGCGTCTCTCGCTCCTCCGCGCTGGCCTCGAAGGCGACGGGTTACCCCATCGCCCGCGTGACCGCGAAGGTCGCACTCGGCAAGCGCCTCCACGAGATCGACAACGAGATCACGGGCGAGACGACGGCGGCGTTCGAGCCCGCAATCGACTACGTCGTGACGAAGGTGCCGCGCTGGCCCATCGACAAGTTCCAGGACACCGAGTTCGAGCTCTCGACCGCGATGAAGTCCACGGGCGAGGCGATGTCCATCGGCCGGACCTTCCCTGAGAGCCTGCTGAAGGCGCTTCGCTCCTCGGAGTACAACCCGGCCGTCGACTTCGACGAGATCGGCGACGACGAGCTCGAATCGCGGTACCTCGAACGCGCGAGTCCCGACCGCCCCTACGCTATCTTCGAGGCGTTCACGCGCGGGTACACGGTCGACGGGATCGTCGAACTGACCGACATCCACCGGTGGTACGTCGAGCGGTTCAAGGAGGTCGCCGACGCCGCAGAGGCCGCGCGCAACGGCGACTACGAGACCGCCGCCCAGGCCGGCTTCACCGATCAGGAGATCACCGCCCTCGCCGGCGGCGAGTTCAACGACACGCACGTCTCCTGGCTCCCGGCCGACCTGGACGACGACAGCGGCGACGAGGCGGAAGTCGAGGCCGCCACCGACGGGTCTGGGGTAACCGTCGACACCGTCGAAACCGATACCACCGACCGCGACTTCAAACTGGTCGACACCTGTGCGGGCGAATTCGAGGCGACGACGCCGTACTACTACTCGACGCGCGACCCGGTCTCGGGCATCGACCGCAACGAACTCCAGATCGACCCCGACGTCGAGAGCGTCGTCGTGGTCGGCGGTGGCCCCATCCGCATCGGGCAGGGCGTGGAGTTCGACTACTGCTCGGTCCACGCCGTCCGCGCGCTGGAGGAACTGGGCATCGAGGCCCACGTCGTCAACAACAACCCCGAGACGGTGTCGACCGACTACGACACCTCCGACGGCCTGTTCTTCGAGCCGGTGACCGCCGAGGAGGTCGCCGACGTGATCGAGGCGACCAACGCCGACGGCGTGATGGTCCAGTTCGGCGGCCAGACCTCCGTCGACATCGGCCACCCGCTCGAACAGGAACTCGAGCGCCGCGACCTCGACTGCGAGATCATGGGGACCTCCGTCGACGCGATGGACCTCGCCGAGGACCGCGACCGCTTCAACAAGCTGATGGACGAACTCGGCATCTCACAGGCCGAGGGCGGGTCCGCGACCTCCAAGGAGGAGGCCCTCGAACTGGCCCACGACATCGGCTACCCCGTCCTCGTGCGCCCGAGCTACGTGCTCGGCGGCCGCGCGATGGACGTTGTGTACAACGACGACGACCTCGAGACGTACATCGAGGAGGCCGTCCGCGTCTCGCCGGACAAGCCCATCCTCGTCGACGAGTTCCTCGCCGACGCCGTCGAACTCGACGTCGACGCCGTCGCCGACGAGGACGACGTGCTGATCGGCGGCGTGATGGAGCACGTCGAGACCGCCGGCGTCCACTCCGGCGACTCGGCGTGCATGATTCCGCCGCGCTCCCAAGAGATCAAGGACGTGATGCCGCGCATCCGCGAGGTCGTCGAGGATATCGCCGACGCGCTCGACACCGTCGGCCTGCTGAACGTCCAGCTCGCCGTCCGCGACGGCGAGGTGTACGTCCTCGAAGCGAATCCGCGCTCCTCGCGCACCGTCCCGTTCATCTCGAAGACCGCCGGCGTCCCGATCGCGAAGATCGCCGCGAAGGTCATGGCCGGCGCGTCGCTCGACGAACTCGACATCAAGGAGCAGATCCCCGACCAGGTGTCCGTCAAGGAGGTCGTCCTGCCGTTCGACCGCCTGCCGGGCTCCGACCCGCGCCTCGGCCCGGAGATGAAGTCCACCGGCGAGGTCATGGGCACTGCCGGCTCCTTCGGGAAGGCCTACCAGAAGGCCCAGATGTGCGTCGGCAAGCCCATCCCGCTCTCGGGCACCGCCATCGTCGACCTCCCGATCCTCGGATTCGAGGAGCACTTCGACGTGCAGGACTTCGACGACTACGAGGACACCGAGGCCATCATCGAGGCCATTCAGGGCGGCGAGATCGACCTCGTCGTCTCCCGCGACCGCGACGTGCTGGAGGCCTGCGTCGAGGAGACGGTGACGTACTTCTCGACCCGCGAGAGCGCCGAGGCCGCGCTCGAGGCGATCAACTCCGCCGACCAGCCCCTCTCCGTCCAGGCCATCGACGAGCGCCCCAAGACACAGCGCGAGTGGGGCTCTGAGTAGCACGACCGAACCGTAGCGATCGCGGTCACTTCTTTCGCTCTAGGCACCAGGAGCGACTGGTACTGCCGCGACGGGCCGTTCGAAGTTCGTGTTTCGAATCGTGACGTGAAGCGGGCGTCTCGTTGTCGTCTTCAACGGAATTCGTCCACAATTCATTACTCACTACCCTGTGAGGCGAAAAACACCACGTTCGTAATTCACTTACCTGCCGCTGTCACAGTAGGGGTATGCATCACGCTGTGACCGTCGCCACTAACGCGAGCGATGAGTGACGGGAACGTCGCGGACAGGGCGTTCACGCTCGCCGAGATGACGTCCAGCGACTCGGTGACGATGGAGGTCCTCGCCGGCCGCGAGGGTCGCTTCTCCCAGTCGCCGCCGCTCACCGAACCGCCGGTGACCTACCTCGACGTGGGGGAAGCGCCGGCGTACGTCCTGACGAACGGAAAGCGGGGCATCGGCCTCGGAACCAAGCGAAAGACCGTCTCGCCGGACGGCGACCGCCGGACCGTCGTCCTCGTCACCGGCCGCCGGACCCTCTGTCTCGTCGGGAAGCACGACGAGGACGAGGTCATCTCCGTCCCGCACGAGGCCGTCGCCGACGTGTCCTACAAGACCGGGCTCCGCGCTCACCGACTCGCGCTCAGGACCCCCCGAAAGATGTTCCACTGCTGGGTCCACCGCAAGACCGACGAATCGGTGCTCGAAGCCGTCGCGGCGTTCATCGAGGAGCGACAGACCGACGCGCCGGAGTCCATCGACGGCGGCGACGACGCCAACCGCGTCATGTACCGCGGCCGCCCCGTCGCGCCACAGGAACCGACGCCAGAACCCGAGGAGAAGCAGACCCGATACTACCGCGGCCAGCCGATCGACGACGACGAGTAAAGGATATTCTCTTCGCTCAACGACTCAGCGCTCGCGGCTGCGCCGCTCGCAATTCCGAGGGCCGCTCCCGTCGGTTGCGCCCCCTCGCTTCGCTCGGGCTCTCCCTACTCCCCGGTCATCGCCAGCACGTCGTCGAAGAAGCCGAGCGAGTCGTGCGGGCCCGGGTTGGCCTCGGGATGGTACTGACGGGTGATGATGTCGAGGTCGTCGTTCTCCAGCCCCTCGGGGGTATCGTCGTTGACGTTGATCTGCGTCACGTCCAGCTTCTCGCCGGGGTCGGCGACGGTGTAGCCGTGGTTCTGGGTCGTCATCACGACCTGATTGGTGCGGAGGTCGCGCACGGGCTGATTGACGCCGCGGTGGCCGAACTCCATCTTCTCGGTCTCGCCGCCGAGCGCGTTGGCGACGACCTGCTGGCCGAGGCAGATGCCCGCCAGCGGCACGTCGCCGACGTACGTCTCGACGAGTTCGCCGGCCTGTTCGAAGTTCTGGGGGTCGCCGGGGCCGTTCGAGATGAACAGCAGGTCCGGGTCGACGGCGGCCACGTCGTCCTCGCTCGCGTCGTAGGGGAAGACGTGGACCGTCGCGTCGCGCTCGACCAGCGAGTCGACGATGGAGCCCTTCGCGCCGCAGTCGACGAGCGCGACGGTCGCGCCGTCGCCGCCCTCGTTGTAGGACTCCACGTCGTCGACGGAGACCTGCGCGCCGATGTCCGTGTGGTCGGACATGTGCTTGCACTCGTGGAGTTCGTCGAGCGCGTCCTGCTCGCTCACGTCGGGACCGGCGGCGACGCCGCACTTCATCGCCCCCTCGTCGCGGATCTCGGTGACGATGTCGCGCGTGTCGAGGTGGTCGACGGCGGGGACGCCCTCGGATTCGAGCCACTCGGCCACGTCGTCGGTCATCTCGCGAGCGACGGCCGCGCGCGGATGGACGCGGTCGGACTCGAAGCGCTCCTCTCGGACGCCGTAGTTGCCGATGAGCGGGTACGAGAACGTCAGGACCTGCTCCTCGTAGGACGGGTCGGTGAGACTCTCCTCGTAGCCGGTGTAGGCCGTTGTGAATACCAGTTCGCCGCGAGCGGTGCCGGGAGCGCGTGCGCGCGCCTCGATGACGCGGTCACCCTCCAGCGCCACGTATGCGTCAGCCATTACGAGATGCGTATACTTTTGTGGGCCATAAGGGTTGCTTTCGAAGCCGAGTTTCGAATTTCGTAATCCTCAAGTCGGGACCGGGAGTATCCTCGCATCTCGATGGACGACCTCGACAGAGAGATACTCTCGATCCTCCGCCGGGACTCCCGAACGCCCTACACGGAGATCGCCGACCAGGTCGGAACGTCGGAGGGAACAGTGCGAAACCGGGTCGAACAGCTCGTCGAGGACGGCGTCATCGAACGCTTTACCGTCGCGACGCGGACCGGCAACGTCAAAGCGATGATCGAAGTCGGCGTCGACGTGAACGTCGACACCAGCGCCGTCACCGACCGCATCGCCGAGTGGCAGGAGGTCGACTTCGTCTGGCAGGTCTCCGGTGAGGAGGACATCGTGGTCGTCGTCGACGCCGCCGACACCGACGCCGTCAACGGACTCATCACGAAGGCCCGGGAGCTAGAGGAGGTCGTGGGGACGAAGACGAGGCTGATCTTGGACGAGCGAGTGGGGTGAGCGACAGCGAACCCACTCGGTGAACCGATATTTGCCGAGTGAGGCTAATATTGGACGAACGCGTCGGCTGAGCGCAGGCGAAGCGACGCGCAGAACCGATATTTGCCGAGTGAGGTTGATTTTGGACGAACGCGTCGGCTGAGCGCAGGCGAAGCGACAATCTATCCGCGTGGCTGACATTCATGGTCGTCGCCCCGGTACGGAGGGTATGCAGGTCACGGACCCGTTTTCGGGGGACCTCGCCTCGACGTACGCGCAGCTCGCGGAGGACGGCGCGGAGTTCCTCGTCGTGGGGGCGGTCCTCTATTTCCTGGGTCGGTTACTCCTCGTTCCGGCCATCCGCTGGGGACTGGAACGGTCGAAGATCGACCAGACGCTCGAGAGCGCGCTGGGAAGCGTAAGTCACCTCGTCGTCGTCGTCCTCGCGGTGGTCGTCGCCGCGAGCGTCGCGGGGTTCCAGGGGACCCTCGCCGGCTCGACGCTCGTCGCGGCCGGCGTGACGATCGCCGTCGGACTGGCCGCCCAGGACGTGCTGGGGAACTTCGTCTCGGGCGTGTTCATCGTCACCGACCCGGACCTGAACGTCGGCGACACCATCGAGTGGAACGGCAAGCGCGGCGTCGTCGTCGACATCGACCTCCGGGTGACGCGCGTCCGGACGCCCGACAACGAGCGGATCATCGTCCCGAACACCGACCTGGCGACGAGCGCGGTGACCAACCGGACCTCGACGGGACCGATCGGGATCTCGTACAACTTCGGCGTCGGCTACGACGCCGACCTCGACGAGGTGGAGGCCATCATCAGGAGCGTCGCCCGCGACATCGACCACGTCGCCGAGAAGCCGGAACCGGTGGTCGGGGTCGACGAACTCGCCGACACCGCCGTCCTGGTGACCGGGCGCATCTGGATTCCGAACAACCGTCGGAACCGATTACCGAGCGTCCACTCGTCGTTCGTCCGCGGCGTCCACGAGGCCTGCCGCGCCGAGGGCATCGACCTCAGCGAGACGAGACAGCACGCGGTCTCGGGCGACCTCGCGGTCCACGACCCCGCGGAGACGGTCGACGAGCGGTCTCCGTGAAGAGTGCGCCCGATCCGGTCCCGGGTGGGCCACCGGCGAGCGACTCTCGGCGTGCCGACGCCGCGAGGTCGACGACACGCTCGCACGAATCGCACCAGTACGGGGCGAAAAACGTCCGTACGTTTATATTGATAGATAAGATGGCAAGTATATGGACGAGAAACGGTTCGTCGTCGCCCTCTTCGGTCTCCTGGTCGCCGTCGTCGTCGGGTTCCTCGCGTTCCGGTTCATCGCCGCGTTCACCGTCTCGGTGTTCCTCTACTACTCGACGCGGCGGTACTACGGCTCGCTTCGGCGGCTCAAGCTCCCCGCGCGGGTACGGGCGGTCGTCGTCATGGCGTCGCTCGCGCTCCCGCTGCTGTTGATCGTGAGCTACGCGACCGTGTTGCTCATCGTACAGGCCCGGCAGTTCGTCACCGAGTACGCCCTCATCGACGTGGCCGCGACGCACGTCAGCTGGCTCGACGGAGCGGAGTCCGTCCCTGACTTCACCGTCGAGGGGCTGTACACCGCGTATCAGTCGGGACAGCTCTCGCCGTTCGTCACGTTCCTCAGCGAGAACGCCATCGTCTTGACCTCCGTCGCCTCGTCGTTCGTCCTCAATCTGTTCGTCACGACCATCGTCACGTACTACCTCCTGCTCGACGGGCGTCGCATCCGCGAGTGGCTGCTCCGGTTCGACGACGACGCCATCATCCGCGAGTACCTCGAGGCCGTCGACGCGGAACTCGAAGCGGTCCTGTTCGGGAACCTCCTGAACGTGGTCGCCATCTCGCTCATCGCCATCGCGGCGTTCTCCGGGTACAACGCGGTCGCGCCCGCGGCCGTCGAGGTCCCGTATCCGGCCCTGGCCGGCGCGCTGACGGGCATCGCCAGCCTGATTCCCGTCGTCGGGATGAAGGTGGTCTACCTCCCGCTGACCGGGATCGCGGCGCTGCCGGTGCTGCTCGACGGCGAGTCCGCGCTGCTGGTGTACGTGCTCGGCCTCCTGCTCGTCGCCGTCGTCGTCGTCGACACCGTCCCCGACCTGGTGCTGCGGCCGCTCCTCAGTGGCGAGGACACGCACGTCGGGCTCCTGATGCTCGCGTACACGCTCGGGCCGGTCGTGCTGGGGTTCTACGGGCTGTTCTTCGCTCCGATACTGCTCGTCGTGGGACTGACGTTCGCGAACACCGCGTTACCGCGACTCCTCGGGGCCGACGAGCCCGAGACGCTGGCGTCGAACCAGATGCGACTCGACGACTTCCGATAGCCGTCAGCTCGTCTCGCCGGTCAGGCCGTCGAGCAGGTGAATCGCGCCGTGTTTGTCCAGCGGATCGTTGGCGTTGCCGCAGTGGGGCGACTGCACGCAGGCCGGACAGCCGTCGGCGCAGTCGCACGAGCGTAGCATCGACAGCGTCGTGTCCAGCAGCGGTCCGATGTCGCGGTACCCGGCACGCGTCAGGCCGATGCCGCCGGGATAGCCGTCGTAGACGAATATCGTCGGCTCGCCGGTGTGAGGGTGGTGCGGCGTCGAGAGGCCGCCGATGTCGCCGCGGTCACAGAGGTACTCGAAGGGGAACATCGAAATCGCGGCGTGCTCGGCGGCGTGGATCGACCCGGGGAAGTCGCCGGTCCCACCGCCGTCGGTGGCCGCGTCGCCGGAACGACTGTCGCCAACGCCGCGGCTGCCTTCAGGTCCGTACTCGCCGCGGCGAATCTGAGCCGTCAGTTCAGACGGGACGGTGTGGTACAGCGCCTTGGTCTCCAGCGTCGTCTCGGGCAGGTCCAGCGCGCGCTGGCCGAGCACCTCCCCCGAGGAGCCGTCGCGGCGCTCGTACCCGGTGATCTGCTTGCGCATCGTCACCGACGCGAAGCGGACCGGCACGTCCTCGCGGGCCGGCAGTCGCCGCTCGTCGAGGTCGGCCTCGACGG
Source organism: Haloarcula salina (assembly GCF_010119195.1). Lineage (GTDB taxonomy): Archaea > Halobacteriota > Halobacteria > Halobacteriales > Haloarculaceae > Haloarcula > Haloarcula salina. The sequence continues at coordinate 511,711 of NZ_WRXL01000001.1, forward strand.
TGATGGTCTTGTCGTGCAGGACGCGCGTGAAGTAGTCCGCCCACGTCCGGGACAGTTCGGCGACACCGGTGGCGAGGTCCAGATCGGTCACCTCGTAGCGCCGACCCTGGTGGTGGTAGATCGCGCCGGGGTGGGCGTCGCGCAGCGCGTCCTCGAACGGGAGCGTCGCGATCACGTCGCCCTTCGCCACCAGTTTCACCTCGCGGTCGTCGACCGTCCGGAGGTTCATCTCGTGGTGCGGGCTGCCGGTGCCGAGCCAGCGGATGCCCTGGTCGGTCTGGCGGCGGTCGAGCGCGCCCGCCGATTCCAGGTCCGCGACCACGTCGGGAAACCGCTCACCGAAGTGTCGGTCGTCGTCGGGCGAGAGCCAGTTCTCGCAGGCCGCCGCGTGGACGTGGTCGGGGAGCAACTGCTCGTTCTCCGGGTTCGTCACGGCCTGTTCGGCCCCGGTCTCGAACAGCGCGTCGGGATTGCGCAGGACGTACTGATCCAGCTGGTCCTCGCCGCCGACGAGCGCGACGAGCGCCGGATCGGTCCCGCGGCCGGCCCGCCCGGCCTGCTGGAACGCCCGCATCCGCGTGCCGGGGTACCCGTCGAGCAGGACGGCGTCCAGCCCGCCCACGTCGACGCCGAGTTCGAGCGCGCTGGTCGACCAGACGCCCCGGAGGTCGCCGGACTGGAGGCCCCGTTCCAGTTCGCGGCGGCGCTCGTCGGTCAGCGCGGCCTGGTACGCCCCGACGGCGTCCGCGAGGTCGTGTTCGCCGCGGTCGCGGAGTTCGTCGGCGCTGTCGCTCGCGTAGCGCTCCGCGGTCTGGCGCGAGCCGGCGAAGACGACCGTCTGGAGCCCCCGCGCCACGAGGTCGACGAACAGCCGCTTGGTCTCGACGTGGTTCGACCGCCGCCGGCCGCTGCCCCAGCCCTCGCCCTCGTACTCGGGCGGGTTCCACAGCAGCCAGTGGCGCGGGCCGCTGGCGCTCGCGTCCGCGTCGACCAGTGCGAACGACGCCTCCGACTGGCCGGTGACGGCCGCGGCGTGTTCGACGGGATTTCCGATAGTGGCGGAACAGCAGATCCACTCCGGGCCGTCCTGGGTGCCGCTGTCGCTGCCCGCGTCGAAGCGCTCCGCGACCCGCTGGAGGCGGCGCATCACGAGCGAGACGTGGCTACCGAAGACGCCGCGGTAGCCGTGGACCTCGTCGATCACGACGGTTTCGAGGCGCTGGAAGAACCAGTCCCACAGGCGATAGGCGTGGGGCAGGATGCCGTAGTGGAGCATGTCCGGCGTCGTCAGCAGGACCGTCGGCTGGCGCTCCCGGATGGCCTCCTTTTCGGACTTGGACTGGCGGCCGGTGTACTGCGCGACCGAGACGCCGGAGGCGAAGCCCAGGCCCCGCGCCAGCTCGGAGAGCGTCTCGGTCTGATCGTTGATGAGCGCGACCTGCGGCGCGACGTACAGCGCCGTCGCGCGCCGGTCGAGCGCGCGCTCGAACGCGGGGACGGTGTAGGCGAGGCTCTTGCCGCTCGCCGTCTCGGTCGCGAGCACGACGTTCTCGCCGCTGCGGACGGCCTCGATGGCCGCGACCTGGTGGGCGTAGAGGTCCTCGATGCCCCCGTCGGCGAGCACGCCGGCGAGGCGGTCGTCGACGTCGCAGTCGGCCGTCCGCGCGGATCGCCCGGGGACCGTCCGCTCGTCGACGATCTGGCCCTCGTAGTACGGGCGCTCGCGGAGCCACGCGATGGTGTCGTCCACGGGCGGGCTACGGGGACAGGAGGTATCGGTGTTGCTGTTTTTCGGCTCGAAGCCGTCCGGGGAACGACACCCGTTCAGTCGGTCGAGGACTGACCGAGGGGCGCGGCCGCGTCCGTCTCGACGGGTGGCGGCAGGGTCGCGACTGCCGCCGGAAGCGCGGCCAGCGGCACCGTGTCGCCGACGAGTCCGGATGGGGCGTCGTCGGGACCGTCTCTCCCGTCGGTCTCGACGCCCAGACGGACGCGACCGGCCTCGACCACGGGCGCGTTCCCGTCGCCGACCGCCCCCGCGACCACGACGGCGTCGGCGGCCCGGGCGAGGGCGACCGCGCGCTCGCGGGCCGTATCGTCGACGCCGGCGAAGGCCGGAACCGTCACCGCCTCGCAGTCGAGGTCGGCGGCCCGCTCGGCGGCCGCGTCGCCGGCCGGAACGACCCCCACGCTCACCCGGCAGTCGGCACCGACCAGGCTCGCGAGCGCGTCGGCCGCCGGCGCGCCGGTCCCAACGACGTGGACCTGCCGGTCGACCGCCTCCCGCTCGGCCAGCGGCGTCACCAGCGGTGCGTCGGTGCCCGGTTGGGTCGTCACCAGCGTCTCCGCGTCGAACGCGTCCCGGAGCGTGTCGCTGGTGAGCACGTCGCTCGGACGGCCCGCCGCGCGGACCGCGCCGTCGGCGAGCAACACCAGTTCGTCGCAGTACCGCGCCGCCAGATTGAGGTCGTGGATGGCGGCGACGGCCGTCTTCCCGTCGGCGACGAGCGAGCGGACCAGTTCGAGCGTTCGGACGGCGTGGTTGATGTCCAAGTTCGCCGTCGGCTCGTCGAGCAGGAGGACGGGCGTCTCCTGGGCCAGCGCCCGTGCCAGCAGGACGCGCTGGCGCTCGCCGCCGGAAAGCGATGTGAACGGCCGGTCGGCGAACCGGTCGACGCTCGCGCGCTCCATCGCCGTCTCGACGGCGGTGTGGTCGCACTCACCCATCCGGTCGAAGCGCCCGAGATGGGGCGTCCGCCCCATCTCCACGGTCTGTCTGACGGTGAAGTCGAAAGAGAGGTCGGTGCCCTGGGGCGTGCTCGCGACGAGGCGGCCGACCGCCTTCGCCGAGCGGTCAGCCACCGGTTCGCCGTCGACGCGGACTGTCCCGCCGTCCGGTTCCAGCGTCCCCTTCACCGTCCGCAGGACCGTCGTCTTGCCCGCGCCGTTGGGACCGACGAGTCCGACGAGGGTCCCGCGCTCCACGTCGAAATCGACCCCCGAGAGCACGCGCTGGTCGCCGAAGGTCACCGAGAGGTCGGCCACGTCGAGCATCGGCCCGCGGCGGTCCGGCGCCGGGTCCGCGTCGTCACCGGCCCCGCTCACAGCTCTCGCACCTCCCGCTTGCGGAGCAGGTACAGGAAGAAGGGCGCGCCCAGCGCGGCGGTGACGATGCCGACGGGGACCTCGGCGCTGCCCGAGCGCGCGAGCGTGTCCGTCGCGACGAGAAAGGAGGCCCCCGCGAGCGCCGCCGTCGGGAGCAGGATCCGGTGGTCCGGGCCGACGAGCAGGCGCATGACGTGGGGGACGATGAGGCCGACGAAGCCGATGATCCCGGCGACGGCGACGCCGGCGGCCGTGACGACCGACGACAGCGCGAGCAGGACCCGCTTGGTCCGCTCGACCTCGATGCCGAGGCTCTGGGCGTCCTCCTCGCCCAGCAGCATGACGTTCAGGTCGCGGGCGTAGGCCAGCAGGACGACGAACGGCACGGCGACGAGGAGGACGCTGCTGGCCACCTCCGGCCACGACGCGCCCTTGAGGTGGCCCATCAGCCAGAACAGCGCCTGGCGGATGCTCTCGCCGCTTTGCAGGAGGAGAAAGGAGACGACCGCGCCGAGGAACGTCTGGACGGCCACGCCGGCGAGCAGCAGCGTCGCCACGGGCGTCTCGCCGTTGCGCGTCGCGATGAGGTAGACGCCGAAGGCGGCGAGAATCGCCCCCGCGAAGGCCGCGCCGCGCAGGCCGAGGCCGAGGGGAATCGCGACCGGCGCGACGATGTACCCGACCGCGCCGACCGCCGCGCCGGAGGAGACGCCGATGATGGAGGGGTCGGCCATCGGATTCCGGAAGATTCCCTGCATGATCGTGCCCGCCGCGGCGAGCGAGAAGCCGACCACCGCGCCGAGCAGGATGCGAGGCAGGCGGACCTTCATGACGATCTGCGTCTGGAGGTCGGTGACCGGATAGGCGAACAGGCGAGTCGTGGACACGTCGAGCGCGAGGCCGGAGAGGGAGACGCCGGTCGGGACCGCGACGGCGTTGAGCAGCACCTTCGCGACCGCACCCGGGGGAATCCAAACCGGGCCGATTCCGGCGCTCACCGTCACCACGGCACAGAGGACGGCGGTGAGGCCGGCCGACCACCCGACGGTACGCCCCGCGAAACGCATGTGTGAAACCCCACTTGCAGTAGGTAAGTATTTATTGCTCCTGACGCCCGCCTACAGTATGTCACGACTCTCGCCCGCGGTTGTCGGACTCTTGCTCGTCGTCTCGCTCGTCGGCGTCGCTCCGGCGTCGGCGACGACCGCCGCCCAGTCGGGTGACTGCGCGTTCCCGGTGACGCTGACAGACGCGACCGGGACCGAGGTCACCATCGAGGAGCGCCCCGAACGCGTCACGACGACGAACCCCTCGGCCGCCCAGACGATGTGGGAGGTCGGCGGCCGGTCCCAGGTCGTCGGACTGACGCAGTACGCCAGCTATCTGGATGGGGCCGAGAGCCGAACCAACGTCTCGGCCAGTTTCGGCGTCAGCGTCGAGAAGGTCGTCGGCACACAGCCGGACCTCGTGCTCGCGCCGAACGCCAGCGCCGGCGACGTGGAGGCGCTCCGACAGGCCGGCCTGACGGTGTATCACTTCCGCGCCGCGACGACCGTCGCGGACATCCGCGAGAAGACGACGACCACCGGCCGGCTGACCGGGAACTGCGAGGGCGCGGCCGAGGCCAACGCCTGGATGGACGCGAACGTCGAGGCCGTCGGCGCGGTGACCGCCGACGTCGAGGACCGTCCGACGGCGCTGTACCCGCTCGGGAGCGGCTACGTGGCCGCCGGGAACACGTTCATCAGTTCGCTCATCGAACTCGCGGGAGTGGAGAACGTCGCCGCGCGCAACCACACTGGCTACCCGCAGCTCAGCGACGAAGTGATTCTGCAACTGGACCCCGAGGTGCTGTTCGTCACCGAGAACTCGGCCGACATCGCCAGCACGGAGCCCTACGCCAGCACCACCGCCGGCGAGCGGAACGCGACGGTGTTCCTGGAGGTTCGAGACCTCAATCAGCCCGCGCCCCGGAGCGTGGTCAACGTCGCGCACAACGCCACTGCACAGCTGTATCCGGACCGCTACGACGCCGACAGTTACGTTCCCCGGTCGGCCGTCGCGGTGACGCCGACCGAGACGGAGGCCGGCGGCGTGACGGGAACGGCGACGGGCACCCCGACCCAGACGAGCGAGCCGACGCCCGCGGACCACACGCCGAGCAGCGACCAGCCCACGACCGACGCCAGCGGCCCCGGATTCACTGCCACCGCGGCGCTCGCGGCCCTGGTCGCCCTCGTCTGCGCGCTGGGCGTCCGACGGCGGGAGGACTAGCGTGGACAAGCAGGCCATCCGAGAACGGGTGTGGGACGCGCTGGAGGAGCGCGGCGTCGCCCGCTTCCCGTTCCCGCCCCACGATCGGATTCCGAACTTCGAGGGGGCGGGGACGGCCGCCGAGCGCCTGACCGAGACGCCGGTCTGGGACGCGGCGGAGACGGTGAAGGCGAACCCCGACGCGCCGCAGTTGCCCGTCCGACGGGCGGCGCTCCGGGCAGGCAAGACGGTGTACATGGCCGTGCCGCGCCTGCGAGACGAGCGGTGTTTCTACGAGCTTGACCCCGAGGAACTGGACAACGTGGAGGCCGCGCCGGCGGTGTCGAACGTCGCCGACCACGCGCGCCAGGTCGGCCCCGAGGCCGTCGGGTCCGTCGACCTCGTCGTCTCGGGGTCGGTCGCGGTCACCGAGAACGGCGCACGCGTCGGGAAGGGCGAGGGGTACAGCGACCTCGAATACGCCGTGCTCCGCGAGTTGGGCCTCGTCACCGAGGACACGCCGGTCGCGACGACGGTCCACGAGCTGCAGGTCGTCGGCGGACCCGAGGGCGTCGTCGACGCGACCGCCCCGGTCGACGCTCACGACGTGCCGATGGACTGGGTGGTCACGCCCGAGCGCGCCGTCGCGACGGAGACGCCACACGCGCGGCCGACGGGCGTCGACTGGGACGCGCTCGCCGACGACCGGATCGCCGAGATGCCGGTCCTGGCCGTCCGTCGACCGAACCGTCGGGAGGACGAGTGAGGCGCGGGGTTGGCCGAATCGGACGGCGACCGCGGATTGAATCGGTCAGTAGTGCTTTATGTACTCACACGGTAATGTGGGCATGGATTCTCCCGTGACGACCGGGACTCAGCGCGAGGGAGGCCAGCGGCTCGGTCCGCTGCATGTCGTCTACGTGGACAGCGACGACGGCGACGCGTCCGAGGTTCGCACGACGCTTTCGGCGGCCGACGACGAGTTCGACGTGAGAGTGTGTGAGACCGCTGACGACGCGCTCTCGGCGCTCGAAGACGGCGCCGTCGACTGCGTCGTCAGCGAGTACCAGCTGCCGGACCGGGACGGCGTGGCGCTGTTGCGAGCGATCCGGGACAGCCGCCCGACGCTCCCGTTCCTCCTCTTTACCGACGACGGGGACGAGCGCGTCGCCAGCGACGCCATCTCCGCCGGCGTCACGGACTACCTGACGAAGACGCCGCTCGCTGAGCAGACGGCGGTGCTCCGCCAGCGAATCGCCGCCGCGGTGTCGGAGCGCCACGCGGAGACGCGCATCCTCGACCGCATGACGGACGCGTTCTTCGCGCTGAACGAGGACTGGGAGTTCACCTACCTCAACGACCGCGGTCGGCAGGTCATCGCGGACGCGGCCGAGATAGCGACCGAGGACGACGACCTGCTCGGACGCGACATCTGGGAGGCGATTCCCTCGGCGGTCGGGACGGAGTTCCACGAGCAGTACCACCGGGCGATGCGCGAGCAGGAGGCGGTCTCCTTCGAGGCGTACTACGACCCGCTCGGGACGTGGTTCGAGGTGAACGCCTACCCGTCGGCGTCGGGGCTGTCGGTGTACTTCCGGGACGTCACCGAGCGCCGCGAGCACGAGCGCGAACTCGGACAGCGCGAGGAAACGCTCAGGGAGACGTACCGCGTCGTCTCGCGGAAGGACCTGGACCTCGAAGCGAAGGTCGAGCGGTTGCTCGACATCGGTCGCGAGGCCCTCGGGACCGACATCGCCGCCCTCTCGCGTATCGAGGGCGACACCTACGTCTTCGAGATCGTCCGGGACCCGACGGGCGAGACGGAGGCCGGCGACACCGTCCCGCTGGCGGCGACCAACTGCGAGCGGGCGGTCGTCGAAGAGGAGACGCTCGTGCTCGCCGACATCGCGTCGGACGCGCCGGACCTGACCGAGCGCGCCGGGTTCACCGAGATGGGCATCACCTGCTATCTCGGGACGCCGGTCGTCGTCGACGGCGAGGTGTACGGCACCTTCTGCTTCTACGACACGGAGCCCCGCGAGCCGTTCACGGACTGGGAGGTCACGCTCGTCGAACTGATGGGCAACTGGGTCAGCTACGAGCGCGAACGCGAGCGCCACCGCGAGGAACTCACACGCGAGCGAAACCGCCTCGAGGACTTCGCAAACGTCGTCAGCCACGACCTCCGGAACCCGCTCAACGTCGCCTTCGGCCGGCTCGAACTCATCGCCGCCGAGTACGACGGGGACACCGAGCACGTCGCCGCGGCCCGGCGCGCGCTCGAACGGATGGACGAACTCATCGAAGACGTGCTCGCGCTGGCCCGCGGCGGCGACAGGGTCGTCGACGCCTCGGCGGTGGCGCTCGACGACGTCGTCACGGCCGCCTGGGACACCGTGGAATCGGGCGACGCGACGCTCGCCCTGGTGGACGAAGACGCGCGGCTCACGGGCGACGCGACGCGGCTCCAGCAACTGCTCGAGAACCTCTTTCGCAACGCTCTCGAACACGGCGGCGAGTCCGTCACCGTCCGCGTCGGCGCGCTCCCGAACGGCCGGGGCTTCTTCGTCGAAGACGACGGACCGGGCCTCTCGGAAGACGACCGCGAGCAGGTGTTCGAGCGCGGCTACACCACGAGCGACGACGGCACCGGCTTCGGCCTCGCCATCGTCAAGCAGATCGCAGAGGCCCACGGCGGCGACGTCGCGGTGACCGAGAGCGAGGCAGGCGGCGCGCGCTTCGAGGTGACCGGGATTCCGGCCGGGTGAGCGCCGTCAGGACTCCAGTTCGGCCACGCAGTCCCGGATCAGGCCGTCGACGTTCTCGGGCAGCGTCGGGTGGTAGGCACGGTCCGGCAGGTCGCGCACGTCGAGACCGAGTTCGACGACCATCTGGAACGTCTTGGCGAAGCTGTCGGCGTGGTAGTGCATCCCCTGCCAGCCCAGCACCGTCCCGTCGTCGGCGTCGACGACGAGCTTGCCCAGCCCCTCGGGCACGTCCTTGGACTTGAACACGCCGTCGTCGCTGGCCTGGCGCGTCGCGGTCACCACGTCGTAGCCCGCCTCTCTCGCGGTCTGTTCGTTGTGCCCGACGCGGGCGAACGGGTAGACCCCGAGCCCGGAGAAGATGACGTGGTGGTGGACGTTCTCGTACTCCTGGGGCGTCGCGCCGGCCTCCTGACGGAGGATGTTCTCGGCGGCGGTGAAGCCCTGCTCCTTGGCGACGTGGAGGATCGGCTCCTTGCCGTTCACGTCGCCGACGGCGTAGACGTGGTCGGCGTCGCGGGTCTGCATCGTGTCGCGCGCCCAGTCGCCCTCCGCGGAGACGGACGTGTTCTCCAGGCCCAGCCCCTCGACGGTCGGGCGGCGGCCGGTGAACAGGAACAGCTGGTCGGCCTCGAAGGCCTCCTCGCCCCCGTCGTCGTACTCGACGGTGAGGCGGACGCCGCCGTCCTCGGTCGCTTCGAGTGCCTTCTCGTGGCAGTTCGTCGGAATCGTCACGTCCCAGTTGTCCTCGTAGATGTCGAGGGCCTCGTCGCCGAAGGCCGGGTCGGCCTCGTCGATGGGGCGGTCGTCGTGTTCGACCACGGTGAGCTCCATCCCGCCGGCCTCGGCGAGGTACGGGACCATCTCCATCCCGATGTAACCGAAGCCCATCACGATGCCGGAGTCGGGGAGTTCGGTGGCGTCGAGCACGTCGGCGCTCGACATGAAGTCGACGTCGCCGATGCCCGGCGTGTCCGGGACGTTCAGACTGGAGCCGGTGGCGACGACGACGTAGTCCGCCTCGTACTCCTCGCCGCCCGCGCGGACGGTGTGGTCGTCGACGAACGTCGCGGTGTCGTGGACGAATTCCACGTCCTCGCGCTCGGCCATCTCGTGGATGGACTCTCGACGGTAGCCGGCCCACTCCAGTACGTGGTCGTCCTTGCGCTCGACGACGGCCTCCAGGTCGACGTCCGGCACGTCGCCGACGAGGCGCTCGTCGTGGCGCGCCTGGAAGCGGTGGGCCCCGGCGGAGAGGACCTCTTTCGACGGCATGCACCCGCGGAGGATACAGAGCCCGCCGCCGGGGTCGCCGTCGTCGATGAGCGTGAGTTCGATGTCCTCTTCGTCGACGAGTTCGCCGGCGACGGCGGCGCCCGCGCTGCCGTACGCGCCGATGATGACGACGTGAGTCATATCGAGGGCTAGGGCGACGCCGCGGGATAAAGGCTTCAATGCCGTGTTCGGGACGGACACGACCGGCGCGCGGAAGCGAGCGGCCCTGTCGGCCCCACCCCGTCTCAGTCGTCGCCGTCGATCGGTTCCGGCCGGCGGGTCTCGCCGAACGAGAACAGGTCACCGAACAGGCCCTGCGCGTTGAGCAAGCGATCCCAGACGACCAGTACCGAGGGGAGCACCAGCAGGGACGAGAGGAAGGCGTAGGCGATTGACAGCGCCGTCAGGATGCCGAACTGTCCGATGGCGGGGAACACCGCCAGCGCGAGGACGCCGATGCCGAACACCGTCGTGAGCATGCTGCTGAACAGCGCGCCGCCGGTCCCGCGGACCGTGCGGTCCAGCGCCGTTTCGAGATCGTTCTCGGCGTACTCGTCGGCGAAGCGGTGCGTGACGTGGACCGAGTAGTCCACACCCAGCCCGATGGTGATGGCGAGCATCGTCGCCGTGAGCGCGTTGAACGGAATCGCGAGTACGCGCATGGTGCCGGCCAGCCACGCCACCGTGACGACGACCGGGACGACGTTGGCGAGGCCGAGCGACGGCCGTCCCTCCAGGACGTAGTAGATCAGGACCAGGAACATCGACGCCCCGGCCAGGGCGATGGCCAGCGACTGGATGGCCGACTCGAAGATGAGGTCGGCCACGGCCTGGAAGACGACGATCGACCCGGTCGCGGTGGCCTGATAGCGGAAGTCGTCGGCCACGTTGCGGGTGTCGGCTGCCACCGCGGAGTCGCTCGCGTCGGACTCGACGGTGTAGACGACGCGCGCGCTCCGGTAGTCCTCGGAGAGGTAGTTCAGCGTCCGCTCGCGGGAGGAGGAATCGAGCAGGTACTCGTAGATCGTTTCGAGGTTGTCGTCGGGGACGCCGTTGTCGTTCCGGTCGTTTCGCTCGACGAGCCGGCGGAACTCGGGGTCGCTCTCGGCCCGATCCTGAATGACCGTCACGATGGATGTCGAGTCGGCCCGACCGTCCTCGCGGACGAACGACTCGGGCGGGTCGTCGCCGGCGCGATACATCTGTTCGAGCGCCGAGTCCTGGCGCATCGGCCCCTCGACGTACACCGTCGCCTGGCTCGACTGCGTCGTGGCGAAGTTGTCCTCCAGGTAGTTCAACACCCCCGTGACGGTGTAGTCGCTCGGGGCGAACGGCTCGGGGAGCGCCTCGACGAAGTCGGGGTTGTCCTCGGGCGGGAGGAAGTCCTCCTGCGTGAACGACGTGGAGACGCCGGTGGCGTAGTAGCCCGCGCCCGCGGTCGTGACCAGGATGATCAGCAGGAAGACGACCGGCGTCCGCTGGGCGATGACCACGCCGCCGCGCAGGACGCCCCCGAGGGCCGACCCCTCGGAACCGAGCGGGCTCTCGCTGAACGTCGGGATGGGGTAGCGCTGGCGGAGGCGGTCCAGTTCCACCTTCGCGGCCGGCAGGAAGACCCCGAAGATGAAGAACGTGAACGTGATCCCGACCGAGGCGACGTAGCCGAAGTCCTGGATCGGCGGCAGCGAACTGGTGAGGTTGGCCGCGAAGCCGATGACGGTCGTCCCGGTGACGATGAAGAACGCGACGAGCAGCTGGTCGGTCGTGATCCGCATCGAGGTCGCGACGGACTCGCCCTCAGCCCGCTCTTCGCGGTAGCGGTTGACCGCGTGGATGCCGAAGTCGATCCCGACCGCGAGCAACAGCGGCGGGACGGCGATGAGCATCTGCGAGAAGGGGATCCCGGCGAGCCCCATGAAGCCGAACGTCCAGATGACGGTCATGAACAGCGCGAACAGTCCGAGCGCCATGTCCGCGAGGTCGCGGTAGGCGATCATCAGGAACAGGAGGATGAACAGCACGGCGGCGGGAACGGTGAGGATGAGCGAGTCGACGACGACGCTCGAGAACTCCTCGGCGACGATCCCGCTCCCGAAGACCGTGATGCTCCCGTGGGCCGCGGACTGGATGGTGAAGTCGGCCTGTTTCTGGATGCTCGTCAGCGGACTGGAGCCACCCTGGCCCGACCCCGACGAGATCCCTGCCGGAACCTCGTGAGTGACCACGCCGATGGTCGCCGAGGCCGAGGCCGACCGTCGGTTGAAGTCGGTGCTCAGCAACGACGTGAACCGCGGGCTCTCCTCGGCGGCACTTCTGACGGCGGCGTCGATCTCGCTACTCGTCGCGGACTCGACGGCGTCGATCTGTTGTGCGGTCGTCGACGCGTCTGGATCGAGCTGCTGGGCGACGATGCTGGCCGCGCTCGACGTTGATGTGACCCGGAGACTCGCGTGTTGCTCGACGCGGTGCTGGGATTCGAGCATCCGCAACAGCGCCGGCTTCGAGAGGACGTTGGTCTCTCGCTGGATGAGCTGTGTGCTCCCGGTGTCCGGCGAGAACGTCGGAGAGAACTCCTCGTTGACGCGAGTGAACGCCTCCTCGGCCGGGAGGTCCGTCGTGAACTGCGACGTGCCGGCGTTGGTCGAGACGCTCCCGAGGCCGGCGCTGAACACCACCGTCACGAGCAGGAAGGTGACGACCACCCTCCGCGAGTCGTTGACGATGCGGTCGTCGGCCCAGTCGATGTAGCGCTGGTAGTCCATGCGTCAGCGGAACCTGAAGTAGCCGCCGATAGCGAGGACGGCGACGATGGCGACGCCGATGATCGCGGTCAGCGGGGTGCCGCCACCGCCGGTGTTGGTCACGGAGATGGGGAGCCGGTACGTATCAGACACCGGCGTATCGCCGTCGGGCTCCTCGTACTGGAAGTCGACCGAGACGGGGTAGTCCTTGGTCATCGCGCCCCCGCTGGCGCTGATGCCGAACTCGATGGTCGCGGACTCGCCCGGTTCGAGGGCGTTGACGAACGCCTGGTCGTCGGAGACAGAGATCGGCGACTCGGCGAACAGTTTCGCCTCGATGTTGGTCAGCGTCTCGTTGGCCCGGTTCGTGATGGTCACGTCGAACGTGCCGGAGCCGCCGACGTTGACGGACGCGTTGGTCGTCTGAAGGTCGAACTCGTCGGCGCTTCCGTCGATCGACTGCTGGATCTCGATGGTGTCACTCTCGCGCCTGTCGCCCTCGCGGTTGCGGTAGTTGGCGACGAAGTCGAACTGTCGGGGGCCGGCGTTGGCGTTGTCGGACACGTCGGCGTCGAAGGAGACGGTCGCCGACTCGCCCGGTTCGAGGTTCCCGACGGCGTACTGAGTCACTTTCGGCGAGATGTTCCGATGATCGCTCGTCCAGTGGAGGACGACGTTGCGCACCGTCTGGTCGCCCGTGTTCGTCAGTGAGGCTTCGAGCGTCCCGTCGTCGCCGGCCTGCAGCGTCGACTGAACGTTTCCGAGGGCGAACGACTGCTCGGGTTCGGGCATGATGCCGAGCGTGAGGTCGTCGTCGACGCCGCTGTCACCCTCCGGGTCGTCGTAGCTGACGGACGCCGACAGGGTGTAGCTCCGGGTCCTCGCGTCGTCCGCCGCGTCGGCGTCGACGCTGACGGTGCGGGTCTCACCGGGTTCCCACGCGCCGACGAACTGCGATGTGGACTCGGCCTCACCGAACGTGATGGCGCTGCTCTGTGAGGTGACCGTCACGGACGCGTCGGAAACGGCGATGGGACCGTCGTTACGGATCGTCACGTTGTACGTCCCCGAGTCGCCGACCGACACGTCGCTGTCAGTCGCCTCGACGACGAAGCGCTGCTCGCGGTCGGGCGTGACACCGATGGAGGTGGCTGCGGACTGCTTGCGGACGCCGTCGGTGTCGTCGAAGGCGACCGAGAGGTCGAACTTGTAGGGTTCGGAGCGGGCTTGCTCGGACGTCTGGACGCGGTAGCGGAGGGTCCGCTGTTCGCCGGACTCCCACGTGTCGACGTACCGGGAGCTAGTGGTGTCGCCGCCGACGGTGAGTTCGGAGTTCGTCGATTCGAGCGTCACCGCGGCCTCGCTTGCGGCCTTCTTGCCGGTGTTCTCGACGGTGACGGCGACCGTTCCGGTCGATCCCACCCGCGCCCCGGAGTCGACGGACACGACGTCGAACGCCGCGTCGTCGTCGATTTCGAGGTCGAGTTCGATCCGCTCGGTGGCGGTCTCTTCCTCACGCGTGCCGTCGTTCTCGGAGATGTAGTCCGTGTACTCGTACTTGACGACGACGGGCACCGTGTAGGTCCCGGGCTTGGCGTCGTCTTTGACGCTGATGTCGAAGGAGATGGGCTCGGTCTTGCCCACGGGGACGGAGCCGACGGCCTGCTTGTTGGTCGTCACCGTGATCGGCGCGTCGCCGTCGTTGACGTTGACAGTCGTGCCACGCGCTGTCGTCACCTCGCTGGTGGTGACGGACTGCGAGGACGGGCCGGAGTCGACCGTCCCGCTGTTGACGAGGACGACGTCGAGCGTCGTCTCCTCGCCGGGCGCGACGGTGTTGTCGACGAAGGTTGCATCGAAGTCGGGACTGCCGGTGACGGCGGCGAGCGCGGTCCCTGATCCGAGGAGCATTGCGACGACTGCCAGCGTGGCGATGGTGCGTAGTTTCATGCGTGGGGACACAGGCGGTTTCGGGGACGGTTCGGGTGTTCCATGATTGTGAAGCGGTGATTCAGCCGGTACGTCGGTCACCGGAACGGTCACGGATTCGACCACCCCCGTGCGGACCGAACGCTACTCCGGCACTGTACGTCGAACGAACGTTCGGTCATCTATCAACGTTGTGGTTCGCACACAGTAGGAAGGCATATACGTACCGACCGAATATTCGGTCGGGATGAGTGATCGTATTCCGTTCGCCGGGGATCCGGAAGACTCCCACGAAGCGATAATGCGGGCCACGTTCTGTGCCCTGCAGGAATACGGGTACGCCGGACTGTCGATTCAGCGAATCGCGGACGAGGCCGATCTCAGCAAGTCCACGTTCTATCACCACTTCGACGGGAAGGAAGACCTCCTGCTGTCGTTCCAGGAGTTCATGCTGGCGCAGTTCGATCGGATCGTTCAGCTCGAATCGACCGGTGACCCGGAACAGGATCTCAAGACGTTCCTCGGTCTCATCCTCGACGATCTCCCCGATTACGGCGAGATGCCCGAAAAGGACGCGGTGCTCCGGTCGCTCGTCGAGCTTCGCGCCCAGGCCGTCCACAACGCCGAGTTCCGCGAGAAGTACGCGGAGACGGACGAGCAGTTCGCAAAGCGGTTCGAGGGGCTCATCCGCGACGGGATCGAGCAGGGCGAGTTCGCCGACGTCGATCCGGAGCGAACGTCGCAGATGCTGCTGACGATCCTGCACGGGGCCATCCTCCAGCACGCGACGCGGGACGACGACCCGGCCGTCGAGATCCGCGAGACCATCGACGAGTACATCGAACAGCACCTCGTCGTCGAGGACGTGGCCGGTGACGCCTGAGCCGAGTTTCTGCGCGTATTGCCGTCGTGCTCCCGGATGGACGAGGACCCCGCCTCTTACTCAGACGGATCCCGGGCTGATCGAGCGGTGCGTCTCAACGAGTTCCTCGAAGTCGTCGTGTTCGGTTTCGAGGACCGCTCCGAGCTCCGCGGCGCGCTCTTTGAGCGCCGTGTACTCCGCGCTGGATTCGAGCTGGCGCGCCGACTTCTCTCGCTCCAGCACCGCGAGCTTCGACGTGATCTCGAAGAACTCGTCGAGCCGGTCGTCCTCGCCAGGTCGGTCGAGGTGCTGTTCGAGCGCCGCGACCAGCGTCGACTGCTCGACCGGCTTCTGGAGGTAGTCGTCGAAGGCCATCTCCAGAATGTTCAGGTCGGGGTCGACGGCGGTCAGCATGATCACCACGCCGTCGTAGCCGCGCTCGCGGAGGCGCGCAAGCACCTCGTCGCCGTGTACGTCCGGCATCCGGCGATCGAGGAGGATCGCGTCGAACTCCGGACCCGCGGTGTCGAGCGCCGCCGCGCCGCCGTAGACGACGGTCGTCTCGTAGTGGTGGCCGAGCTTCAGCGCCTGGGTGTCGGCGACGTCGTGCTCGTCGTCCACGACGAGGACGTGAGGGTGACCGGATCTGGCTCGTGACACGTCACCGCGATTAGGGCGTTCGCGCGTATATGTCTTATCAGCGAGCCGTTCTCGAAAAGTGTTAACCGGTAGCCCACAGAGACTCAACCGATGGATGGAGAGTCGGGGGGAACCGGGAGTGGAACGCACCGCCTCGGGAGTCTTGCGGCCGCGGTCGGGTGGATCGGTGCGGGAGCGATCTTCGTCGCGACGGTCGCGTTGGTCGTCCAGTCAGTCGCCGGGCTGGCGATCACCCAGGAGGTCACCGTCGGTCTCGGTCTCGCCATGGGCGGTGGCCTCGGCGGCGTCTCCTATCTCATCGCTACCGACGACGGCGAGACCGCCGACGGGACCGTGACGGTGTCATCTGATGACGACGACGACGCGACACCGGACCCACAGCCGGCCGACCTCTTCGATGGGCACCCGGACCCGGTCCTGTACTTCGCCGACGAGGGGCACGGGCCGGTGGTGCGGGCGGCGAACGACGCCTTCGGGAGCGCGTTCGACGTGCCGGCCGACCGGGTCGGTGGGACCGCCCTCTCCGAAGCGCTCCTCGTGGCCGGCATCGACGAAGTGGACGCCGAGACGGTTCGCGACGAGCCCCTCGACACCGTCGTGCTCTCGACGGCTCCGGACCAGCCGACGCGCTTTCGCCTGCGCACCGTCGGCGAGTCCTCGACCGGCTACCTCCTGTTGACGCCGGTCGGTGGGGCCGCCGACTGAGCGTGTCGGAGCGGGCGCGTGGCTGTAGCGGGGCGGTAGCGTAACGGAACTTTAAAGATTCCGTCAGAGCGAGATTCTGGATAGGAATGCTCGCGCCACCGCTGCAAGTCATCGACAGCTTCCTGCTGAACTACACCATCGGTGATGTCCTGTTACTCGGATTCGTGGGCGGCCTCGTGGCCATTCTCCCGCAACGATCGCTCCGGATGCTCGGGCTTCACACCGTCGCGCTCGGCGCGCTGCTCTTGATCACGCCGACGTCGGCCATGGAGCCGAACGCCGGGAGCGTCCTCGCGTCCGCGTTCCAGTACAAGGTGTTCGGTATCGTCCTGCTCGTGCTCGCACCCGTGCTGTTCGCCGTCGGCCGCCGTTAGGCCAGTTTGTCCAGCGCGGTGAAGAAATCCAGCGGTGGACCGGCGAGGCGGACCGGTTCGCTCGCACGCGAGAGCGTCACCTTGGCGGGTGGCGAGACGTCTTTTCGGACCCGCCCGTCGCTGACGACGACGCCGCTGTCGGCGTCGGCGAGTTCGACCGTGACCTCGCTGTCCACGTCGACGACGAGCGGCCGCGTCCCCGCCTCGTCGGCCATCCCCGTGACGACCAGCCCGGACACGTCGGGGTGGACGAGCGGCCCGCCCTCGCTGAGGTTGTACGCCGTCGAACCGGTCGGCGTCGCCACGAGCACCCCGTCGGCGTGCCCGCTGGCGTACAGCGAGTCGTCGACGTAGACGTCGACGGTCGCGCCGCCGCCGTGGCCCCGGCGCGTCCCCTGCACCACGACCTCGTTCAACGCCGGTGCGAGTGACCAATCATCGCCGCTGGCCCGGATCCGCGGCATGGCACGCGTCCGGGCGCTCCCGGTCTTCTGGATATGTTCGACCTCGGCGACGACCGTCTCGACGGCCTCCTCGGGAGCGATGGCGTTCAGGAAGCCGACCTCGCCGAGGTTCACGCCCATGAGCGGCGTCGACCCGGCCCCGCGAGCGGCGTAGAGGAACGTGCCGTCCCCGCCGATGCTCACGACGAGGTCGCAGTCGGCCATCTCCTCGACGGGCGCGGCGTCGGGGGACGAGGCGTCCCACGCCTCGTGGTCGTCCGCATCCCTGGCGGTCGTCTCGTCGACGACGACTGCTGCGGACGTGGCTCGCAGCCGGTCCGACAGCGTGCTCGCGAGCGACATGGCCCGGTCGTTGTCGCGCTGGGCGACGATACCGACAGTCATCGTCCGGGGCTTTCCGCCGGGCGCACATAAACCTACCACGACGGCAATTATATCCGTCCGCACGAGTATTCGACCTCATGGGCCGTTCGCGTCGGGGGCAGGGCGTATGAGCGAGGAAGACACGTCAGACGACGACTGGTTCGAGAGCGCGCTCGACGAAGAGTCCGCGTCGAGCGACGACCCGGGAGACGTGGACGAACCGGCGACGGCCGACTCGCCGGACGCGGTCGACGACGAGACCGAACCGGGCAGTCCGTTCGAGGGCGACGCAGACAGTCCCTTCAGCGACAGCGAAGACGGCAGTCCCTTCGACGACGAAGGAGACGGCAGCGACGGCGGCGGTGGGCTCTTCGACGACGACTTCGCCAGCGCGTTCGAGGCCGCTGGCGGAGGCGGGAGCGATGGCGGCGGTGATTTCGAAGAGGAGTTCGACTCCGACATCCCGCGGGTCGACATCGGTATCGAGGGACTCGACCAGATGATACAGGGCGGGATCCCCGAGCGCCACCTCATCGTCACCGTCGGCTCGGCCGGGACCGGCAAGACCACCTTCGGACTACAGTTCCTCCATCACGGCCTCCAGAACGGCGAAAGTGCGGTGTTTCTCACTCTCGAGCAGTCACACGAAGCGATCATGGACACTGCGAGCGACCGCGACTGGAACTTCGAGGAGTACGAGAGAAACGGCCAGCTGGCGGTCGTGGACCTCGACCCGGTGGAGATGGCAAACAGCCTCGACAACATCCGCGGCGAGCTCCCGTCGCTCATCGAGGACTTCGGCGCGGACCGCCTGGTGCTCGACTCCGTCTCGCTGCTGGAGATGATGTACGACGACCAGGCGCGACGGCGGACCGAGGTGTTCGATTTCACCCGCGCGCTGAAGCGGGCCGGCGTGACGACGATGCTCGTCTCCGAGGCCAGCGAGGACAACCCCTACGCGTCCAGACACGGCATCATCGAGTACCTGACCGACGCCGTGTTCATCCTCCAGTACGTCCGCACCGAGACGAGCGAGACGCGTCTCGCCGTCGAAATTCTGAAGATCCGAAACGCGAACCACTCGCGAGAGACCAAACCCTACGAGATCACGAACGACGGCATCTCGGTCTACCAGCAGGCGAACATCTTCTAGACCGGGGCCGTCCCGACCGACTCCGCCTCCTCGCCGTCTTCCAGTGCGGCTTTGTAGCCGCTGGCCCAGAGGTCCGTCGCGACGACCGCCACGTAGAACGTGGCGAACGCCGTGAGGACGCCCGCGATGAGCGAGCCGACGAACGGGATGACGTTGAACAGGTTCACCGCGATGTTGGCCCCGACGAACAGCACGACCGAGACCAGCCACGCCGTCGCGTACTCCGAGGAGAGCGCGAGCTGGCGGAGCGTGCCGATGTCGAACGCCGCGCTCAGGTCGCCCGTGACCGAGAAGTGGACGACGGCCGCGACCGCGACGTAGCCGAACACGAGCGAGAGCACGGCCGAGATGAGCAGGCCGCCGAGGAGACCGGCCATCCCCGCACCGACGCCCGCGCGGGTCCCGGTCATGATGGAGATGAGGCTGCCGCCGACGACGACCGCCGCGACGATGCCGGGGATGAGCATGTACACCGCGCCGATGACCCAGGCCTTGATGCCGTCGACGAACAGGTCGCCCCAGTCGTCGAACTCGGGCGGTTGCGTCGCCCCCGCTACCCGCTCGTTGATCGCCCTGACGATGTACCCGTACACCGGCAAGATCGGGATGAAGAACACCCCGAGCAGCGTCAGGACGCCGCCGATGACGACGGTCGTCAGCCAGTCCTCGTCCTCCATGGGATAGCGCAGCGAGTCACCTATCGAATCCATGGTATGTTTTGACACAACGAGGGCGTTTAGTTACAGACTCCCTGTCGAGACGTTTGGTCGGCTTACCGCGGGACGGGAGGCAGTCGAAACGAGCCGCGACGCCGGTCGGGTTCGCCGGGGTCCCCGGAAACAATTAAACCACGACCGGGTGACAGGTGAGACATGGTACTGCTCGTCCCCTTCGACGGGTCCGATCTCTCACGAACGGCGCTGGAGCGTGCGACCGAGTTCGCGACCTACCGGAACGAAGACGTGCTCGCACTGACGGTGATTCCCGACGAACCGGAGTACGCCCTGGAGCGGGGCTGGGTCGACGCGAACGACCCGTTCGACATCGAGGCCATCGCGAATCGGATGGCCGAGCAGGTGAAGTCCGTCGCGCCCGAGGCCTCGTTCCGCCACGAGGTCCCCGAAGACGTGAGTTCGATGGCCTCCATCACGACCGACGTCGTTCGGACGATCCGGCAGATCGCGAACGAGGTCGACGCGTCGATCGTGTTCGTCGGGAGCGAGAACGCCGGTCGGGTCTCGTCGCCGGTCTCGAGCGTCGGCTCACCGGTCTCCGAGGACCCGCAGTACGACGTTCACATCGTCAGGCACGCGTAATTATCTGACGACGGTCACGGGAACGGACGCGCGCCGAACCACGATCTCGGCGACGCTGCCCAGCAGGATACGGGACATGCCGGCGCGACCGTGGCTGCCCATGACGATCTGGTCGATGTCGTTGTCCTCGGCGTAGTCGACGATCACCTGCGTCGGCCGCCCCACTTCGAGGACGCGCTCGACGGTCTCGACGCCGGCCTCGGTCGCCGCCGCTTCCAGGTCGTCGAACAGCGACTCGGCGGCGGCCTCCTGCTGTTCGTACCACTCCTCGGAGAACGAGGGGATCGACGCCTCGGCGCTATAGCCGGCCTCCGCGGGGTTGATGACGTGCAGGAGGACGAGCGTCGCGTCCGGATACTCTTCGGCGGCGAACGAACAGGCGTCGGACGCCTGCTCGGAACTGTCCACGGCGACGAGTATTCGCTTACCCATACCAACACATCCCACGGCAGGCGTGTTGAATCTTCGGCCGCGGGAGAACCGACCGACGGCGAGCCAGCATCCGGGGTCGACCGGCGGACCGACGGCGAGCGGTGAGAGTCGCGATCAGTCCCGCCCGTGCCGGGTCACGCAGGTCGAGAGGCCGATGAGTTCCACCGGCTCGGAGTTGTCGGGCGAGTAGACGACGCGCTGGCCCTTCTCCATGTAGGGGACCTTCGATTCGAGGTTGCTCGGGATGTTCACGGCCTTGATCGCGTCCTCGTCGCCCAGATTGAGGACCATCGTCGTGTTGATCTGCTTGAAGACCGGATCGGCGATGTCCTGGGGGTCCTGCGTGATGAGGTACAGCCCCAGGCGCTCCTTCCGGCCCTGTTTGGCGGCCTCGGTGAACTTCCCGATGACCTTCCGGGCCTGGACGCTGTCGGCGTCGGTGAGGAAGTTGTGGGCCTCGTCCATCCCGAGGACGAGCGGCGTCTCCTTGATACGGTCGTAGGTGGGATCGTTCGAGAGCTTCTCGTCGATGAGCAGGCTGGAGACGGCCAGCACGATAGTCGAGGCCGTCCGGGAGTCCGTGATGTGGTACGTCGGGATCACCGTCAGGCCGCCGTCGCGGACGAACTGCGAGATCTGGTCGGTGATTGGGCGGGCGTCCTGGTCGAAGACGGCCCCGAAGCCCTGGACGCGGCGCTTGATGGCGTCGAAGGTGGCCTCGTGCACGTCGCCGGCCTCGTCGAGTTCCTCCCGCAGCGCCGGGTCGCCGAGGAAGCTTCGGAACTGCTCGTAGGTGCCGCCGTCACCGTACTCGTGTCTGAATCGTGGGAGGAGCGTGTTCACGAGCGCGCCGTACTGGTTGTCGTTCAGGCTGGAACCGGCGATCAGCCAGGGGTTGTCGTACACCAGCGAGAACGGGACGGTGAACTCCACCTGCTCGGCGCGGTGGTGGCTGACGTTGTAGTCGGCCCCGGCCACCTTCGGGACGAAGGCGATGGTGTCGTCGTAGCCGCCGTAGGCGACGCCCTCGCGCTCGCAGCGCCGTTCGAACTCGTCGGTCGTCGCGGGGTTGTCGTCGTGCATCTGGGCGTACTCGTCCTGCGGGTCGAACTGGACGACGGCGAGTTCGGGCGTCCGCCCGTCGCCCATCTCGTAGGTCCGGCCGAGGTACTGCCGGAGGACGTTCTTCGAGCTGTGGGTCTTGCCGGACCCGGTCCCGCCGGCGACGAGCGTGTGGCGGAAGACGAGCGGGTCGCCGGCCTCGTAGTCGTCTTTCAGCCGGTAGTCGATGGTCGGCGGTTCGGCGGCGGTGCGGACCTTCTCGCCGCCGACGGAGAGGTGGCCGAGGAAGACGCCGTCCTCGGGCATCTTCAGCCCGGTCTTGATCTCGGACTTGTCGGTGGCCTCGCGGACCACGGTCTCCGGCTTGGGCACCCGGTCGGTCATCCGGCGCTTGAGGTCGCCGCCGTCGCTGTAGAGGACCGCGACCGGCTCCAGTTCCGCGATGAACTTGAAGTCCCGCTCGTCGATGCCCCGCTCGCGCATCGCGCGCCGAGCGTGGATCTCGGTCGCGTCGTCGGCCCGGAACTCCTGGGCGTACTCCAGGGACGTGATGCGACAGAACAGCCGCTCCCCGTCGGGATACGGCACGAGCAGGTACTTCCCGATGCGGACCCGCGAGCGGTTCCGCGCGGTGACGTAGGCCCGCAGGACGCACTCGTCGTCCTCCTCGCTGATGCGGAGACCGTCGGACGCCGAGAGGACGCCGAGGCCGCTGTCCGCGCCGGCCGGGTCGACGTCGATCTCCTCGAAGTCGTCGGTGGACTGCGGCGCCTCTGTCCGCGGTTCCTCGTCGTCGGCAACGGCGTCTGTCGACGCCTCGTCGACCGTCTCGGCCGCGTCGCCCGCGCCGTCGTCATCGTCGCCGTCGAAATCGGTGAAATCCCCGAGGTCGGACATACGACAGACGAAGACAGCCGGGGATTAACACCTTTCCCCACCGCGGCGAAAGTGAAGCCTTACCCATCCGGGTGTCGACGAGCGAGTATGAAGCGGACGCGGGTGATGTCGTACAACGTTCGGTACGACACCGCCGGGGACGGACTGGACGCGTGGCCGCATCGACGACGACTGGTGGCGTCAATCGTTCGCTATCACGACCCGGACGTGGTCGGCATCCAGGAGGCGATGGCTCACCAGCTTCGGGAACTGGAGTCGCTACTGCCGGACTACGAGTGGGTGGGCGACCCGCGCGACAGCGTCGACGCCGGCGGCGAGCACACGGCCGTCGGCTACCGGACCGAGCGCTTCGCCTGCGAGGAGACGGACACCTTCTGGCTCTCCGAGCAACCGAGCGAGCCCAGCAGCGTCGGCTGGGACGCGAGCTACCCGCGGGTGGCGACCTGGGCGCGGCTTCGGGACCGAGACACCGACGAGCCGCTCCTGTGTCTGAACACCCACCTCGACCACACCGGCGAGCGGGCGCGGGTCGAGGGCATCGACCTCGTCCTCGACCGACTCGACGAGGTCGTCGGCGACGCCCCGGCCGTGGTGATCGGCGACTTCAACTGCGTCGTCGGCGAGCCGGCCCACGAGCGCGCGGAGGGGCACGCGCTCCCGGACGGGCGTGCGCTCGAAGACGCCCGCGACGCGGCCGCCGCGACCCACGGCCCGACGACGAGCCGGACGGACTTCCACGATCTGCTCCCGGAGATGGGCATCGACCACGTGTTCGTCAGCGGGGACCTCTCGGTCGCCACGCGGGCGGTGCTCGCCGACCGCGACGACGACCACTACGGCTCGGACCACCTGCCCGTCGTCGTCGACGTCGACCGCTGAGGCGGGGAGAGTCTTTTGCCGGTGGGGCGCGTATCGTCCGATATGTTGCTTATTCGGGGGACGGCCGGCGGGACGGCCCTGACCGGGACCCTGTACGAGCCGGGCGAGGAACCGCCCGAGTTCAGCGGCGCGCCGGACGAGGGGACGCCGTACGTCTGGGTCTGCGACGCCTTCTACGAGGTCGAGAGCGGCGGGCAGGTCCAGGCCATCGGCGACCGCGAACTGCGCATCGCCTTCGAGTCGCCCATGCCGCGCGGATTCGAGACGCGGGACGCGGCCATCGAGGCGGCCAAAGAGCACATCCGGACGCAGTTCGCCCGCGTCGGCGTCGCCGGCGACTCGGTCACCGTCTCCGTCCAGCGGGCCGAGGAGGCGTGAGTCGGGAAGTGGCCCCAAGTTGCTGGGTCAGCGACTGACCACCTGTTTATACCACGCCGACGGTCCAACCGCCGGCCGTGGCCGAGGACCCATCCCCAACGGAGGTGTTCGCCCTCCTCGACGACGAGTACGCGCGCTCGCTCCTTGCCGCCACGAGCCACGAACCCATGACAGCGACAGCACTCAGCGACGACTGCGAGATGTCCAGATCGACCGTCTACCGTCGCCTCGACGCGCTCGAGGACTGCGGTCTCGTCGCCGCGAGGACGGAACTCGCGGACGACGGCCACCACGCGACCGTCTACGAGGCGCGGATGGACGAACTCACTGTTCGACTCACCGACGGCGCGTTCGACATCACCCTCGCCGTTGAGTCGACGACACACGAGTTCGCCGACGCCCTGGTAGACCTCTGGGAGGGGCTCTGATGCAGTTCGCCGGACTCTCCGCCGAGACGTGGACCACCGTGAAAATCGCCATCCACCTCGTACAGACGGGACTCGGCCTGTTTATCGCCGCCCTCGCGTTCGTCGGTTACCGTCGCCGACACACGCGCTCGATGCTCGCGCTGGCCGTCGGCATCAGCCTCCTCACCTTCGTCTCGTACCTCGTCACGCTCGCGACGGTCCGTGTCGTCCCCGCCGTCGTCGTCCCTATCCCGAGCACGCTGACCGAGAGCCTCGGACTGCTGGCGATCCTCTACGCCATCGTTCTGGCACGGGACGGCTGAGGTCTCAGAACGTCTCTTCGACCGCGCCCCAGCGGATGTCGTTGAACTCCCGGTCGCGGTCGGTGTCGAACTCCCGCTCGATGCGGCGGGTGAGTTCCTCGCTGCCCTGGCGGTCGATCTTCGCCAGTTCGTCGGCCTTCGCGACGGCCAGCGGCGGCCCCTGCTCGGCGGCCACGTCGTGGAGGACCTGGCGCGTGAGCTTCGCCCGCCGGTCGGGGTCCTTCGTGAACGCGTACGGCGCTTCCACGCGGAAGACGAGGTCCGACCGCGGGTCGTAACAGACGAAGAAGGTCACCTCGTAGGCCTCGGGATCGAGCGAGCGCTCGATGCCCAGCGCGGACCCCTCGACGGACATGATGCCGTCGGTGCCGGCCCGCGACCGGAACCAGTTCGTCGCGGTCAGGCAGTCGGTGTGGCGGTCGCCGTCGTCGTCTCGGCGCTCCAGGATCCGTCGGAAGAAGGCGGCATCGGTGACCCACGGCGCGTTCGTCGTTCGCCGTAGCGCCCGGGTGAGCGCCTTGGTCGAGGAGTTCTTGACGAACCCGACGAGCGGCACGTCGCGCTCGACGAACCGCTCGATGAGTTCGACGTAGTTGCCGACGACCGTCTTCGGGCGGTCGTCCTCGGCGAGCAGGTCGGCCAGTTCGGTGTCGCGGTCCGCCCAGCGGAGGACGCCGGTCGGGTAGATGGGGCCGTCGAGGACGAACAGGTCGTCGACCACGTCCGCGTTGGTGAGCGCGTGCTGGCTCTCCGCGAGGTACAGCGCCAGCGCGTGGACGACCCGCTGCTCGTAGCGGTCGACCTGGGGCACGTCGAGGACGCGCCGCATCGCGTAGCCGCGGTCGCCGCCCTGCCAGTCGCCGTCGAAGCCCAGCGTCGCGTCGTTGGAGTGGACCGCCATGATGATCGTCCGGCCGCGGTGAAGTTCCACGTCGGAGGGGACCGCGCTCATCGCCGCCTGGGCCACGTCGATGACCAGCCCGTTCTTGAACGTCGTGGGGTTGATCGTCCCCGAGTCCAGGCCGTGCTGGCTCGGAAACGGCGGGTCGGCCAGCGCCACGTCCTCGATGGTGACCTTGCGGCGGCGCTGCTCGCCCATCGGTTCCAGTACTTTCGCGCCGTCGTGCCACAGCGGGTCGAGGAACTCCTCCCAGACCGTCTCGGCTGCCGCGTCCTGGTCGCTCGTCTCGACGGTCTGGCGCACCTGCCCGGCTAACTGCGCGATGCCGTCGACGTGGACCGGGTCCAGTGTCATGCCCGTGGGTTCGCCGGGACGGGCATAACTCTGGTGGGGCGCCACAACAGTTAGGAGCGTGCTGGCGCAAGCCGTCTCCATGTCGAGCAACTCGGCGGCGAGACGAGAATGGGAGTCGGACCGGGACCACGATGGTCCTCGTTGACGCGCTCCTGATCGGCGTCGCCGTCGTCGGCCTGTGGGTCGGGGCCGACCAGTTCGTGGCCGGGGCCGCACGCACGGCGCGCCGCCTCGGCGTGCCGGGCCTGGTGGTCGGCCTCACCGTCGTCGCCTTCGGCACGTCGGCCCCCGAGTTCGTCGTCACCGTCGACGCCGCCCTCGTCGGACGCGCGGACGTCTCCGTCGCCAACGTCGTCGGCTCGAACGTCCTTAACCTCGGGTTCATCCTCGGCGGCGTCGCGCTCGTTCAGGCGCTCGCCACCACGCGGACGCTCGTGCGCCGGGACGCGACCCTGCTCGTCGGGTCGACCGCGCTCCTGCTGGGGTTCGTTGCCGACGGCCGCCTGGGCCGGATCGAGGGCGCGGTCCTGTTCGCCTCGCTGCTCGCCTATCTCGGCTACCTCGTCCGCGCCGGTAACGGCGGGTCGGCGGCGGACGGTGAAGGGTCGTTTCACTGGCCAGATATCGGCCGACTGGTCGGCGGCCTGGCGGTCGTGATCGGTGCCGGGCACCTGCTCGTCGCCTCGGCGGTCGACATCGCCGGGAGCGTCGGCGTCTCGGAGTGGGTCATCGGACTCACGGTCGTCGCGGCGGGGACCTCGCTCCCGGAGTTCGCCACCTCGCTCGCGGCGGCCAGGCGGGGTCGGACCGGTATCTCGACGGGGAACCTCCTCGGAAGCTGCATCTTCAACGTCCTCGGCGTGCTGGGACTGGCGGCCGTCGTCCGCCCGCTCCCGGTCGGGTCGAGCGGGGTCGAAGGGACCGCATGGCTCCTCGGGACGGTCGTGCTCGTCGCGGTCGTCGCCCACACCGAGTCCGTCGTCTCGCGCGTCGAGGGCGCGCTGCTGGTCGCGCTCAACGCGGCGAACTGGCTGCTGAATCTGGCGTGATCACTCCTTGCCGGACTCCTCGCGGAGGAGGCGCTCGATGGCCTCGGCGATCTCCTCGTAGGACTGCATCGTCAGGCCGTCCGTGGTGATGAGCACGCCCTGGCGCTCGGTCGTGGCGCGCAGCAGGTAGCCGTTGGAGAACGCGCGGACGGTGAAGCGGTAGTCGCCCAGTTCGGAGTCCTGATAGGCGTTCTTCGTCTGCTTGTACCCCTGCCACTCGTGGCCGACGAAGTCGTTGAGGTCGGCGTCCTGTTCGAGGTCGTCCCGCAGGTAGAGCTGTTCGAAGTTCGCACGTGTGAAATAGGTCACTGACCGGAGGGAATCGCCCGTCGCCGTTCGGGCCGTCGTGACGATTGCGTCGGCCAGGTCGTCCGAGAGAATGTTCCGAGTCATACGCGAGACGAGACGGGCCAGCCTCTTAACAACACGGTCCGCACCAACCCCCAGACGGAGCCAGTGTGGCGAGACCTGCTATCGGTCGTCTCGACCGGGGCCGGTGTCGCTTGCGTGTGCGCGAACTCGCATCATCGACCGTGGCGTTCGCGACTGACCGACAGTGTATTAGGCCGCTCGCGTCACTCGTCGGACATGGAAGTCGGGCTCATCATTCTCGACGGCTGGGGACTGAACCCGGATGAGGGCGTCCGGGACGCGGTCGCCGCCGCCGACACGCCGAACTTCGACCGGTACTGGGACGCGGGCGCGCACTCGACGCTGGAGACCCACGGCCGCCGGGTCGGCCTCCCGGAGGGCCAGATGGGCAACTCCGAAGTCGGCCACCTCAACATCGGGGCCGGCCGCGTCGTCAAGCAGGACTCCGCGCGCGTCAGCGACAGCATCGCCCGCTCGCGCGGCGAATCACCGGCCGACGACGACGCCCGGGACCCCCCCTTCTTCGAGAACGAGACGGTCCTGTCGGCCTTCGAGTACGCGGAGGACCACGGCGGCCGCGTCCACTTCATGGGGC
This sequence comes from Haloarcula salina, assembly GCF_010119195.1. Lineage (GTDB taxonomy): Archaea > Halobacteriota > Halobacteria > Halobacteriales > Haloarculaceae > Haloarcula > Haloarcula salina. Next base: position 539,325 of record NZ_WRXL01000001.1, read on the forward strand.
TGGTCTCCGACGGCGGCGTCCACTCCTACCAGGACCATCTCCACGCGCTCATCGAACTCGCCGGCGAGCGCGGGACCGACGCCGTCTCCCACGCCTTCACCGACGGTCGAGACACCTCGCCGACCGGCGGCGAGGACTACCTCGCCGACCTCGAGGCCCACGCCGAGGAACACGGCACGGGCCACGTCGCCACCGTCTGCGGGCGCTACTACGCGATGGACCGCGACCAGAACTGGGAGCGCACGCGCCGGACCTACGACGCCATCGTCCACCGCGAGGGCGATCACCACGCCGACGACGCCGTCGCGGCCGCCACGGAGTCCTACGCCCGCGACACCACCGACGAGTTCGTCGAACCGACCACGGTCGGCGACCACGACGGCCTCGCGGACGGCGACGCGGTGATCTTCTTCAACTTCCGCTCGGACCGCGCCCGACAGCTCACCCGGATGCTCGGCGACATCCGGCTGGACGACTGGGGAGCCGACACCGAGCCGCCGGACACCCGCCTCGTGACGATGACCGAGTACGACGAGACGTTCGACCTCCCGGTCGCGTTCCCGCCGAACCAGCCCGAGGACGTGCTGGGCGAGGTGCTCGCCGACGCCGGCCGTACCCAGCTCCGCATGGCCGAGACGGAGAAGTACCCCCACGTGACGTACTTCCTCAACGGCGGTCGCGAGGTGGCCTTCGAGGGCGAGAGCCGCGAGATCGTCGACAGTCCCGACGTGGCGACCTACGACCTCCAGCCGGAGATGAGCGCGCCGGAGCTGACCGACACAGCCATCGCGTTCGTCGAGGACGAGGACCCCGACGCGCTGGTGCTGAACTACGCGAACCCGGACATGGTGGGCCACACCGGCGACTTCGACGCGGCCGTGACCGCCGTCGAGGCCGTGGACGCGCAACTCGGCCGTCTCGTGGACGCGATTCAGACCGCCGGCGGACACGTGCTGCTCTGCGCCGACCACGGCAACGCCGACGACATGGGGACCGAAGACGACCCCCACACGGCCCACACGACCAATCCCGTGCCGTTCGTCTACCTCTCGCCCGACGGCACGGCGGCCGGACGAACGGCCCGCGACGGCGGAACGCTCGCCGACCTCGCGCCGACGCTGCTCGCGCTCGCGGGCATCGAGCAGCCGGCGGCGATGACCGGCACGCCGCTCTTAGAGTAGCGTCGGGCGACGACAGCGACTTCACGCGTCGTCGAGCAGGTCGAGATACCGCGGCGGCACGCCGTCGGTCGTGTACGTCCCGGTCCCACGCTTGGCGACGCGGAGACCGTCCGCCCCCATCGCCGCGGCGTCGACGGCGAACACCACCGGGTCGTCGGCGTGGCGGCGGCCGACCGCCTCGGCCTCGTCGACCGACCCGGAGAGGTGGACCGTCTGACGCGACATCGGTTCGAGGCCGCCGTCGCGGATGGACGCGACGTTCCGCGGCGCGGTCCCGTGATACAGCGTCTCGGGGACCGGGGCGGCCGTCGCGCCGAGGGACACGTCGACGGAGTGGCCGTACGCGGCGCGGATCCGGTCGTCTGTCGTCGCCGCAGCCGGGTCCGCTGTTTCCCCGCTCGGGTCCGCCGTCTCTGCGACCCAGTCCGCCGTCTCTCCGCCGGTCCGCTCGAAGCGCCCCTTCGGGTCGGTGGCGACGACGCCCGCGAGCGCGTCGGCGTCGGCCCAGTCATACCGTCGCGCGACGGCGTCTGCGAGCGCCGGGAAGGGGGTCCAGCCCGACGAATCGAGTTCGATGCCCGCGTCGTCGGGGAAGTGCCTGAGCGCGCCGGAGACGAACTTCGAGAGCCGTCGCCGGCGCTCGCCCTCGAGGACGTGCGCGCCGGGCGCGTCGCAGGTCGGACACGCCGCGCCCTCGAAGAAGCCGTGGTCCGGACAGCGGCGGATCGCGTCTGGCATCGCCGGTGCTCCGTCGCGGCGGGCCTAAAGAGTCACGCGTCGTTCGGCGGCGACGGCGGTGGTTCGATTATCGGCCTGAGCAATCATGTGTAAATTCCGAGTGTTTTCAAGTGGGTACGGCCGTCACAGGTCCGTAGGGATGGCGTCGCCCACTGATCTCGATCTCGACGACGACCGCTCCGACGTGTACCGCTTCGTGGAGCGGAACGGCCCGGTCGCGCCGGCCGACGTGGCCGAGACCCTCGGCATCGACCCGGAGCGCTTCCAGCACCAGGTTTCGATACTCAAGCGCGACGACCTGGTCGAGACGACGGACGACGGGAGGCTCACGGTCGCGCTCCACCACGGGGAGGCGGCCGAGCACTACGAGGCCGGCGTCCGCTACGAGATCCGGCCGTCCCGGCCGGCGGACCTCTCGGGCGTCGTGGGGACGATTCGGGAAGTGACGAGCGGGGAGTCGTACGTCGTCGCCGGCGGCGTCGCCGAGCAGTTGGCCTACGAGGACACGCTGGTCCGCTGGTGTCCGACGCGCTGTCGCGTGGTGTTCGTCGCGACGGTCAGGGACGACGTGGTCGGCTGGGTCCACGTCGCGATGTCGGAGGTCGAGGAACTCGCGTCGACGGCCGAACTCAGCCTGGGCGTGATGGAAACCTACCGCCGCCACGGTATCGGGAGCCACCTCCTCGCACGGGGGGTCGAGTGGGCCGCCAGCCGCGGCTGTCGGAAGGTGTACAACAGCCTGCCGGCCACGAACGAGCGCGCCGTCGAGTTCCTGACGGAGGCCGACTGGACGGTCGAGGCCGTCCGCGCTGACCACTACGAGATCCGAGGGGAACTGGTCGACGAGGTGATGCTGGCCCGTCGGCTGGACTGAGGCGGACCGTCGGCAAGAGGTCCCGCGTGGCGAGCCCGTCGAGACCGCCCTGTGGCTTTATCATCGCTACCAGACAAGTGCCGACATGACAGTTGACGAACTGGACGACTACGGGATGCTCCAGATGGACGGCGAGGACATCGAACGGACCCTCGAACGGAAGAGCGTCGGCGTGCTCGGCCTCCCGACCGGCTCCGTGCCGCTACTGCGCCCGCTCAGTTTCTGGTACGACGGCGAGTCCGCGCTCTACTTCGTGTACGTGCTCGGTGCCGACAGCCAGAAGGTGACGGTAAGCGATCAGGCGGACGTCGCGGGGTTTCTCGTCTACGACATCGAAACGACGTTCAACTGGCGCAGCGTCCTGCTGACGGGCACGGTCGAGCGAGTTCCCGACGGCGAACGCGCGGCGATCGAAGAGCGGATTGACACCGACTGGAAGCCCGACCTGTTCGAACGGGCGGCCGAATCGGAGGCGACGGCGCTGTACCGGTTCCAGATCCAGGACCGGAGCGGCATCAAGCAGCTCGAACGCCCGCCCGAACTCGGAACCGAATCCTCGACGAGTCGGCCGGACTGACCGCGGCTCAGCCCGTTCGGAAGGAGAGATCGAGCGTCGGCGCGGAGTGGGTCAGCGACCCCATCGAGAGCACGTCGACGCCGGTCTCGGCGTAGGCCGGCACGTCCGCGACGGTGATGCCGCCGCTTGCCTCGGTGAGCGCGTCGGCGTCGGCCGCCGCCACGAGGTCGACGGCCCGCTCGGTCTCGGCGGGCGTCATGTTGTCGAGCAGGACGATGTCAGCACCGGCCGCGGCGGCCCGCGGCGCGTCTACCGGAGTTTCGACTTCCACGTCGATCTTCGTGGCGAACGAGGCCCGCTCGCGGAAGTGCTCGACAGCGTCGACCAGTCCCATCTCCGCGACGTGGTTGTCCTTGACCATCACCATGTGCGAGAGGTCGAGGCGGTGGGTGTCGCCGCCCCCGGCGGCCACCGCGCGCTTCTCGACGCCGCGCAGGCCGGGCGTGGTCTTTCGCGTGCCGGCGATTCGCGGCGGTGACCCGGTGTCGGCCGACGCCGCGGCGTCGACGGCGGCGCGGGTCTTCGTTGCGACGCCGGAGGCGTGGCCGGTGACGTTCACGGCGACGCGCTCGCCCCGGAGCACTGCTTTCGCCGCCCCCTCGACGCGGAGGACGACGCCGCCGGCGTCGATGCGGTCCCCGGCGTCGACCGGCGTCTCGACGGCGCAGTCGAGATACTCGAAGACGGCCGTGGCCGCGTCGAGGCCGGCGACGACGCCGGATTCTTTGGCGACCAGCCGCCCCGTCGTCTCGCCGGGCACGTCGTTGGTCACGTCGTGGTGGCCCACGTCCTCGCGGAGCCATCGCTCCACGTCGGCGTCGGTGAGCATCAGTCCGCCATCTGCTCCCGGCGCTCGTCGCGCTCGTCGGAGACGAGGTTGTGCGTACCGACGCTCTCGTCGTTCTCGGCGGCGTGGCGTGCGACCAGCAGGGCCGTGACGCTCGCGTTGCGGAGTTCGTACAGCGACCGGCTGGTCCGCGTGCGCACGTAGGCGTCGACCTCGCCCTTGAGCCGGCGGAGCACGGCCATCGCGCGCCGGAGGTCGTCGGGGTCGCGCTCCACGCCGACGTACTCGTCCATCACCCGGGTCAGCCGGTGGAACTTGTCGCTGGCGAAGCGGTCCGGCAGGTCCGGGTCGCGCTCCAGCAGGTCCGGGGCTTCGATGGGGTCGGGGTCGTTGCCGGCGGCGTCCGCGCCGGCGCGCAGCCCCCAGACCAGCCCTTCCAGTAAGGACGTGCTGGCGAGGCGGTTCGCGCCGTGGACGCCCGTTCGCGCGCACTCGCCGACGGCGTAGAGGCGGTCGAGCGTCGTCCGCCCGCGGTCGTCGACGCTGACGCCGCCACAGAGGAAGTGCTCGGCGGGGGCGACCGGGATGCCCTCGGTCCAGTCGACGTCGTGCTCCTCGCAACGCTGGGCGAGGTCCGGGAACTCCGCGGCGAAATCGAGCGGCGAGACGTCCAGCGTGACCTCGCCGGTGGCCTCGCGTTCGCTTTTGACGGCGCGGGCGACCACGTCGCGGGGCGCGAGTTCGGCGTCCGCGTGGTAGTCGGGCATGAACCGCTCGCCCTCACCGTTGCGGAGCAGGCCCCCCTCGCCGCGGACGGCCTCGCTGACGAGGAAGGCAACGTCGCCGCCGTCCTCCGTTACACACGCCGTCGGGTGGAACTGCACGTACTCCATGTCCTCGACCTCGGCCCCGGCCAGCGCGGCCATCGCGACGCCGTCGCCGGTCGTGTTCTCGGGGTTCGTCGTCCGCGGGTAGAGGTCGCCGATGCCGCCCGTCGCCAGCACGACGCTGCCGGCGAAGCACGGTTCGACGGCCCCGTCGGATTCGAGCATCGCGCCGTGGACGCGGCCCTCGTGGCGGATCAGTTCGAGGGCGGCGGTGTCGTCGCGAATCTCCACGTCCTCGCGGCCGTCGAGGTAGTTCAGGAACGGGACGTGGACGTGCTTGCCCGTCGATGCGTCCACGTGGAGGATGCGGTCCTCGCTGTGGGCCGCCTCGCGGGTGAAATCATGACCGGAGCCGTTCTGATCAAATTCGACGTCGAGCGTCTCCAGTAGCACGTCCTCGACGGCCTCGTTGGCGTTCTCGACGAGCACGCCGACGGCGTCGGGGTCGGCGGTCCCGTCGGAGGCGGCGACGATGTCGCGCTTGAACTGCTCGGGGTCGTCGCGGGAGACGGCGATGCCGCCCTGCGCCCACCACGAGGAGGCCCCCTCGGGCCGCGTGGCCTTCGTGGCGAGCGTCACCTCGTCGCCGGCGCGCGCGGCGGCCAGCGCGGCCGCCAGCCCGGCGATGCCGGAGCCGACGACCAGCACGTCCGCCGTGAGAGCGTCGTCCGTCATGGTCAGATCTCCAGCATCCGGTCGAGCGCGACCCGTGCGAGGTCCTTCTCCTCGGGCGCGACCTCGATGACGTTGCGCTCGCGGCCCGCGACCAGTTCTTCGAGGACCCACGCGAGGTAGTTCGGGTCGATCTGGCGCATCGCGTTGCAGTCCATGCAGGCGTCGCCACAGAGCGGCAGGACGTTCACCTCGGGATGCCACCGCTGGAGGTGGTGCGTGAGGTGGATCTCGGTGCCGATGGCCCACGTGTCGCCGGGCTCCGCGTTCGCGACGGTCTGGCAGATGTCGGCGGTCGAGCCGGCCCTGTCGGCGGCCTCGACGACCTCGCGGCGGCACTCGGGATGGACGATGACGTTCGCCTCGGGGTGATCGGCGCGGACCTGCTCGACGTGGTCGGTCCGGAACCGCTCGTGGACCTGGCAGTAGCCCTCCCAGAGGATCACGTCGTTCTCGACGGCGGCCTCGGCGTCGGTCCCCTCGGCGTCCCAGGGGTCCCACTCGACGGTCTCGTCGGCCATGCCGAGCCGGTGGGCCGTGTTCTCGCCGAGGTGCTTGTCGGGCAGGAACAGGACCTTGTCGCCCTTCTCGAAGGCGTACTCGAACGCCTTGTGGGCGTTCGAGGAGGTGCAGACGAGGCCGCCCTGCTCGGCGCAGAAGGCCTTCAGGTCGGCGTAGCTGTTCATGTACGTGATGGGGATGATCTCCTCGTCGGTCGCGGCGGTGAGTTCCGCCCACGCCGCGTCGACCTGGAGCGCCTCGGCCATGCCGGCCATCGGGCAGGACGCCTCCATCGACGGGAGGATGACGCTCTGGTCGTCGTCGGTGATGATATCGGCGGACTCGGCCATGAACGTCACGCCGCCGAAGACGACGTACTCGGCGTCGGACTCGGCGGCCTCCTTCGAGAGCTGGTAGGAGTCCCCGATGAAGTCGGCGTGCTCGACGATCTCCCGGCGCTGGTAGTTGTGGCCGAGGATGACCACGTCGTCGCCGAGTTCGTCGAGCGCCGACTCGATGCGCTCCGTTCGCTCGTTTTCCTCCAGTTCCCGGTATTCGGGGGGAAGCTGTTCGAGGTTGTCGTACTTGAAGAGACTCAGGTCCGTTTCGAACGCTGCCATTTCCATTTCGGGCACGATGTATCCACCTGTGAGTACACTAGCCTTCGGACTAGGATGTTGAAAAGATTTTATCTTCAATGGTGCCCCGTGGAGAATATCGGAGTCGGTATCGAGTACATTGTTCGTACATGGTACGGTTTGACAACCGACAGTTCCGGGGAACCGACCCCGATCGCCCGAGGTCCGCGGCGGAGCAAACGTTATTGTTGAATAATCTAAATATGTTTGTGTATGACACGCATACTCAAAGCCTCCGGCTTCCTCGGACTGGCGGTGATGATGACCGTGGGCATGTACCAGTTCGTTCTCCTGTCGGGCGGGAGTTCGGTCCCTGGGTGGATGACCGGCGGGCACGCGCACCTGGGAGTCCTGTCGATTCTGGCCATCGTGATGGGCTTCGCCGTTCCGGCGCTCGACGTGACGGGCACCCTCAGGACGGCCGTCACTGGGCTGTACGTCGCCGGCCAGTGGGGAGTCCCCGGCATCGTCTGGCTGGGCGAGGGCGCGGGGCTGACGCTCCTCCTGCCGACCGGGTTCCTCTGGGGCGGCTGTCTCATCGCGTCCATGCTCATCATGTTCTACGTGACGGTCACGGGGGAGAGCGGGCGCACGGAGAGCGGACCGGCCGGAACGCCGGCGGCCGATGACTGAGACGGAGCGCAAGAGCAACTGTTAGGGGGGCGGCCCGCTACCGGCCCTGTATGACCGACGCTGACGCCGCCGACCTCGCACAGCGGGTCCGCGAGGGCGACCTGCGGCTCTACGAACTGGAGGACCACGCCGACGCCGACACCGCCGCCGCGGCCCGGAGACACCTGCTCGCCGAGGAGACCGGAACCGACCTCGGGGCGGTCGGCGACTACGCCTTCGACGCCGCCGACGCCGAGAGCAACGTCGAGAACATGATCGGCGCTGCGCAGGTCCCGATGGGCGTCGTCGGCCCCCTGCCCGTCGACGGCGGGGCCGCCTCGGGCGAGCACCACCTGCCGCTCGCGACCACCGAGGGCGCGCTGCTGGCCTCGGTCAACCGCGGCGTCTCGACCATCCGGAACGCCGGCGGCGCGACCGCTCGGGTCCTCAAGTCGGGGATGACCCGCGCGCCGGTGTTCAAGGTCGAGGACGTGGCCGCCGCCGGCGAGGTGTCGGCCTGGGTGCGCGAACACGTCGACGACCTCGCCGAGGCCGCCGAATCCACGACGAGCCACGGCGAGCTACAGGACGTGACGCCGTACGTCGTCGGCGACAACGTCTTCCTGCGCTTCGACTACGACACCAAGGACGCGATGGGGATGAACATGGCCACCATCGCCACGGAGGCCGCCTGCGAGGTCGTGGAGGCCGAGACGCCCGCCGACCTCGTCGCGCTGTCGGGCAACCTCTGCTCGGACAAGAAGCCCGCCGCCATCAACGCCGTCGAGGGCCGGGGCCGCACCGTCGCGGCCGACGTGCTCGTCCCCCACGAGCAGGTCGAGGAACGGCTGGACACGACCACCGAGGCCATCGTCGAGGCCAACACCCGCAAGAACCTCGTCGGCTCGGCGAAGGCGGGCGCACTCGGCTTCAACGCCCACGCCGCGAACGTCGTCGCCGCCGCCTTCCTCGCGCTCGGTCAAGACATCGCGCAGGTCGTCGAGGGGAGCAACGCCATCACGACCGTCGACGCCCGCGAGGACGGACTGTACGCCTCCGTCACCATCGCCTCGCTCGAAGTCGGGACCGTGGGCGGCGGGACGAAGCTCCCCACGCAGGCCGAAGCGCTCGACGTACTGGGGTACGCCGGTGGCGGCGACCCCGCCGGGAGCAACGCCGACGCGCTCGCGGAGGTCATCGCCGCCGCGGCGCTGGCCGGCGAACTCTCACTGCTCGCGGCGCTGTCCTCGCGGCACCTCTCCTCGGCACACGCCGAACTCGGTCGGTGAGCGCGGGCCGCGACGCCGACTACGCCGCGCCGTTCTCGCCCGACCGCGCCGCGCGGATCGACATCGCGAAGCACGCCAGCCCGTAGACGGCGGCCACCGCGTACAGCCGCCTGTCGAGGTTCAGCAGGACGACAAGCCCGAACAGCCCCCAGACGCCGGCGAATCCCACGTGACGCCACCAGTAGCGCGGGTCCGGTCGGTGGGTCGCGAGCGCGGCGTTGGTCCCCGAGAGCGCGAAGGCCGCGAACGGGAGCAGGGGAAGGCCGGCCACCTCGAACGGCCCGAAGAGGAAGAGCACGACGACGACGCCGAGTAGGGCGGTGTCCAGCGCCCGGAGCCGCGAACCCTGGTCTGTCATCGGCGGGAAGTCGACCTCGGAGCGAATAAATCTGTCTCGGCTGCGGCGGCGAAAGCCATCATAGGCGTCGGTACTGGCCCCGGTTCTCTGAGAGGTCGCCGGCCCGGACGAGTTTCGCCAGGGCGCGCTCGGTGTAGGACGCCGGAACGCCGCGCTCCTCGGCGTAGGCGACGACGGCCGACTCGGTCGGCTCGTCGAGGTCGCGCACCGCCGCCAGTACCGTTTCCTTCCGACTCGACCCGCTCGTGGCACCCCGTTCGGCGCGCTCGGCGGCCGCGGACACGGCGTCGGCGTCGACCCCCGAGGCTTCGAGGTAGGTCTCGTCGTCGACGCCCGCGTCGTCTAGCTGGCCCTCCATCTCCGCGTAGGAGTCCAGTTCGGCGAAGGCGTCGCCCTGGCCCTGCCGGTTCGCGAGCATCGAGGCCCTGACCTCGCGGGCGTGGGCCTCGTCGTCCGTCTCGACGAACTTCCGGCGCTTCGCGTGCTTCCGGCGCGTCCCACAGCGCGGGCACTGGGTCGTCTCGGGCCGCCCCTCCGTGACCCACAGCGCGCTGCACTCGCTACAGCCGACCACCGCGTACATGCTACCCGCTCGGGCCGCACGCGTAGTGAATCCACCGACGACCGATGCCGGGGGACGAAGGCTTAGGTGCGGCGGCCGAGACAGGTCCGGCCATGGAAGAAGTCCCACAGGCGGCCTGCGAGACCGTCGAAGCGGTCGAGGGAGTCCACCTGACACAGCTGGCCGTCGGCGAGCGCATGAGCGTCCAGCAGTTCCACATCGAGCCCGGGGCCGCAGTTCCCGAGCACAGTCACCACCACGAGCAGGTGGGGTACGTCGCGAAGGGGACGTTCACCTTCCACGTCGACGGCGAGGAGTACGTCATCGGTCCGGGCGACTCCTACGTCATCCCGGGCGGCGAGCCCCACGAGGCCCGGAACGACGGCGAGGAACCGGTCAGCGGCATCGACGTGTTCAGCCCGCCCCGGGCGAACCCGGACTGGCAGGACTGAGTCGGTCGGGCCGCCGGCCGTCGGGTGACTCCGGTGACGATGGCGGGAGTTAATACGTATGCAGAACTGGGTACCTGATATGCTGCGGACAGCCTCGCTGCTCTCACGACCGACGCCGACTGGTCTCGTCGCCACGGGGGGAGACGATGAGTGACCTCCTGGAGAACGTCCTGCTCCCGGTCGCGAGCGAGGAAGACGCGCGCACCTCCGCGCGAGCCCTCACCGGCCACGACTACGGGACGGTGACCGTCGTCCACGTCGTCGAGAAGGCCGACGGCGCGCCCGACAAGGCGGGCGTCGAACAGCGCGAACAGGCGGCCGAGGAGATGTTCGAAGCCGCTCGGGCCGTGCTTGGCGACGTGGAGACCGACGTGCTGTACGGCTCCGACGTGGCCGAGACGATCTTCGACGCCGCCGCCGAACGGAACAGTTCGGCCATCGTCGTCACGCCGCGCGGCGGGAACCGGTTCGTGCAGCTCATCACCGGCGACGTGGCGCTGCACCTCGTGACCGACACGGACCGACCCGTCGTGGTACTGCCCGACGACGAGACCGACACAGACCCACCGGACACCGATGAGTGACGGCGAACTCGCGAAGGACATCGGCCCGCTCGCGGCGCTGACCATCGGCGTCGGGACGATGATCGGGGCCGGCATCTTCGTCCTGCCGCGGACGGCCATCAGCCAGGCCGGGTCGTTCGCCATCGTGGCGTTCACGGTCGGCGGGGCGATCGCGCTCCTGACGGCGTTCTCGGCCAGCGAACTCGGGACGGCCATGCCCAAGTCCGGCGGGGCCTACTACTACGTCAACCACGCGCTCGGCCCCATGTTCGGCTCCATCGCCGGCTGGGCGAACTGGCTCGGACTGGCCTTCGCCTCAGCGTTCTACATGGTCGGCTTCGGCCAGTACATCCAGCAGATCTTCGGGCTCTCGACCGCCGTCGGTGTCGGGCCGATCTCGCTCGACCCGGTGAAGCTCATCGCGCTCGGCGGGGCCGCGCTGTTCATCGCGGTCAACTACATCGGCGCGAAAGAGACCGGGCGGCTCCAGAACGTCATCGTCGTCATCCTCGTCGGAATCCTGGCCGTGTTCACCATCTACGGCGGCCTGCAAGCCGATCCGTCGAATCTCCCGCCGACGGCCGGGTTTAGCGATACGATGGCAGTCACCGGCATCATCTTCGTCTCCTATCTCGGCTTCGTCCAGATCACGAGCGTCGCCGAGGAGATACAGAACCCCGGCGTCAATCTCCCGCGAGCGGTCATCGGGAGCGTGCTGCTGGTGACGGCGATTTACGCGCTGGTTTTGCTGACGATGGCAGCCGCCGTCGAACCGGGGTTCATCAACGGACTGCCGACCGAACAGATCGCCGTCGTCGAAGTCGCCCGGATACTGCTCGGGCCAGTGGGGGCCATCGCAATGTTGCTCGGCGGCCTGCTGGCGACGGCCTCCTCGGCGAACGCCTCGATTCTCGCCTCCTCGCGAATCAACTTCGCGATGGGACGAGACGGCATCGTCAGCGAGTCCCTCAACGAGATTCATCCGCGCTTTGCGACCCCGTACCGCTCGATCGCGGTGACGGGCGGGCTCATCCTGCTGTTCATCGCCGCGGGGACCGTCGAGACGCTGGCCTCGATGGGGAGCGTGCTTCATCTGATAATATACGGGCTGTTGAACGTCGGACTCATCGTGATGCGCGAGGGCGAACCCGCCGAGTACGACCCGGACTACACCGTGCCGCTGTACCCAGTGGTCCCGATTCTGGGGACGCTAACGTCGCTGGGCCTCATCGTGTTCCTCCCGCCGGTGGCTATCGGTCTGAGTGGGGCCCTGGTCGTGGGGGCCGTCCTGTGGTACTTCGTCTATGCACGCTCGCGGGCCACGAAGGAGGGGATCCTCTCGCAGTTCATCCTCTCGCGGTCCGACGAGATGCCCGACGCGGCGGTCAACGCCGCGACCGGCGTCCAGCCGGACGGCGGGAACTACCGCGTGATGGTCCCCCTCGCGAACCCCGAGCACGAGACGGATCTCATCACGCTGGCCAGCGCGGTCGCCAAACAGCGCGGCGGAACGGTCGTCGCGACCCACATCGTCTCCGTTCCCGACCAGACCGCGCTCGCGGGCGCGGCCGAGCGCGCCGACGAGATCGACGAGACCTCGGAGCGCCTGCTGGCGAGCGCGAAGGAAGACGCGAAGACGTTCGGCGTCGACGTGGAGACGAGAACCATCATCTCCCACAAGTCCTTCGAGGCCATCTTCGACGCGGCCAAGTCCCACGACGCGGACCTCGTCGTGATGGGCTGGGGCCCGGACTCCCACGGCTCGCCCGGGCGGGCCGAGTCGGCGATGGACGAACTGACCGAGGCGGTTCCGTGTGACTTCCTCGTCATGCGCGACCGCGGGTTCGACCCCTCGCGCATCCTCCTGCCGACCGCCGGCGGCCCGGACTCGGATCTCACGGCCTCCATCGCGAAGCTGCTCCAGGCCGAGTACGACTCCGAGGTGACCCTGCTCAACGTCGCGGACGAGGGCGAGCGCGACGACGCCGAGGCGTTCCTCGAAGCGTGGGCCGACGAGCACGGGCTCGCCGACGCGACGCTCCGCATCGAGACGGGCGACGTGGAGACGGCCATCGAGTCGGCCGCCGAGGACGCGACGCTCCTGTTCGTGGGCGCGACCGAGGAGGGACTCCTGCGACGGCTCGTCGGCGGTTCCATCGTCCTCGACGTCGTCGACGACGTGGAGTGCACCGTGGTCCTCGGCGAGAAACACCGCCACCGAGGCCTGCTCGAGCGCCTGTTCTGAGCGGTCAGCGGGCCGGTCGCGATCCCAGCGCAAACACCTCGATCCTCGCCGTTCCACGCCTACAATGGTCGAAACCGGCAGACAGAGGCCGAGAGCGAGAAGGTAACTCGAACGATACTATTACGTGTCGACTGGGGTAATCAGTTGCCAGACGAATGGTCGAGCACACACGAACGCTAGACTTCAAGATCGCGTTCGCGATCGGGCTGGGGACGATGATCGCCGCCGGGATCTTCTCCCTGTCGGGCACTGCCGTCGCAGCCATCGGGTCGAGCGCCGTCATCGCGTTCGTCATCGCCGCCGTCATCGCGGGGGTCACCGCCGCCGCGTACTCCGAGTTCGCATCCGTCTACTCCGAGAACGGCGGCGGCTACCTCTTCTGTTCGCGGACATTCGAGGACCGGGACCTGCTGACGTACAGCATCGGGATGTCGCTGTTTCTCGGTTACACCGGCACGACGGCGTTCTACCTCGCGACGATGGACGAGTGGGTCGTCCGCTTTATCCTCCCCGAATCGCTGCACTTCCTGCCACACGGGACCGCCGGCGTGGCGACGGCGCTCCTGCTCGGGATCCTCAACGCCCGCGGGACGGAGGAGAGCGGGAGCTTCCAGCTCATCGTCACGGGCGCGAAGGTCGCCGTCCTGCTCGCGTTCATCGGCGGCGCGTTCGCCTTCCGCGGGCCCTCGGCGGCCGTGGGGAAGTTCGCCGGAAACTTCGGCGGCGGCCCGGTCGACATCCTCGCCATCTCCGCACTGGCGTTCATCACGTTCTTCGGCTTCTCGGCAATCGCGGCCAGCGCGGGCGAGATCATCAAACCGAAGCGGACCGTCCCGCGCGCCATCGCCGCGAGCATCCTCACGGTGACGGTCCTCTACGCGTTCGTCATCATCGCGATGGTGAACTCGCCGGTCCCCGCAGAAATCATCGCTCAGGAGGGCGAGACGGCGATGGGCCGCGTCGCCGCCTCGTTCCTCGGGAGCATCGGTGAGAGCCTCATCGTCGCGGGCGCCATCTTCTCGATGGTGTCGGCCTCGAACGCGTCGATCCTCGCCGCGAGCAGCATCGGCTCGCTGATGGGGACCCGCGGACAGGCCCCGCGGCGGTTCTCGCGCATCCACCCGGACTACGGGACGCCGTCCTGGAGCGTGGCCACCGCGACGGCGACCATCGTCGCGCTCATCGTGTTCTTCATCGCGCTGTTCCCCGCCGAGGGCGGTCTACTCGACGGCCTCGGCCTCCATCTCGGGCTGAACGCCCTGACCGGCTTCGCGACGCTGAATCTCCTCTTGCCGCTGGCCGTCGTCAACGTCGCGCTCATCTACTCCCGACGGCGGTTCCCGGACATCACGCGCGGCTTCCGCGTCCCCGGCGTCCCGGTCGTCCCGGTGATCGGCGTGCTCGCGAACCTCGGCCTCATCTACAACCTCCCGCCGAAAGGCGTCGTGACCGGGCTGGTGCTGACGGGCGCGATGGTCGTCGCGTACCTCGCCTGGGGCGGTGCGCCGGAGACAGAGGACCTGCTCCGCGAGGTGGTCCCGGAGACGCCGGCGTCGAGCGCGGCGGACGGGAGCGAGGGCGAAGCGGCCGCCGAGACCGGCGGCTTCCGCGTCCTCGTCCCTATCGCGCGGCCGGACCGCGCCGTCCGCTACGTCGAACTCGCGGCGGCGCTCGCGAAGGTGTCCGACGAGGACCCGATCGTCCACGTCCTCAACGTGACCCAGGTGCCCGACCAGACGCCCTGGGAGTCCGTTCAGGAGACGGCGAAGGCTCGCACCGAACGCATCCGGTCGGAACTGGACGAGAACGACTACGGTGCCGAACTGCACATCGAAGGACACACCTGCCGTGACGTGGCCTTCGACATCCTGCAGACGGCGCGAGACGACGACGCCGATCTCGTCCTCATGGGCTACCCCGAGCGCCATCAGGACGTGACCGAGACCGTCGAGCGCGAAGCCCCCTGCGACGTGTTCTTCGCCGACAAGACCACGTCCGCGGACGACCTCGACGTCATCAACATCGGTGCGGGCGGCGGCCCGCACCACCAGGCCGTGCTCCCGCTCGTGAACGCGCTCGGCCAGCAGGGGAGCGAACTCCATCTCATCAACGTCAGCACCGAAGACGAGGGGACGAACGAGGCCTCCGGGACGACGCTCGACGCGCTCGAAGGCGTCGAGACGACGCAGGTCCACAACGTCCGGGCCGGCTCAGTCGCCGACGGCCTCGTGGAGACCGCGGCGGAGAACGGCGGCGTGCTGGTCATCGGCGCGTCGCGGGACCGCTGGCTCAGACAGGCGCTGTTCGGGAGCACGCCGGACGAGGTCATCGCACTCGCCGCCGAGCGAGACGTTCCGGTCCTCGTCTACGCCAGCCAGACAGGCGTCTCCGGCCGGCTGAGCGAGCGGCTGTTCCCGGTCGCGCGGTACCTCAGAAAACGGCTGTCGCGGTCCGGTCCGCAGCAGGGGTCGAGTCCCGACTGGAACTGACTTCGTCTCGTCGCTGACGGCCTTATCGGTGGATTTCGACGGATTCGAGCAGCATCTCCTTGTTCGGGGCGTCCCGCGGGTCGGTGTCGACGCCGCCGATCTCCTCGACCACGTCCATCCCGTCGGTTACCTGTCCGAAGACGGCGTGCTTGCCGTCGAGATGAGGCGTGGCGTCGAGCGTGATGAAGAACTGCGAGCCGTTGGTGTTCGGGCCGCTGTTGGCCATGCTGAGGACGCCCGGGCCGTCGTGGGTGAGGTCGTCGTGGAACTCGTCGTCGAAGGAGTAGCCGGGGCCGCCGCGGCCGGTCCCGGTCGGGTCGCCCATCTGGATCATGAAGTCGTCGATGACGCGGTGGATCTCGACGTCGGTGTACAGCGGATCGATCCGCTTCTCGCCGGACTCGGGGTCGGCCCACGCACCGGTTCCCGGACCGACGTCGGTCCCGTCGTAGTCGTCTGCTCCCTCGGCCAGGCCCACGAAGTTCTCGACGGTCGTCGGCGCGCGCTCGTCGTACAGTTCCACCTCGATGTCGCCCGCTGTCGTGTGCAGGGTCGCGGTCAGATCGCTCATACCCGTCCGGAGGATTGCCCGGCAGAAAAGCCTGCCCACTACGCGCCCACCGGACAAGGGTTCTTGTACCGGGGCGGGGCCAGCGCCGCCGTGTCCTGAACGCCACCGCGCGGCGGCGAGCGGGAGTCCGACGCACCGCCGCGCGCCCGAGCGCGTCGGCTGTTCGCTACTGCGTGAGATGCGACAGCAGCAGATCCGTCACCCGCTCGGGCGCGTCGGCCTGCACCCAGTGGCTCGCCTCGGGGAGCCGCTCGACCCGGCAGTCAGGCACCCAGCGGTCCAGGCCCTCCGTGAGCGAGACGCTCAGGGCGTCGTCGCGCTCGCCCCAGACGAGCAGCGTCGGCGCGTCGACCGGGAGGTCGCCGACGCCGCCTCGCGTGACTGTCAGCCACGCGTTGCGCTGGGCGATCGATCGGTAGTAGTTGAGTGCGGCCGTCAGCGCGCCCGGCCGGCCCAGCGCGCGCTTGTACCGAGCCACGTCGGTGTCGGTAAACGCGTCGGATCGGGTCGGCCCCGTCCTGAGCAGTCGCTCCAGCAGCGCGAAGTCCCGCGCCCGCATCGCCGCCTCCGGCAGCGCCGGGAGCTGCGCGACGCCCACGTACCACGAGCGGAGCACCTGCGTCGGCGAGGTCCGCAGCGCCCGCTCGTAGGCGGAGGGGTGCGGCGCGTTCAGCGCCGCGAGCCGGTCGACGACGTCGGGTCGGTCGATAGCCGCCTGCCAGGCGATCAGTCCGCCCCAGTCGTGTCCGACCACGTGTGCGCGGTCGCGATCAAACGCCGCAACGAGGTCCGCCACGTCGCCGACCAGTTCGTCGAGGTGATAGGCGTCGACGCCGGACGGCTTCTCGGAGCAGTTGTAGCCGCGGAGGTCCGGCGCGATCACGCGGTATCCCGCCGCCGCCAGCGCCGGGAGCTGGTGGCGCCAGGCGTACCAGAACTCGGGAAATCCGTGGAGCAGGAGCACCAGCGGGCCGTCTTTCGGTCCGGCGGTGACGGCGTGCAAGCGAACGCCGTCGGCGTCGACCCAGCCGTGGGCGCCCGGCGTGTCAGCCGCGGAGACGGTCCAGTCGGTCGCGTCGTCGCGCTCGCCGGGCGGTTCCATCGCTCCGTAGTTGGTCCGCCGACGGAAAACGGTGCGGGTCGATTCGCTTCGCGACTGGCTGATCCGTCAGAACGACCGGAGCGCGTCGAGCGTGTCGGCGGCGCTGCCGTCGTCGATAGCCGCGCGGGCCTGGTCAAGTCCGTCCTGAATGCTGTCGGCGTCCTCGCGGGCGTAGCTGCGGAGCGCGGCGTTGAGCGCCACGGCGTCCGCGAAGCCGTCGTCGCGGTCGCCGGCCACGACGGCCTCGGTGATCTCGGCGGACTGCGCGGCCACCTCCTCGACGCCGAGGTCCTCGCTCTCGATGTCCATGCCGTAGTCGCCGGTCCGGATCTCGAAGTCGGCGATGTCGTCATCGTCGGCGTCGTCGCCCTCGACGGGCCACTCGGCGACGATGGTCTCGCCGGGGCGCACGTCGTCGTAGCCCTCCATCCCCTGGAAGAACAGCGCTCGCTCGACCGACGTGGTCTCTGACTCTTTCAGGGTACGGACCATCTTCTTCGCGAAGGCGAGGTGGTAGAAGCTCCCGAGGTGGACGCTGGCGTTCGCGGGGTTCGCGAGCGTCTCGACGGTGTTGACGAACGTCCGGACGCCCATGTTGTCACGGCGGTCGAACAGGGCGTCGATACCGGGGTTGAACGCGGGCTGGTAGTAGAAGCCGAAGCCGACGTCGTCGACCATGTCGGCGCTCTCCTGCGGGTCGAGTTCGGTCCGGACGCCGAGTTCGTCGAGGACGTGCTTGTAGGCGTCCTGCTTCTGTGTCGGGACGCGGTCGCCGGAGTGGACGACGATCGGCGTGCCCGCCGCGGCGGCGACGACGCCCGCGGCGACCCCGAGGATGGCAGAGCGCCCCTTCCCGTCGTAGTTGGCTCCGCAGTCGACGGGGTCGGCGTCGGGTTCGGCCGTCGCGACCGACTCCTCGGCCATCACGTCGACGTACGCGCCGAGTTCCTCCGGGTTGTTTCGCTTCCAGCGGTTGGCGAGCCAGAACGAGCCCAGCGTCGTGTGGTCCGGTTCGCCGCCGAGGATTCGCTGAAACGCCTCCCGGGCCTGGTCGCGGGTCATGTCGTCGGCCGACTTCGGTCCCGAGCCGACGACTTCCGTCACGAGTCGTTTGAGCGGCCATTCGCCGTATTCCCGGGTCGCTTGTGCCATGCGAACGCGTTCGGGCGCGAGTCCAAAAGCCCCTGCGTTTCGTTCTCAATTTGCGGGAACTGGCCCGTCTCCCGAAAGGGATACACCGTTTGCTTCCTAACGGAGACCAATGAGCCTCCAGTCGGGCGACTGGCGCGAGCGCATCGACGAGGTAGACGCCGCCCTCATCGACGAGTTCCAGAGCGGGTTCCCGATCGAGGAGCGACCGTTCGAGGCCGTCGGCGACGCGCTCGGCGTGTCCGGCGACGAGGCGCTCGACCGGGTCGAACGGCTCCGCGACGACGGCGTCTTCCGTCGGTTCGGTC
Source organism: Haloarcula salina (assembly GCF_010119195.1). Classification (GTDB taxonomy): domain Archaea; phylum Halobacteriota; class Halobacteria; order Halobacteriales; family Haloarculaceae; genus Haloarcula; species Haloarcula salina. The sequence continues at coordinate 557,880 of NZ_WRXL01000001.1, forward strand.
CGGTTCTCAATCCGCCGGTCATCGGGTCCTCGACGCTCGCGGCCGTCAGCGCGCCCGAGGACCGCTTCGACGAGATCGCCGAGGTGATAAACGGGTACCGGCAGGTCAACCACAACTACGCCCGCGACCACGAGTGGAACATGTGGTTCGTCGTCACCGCGGGGTCCAGACAGCGCCGCGACGAGATCCTGGCAGACATCGAGGCGCGGACGGGGTGTTCGGTGCTCGTCCTCCCGATGCTGACCGACTACTACATCGACCTGGAGTTCCCGGTCGTGAACGGCGACCGGTTCGCCCGGGAGACGGGCGCGGGACGTAGCGAGCGTGCGAGCGAGCGCCTGGGCCAGACTGACGCGAGCGCCACGCGCATCAGCGAGGACGCGGCCGCGGACCTCTCGGCACTCGACAGGCGGCTCGTGCTCGAAATCCAGGGCGGGTTCCCGCTGGTGGCGACCCCGTATCGCGAGGTGGCCGAGGCCGTCGACGCGGACGTCGCCGACGTACTGTCCGCCATCGAACGGCTCCAGCGCACTCACTGCATCAAGCGCATCGGCTGCGTCGTCAACCACATCGCGACCGGGTTCGACAGCAACTGCATGGTCGTCTGGGACGTGCCCGACGGCGCGCTCGACGACCGCGGCGAGGCCGTGGGCGAACTCCCGTACGTGACGCTTTGCTATCACCGCCCCCGGCGACCGGAACAGGGCTGGTCGTACAATCTGTTCACGATGATTCACGGGCGCGAAACGGCCGCCGTCGACGAGAAGATCGACGAACTCGCCGGCGAGTATCTCCCATACGACCACGACAGACTGTACTCGACAAAGACGCTCAAACAGACCGGGGCACGCTACGACGACATCGTCGGTCAGTAGCTATACCTTGCTAAATCAGGCTACACGGCCGCCGTAACCCCCGGAACCCTTTTCTTATTCTACCCGGAACGTGGTAATCAATGTCACAGAGTCGGCGAGCGAACGTCCTCGTGGTCGACGACGAGTCCGACGTGGCCGACACGTATGCGCGACAACTGCGCGAACGGTACACGGTCGAGACGGCCTACAGCGGCGAGGAGGCCCTCGAACGGCTGAATCCGTCCGTCGACGTCGTCTTGCTCGACCGACGGATGCCCGACCGCACCGGGGACGAGGTTCTGTCGGCGATTCGCGACGACCGATACGATGCGCGCGTCGCGATGGTCACCGCCGTGGAGCCGGACTTCGACATCATCGAGATGCCCTTCGACGACTACGTCGTCAAGCCGGTGACGGAGGCCGACCTCGTCGAGACGGTCGAGCGCCTGACGCGCTACGCCGACTACGAGGAGCGGCTGCGCGAGTGTTACTCGCTGACTGCGAAGTACGCCGCCCTGCAGTCCTCGAAACCGGACGCGGCCCTCGAAGAGAGCGAGGAGTTCGCGGACCTCGAAGCCGAACTGACGGCGGTCCGATCAGAGCTAGACGAAATTAGCGCGTCGTTCGACGCGACCGACTTCGAGGCGCTGTTCCGGGAGTTCGAGACCGACGACGGGAGCGGTGGCGCGACCGACCACACGACGTAGGCCGGGTCGGCATCCAATGGTCGCGCCGGGCGACGATACGGACTGCGGTCCGCGTGAGGGGCTGTCCCTTTCGAAAGCACTAACCGAGTCTCTTCCATAGGAAGGCCAATGAGTCAACAACTCCCGGACGTGCAGGCGTCGAGTCCGGACGTAACGGTCGGCCTCAATCGCGTCGGTGTGACGGGCGTCGAGAAGCTCGTCAAGCTGGGGCGTCGCGACCGCGACCCGATCGTGCTCATGGCGGAGTTCGAAGTGTTCGTCGACCTGCCCTCCTGGCGGAAGGGCGCGGACATGTCCCGCAACATGGAGGTCATCGACGAGACGCTCGAGACCGCCGTCGCCGAGGAGGCCTACCGGGTCGAAGACGTGTGCGGCGACGCCGCCGAACTCCTGCTCGAGAAACACGACTACACGACGAAAGCGGAAGTTCGGATGGAAGCCGAGTACGTCACCCACGAGAAGACCCCCGAGTCGGGGATGGCCACCCAGTCGACGGCCGACATCATCGCCTCGGCGACCGCGACCGAAGACGGGACGAGCGAGGAGATCGGCGCTCGCGTCACCGGGATGACGGTCTGTCCGTGCTCGCAGGGGATGTCCGCCTCCCGCGCCCGACAGACGCTCCGTCAGCTCGACGTGGAGGAGGACGTCATCGAGGAGTTCCTCGAGACCAACCCGCAGGCGGGCCATTCCCAGCGCGGCCACGCCACCCTGACCGTCGAGAGCGACGGCGCGCCGGAGGTCGACCTGAACGACCTCATCGAGGTCGCGCGGGACTCGATGAGCGCCCGCATCTACAACCTCGCGAAGCGGCCCGACGAGGACCACATGACCTACGAGGCCCACAAGGACGCCAAGTTCGTCGAGGACTGCGTGCGCGCACTGGCCGAGGGCGTCGTCGAGACGTTCCCGGACCTCGACGACGACGCCATCGTGACCATGAAGCAGTCCAACGACGAGTCCATCCACCAGCACAACGCCCACGCCGAGCGCGTGGCGGCACTGGGCGACCTGCGCGCGGAAGTCGAAGACGGCGAGCGCTGAGCGAGAATCCGGGGCGAACTGAGGAACGCGCGCTCAGCGCGGCGGTCCGATGGGCGTCGCCTCGGCCCAGTGTTCCGCGAACGCGTCGCTGATGTCGCTGGTGAAGTCCGGGTCCTTGAGGTCGATGACGCCGAACGTCTCCTCCCGGCCGAGCGGATGGGGGACCTCGATACAGACCTCGATCTGGTCGAGCAGTTCGAACGTGGTCGTGATGTTCGGGCTGGCGCGGGCGCTGTAGTTGTCGTAGGGCGAGAGGCGGTCGTAGTACTCGCGGTTGGCTTCCTCGGGGAGGTTCTCGAAGAGGTCGGGACGGACGAGCAGAGACACCTCGACGCCGCGTTCCAGCGCGGCCTCGAGTTCGTCGACGATGCGCTCGGTCCCGGACCGGATGTCGACCTGCCGGGCGGGCGCGGAGCCGACCATGACGATCTCCCGGTCCGCGGCGGCCAGCCGCTCTAAGAGGAGGTCCAGCGAGTCGTCCGGTCCGACCGCGGCCGTCCAGAACGGCTCCTCGACCGGCTCGGCGGATTCGAGCTGCGAGGACAGGTCGTCGACGATGTCCTCGTACTGGTCGACCTTCTCCTGGAGTTCGCGCTTCTTGTCCTCGAGCAGTCGGTCCAGCGCCGTGTCCGGCTCGACCGCGACGTACTTCTTCGGCCGGCTGGCGGTCTGGCTGCGGATCAGATTGTAGGTCTCGAGGCTGTTGAGCACGTCGTAGATGCGCCCCATCGGAACGTCACTGGCGCGTGACAACTCTTTGGCCGTTGTCGGCCCGGTTTCGAGTAGCGACCGATACGCTCGGGCCTCGTACTCGGAGAGCCCGAGGTCTCTGAGACTCGACATACGCACACATCGGCGGAGCGCGGCAAAAACTTATTGGATGTTTACCGTTTGTCTCCGTTTTCGACCGTTGTCCAGCGGGCGTCAGACGACCGCGGTCCGCCTCACTCCGCGCCGGTGAGCGCGCCTTCCAGTTCGGCCGGCGTCGCGCCCTCCGCGACGACGGCGTCGCCGTCGAGCAGTCGCGCCGTGCCGTCGCCGTCGGGGTCGGGGACGACGGTGGTCTCGTGGTCGGCCATCCGGAGCGCGGCGCGGTGGAGGTCGGTCCCGGCCTCCGTGCCGACGGTGAGGCGCTGGGGGTGCTGGAGGCGGGCCGCGACGGCGGCGTAGCCGGCCACCTCGACGCCCATCCGCTCGGCCGCACCGGCGAAGGACTCGACCGCGTCGAGCGCGGTCCGGTGGTACCGCTCCTCGCCGGTCAGCGCCGCGAGGTCCACTAGCGCGTCCGCGAGTTCGACCGTCGCGTCGAGCGGGTGGAGCGACCGGCCACAGAGGCCCGCGCCCGAGTCCGGGCCGTCGCGGAACGCGCCGCTGTCCTGCTGGCGGTGCTCGATGGTCCAGTCGGCGACGGCCCTCGCGGGGCCGGGCTCGCCGAGCACCTGCCAGCTCGTCGTCAGCCCCTGGAGGAGCCGGGCCTGGTCGAGCAGGAGGCCCGTGTCGCTCGCCGGCCCGTCGTAGTGGGCCACCTCGCCGCCGTCGACGAGCGTGTCGCAGACCGCGTCGCGCGCTCGCTGGGCGTACTGCCGGGCGCGCTCGTCGTCGGTGTAGGCGGTGACCCACAGCAGGGCGTCGACCGCCAGCCCGTTCCGGTCGGCGAACACCGTCTCGTCGACGTGGGGCGGCGTCCGGTCCTCGCGGTCGGCCGCCTCCAACCGGTAGTACTCGTCGTCGCCGGCCTGGCTGGCCGCGAAGGCCTCGCCCGTCCACTGCGTCGTCGTGAGGTAGTCGACGGTCCGCTGGGCGGCGTCGCGGTAGGCCTCGGTCCCGGTGTAGCGGTAGCCGTGGGCGAACGCCCGGACCAGCGCGGCGTTCTCGTCCAGCAGTTTCTCACGCCGCGGGTTCCCCCAGTTGCGCTCGGTCGCGTAGCGGAAGAAGCCGCCGTCGTAGGTGTCGAGCAGGTGCGTGCGAATCGCCTCGAGCGTCCGCGTCGCCTGGTCGCGCGCCCGGACCAGCGCGAACTCCACGGTCCGGGGCAGCGGGAACTTCACGTCCGAGCCCCAGCCGCCGAACTCGTCGTCGAACGCGCCGAGCAGCTGTTCGACCATGTGCTCCTCGATGCGCGGCCGCAGGTCGCCCGCCGGCGGCGCCTCGTCCTGGAGCTGTCGCGGGACGGAGCCGGCGGCGGCCCCCTGCGCGTCCCACGACTCGCGGACCGAGTCGAGGATGCCGCGGAAGCCGTCCGGGCCGAGGAACGTCGCGCCCGTGATGACCTCGCCGTCGGGCGTGAGAAACACCGTCGACGGGAAGCCGCCCATCGTGTAGCGCTCCCGGACGCGGGGGTTCCGGTCCGCGTCGACGCGCACGGGGACGAAGCCGTCGTTGATGTTGGCCGCGATGCGGGGCTCGCCGAACGTCCGGCGGTCCATCTCGCGACACTCCGCGCTCCACGGGACGGTCAGCGCCAGCAACACGGGCCTGCCGGTCTCAGCGGCGGCGTCGAAGGCGTCGGGCCCCCACTCGCGCCACTCCACTTTGGTCTCGCTCGCGAACTCGTCCATACGGGGCCTCGGCGGCGGGCGTACAAAGGCCCTCTCATAGGCACTGTCGACGGCCCCGCTCCCGACGAAAGACCGATTGGCCGGGCGACCCAAGTGTCGCCGATGGACGCCCTCCGCGATTCGATCGAACCGTCCGAACCGGTCACGCCCGGCGACCGCCCGCCGCGCCTCGGTCGCGTCCCGCTCGTCGACAACACCGTCGGGATGCTGCGGGACCCGCTCGGCTTCTACGACCGCGCCGGCGACCACGCGGCCGACGTGGTCGGCTACAACGTCGCCGGGACGACTGGCTACTTCGTCTGTCACCCGGACCTGGTGGAGCGCGTGCTCGTCACCGACGCCGCGTCCTACGAGAAGGGCGCGCTCCTCCGGCGGTCGCTCGGCCGCTTCATCGGCGAGGGGCTGTTCCTGCTGGAGGGCGAGGAGTGGCGCGAACAGCGGACGGCGCTCCAGCCGGCGTTCTTCCGGGAACGGATCGCCGCCTACGGCGAGACGATGACCGACTTCGCCGCGCGGACCGCCGCAGAGTGGTCGGACGGCCAGCGCCTCGACGTGCGCCCGCACATGCAGTCGCTGACGCTCGACATCCTCGGCAAGACGCTGCTGGACGTGGACATCGAGACGACAGCCGACGCGCTGGAACCCCTGCTCGACGCGCTCCGCCATCGCCTCGACCCCCGGTCGCTGTCCGCGTACCTCCCGCTGTGGGTTCCGACGAAAACGAACCGCGCTGTCACTCGCTCACTCGCCGACTTCCAGGCCACCCTGGACGAGGTCGTCGCCGCCCGCAGGCGCGAGGACGACGCGGCCCGCGACCAGCGCGACGACGTGCTCTCCCTGCTGCTCTCGCTCGGCGAGGAGACGATGGACCGCGAGCGTCTCGGTCACCAGCTCCTGACCTTCCTCGTCGCCGGCCACGACACGACGGCGCTGACGCTCACCTACGCGTGGCTCCTGCTCGCGAACGACCCCGACGCCCAGGGGCGCCTGCACGACGAACTCGACGACGTGGTCGGTGACCGCCGACCGACGCCAGACGACCTGTTCGATCTGCCCTACCTCGACGCCGTGCTGAACGAGGTCCTCCGGCTGTACCCGCCCGCGTTCACCGTCTTCCGTCAGCCGACGGAGCCGGTGACGCTCGGCGGCTACGACATTTCGCCGGGAGCTCAGCTCACCCTGCCGCAGTGGCTCGTCCACCGCGACGAGCGCTGGTACGACGAGCCCGACGCGTTCCGTCCCGAGCGCTGGATCGACGGCCTCGAAGCCGCCCTGCCGGACTACGCCTACTACCCCTTCGGCGGCGGCCCGCGCCACTGCATCGGGATGCGCTTCGCTCGAATGGAAGCCAAGCTCGCCCTGGCGACCATCGCCCGGGAGTACGCCGTCGAGGCAGTGACCGAGCCGCCGCTGTCGCTGGCGATGCAGATCACGCTCAGCCCCACCGAACCGGTCGAAGTTCGCGTCCGCGAGCGCTGACACCGCCGTCAGAGGGCGCGCACGTCATCGGCGCGAAGCGATGCCACTCTCGAAAGGCGTTTGGGGGCGGACCTGCAAGCGGTGGTATGCTCCGGGTCATCGGGCTGCTGTTGCTCATCCCGCTGTTCGACATCGTGCTGCTGGTGACGGTGGCGATTCCCTATCTCGGCCCGCTCGTCACGGTCGCCCTCGTCGTCCTGACGGCGCTCGTCGGAATGCTGCTCGTCCGCGCCGAGGGGCGTGCCACGCTACGGACGATACAGGAGAAGCTGGCGACCGGCGAGCTCCCGACCGACGAACTCGTCGACGGCGGACTGCTCATCGCCGCCGGCGCGTTCTTCCTCACGCCCGGCCTCGTGACCGACTTCGTCGGCCTCCTGCTCGCAGTCCCGCTCACCCGCTACCCGGTCCGGGTCGCCACGCGCCGCTGGGTCGTCCGCCCCTACATCGACTCCAAGACCGGCGGCTTCGCCAGCGGGCAGGTGTACATCGGCGGCTTCCCCGACGAGGACGGCGGTCCCGCGGGTCCCGGCGCGGCCGGCCCCTCCGGCCCCGGCGACGCCCCCGACGGCGGCGCGGGCGGCTCCGGCTCGTCCTTCGATCGCGACGACGCCACCGATATCGACTTCGAGGAACGCGACGAACACTGAAGCCCTGCCGCGGTTTCACATCCCCAGGCGCCCGCGAAACGTTACCCTTTTCAATACCCCTCGGGTACTGGAATATACGCTCATCCGGGCCAATAGCTCAATCAGGTTGAGCGCTCGGCTGATAACCGGGAGGCTCTCGGTTCAAATCCGAGTTGGCCCACTCCCTTTCCGGGTGGTTTCCAGCCCATCCAATTCACCACTCTCAAGCCCTCAGAGACTCCTTTTCTGCATCTCAGAAATATACCCATAGAGGTCATTCTGACAATCCCGGCCGCAACCGTGGCGGCCCCCTCCGCCGTCTGCGATACATCGTAGCCACGACGAGGGGCGAGAGTCTGTACCGCTCCATCTCAATCCGATCGCCGTCCGAGTGAGCGCGCAGGACCCTATAGGACCGTCAAATCGGGGGTGACGGTCCTTTGTCCGTCCCCACGGGGTGACGGATACATGGCAGACTTCCGCTTTACCTGCCCGGACTGCGGGGCGAGCACGGTCGTCGACGGCGGGGTTCGAGAGCGGCTCTTGGCGGTCGGCTGCCCGGTCTGCGGGCGACCGGTCGGGAGCGCCGCGTTCGTCGATGCGACCTCCGCGGAGCAGTGACGTCGGCGGGGACCCGCTCGCAGTTGTATCACCGGGACGGCTGTTTCGTCTGCGACACGTAAACGGCGGCCGCGTGACTGATTTTTCAGGCCGAGCATAACCTATTTAAAATAGACCAGAGACTGATACTGATATGATAGAAGACGCGCTCCGGTATCAGACGCAGGGCGACGACTGGCTGAAACGCGTGGCCATCGGCGGCGGCGTGCTCTTTCTCGGGTTCCTGCTCGTCCCGCTGTTCACCTTCCAGGGCTACATGCTGGAAGTGATGCGCCGGGTGATGCGCGGGGAGACGGAGACGCCGCCCGCGTGGGGCGACCTCGACCTCGTGGAGACGACCGTCGACGGGGTCCGACACACCGTCGTCGTGCTGGGATACGGGCTGGCACTGCTCGTCGTCCTCGCCGTTCCGGGCGTGGTGATGTTCGTGGGGATCGCGGGCGAGTCGGGCGCGCTGGCGGTGCTGGGCGTGCTCGTCGGCGGACTCGTCTACCTCGCCGGCGTGCTCGCGATGGCCGCGGTCCTCCCGGTCGCGACGGGGAACTTCGTCAAGGAGGACAGCATCGCCGCCGGCTTCGACCTCGACGTGCTCCGGGCCGTGGTAACGAACCGAACGATGCTGATGGCCGTCCTCATGGCGTTCGCGGTCAACATCATCGTCTCGGCGGTCAGCAGCGTCCTCGGATTCACCATCGTCGGCTACCTCCTCGTGCCGTTCGTCGCGTTCGTCGGGCAGTCGGGGATCATGTACATCTGGGCCGAGGGATTCGCAGACGCCTACGAGGAAGAGTACGGCGAACCGCCGCTCGCGCCCGAAGCGGGGTTCGGCGCGGGGACTGACGCCACGACAGGCGTCCGCGACGAGTCCACCGACCGGGTCGCGGGTGAGACGGACGACGACTCTGCGACCGGCTGGGACGACGACTCGACGAGCGCGTGGGACGACGACTCGACGGGCGACTGGGACGACACCGGCGACGACCGGTACTGACGGTCGGCCGGCGCGGCGGCGAACACGTTCGGGGCAAACCCCTGACGAACTGCCGCCGTGACTATCGGTATGAGCACCGACTCGCAGGGCGGCGTTCGCGAACTGGACGTGCGGCGCGTCGAGGGCGAACCGTTCTCGGACATCATGGAGGCGCTCGACGCCATCGAGGGCGACGAGCGGCTCCGGCTGGTGAACAGCTTCGAACCGGTTCCGCTGTACGGCGTCCTCGAAGAGCGCGGCTTCAGCTACGAGGCGGAACAGATCGCCGACGAGGAGTGGCACGTCACGGTCCGGCCGGAGTGAGATGGGGATAGCGCGCGCCTCGCGGTGGTTCGTCGCGGCGGGCGCGCTGTTTTTCCTCGGCGTCCAGCTTGCGATAGCCGCGGGCGCGCCGCGTCGGACGGTCGTGACCCTGGGGCTGTACGGCTTCGTCCTGCACGTCGCGTTCGGGAAGGCCTACGCGCTCGTGCCGTCGTACTTCGAGCGGTCGCTGGCGTGGCCGACCGCGCCCGCGATCCAGTGGCCGCTGTCGGTCGCCGGGACCGCCGCGCTGGCCCTGGCTCCGGCAGGGCCGGCGTGGCTCGACCCGGCGGGGACGGCGCTGTGGGCCGGCAGCGTCGCGATCTTTCTCGGGACGCTCGGCTGGACGATCCGCGACAATCCGACCGGCGCGGCGACGGGGACCGGTGACGCGAACGCCCACCGGCGGCCGGTCGACAGGCGCGCGAACGCGGTCGTACCGGTGGCGCTCGGCTACCTGTCGCTGGCCGTCGTCGCGGCGCTTGCGGGCGCGTTCGGATCCGGCTGGCTCGCCGACCAGCAGCGCTCGCACCTGCTGGCGGCGGGGACGGCCGCCCTGCTCGTCTTCGGGGTCGGCTTCCGCCTGTTCCCCCGGTTTCTCGTCGCCGAGCCCCCGCGGCGACTGGTGGCGGTCGTGTTACTGACCGGAGCCGTCGGGCCGGCGCTGCTCGCGTTCGGACTGTTCTCGCCGACCGTCCTGCTCGTCGGCGGCGTCGTCGAGGCCGTCGCCGTCCTCGGGTTCGCCGTGTCGTATCTCGTCCTGTTCGCCCGCTCGGACCGCCGCCGGGTCGGCTTCTACGCGGTGGCGCTTGGGGCCGTCGCCGGCGTCGCCGGCGTTGGACTCGGGCTGGCGATGGCCGTGACCGCCCGCGAGCCCGCGCTGGTCCGGGCCCACTACCGGCTCATGCTCGTGGGCTTCCTCGGACTGACTGTCGTCGGGGCGGCGTACCAGTTCTATCCGCCGGCGGTCGGGACCTGGCCGCTCGCGTCCGACCGGACGGCGCTCGGCTCCATCGCACTGCTCGGCGGCGGACTCGGTCTCCAGGTGGTCGGGGCGCTCCTCGGGCACGACCTCGTCTCGGCGGTCGGCGCAATCCTCGGAGTCTCGGGAGCGGCGCTGTTCGCGTATCTGCTGTTCGCGGCGTTCGACCGCCGTCGCGGCCGGTGAGGGCGGGCTACGCCTCGACGATGCTGTCGAGCAGCTTCGTCTGGGCCGCCGCGAGGTGCTCCGCGAACGTCGACACCGAGATGTCGAGTTCCGTCGCCACGTCGCCGGCGTTCGCCCCCTTCGGATACTCGAAGTAGCCCATCTCGACGGCCGTCTCCAGCACCTCGCGCTGGCGGTCGGTGAGCGTGCTCCGGTCGACCAGGATCGAGTCGACCGGATCGACCGAGCCGTTCTGGCGCATCGACCGGAGCGAGACGCCGTCGTACAGCTCCTTCAGACGGGTGACGATAGCGCGGACGCGGTCGATGTCCGGCGCGTGAAACGTCATCTGGAGCTGTCCGCCCTCGGCGCGGATGTCGGCGACAGGGCACTCGAAGCGCTCGACCGCCTCGCAGACGCAGTCGGTCCGCGTCCGGGTGAACTGGTACCGCGTCCCGTTGCCCGTGACGAACACCTCGTCGAGGTCCGACCGATCGTCGAGTGCCGTCTCGCCGTCGTCGTCCGCCGCGGTGAACTCCTCGATGACTCGCCCGTCCGCGTCCGGACTGCTCCTGGCCACGTCCGTCATCGCCGTCCCGGCCTCCTCGGAGACGCTCGCCACCGGGCACGCGCCGGGGGAGTCGACCGATAGTTCCACTCTGATGCCCGAGTCACTCATGTTCGATAGTTCCCGTCAGGCCTACAAAACGCACGTGGCGGATTCCCACGGAGTGAAAAAGCCCCTCAATCCGCCGGGTGCTGGTCGGGGACGGGCCCGTCGTAGCCCGCCGGCTCGTAGCCACACAACGGATCAGCGGCCAGCGGGTCGCCGGTCGCCGCGTAGGCGCGCGACCGGCTGCCGCCGCAGACGGCGCGATACTCGCAGGCCCCGCACTTGCCCGTCAGCGCGTCGTCGTCTCTGAGCCGGCGGAACAGGTCCGAGTCGCGGTAGATGTCGACGACGCTCTCGTCGGGGACGCTCCCCGCCGATTGCGGGAGGAACCCGGAGGGGAACACCTCGCCGGTGTGGCTGACGAAGGCGAACCCCTTGCCGGCGCGGATGCCGAGCCGCCGGCGGAAGTCGCCGTCGTCGTCGCTCTCCTCCAGCGCCACGCGCCGGTAGTGGGGCGCTTCAGTCGTCTTGACGCCGAACCCGGCGTCCTCGCTGACCTCGTGGAGCCACGACATGACACGCTCGGCCCGGTCGGGGTCGATGGGGGTCAGCACACGGCCGCGGCCGACTGGGACGAGGAAGAAGACGGACCACAGCACCGCGCCGAGGTCGTCGACGAGGTCGCGGATCGCCGGGAGTTGCTCGACCGTCTCGGCGCAGACGGTGGTGTTGATCTGCAGCGGCACGCCGAGGTCGCGGGCCGCCTCGGCGGCCGCCATCGTCGCCTCGAAACTGCCGTCCTCACCGCGGAAGGCGTCGTGGGCTGCCCGGTCGCCGCCGTCGACCGACAGCGCCAACCGCCGGAGGCCGGCGTCGTCGAGGTCGGCCAGCCGCTCCCGCGTGAGCGAGGCCGTCCCGCTGGGCGTCAGCGTCATCCGGAGGCCCTGCCCGGTCCCGTACTCGATCAGCTCGGACACGTCCTCGCGGGCGAGCGGATCCCCGCCGGAGAGCACGACCAGCTGGCCCTCGCCGAACTCGCGGGCCTGATCGAGGAGGGCCTTCCCCTCGGCGGTCGAGAGCTCGTCGGGGTGACGACGGGGCTGGGCGTCGGCCCGGCAGTGCTTGCACGCCAGTTCGCAGGCCTGCGTGAGCTCCCAGATGAGGACCAGCGGCCGCCGGTCCAGGTCGAGTTTCCCGCGCATCTACGCCTCCCGACGGACGTGGACGCGGGTGACGTGGCCGCCACAGCCGCACTGGTCGACGTACTCGGCGGTGACGGCGTCGCCGAAGCGGTCCTCGAGCGCGTCGAACAGGTACGTCTCGGGGTGGCCGTGGGCGGCGTGACTCACTAGGTTGACGTGGTTGCCCGCCGTCGTCTTCTCGACGGCGTCGACCGCCTGTGCGACGACCAGCGACCGGTCTTCGGCGTGTTCGGGCGTTTCCAGGTTCGCCGACCAGGAGTTGTCGTGGACGGCGTCGGTGACCGGTGGGACGTTCTCGTGGACGCGGCTCATGGGCGACCGTAGTCGGCCCGGACCCCTCGGTCTGCTCCCGCAGATGTTCGGGGGTTTATCCCTGCACCTGCTCGTCGAGCCAGTCGAACTGGCGGTTCAGTTCCTTGCTGCGCTGGCGCGAGACGATGGTCGAGTCGATCATCGTCCCGAGGACCGGGAGATCGAGCGCCGTGTACTCCGTGGTCGCCGTCACCTCTGTCCCCCCGTCGACGGCCTCAACGGTGTAGTCGGTGACCATCGACTCGAAGATGCCCTCCCGCTGCTCGTAGGTCAGTACGGCGTCGGTCTCGATCAGTTCGACCACCAGTTCGATCTGGAACAGGCCGACGTGGTTCTGGATGACGACGGTGTCGCCCTCGACCGTCACGTCGTCGAAGCCCGCGGCCCGCATGAACGGCTCCACGTCGGTGATGCGGTCGATTACCGTGTCCGGGTCGGCGTCGACCGTCCGGGTCAGCGAGACGCGCTCCATACCGGATGGCGTTCGCCCGACGGAATAAGCGTTCGCCACGACCGCACGTGTTCGGACCGGCGCTCTTGGTCGCGGTCGGCCTGCGTTCCGTTGGTCGCGGTCGCCCCGTCCGCGACTAGTGTCCCGCCCTTGCCACCCATGCGCAAGGTTCATCTATCGCGCCGACGAAACCGAACATGTTCGGCAACACGGCCGCGGGACCGGGGCGAATATATTCGGATAGACAGATGCCACACGCTGAACTCACCCTCACGATACCCGAGGAGATCTGGATCGGCGACGTGTCGCGGACCTACGACGACGCGGCCTTCCGGATCCTGGCCGCGCTCCCCGGCGAGGACTCCGGGGTCGGGCTCGCCGAGGTGACCTCGGCGGACCTCCCGGCGGTCCTGCGGGACATCGAGAGTCGGGACTCCGTCACGTCGATGGAGATCCTCTCCCACCGCGACGACCGCGCGCTGATACAGTTCGAGACCTCGATGCCGCTGTTGCTGTTCCCGGTGCAGGGGTCTGGCATCCCGCTGGAGATGCCCTTTACCCTCTCGGACGGACAGGCGGTCTGGGAGATCTCCGCGCCCCAGGAACGGCTCTCGGAGCTCGGCGAGCAACTGGAGGAGTTCGGCATCCCCTTCAACGTGGACCGCATCCAGCAGCACCTCGAATCCGAGCAGCTCCTGACCGAGAGCCAGCTCGAACTCGTCGAGGCGGCCATCGACGCCGGATACTACGACACCCCGCGGGACTGCTCGCTGACCGAACTGGCCGACCGCGTCGGCATCGCGAAATCGACCTGCAGCGAAACGCTCCACCGGGCCGAGGAGAAGATCCTGAAGGAGTTCGTCACCGACCGCCTGGCGCGCTGACGGGAAGTCGAAGGGCGTAATACTCACCTCCGTGAGATGGTGGACATATGAGCAACGACGCGGTCGACGAGACGCACAAAAACGCCCGGCAGGAGGTCATCGCCGTCGACGCCGACGACAACGAGGAGGGGCTCGTCAACCGACTGGAGGCCCACACCGGCGACGGCGTCCGCCACCGCGCGTTCACGGCGCTGCTGTTCGACGAGAACGACCGGATTCTGCTGGCCCAGCGCGCCGCGAACAAGCGCCTCTGGGACACACACTGGGACGGCACCGTCGCCTCCCACCCCGTCCAGGGCCAGACGCAGGTCGAGGCCACCGAGGAGCGGCTCGAAGAGGAACTCGGGATCACGCCCGCCCAGTACCGCGATCTCCGCGTGACCGACCGGTTCGAGTACAAGCGCTACTACGAGAACGCCGGCCTGGAGTGGGAGGTGTGTGCGGTCCTGCAGGCGACGCTGACCGACACCGCGCTCGACCCGAACCCCGAGGAGGTCGACGGCCTGCTGTGGGTCCCCTACGACCGGCTCCGCGAACACCCGGAGTACTACCGCCAGCTCCGCCTCTGTCCGTGGTTCGAGATCGCGATGCGACGCGACGAGGAGCGATAGCGGAGTCAGTCGTCGTCCGCCCGGATCGTCCCGTCCTCGGCCGTCTCGGGATCGGCTGCCGGCACCTGCAGTTCGACCGTCGTTCCCGGCTGATCGCCGTCGGTGAAGGCCATCCGACCGCCCAGGTTCCGGACGATCCAGTTGACGAGCCAGAGCCCGACGCCGGAGCCGTGTTTCAGCGGCGTCTCGGTTCCCGAACGGATGACCTCCCGCTCGTGGGCGGCGATCCCGGGACCGTCGTCGCTGACCCGGACGGCGACGCCCGGCGTGTCGGCCCTCCGCTCGACGGTTATCTCGACCGTCACGGTCCCGTCGCCGGCCGCGCCGTGTTCGGCCGCGTTCTCGATCAGTTCCTCGAAGGCGATGATGATCGACGGGCCGCCCTCGATCCAGACGTCGCGGTCACACGAGAGCGAAATCGTCGCATCCGGGTAGCTGTCGCGCGCCTCCTCGACGACCGGCTCCAGCAGCGACCGGAGTCGCATCGGGCGGTGGTGCTCGCTCTCTAAGGCTTCCGTGACGCGACCGATCTTGTTGCTCCGGTCGACGATACCGTCGACGGTGCGGATGATGCGCTGGATCCGCTCGCGCTCCTCGGAGCCGGCGGTGTCCCTGAGCATGTCGGCGTTCCCTTGCACGACGTTCATCTCGTTGCGGATGTCGTGGCGCAGCAATCGGTTCAGCACGTCGAGGCGCTGTTCGCGCTGGCGGCGCTCGGTGATGTCTCGCAGGCTGATGAGATGCCCGGAGACGACCCCGTAGGCCCGGTACAGCGGCGTTACGCGAACGTCGTAGTACCGGAGGGCGCCGTCACGTTCGAGGGCCATCTCTGTCTGCGCGCGCTGACCGGGTTCCGGGACGGTCTCGGCGAGTCGCGGGAGTTCCTCGGACAGCGGTCGTCCCAGCAGCGCGTCCTGATCGCGCTCGAACAGGGCTACTGCGGCCCCGTTTACGTCGACGACGCGGAGTTGTTCGTCGACGATCACCACCTGGTCGTCGAGTTCCGTGAAGATGGCCTCGCGGCCGAGTTCCCGCGTCACCGGCGCGACGTCCAGCAGCTTGGTCCGCAAGATCGCAACCGAGAGGACGACGCCGGAAGCGACGTAACTGAGACTCGTCGGATCGAAGTCGACAGGCAACACGCCGAGGACGAACAGCGACTGGACGACCGTCGGGACGCCGATGGCGACCAGCAGCGCGAGCACCTGTCCGCGAAACAGCTGATTCGACCCCACCATCACGCGCAGGAGCAACAAGCCGCCGGCCAGCACCAGCACCAGCATGTACGACAGGTGTCCCCAGTAGGCGATTCCGTACGCGGGATCGAGCGCCACCGCCGCCGACGAGAGGTACCGCGTCTCGGTCGCTGTCCAGACGAGGTCGTGGGCCTCGTTCGACCAGACGAGCGTCACGAACAGGGCCGGCTCGACGAGCAAGAGGGCCACGCGTCGCCGCGTGAGCCAGTTCGGGTGGCCGGTGTACTCGACGACGGTCGCGAGCCACGCGACCGGGATGACGACCGAGAGCGTCAGTTGCACCTGGAGGAGCCGAATCATGCCCTCCAGGCCCGGCATCGCGAGTTCGATCCCGTACGCCACCGCCCAGAGGCTCGCCGCGACGACGAACGCCGCCAGCGGGCCGGCTCCCGGTCGGTCGCGGTGGAGCCACACGAGAAAGGCGACGGCCATGCCGACGACGCCGGCCAGCAAGACGACTGCGAGCGGCGTCGTGACCATTCGTTTCCGTAGTAATGCAGTCCCAGATATAACTGTTCTCGCTCACTCGGCGTGGGAACGAAGCGCCGACCAGACCGCGAACGCGCCGAGGGCGAACGCGGGAATAAGCGGTAGCGTGAGGTACGCGTCCCGGAGCGTGAGCCCGAGAGCACGGATGATGCCCTGAGCGGCCGGTAGCAGCAAGATCGCGCCCGGAACGATCAGGAATGCGACGACGAGCATCCCGACGAGAGCCCACCCGCTCGTCCCGAACTCCGCGTCGGTCCCGGCGTCGGGCGACGCGTCGGCGTCTCCCTCCGGCCGGTGAACGTAGCCGCCGTCCGCGTCGGCCGGCGCGGACTCGTCTGGCGTCATCGAGCGGCACCTCCGCGCGCCGACGGGGCGGACGGACCGGTGTGCGAGCGAGTCGTCATGGCTCGGCGTGAGGGAAGCACGCGCAAAACGCTGGCGGTCTCGTCGTCAAGAAGGACCCGGCGTACCGGCGGGTTCCGGCTCAGAGATGTCGAGCAGGGTCGTCTGGTGATCGGTCGTCGATTCGTGTGCCGCTCGCTCCCGCTCGGCGGTCGCGCGGTCGTCGAACAGCCCTTCGAACGGACACTCGTGACAAACGAGGTGATAGGCCCCCACCATGATTTTTATTTCCCTAGTTTCTCGGATAAATCTATCGAACTCAGATCCCAGATCTGGCGTCGCAGTTCCAGTGGCTCTAGGCCTATTTACCCGCGGCGACACATCTGTCGGTATGGTCGACTTTCAGTCTCGGGACACGCGCCGGGGCCCGACTGACGACGAGGACGAGAGCGAGGACGATGACGGGGCCTCGGAGACAGACGACGAGACGGCCGAATCCCCCGAACAGACCATCGAGTCGGAGACGTCCACAGACGGTGCGAGCGACGAAAACGCCGCCACGGAAACGGTGGACGATGCCGCCCGTGACGACGAGGCTGGAGCGGACCGGGACCCGCTCGCGGACGACGCCGCCCGTGGGGACGAAGCGGCAGTCGCGCCGGACGCGGAGGACGCCACCGACGCCGACGCGTCGGCCACCGGGGCGGACGCGACAGAGCCGACCGCGACCGGCGGCGGACCCGCGACGAGCAAGGGGGGCACCGGCCCCGCCTCGGCGGTCGGGACCGACCGTAGCCAGTCCGTCGACGTCGCCGTCGTCACGGTCGGGACGGCGACCGAGGAGAGCGGCGACTCGACGTCCGAGCGCCTGGAAACGGCGCTCGAAACCGGCGGGCACGCGGTCACGGCCCGCGAGCGCCTGCGCGGGGACTACGACGGCATCCAGCAGGCCGTCGACACCCTCGTCGGGCGCGCGGACGTGGACGCCGTCGTCACCGCCGGCGGAATCGGGATCGCGCCGTCCGAGGCTACCCTCGAAGCGGTCCACCCGCTGTTCGAGAAGGCGCTGCCCGGCTTCGAGGAGGTGTACCGAAGCCTCCTGTTCGAACAGATGGGGACGAGCGTCATCACCGTCCGGGCGACGGCCGGCATCGCCGACGGCACGCCGGTGTTCTGTCTCCCGGCGGACCCCGACGCGGCCGGCCTTGCCGTCGAGGAGATCATCGCGCCAGAGGCCAGCGACATCGTCGCCGCACTGCAGTGAAACCGCCGGAGAGGGGCGACCGTATCAGTCTTGTGTCGTTTGCCCGGATTTAACACCCGATTTAGCCGCGGAAACGGCCGACCGGGAGTTTCCGGTCCTCAGCCCCGTTGCGTCGGCGAATCGTCGGCGTAAACGAACAAAACGGCGCAAATGCACGTTAACTGCGGCACCCATTGAAGTGCCATCGGTCCCCAGCGCTCGATGCCATGTCCGAACGCGAGGCGACTCGACGCGGCGTGCTCGAAGGCATCGGCGCGACAGTT
The DNA here is from genome assembly GCF_010119195.1 of Haloarcula salina. Lineage (GTDB taxonomy): Archaea > Halobacteriota > Halobacteria > Halobacteriales > Haloarculaceae > Haloarcula > Haloarcula salina. The sequence goes on from NZ_WRXL01000001.1 coordinate 575,897, forward strand.
GCGACGGCGCTCGGCGGCGCGGCGCTCGCCGGGACCGCCACGGCGACCGAGACGTGGACGGCCGTCGAGTCTCCGACCGGCAACACGCTCCACGACGTCGAGGACACGACGGCCGGCGCGTACGCGGTGGCCGGCGGCGGTATCGTCCTCGAGCGGACCGAGACCGGCTGGACGAAGATCCTCGGCGGCGGCCCGACCGGCAACGGCCACAGCCTCTACGGCGCTGACGTGACCGACGACGGGAAGCGGCTCTGGTTCGTCGGCTCGTCCGGGGCCGTCGGCGAGTACGACGTGGAGACGGGCGTGGTGACCGACCACAGCGCCCCGATGGACGCGACGAACAACTTCAACGACGTGGCCGTGACCGGTGCGGCCGGCGAGGCCACCGTCTCCGTCGCCGGCGACTCAGGGAAAGTGTACTCCTCCTTCGAGAACGGCGCGAGCGGCACGTGGGAGTACACCACCCCGGGGTCCGGCTCGGCGATCACCGCCGTCGACTTTCACGGGCGGCGATCGGGTCACATCGTCGACGGCAACAAGTCGGTGTTCGCCACCGACGACGGGGCGACGTGGGAGGAGATCGGACTGGCAGACGCGAACGTCGACTTCTACGGCGTCGATTCCGACGGGCCGGACGACGTGTGGGTGTCGGGCGGTGGCGGCATGGCGTTCCACTGGAACGGGTCGACGTGGACGCCGGCCGACACCGGCGACGCCGGACTGCGTGACGTGGAGGTCTCCGACGGCGACGACAGCGGCTACACGGTCGGTAGCGGCGGCAAGCTGTACGCGCTCGACGGCGGCGACTGGACACAGGCACAGACGCCGACCGGCCAGAACCTGAAAGCGGTGGTCCGGGGGGACCCCGCAATCGCGGTCGGTGCGGGCGGCACGATTCTCGAAGCGTAACGACGGCGCGCTCGTCAGGCCACCGAACCGACCGAGCGCTTCGGCACTCCAGCGACCGCTGTGCCCGCGGTCGTCCGACGGCCGGGAGCCGCTACGCCGGGTCGCAGTCCGTGTCGCCCTCGTCGACCATCCGCATGTCGACGTACTCGTCGCCGCTCTCGGCCAGCCAGACCTTGTGTCCGTACTCGTTGCCGAGGCGGGCCGACCCGGTCGATTCGAATATCCGCGTGCTCGAACGCGTGTGGAGGTGGACCCGACACGACGACAGCTCCCAGAAGTCGTCGCCCCGCGAGGTCCGGTCGCCCTGCTTGCGCAGGTAGACGTGCGTGACGTTCGGCATGCAGACGGTCATGCGATCCAGTTGTTCGGCCGCCGTCGCCGGCTCCTTTCCGCCGTAGAAGTCCGCGTACTGCCCGAAGGAGTAGGTGACGACGCTCCCCTCCTCCCAGTCGTCGAAGTCCGCCACGTCGAGGGCGAACTCCCGCCCGCCGACGGTCCCGCAGACGCCGAGGTACACGTGGTCGTCGGTCCCCTCGTACCGCCCCGAGCCGGTCGTCAGTGAGACGAATACGCCCGAAACGTCGCTCATCCGCCTCGCTCCAGTGGTCCGGGCTGTCGGTCGTCGATCCGTTCCCGCCGCCGAGTGCTGTGTCGCATGCGTTGTGCTCCTGTCTCGCGAGAGACGGTGCGTATGGCTCGCTGGCCGGCTTAATACCGGGAAACCGTTCAGCGGATAGTCACCGGTTACGGACGTGCGTGGCGCGGTTCGGCCCACTGGCGTCGCGAGCGGACGACGGTCGGTAGCCCCGGAATACCCTGATACGGAATGGAGACAGGCGACGGCCGCCGCGCTCCCGAACTACCTTCGCGATGCCATCGCCGAACACGACCGCGGCGGCCCGGAGCAAATTTTGCGACACGCGAAACTATCATGAGTCCGCTCGCCCGACGACGACTGTGGTGTGGTATCAATAGTCTCGGGTGGAAAGCACACACCGACGAAACCGCACCGTGGATACCGTGTCTGTACACGAATCCGAGCCGATACGACAGAGCGTCGAGGTCGAGTACTGGGTGATAGACGAGGACGGTCGGCTGGTACCCCCGGGGCCTCTCGTCCAGGCGACACCGGGAGCCGAGCGGGAGTTCGTCGAGCCGGTGCTGGAGGTCAAGACCACACCGTGCGAGACGACGGCCGACCTCCGCGAGGAACTGTTCGGACGGATCCGAGCCGTCCTGGAACTGGCCGACGACCTGGGGAAGCGACTCGTCCCGCTCGCGACACCGATCCACGCCGACGAGATCCGGGAACTGCCGAGCGACCGGACGCGCGTCCAGAACTGCGTCGTGGGCGAGGACTTCGAGTACGTCCGCCACTGCGCCGGCACGCACATCCACGTCGAGCAACACCCCGGCCGCGCGGTCGACCAGTTGAACGCGCTGGTCGCCATCGACCCCGCGCTCGCGCTGATCTCGTCCTCGCCGTACTTCCGGGGCCAGCGAATCGCCGACGGGGCGCGCTCGAAGCTGTACCGCTGGATGGCGTACAACTCCGTCCCGCACCAGGGGTGGCTGTGGTCCTACGTGGCAGACGAGGCCGAGTGGAACCGGCGGCTCGAACGGCGCTACGAGGACTTCGTGACCGCGGCCGTCGACGCGGGCATCGACCGCCACACCGTCGAAGCGAACTTCGAGCCGGAGAGCGCCGTCTGGACGCCGGTACAGCTCAGAGCGGAGTTCGGCACCGTCGAGTGGCGCTCGCCCGACACCGCGCTCCCGAGCCAGGTCGTCCAGTTGGCCGACGACGTGACCGATTTCGTCGGCGGGCTCCGCGGCACCGACGTCCGCATCGACGGCGACACCGGCCGGGTGAGCGAGCGCGAGGTCGTCCTCCCGGAGTTCGACGCCGTCCTCGGCTACGTCGACGACGCGATTCGGGAGGGAACGGCCGACGCCGAGGTGCGCGCCTACCTCGACCGGATGGGCTTCGACGTGGACGCCTACGACCCCGTCTCGCGCGACATCGACGGCCGAGAGCCGGTCTCGCCCGAGGAAGCCCGCGACCTGCGACTCGACTACGCCGACCGGCTCGAACGGGACGTGCGCCGGACCGGCAGGGCGCGTCTGGACTGAGAGCGGCCGCGGAGCGAGTGACCAACCGTTTTGTCGGCCGCGTCCCTACGCCGTCGCATGGTAACGGCGCTCGCTGACGCCGTCTGGTGGTACGACCTCCGGGGAGTCAACGCGGCCCTCGTCGACGACGGCGGCGACCTGACGCTCGTGGACGCGGGGATGCCCTGGCACGGCAACGCGCTCATCGCCGGCCTCGCCGACGCCGGGTTCGAACTCCGCGACCTCGACAGAATCCTCCTCACGCACTTCGATTTCGACCACGTCGGCGGGCTGCCCGCCTTCGACGGCATCGACGTGACCGTCTACGTCGGCGAGCGGGACGCGCCGCTGGTCACCGGCGAGCGCGACCCGCCGCTTTCGAACCACAAGGGGGCGTTCCAGCGCCTCGCCTCGTCGTTCCTCGACGCGCCGGACAATCCCGTCGTGACGCTTGCCGACGGCGACACCGTCGGGAGCTTCACCGCCTACGAGACGCCCGGTCACACGCCGGGCCACGTCTCCTACGTCAGCGAGCGCCACTCGCTCGCACTGCTCGGCGACATGGTGAGCGAAGACGGCGGGCGCTTCGAGCCCTCGCCGTGGCTGTTGAGCTACGACACCGACGAGGCGGCGCGAAGCGTCGCGGCGTTCAGCGAGCGCGCGCCGGCCGTCGAAATCGCCGTGCCGGGCCACGGCGTCCCCTTCCAGCGCGGTGGGTCCGAGCGACTCGGCCGCTTGGCGGCGACGCTGTGATCAGTCGAGTTCCTCGGCGACGGCCTCGGGGTCCAGCAGGTTCGGGTCGACCACGAGGTCGGCCTGCCGGCTGGCGAAGTCGGGCAGCGAGCCCTCCGCGTAGACGACGACCCGGAGGTCGGGGTTGAGGTCCTTGGCGACGGCGATGGAGGTGGCCTGCTCCATCTCCGTCAGGAGGTACACGTCGGCGTCGTGGACGCCGGCCTCCTCCAGGCCCGGTCGGTTGCCGACGTCGGCCACCGTCACCGCGTGGCCCTCGGCGTCGAGCGCGTCCGTCAGTCCGTTGGGATCCGTCCCGACGAGGACGACCTTCATTCGTACTCGATGGTCGCGGGCGGTTTGTGGGTCACGTCGTAGACGACGCGGGCGACGTTCTCGTGGGCCCCGGTGATGCGCGACTGCATGCGCTGGAGGGTGTCCCAGTCGAGTTCCTGCGCCCGGGCGGTCATGCCGTCCCGGCTCTCGACGGAGCGGACGGCGACGACCCAGCCGTGGACGCGGTTGTCGCCCTTGACCCCCGTGGCCTTGCCGATGACGGCGGCCAGCGCCTGCCACGGCTCGTACTCCTCCAGTTCCTCCTCGACGACGTGGTTGGCCTCGCGAGCGACTTCGAGTTTCTCCTCGGTGACCTCGCCGATGATGCGGACCGCGAGTCCGGGGCCGGGGAACGGCATCCGCTCGGAGATGATCTCCTCTAAGTCGAGGGCGCGGGCCACTTCCCGCACCTCGTCCTTGTAGAGGTCCCGCATCGGTTCGACGATGCCGTCGAAGTCGATGCGCTCGGGCAGGCCGCCGACGTTGTGGTGGGACTTGATCGTCCCCTCGCTCTCGATGCGGTCGGGGTAGATGGTCCCCTGGACGAGGTAGTCGGCGTCGACCTCGCGGGCGACCGTCTCGAACTCCCGGATGAACTGCTCGCCGATGATGTGGCGCTTCTCCTCGGGGTCGGTCTCGCCCTCGAGCTCGTCGAGGAAGCGGTCCTGCGCCTCGACGATGCGCAGCGAGTCCATGTAGTCGAACGTCTCGCGGATCTCGTCGGTCTCGCCCTTGCGCATCAGCCCGGTGTCGACGTAGACGGCGGTGAGCTGGTCGCCGATGGCCTCGTAGGCCAGCGCGGCGGCGGTCGAGGAGTCGACGCCGCCCGACAGCCCGATGACGGCGTGCCTGTCGCCGATCTCCTCGGCGATCTCGGCTTTCGCCTCCTCGATGAACTCGTCGACGTCCACCATCAGTGGCTCACCTCCTCGGTCGTCGCGGCGTGGGCGTCCTCGCCGATGACGGCCTCGAGCAGGCCGACGAACGGCGGGCTGGCGCGGGTCGGGCGCGAGCGGAACTCGGGGTGGAACTGCGTCCCGATGAAGTAGGGGTGGTCGTCGGGCGCGAGTTCGAGGATCTCCATGCGGTTGCCGGCGCGACCGGAGAACACCATGCCGGCGTCCTCCAGGTCGTCGATGTACTCGGGGTTGACCTCGTAGCGGTGGCGGTGGCGCTCGGTGCAGGACTCGCCGCCGTACAGCGCCGCGGCGAGCGTGCCGGCGTCGATGTCGGTCTCGTGAGCACCGAGTCGCATCGTCCCGCCCATGTCCTCGATCTCGTACTGCTCGGGGAGGATGTCGATGACGGGGTGGGGCGTGTCCGCGTCGAGTTCGGCGGAGTGTGCGCCCGCCAGGTCGAGGACGTTCCGGGCGTACTCGACGACGGCCATCTGGAAGCCGAGACAGAGGCCGAGGAACGGCACGTCGTTCTCGCGGGCGTAGCGGATGGCCTCGATCTTGCCCTCGGTCCCGCGCGCGCCGAACCCGCCGGGGACGACGACGGCGTCGGCCTCGCGCATCCGGTCGGCGTGGTGGTCGCTCATCTTCTCGGAGTTGACCCACTGGACGTTCACGTCGACGTTCTTCTCCAGGCCGGCGTGTTTCAGCGCCTCGTGGACGGACATGTAGGCGTCTTCGAGGTCGTACTTGCCCACCAGCGCCACGTCGACCTCGCCCTCGGTCTGCTGGGTGACGAGGTCGCGCCAGCGGTTCTCGCGCTCGGCCTCGGGCAGCGCCTCGTCGGCGATGTCGAGCCGTTCCATCACGTACTCGTCGAGGCCCTCCTCTTCGACCATCAGCGGCACGTGGTAGATGTCATCGACGTCGGGGTTCGAAAAGACCGCCTCCGTCGGAACGTCACAGAACAGCGCGATCTTCTCCTTGGTGTCGATGTCGAGCTTGTCCGAGCAGCGACCCACGAGGATGTCCGGCTGGAGGCCGATGGAGCGCAGTTCCTTCACGGAGTGCTGGGTCGGCTTGGTCTTCTGCTCGCCGTTCTTCGAGTAGGGAACGAGCGTGACGTGAGTAAAGAGAATGTCGTCCTCGTCCTCCTCGTGGGCGAACTGACGCAGGGCCTCGAGATAGGGCATCCCCTCGATGTCGCCGACGGTGCCGCCGACTTCGATGATACAGACGTCGTTGCCCTCGGCGGCCTCGCGGATGCGCCGCTTGATGTCGTCGGTGATGTGCGGGATGATCTGGACCGTGCGACCGAGGTAGTCGCCGGCGCGTTCCTTCTCGATGACGTGCTGGTAGGTCTTGCCCGTCGTGACGTTGTGGTCGAACGTCATGTCGATGTCGAGGAACCGCTCGTAGTTCCCCAGGTCGAGGTCGACCTCCCCGCCGTCTTTCAGCACGTACACCTCGCCGTGCTGAAACGGATTCATCGTACCGGCGTCGACGTTGAGATACGGGTCGATCTTGACCGCTGTCACGTCGAACCCGGCGTTCTTGAGCAAGCGACCTGTGCTGGCGGCGGTGATGCCCTTCCCCAGGCCAGACATCACGCCGCCGGTTACGAAGATGAACTTCCGACCCAGTTCCGGGTCGTAGTCCGTTTCGGGTTCGGTCGGCATACCGACGGTGAACCCCGCGTGGTCTAAACGGTTTCGGAGCGTGCCATCTTCGCCACCCCGTCGCACTGTCAGCGCGGAGACAGCGACGACCGCGTGAGCGTGCGCCAGGCCGTCACGAGCACCGCGAGCGAGAGCGCCGAGAACAGCGCGTCACCGGGCGGGGACCCGACGGCGATGAACAGCAGGTATCCGGCGACGAAGCCTCCGAGGAGGGAGACGACGCCGTGGCGCGTCGACCGTGCGACCGCCGTTCGCGGCTGTGTCGACATACTCTGATATTATTCATTATATAATATAAATTTACCTTCGATCACGGTTCGAGGACGCCAGACCTGACGGCGAGGTACGTGCCGAGGCCGGCCGCTATCGCGAGGACGACCGCTCTGAGCGGCCCGCCGGCGACGAGCGTCGTCGTGGCCATGAGCGCCAGCATGGTCGCGAGACTGGCGGCGAACGCGACTGCCGCGTAGGCGAGTGGGCGTGCCATGCCCGGCGCTACGGGCACGCGCCCCTGTTGGCTTTCGATTCGGGTCCGACGGCCAGGCCGGCGGAACTCACAGGCCGCCGCTGGACCCGCCGCCGAATCCGGCGTTCCCACCGGTCAGTCGGACGTAGAACGCGGTGGAGAACGTCAGTCCGAAGGCCCCGGAGACGGCCGACATGACGACGGTGAGCGCGACGTAGGCGAGTCGGACGGACCAGGACGCGGTCGACAGTCCGGCGAAGCCGTCCGCGATTACGAAGACGAACGCGAACGGGATTGCGACGATGAGTACTCCGAGGACGGTCGCCAGCAGGTCGTATCCCAGCACCGAGACGACGTTCCCGCGGGCGACCGCGTAGCTCCGCTTCAGCGAGCCGACCGCGTCGGCGTCGTCGACCACGATGGCGTGGGCGTAGAACTGCAGCAGGAACAGCACCGCGAGGATGACCAGCGCGAACACCAGGACGAGGACGCCGATGAGCGCGACGGCTGCCATCGACACCCCGCCGAGCCCCGCGCCGTGCCCGGCCAGCACGTTCCCGAGGTTCGCACCCAGCGCGAGCACGAGCGCGATGACCAGCATGAACATCCCGAAGCCGACGACGAAGTACACCACCAGCCCGAGGAGCACGACGACGAGGATTTGCAGGTAGTGCGTCTTTCCGCCGCTCCAGAGCCGGGACAGATCGGTCGGTCCGGAGAGCCCCTCGCGCGCCATCGAGATCATTCCGCCGAGGAAAAAGGGCATGATCAGGTAGAACAGGAAGTTGTACCCCGACGAGGCGATGTTGAGGAGGGGATTTCCGGCGACCTGTAGGAGTAACCCGGGTGCCTGTGCGAGGCCGTAGAGGGCTGCGGCCACGAACAGGACCGGATTTCGCTGGAGCGTTTCGACTGCGTCTCGGAGGGCCTGGAGGACGGCCATACCGGAGAGTCCACCAGATACCCGATAAGTGTTCTGTCCTGACACACGCGGCCCGAAACTGACTGGAAGTGCGCCGTTGCCGGGTGTGGCAGTGACCCCGCCGCGGTCACAGCCGCTGGCGGAGGAACGGCCCGACGACTTCGCCGACGCGGTCCGCCTGCCCGAGGAAGTGATGGTCGGCCGGCAGGCGCTCGACCGGATGGCCCAGCGCGGCGGCGCGCTCTGCGACAGGTCGCCAGTCGACGGTGTCGTCGCGCTCCCCGACGACGACCTGCACCGGGCAGCCGAGTTCGTCGAGCGCGCCCACGGCGTCGAGGGCGTCGGTCTCGCGCGCCGGCGGGGCGAGCACCGAGAGGGCCGCCGGCCGCGCCGCGGGATCGACTTCGGCGGCCGCACAGAGCGCCACCGCCGCGCCGAAACTGTAGCCGAACAGCCCGACGGCGTCGTAGCGCTCGCTCGCCCACCGGAGCGCGTTCTCGGTGTCGACGCGCTCTCCCCGACCCTCGTCCCAGGGACCGTAGTCGAAGCGGAGACAGCCGATGTCGGGGGCGACGGCGTCGCTGACGGCCCGGAGCCGCCGGTCAGAGCGCGAGCCGCCGTACTGGGGGTGGGGCGGGCAGGCGACGACCACGGCGTCCGAGTCGCCCCGGTCGAGCGTTCCCGTGACCGAACGGCCGCCCGGAATCCCGACGGGAGCCATACGGCTGTCTACCACGGCCCATGAAAAAGGTCCGGCGACCGGCAGTCGGCTGGCCAGCGGTGTGGGCCGCCGGGCGCACACCGAAACTATCTGACGCACCGCTGTAAGAAATTTAAGGCAGGCGACCCCTATGCCGTACTATGGGAATCCTCTCGCGCGCGTCGTACGTCATCCGCTCGAAGCTCAACGCCGTCCTGAACAGAGCGGAGGACCCGACAGAGACCCTCGACTACAGTTACGAGCAGTTGCGGAACGAACTCCAGGACGTCAAACAGGGCATCGCGGACCTGACGACCCAGAAGAAGCGACTGGAGATCCAGAAGCGCCGCCTCGAAGAGAACGTCGAGAAGCACAACGAACAGGCCCGGCAGGCGGTCGAGCAGGACCGCGAGGACCTCGCGCGCCAGGCCCTCGAGAAGAAGAAACAGAAGATGACCCAGATCGAGGAACTGGAGAGTCAGATCTCGGACCTCCAGTCCCAGCAGGACACGCTGGTCGAGCAGAAAGACGAGCTCCAGAAGCAGATCGAGCAGTTCCGCACCAAGAAGGAGACGATGAAGGCCCGCCACGAGGCCGCGAAGGCGTCCGCGCGCGTCAACGAGGCGATGACCGGGGCCGGCGACGAGATGGCGGACGTCAATCAGGCCATCGAGCGCGCCGAGGAGCGCACGGAGGACATGGAGGCCCGCGCGCAGGCGATGGACGAACTCCGCGAGGACGGCGTCCTCGAAGACCAGCTCTCCGATAAGAGCTCGCTGGAGCGCGAACTGGAAGACGTCCAGCAGCAGGGGTCGATCGACGCCGAACTCGACACGCTGAAGGCCGAGATGGGGAAAGGCGAGGCCGACGGCGGGTCGACCGACGCCGAGAGCGTCTCGGAGTCCGACCTCGAACAGGAGCTGGCCGACGAGTCCACGCAGGTCGACGTGGACGAGAGCGAGGTCGAGGCCGAACTGGACGAACTGAAAGAAGACGAGAAGTAGCCGGACGACAGCCGGCGTCGATCGGGTTTTTCACAGCGGCCAGACGACCGATACCGAGAGCGTCGTGACGACGCACAGGAGCAACTGGAGCGGCGCGCCGACGCGCGCGAAGTCGGTGAAGCGATAGCCGCCGGGCCCGTACACCATCAGGTTCGTCTGGTAGCCGATTGGCGTCAGGAACGCCGTCGCGACCGCGAACGTCACGACGGCGAGGAACGGGAACCCGGCGACGCCGATCTCGGCGGCGGTGGCGACGGCGATCGGGACCATCAGGACGACGGTCGCCGCCGGGGTGATGACGCTCGCGAGGACGGCCGTCAGCAGGTACACCAGCGCCAGCAGCGCGAGCGGCGGGAGGACGCCGGCGGCGTCGACGAGGAGGCCGCCGACGAACGCCGCCCCGCCGGTGGCCTGCATCGCCTGACCGAGCGGGAGCAGGCCGGCCAGCAGGAACACGACGTTCCAGCTCACCGCGTCGTAGGCCCTCGACGCGCTCAGCGTCCCGGTCGCCACCGTGGCGACGACGCCGCCCAGCGCGGCGATGTAGATGGGGAGCAGGTCCAGCGCCGCGAGTGCGATGACACCGAGCAGGGTCGCGAGCGGGACCGCCGCAGCGGCGTCGAGCGACGGTGGACCGCCGTCGAGCGCCTCGAACAGTTCCGGCGGTCCCTCGGTCAGGGTCAGATAGCCCTCGTCCTGCAGGTGGCCCACCTCGTCGAGGGGCGTCTGGAGCAAGAGCAGGTCGCCGGCGGACAGTTCGACCGCCGCGAGGTCGTCGTGGATGATCTCGTCGCCGCGACGGACGGCGAGGACCGTCACGTCGAACCGGCTTCGCAGTTGCACGTCGGCGAGCGTCCGCCCGCGAAGGCGCGACTCCCTGTCGATGACGGCCTCCGCGAGGACGCCCGGATGGCCGCTCTCCGCCAGGAGATCGGCGGTGACGGACTCGCGGGCGAGGTCTCGCAGGTCGAGCGTCTGGGCGAACCGATTGACGGCCTGGCGGTTGCCCCGGACCGTCAGCACGTCGCCGGCTTCGAGCGGGCGGTCGGTGGCCGTCGCGAAGAACGACTCGCCGTCGCGGTCGATCTGGAGCACGTCGATGTCGAGCGGGTCGCTCGCGGCGATGACCTCTTCGACGGTGGCGTCGGTCGGCAGTGACTCCCCTGCGCCGGCCACCTCCTCGACCGCCTCGACGACCTCGTCGGGGACACCGCCTTCGAGCGCTTCCTGCACCGTCAATCCGACCAGCGGCGACGCCTCGCGCACCCGCAACTGCGCGAGGTGACGGTCCATGTCGAACTCCTCGGTGAAGTCGGCCGCCGGGTGGATCCGCTCGGGGACGAGCGCCCGGCCGACCGTCAGCAGGTAGGCCACGCCGACGGCGAGGACGACGACGCCGACGGGCGTCAGCGTGAACATCGAGAACGGCCGACCGAGCAACTGCGCCGAGAGGTCGCTGGCGAGGAGGTTCGTCGCGGTGCCGACCAGCGTGAGCGTCCCGCCGAGCATCGCGGCGAAGGAGAGCGGCAACAGCAGGTTCGACGGCGAGATGCCGTACCGCTCCGAGAGGCCGGTGACGAGGGGAATGAAGACGGCGACCACCGGCGTGTTGTTGACGAAGCCCGCGCTGACGCCCGTCGTGCCCACGATGGCGGTCAGCAAGCGCCGCTCGTCGCCGCCGGTCAGCGCGGCCAGTCTGGCTGCCAGCCAGTCGACGACGCCGGCCGACTCGACGCCGGCGCTGAGGATGTACATCGCGACGATCGTGACGACCGCCGGGCTGGCGAACCCCTCGATTGCCGACCGCGCCGGGACGCCGGTGTACGGTTCCAGGACGACCAGCGCGACGAGGACGGCGACGGCCGTCATGTCCGGCGGTAGCCACTCGGTGACGAACAGCGTCAGCGCGGCGGCGACGAGCGCGAAGACCACGAGCGCGCCCGTCGAGAGCGGGGCCATACCAGTCTCTCGACGGACGGAGACAAAAACGTCGGGGGGACGGCGTCGGGTGATTTCGCGGGACGACTCGCTCCGACCGCCGTCGCTCGCCGGACGGGCCGACGCGTCACTCCGGATTCGGCTCGTAGCCCGCTCCCACCCGGAGCGTGAGCCCGCGCTCGCGCACCGACAGCGTCAGCGACTCGTGGGTGCTGAGTTCGCCGTCGCGGCTGAACGTCAGTTCGTCGCCGTCGCCGTCGACCGAGATCTCGTTCGCGCGGACGTGGGTCACGCCCTCGGTGTCGAGCGCCAGCAGGCGCTGGCCGATGGCCTCCGCGACGAGGTTCCCGGCGGGCATCTGCTCGACGACCGCCACGTCGAGCAGCCCGTCCTCCATGTCGCCCTGGCCGCCCTCGCCCACGAACTTCCGGGCGTTGCCCACCAGCAGACAGGTCGCCGTCCCCGACCAGGTGAACGGCCCGTCTTCGCCGACGGCCTCGATGTCGATGTCGAGCCCGTCGAAGCGCAGCGTCTCCTGAACGCCGGTGATGAAAAACGCGAGGGTGCCAAAGCGCTCCTTGAGCTCGCCGGAGGTCGAGACGCTGGCGTCGGCCGGCAGGCCCGCGATACAGGAGACGAGAAACGGCTCGTCGCCGGCCATCCCCACGTCCACGGACCGTTTCTCGCCGGTGTCGGCCACCTCGACGCCGTGCTCGGTGTCCGTGATCCCGACGTTCCCGGCGAGGAGGTTCGCGGTCCCGGCGGGCACGACGCTCAGCGTCACGTCCGAGAGGTGGCCGGTGTCGTGCAGGCCGCGGACGACCTCGTTGATGGTCCCGTCGCCGCCACAGACCGCCAGTTCGGACACGCCGTCCCGGCCCGCCTCGCGGCCGAGCGCAAGCGCGTCCCCGGGCCCCGCCGTCTCCCGGACCTCGAAGCCGCGCGCCCGCATGAGCCTGGGGACGTAGTCGGCGTGTTCGCCGTCGCCGCTGACGGGGTTGAGTACGCACCGACGCGAGCCGATCTGCATGTGCCTACCGAGTGGGGAGTCACACTTATACCGTTGGACTCGCCCTGAACGGGCTAGTCCCAGTCCACGTCGACCGATCGGTCCGTCTCGCGGAGGATGAACGGGCCGATCGAGAGCGTCCGCTTGGTGATGGTCACGATCCGGAGGATGTACGACAGCAGGATGGTGAAGGGGAGGATCGAGAGCGTGGTCGTCGCGGCGAGGATGAGCAACGCGTCGGAGATGCCGGCGGTGACGCCGACGAAGTCCCGCGGGTCGAAGAACGTCTGGGAGGTGATCGAAACGAGCAGCGCCGGGACCGCGACGTACAGCAGCGTCCGCGAGAGGTTCGACAGTTCCCACTGGAAGTACAGCGTCTTGAAGTGCTCGCGGGCGGGGCCGAACAGTTCGAGCGTCTCCACGAGGTCGATGAGCGACTCTTCCACGTCGTCAGAGAGGTCGGCGGCGTACGACTCGCGAATGCGCCGTCCGGCGTAGAGCTTCCAGGAGTAATTGTAGTTCAGCGCGGCCTTGATCACGTCGAAGTCGCCGAACGTGCTCCCTTCGAGCTGGTCGGTGACGTGCTCGGCGTTACTGACCACGTCGTCGAGGTACCGCGTGAGCAGGTCCCGGTGCTCCTCGGTGAGGTCGCTCCCGTCGACGGCGTTCTGGACGGTGCGCGCTCGCTCGCCGGTCGCCCGGACCAGCGAGCGCAGGAACGCCGAGGGCTCGGCCGGGCTGACGGCGGTGCCGAGCGCGTCGGCCACGTTGTCCCGGAACTCCATCGCGCCGTCCATCCGGTCGCGCTGGTCGCCGACCGCGCCGAGCTCCTGCGAGAGGACGAGCTGGCTCAGCGTCAACACCAGCGTCACGGCCGTGATCGTGCCCGTGATGAGCGCCTGAAACAGCGTCTCGACCGGGTCGCCACGCGTCAGCAGCGTCAGCGCCGACGACGGGTGGAAGTGACCGACGGCGATGATGCCACAGAACAGCACGGCGGAGAAGAGCCCGGTCACCAGCCAGCGGTCGGCGTCGAGCAGGAGCCAGAGGAGCCGCGTGTCCTCGGACGCGCGCTCACGCATGGTGTCGCTCGAATGACCGTCGGGATCGCTCGAGTCACCGTTCGCGTCGGAGTGGTCGCTGCCGTCGTCAGAGCGACCATCGGAGGAGCCCATACGCCGACGGTCGCCCGCCGGGAATAAAAACGCGGGCCCGGAGTCTGCCGGGTGGCCGGTCGAGTGCCGAAGAGGGAGCGACGACGCGCCGACTTACCGGCCGGCGAGGAAGGTCACGGCGGTCCGCTGTTGCTCGATCTCGGTTTCGAGGTGGTCGCGGAACGCGTCGAGGTCGACGTCCGCCTCCTCGCGTTCCCGCCGGTCGCGGACGGAGATAGTGCCCGACTCCTCCTCGTTGTCCCCGATGACGCACATGTAGGGGACGCGGTCGTCGTGGGCCTGCTGGATCTTCCGGCCGACCGTCCACGAGCGGTCCTCGATGGTGACCCGGAAGTCGTCGAGCGCCGCGGCGATCTCCTCGCAGTACTCGATGTTGTCGTCGCTGACCGGGAGCAGTCGGATCTGCTCGGGCGCGAGCCACGGCGGGAACTTCCCGTTGTAGTGTTCGGTCAGCACCATGAAGAAGCGCTCGTAGGAACCGTACAGCGCGCGGTGGATCATCACCGGGCGGTGGTCCTCGTTGTCCTCGCCCGTGTAGGTCAGGTCGAAGCGCTCGGGCATGTTGAAGTCCAGCTGGACGGTCGGACCGTCCCAGTGGCGGCCGAGCGCGTCCTCGAAGGCGAAGTCGATCTTCGGGCCGTAAAACGCTCCGTCGCCCTCCTCGACGACGTAGTCGATGTCCTGCTCCTCGAGGACGGCCTCCAGTTGGGCCTCGGCCTTCTCCCAGATCTCGTCGCCGCCGACGGACTTCTCGGGCCGCGTGGCGAACTGGACCGTGTAGTCGAGGTTGAAGGTGTCGAGCGTGTCGAGGATTATGTCGACGGTCGCGAGCACCTCCGACTCGATCTGGTCGGGCCGGACGAACAGGTGGCCGTCGTCGATGGTAAAGGCCCACGTCCGGGACAGGCCCGACAGCTCGCCGCGCTGTTCCTTGCGGTAGACCTTCCCGTCCTCGAAGTACCGCACCGGGAGGTCGCGGTAGCTCCAGGAGTTCTGCTCGAAGATGGTCGCGTGGCCCGGGCAGTTCATCGGCTTCAGGCCGTACTCCTCGTCGTTGACGTCGAGCAGGAACATGTCGTCGACGTAGTTCTCGTAGTGGCCCGACTTCTTCCACAGCTCCGTCCGGAAGACGTGGGGCGTCTCGACCTCGTCGTAGCCGGCGTCGCGGTTGAGCCCGGCGACGTAGTCCGACAGCTCGTTGAGGATCTTCTTGCCGTTCGGCTCGTACAGCGGCAGGCCCGGCCCGGTCGTGTCGTCGATGGAGAACAGGTCCATCTCCTGGCCGATCTTGCGGTGGTCGCGCTCCTCGGCCTTGCGCCGGCGTTCGAGGAACTCGTCGAGTTCGTCCTGCGTGGGGAACGCGGTGCCGTAGACGCGGGTCAGCGTCTCGTTGTCCTCCTCGCCGCGCCAGAACGCCGCCGAGATTTCGAGCAGGGCGAATCCGCCGATTTCGCCGGTCGACTCGACGTGGGGACCCTGACAGAGGTCCTCGAACTCGCCCTGCGTGTAGAAGGAGACGGGGTCCTCGTCTGCGGCCTCGGTCTCGAGGATGTCCTGCTTGAAGGGGTTGTCCTCGTAGCGCTCGAAGGCGTCCTCGCGGTCGACGAGTTCGCGCTCGATGTCGTAGTCCTCGTCGATGATCTCCGCGGCCTCGGCCTCGATCGCCTCGAGGTCGTCCTCGTCGATGTCGACGCCGGAGATGTCGTAGTAGAACCCGT
The DNA here is from genome assembly GCF_010119195.1 of Haloarcula salina. GTDB lineage: Archaea > Halobacteriota > Halobacteria > Halobacteriales > Haloarculaceae > Haloarcula > Haloarcula salina. The sequence goes on from NZ_WRXL01000001.1 coordinate 591,493, forward strand.
CGTCGGTCCACGGCCCGATGGTCAGCTTCGCCTCGGGGTAGCACCGCTGGAGCGCCTGCGCGAAGACGTGGGCCGCCGAGTGGCGGAGCACGTCGAGGTACTCGTCGCTCCCGTCTGTGACGATCTCGAGTTCCACGTCGTCCTCGATGGGGGCGTGCTTGTCGACCAGCTCGCCGTCGACGACGCCGGCGACCGTGTCGTCACCCAGCCCCGGCCCGATTTCGTAGGCGACATCCTCGACCGTGCTGCCACGCTCCACCTCGAGCGGCGTCCCGTCGGGCAGCGTGACCGTGACCGTACTCATACCCGGGAATACGATGGCGGCCGGGGATAAGTGTATTGAGACGCGGGCGTCACTCCGGCAACAGCGGGTCGGAATCCTCGTCGATCGCCTCGTGGCTACGGGCCTCGACCTCGACATCGGTTTCGGCCTCGGAGCCGGTCGCCGGTCTGGGGGCGCTGGCGCGTTCGAGCGGCGAGAACGCGGTCGAGTCTTCCCGTTCGAGCATCTCGACGTGGTCGGTGACCGTCACCGTCTCGCCGTCCGCGGTGTGGGGAGACACGCACGTGAGTTGCGCGCCGCGGTACTCCGCCAGGAGCTGGACGGGAAACACGAGCGCGCGGTACTGTTCGTCGGAAATCTCCGAGTCGACCGTCCGGACCCGGAAGGCGGGTTCGAGCGAGCAGTCGTTTCGCTTGGCCCACTCCTGAAAGACGCTGACGCGGTTCAGCGCGAACAGCCCCATGTCGGTTCGGGCCTCGGCCGGCGTGGACGGGATCTGTCTGCCGACGACGTGAACGGTCACGTCAGTCAGCTCGTCGCCGTCGGTGAGCGCTTCGAGTCGGTCTATCACCCCGGCCTGTTGCCGGGTGTGTCCGTCGGGCAGTAACGAGCGGACATACAGCTCTGCCCGTGTGTCATCCGGCTGCGTGCTCCCCTGCATCGTATGCAAACACTAGACAGGGACGGGGAAAAGTATTCCCGTTGACAAGTAATGGGCGCTCGAACTTTATATTGAACAGTGGTACCCGGAGAAAACAAAATCTGCACCGGAGACGGGGGTCGGAGACACGACGACTCGGTGACAGGGAGTACTATGTGGGCACGGGCCGCATGGCCACGCGTAGCAATGTACGACTCGGTACTCGTCGCCACGGACGGTAGCTCGGGAACGAAGGAGACTCTCGCCCACGCGACCGCTATCGCACGGGACAACGACGCGACGCTCCACGGGCTCTACGTCGTCGACAAGCGACTGTACCTCGCGGCCGACAAGGACGACCAGGACGACGTGCGCCAGTCCCTCGAAGAGGAGGGCGACATCGCGCTGGACGACATCGCCGTCGGCGGCGAGGAGTCGGGTCTCGACGTGGTCACGCGGATGGAGGAGGGGATTCCCCACAAGACGATCATCGACTACGTCGAGGAGGCGGGCGTCGACCTCGTCGTGATGGGGACTCACGGCCGCACCGGTCGCGACCGCGTCGCGAACCTCGGCAGCGTCACCGAGCGCGTCGTCCAGAACGCGCCCGTCCCGGTCCTCGTCGTCCACATCGAGTGAGCCGCGTTCGGCGCTGCGACCGCGTCGACGGAACGTTTTCCGCGATTCCCGACGACGGCCAGCGACGGGCACGTCGGGCAGGCCGGCGCGGCGACGCCGTCGACCGGACCGCGCTCACCCGTCTGACCGGTATCTTTTCGGACGAGCGACACGCTGGCGTACGTATGGACAGCCGTGACTACGCGTTCGAGGGATCGACGCCGGAGATCAACGGATACGCACACGTCAGTCGCGAGGCGACCCTCGTCGGCGACGTGACCGTCGGCCCCAACGCGAACGTCTGGCCCGGCGCGGTCCTGCGCGGCGACGTCGGCCCCGTCGAAGTTGGCCGGGAGTCGGCCATCGGCGACGGCGCGATCGTCCACGCCTCGACCGTCGGGGAGAAGGTGATGGTCGGCCACGGGGCCGTCCTCAACGACGCCGAGGTGGCCGACGGGGCGCTCGTCGGCTTCAACTCGACCGTCAGCGACGCCGTCATCGGCGAGGGGTCGATCGTCGCGATGGGGACGGTCGTCCCGCCGGGCTACGAGGTCCCGCCGGAGTCGTTCGTCCGCGGGTCGCCGGCCTCGGTGACGCCGCTGTCCGAGACAACCATCGACCCAGACGAGGTGTTCGAGGCGTTCCACTCCGGCGACTACGCCAACCTCGCGGCCCGCCACGAGGACCTCTTCGAGTAGGGGCCGAGTATCAGAAATGGCAACGGGTGACGGGTCACTTATAGTGGAAGAGCCCACACACTACCGAGCATGGACGAGATCGTCGACCTGGTGACGCGGTCGCTCGCCGACGAGACAGCCGCCGAGTTCACCGAGCGGGTCGACGAACAGGCGATGAAGCTCCGGTCCGCCATCGACGCCGGGGAGTTCGACAACGAGGCGTTCTCCGTGGGCATCGAGGTCGAACTGTACGCGATCAACGCCGAGCACGACCCGCCCGAACCCGACGCGGACGAGGGAAGCGACGAGGAGATCGACGAGTCTGACCTCGACGACGACCTGAGCGGGTCATCGGGCGCGGCCTGGAGCGGGTCGCTCGACGCGCCGGCCGAACCCGAGAGCGGAGGTGGCGCGTCGCTGGAACCCGAATCCGACAGCGGCGGGGAACTCGAAGCAGACGCGAGCGGGTCGCTCGACGACAGGCGTGGTGAGGAGGGCGACGACGCACCGGCTGACGCGGACGCCGGGTTCGGCCCCGGCGAAGGCCCGTCGCTCGACATCGACCCGGACAGCCCGCTGGCCGAGGACGAGCCGGAGACGCCCGCCGCGGACGAGGAGCCGGCCGTCGAGGCGACCGACGACGAGCCCGACGAGCCGTACATGGCCCCCGAGGACTGGGAGGGCCGGCTGACGCGGCTGCCCGACGCCGTCTTCGAGGGAGAGGCGAACAAGGAACTGGGCCTGCACAACGCCGAGGTCAACACCGAGCCGGACAGCTTCGACGAGACCGGCATCGCGGTCCAGACGACCGCCGTCGAGATGCAGACCAAGCAGGCCCGCCAGCAGGCGAGCAACCGCAACTGCGAACTGGTGCTCGACGCGATGTGGACAATCCCCCCCGAGGAGGGAAGCGAAGCGTACCTCTCGGCTCACGAGACGCGCGACGGGGTCGTCCTCGCCGAGAACATGCGCCAGGCCCCCCGGTACGTCGCGCTGGACAACGAGGCGCTGCGCCGGGCCGGCGGCAGCATCGACTTCGACGTGCCGGGCTACAGCGGGTCGTTCCCCTCGATCCTGTTCGAGTCGCTGGCCACCTCGATCCAGCCCCACCTCCAGATTCCCGATACCGAGGCGTTCCCAGAGTACTACAACGCCGCGATCCGGACCCTCGGGCCGCTGCTCGCGCTGTCGGCGAACTCGCCGTTCCTCCCCGCGGACCTGTACGACGAGGTGGACGGTCAGTGGCTGTGTGAGAACACGCACCACGAGCTTCGCATCGCCGCCTTCGAGCAGTCGGTCAACACCAGCGAACACCCGAAGGTGCGCGTCCCGCGAGACCTCGACTCGCCGACGGACGTGGTCGGCCGCGTCGTCGAGGACGACCTGTTCGCGCCGTTCCTGCGCGAGTGGCTCGAAGACGGCGACCGCGACGACTTCGCCGACGAGTTCTGGGAGTTCGACCACAAGCGCGGGACCTACTGGCGCTGGCTCCGCTGCGTCGTCGGCGGCGAGCCTGTCGAGGGAGCCAGCACCGAGCGCTCGCTCCGCATCGAGTACCGCCCGCTCCCGACCCAGCCCCACGTCAAGGACGTCATCGGCCTCCAGTTGCTGACGGTCGGACTGCTCCGCGGACTCGTCGTCGACGACCACCCCGTCTCGGAACTGCCCTGGCGGGACGCCGAGAGGAGCTTCTACGCCGCCGCCCGCGACGGGCTCGACGCCGACCTCTCGTGGGTGACGGTCCACGGCGAGCGGACCGGCGACCGCGAGGTCATCTACGACGAGGTCTTCCGCTACGCCCGCCGCGGCCTGGACGAACAGGGCGTCCCCGAGGCGCAGGTCGAGGAGTACCTCGGCCCCATCGAGGCGCGATACGACGCGGGGACGACGCCGAGCGCCTGGAAGGTCGAGCGCGTCCGCGAGCACCTCGACGACGGGAAGCCGCTGGCGGACGCCATCTGTGCGATGCAGCTGGACTACATCGCCGCGAGCCGGGAACACCACTCCTTCGACGAGTGGCTGTGACTGCCGTTTGCGTGGGGTTCGCGAACACGTGTCATTGATGCTTGGTATTTATTCCGGTGACGCCGCTACTGTCGCGTGATGGTATCCACTGGTGACACCGCACCGGACGTCTCGGCGACGATCGCGAACGGAGAAGTAGAGGCCTTCGAACTGAGCGACCACCTGGGCGACGGCCCGGTCGTCCTCGCGTTCTTCCCCGGGGCGTTCACCCCGCCGTGCTCGAACGAGATGGTCGCCCTGCAGGACCACCTCGACGACTTCGAGGACGCCGGAGCCACGCTCCTCGGGGTCAGCGCGGACTCCGCGTTCTCGCTCAACGCCTTCCGCGACGAGCACGATCTGGCGTTCGACCTCGTCAGCGACATGGACCGGGACGCCATCGAGGCCTACGGGGTCCGTATCGACATCGAGGACCTCGGCCTGCTCGGCGTCGCGAACCGCTCCGTGTTCGTCCTCGACGATGAGGGAACGGTCACCTACGACTGGATCGCCGACGACCCGACGAACGAGCCTGACTACGAAGAACTGCTCGAGGCCGTCCGGTCGGCCTGAGACGGACGGCGATCCGTCCTCTCGCGCCGACCGGCGGTCGGTGACTTTTCCGAGACGCCTAGAGAGCCGTGTCGAGGGTCCGCTCCCCGTCGGGACCGTCGATGGCGAGCTCCGCGCTCCGACGGTCGGTAGCGTCCACGTCGATGTGGGTCTTGAAGGACGTTTTCAGGCCCGTGACCGTGCTGTCCACGTCCGCGCCGATGTCGGCGCTCGTGTCGATCGCGCAGACGCCGATCCCGTTGCCGCGGCGCAGTTCGGTCAGGAAGTTCGAGTTGAGGAAGCGGTACAGCGACCGGGTGTCGTCGATCTCGCTGGCGATGGTCGAACAGAGGAAGATCCCGGTCCGGAAGCGCTCGGTCTCCTGTTGTGCCTCGGCGACGAGCGACGAGAACGTCATCCCGAGCCCGGTCAGGTCTGAGAGGTCGTCGATCGCAGTGATGTCGTCGCTCGTCGCCGCTCCTTCGGCGGCCAGGACGGCGGTCCGGTCGTCAGCGCCGCGGCGCTCGCCGTTCAGGGCCCGCTGGACGGCGCGGCCGCGGTGCTCGGTCGTGAGGACGACGCCTCGCTCGGCGTCGGCCGGAGCCACGATGCGGGCGAACACCGACTCCAGCGCGTCCGCGTCGTCGCCCGTCAGCAGGACGCTCGTACCGCTCTGCAGCGGGCCGATCCCGTCCGGCACGTCGAATCCGTCGGCAGAGAGCGAACTCATCTCGCGACCTCCGTCTCGGCGGCGTCTCGAACGCTCTGTCGGAGTTCCAGGATCTCCATCGCCGTGTCGGCGAAGTCTTCGAGTTCGGCCTGCTCCTCGGCGTCGTAGCTCCGCGGCACGTGATCGAGCAGACACACCTGCCCGATGACCTGCCCGTTGCTCGCGGTCATGTTCGCGCCGGCGTACGAGCGGATGCCGAGGTTCTGGAGCTGCTCGTTCTCGGCGAAGCGGGCGTCCTCCATGATGTCCTCGACGATCATCACGTCCTCCTGGAGCATGCTGTGCGTGCAGATGGTGTTCTCGCGTGTCAGCGTGTCCAGGTCGCCGCCGTGACAGGCGAGGAAGTTCTCCTCCTCCTCCTCGATGAGGCCGATGAACGACACCGCGGCGTCGAAGTGGCTGGCGATGAGACCGGTCAGGCGGTCGAAGCTGTCCTCGATCGGGAGCTCCTCGACGTCGTACTGCGCGAGCGTCTCCAGTCGCTCGTCCTCGTCGTCCGGGCGGATGAAGCTCGCCTGTGCGCTGTAGTCGATCACGTCGTTCGCGACGAACGCCAGCCGGTCGTGCGCGTCGGGGAGGCCACGGTTGAGGTACTCGACGATGCTCTCCTCGAACGATGCCGTGTCGATCTCCGCCGGCGGAACGTCCGTGAACAGGACGCAGGGCGTCTGGGGCGCGATGTCCCGAATCGCGCCGACGATTTCGAGGCCGGTCCCGTCCGGGAGGTCGTACGCCGTGACCACGCAGACGATGGGCTCGGCGTCGAGTGTCTCCCGCGCTTCCGCGACCGTCGTCGCCGTCCGCGCGGTCAGCGACTCGTCGTCCTCGACCGCCGCCGCCACGTCGTCTATCCGTTCTTCAGTATCAACACAGAGAACTGAGCGTGCCATAATCCTGTGTTGTAAGACGCATACAAAGTAGTTCGTCCCTGATTATCAACAGTGATTGTACTCGTTTCGATTTTCCAGCCCACCGTCTCAGTCGGAGTCGCCGAAGGACGGGTCCCGCCTCGCGCCGGTGCCGGCCGACACCGCCGTCAGGTCGAACACGTCGCCGTCCAGCGGGACGCCGGCGTAGGGGTCGGCGGCGAGCAGGAGCGCGCCGTCGAGGTCGAGGTAGTCGACGAGCGGCGCGAGGTGGACGGCGGCGGCGATACTGGCGTTCGACTCCACCATGCAGCCGAGCATCGAGTCGAGGCCGTGGGCGTCGGCAGCGTGGAGCAGCCGCATCGCGGGTCGCAGGCCGCCGCACTTGAGCAGTTTCGCGTTGACGATGTCGCAGGCGTCCGCGACCCGCGGCACGTCCGCGGCGGTGCGACAGGACTCGTCGGCCGCCACCGGGACGTCGGTCGCCTCGGTCACCTGACGGAGGCCGTCGAGGTCGTCGGCCGCCACCGGCTGTTCGAGCATCGTGACGCCGGCGTCGGCGAGCCACTCGGCCGCGTCGACGGCCTCCGCGGCGGTCCAGGCGGCGTTGGCGTCGACCCGCAGCTCCGCGTCGGGGGCGGCGTCGCGCACCGCGTCGAAGCGCGCCCGGTCGTCGTCCGTCCCGAGCTTGACTTTCAAGCGAGAGAAGCCCGCGTCGGCGGCGTCGCGGGCCTTCTCGGCCATCCGCTCGGGGGGTTCGATGCCGACGGTGTAAGTGGTCGGCGGCACCGCCTCGGGGTCGAGTCCCCACCGGCGGTACAGCGGCAGGCCGACCGCCCGAGCGGCGAGGTCGTGGACCGCGATGGAGACGGCCATCCGGGCGGCGGGCCGGTCCGGCGCGCACTCCCAGAGGGCCCGCTCGATGCGCTGCTGGTTCTGCGGGTCGCCGACCCGATCGACGCGTTCGAGCAGTTCCGGGAGGACGTCGGTGACCGACGCCGCCACCTCGTCGTAGTACGCAGAGGGCGTGACGGCCCCGACGCCGGTCGTGCCGTCGCGGGTCAGTTCAACCACGACCGTCTCGCTCGTCTCGCTCGTCTCTCGCGAGATGCCGAAGGGGTCCGACAGCGGCAGGTCGCGGCGCTCGACGGTCCAGTTCATACGACGGCGTCCAGCACCTCGTCGGGGACGCCGTGGCGGACCGGGTCCGTCGCCGGCGCGCCGAGGTCGTCGGCGTAGTCCGCGACGGCGTGTGCCGCCTCGTCCCCGTCCAGGTGGCGCGTGTTGAGCATCCCGGCGACGACGGACGCGTCTGAGACCGGAGCCGCCATCCGCTCGTAGATGTCGACGTACTCCGACAGCGGCGGGATGGCGAACGACTCGTAGCCGTGGACGGCCTCGCGACCGGCCTCGTGACACATGACGAGGGCGTCCGGGGCCGACCCGTGGAGGATGCTCGCCGTCACGCCGGAGTAGGCCGGGTGGGCGATGGCCCCCTGGCCCTCGACGACGAGCAGGTCCCGGTCGCCCTCCGCCTCGACGAGGCGCTCGACGGCCCCGGCGGCGTAGTCCGCGATGACGCGGTCGACGACGATGCCCCGGCCGGTGATGGCGATGCCGGTCTGGCCGGTCGGGACGACGGCGGCGTCGAGGCCCCGTTCGCGCGCCGCGTCGCGGATCTCGAACGATGCCGTCATCTTCCCCGTCGAGCAGTCCGTCCCGACGGTGGTGACGACCGTCGCGTCCACGTCGCCGGCCGTCCCCGCCGCGACGCTGAGGTCGTCGGGCGGTTTCCGGAGGTCGTGCAGTTCGACGCCGTGTTCGGCGGCGAGGTCGGCGAACTCCTCGTCCTCCGCGAGGAAGTAGTGGAGCCCCGAGTACACGTCACAGCCGCGTTCGATGGCCGTGCGCACGTCTTCGCGCCAGGACTCGTCGAACTCGCCGCCGATGGGCGAGATGCCGATGAGGAGCGCGTCGACCGCGGGCGCGTCGGCCATCGACGCGACGATGGGGGCGTCCTGCACGTCCGGGAGCGAGTCGCGGACGCGCTGGCCCGCCCGCTCGCGGTCGACGACCGCTCGCACCGTCTGGTCGCCGTAGCGCAACAGCCCGACGCCGGTCTTCGCCCGGTCCGGGAACGACCCGTGTGTGAGGATGGCGAGGTCCATGTCCCGAGAGAGTCGCCGAGCGGCGAAAAAACTACCCACGCGTCACCGGTGGCAGCCACGGCCCCGCGTGGGTGCGCGGTCCGCAAAGGCTAGGGCACGCGCAACTGCGCGGTCCACAGCGACCGGACGGCGTCGTCCAGCGCGGCCGCCGGCTCGCCCGTCGCGTCGACGGCCTTCGTCGCCGTCGCGCGCCCGTCGAACTCGTGGATGACCGAGCGCTCGCCGACGACGTACAGCCGGTCGGGCGATACCTCGTCGAGGGCCGCGTGACAGCGGTCGAGGTGCGTGTCGATCTGCTGGTCCCGGAGCCGCTCGAACCGTCCCTGCGAGAAGCCGCCCTTCGAGTGCTGGCTCTTGAGGTCCGAGTCGAAGCCGTGGAACGCGGTCCGCTCGCGCCCGTCGTACTCGCCGACGGCGAACAGGTCCGAGCGCACGAGCGCGACGACGTACTCGCCGGTCGGTTCGAACCACGACCGCTCCAGTCGAACCGTCTCGCCCCACTGGGCGAACGGCGTCGGCGGCGCGGGGACGGAGAGACAGGCCGACAGGAGGCCGGCGTCGTCCGCGACAGCCAGGCAGGGCGCGGCGCTCGCGACCAGCGACGCGCGGTCGCCGAATGCGTCGCGGACCGGCCCGGGCAGGTCGTGCTCGTCGGCGACGTAGGCGCTGAAGACGCCCTCCGGCCCAGTCTCGAACGATTCGAGCCGATCGAGGACGGCCGCCAGCCGCTCCCGGGAGAGCGTCTCCTCGGCCCGAAACGACGCGTCCGCGCCCTCGTCTCGCAGGCGCTCGACCCGGTCTTCGAGTTCGGCGACGCGGTCCTCTAACCGATTGACCTCGGCCTCCGCCCGCTGGCGCTCGGTCGACGCGTCGGCCCGTCGCTCCTCCTCGGCCTCCAGTTGGCGCTCCAGGTGGTGCTTGTCCTCTTCGAGTTCGGCCACCCGCTCCTTCAGCGCGGCCCGTCCCAGCAACCGATCCAACATCGACTGAGTGGCGGGCGGCGACGGGCTTAAAAGTGGCTTCCCAGAGGCCCGACCGCGACCGGGTGCCAAACATTGATTGCCCGACCCTCGGTAGACCGGCATCATGGTCCAAGGCGGCCCGGCCGTCCAAATCGGTGTGATTCTCGTCTCGATACTGGGTCTCTGGGTCGGCGCACGGCTCCTGGTCGACGCCGTCGTTCGGCTCGCACAGCGGCTCGGTCTCTCGGATCTCACTATCGGACTGACGGTGGTCGCGATGGGGACTTCGACGCCAGAGCTGTCGGTTTCAGTCGACGCAGCACTCAAAGGTGTGGGCGATATCGCCGTCGCGAACGTCCTCGGCTCGAACATATACAACCTGGCGTTTATTCTGGGCGTGGTCTCCCTGTTGAAGGTAATTCCAATCGCGAGATCACTCGTTCACCGCGACGGCGTCGCGCTGCTGGCGAGCACGCTCGTCGGCGGCCTCGCGATTCTCGACCTGCAGATTACGAGACTCGAAGGAGGGGTCCTGGCGGCGCTGTTCGCCGCTTACACGACCTACTTACTCCGTACCAGCCAGTCGGAACCGACGGCTACCAGTGACCACCCGCTCGGGACAGGCGGGCTGGTCAGCCCCGTGACGGAACGGGTGACCGTCCGCGGACGGGACATCGGATTCCTCGTGGGCGGGCTCGCGCTGGTACTGGTGAGCGGCGACTTCATGGTCGTGGCGGCCTCGGAGTTGGCCCGGAGCGCCGGTATCTCCGAGTGGGTCATCGGTGGGACAATCGTCGCGGCCGGGACCTCAACACCGGAGTTCGCCGTCTCGCTGGTGGCAATCCAGCGCGGGAGCCTCGGCGTCTCGGTGGGGAACGTCGTCGGCAGCAACGTCTTCAACATCACCGGCATCGTGGGTATCGCAGCGCTCGTTCGACCGCTCGCCGTGAGTGCCACGGCACTGGAGACGCTGGCGTGGCTGAGCGGCGTCACGATACTGCTGGTCGCTGCCCTCTGGACCGGGAGAGTCCTCTCCCGTCTAGAAGGCGCGGTGTTCACGGCCTCCGAAATAGCCCGTTGGACGGTCGGTCTCGTCGGGTAGCGGGGCCAACAAATCGACCGCTCTGGACGGGGGTCTCTCCCACTGTCGGCCTCTGGGCATCGAATCCGACTCTTCACTCGGTACGGTGGTCGTATCCGCCAGTGCAAACCTCAACCGAGCGGATACCTTCGGTCGTCACACCGCTGCGTCTGGAAGCGTCGGCGTCCCCTCGGAGATCGAGAGTAACTGCGCCGCGTGGTCGGCCTTGGCCAGGAACACCTCTTCGAGGCTGGGCGGGTTCCTGACGTTGGCGTCCTCGAGCACTGTCTCGGGGAGCGCGAGCGTGTCTGCCGGGACCTGTTCGTCGCCGTGGACGGCGAAGTGCCGCGAGCCGAGTTTCATCACGAGCGGGTAGTCTGTCCGCTCGACCCCGTCTCCGGAGGCGTACAGCTGTTCGTTCACTCGTTCGTGCTGCTCGCGACACATTGCGGCCGCCGCGTCGTCTCTGGGTTCGATGTAGAGGCGGCCGAGGTAGTATCCGCTCGAAAACTGTTCGAACATCGGTGCAGTTGCATGTGGACTGTTGCCACACATAAGCTTTTGCCGGTATCCTTTTCCCGTCGTGCATTCAGACCGCAATATTCGCCGGGCGAACGGCGGTCCCCCTTCGACAGGGCTTTGCCGCGAGCGGTCCCGGTTCGACCCATGAGTGACTGGGGGCCGTTGCCGCGCCGGTACGCGCGCTACTACCTGGAACAGACGCCGAGTCTGGTGTGGCTGCTCGTCGTCAACGCCGTCGCGATGCTGGTCGGCGTCCGCTACTACGTCGAGACGATGCCGGACGTGTCGACGTTCCTCTGGCCGCTGTACGCCGACTCCCCCGCCGCGCTGTTCCTGATGACGCTGTCCGTGGCGACGCTGCTTCCCTTCCTCGGGCGGTCGCTCGACGACGTACCGCTGACGACCCCGCTCGCGTACCTGCACACGCTGGCGCTGGTCTGGCTCGTCAAGATGGGACTGTGGACCGTCGTCGCGCTGAACCTCGGGTTCGACGCCTACTTCCCGGCCCCGTGGGCGTACTTCGGTATCATCGTCACCCACGTCGGGTTCGTCGCGGAGGGGCTGTTAGTGCCTCACTACGCCCGGACGACGAAGGGCGCGCTGGCGACCGCCCTCGTGCTGGCGCTCGTCAACGACGCGCTCGATTACGGCCTCGGCTACTACCCGCCCCTGCGGTACGAGCCCGGGCTCGCGCTCCCGCTCGCCACGGTCGCGCTCTCCGTTCTCTCGGTCGCGACCGCCTGGGTACTCCTCCCAGGAGGGAAACGGCCCGTGAGCGACCGATAAACGCTCTTGGACTGTCTGGCGGCGTTTCGGTCGCGCGTGAACGACACGAACGAAGGCACCTCTTTTTTAATTCGGGGTCGATAGACGGGAGTACGAATGAGCCAACGCCAGGCCGCGCTGCTCGCGTCGCTGGTCCTCGTAGCGGTCGTCGCCGTCGCTGTCCCGGTCGCGGCGGCACAGGAGACCGCGACGGAGACGCCGGCCGTCCAGAACGAGTCCGACGGCGGCCTGGGGACGCGCCTGACCGCCTTCCTTCAGTCGAGTTCGGCCGCCGCGAACGACACGGTCGAGAACGGGATGTGGCAAGCATCGTTCACCCGGTCGAACGAGACCGAGCGAGCGCGGCTGGTGACGGAGCGAGCCGGATCGCTCGAACGGCGGCTGGAACGCCTCCAGGACCGCAACGAGTCCCTCGAAGCGCGATACGAGAGCGGGAATCTCTCGCGGCCGGCCTACGTCGCCCAGCAGAGTCGGCTCACGGCGGAGATCGAGGGGCTCCAGACCGCGATCAACGACACCGACGACGCCGCCGAGCGGACGGGCGTGAACGCAACCTCGCTCGAGCGGCTCCGGGAGAACGCGAGCGAGCTCTCCGGCCAGCGGGTCGCCGTGATCGCGCGGGGCCTCGGCGGACCGCCCGAAGGCGAGCGCGGCCCGCCGACCGACGCGCCCGGCAGAGACGGGAACGGGAGCGAACGCGGCCCGCCGACCGACGCGCCCGGTCAGGGAGCCAACGAGAGCGACCGGGGGCCGCCGACCGACGTGCCCGGTCAGCCGGGAAACGCGACCGACCGAAACCAGTCTGATGCGCCGGGACAAGGACCCGACGGGGCCTCGAACGAGTCCGGACCGCGGGACGGCGCGAACGAGACCGGACCGAACGACGAGGGAAACGCCGGTAACGGCGGCGACTCGGCGTCCGGAGACGGGTCCGACGATTCGGCGGCCGGCGGCGACCAGTCGAACTCGGGGAACGACGGAAGCGAGGCCGGCGAGGGAAACGGGAACGGGGGTGACAGCGCCGAGAACGGCGACGGTGGCAGCGGCGACGACGCCGGGAATAGCGGCACCGGCGACAGCAGCGGGAGCGATGACAGCGGCGGCGGTGACAGCGACGGTGCTTCCGGAAACGGCGGCAACAGTGGTGACAGCGACGGTGCTTCCGGAAACGGCGGCGACGATAACAGCGGCGACAACGGCGCCGGGGATAGCGGCGACGGTGGCGACGGCGGAAGCGACAACAGCGGCGACGGGAACAGTGGGAGCGGCGCTGGCGGCAACGGTGGCAACGGCGGCAACGGCGGCGGACCGAATTCCCTCGGGTCCGACGACGACGTGACGCCGCTGCCGTAACGACTGTCGAAGGAATTTCCGACAGGCCGCGAGAAATCACCCGACGAGAGTCATGCTTTTGAACCGTGACCCGCTATCTTCGGACGAATGGACTCCGCCGAGCTGCTCAATCTCCTCGGGAACGCCAACCGGCGGCGGATTCTCCGACTGCTCGCCCACAAACCCTGTTACGTCACCGAGATCAGCGAGTACATCGGCGTCAGTCCCAAGGCGGTCATCGACCACCTCCAGAAGCTCGAAGACGCCGGGCTCGTCGACTCGCGGACGGACGACCAGCGGCGCAAGTACTTCTCCATCGCCCGGAACCTCCGCCTGGAGGTCCGCGTCTCGCCCTACGAGTTCGGCACCAAGAGCGCCTACCCCGCGAACCCCGAGTTCGAGATGCCGTCCTGTCGGCACCTGTCGATAACCCTCGACGCCGAGCCCGGCGGCGACTTCCGCGACCTCGCACGCGAACTGGAGCACTTAGAACAGCTCGAAAACGAGCTCTCGCTGGCCCAGCGGTGGGTTCAGGCCCGAATGACCGACGTGCGCGACCGCATCGACGAGGGGTTCGAGAACGGCGACGGCCGGCTGTACGCGGAACTGGTCAGCGGGCTGGCCAACGGCGTCGACTCCGTCCCCGCGCTGGCCAGGGAGATCGAGGCACCGCCGGAGATCGTCGAGGAGGCCCTGCTGCGGCTCGAAGACGACGGAATCGTCGAGCAGACCGACGACGGCTGGGAGATCACCTGAGCGCCGGCCGGGCCGCCCGCGCGTCGGTCACAGGTCCTTCGTGAGGCCGTCCCGCAGGTCCCGGCCGAAGTAATGACCCACGACCGAGAGCACGAGCCCGACAGCGCCGGCGATGGCGAACAGCCGAGTCCCGTTCAGCCCCGCGGCGAGCTGGGGCAGCAGCGAGAAGACGGCCGTGAGCCCGCCGCTGACGCCGCCGGCGACGGCGAGTTCGAGGTAGCGGCGCTGGCTCGCCACCAGTCCGTAGACGAACGCGCCCAGGGCGATGCCGAGCATCTCGGTGAACGGCAGGAGTGGAATCAGCCCGCCAAGCACCATCCCGCCGCCGACCGCGCCGAAGGCGTACAGCAGCGCGCGCAGCGAGAAGTAGCTCCGGGTGGACTCCGACGACCGCTCGGGATCGGCGTCGGTCGCTCCGCCGCCCAGCGACTCTGTCGTGCCGACGTCGACGCCGAAATCGCCCTCGGCCTCGGCGTCCGCCTCGCGGGTCCGTTCCTCGGTTCGCTCGGCCATACCGAAGGTGGGACGGCGAGCAGTATGGACCTTTTGGGGGGCCGTCAACAGCCGTGCGCGTGGCAGTGCCGCCGCTCAGACACCGAGCCAGTCGTCGTTGCGGACCGAGTAGCCGTTCTCCCGGCAGAACGTCGCCGCTCGCCGGCGAACGTCACGCGAGCTCGGAAGTCGCTCTTTCTCGTGGATGCGCTCGACGATCCAGTCGGCGACGACCCGGATACCCTCGTCGTCGTCGTCCCCGTCGATGGCCTGTAACTCCCGGAACGTTCGCTCGTAGCCGTCGCGCTGTGAGGTACCGAAGGACGCGCTCTGGTGGGCGTCGGCGGCTTCCACGACGCGCTTCATCGCCCCCGCTATCGTCGGCCGCTGGACCCGCGTCCGAACCGCGGCGGGCGAGTCGAAGGACTCGACCGTCGCCTCCGGGAGGAGGTCCGCGACGGCGTGCGTCCCCTCGGTGGACTCGACCTCGTAATCGCCCATCGCAGCCACCACGTCAGCCGCTGTCGCTGGGAATTCGAGCGCGTCGAGCTCTGTCTCGAAGTAGGCGAGCGCCGTGGGATCGACCGGCGGCTCGGGGTCGTCCGCGCGTTCGAGTTCCTCCGCGATGGCACGTTCTCGCTGGCGGCGCTCGTCGTTCCGGGCCTGGTTCTCGCGGCCGGACTTGTTGTCTGCCATACTTGTTAGGAGAGTGTCTATTGGGATAACCTTGTGGTCTGGTAGCGCGCGTGAGTTGCAGTTCCGAACGCGAGTGAAGCGGTACGTTCCGGGCCGATGCTGGGCGCTGGCCGAAACGAGTGGGTTCAAGTCCCGCCGGCGGAAACTCCCGCGCATGAACGCAGGCGACCGGGTCCGCGTCGAGCGCGCGGCCCAGACCTACGAGGGCGTGTTGCTCCCCTCCAGCACGCCGGCACACCTCGTCGTCAAGCTCGACGGGGGATACAACGTCGGTATCGACCGCGAGGAAGCGAGCGTGGACGTCCTCGAATCGGACGTCTACGACGTGGAGAGCGCACAGGACGAGCAGGGCACGTCGGAGATCGAGTTCGACGACGACCTGCCGACGGTGTCGCTCATCTCGACCGGCGGGACCATCGCCTCGACCGTCGACTACCGGACCGGCGCGGTGACGGCGCAGTTCGACGCCGAGGACGTGCTGCGGGCGGTCCCGGACCTGGCCGGGATGGCGAACTACCGCGGCCGGGTCGTCGCCAACATCCTCTCGGAGAACATGACGCCCGCGGTCTGGCAGGACCTCGCCCGGGCCGTCCACGAGGAGATCGAGGCCGGCGCGGACGGCGTCGTCGTCATGCACGGCACCGACACGATGCAGTACACCGCGTCGGCGCTCGCCTTCATGCTCGACACGCCGGTCCCCGTCGTCTTCACCGGGAGCCAGCGGTCGGCCGACCGCCCCTCCTCGGACAACGTGATGAACGCCGTCTCGGCCGTCGAGGCGGCCAAGAGCGACTGCGCGGAGGTGCTGGTCTGCATGCACGCGGACGAGTCCGACGACCGCTGTGCGCTCCACCGCGGCACCCGCGTCCGCAAGAACCACACCTCGCGCCGGGACGCCTTCGAGACCGTCGGCGCGAAGCCCATCGGCGAGGTCGACTACGACATCGACGGCGAGAGCACGGTGACCTTCCGCCGCGAGTACGCCGAGCGGGGCGCGACCGATCTGGCGTTGTACGACGCCGTCGAGACGGACGTGGAACTGGTGAAGTTCTCGCCCGGCATGGACGCCTCGCTGCTCGAGGCGGCCGCCGCCGACAGCGAGGGAATCGTCATCGAGGGGACCGGGCTGGGCCACGTCAACACCGACTGGATCGGCGTCATCGAGGACCTCGACGTCCCGGTCGTCATGACCAGCCAGTGCCTCGAAGGCCGCGTCTGCGACCGCGTCTACGACACCGGCCGCGACCTGCTGGACGCCGGCGTCGTCGAGGGCGAGGACACGCTGCCCGGCACGGCGAAGGTCAAGCTCATGTGGGCGCTCGAGAACAGCGACGACGTGGAATCCGCCATGCAGGAGTCCCTGGCCGGCGAGGTTCAGCAGCGCTCGACCCCCTGGCTGTAACGGCCGGGCGGGCGAGCGAAGCTTTTCACGCCCCCGCCGCGCAGTGTCGGGTATGTCACCGACGGTGCGGCAGGCGCGAACCGACGACTACGACGACGTGGTCGCGTTCGTCGAGGAGGTCTGGAGCGACCGCGACACGGCGGAGTACATCCCGGCGGTGTTCCGCGACTGGGTGGCGAGCGACGGCCCCGACCAGCGGACCGTCGTCGCGACCGTCGACGGGACCGCCGTGGGGCTCTGTCAGGGCGTCATGCTGAGCGGCCACGAGGCCTGGCTCCAGGGCATCCGGGTCGACCCCGCCAACCGGGGCGAGGGCCACGGGCTGGCGATGGTCGAGGACCTCCTCGACTGGGCCGGCGACGGGGGTGCGACGGTCGCGCGGAACATGGTGTTCTCGTGGAACGACGCCGGCCTCGGGCAGTCCGTCGCGGCGGGGTTCGAACCGACCTGTTCGTTCCGGTGGGCGTCGCCGGACCCGAACGAGGCGACGCCGTCGCTGTCGGTCACCGACGACCCGACGGTCGCCTGGACCTACTGGACCGACAGCGACGCTCGAACCGCGCTCGGGGGACTCGCACTGGACGGGGAGCAGTCGTGGGCGCTCTCGGAACTCACCCACGACGACCTGCGGGCCCTCGCCGACGAAGAGGCGGTGTTCGCGATCACCGGGGGCGGGACCCGCGCCATGGCCTGTCGCGCTCGGGTGACGCGCGACCCGGGAGACGACGTGCGCCTGGCTGAGTACGCCGTCGGCGCGTGGGACGACGGCGAGGCGGCCGCGGCCCTGTTCGACGCGATTCGCGACGACGCCACCGCACTCGGCGTCGATCGGACGCGGGTCCTGCTCCCCGAGACGCCGCGCCACGTCGCGGAAGCGGCCGCCGTCCGGGGAGACACGAGCGACTGGCCCACCTTCGTCTGCAGCGCAGACCTCACCTGATCCCGGTCCCGTTATCATCCCTGGAAACGTGGCCAGTGCGTTCATGACGTGACCGGTCCGTACTCGAAGTCAATGTGGATCTCCGGACTCTCACTCTCGTTCGCGGCCTACACGATGGCGTACGCCGTCGCCACGATCGGATGTCTGGCCGCCGTGCCGCGCGCACTCCGGATCGCAGACCCCGACACGCGGCGCGGTCTCGTCGGCCTGCTCGCCGGAAGCGGCGGCTGGGCCGCGCTGGAACTGGCGTTCCTGCTCGCGCCGACGCCGGAGTTGCAGTACGCCGCCTACCTGCTCAGTCTCGTCGTCGGCCTGACGACGGTCGGGTCGTGGCTCTACTTCACCTCGGCGTACACCGGGCGGTCGCTCCACCGGGCCGCGCCGTACCGCCGGCTGGCAGTCGGGGTCTACCTCGCCATCGTCGCGGTCAAAGTGTCGAACCCGATCCACGGGCTGTACTTCCAGACGGTGGTCGTTCAGACGCCGTTCCCGCACCTGACCATCGAACACCAGACGTTCCACTGGCTCGTGACCGGGCTCTCGTACGCGCTTGTCGCCGTCGGCTTCTTCATGCTGTACGAACTCTGTACCGAATCGGACTACGACACGCGACCGCTGGTCGCGCTCGTCGGCGTGGCCGGGCTCCCGGTCCTCCTCGACATCGTCGGGTTCGCGAGCGACCGGCTGCTCGACATCAACTACGAACCGCTGGGAGTCGTCGTGTTCGCCGTCGGCGTCCTCTACGTCTTCGACACCACGTTCCTCGCCGTCCAGTTGACCGACGGCGTCGACGATCCGGTCATCTACCTCGACGACGCCGGTCGGATCCGCGAGTACAACGACCTCGCGGCGTCGACGTTACCGGTCCTCGACGGAACGGTCGGCGAGCGACTCGGCGACGCGCTTCCGAACGTCGAGCGCGCCCTCGACAGCGACGAGCAGATACTCGAACACGCCCAAGACGGCGACGTTCACTACTACCTCGTCAGCGGGACCTCCTTCGCCCTCGGACAGACCAACATCGGCGAGATGCTCGTCCTCTCGGACGTGACCGAGGTCGAGCGCCAGCGCCGAGAGCTCTCGCGGCAGAACGAACAGCTCGAGGGGTTCGCCGCCGCCATCCGGCACGAACTGCTCAACACGCTCCAGACCGTCAACGGACGGGTCGACATCGCCGGGAGCGCCCTGACGGACGGCGACGTGAACCGGGCCCGCGAATCGCTCCAGACCGCCTCGCAGTCGGCCGACCACATGACCGACGTCGTCAACAAGCTCGCTCGGCTCGCACAGCACGGACAGACCGTCGAATCGACGCGACCCGTGAACGTGGCGGACATCGCCGAGCGCGCGCTCCGCTCCGCCGACGTCGGCGACCTCGCGCTCACCGTCGAAGCGGACGGCACGGTGGAGGCCGACCCGCCGCGCCTGCAGACCCTGCTCGAGAACGCGTTCCGGTTCGCGGCGCACAACGGCGCGTCGTCGGTGTCGGTCGCGGTCACCGACGACGGATTCACGATCACCGACGACGGCCAGCCGCCGGCCCGCGACGACCCCGCACCGTTCTTCACGTACGGGCAAGCGATCCCGGACGGCCAGTCGGGACTGCCGCTCCCGAACCTGCGGTTGCTGGCCGAGACCCACGGCTGGGAGCCGACCATCGACACGGACTACCGGGACGGCTTCCGCATCGTCGTCTCGGGCCGGACGACGATCGGACGGGCGTGACGCGAGCGCTCTTCACCCGCCGCTGACCGGCGGAAACAGCGCGAGTTCGGTGTCGCTATCGACCGGCGTCGCCAGGCCGTCGCCGCCGGCGAACGGGTCCTCGCCGTCGACCAGCAGTCGAACGTGGTCGGCCAGTTCGTCGTCCTCGTCGAGCACCTCGTCGGCGAGCGCCGGGCGCGCCGAGAGCAGGGCGTCGAGCGCCGTCTCGACCGTCGCGTCCCCCTCGACGTCGACGCTGACGGACTGGCCGTCGACCGCGTCGCGGAGGTGTGCGAACAGCTTCCACTCCATAGTCGCACTCGGTCCGTCGGCCAAAAGAGCGTTCCGAACCGCCGTCCGGCGACTCAGCCGGACCGCTCGGTGTCGTCGCCTTCGGCGGAGGTATCGCGCTCGCCGTCGCCACGGCCGTCGGACTCGGAATCGTCGTCTGTAGCCGTCTCTCGCCCGCTGTCGGCTTCGGCGGGATCCGCCGTCACGTCGTCGCCCGCTTCGTCGGTCGTTCCGCGAGCCGTCGCGTCGTCGTTCGGCTCGGCTCCGTTACTGTCGCCGCTTGCCTCGCCGTCTTCGTCCCCTGCGGCCGAGTCGCCGATTCGCTCCGCCGGGTCCCACACTTCCACGGGGTCGTCGCCATCGTCGCCCTCGGTGAGTTCGTCGAGCGGGTCGGCCCCCTCGGCGTCGGGGATCGCGTCGAAGGGGTCGTCGCCGGACGGTTCGTCGCCGGACGCCTCGGCGGTGTCGCCGACAGCGTCGTCGGCTACTGTGTCAGCGGTTTCGGTGTCGTCGGCCGTCGTATCCGCAGCGGTCTCGTCCGCCGAGCCGTCACTCATCGCCGACTCACCGACCGCCGACTCGGAATCGGTGGTTGCCGGTCCCGCCGGCGCGTTGAGTTCGTCGGCGTGGCCGCCCTCAGTCGGTTCCTCGTCCGCCCCCTCGGCGGCCTGTTCGAGCCGTCGGAGCGCGTCCGGGGTCGCGATGGCGTAGAGCGTGTCGCCGGCCGCCAGCACGCGCTCCCGGGACGGAATGGTCTCCGGCGACTCGCCGTCGCGGGTGATGGCGATCACCGTGACCTCCAGCGCGCCGACCGTCTGGCCCGCGACCTCGCTGCCGCGCCCGACCGTAGCGGTCCCCATCGTCTCGTCGGCAGCCCGGAGCAGCGAGGCGAACTCCCGGTCGGGACGCTCCTGAACCGGGAGCGTGACCAGCTTGTACGACGTCTGCGGGTCGAGCTTGGGCGTGTCGGCGGCGTCGATAGCCACCGTGACCACGTCGCCGGCGACCCCCCGGAGTTCGCCCGTGAGGACGCGCGTCGCCGGGTTCCGCTCCCAGACCTGGACGAGGTCGCCGGCGCTCGCGGCGTTCGCCGGGTCGGCCCGGATGGCGACGGCGTTGGTCGCCGGGGGGAGCGTCGGGCCGATTCCGGCCGCCCGCGAGCCGATGGCGAGGTACTCGACGGTCCCGTCGTCGGCCAGTTCGAGGTCGACGTGGCCGACGCCGTAGTCCGTCTTGAGCCGGGCGACCAGCCGCTCGCGCAGTTCGGCCTTCGTCAGCCGGCGCGGGAAGAGGAAGCGCCGGTTCGCGAGCTTCTTCTTCGTCGCGTCCGGTGACGGGTCGTAGCCGACGATGTCGTCGACGTCCTCCGGCAGGCGGACTGACGTGACCCGGCCGACCGTCTGGACGATCTCGCTCACGTCGGCGTCGACCGCGCCGCGCGCCGTCGCCGCGAACAGGTCCGTGCCGAGCCGGTCGCCGACCCGCGTTCCCGTGTACGCGCCGAGACCGCCGACGACGAACGCCGAGATGTTTCCGAGGACCCGCGGCAGTTCGAGGACCTCGTCTTGCCCCCCGATGACCTGGCCGAGCGCCGTCGTCGTTCCGAGGTACAGCACCACGACGGTCAATCCGAACAGGACGGCGACTCCGGTCTGAACGCGCTCGCGGACGTACCAGCGATACACCAGTGCCGTGAACGCGGACATGCCGCCCGCGGCGACCGCCACGCCGAGCAACTGGGCCAGCATCTCGACGACGAGATCCATCGTCGAGTCGCCCTGGAGCACGATACCGCTCTGGAGGAGCGCGAACGTCACGCTACCGCCTCCTCGAAGCCGTCGAGGGCGTCGCGCCCCCCGACGGCGTACAGTTCGTCGCCCGCTTCGACGGCCGCCGTCCCGTGGGGCGCGACCTGCCAGCCGTCGGGCTTCCGGATGGCGACGACGGCGACGCCGTAGGTGTCGCGGACCCGCGCGTCGCTGAGCGTCACCCCGTCGAGGGCCCCCTCGGCGCGGACGGTGAGTCGCCGGAACCGGCTGCCGGCCCGCCGGAGCAAGGAGACGAGTTCGTACTCGCGGTGCGTGCCCCGCGGCTCGACCACGACCTTGGGCGCGGCCGAGCGCAGGAGAGGCTGGACGTCGGTCCGGGTGACGGCGACGGTGAGTCGGCCCTCGCCGCCGTCGGTCGTGGGGGCCCGAATCGGGGCCGCCGGCTGTTCCGCGTCGGCGATGTCCGGCTCCTCGGGCGTGTCGACTGGCGTCTCGTCGGCGGCCTCTGCCGACCGCGCGCTGAGGACGGTGCCTCGGATCTGCGCGTCCTCGGTCAGGACCGTCACTTCGTCGTTGCGGGCGAGGCCCGTGGGCAAGAGCGCGTCGACTGACACCGCGTGTCGGCCGTCGCCCACGCGCTTCGAGAGCCCCGAGAACGGCGGTGCGGCAGCCACCGACGCCCGGCCCTGTTCGTCGATGGTGACGGCGACGTCGCCGAGGTCGAACTCGGACTTCAGCCGCTCCTCCATGCGTCGTTCGAGTTCCCCGATGCGGAGGTCAGCGGGAAATCGCCACTCCTCGCCGCGGATGTCGGCCCGGAGCGGTTCCGGCAGCGGCGGGTACCCCTCCATATCGGCGATCTCGCCGACGATCTGGATGCGGACCTCGTCCCGGCCGCCGACGAATTCGACCACGTCCGCGGAGAGGCGCTTGTCACGCAAGCCTTTCAGCGAGAGCCGTTTCGGGAAGTTCGCGCCGAGCTGGTCGCCCTTGCTGTGGGCGTACATCGACACCATCCCGACGAGGAGGATCGCGGTGACGACGCGCTCGGCGTTCGGCGCCTGCGTGATCGACCGGTCGGCGAGTGCGAGGAGGCCGCCGCTGACGCCGGCGAGCGCGATCGCCAGCACGACGACACCGAAGCCGGGGACGCTCACCCCGGTGAAGTACTTGAAGATGAAGCCGAGCGCCCAGGAGACGAGCGCCGGGATCACTCCCACCAGCA
Organism: Haloarcula salina; assembly: GCF_010119195.1. Classification (GTDB taxonomy): domain Archaea; phylum Halobacteriota; class Halobacteria; order Halobacteriales; family Haloarculaceae; genus Haloarcula; species Haloarcula salina. The sequence goes on from NZ_WRXL01000001.1 coordinate 613,989, forward strand.
GCCCCAGATAGATGCCCATGAGAATCTCGATCGGGAGGGAAGCCATGTCCACACCGTGCGCGTCCGGTAGTAAATCGCTTCCGGCGGACGGGTCCCAGACAGTACATTTACGCCCACCCATACAATCTGGATGGACATGGACAGACCGCGGGACTGGCTGGGGGCGCGGGCGACCATCCTGCTCCCGGTCCTGGTGGCGATCCTCTCGTTCGCCACGGGCGTCGTCAACATCAGCGACGTATCCATCACTGGGCCGCTCGCCGCGTACATCCCGCGGAGCGTCCAGCGGGCCGCCGGCTTCACCGGCGCGCTCACCGGGTTCACGCTGCTGGTCAGCGTGCTCGGACTCCGCCGGCGGCTGCGGATCGCGTGGTACGTCACCGTCGTCTTGCTCCCCGTCTCGGCGCTGCAGGGACTCGTCCAGAGTTCGGCGTTCTCGCTGCCCCTCGTCGTCCTCTCGCTGCTGTCGCTGCCGACGATGCTGTTGAACCGCCGACGGTTCGACCGACCGATCGACCTCTCGACGGCCCAGCTGGCGGCCGGCGCGGCGCTGGTCGGCGCGCAGGTGTACGGGACCGTCGGGGCCTACGCGCTCCGCGACGAGTTCGGCGGCATCTCGACGCTGACCGACGCCTTTTACTTCACGCTGGTCACCGCCAGCACGGTCGGCTACGGCGACATCACGCCACAGAGCCCGCAAGCTCGGCTGTTCGGAATGTCGGTCGTCGTCCTCGGGACGGCCAGTTTCGCCATCGCGCTCGGGTCGCTGCTCGGTCCGGCCATCGAAAAGCGGCTCTCGGAGGCCCTCGGAAACATGTCTGACGCACAACTCAATCTGCTCGAGAACCACGTGCTGGTGCTCGGCTACGGCGACCTTACGGAACCGATCATCGAAGAACTGGCGGACGCGGTCGACTTCATCGTCATCACGCCGGACACGGACGCGGCGACTCGACTGCAACAACAGGACATCAACGTGCTGACCGCCGACCCGAGCGACGAGGAACCGCTCCAGCGGGCCGGTATCGAGGACGCGTCGGCGGTCGTCGCGGCGACCAACGACGACGCCCAGGACGCGCTGGCGATTCTCACCGCCCAGACGCTGAACCCGACGGTCAACATCGTCGCCGCCGCAACCGACCGCGAGAACATCGAGAAGCTCCGGCGGGCGGGCGCAGACACGGTCATCAGCCCGGCGGTCCTCGGCGGCCACCTCATCGTCCAGTCCGCGCTCGGGCGGGAAGGCATGGAGAACATCGCCGACCACTTGCTCGACGTGAAAGACGAAGACGACGCAGACATCTGAGGCCGGCATCGAAGTTGTCCCCCGATCCGTTTCGGGTCCCGTGGTCGCGTTCGCTCGATCGGCGAACCAGGCGCTCGGGCGAGCGAGCGGGAAAAATGGCTATCAGGTCACGATGGAGTCGGGTGCGGTCGATCGCGGTTCCCACCACTCTGGCGTGCGTCGGTCACGTGACGGAACCGCTACTATACTGCGCTACAGAAAACGCTCATAGTCCTCTCGCACCTGGCCGATACTGTCGATACAAATGGCAGACTACGAACTCCCGCCGCTCCCGTACGACTACGACGCACTCGAACCGCACATCAGCGAACAGGTCCTGACGTGGCATCACGACACCCACCATCAGGGCTACGTCAACGGCTGGAACAGCGCCGAAGAGACGCTCGCGGAGAACCGCGAGGAGGGTGACTACTCCTCGACGGCCTCGGCGATCGGCAACGTGACCCACAACGGCTCGGGGCACATCCTCCACGACCTGTTCTGGCAGTCGATGAGCCCCGAGGGCGGCGACGAGCCGACGGGTGACCTCGCGGACCGCATCGAGGAGGACTTCGGCTCCTACGAGGCGTGGAAGGGCGAGTTCGAGGCCGCCGCGTCCGCCGCCGCCGGTGGCTGGGCGCTGCTGGTCTACGACAGCTTCAGCAACCGACTGCGCACCGTCACGGTCGACAAGCACGACCAGGGCGCGCTCTGGGGGAGCCATCCCATCCTGGCGCTCGACGTCTGGGAGCACTCGTACTACTACGACTACGGCCCGGCCCGCGGCGACTTCGTCGACGCCTTCTTCGAGGTCGTCGACTGGGAAGAACCCAGTTCCCGATACGACGAGGCCGTACAGCTATTCGAATAGGCGGCCACTGACGGGCGGAAACCCCGCTTTCGACCGTGGGCAGCAGCGGCCGGCCGCCTTTCTAACCGATCGCTTGTGCGCGTGACTAATACGAGAGGTGTTCCCGTCTCGCGGTCTCGGTCACCGTGAGGGTCTCGTCCAGCACGACGCGTAGCTCGTCCCCCGCACACGAGATGTCGAGACGCAGGCGCAACGGGTCTTCGGACAGGACTTCTGTACAGGCATCGCTCACGCACCACTCGAAGTGCCAGAACGGTTCCGTGCTCAGGTCGATACCGCGTTCGGAGTGAAACAGGAGCACCTCGGCGTTGTCGAGGAGGTTCACGCCGACGCTCGACTGGAGGTCGTACCCGCACCGCTGGCACGTGTGCTCGACCGTCACGTCGAGAGGGTCCGCTTGCGCCGGTTCGTAGCCCAGTTCCGTCTCGACGGGGCCGGTGCACTCGGGACAGACGCCGTCGGCGGCGATGCAGTAGTGGTGCCGAACGTAGTGGTGGAACGCCTGGAGGAGCTCCTCGGGCGTTCGCTCGTCGATCCCCCCGGGTGGGAACGGATACCGCACGAGAACGGTCGCGCAGTCGACGCAGGCGATGGTGAGAACCTCGTCGACGTACCACCCGTGCAGGTCGCCGTCGCACGTGTGACAGGAGCCGTCGACCGGAAAGAACCCGAGCTGTGCGCGGTCGGTGAGCGTGCCGGCGAATATCGAGCTCACGACCTTTCGACCGGGGTGACGGAACTCGTAGCCGTCTTCGGTCTGCTTGATGAAGTGGCCGGTGAGCTTCTGCAGGTGGTAGTTGAAGTTGGCGCTGTCCGCCATCTCGACTCGTTCGAACAGGTCCGTGAAGCCGACCGGCGCCTTGTCGGCGTTCTCGTCCAGCATCGCCTGCAAGATGTCGATGCGGGTGTCGTTTCCGAGCAGCGAAAACGCCTCCGCGGGAAGCATCCGTTCTTCGGTGAACTCTGTTCCGAGATGGTCTCGCTCCGCGGTGGAGGGCGAATCTCGCTCGACGTCGCCGTCGAATTCTGGTTCAGAGTCCGTCTCGTGACTGAACCCGCTCATACACCGGAATCGGCCGGCGTGCCGGTAAATCTATGGGTGAGCGGTCTCGACCGACACCGCGTCGCTCCCGCCGTCGAGACCCGCGGATCGCGGTATTCGGTCAGCGAGACGGGATGCACTGTGGCTGTATCTCCCTACAGCGAACGCTTTTGTCACACGCTGTCCGCGGCCGCCTCTGGCGTGACGGTTTCGACGCCGCTGGCGCAGACACACGCTGTAACGAACGACCGTGAGTGTGAACGGCTCGCCGCGAGCCCGCTACGTCCGCCCGCGGTCGACGATGGCCACGTCCGTGTCCACGTCTTCGAGGCGCTCGAACGTCGGCGGCGAGACGAACCGCGAGGCCGCGCTCCGGTCGCGGCTCGCGCCGATGACGACGAGGTCGTACTGCGGCCCCGTCTCGGACAGGAACGACAGGATGTCGGTCCGCGGGACCCGCGTCTCGAAGGAGCCCTCGAACGGTTCGATGAGGTCCGCGAGCAGTTCCTCCGCCCGCCGCCGGTCGCCGCGCGGGCCGATACAGGTCGCGACGGCGATCCGGCCGCTCTTGCCCGCCAGCCGACAGGCGAAGTCGATCATGTTGTGCGACACGTCGCTGACCGACCGGACCGGGACGAGCACGCGCTTCCAGCGCGTCCGGTCGCCCCGCGAGCGGTGGACGACCACGTCCGACTCGCTCTGCAACAGGCGCTTGAGGTACGGCGACAGCGCGCCGCGCTGGGTCTCGTAGGGCGCGGCGATGAGGTCGCAGTTCGTCTCCTCGGCGGTCCGGAGCGTCGTCGCGGCCGGCGACCCGTCGTCGGTGGCGACCACGACCTGACAGGGGACGCCGGTCCGCGTCTCGATGCGGTCCGCGTGCGTCTCCAGCCAGTTCACCTGCGCGTCGAGGTCGGTCCGGGCGTGGTCCGTCGCGGCGTCGGCCGGGTCGCCGCCGTCGCCGACGAGTCGCTGGTCCGCCACCGGCGGGTCGCCGCCGGTCGGCGAACCGTCGCGGCCTCCCTCGGAGAAGATGTCCACGCTGATCGTATCGCGCAGGAGCGCCTCCTCGGTGGCCGCGGCGTCGTCGTCCGGGACCATGTCCAGCAGGACGACCTTGCCGGCCTCGTGGGCCGCGGCGAGGCGCGCACCGAGCATCGCGGTCCGCCCCGCGGACTCACCGCGCATCGGAATGAGGACGTGGTCGTCGCCGGTCATCGACTCGTAGAGGTACGAGGCGCGCCGCTCGTAGAACTGGTCGCGCCAGACGACGAAGATGCCGGCCACGAGCGCGCTCGCGAGGAAGATGCTCCCGACGAACGCCGCCCGCTGGTTCGGCCCCACCAGCAGCGCGAGCAGGGCGGTGGAGTACGACGACGGCTCCTCGATGTCGAGCGGCCAGGTCACGACGCCGGTGGCGAACACCGCCAGTCCCGCGCCGAGGGCGCTGGCCTGGAACTGCCCGGACGAGGCGGGAAGAACCGCGTTCGAGACGGCGAGCGCGACCAACCCGCAGACGGCCCCGATGGTCAGTCCCGCCACGAACCGCCCCGGCTCGGAGTACTTGCCGGTGGGGTCGACGAACAGCGTGTACGTCCCGGCGGCCAGGGGCGGAAAGAGCAGGAACGTCAGCCGCGGGACCGCGTTCGCCAGCGCCGTCACGAGCGCGATGGCGAGCGGGACGACCACCAGCATCGAGAGGTGGACGAGGTTGTCGGTGACCTCCGCCCAGCGCCTGAAGTCCCGCACCTCGCGTCGCTCGACCCGTCGCGCTCGCGCGACCGCCGCGCGAATCCGGTCTCGGAGACGGTCGAGCATACGTCGATGCACGAGAGACGGTCTGTTAAGCCCTCCGCCGTCGGCAGCGGAGCGACGCCACAGCCCGGTAGCGGGCGACGTGCGACCGCTACAGCGACGCCGCGGCGGTCAGACTGATCTCGATGGCGCGCTCGACGTTGTTCTTGGCCTTCTCGGGTAGTTCGCTGTCGTCGGTCTCGCCCTTCTGGGTGCCCTCGACGAGGTTGCCGTCGACGGTACAGATCGCGCCGGAGCGCAGGCCCTTGCGGCGACACAGCGAGAACAGCGCGGCCGCCTCCATCTCGACGGCGAGCAGGCCCGCGGCCTCCCAGTCGCGGACGTACTCGTCGGTCTCGGCGTAGAAGGCGTCGTCCGTCGCGATGGGGCCGACGTGGACTCGGCTCGCGGCTTCGCCACTCGCCCCATCCGCGGCCGTCCCGGCCGCGCGCTCCTCGTTCGCCTCGGCGGCGTCGACCAGCGACGAGAGCACGTCGTAGTCGGGGACGGCCGGAATCTCCACGTCCTCGTAGCGCTTCGTCGTTCCCTCGTCCTTGGCCGCGCCGTTGGCGACGACCATGTCGCCGATCTCGATGCCGTGCTGGAGCGCGCCGGTCGTCCCGACGCGGATGAGCGTCTCGACGCCGACCGCTTCGAGTTCCTCGACGGCGATGGCGGTCGAGGGCGAGCCGATACCGGTCGAGCAGATCGTCAGCTCGCGGCCCTCGTAGGTCGCGTTGACGACCTTGTACTCGCGGTTCTGCGAGACGACCTCGTGGTCGTCACAGAGCCCGGCGATGCGGTCGACGCGCCCGGGGTCGCCGGGGACGAGCGCGATGTCGGTCAGGTCGCCCGGTTCGACGAGCAGGTGGGGCTGTTTCGCCATAGCGGCCACATCGAACGGGAGCATATAGTAGTCGGCGAAGCGACGACGCCGTCGCGTCACGGAGGCCGGCGGCGACCGGTCCGGCCGCCTCAGAACTGGATGACGAGAATCGGGACCAGCAGCGCGAGCGTGGTCCCGTAGATGAACGCCGTCAGCGCCCACTGCTCGACGATCTCGTCGGCGTCGTCCCGCAGGTTCCCACCGAACCGCGGCATGGCGATCCGAGCGAAGAAGGCGAAGATCGACGCCGTGACCGTCACCGCGCCGACGAGGTGCGGAACGAGCGGGAGACCGCCGAGCGAGACGGCCGTGGGCAACACCAGCGAGAGGACCGCGACGAGCGCGCCGTACAGGAGCGACGCGACGACCGCGACGACGTGGTGAACGGCGACCGCCAGCGCGTCGCTCGCCTCGGTCGGATCGACGCCCGAGAGCCCGCCCGCGGCCACGTAGGCGGGCAGGTATCCCTCGGACTGCGTGACCATCGGGATGTTGAGCAGCAGGCCGGTGACGACGCCGGCGACCGCACAGATCGCGGCCCACTGGGTCAGGGGGACTTCGAGCACGGTGAAACCCTCGCGGTCCCCGCGTATGAGCGTTACGTCGCGCGGTCAGACCGGGGTGAACAGGAACAGGACGACGTTGTTCGCGGCCGGGCCGAGTCCGACGGCCGTGACGACGGCGAGCAGGAGGCTCGCCTCGACGGGGTCCTCCTCGAGGTAGTCGTCAAAGAGGACGACGATCGCCACCGCGACGACGACCTTGACGAGGACGAACAGCCAGCCCCGACCCAGATACGGGGCCGTCGGCAGCGAGGCGGCGAACTCCATGATGTGCGCCGGGATGGGCGTGCGCTCGGTGACGCCGATCACGTCCGCGCCGACCGCCGTCGAGGCCCCGTCGAGCGCGTGGGCAAACACGACGGTCGGGGCCGCGTAGCGCATTCGGACCACGGTGGGCGTCCGCCACAGCGCGACGGCGAGGACCGTCAGCGCCGCGAGCACCGCGGCGACGGTGACCGAGACGGTCGGCCAGACGAGCGCGAGCAGGTCGGATCGCAGCGCCATGATGACGCTGAGGACGAGCACGACGGTGAGAAAGCCGGTCCCGACGAGACCGAGGTTCCGCGAGATGGTCTCGCTGTGGCCGCGCCGGACGCTGAACAGCGAGAGCGCGATCCAGATCGCCCCGAGCGTGACGTAGGTGGTCAGATACACCGCCGGAGCGCCGAAGAGCGGCGCGACCACGGGGCGGTAGGCCTCGATGGGTGGCTGGTGAAGCGCGTGCAGCGCCCCGCCCAGCGCCATCCACGGCGTCAGCGCCACCACGGTCCGCTGGTCGATCGGCGGTTCGAGGGCGTACAGCAGCGCCGTCACGACGAGCGTCCCGGCCAGCAGCGCCACCGCGTACTCGACCGGCGGCAGCGCGAGCCCCGAAGGCAGTACCATGTCCCCCACGCCGGTGTCTGTAAGGGAAAAGCTTCCGGCCCGCGGCGGCGTTGGAATTATCTGCCACGGTCGCGGTCATTTACACCTCGACGCCGGCACGCGCCCGCTGTCTTTACGTACCGCCCGCGCGTCACCCGGGCCTATGGACGACCTGCCAGACCGGATCGAGCACACGGTCCTCGGGCCGACCACGACGCCGGACGACGTTCGGACCTGTCTCGACGAGGCCCTGCAGTACGGGACGCGAGCCTGCATCGCGCCGTGTTACCTCCCGCTGGCGACCGACTACGCCAACGTCCCGCTGACGGCCGTCGTCGACTTCCCCCACGGCCAGGGCCAGACCGAGGCGGTCTGCCGGGCGGCGAAGCTCGCCTGGAACGCCGGGGCCGACGAGCTGGACGTGGTCTGTAACGTCGGCCTCCTCAAGGCCGGCGAGGACGACGCGGTGGCCGACCACCTCACCGAGGTCGTCGCCAGCGTGCCGATCCCGGTGAAGGTCATCGTCGAAGCGCCGCTGCTGACCGACGACGAACTGGAGCGGGTCGGCCAACTCGTCGCCGACGCCGACGCCGCCTACCTCAAGACCGCGACGGGCTTCAGCGAGGGCGGCGCGACCGTCCACGACGTGGAGATCCTGAGCACGTACCTGCCAGTGAAGGCGAGCGGCGGCGTCGGCTCGTGGGCGGAGGCGAAGGCCATGTTCGAGGCCGGGGCCGAGCGCATCGGCGCGTCGAGCGGCGATACCATCGTCCGGGAGTGGCGCGCCGAGCGGGAGGGCGGCGACGCCCCCGAGGAACACGGCGACGGTGGGTCGGACGCCCCCGACGAGAGCGACGACGACACCGAGGACGGCTACTGACGCGGGACCGCCCCAATCCGTCGCCCTTTTGCCGTCCTGGCCACACGAGTAGAACGAATGGCCCGCTATCACATCGAGACGTACGGGTGCACCTCCAACCGGGGTGAGACCCAGGAGATCGAGCAGGCGCTCCGAGCGGGCGGCCACCACCCGGCCGACGGCCCGGAGCACGCCGACGTGGCGATTCTCAACACCTGCACGGTGCTCGAGAAGACCGAGCGCAACATGCTCGCGCGGGCCAAAGAGCTGGACGAGGAGACGCCGGCCGACCTGGTCGTCACGGGCTGTATGGCCCTGGCCCAGGGCGAGCAGTTCCGCGACGCGGACGTCGACGCCGAGGTGCTCCACTGGGACGACGTGCCCCAGCACGTCCTCAACGGCGAGTGTCCGACAGTCACGCCGGACACGGAAACCGTCCTCGACGGCGTGGTCGGCATCCTCCCCATCGCCCGGGGCTGCATGTCCGACTGCTCGTACTGCATCACCAAGCAGGCGACCGGCTGCATCGAGTCGCCGTCGGTCGAGGAGAACGTCGAGAAGGCACGGGCGCTCGTCCACGCCGGCGCGAAGGAACTGCGCATCACCGGCCAGGACACCGGCGTCTACGGCTGGGACACGAACCGGGGGACGAGCCTCCTGCCGGAGCTGCTGGACCGTCTCTGCACCGAGATCGACGGCGAGTTCCGCGTGCGGGTGGGCATGGCGAACCCGAAGGGCCTGCACGGCGTCCGCGAGGAACTCGCGGCGGTGTTCGCCGAACACGACGAGCTGTACAACTTCATCCACGCGCCGGTCCAGTCCGGCAGCGACGACGTGCTGGGCGACATGCGCCGGCAACACGCCGTCTCGGAGTACCGCGAGGTCGTGGCGGCGTTCGACGAGGCCCTCGACTACTGGACGCTGTCGACGGACTTCATCGTCGGCTTCCCCACGGAGGACCCAGAGGACCACGACCGGTCGATGGAGCTCCTCCGGGAGACCCGCCCGGAGAAGATCAACGTCACGCGCTTCTCGAAGCGGCCCGGCACCGACGCCGCGGACATGAAGGGACTGGGCGGCCAGGTCAAGAAGGACCGCTCGAAGGAGATGAGCGAGGCGAAGATGGAGCTGATGGCCGAGGCCTACGAGGAGATGGTCGGGCGCACCTCGTCGGTCCTGCTCGTCGAGGACGGCACGGACGAGTCGCTGGTGGGCTACGACGAGGCCTACCGGCAGGTCGTGATCGCCGACGCGGAGACGCGCGGCCTCGAACTGGGCGACGTGGTCGACGCGGAGATCACGAGTCACAACACCGTCTACGCCTTCGGCGAACCGGTCGAGCGGGCGCGAATCGCGGACTGACCGAGCCCCGAACGGATCGGGGCGGCCGTGTCGGTCAGGGCAGCAACACGCCGTCGATGACGTGTAACACGCCGTTCGACGCCTCGTAGTCCGTGTCAGTGATCGCCGCCTGGCCGCCGTTGAGGACGCCGCCGTCCTGTTCGATGAACGCGCCGTTCAGCGTCGGCAGTCGCGGCGCGCCCAGGACGGACTCCGAGTATCGACGCCCGGGCGTGACGTGGTACGTGAGGACGTTGGCCGGCACCTCGTCGGCGTTCGACTCGGTGAAGCCGGCGTCGTCGAACGCCGCGTCCGTCGGCGCGAACACCGTGTACTGCCCCTTCCCGTCGAGGGTGTCCAGTACCCCCGGATTCGCCTGCAGCGCGGCGATCAGCACGTCGAACTGCCCTTCGTTGAGATCGATCGCCAGGTCGACCAGCGAATCGCCTCCGCGCGCGCCGTCTCGCTTCGCCGAAACAGCGCCCACGCCGCCCGTGGCGAGCAGCGCGCCCGCGCCGCCAAGTGTTTTCAATATCCGTCGTCGGGTGTGGTCTGTCATTGGAATGACCACTTGATAATTAATGTTGCTCGAGAATCAAGAATATGGGCAATCTATTCGGTATTTTTAACTGGCCCATCACGAGCCGGTCGCAACGCCACCGATTGTGCGTCCGCTCACGCCGTCAGCGTCGGGACGGTGAACTCGGCGCCGTTCCCGCGTGGCCGCCCGTCACGGCGTTCGAGAGTTGCCGAGAGCGCCTCGGCCTCACGCGAGGAGGACCGTGAACGCCGCGTAGGTCGCCGCGGCCGACAGCGTCGGCGTGGCGACCCAGACGGCGACACTGCGCCACGTCGTGCCGGTGTCGAGCAGTTCCTCGGTCTCCGACGTGCCGCCGTCCGTCGCGACCGCCCGCTGCTCGCGCCGCCGGCTCCGGCCCCAGTTCAGCCCGATGATGGAGCAGGTGGTCGTGATCGCGAGACTCGCGGGGATGCCGAGTATCGAGAGCAACGAGATGGTCGAGGCCGCGACGACCTCGACGACCAGCGCCGCGACGAGTGGGAGTTTCGCGAGGTCGTTGCCCAGCACTTCGAGCGTCCGGCGAGCGACGGTGAACGCGCCGACGCCGATGGCGACCGTCGCCAGGAGGACCGCCGGACCGATCGTGAGCGAACCCTCACCGACGATCGGGGCCACCGCGTTCGCGACGTTCGAGGCCCCGGCCGAGAACGCCATGTAACAGCCCATGAGAACCGTGACGACGACGAGTACGCCGCGACGCCCACGCAGCTCCCCCTGGAGCGCTACCCGCGGCCGCCAGCCGTCGCGCTCGATGGTGAAAAACGGCCCGTCGACGCCGTCGCCGCCGACGAGTCGGCGCTCGACCCACGGGTACCAGTAGCGACCCAGCGCCGCGGCGGCGAGCAGGGCGAGGAGCGGCGAAGCGACCCACCACGCGGTGATCTCGGCGACCTTCCAGACCCGCAGCGTGCCGGTCGCCAGTCCGAGTCCGACGATCGCGCCGACGGTCGTCTCGGAAGTCGACGCCGGAATGCCGAGCCAGTTGGCGAGCACCAGACTGAGCCCCACGAACACCAGTACGACCACGCCGGCGCCGAGCGTGAGCGTCCGCGCCGGCACGATCCCCTCGTTCAGCGTGCGGATCACGTTGCGACCGACCGTCCACCCACCGAGCAGGACGAAGACGGTCATGAGTGCGCCGGCGACCGCCTTGGTCAGCACTCCGCTCCCCACCGAGGGGCCGAAGGCGGCAGCGGTCGACGACCCGCCGATGTTGACGCCGACGAAGACGGCCGCGAGGACACCGACGCCTGCAATCACAGTAGCGTTCATCCGTTGCACGCGTGTCGGGGCGCGAACGGCCTGAAGCCGCGGCTTGCGAATTCCAAGTGCGGGACGGAGCCGTGATTGGAGGGGACTGACGATCGCCCCCGGTCCAGCGACGCCGGACGACTCACTCCAGATCGGCCAGCCGTTCGACCTCGGCGTCGTCTTTCCACTCCCCCAGTTCCTTCGGGTCGACGTGGACGAACGCGTCGTCGACCTCCGGGAGGTCCTCGATGGAGCGGATCACCGCCGACTCGATGTCGTGGGCTTCGAACAGCGTCAGGTCGCCCTCGACCTCGATGTGGAGGCTCACGTCGATCTCCGGACCGACGTAGTGGGCGATCACGTCGTGTGCGCCCTCGACCTTCGGGTGGTCGAGCGCCCGCCGGAGAATCTCCCGGCGGAGGTCCTCGGGGGGCGCGCCACCCACGAGGTAGGTGACGTTGTCTTGAACGACCTCGATGCCGGTGTAGATGATCCCGACGGCCACGACGACGGCGGCCAGCGGGTCGGCGACGGGGTAACCGGCCATCGCACCGGCGACGCCGACGAGGGCCGCGGCGGCGGTGAGGATGTCGTTTCGGTTGTCCTTCGCCGTCGCCACGAGCGCGGGTGAGTTCCGATCTCGGCCGGCGCGGAGGCAGTAGCGGTACAGCCCGTACTTCGTGGCCGCCGAGAACACGAGCACCCCGACGGCCGCGGGCGCCTGCGTCACCGCGATGTTGCCGGTCAGAAGCGCGTTACCGGCCTCCCAGAGGACGACGCCGCCCGCGAGGAAGATGCCCGCGGCGACGAACAGGGAGACGAACGGCTCGATGCGTTCGTGGCCGTGGGGGTGTTCGAAGTCCGGCGGCTGGGTCGTCAGATAGAGGCCGGCGACGATGACCAGCGAGTAGGCGGTGTCGGCGGCGCTGTTGACCGCTTCGGACTGCACGGCCAGGCTGCCCGTCGAGAACCAGACCGCGCCCTTCGCCAGTACGAGAACGAGGTTCACGCCGAGCACGAGCAGGCCGACCCGTCGGAGCGTCACGCGGCGCGACATCGACCGATGGTTGACGGGCCCCGGTCAAAGCCGCTTCGACACCCGCTCGCGACCGCTCGGCGGACCGATCTACCCGGCTCGCACGGCGGTCAGTCGATCCTGACCGCGGCGTCGTCGCCGACGACCGTGGTTCCCTCCTGCTCGGCGAAGGCCTCGTGGAGTCGCTCGTAGGTGTCTTCGACGGCCTCGACGATCACCTTCGTGTCGCTGACGACCGGCATGAAGTTCGTGTCGCCCTCCCAGCGGGGCACGACGTGGGTGTGGAGGTGGTCGTCGATGGAGCCGCCGGCCGCCGAGCCGCCGAGGTTCAGGCCGGCGTTGAACGCGTCGGGACCGAGCGCCGCCGCCAGCGCGTCGAACGTCCGCTGTTTCAGCCGCGCGTGGTCGAGGAGGGTCTCGTCGTCGAGATCGCCGTAGTCGCCGGTGTGCTCGTGGGGAATGACCATCACGTGGCCGGGGTTGTACGGGTAGTTGTTCAACAGCACGAACGCGCGGTCGCCCCGCGCCACGACGTTGTTGGCCCGGTCGTCGTCGGCCGCCTCGAACGCGCAGAAGACGCAGTCGGCGTCTGGATCGGTCTCCTCGCGTTCGACCCACTCGATGCGCCACGGCGCGAACACTTTGTCCATGACCGACCCCACCGTCCCCTCGGCAAAAACGGCTTCGAGGTGAAGGGTCGACCTAGTATATAAATCCGTTGGCCGTTCACGACGATATCACCCAATTAAGGCGTCGAGGAGCGGTATTAAACGTTCTACAGCGACCTCGGCCGGTAGAGTGGGTATATCGGGCTTCCGTCTGTGGATAAACAGTGTTGAACGGACCACAACAGAAGGGGGTTTTTATGCGGTCTATCGGGGTAGGCAGAGACGGGATGGCAGCGACTAACGACGGCGTCGACATGGCCGAAGCGTGTTCAACGTGCGACAGGGAGACGCCCCACGCCGTGCGAGTCCAGATCCAGACGGAGAGCACCAAACCCGAGAACGCGGAGTTCTCCCGCGAACCGTACCGGGTCAGCGAGTGCCAGGTCTGTGGCACCACCACGAGCACGCGGATGAACAACGCCTGACCATCCCCACCACCCCCACCCCCAACCACCCCGATTTCAGTACGCCACGTGGTCGTGGACTACGTGGCTTACACACCCCCAATTTCCACCACACCCCATTTCGATACGCCGCGTGGTGACCGACTGCGCGGCCCACACACCCCCCACCTTCACCCCATTCAGACGCCGCGAAAGCGCCGCCGTCCCTTGCGGTCGAAGATGCCGAGAGTCGATTCCGACAGCGTGCGCGGTGTCCGTGCGACCCTACCGCGAGCGGGTCGTCACTTCGCAGCCGTCCTCGGTGATGATGACGGTGTGTTCCTTCTGGCTGACGTACGCCCCGTCGCGCTCCTTGAGGACCGGGTAGCCGTGGACGATGTCCTGCTGTTTCAGGCGGCGCAGCGCCATCTCCGCACGGGGCGAGTCGAGCCAGCGGGCCGCGAACGGCAGCGTGCGGTACTCCTCGGTGATCTGTTCGAGGACCTGGCGGGCCTGTCGGTTCCGGACGCTCCCCTCGCGTTCGAGCGCGAAGATCTCCTCGGAGGACCCCTCCTGGACCTTGCCGCGACCGTCGGTCGCGAACGGTTCGATGGCGACCACGTCGCCGACGTTCAGCGTCGCGCCCTGTGCGACCTCCCGGTTCGGGATGTTCGGCGCGGTGTGCTGTTCCCAGTGGCCCAGGCCGTGGCCGGTGAGGTTCACGACGGGGTTGTACCCGTAGCCCTCGATGACCTCCTCGACGGCCGCGCCGATCCGTCCCACGTCGACGCCGGGGCCGGCCACGTCGAGCGCGGCCTCCAGCGCCTCCGCCGGGGCCTCGGCGAGTTCGTCCTGCCCCGAGAGGTCGACCGTCACGGCGGTGTCGGCCAGCCACCCGTCGACGTGGACGCCGATGTCGAGGTTGATCATCTCCTCGCCGAAGGTGGCCTCGTCGTCGCGCTCGGGCGTGGCGTGGGCCGCCTCCTCGTCGATGGAGATGTTCACCGGGAAGGCGGGCTCGCCGCCGAGTTCGCGGATCTCGTCTTCGGCCCACTCGGCGACTTCGAGGTGGGACACGCCCACCTCGACGCGGTCCGCCGCTTCCTCGCGCACCTGCGCGAGGATTTCGCCCGCTTCGCGACACTTCTCGTACTGCTCGCCGTCGAGGTCCACGTCGGTCATGCACGCCGGTTCGTCGCTGGCGGGCAAAGGGGTTTCCCTCTGGTGCGTTCGGCAGGGGGCAACCGATTCCGGCGACGACCGAACGAGCGTTCGACCACAGTCGAAATGCCATCTGACCGCAGTCGAAATAGGGTCGCGTCCGGTTCGAACCACCCCGAAAATACAGGACCTACAGGTCCTCTATCTCCCCTCCTCCGCAACAGAATGATTATTAATGAGGGTTGTTACCAAAGGATGCGCAAAGCGGCACTCCTTTAGGGGCGACTATCGATGGGCGGAATATGGGCTACGACTACGACAAAGTGGAGGTGCCCGACGAGGGCCAGCAGATTCAGGTCACAGAGGACAACGAACTCGACGTGCCGGAGAACCCCATCATCCCCATCATCCACGGGGACGGCATCGGGACCGACGTCGGACCGGCGGCCCAGAAGGTGCTCGAGGCCGCTGCGAACGCCACCGGCCGCGACATCTCGTGGATGCGCGTCTACGCCGGCCAGTCCGCCCGCGACAGGTACGACGAGAACCTCCCCGACGACACCGTCGAGGCCATCAAGGAGTTCAACGTCGCCATCAAGGGCCCGCTGACGACGCCCGTCGGCGCCGGCTTCCGGTCGCTGAACGTCGCGCTCCGAAAGACGCTCGACCTCTACGCGAACGTGCGCCCGACCTACCACATCGAGGGCGTCCCCTCGCCCGTCAAGGACCCCGAGGAGATGGACATGATCACCTTCCGGGAGAACACCGAGGACGTCTACGCCGGCATCGAGTGGGAGGCCGGCACCGACGAAGTCGAGGAGGTCAAGCAGTTCGTCGAGGAGGAGATGGGCTTCGACAGCACCATCCACGACGGCCCGGTCGGCATCGGCGTCAAGCCGATCACGGAGTTCGGCACCAAGCGCCTCGTCCGCGAGGCCATCGACTACGCCATCGAGGAAGACAAGGAGACGGTCACGCTCGTCCACAAGGGCAACATCATGAAGTTCACCGAGGGCGCCTTCCGTGACTGGGGCTACGAGGTCGCCGAAGAGGAGTACGGCGAGGACGTCATCACCGAGGACGAGCTCTGGGACGAGTACGACGGCGAACAGCCCGAGGGCACCATCGTGGTCAACGACCGCATCGCCGACAACATGCTCCAGCAGCTCCTGACCCGCACCGACGAGTACGACGTCATCGCGACGATGAACCTCAACGGCGACTACATGTCCGACGCCGCCGGCGCTCAGATCGGCGGCCTCGGCATCGCGCCCGGCGCGAACTTCGGTGAAGCCCGCTGTCTCGCCGAACCGGTCCACGGCTCCGCCCCGAAGTACGCCGGCGAGGACAAGGTCAACCCGACCGCGATGATCCTCTCCGGCCGGCTCATGCTCGAGTACATGGGCTGGAAGGACGCCGGCCAGCTCGTCCGCGACGCCGTCGAGGAGACCATCTCCTCGGGCGACGTGACCTACGACCTGGAGCGCCAGATCGAGGGCGGCAACAAGCTCGCCACCAGCGAGTTCGCCGACAAGGTCGTCGAGAACATCGAGCGGCTCTCGTAGAGAGTCGCTCGTGCTCTGACGGCTGCGCCGTCAGAACATCGAGAAGTTGGCGTAAGCGGTCGATCTGAGCGTTCTCGACGGACGCTCGAACGGCTCGCGGGAGACAGGTGCCACCGCGACCGACCGCAGACAACGCAGGCTCGCTTTCACACGCCCGTACCCGAGACCGCCGTTTTTCGCCTTCGTCACTCGGTCAGCGGGAGGATCACGCCGAAGACCAGCGGCGAGAGCAGTCCGACCGCGATGCCGAGTATCTCCATGTCGATCAGCAGCGTGTTGCCCCACGCGGGGATCGTGCCGACTGCGTGACCGCCGATCTCGACGGCGGCGGCGAGCAGGAACAGCCCGGCACCGAGCATGAATCCTCGCTTCGCCATCGTCGCGTAGTCGGCGTTCCAGTTCTGTGCCATGTGCCGAGATTCGCGCTCGCTCACTAAGCGCTTTCCACTCGAACCGAAAGAGCTACAACCGCGTTCGCACTGCTCTCTCGCAGTAATGGTCGGCTCAGAATCGCTCCCGGAGGTCCTCGAACTGGTACTGTCTGCGCTGCTCGCGACCGCGTTCACCGCCGGCGGGGCGCTCACCGAACAGGCCGCCCTCAGCGACCTGTCGGCCGGCGTCTCGGCGTTCGGCCTCTGGGAGCTCTACATGGGACTCGTGCTGTTGTACGCCGGGGTCTACATGCTCGGCTATCAGCGCGTCCTGCCCGCAGTCGGTCGGATCGCGGCCTGACGCACCGGTCGCCGGGAGACAGCCGAGTCCGGCCGTCAGACCGATCGCTGGGACGCGTTCGCGACCCAGTCCGGGCGCGGGACCGTCGTCGAGCCGATGTCGCGCACGCGGATGTCCTGCGTGACACGCACCGATTCTCGACCCCGTTCGGCGTCGAACACCAGACGCATGGCCTCGACGGTCCCGTCCGGACCGACGCGCAGCTGGGCCGAGACGTTGGTCGGTTCGTCGATGAACAGCGGCGTCACGAGCCGGTCGGGGCGGACGAAGCGATGGCCGACGAGGAGGACGTCTCCGGACGCCCGCCGCTCGGCGACGGATAGGTCGACCGCTCCCGCGACGCCCTGGATCGTGCGCCTGTCGGGGAGGTCGGCCACGGGACCGGCACCCTCGACCTCCCATCGGACGATCTGGGGTCGATTGATCCGCTCGTCGTACCGGACGGCGACGACGGACCCGTTCGTCCAGTAGTCGAAGCGGGCGGTCCGCGAGCGGACGGCGCGGCTGGTCTGATTGAAGCGACCCGCGTACACCGTGGCGTTTCGCGCCACCCAGCGGGTGTGGTTCGATCGCCGGAGGAGCGTGCCGTTGCGGTCGGTGACACGCTGGCGGTGGACCACCGTGTAGTTCTGCCCCGCGAGCGTTCGCGCGTGAGCGCTCCCGAGCGCGGGTGCGACCACGCCGTCCTCTGTCACGCCGGGCGGATAGGCCGCGCCCGGGGTCGGGACCGGAGCCGGGGTGACCGGCTCCACGTCCTCGCCGACGAACCCCGCGCAGCCGGCACACGCGATGGCGAGCGCCAGGACGACGGCCGCAGTCCGTGCCATTAGCTGTCATACGGGCGGGAGACTCAAACGCGTATCGCCCCCGGCGGACGCGGCGGAATCGGGCACGGCTATAACGGCGGCGCGAGAAGGGACCGACAGTGGCACACGTCGAGCGACTCACCGTCTACCCCGTCAAGGCGCTGGACGGAATGGACTGCGAATCGGCATCGATCCGGCCGGGCGGCACACTCGCCCACGACCGCGAGTTCGCGCTGTTCGACGACGCGGGCGAGGTCGTCAACGGGAAGCGAACCGCTCGCGTTCACGACCTCGAAACGGCGTTCGACCCGACGGACGGGACGCTGACCGTCGAGCACGCCGACGGCCGGGAGGCGTTCGCGCTCCGCGACGAGGCGGGCCGCGAGCGGGCGACCGACTGGCTCGGCGCGTTCTTCGACGTGGACCTGACCGTCGAGCGCGACGGCTCGCTGGGCTACGTCGACCGCCGGGAGATGGGGCCGTCGGTCATCGGCACCGCGACGCTCGAAACCGTCGCCGGGTGGTTCGACGACGTGACCGTCGACGGCCTGCGCCGCCGCCTGCGAGCGAACGTCGAGGTCGGCGGCGTCCCGGCGTTCTGGGAGGACCGCTTCGTCGGGACCGACGCGCCGGCGTTCGAGGCCGGCGGCGTCCGCATCGAGGGCGTCACCCCCTGTGGCCGCTGCGTCGTCCCCCAGCGCGACCCTGACACCGGCGAGGAGACGCCCGAGTTTCGGACGCGCTTCATCGAGCGCCGCGCGGAGACGTTCCCGGAGTGGGCCGACCGCGACGCGTTCGACCACTTCTACACGCTGATGCTCATCGCGCGCGTCCCCGAGGTCGACCGCGGGGAGACGCTCGCCGTCGGCGACCCCGTCGAAGTCGTCGAGTGAGACGGACAGGGCGAGGCCGGTGGGGACCGACAATCGAAAGGCCGTCCGGCCCGAACGGCGGGTAATGGCAGACGCGGACGACCCGATCGACCCGAGCGAGGTCGGCGAACAGGACGCCCCGCCCGTCGACGAGAAGCCCTACAAGCTCATCTTCGAGGCGAACAAGTGCTTCGGCGCGGGCAAGTGCGCCGAGAAGTCGCGCAACTGGACGCTCGACCTCGACACCGGCATCGCCAGGCCCGAGACCTACTTCTTCGGCGAGGAGGACTTGGACCACAACGTCGCGGCCGCCGAGGCCTGCCCGGCCAAGAAGGACCGCGGCATCATCCACGTCGTCGACCGCCGGACGAACGAGGAGATCGCACCCGATCCCAACGGCGACGGCACGCTATCGGTCGACTGGTAACGAGGCGCGCCGACCCCCTTTTCGAAACGCCGCTCACTCTCGGTGCAGGTGACAGGCGACCGTGTGGCGGTCGGTCCCGTACTCGGGGTCGACCTCGTAGTCCGGTTCCTCGCGAGCGCAGACGCTCTGTTCGGCGAAGGCGCTCTGCAGCCGTTCTGCGGCGTCCTCCCAGTCGTCGGCGGCGATATCGTCGATGGCCGCCGAGACCACGTCGCCAGCCGCGCCGTCCGGAACGCGCCCGTCGAAGTACCGGCGGCGGATGGCGTCGGGGTCCGTCTCCGTGAAGTCGCGGCGCTTCACGTGGCGCATGAACGCTCGGACGCGGTCCCACGTCTCGTCGGACAGGTCGTACTCGGCGGGCGCGATGAGCTTCGGACAGCGGGTGCGGAACCGACAGCCCGACGGCGGCTGGATCGGCGAGGGCACGTCGCCCTCCAGAACGCCGCGGCGGCCGTCCGCCCGCGGGTCCGGCACGGGAATCGAGTCCAGCAGCGCCTGCGTGTAGGGGTGGCTCGGGTTCTCGAACAGCTCTCGCTTGTCGGCCAGTTCGACCAGTTGCCCGAGGTACATCACCGCCACGCGGTCGGAGATGTGCCTGATGACCGAGAGGTCGTGAGCGATGAACAGGTAGGTCAGGCCGAACTCCTCCTGGAGGTCCCGCATGGTGTTGAGCACCTGCGCCTGTATCGACACGTCGAGCGCGCTCACCGGCTCGTCGCAGACGACGAAGTCGGGGTTGACGGAGAGCGCCCGGGCGAGGTTGATGCGCTGGCGCTGGCCGCCGGAGAAGGCGTGCGGATAGCGGTTGTAGTGCTGGGGGTCGAGCCCGACCTTCTCCAGCAGTTCCTGCGCCCGGGCGGCCCGCCCCTCGGCGTCGAGCATCCCGTGGGCCTGCATCGGCTCCTCGACGATCTTCCCGACCTTCATCCGCGGGTCGAGCGAGGACTGGGGGTCCTGGAAGATCATCTGGACGTCCTTGCGCGTGTTGCGGAGTTTCTCCCCGGAGAGGTCGGCGAGGTCGCGACCCTTGAAGTAGATGCTGCCCTCGGTCGGTTCCAGCAGGCGGAGGATCGTCCGGGCGAGCGTGCTCTTGCCGCACCCGGACTCGCCGACCAGCCCGAGCGTCTCGCCCTTGCGGATGGTGAAGGAGACGTCTTCGACCGCTTTGACCCACTCGCGTCCGGTCTCGACCGGCAGTCCGTCGGCGTCCCGGTTCACGGAGAGCCAGGAGAGCATGCCCTCGTCGTTCGCGAAGTACTTGCTGACGTTCTGTATTTCGACGAGCGGGTCGCCAAAGCCCACGCCGTCGACGCCCTCGGCGGCCGCGGCGGCGCGCTCAGTCATCGGTCTCACCGCCCGAGAGCGACACGTCGAACCCCTGTTGGGCGGCCGCGTCGAGCGGCGGCGAGCCGCTGTACGCCGCATCGAAGGCGTCGTGTTTGATGCAGGCGGCGCGGTGGGGCGGGTCGCCAAAGCCCACCTCCCGGCAGTCGGGGTTCGTCGTCGTGCAGGCCTCGCGGGCCTCCGGACAGCGCGTGTGGAACCGACAGCCCGAGGGCGGGTCGATGGCCTCCGGCATCACCCCTTTGATGGGATTCAGCTCCTCGACGGTCTGGTCGGGCCGCGGCACGGAGTCCAGTAGCGCCGCCGTGTAGGGGTGTTTCGTCTCGTAGAACAGGTCGTCGACCGGGGCCTGTTCCACGATCTCGCCGAGGTACATCACGTTCACGCGGTCGCAGATCTCGGCGACGACGCCCATGTCGTGGGTCACCCAGACGAAGCTGGTCCCGTAGCGGTCCTGGAGGTCCTCGACGAGGTCGAGTATCTGGGCCTCGACGGTCACGTCAAGCGCGGTGGTGGGCTCGTCGGCGATGATGAGCGACGGCTCGCAGGCCAGCGCCATCGCGATGAGGACGCGCTGACGCATCCCGCCGGAGAACTGGTGGGGGTAGTCGCCGTAGCGCGCCTCCGGCTCGGGGATGCCGACCTCGCGGAGCATCGACACCGCCTCCTCGCGGGCCTCGCGCTCGGAGAAGTCGCGGTTGAGCTCGATGAACTCCCGGAGCTGGCCGCCGACGGTGAACACCGGATTGAGCGACTCCATCGGGTCCTGGAAGATGATGGCGATCTCCCGGCCGCGGATGCGCTCGCGGAGTTCGCCGTCCGGCATCGTCGCCTCGGTCCGGTACGGGTCGCCGTCGGGGCCGGTCTCGACCTCGACGAGCGTCTCGCCGTCGAACTCGATACGGCCGCCGACGATCTTCCCGGGGGACTCGATGAGCCGCATGATCGCCGAAACGGCGACGCTCTTGCCGGCGCCGGACTCGCCCACGAGGCCGACCAGTTCGCCCTCGTGAACGTCGAAGCTGATGCCGTCGACGGCGCGGACGACGCCGTCCTCGGTGAAGAACTGTACCTGCAGATCGTCGACGCGGAGGAGTGGGTCAGACATTGTCAGTTGTCGAGTCGGGGGTCGAGGGCGTCTCTGAGGCCGTCGCCGAACATGTTGAACGCGACCACCGTGACGAGGATGCACAGCCCCGGCCAGATGCTGAACCACGGGTCCGCGATCATGTGGTCCCGGGAGACGGAGAGCATCTGGCCCCAGGACGGCGTCGGCGGCTGGATGCCGAACCCAAGGAACGAGAGGCCGGCGATGATGATGATTGCGGTGCCGACCTGGAGGGTCGCCTGGACCAGCACCGGCGCGAAGCTGTTCGGGATGACGTGCCGGAGGATGATGTTCCGGTCGCGCACGCCGGCGGCTTTCGCCGCCTCGACGTACTCGTCTTCGCGGACGCTGACGACCCGCGAGCGGATGAGGCGGGCGAACTTCGGGATGGAGGCGACGCCGACGCCGATCATCGCGAACGTGATGCTCCGGCCGAAGGCGGCGATGAACGCGAGCACGAGCACGAGGAAGGGAATGGCGTACAGGGTCTCGGCCAGCCGCATCAGCACGTCGTCGACCCAGCCGCCGTAGTAGCCCGACACCGCGCCGACGACCATCCCGCCGACCAGCCCGATGGCGGTCGCGAGCACGCCGACCATGATGGCGATGCGCGTGCCGTAGATGAGCCGCAACAGGATGTCGCGGCCGCGGTCGTCGGTCCCGAGCGGGTGCGCCCAGGTCCCCTGTCCGTAGGCGTTCTCGATGCCGACCGGCGGCAGCAGCGCCGTCGTGTCGGCCGACTCCTGGACGGGGCTCATCCAGACGGTCTTGGCGAGCCAGTACTTCTCGACGCCGAACTGGGCGAACACCTGATACTGCGCGAGGAACTCGAAGACTACGGCGTCGATGGTCGTCACGACCGCGACGACGGCGGCGGCGACGATCACCAGAAAGCCGCCGAAGGCCGTGGGGTCCTCGCGGACCTGCGAGAGCGTGTAGCGCCAGCCCACGCGGGCCTCGACCGATTGCTCCGATTCGTCAAAGTCCTCGACCGACTCGCCCCCTAACGTCTCCGAATCTGAATGTGTCGTAGCCATAGTTACTCCTGATCACCGTACGAGACCCGCGGGTCGACGTACGCGTACGAGATGTCCGTGAGGATGACGCCGACGACGAACACGAACGCGAACACCAGCGTCGTCCCCATCACCAGCGGGAAGTCCTGCCTGGAGATCGAACTCACGATGAGCCGGCCCATGCCGTTGATCTCGAACACCGTCTCGGTCAGCACCGCGCCGCCGATGGCCGTCGTCAGCTGGAGGCCGATGATGGTGATGACAGGGAGCTGGGCGTTCCGGAACGCGTGTTTCCGGAGGATGGTCCGCTCTTTCACCCCGTAGGCGCGGGCGAGGCGGACGTAGTCGTCGGACAGTACTTCGAGCATCGAGGAGCGCTCGATGCGCGTGATCGCCGCCATCTGGAGCGTCCCGAGCGACAGCATCGGGAGCAGGAGGTGCTCGCCCGCCACGACCAACACGCCGAGGCGAGTGCTCGCGCCGGCGACAGCCGAGGGCGGTGCCCACGGCATCACGAGGTTCGTCGCCGGCAACACGCCGAGGTGGAACGAGAAGACGAGGATGAGGACGAGCCCGATCCAGAACGACGGGGTGCTCACGCCGACGAGCGAGACGACGCGCGTGAGGTGGTCGGTCGGCTTGTTGCGGCGCTGCGCCGAGACGACGCCGAGCGGGACCGCCGCGGCGATGGCGAAGGCGAAGCTCGATCCCATCAACAGCAGCGTCGCCGGGAGTCGCTGGGCGATCTTCGCCGTCACGGGCGCGTCGTAGTAGATGCTCCGGCCCATGTCCAACTGGACGAGGTTGACGAGGTACTTCCAGAACCGAATGTGAATCGGCTGATCCAGTCCGTACTTGGCTTTGAGCGTCTCGACGGCGGCCTGGTTCGGCGACGGGCCGAGCATGATATCGACGGGATTGCCCGGCGCGGCGTTGATGAGCGCGAACGTGATGGCGACGACGCCGAGGAGCACGGGAACGGCCTGCAGGACGCGTCTGGTGGAATAGCGTATGAGACTCATGTTCGGTAGCGATTCGGCCCGGGCTACTGGACCGAGACGTTGTTGTAGTCGCTGACGATGGAGAACTGGTCGATCGGGTGCGCGAGGAAGTCCTCGACCCGGCTACGGACGCCGAAACTGTTTTTCAGCGTGTAGGCGGGGACGTGCGGCCGTTCTTGCAGAATGGTCTCGACGGCCGAGACGTACAGGTCGCGGCGCTCCTCGCGGTCGGTCGACTGTCTGGCGTTCATGATGGCCGAGTCCACCTCGTCGTTGCGGTAGTAGGTCCCGTTCGTGACGCCGATCTGCTCCTGGGCGAACAGGAAGTACATGAACGTGTCCGGGTCCGGCGAGCCGGACCAGCCGAGCGTGAACATGTTGTAGTCGCTCGCCTTGCCGGAGACGTACTTATCGAGGAACGCGCCCCAATCGAGGCGCTGGACGGACGCGCCGTAGCCGGCCTCCTTGATACCGTTCGCGACCGACGTGCCGATCTGTTCGCGCTTGTCGTCCGGCGGGACGATGATGGTGGCTTGCCAGTCGTCCGGGACGTTGTCGTTGTCGTCGAGCGCCGCCTTTGCGGCGTCCACGTCCTTCTCGCTCCCGAGGTCTGCCCACTCGTCGACGGGGAACTCCCACGCCTCCGCCAGCGTCTCCGGGATCGGCGAGACGGCGCGGACGCCGGAGGGCTCGACGAACCGCTCGACGGCGGTCTGCATCGAGAACGTCTGGTCGATGGCCTTCCGCACCGCTGGGTCCGCGGTCGGGCCCTCGTTGCAGTTGAACGCGAGGTAGAAGTAGCTCATGCCCAGCGCCGACTGGATGGCCGCGTTCTCCATGCCCTCGACGGTCTGCCAGGACTTCGGCGGGATGCTCTTGACCACGTCGTTCTTCCCGTTCTTGAGCGTCGTGATGCGGGTCGTCGGCTCCTCGACGGGGACGAACTCGAGGGTCGAGATGTTCGGCATCGGGTCGCCCCAGTAGTCGTCCCACCGCGAGAGGACGACGGATTCTCCCTCCGCCCAGCTCTCGAGCGTGAACGGCCCCGAGCCGACCGGCTCCTCCTTGTTGAACGCCTCCTTGTCCTCCGTCCGGACGCTCTTGGGGACGACGTCGCGCGTCATGTACTGCTTGAACGCGCCGAACTGGTACTTGAGATCGAACTGGACGGTCGACTCGTCGACCAGCGTCACGGAGTCGATCATGTTGACCTCGCCGGCGTTCTCCGTCTCCTCCTCGACCGGCGCGACGAACGTGTGTTTCACGTCCTCGGCGGTGACCGTCTCCCCGTTCTGGAACGTCACGTCGGTGTTCAAGGGGACGATCCAGCGCTGGCCGCCCCGTTCGACCGTCGGCATCTCCGCGGCGACCGCCGGCGTGATATCGGTCCCGTCCTCGTTGTACGCGTACAGCGGGTCGAACAGCATCATCGCCACCTCGTCGGAGGGGACATCGTTCAGGACGATGGGGTCGAACTCGACCGGCGACTTCGCCTGGGCGAGTCGGAGGCGCGTCCCGCCGCTTTCGCCGTCGCTGGTTCCGCCCTCGCCGCTGTTCGTCGATCCCTGACAGCCCGCCAGCAGCGACGCGGCGGTACCGCCCGCGACGGCGCGCAACAGGGTTCGTCGTGATACGTCATTTCGTGAGGGACGTTCAGGCATGGTCATTGTCAATATAGCACAGCGCCATCGTGAAGTGTAGTTGTAATAAATGCCTAGGTTGTTTCCTCGTTATATTTCACCCATTACCGATTCGTGGGGCGTATACTGCCGCTTAATCGGAGATTTGGATAATATGTGTGTCCGGACACATGTACGGGAGTTATCACCGGAAAATCGAAAGGACCATTCCCGGGCCACCGCAGAGTTCGACCTGCGCGAGGGTAGCCGAGCCTGGCCAAAGGCGGTGGGCTTAAGACCCGCTCCCGTAGGGGTCCCTGGGTTCGAATCCCAGCCCTCGCATGCGTGTGCGAGGCGAAATCCGCGTCGCACCGACCCGTCTCGCTGGCGATTCGAAGCCTATCAGTCGCGCGCAGCGAAGCGAGCACGTCTGATTTCGGTTCGAATCCCAGCCCTCGCATCCTGCTGCGAGCAACTCCGCGAGCAGCGATTGCGCCACTGGATTCGAGCCCTGCCAGTCGCAGCGCGAACGACCGTGAGCGACCGTCTGGCTCCGGTTCGAATCCCAGCCCTCGCATCCTGCTGCGAGCGACCTGAACGGCCGCTCTGGAGCGGCGACGTGACCAGCATCGAGAGCGACTGGTGGCTGGCTCGACCGCGCGACACACGCTGTGGCAAACGGTCTGTGGGTCGCACATCTGCTGTGGTATCAGGAGGCTACCGAGTGTCGGCTGTGGTACGAGCCCAATACTGCCTGATTTGTCGTGTCGCGATGCCAACGCGATGCGCTTTTCCAGCCCAACGGCCTACTGGGAGGTGATGACCGACGTGCCAGACGACGTTGCGACGGCCTTCGACCGACACGACGCGCTCGCGGCGGACGGCGACGGCTACGTCGTGGAGACGACGAGTTTCGACGGGCGCGTGACCGCGACCGAGGGCGAGGACTGGCGGACCGACTACGAGGTGACGGTCCGCGCGCCGACGCTCCAGGCCGCGACCGAGGACGAGGTGGGCGACGCCGTCGCCGACGGCTGGTTCGAGACGCTGGAGCGGCGCCTCGAAGACGCCCCGAAGGCGACCCGAACGGCGGTCGAGCTAGACGAGTACGGCGTGACCGAAGACGGCGACGAGGTCGTCGTCACGTTCCGGTTCAGCCTCGGCGGCGAGCGACAGGCCGCGGACGTCGCGAAGACGTTCGTCGAGTACGTCGAGGGGACGTACGTCGAGGGGATCGTGCCCGGCTACGACTACGTCGGCGTGGTCGCAGAGCTACTGGATTCGGCGAGCAGCGGCGCGAGCGAGGGGAGTCGCGGCGGGACGCCCCTGTAGTCGACTCGTGAGAAGGCGGTCCGAACGGGCGGTCAGTCCATCGCGATGTACGTCTGGGTGTTCTCGACGCCCTCGATGTCCTGGATGTGCGTCGCCGCCACGTCCTTGACCTCGGCGGGCGTCTCGACCTCGACCTTCGCGATGAGGTCGACGTCGCCGGCGACGATGTGGGCTTCGACGACGCCGGCGACGGCTTCGATCTCGTCTTTCAGGCGATCCGCGTCTCCGGTGTGAGCTTTGACCATCACGTATGCAGTAACCATAATCAGGCACCTCCGAGCGCAGTCGCGCGGCCGGACTCGCCGACCACGATGCTGCGGACGTCAGCGAGCGTTCCGAAGTCGGCGAGAATCACGACTCTGTCGCCGGTCTCGAGCGTTTCGTCGGCGTCGGGAACCGAGAGCGGGGCCTCGCCCTTGCCGTGGGCGAGCAGTCGCGAGTCCGCGGGGAGTTCCAGTTCCGACAGCGAGTACCCTTGCATCGGCGAGGTCTCCTGGATTGTGAACTCCACGAGCTGGAGGTTCTGCGCGATGTCGGCGACCGCGCGGATGTTGCCCCCCAGCAGGGCGTTCTTGGCGGCGATCGCGCCGAGCCGTTCGGGGTAGATGATCTCGTCGACGTCGGAGGCGTAGCGCCGGTAGATCTCCTCGCGGTAGTCCTCGTCGATACGCATGACGGTCCGGCAGCCGTGTTCCTTGGCGATCATGCAGGCCACGAAGTTGTCGTTCAGGTCGCCCGTGAGCGCGCCGAGCGCGTCGGCGGCCGCCAGGTCCGCCTGGTCGAGCGTCTCCTCGATGGCCCCGTCGCCACCGATTACCTCGAACCCGGCGGTGCGAGCCCGCTCGACCGCGCCGTCGTCGCGCTCGATGAGGACGACCTCGTGACCGCTCTCTTGCAGGACGCGAGCCGTCCGCAATCCGACACGACCTGCACCCACGATAACGAATCGCATACACGGCCCTATGGGACGGGGGTGAATAAAAGTACCCACCCCGGCGGAACCGCCCGACGCCCTGACCGCGCAGGCGCGCTGGCCGGGTACGAGTCCGCGGGCAGAAACCTTTTCGTGTTATGTGACGACATATCACAATATGGTCACAGCGTTCATCATGGTCAAGACCGCCGCCGGGAAATCCGACGAACTCCTCTCCGCGGTTCGGGAGTCCGAGGGGGTCACAGAGGCACACATCGTCGCCGGCCAGTACGACATCATCGCCGAGGCGACCGGGACGGAGGTCTACGACATCATGCAGTCGGTCTCGAACCACGTCCGGGACCTGGAGGGCGTGGCTGACACGCGGACCTACATCTGCCTGGAGTGACGCGCAGTCGACGACGGCGTGCGCGTTCC
The DNA here is from genome assembly GCF_010119195.1 of Haloarcula salina. GTDB lineage: Archaea > Halobacteriota > Halobacteria > Halobacteriales > Haloarculaceae > Haloarcula > Haloarcula salina. Next base: position 641,743 of record NZ_WRXL01000001.1, read on the forward strand.
GACACGGCAAAGGCGCTCGCCCACCAATCGCAGGTATGGTCAGCGTCGTCGGTATCGCCGGCTTGCTCGTCATCGTGCTGGTCAACAGTGCCGTGACGGCCCTCATGACGCGCTTCTTCCGGGTTCGGCTCAACACGCGGTGGGGGAGCCTGGTCTACGCGCTGTTGCTCTGTCCGGTCGTCATGTTCGTCATCGTCCTGCTGCTGAGCGGCGTGTTCAGCCTGGGGGCGAACCTCGGGAGTCCGGCGGCCGTCGTGCTCGTGACTCTCCTCATTCCCCTCGCGACCGGCATCACCTTCGATTACTTCTGGATGCCCTCGCCGGACGAGGTCGATCTGCCGGCGACGATGGAGTAGGGCCGCCGGACGAACGCCTCTACTCCAGTACCGCCCGGACGCGTTCGTAGACTGTGTCCGGATCGGCGGTCGCGTCGACGCGGACGAACCGCTCGGGGTCGTCCCGAATAAGTCGCTCGTAGTTGTCCCGAACGTCGGCGAGGTACTCTGCGGTCTCGAACTTGTTTGTCGCGCCGCTCCGTCGCGCGGCCGTCTCGGGGTCGACATCGAGGTAGACGGTCCGGTCCGGCGGCCGCGTCCAGGGCGCGTGGACCTCCCGGACGAACTGAAGGGGATCGTCGAACCGGTCGCTCGACGCGAGCGTCGCGCCCTGGTAGGCGAATCGGGAGTCGCTGTAGCGGTCGGAGACGACGAGGCGATCCTCCGAGAGCGCCGGTCGAACGGTATCAGAGAGGTGCGCCGCGTGGTCCGCAGTGTAGAGGAACAGCTCGGCCAGCGAGTCCGCGTCGTCGTCGTCGATAGACCGCTGGACGGCGTCCCCGTACCACGAATCGGTCGGTTCGCGTGTGAACACGGCGTCTGGCGGCACGGCGTCGTCGGCCCGGAGACGCTCCCACACGGTGGTCTTCCCGCTGCCGTCCAGCCCTTCGAGCGTGACCAGCATACGCCTCCATCTGTCTGGGGGGTACGTAAGCCCCCCGACAGGCCGCCTGCGGCGCGCATCGGCCCGACATGTCAGGGCCGTGACCGGCCGAGATCGCGCCGGCAGCAGGCGAATTGCCCCACTGATTGCGCCCAAGCTTTAGGATTGTACCGGACCTACGTAGAGGCATGGACGTACTTGTCGTCGGCGGGACCGGATTCGTCGGAGAGCACCTCTGTCGCGAACTCGACGACCGCGGGCACGCAGTCACCGCCCTGTCCCGGTCACCGGACGACGCCGACCTCCCGGCGAGCGTCGAGCGGGTCGCGGGCGACGTGACGGACTACGAGAGCATCGAAGGCGCGTTCGAGGGGAAGGACGCCGTGGTCTTTCTCCCCGCCCTGACTCCGCTGTTCGAGCCCGACGGTGGCAACGAGATGCACAGGAGGGTTCACCTGGGCGGGACCGAGAACGCCGTTCGAGCGGCCGAGGAACACGGTGTGGACCGCTACCTCCAGATGAGCGCGCTCGCGGCCGATCCCGACGCCGCGACGCACTACCTCCGCGCGAAGGGGGAGGCAGAGGCGGTCGTCAGGGACGCGGACCTCGACTGGATCATCTTCCGGCCGTCCATCATCTTCGGCGACGGCGACGAGTTCACCTACTTCGTCAAACGCCTCAAGCAAATCTTCGCGCCTGGCGTGCCCCTGTATCCCCTGCCCGGCGGCGGCCGGAAGGCGCACTTCCAGCTCATCTGGATCGAGGACTTCGCTCCGATGCTCGCCGACGCGCTCGAAGGGGACGAACACGTCGGCCAGACGTACGAGATCGGGGGTCCAGAGGTACTGAGCCTGCGGGAGTCGACCGAACTCGTCTTCGAGAGCGAGGGGAAGTCCATCAGCATCGTCCCGCTCCCGATGCCGCTCGCGAAAATCGGGCTGCCCGTGCTCGGCCTGTTCGGGTTCCCGATGGGAAGCGATCAGTACGAGGGACTCGACTTCGACAACGTCCCCGAGGACAACGACGCCGCTGTGTTCGGCCGCGACCCGTCGTCGATGAAGACCTTCGGGACGTATCTCGGCCTCGAGCAGTAGCGGTCGCTCACGTTCGATAACAGCTCGACGACCGACGAAATCTACACCTACGGCGTCTATAGAATGTCCCTAACGACTCTCAGCGAAGATGTCCGACGTTGAGCGGTTGGAGTAGTCTCCCCCTATAGCGAACTGGTGTCACCGACTATTAGTTTTCAAGCCTAGCTTTCACAGTTGAGAGTTGGGCAAAACACTTATACTCGCCATCGCTCTTTAGCCCTTTAAGCGGAGAACCATATAATGAAACTGGCGATGATCGGCTTCGGGCAGGCCGGTGGCAAAATTGTGGACAAATTCCTCGAGTACGACAGGGAGACCGGCTCGGGAATCGTCCGCTCTGCTGTCGCGGTCAACACAGCAAAAGCAGACCTGCTTGGGCTAGAACACATTCCGGAAGAGAATCGAGTGCTCATCGGCCAGGCCCGCGTCAAGGGCCACGGCGTGGGCGCTGACAACGAACTCGGCGCGGAGATCGCCGAAGAGGACATCGACGAAGTGCAGGGCGCGATCGACAACATCCCCGTCCACGAAGTCGACGCCTTCCTCATCGTCGCCGGCCTCGGCGGCGGGACCGGGTCCGGCGGCTCGCCGGTCGTCGCGAAGCACCTCAAGCGCATCTACACGGAGCCGGTGTACGGGCTCGGCGTCCTCCCCGGCAGCGACGAAGGCGGTATCTACACGCTGAACGCCGCCCGCTCTTTCCAGACCTTCGTGCGCGAGGTGGACAATCTGATGGTGTTCGACAACGACGCCTGGCGACAGACGGGCGAGTCCGTCGAGGGCGGCTACGACCACATCAACGAGGAGATCGTCCGCCGGTTCGGCGTACTGTTCGGAGCCGGCGAGGTCGAGGCCGGAGACAACGTCGCAGAGAGCGTCGTCGACTCGTCCGAGATCATCAACACGCTCGACGGCGGCGGTGTCTCCACCGTCGGCTACGCCTCCGAGGACGTCGAAGTGTCCTCGGGCGGCGGGCTCCTCTCCCGGTTCAAGGGCGGCGACGGCGGCACCGACGACGGCATGGACACCGCGAACACGACCAACCGGATCACGTCGCTCGTCAGGAAGGCCGCGCTCGGCCGACTGACGCTCCCCTGCGAGATCGAGGGCGCGGAGCGCGCCCTGCTCGTGATGGCCGGGCCGCCGGAGCACCTCAACCGGAAGGGAATCGAGCGCGGGCGCAAGTGGCTCGAGGAGCAGACCGGCTCGATGGAGGTCCGCGGCGGGGACTACCCGACGAACGCCCCGAAAGTCGCCGCGTCGATCCTGCTCGCGGGCGTCCACAACGTCCCGCGAATCAAGGAACTGCAGCAGGTCGCGATCGAGGCCCAGGACAACATCGACGACATCCGGAGCCAAAGCGAAGATAACTTGGAGGACTTGGTCGAAGACGACGAAGATGAACTTGATCCGCTGTTCTAAGGGAACCGCGACGCTGCTCTGTGTCGTGTTGCTGCTCGCCTTCGCGGGCACAGCCAGCGCGTTTTCTGTCTCTGCCGAGGGTGTGCCGACCGAATCGGCCGTCGACGAGGAGATCACCGTCACGTACACTATCGACGACCCGTTCACCGACGCGCCCGACGAGTGGACGCTGACGGGCGAGACCGAGCTCCAGAACGTCAGCTGGACGGTCACCGTCCTGCGTGCGGGCAATCAGGTCAGCCAGGAGACCTACGGCTCGCAGTCCATCGAGCAGGGCCTGAACATCGGCAACAACGGCGACCAGGTCCGCATCGAGCTGACCGGGACGACGCCCGCCGTCGGGAACTACACGTACGAGCCGGCCCAGGAGTACCAGGTCGCCTCGCTGAACCGCGTCACCGGGAACAACGAAGCCGAGTTCCGCAACGACACCGCCCACCACTACACCGAGGAGAGCGCCGCGGCGCGACAGGCCATCGACGACGCGCAGCTCGCGATCGACGAGGCCGGCGGGAACGAAGACGCCCAGGCGCTGGTCCAGAGCGCAATCTCCTCCTACGAGAACGGGAACTTCCAGAACGCACAGGACCTCGCCGGCCAGGCCCAGACCAAGGCAGAACAGGCCCAGCAGAGCGCCCAGACCCAGCGGACGCTGCTCATGGTCGGCGCTGGGCTCATCGTCCTGCTGCTGCTGGCAGGCGGCGGCTACTACGCCTACACCCAGCTGAGCGGCGACGACTACAGCAAGCTGTAATGCGCGTCGTCGTCCCCGTCTCGGGGTCCGACCCGAAAACCCGTCTCGCATCTGTTCTCACGCCCGACGAGCGCCGCGACTTCACCGACGCCATGCTCGCCGACGTGCTGGACGCGCTGACCGGCGCGGGCCTCGAACCGGCGGTGGTCTCGACGGCCCCCGTCGACTGCGACGCGCCGGTCACCGTCGACGAGCGGGGACTGGACGCGCTCGTCAACGACCTGCTCGCGTCGACCGTCGACGAGGCCGGCGGGGCGCTCGCGATCGTCATGGCCGACCTGCCGCTCGCGACGCCCGAGAGCGTCGACCGGCTGGTGTCGACCGACGGCGACGTGGTCCTCGCGCCGGGACTGGGGGGCGGCACGAACGCGTTCGTCTGTCGCCACCCCGACTTCCGGGTGGACTACCACGGCGCGTCGATCCGCGACCACCGCCGCATCGCCCGCGACGCGGGCGTCGATCTCTCTGAAGTCGATTCCCGCCGCCTCGCGACCGACATCGACGAGCCGAGCGACCTCGCCGAGGTCCTGCTCCACGGCGACGGCGCGGCCGCCGACTGGCTCGCCGACGCCGGCTTCGAGGTGGCGCTCACAGACGGCCGTGTCGCCGCCGTGCGCAAATGATACCGACTGCTGTCCCTGTGTCCCGCGATGACCGCGCGTCGTCGGGCGGTCGACGCGGCACCGAGGACAGCAGTCCGTGTGAAGTTTTTTGTCCGTGGGACGCAGATCCGGTGACGTGATTCCCGGCGCGGAGGACTACGACATCGACCTCGAAATCCCGGACGCCGACGTGGAGCGGGCGCTGTCTGTGATGCCCGAGGACGTGTCGGCCGCGCCGGAGCTGTCCTACTGCCGGAACGTCTTCCTGCCGCTGACGACCGCCTGCCGGTACACCTGCACCTACTGCACCTACTACGACCCGCCGGGCCAGGCCGAACTGCTGAGCCGCGAGGAGATCCGCGAGACGTGTCGCCGGGGGGCCGACGCCGGCTGTACCGAGGCGCTGTTCACCTTCGGCGACGACCCGGACGACCGCTACACCGAGATCCACGACCAGCTCGCCGAGTGGGGCCACGACTCGATCCACGAGTATCTCCGGGAGGCGTGTGAGATCGCGCTCGACGAAGGGCTGCTCCCCCACGCAAATCCGGGCGACCAGACCCGCGAGCAGATGGCCCACGTCGCCGACCTGAACGCCTCGATGGGCGTCATGCTGGAGACGACCACCGAGGTGCGGGCACACGGCGGCCCGCGCTCGAAGACGCCCGGCCAGCGGCTCAACACGCTCCGCGTCGCGGGCGAACTCGGCGTCCCGTTCACGACCGGGATTCTCGTCGGAATCGGCGAGGACTGGGAACACCGCGCCGAGAGCCTGCTCGCCATCCGCGAGATGCACGAGCGTTACGGCCACATCCAGGAGGTCATCGTCCAGCCGGTCGTCGAGAACGAGCGCTGGACGGGCGGCTCGCCCGATCTGGCGACGATGCGGCGCGTGACCGCGATGGCCCGCGCGACACTCCCCGAGGCGGTGTCGGTGCAGGTGCCGCCGAACCTCGCGCCCGCTCGCGATCTGACCGACTGCGGCATCGACGACCTCGGCGGCGTCTCGCCGGTGACCGTCGACCACATCAACCCCGAGTACGAGTGGCCCGCGCTCCAGGAACTGACGGCCGTCGCGGACGCCGCCGACGTGCCGCTGCGCGAGCGACTCCCCGTCTACGAGCGGTTCGTGGACGACGGATGGCTGTCCGAGTCGATCGAGGTCGCAATCGACGCCGATAGCGCGGCCGGCGAGCGCTTCCGAGCGATACTCGAACGCGGCGAGAACCCGGTCAGCGCCTGAGCCGGTGCGTCGACGCTTCGCATATAAATGAGCCCCACCAGCGGCGCACCAGTCTCAGGACGGATGCCGCCGTCTCGTCGAGTATGGCAACTGGCACTACGCCGCCGGGTCCGGACGGCCTCCCGCTCATCGGAAACACCCACCAGTGGGCCCGCGATCCCTGTGCGTTCCGGGAACGCGCGGCCGATTACGGCCGGGTCGTCGGCTTCGAGATCATGGGCTGGGACGCCTACATGCTGACCGAGCCCGGTGATATCGAAGCGGTCCTGACAGACGAGCACGGCCGGTTCGAGAAACACGACGAGAGCACGGAACAGCTGGAGGAATTCGTCGGGCAGGGGCTGCTCAACAGCGAGGGCGAGCTGTGGGAGCGCCAGCGCGAGGCGATTCAGCCCGCGTTCTTCATGGAACAGATCAAGCGCTACGGCGACATCATGGTCGACCGCGCCGAGGCCGCCGTCGACCGGCTGTCGAGAGGCGTTTCAGTCGACGTGCAAGAGCAGATGCTGCGGACCACGCTCGAGATCCTCGTCGAGTGCATGTTCGGTGAGGACATCGACCTCGAAGCCCGCGGGCTCTACGACGCAGTCGAGGCGGTCCAAGAGCCGCTCCAGCCCGCGAACCAGCCCGTCACGTTCCTCGTGCCGGACTGGGTCCCCGTGCCGATGCGCCGCCGGGCACAGCGGGCCCAGGCCCACATCGAGCGCGAGATCGACGACATCCTCCGCGAGCGCCGGTGGTCGGACTCGGACCGCAACGACCTGCTCGCGATGCTGCTGAACAGCGACGCGCCGATGTCCGACCAGCAGATCCGCGACGAGATGCTGACGTTCCTCTTCGCCGGCCACGAGACGACGGCGCTGACCCTGACGTACGTCTGGGACCTGCTCTCGCGCACGCCTGACGCCGAGGCTCGCCTCCACGAGGAACTGGACGACGTGCTCGCCGGCCGACCGACGGTCGAGGACGTGTTCGCCTTCGAGTACACCGAGGCCGTCGTCCGAGAGGCGATGCGGCTCTACCCGGCGGCGCACGAGATCCGCCGTCAGCCGGTCGAAGACGTAGAGATCGGCGGCTACACGCTGCCCGAAGGGTCGCTCGTCGTCCTCCCCACGTGGGTGCTCCACCGCGATGAGCGATTCTGGGACGAACCCGAGCAGTTCAGGCCCGAGCGGTGGCTGGGCGACGCCGACCGGCCGGCGTTCGCGTACTTCCCGTTCGGCGGCGGCCCCAGGCGGTGTATCGGCCAGCAGTTCGCGATGACGGAGGCCCAGCTCGTGGTGGCGACGATGGCGGATCGGGTGACCTTCGAGCGCGAGTACGACGATCTGGAGCTCTCGGCGGCCGTCACGCTCCAGCCGAAGACGACAGTGCAGATGCGGCCCCGATTCCGTTGATTCCGGCACTCGGGCGACGGCGCATCGCTCTGTGACGCTCCCGGGTCGGAGAAATCTGGACGACGCGGGTCGGACGTGTCGTCGATACTGGGATAGCGCCTAGTCATCTAGGCGGTAGTTACACAACGGTCGGAGAACCAATAGTTATCATGCCTGGGCGTGCCTCTGACAGCTATCCCGGGTACGAAGCGAGTTCGGTCCGGTCGCGGCCCTGCCCAGCCGCGACCGTTTTCACGGCCAAACACGAACGAAGAGCGACGGCGACGCTCACTCCAGTAGCGGCGTGCCGTCTGCTCGGGGGCCGAGCGTCGGGCCGAGCACGTCCGCGTCCGGGTCGACGGCGCGGCGCTGTTCGTAGTCGGTCGAGCGCTCGACCGGCGTCCGACCGATGGCGGTGATCATGTCGGCGTACTCCTGGAACGAGCGGAACTCGCCGTAGTCGCCGCCGGCGCGCTTGGTGATCTCCTCGGAGAGGATCGTTCCCATGAAGTCGTCCGCGCCGCAGTTGAGCAGCTTCAGGCCCTGCGCGTCGCCGTACTTGACCCACGAGGACTGGATGTGCTCGACGTTGTCGAGGAACAGTCTGGCGACGGCGACGAGCAGTTCGTCCTCGTCTCGGCTCGCTCCGCCCTCGACCATGCCGCGCTCGTACAGCGGCGTCTCCTCGTGGACGAACGACAGCGGGACGAACTCGGTGATTGCGCCGGTCCGGTCCTGCAGATCACGGATGCGCTGTAAGTGGAGCGCGCGGTGGCGCTCGTTCTCGACGTGGCCGTACATCATCGTCGAGGTCGTGTCGAGTCCGACCGCGGCGGCGGCCTCCATCGCCTCGATCCACTCGCCGGTGTCGATCTTGCCCGGACAGATCACGTCGCGGACCTCGTCGACGAGGATCTCGGCGGCCGTCCCCGGCACGCTGTCGAGGCCGGCGTCTTTCAGCCGGCGGAACACCTCCTCGTAGGTCCAGTCGGTCCCCCGTCGGGCGTGGTAGGCCTCCTCCGGCGTCATCGAGTGAACGTGGACGCCGCCGACGTTCATCGCCGAGATCTGCTCGCAGTAGGTGGCCGGGTCGGTGTCGTACTCGGCGGGCGAGCGGTAGTTCAGGTCGCCGCGGTCGCTCGCTTCGAGGATCTCCCGGTGTTCCTCGTCGAGCGCGAACCCGGGGTGGAGCCCGCTCACGGAGCAGACCTCGTAGATGCCGCGGTCGACCGCGTCGCGGACGATTTCGCGGGACTCGGCGGGCGTCTTGGTGAACCCGCCGTGGTCCGCCTGGTACTCGCTACGGAACTGCTCGGAGCGGTCCTTGAAGTTACAGAACAGGCATCCGGTGTTACAGGCCGTGGTGACGTTGTTGTTGAGGTTCGCGACGAACGTGACCTCGTCGCCGACGACCTCCGCCCGCCGGCGGTCGGCCGCCTCCAGGACGCGCTCCTTTCGGTAGTGGTCGATGCCGTCCCGGTCGGTCCCCGTCGTGAGGAGTTCGACAGCGTCGTCGACCGTCAGTCGCGTCCCGTCGCGCGCCTTCGCCAGCGCGTTCTCGAACGACTGATCGGTCGTCGGACGGTGGTCGAACTCGACGGAACCGTCCGGCGAATCGACGGGCTCTGAGACATCCGGCATTGCTGAACTGGAGGGAAAGCACCGTCAAAAACGTGTGGGTCACAGACAAGATGTGGCCGAATCTGTGTCTGGCAGGTCTGGCTCCGGCACCGGTCGGCACAGCCTCGACCCGCCGTCGCGGTCACCCAGTCGGCAGGAGCCCGACAGTGCCACCGGCGGTCTCCGCGAGGATCCACCCCACGAACAGCGCGTACGCGCCGAGCAGCGCGTACGATTCGAACTCGCTCAGCACGAGGTCCGTTCGGAGGGCAGTGAACAGCAGGATCGTCGCCGCCGTCAGGACGCCGAACATCGGGACGGCCATCGCGAAGTCGACCGTCCACGCGCCGGCGATGAGGACGCCGAGCGGAATGGCGACGAGCAGGTCGAAGGTGTTCGAGCCGAGGACGTTCGCCAGCGACGTGACGCCGCGGTCCTGTCGGGCGGCCCTGACGCTGACGAGCGTGTCGGGCAGGCTCGTCGCCGCCGCGAGGACCGTCACGCCAAGCAGGAACTCCTGGATGCCCGCGGCGCGGCCGACGACGCCGACCGAGTGGACGAGGCGTTCAACCGCGACGAGGATGACGCCGAGGCCCAGCGCGAGAAAGAGCCACTGCCGGCCGACGGCGATCCCGCTTCCGGCCTCGGTTCCCGCCTCGTGGTCGGCCGTGTCCTGGTACTGGATGAAGATGTAGAGACCGTACAGAAGCAGTGGGACGAGCGCCAGCGGCCGTGTGACGACGCCCGATAGCGCCGGCCGGCCGGGGTAGTAGATGACCGCCAGCGCGAACGTGATGAGCAGGACGGAGACGGAGAGCATGTAGAACTGCGCCTCCTTGTACACCAGCGTCCGGTTCGACTCGAGCGGATCGTCCGTCGCGAGGCCCGCCGCGGCCGGGATGACGAGGACGTTGAAGATCGCGGAGCCGACGATCGCACCGACCCCGAGCGGCATCGACCCGCCGAGTGCGGCGACGACGACGGTGGCGACCTCCGGAAAGCTCGACCCAACCGCGACGATGATCGCCCCCTGGACGACCTCCGGCAGGCCGTAGTAGGCCGCCAGTCGCTCGCTCGACGTTTCGAGCCAGTCGCTGCCCTTCCAGATCGCCCCCGTCGCGACCGCGATGACCGCCGCCTCGACCAGTAGGTTCGCCGCCATCGTCCGATTGTCGGCGGCGAGCGGGAAAACCCTTCCCGGACGGCGCGAGTGAGAAACGTCTTTGTCCCCGGCCCGAAAGGCGGGCACAATGACGAGCGTCAAGGAGTTCCGCGTCGACGAACCGGCGACGGCCGAAGCTCTCGGCCGCGGCGCGTTCGTGTTCACGGACGACTACTCGGTGTTCGACTGGGGGAAGATGCCAGACGAGATCCCGGACAAGGGCGCGTCGCTGTGTACGATGGGCGCGTACAACTTCCAGTTGCTCGAAGAGAACCACCTCCCGACCCACTACGAGGGGGTCCGACTGCCGGACGGCGACGAGGTGCTGGACCTCGGCGAGGCGCTGTCGGCCGGCACGCCCCCCGAGGAGATGGTCATCTCGCTCACGCAGGTCCCCGACCTCCCCTTCGCCGACGGCGGCTACGACTACGACGCCTACCACGCCGACGCCGGCGAGAACTACCTGATCCCTCTGGAGATCGTCTTCCGGAACCGCGTCCCCGTCGGCTCCTCGCTGCGCTCGCGGACCGACCCGGCCGACCACGGACTCGACTACGAAGACTGGCCCGACGAAGTGGTCGACCTCGACGAGCCGATCGTGGAGTTCTCGACGAAGTACGAGGAACAGGACCGCTACCTCGACCGCGAGGCGGCCGACCGCATCGCCGGCGCGGCGAGTATCGACCGCCTCGAAGAGCTGGCGCTGGCCGTGAACCACGTCGTCACCGAGCAGGCCGCCGAGGCCGACCTCGTCCACGAGGACGGGAAGATCGAATGCCTGTACCACGAGGGCGAGATCCGCGTCGCCGACGTGGTCGGCACGTTCGACGAGAACCGCTTCTCCTACGCCGGCCAGCAGGTCAGCAAGGAGGTCATCCGCCAGTACCACAAGCGCACCCAGCCCGCGTGGGTCGAGGCCGTCGGCGAGGCCAAACGAGCGGCCGGCGAGCGCGGCGTCGCGGACTGGAAATCGCTCTGCGACGAGTCGCCCGACCCGCTCGACGAGCGCGTCATCGGCGTCGCCCGCGACCTCTACTGCGCCGGGACGAACGCCTACGTCGGGGGGAGCGTGTTCGATGCGCCGTCGCTCGACGCGGCCGTCGACGCCGCTCGCGACCTCTGATCGGGATACACTGATTTCTGTAATCTAGTCGTCTTCCTCTGCGAACCGGCCGACGAAGGGGTCGGACACGCACTACCGCGCGGTCCTCGCTGGCTTAGTCGTCCGCTTCTGCGAGACAGCCGACGAAGGTGTCGGACACGCGCTACCGCGCGGTCCTCGCTGGCTTAGTCGTCCGCTTCTGCGAGACAGCCGACGAAGGTGTCGGACACGCGCTACCGCGCGGTCCTCGCTGGCTTAGTCGTCTGCCTCGACTTCCTCGTCCTCGCCTGCAACGAACTCGCCGAGGCCGTCGATCGGCCGGTCGGGGTTGTTCCGGTCGAGTTCGTCGGGCGCGCCGAGTTGCGCGTCCGTCTCCTCCGGGTTCCGGAGCTTCGTCCGGCCGCGGTGGACGGTCACCTCGTCGTTGAGGTGCAGTTTGATGGCCTCGATGAGCGCCTCCGCTTCGAGGGGCTGGCCGATCTGCTGGAGCTCCTCCTCGGTGGCGTCGTCGGGGACGTTGAACGCCCGCTGTGTGATGATGGGGCCCTGGTCAAGGTCGGTCGTCACGTAGTGAGCGGTGACGCCGGCGATGCGGACGCCCTCCTCGATGGCCTGCATGTACGCCGACGCGCCGGGGAAGGCGGGGAGCAGGCTCGGGTGGACGTTGATGATCCGGCTCTCGTAGCGAAAGACCACGTCCGGCGAGAGGATACGCATGTAGCGGGCCAGCGCGATGAGGTCGGCGTCGTACTGCGCCAGCAGGTCGAGCAACTGTTCCTCGTCGGGCGTGCCCTTCTCGTCGCCGATGTCGTGGAAGGGCACGTCGTACTTCGCGGCCAGCGGTTCGAGGTCGCTGTGGTTGCCGATGACCACCTCGATGTCAGCGCCGAGGTCGCCGTTGGCCCACGCCTCGAACAGGGCCTCGAGGCAGTGGGACTCCTTGGTGACGAGGACGGCGATGGACTGTGTCTCGCGGTCCGAAGGGAACCGGACCTGGACGTCGACGCCGAGTTCGTCCCCGAGGTCGGTGAGGTCCTCGCGGAGTTTCTCCTCGGTCGTCACCATCTCGGACGTGTCGACGCGCATCGTCATGCGGAATACGCCCTCGCGGACGGCCTGGTCGAGGTCCTCGATGTTGATGCCGCGTTCGAACAGCAGCGAGGTCACTTCGGCGATGAGTCCCGTGTCGTCCTCCCCGACGACGGTGATCTCGGTCAGCGAATGGCGCACGGTACCCACCTCCGGACGAACTCGTCGTTCATTTGCTGCTGATTCGGCAGGCCCGAGCCAAAAGCCTTCGTTTTCGGTCACCACACCTTTGTGCCCAGCGACCGACCTCCGGTCGTGACGAGAGATTCGCCGACGGTCCTCTGTGCCGACCCGGACGACGCGTCGAGAGCGGCGACGGTCGACGCGCTCGCGAGCGCCGGGCTGGCTGTCATGGAAGCGGCGTCGATCCGAGCCCTTGAATCGACGCTCGACGACGCCGTCGACTGCGTCGTGACGGCGTTCGAGTTCGACGACGGCGACGGCTTCGACGCGGTCGACGCCGTCCGAGCGGCGAACCCCGACTGCGTCTGCGTCCTGTTCACCGACCGAGACCCCTCCGACCTGCCGCGTGGAGCGCCCGAGCAGGTCGTCGAGTACGTCCCGAAACCGGACGACGGCTCGCGTGACCGATTGACCGAAGTGGTCGCGACGGCCGCCGCCGAGACGACGCAGGCGGCCTATCCTCTCCCGGAGGCGGAAGCCGAGCGGCTGGCCGCCGTCCGGCAGTACGACGTGGCGTCGCTGTCGGCCGCCGAGACGTTCGATCGGCTGACGGCGCTCATGGCCAGCCACTTCGACATCGACGTGGCCTTCGTCGGCCTCGTCGACGAACACGAGGAGCGCTTTCTCGCCTGCGAGGGAGCCAACTGGCGAACCCTCGCTCGCGAGGACTCGATCTGCACCCACACGATCCTCACTGACGAGACCGTCGTCGTCGAAGACGTGCGCGAGGACCCCCGATTCGCCGCCGTCGACGCGCTGGAGGAACTGGACATCCGGTCGTACGCCGGCGCGCGAATCACGGACGACGCGGGGAACGCGCTCGGCGCGGTCTGCTGTACCGACGGCGAACCGCGGCGATACAGCCGCGCGGAACTGGACGACCTCAGGCGGTTCGCCGACGAGGTCGAAGAGCAGCTCCGGTTGCGGCGACAGCTCGGGGGAGCTCCCCGATGACGGCGCGGCAGGACGACCGCTACGCGTTCGACGGCCTCCCGCTGGGACCCGTCGATCCGGGGACGAGCGTCATCGTGACGGGACCGGTCCTCGACGGCGCCCGGGAACTCGGACTGCGACTACTCCGATGCGACGACGGCGACTGTGGCGTCGTCATCATCGCGGCGGACAGCGGAGCGGCCACGACGGCCGAAGACTTCGAGCGTTACGGCGGGACCTTCGACCGGAACCGGGTCGGGGTCGTCGACTGCGCACAGGACGGGCGCGAGCCCCCCGCGGACTGCGTCTCGGCGGTCGGGACGCCGGCCGACCTGACCGGCATCGGCATCGAGTACTCGGGGCACTACGAGCGGCTGTACGCCGCGGGATACGAGCGCGTCAGAACCGGGATCCTGACCGTGACGCCCCTGCTCGTCTACAGCGAGGACGTGCGGCCGGTGTATCGCTTCCTCAACACCGTCACCGGTCGCATCGACACCGCGGGCGGGGTCGGCGCGTGCGTCGTCGACCCGAAGGCCCACGACGAGCAGGTGGTCGAGAGCCTGGTCCAGTGCTTCGACGGCCGCATTCACGTCCGGTCCGGCGACGAGGGGCTCGAACTCAGGGTCGACGGCCTCCCCGACCAGCCGACCGACTGGACGGCGGTCGATCCCGCGGCGTGACGACCGCGGGAGAACACAAGCGTTTTCTCCGCCGCCCGCTCGCTTGCCAGTAATGACTGCCTTCACCGCGACCGTCACCGTCCGGCTCAAGCGGGGCGTCCTCGACCCCGAGGCCGAGACCACACAGCGGTCCCTCGAACGGCTGGGTTTCGAACTCGACGACCTCCGCTCGGCGGACGTGTTCGAACTCGACCTCGACGCCGAGAGCGCCGACGACGCGGCCGACCGCGCCGAGGAGATGGCCGAGCGCCTGCTCGCAAACCCCACCATCCACGACTACGACGTGGAGGTCGACCCCGCGGAATGACGATCGCAGTGAGACTAACGACGATGCTCTGTTCCCACACGAGGTGGTCACTGTGACCATCGCAGTGATACAGTTCGGCGGTTCGAACTGCGATCGCGACTCCGTGCAGGCGCTCGAATCGCTGGGACTGGACGCCGAACTCGCCTGGCACGAGGACGGCCTGCCCGAGGACGTCGACGGCATCGTCCTCCCCGGCGGCTTCTCTTACGGCGACTACCTCCGGGCCGGCGCGATGGCCGCCCGCTCGCCGATCATGGCCGAGGTTCGCGAGGCCGCCAGCGAGGGAACGCCCGTGCTCGGCATCTGTAACGGCGCGCAGATCGGCTGCGAGTCGTCGCTGACCCCCGGCGCGTTCACCACCAACGAGAGCGCCCGGTTCCAGTGCGAACACGTCCACCTGCGCGTCGAGAACGCCGACACGCCCTGGACCAGCCACTACGACGAGGGCGAGGTCGTCGAACTGCCCATCGCCCACGGCGAGGGGCGCTACGAGATCACCGACGACCGACTCGACGAACTGGAGGCCGACGACCGGATCCTGTTCAGGTACTGCGACGCGGACGGGAACGTGACGCCGGAAGCGAATCCGAACGGCTCGAAACACAGCGTCGCTGGCGTCACCGGCGAGAACGACCACGTCGCCGTCATGATGCCCCACCCCGAACGCGCGACGCTCTCGGATCTCGGCCGGACCGACGGCCAGGGCGTGCTCCGCGGCTTCGCGGAGTAACGCCGTTCTCGGCGCGGAGTCGCGCCGCTCGCGAGCGTCGTATCAAGGGGAGAGGGACCAGCGGAGCGTGTGACAGTGCCCGACGGCCCCTACGTCTGAATATGTGGTCGAGCGGTATAAGCGCACGCTTACCGCAGTGAAAGTGAAATCGAGCTGATTGGAGCGTGTGGCGCCGCTTCGTGGGCTTCCTCGACCCGACCGCTCACCGCGCGAGCGGGAGCGAGTAACTCCGTTCGCGGGTCAGCACGGCGTCCCACGTCGCCTCGCACTCGCAGGACACCTGCTCGAACACCGACGGGTCCTGTCGCAGGTCGAAGTCCTTGATCGCCCGCTGGACCCGGTCGTCGCACTCGCCGCAGTTGTGCGGGCCGCGGTCGCTGCCGTGTCCGACGGGGTCCGAGACGACGATGACGTCCTCCTCGGCGGTCGATTCGAGCACCTCGGCGACCGACCAGAGCCACGGCGGGCGGTAGCCGCCGTCGTGGTAGAGCTCCTCGACCATCGTGTAGCGCTGGACGTTACAGGGGTTCATCGAGACCGTGTGACAGCCGTCGACGGCGGCACATCGGCGCACGGAGCGTTTCATGTCTTCGACGGCCTCCGACTCCGAGAGGAAGGGCGGCTTCATCAGCAGGTAGGCCTTGACGCCCGCGCCGGCGTCTCGCGCGGCCTCGCAGGCGTCCTCGAAGTCGGCGAAGTCGAAGTACTTGTTCACGCAGTCGTGGCGCACGCGGTCGGTCGCGGTCTCGAGGCCGACCGCCACGTCGGTCTCCAGCCCCGCGTCGACGAAGTCACCGACGGTCTCCCGGTCGACGAAATCCGGCAGTGACTCGACGACGATCCGGTCGCGGTCGGCGAACGTCTCCGCGATGGCCCGGCGCGTCTCGGCGGGGACCTCGCGCTCGTCGAGGAAGCTCCCGGAGGTGTAGATCTTGATGAGCCCCGACGGCTCGTCGGCGTTCTCGGCCTCGTGGTCCAGACAGTGCTGGATCTGGGCCATCAGGTCCTCGTGGGCGACGCTGCCACCCTCGACGCTCTCGGCGACGTAACCACACATCGTACAGCCGCCGGCGCGGGCCCACCGACAGCCGCCGGTGTTGAGGATGATGGTCAGGCTCTGGTAGACGCCGTCGGGCGTGTTGTCCTCGTCGAGCCAGACGCGGGTCGGCTCGCGGGGGTCGTACGTCGAGTCGTTTCGCGCCCGGATGTCGCGCATCACGGCGTTGTGGGCGTCCATGCCCTTGCCCTGCTCGTACACGTCGGGACTGGGCGTACTCATTGGCGCGAGGTAACCGACGGGCGCGTAAAGCCGCTTCGTTACCGCCGGGCGGGGGCTTCGCTCCCGTCCGAAGCGGTGTCGGCGTGAGCGAGCGCCAGCCACAGCGCCCCGGCGAGTACCGCCCCGACGCCGTTGGCGAGGAAGTCAGCGCCGCTCAGGCCGCGGGACGGAACGAGCCCCTGCAGGAGTTCGATGCCGGCCCCGTAGCAGACGGCGACCGCGGCGAGCGCCGCGACGACTGGGAGCGAGCGGGCGCGGCGGGCCCACGCGAGCAGCGCCGTCAGAACCCCGTAGCTCAGCGCGTGGACCCACTTGTCGAGGGCGATGCCGAGCAGCGCGGGGACCTGCTCGCCCGCGCCCTCGGGGACCGGCGTGAGCGAGGTACCCAGCAGGACGAGGGCGAATCCGGCCGCCGGCAGATAGCGTCGGAACCGGCGGAGAGCCGACCGTTCCATACCGGTGAGAGGGTCGCTCCGCTGATAAGTCGGGCGGTCGGACCGCCGCTCACCGCTCGTCGACGTGGCGCATCTGGACGGCGATGCCGCGCGTGGAGGACTGCATCTCCGGCCCGCTCATCTCGGCGCGGCCGACGCCGAAGGCCGCGTCGCCGCGGACGACCACGTCGTCGCCGACCCGGATGTCGTCGCTGGCGTCGGTGATGCCCGGCGCGAGGACGGAGCCGTGGGGGACGAACGGCTCGATGTCGACCGCCTTGGTCGGCACGTCGCTCTCGACCCAGCGGCGCGCGCCGGCGGTGGTCAGCGAGAGGACGCCGTACTGCTGGGCCAGCGTGGCCAGTTGCGTCCCCTCGCCGTCTTCGGCGCGCAGTTGCGGGTAGCGGCCCGCCGTCGCGAGGTCGTCGAACAGCTCATCGCCCGCTCCCGCACCGAACTGGTAGTCCGCGACGGCGCGGATCGTGTTGTGCTCGCGCTCGCGCTTCGGGTAGCGGTCCCGCCCCTCGAGTTCGGCCGCGAGGTTCCCGAGCGAGTCGGCCGTCGTCGGGTGGTCGGTGACGGTGTAGGTGAACTCTCGGCCCAGCGAGTCGGCGATGCGCTCGCAGATGTCGCGGTAGCCCTCGCCGGAAACGTGGGCGATGATCTCGGGGTAGTCGGCGGCTTCGAGATAGCGTTCGAGGACGCGGCTGACGAACTCGATCTCGTTGGCCGTCCACCGGCCCGTCACGACGGAGTCGTAGTGCTGAGCGGGGTACGTGAGTTCGAGTTCCTGCGGGACGACGCCGATGGGCGAGGTCATCGAGACGACGTGGGCGCGCCACTTGATGGCGTCGTGGTACTGCTTGTGGCTCTGGGAGTCGCTGTAGGGCTTGCGCGCCGAGCAGGGGACCAGCACGAGCGGTCGGTCGTCGAACCGCGGGACGTAGCGCTCGGTGACCCGCTCGGCGAAGCGCTGGATCTCGACCCGGCGCAGCGAGTCCTCGCTCGCCGCCGAGAGGTCGGCCCGCCGGATCAGCGGCGTTCGCGCTTCGAGGTAGCCGTACTGCTGGTCCAGCCGCCGGAACGTCGCCGTGAGCCAGTTGTCCTGCCGGGCCTGGCCCTCGACGTAGTCGCGGAGGCGGCCGTCGCGGACCCGGCGTCGGACCCGGCGGAGTTCCGCCGCGAGGGCGTTGACGTTGTGTTCGACGCAGTCCGTCCGGTCGAACGCCTCTCGGGGCGTCTGACAGGCCGGGCACGCACACGGGAGTTCGTCGAGGTCTTCGAGGAAGTACGCCTCGTCGGTCGTGAGGTAGCGGCCCTCGGTCCCGCGGACGACGGCGCGGTGCGGGTCGACGAGGTCGACGCCGGCGTAGACGAGCGTCGCGACGTTTCGCGGCGTGGCGACCCCGGGCAGGTAGAGCGCGGTGTCGGCGGGCGTGGCCTCCTTGACCGCGGTCACGGCGTCGACGAACGCCGAGGCGTGCCCGACGTAGCCGGGGCCGCCGGCGAGGACGGACACGTCACACGAGTGATCGGTGGCGGCGTCGGGCGAGACGACGGCCGCGCTCGGGAAGTCCACGTCCGGGTAGTCGACGGCGAAGGCGCCCTCGACTTCCTCGGGCGTGCCAGCCGGGAAGCCGCGGTGGGGGAGTACCGTGATCCGCGACTCGTCGCCCGCGGGGTCGTCGCGCTCCGCGGCCCAGTAGCTCCCGGCGTCGTCGAGGACGCGGTGGCACGCGCCCGGCGTGTCGGCGTCCACGTCGTCGATCAGCGCCGGCGTCGTCACGGACTCGGCGAGGCGGAGCTCGCCCAGCCGCGCGGCGCTGTCGCGCTCGTGGACTTCGAAGTAGTCGGTCATGCAATGGCGTCGGCCGCGCGCGACCAACTATCTTGCCTTTGGGCCGACCCGTGCGCTGACGCCGCACCGTCGCGTCCCGACGAGCGACCCGCGGCGGTCTTCGGGAAGCCGCCGTCGGCCAATTAACTACTCCTTAACTAACTGTACGGTGGACGATGGATCGAGCGTGCAGAGTCCGACACGAAGAGAGATGTTGCTCGCGCTCTCCGGCGCGACCGCCGCGCTGGGCGGCTGTTCGACGGGGTTGTCCTCCGACGACCCGAACGCGGATTCCGCTTCCCAGACGACACCAGAAGGGGAGCGGTCGACCTCGGTACAAGAGCAGTCGACCGCGTCACAGAATCTGCCGGCAGGCCGTCCCGCGATGTTCGTCGACCTCGACACGCTTGCGGCGATACGGTCCCGAGTCGAGCGCGGCGACAGCCCGTGGTCCTCCGCATACGAGGCGTTCATGTCAGACGTCCGTGACGCGATGGACGCCGAACCCGAGAGCGTCACCGACAACGGTGACGGTCACGAATTCAAGACGAAAGGCCCCAACGACCCCGAGGAACGGAAGGACTACGTCGCCGCCATCAGGACCGGCGACCGGATCAGAGACCTGGGTCTGGCCTACCAGTACCACGGCGATGACCAGTACGCCGAGAGGGCCGTCGAACTCCTCGACCACTGGTTCCTGAACGCCGAGACGCGGATGGCTCCGGTCATGACCAACAGCATCGAGCAGTTCATCACGCTCCCGAAGATGTGGTGGGGCGCCGAACTCGTCCGCGGTCACGAGGCCTGGGACGACGGCGACGTCGGGTCCGAAGCGGACCTGCAAGAGTGGGTTCGGACGTTCCTCGACGACGTGGGACACGGAGTCCAGACCTCGATGGGCCAGCAGAACATCTTCAACTGGCAGGAGATGGCACAGGCCTCTGGCGCGGTGTACTGCCGGGACTGGGACCGCTTCCGGACGGCCATGCAGCGCAACCGCGAGGTCGGCTTCACCCAGCTCCGGGAAGACGGCCTGCTGGAGAACGAGATCAGCCGCGCGTCGAGCCTCGCGTACTCGCTGTACGCGGCGAAGGCGCTCGTCACCGGCGCGGAGCTCAGTCGCCTCTACGCCGACAAGCTCGACGGACCGACGCTCTACGAGTACCGGAAGTTCGATGACGACGACCGGAGCGCCATCGAACTGATCCTCGACGCTCACGCACCGTACGTCTCCGACCCCGAAGCGTGGGAGGCGTTAGGCGAGGGCGACAGCGAGGTGTTCGAGAACGTCCACGGCTTCCCCGCCCGCAAACAGGAGGCCGCGTCCTCGCTGTACGAGGTCGCGTACTCCTACTATCAGAAGGAGGCGTACCTGGAGGCGGTCACGGTGAGCGGCCAGCCGGTGAAGAACGTCCCGACGTACGTCTCGGCCCAGCAGGTGGCCATCGACGAGCCGGGCCGCCCGCACCGCGACGAGCGCATCCTCGGCTGGACGACGTTCTCCCACGGCGAGCGGTTCCGGCTGGACCTGTAGGCCGTCGGGCGAACGACCGGGTCGCCGGCGGAGACGATCGGACCGCCACGCTTTGGACGCCGGCGCTCCCAGCGGGCACATGAACGTTGTCGTCACCGGCGGTCGGGGGAGCTCCGGTCGCTGGATCGTCGACCGCCTCGCCGCCGACCACGACGTGACCGTGCTCGACCGCGCCCTCCCGGACGAGGGTCACCCGTCCGTCGACTACCGCGCGCTCGACCTCACGAACGCCGGGAGCGTCTTCGACGCGCTGACCGCGCTCGACCCCGACGCGGTCGTCCACTGGGCGGCGATCCCCGTCGCGGGCAACCACCCCGGCGTCGACCTCTACCGGAACAACACGCTCGCGGCCCACAGCGTCCTCACGGCGGCCGGCCGCGTCGGAGCGGACGTGGTGCAGGGCTCTTCCGACGGCGCGTACGGCTTCTTCTTCGCCGAGGAGACGCCGGTCCCCGACGAACTACCGATCACCGAAGCCCACGCGCTCCGCCCGGAGGACGACTACGGGCTCTCGAAGGTCGTCACCGAGGAGATCGGAAAGACCATCGCGCGGCGGGACGGCGTCTCCGTCGCGTCGATACGGCCCTCGTGGATCCAGACGCCCGGCGAGTACGCCTGCCGCGACGACGGCTACGTCGAGGACATCGCGGCGGGGGCCGGCAACTACTGGTCCTACGTCGACGTTCGAGACGTGGTCGACCTCGTCGAGGCCGCGCTCGCGGCCGACCTCGGCGGCCACGAGGCGTTCAACTGCGTCGGCCCGGACAACGCGCTCGGCCGTCCGCTGACGGAACTCATGCGCGAGCACTACGGGTCGGTCCCCGCGGACTGCGCCGTCGAAGGGGACGCGTCGGCCTACGCGACCGCGAAGGCCACCGAGCGATTCGGCTGGGAACCGACGCGCTCCTGGCGGGACGCGGCCGACGAGGACGTGCCGGAGCCGACGGTCTGAGGGGTGGGAGCGGCGGGGCAGTGGGGGACAGTGTGGGCGGGCCGGGAAGTCCCGCGACCCACGGTTCTACTCGTTCGCGCGCAGGTCCCGCACGCGGACGCGGTCGGGGACGCGAGCGAGCGCCGTCTCGGGCCAGTCGTCGTGGAGCAGCGTGAACGACACGTCGGGGTGCAGGTCGACGAGGCGAGCGACGCCCGTCGCCGCGGCCTCGAAGCCCGCCCGGCCGGTCCGGTCCGGCGTCTCGGCGGTCAGGGGATACGTGTCGGCCAGTTCGCGCGGGTACGGACCGAACGGTGGCAGGACGCCCCAGGACTCGTCGTACTGGTCGCTGGAACTGCCCTCTGTCAGCAACACGTCGTCGCCCTCGACCGGGAGGCGGTCCAGTCGCTCGTGGTGGCGGCGGACCTCTGGGCGGCGCGCGGCCTCGGCCGAGGTGTAGAAGAACGCGTCCTTCGAGACGGGGTCCGTTCGCTCCAGTTGCTCGGCGTGGTCCAGCAGCGCGCGGTAGCCGTCGAGCATCGTCGGGTGGCCGCGGGCGCGGCTGTCGACCAGTTCGAGGAGGTTCCCCGCGCGGATGGCCTGCCTGACCGTCCGGATCTCGCCGTAGGTGACGTGGAGGTTGTGGCGGGCCAGCAGTTCCTCGCGCCGGTCGTCGGCCATCGCCTCCAGGTCCGCCGGGGTGTGCTCGGTACAGACCGGGCAGTGACAGGGGAACTGCGACAGCTCGTCGAGCAGTTCTGTCCCGCGGACCGTCAGATAGCGGTCGTCGCGGGCGTACAGCGCGTACGCGGCCGAGTCGAACAGGTCGCAGCCCAGCGCCGCCGCCAGCGCGAACATCATGGGGTGGCCCGCGCCGAAGAGGTGGACCGGCCCGACCTCGCCCAGGCCGCGCTTGCAGGCGGCGACCACGTCAACGAGGTCGGCGTAGCGGTACTCGTTCAGCAGCGGGACGACGGCTCCGAGCGGGAACACGTCCAGGCCGGTCGCGACGGCGTCCGCGGCGGCCCGCTCGCGCAGGTCCGGGTAGGTCGCGCCCTGGACCGGCGCGGTGACGAGCATCTCGCCGGTGTCCGCGTCGGCCGCACGCTCCAAGCGCTCCTGGGTCGTCGCCAGTTCCTCGGTCGCCCGCTCGCGGTCCACGTCGGGCGGCGTCGGGATGTCGACCGGCGTCCCGATGTCCGAGCCGATGTCGCGCTGGAACTCGAGTATCTCCTCAGTCGTCACGTCGATGTCACCGTACTCCGCGAGCTGGAACGAGCCGGAGTCGGTCATGATCGCGCCGGAGAAGTCGAGCAGGTCGTGGAGGCCCCGCTCCACGACCGGTTCTCGGAGGTCCTCGGAGCCGTGGAGGATGTAGCTGTTCGTGATGAGAATCTCGGCCCCGAACTCCGATTCGAGCGTCGACGGCGCGACCGTCTGGACGTGGGGGTTGACCACGGGCAGAATCGTCGGGGTCTGGACGGTGACGCCGGCGCGGGGCACCGTCAGTTCGCCCAGTCGGCCCGCGGCGTCGTACCGGCGGACCTCGAAGTGAGTCATTACCCGTCGTCGGCGGGCGGCGCGCCTAAGGGTTGTGTTCCCGCCCGCGAGCGAGCCCGCCGGCCGCGCGCTACTCGTCGCTCCGGTCGTCGGAGCCGGCGACGAGCTTCCGCTGGGGCCGCTGCACCGCTCCCGTCTCGTCGTCGGCGACGTACAGCGTCGCGTCTCTGAAGAGGTCGACGGTCTCGTCGCGTGACGCGTATCCGTCGTCGATCAGCCGGCCGACGATGTCGGCCCGCGAGACGGGACGCCCCGTCCGGCGGCGGACGGCGCCCCTGAGCTTGTCCAGTCGACGCGCGGTCTGCTCGTCGAGTGTGACCGATGGCATGTGAACAAGTAGCACGGCAGAGGCTTTCAATCTACCGTCGAGTCACCGGTCGAGAGCGTGACAGCGAATTCGTCAGTCACCACTCACACGGCCCCCCTCACAAAATACTCATAGACTCGTTCGGAAATCTGAACAACACCAATGAGGAAGACCCTTCTGGCTGTGGTCCTGGTATCTATCGTCCTTTCGGGGTGCACCACGTTCAGCGACACCGATAGCGATTCGACGGCGACTCCGCTCACGACACCGGATTCGAACCAAACGACACCATCTGAATCAGCCACATCAGCAGCGTTGCTCGCTTCGGGGTCGGCGTGTACAGACGGTCTTCAGGTGGGCTTCTGGGGTCTCATGGAACCCAAATTTTGGGGCCAGGACCGGATTCGCATTACCGCAGAAGTGCCAGCAAATATGAGCGTGTTGTTCGTTGTATATGTAGACGACTCGATTTCGGGCGTCTCGGCAGAGCAGACACAAGAGAAGCCTGTCGCTATTGATGGAGGCACAATCGAACTCGACGAGCCGCGAGCGGGAGAACACACGGTCACTGTCGTGGTTTTCAACGACACGAACGACAATCAGCGATTAGACCGGGACGTGGACGAGCCCTGTAAAAACGGAGGCGGTATCGTCCAGACCATGCCAGAGCGAATCAATTTTACCAGGTTTTCGTGATCGATTCGAATGGGTCGAGTTCGGGTCTAACCGTTCCGCCGGAGCGAGTCGGTCGCTGGCGTACCGCTCCAGACGAAACGGCACCGCTCACCGCTCGAACAGCGCGTAGTGCATGATTCCCAGGGCGGAGCGGCCGTCGCGGAGCGTGCCGTCGCGGACGGCGGTGAGCAGGGCGTCGAAGTCGGTCGTCTCGACGCGGATGGACTCGTTGTAGTCGAGGTCCTGGTCGTCGGCCGGCTCACACCCGCGGGCGACGTAGTAGTGGAACGTCGAATCGGCGTAGCCGTTGGCCGGTTCGGCGGTGTAGAGATGCGAGACCGATTCGGCTGCGTAGCCGGTTTCCTCCCGGAGTTCGCGGTGGGCCGCGGCCTCGGGGTCGTCGTCCTCGGGCTCCATCGACCCGGCCGGCAGTCCGCGGTTGACGCGGTCGACCGCCTGCCGCCACTCCTCGATGACGACCACGTCGCCGCCCGCGGTGAAGGGCAAGACGACGACGCTGTCGCCCTCGCGCATGAAGTCGAAGTCGGTGTCCGTGCCGTCGGGGAGGCGAACGTCCTCGTGGACGATGTCGAACCCGGGGCAGGCGTAGGCGACCTCGGAGTCGAGCGTCTCCCAGGCGAGTTCGTCGGTCATACCGGCGCTGCGGACCGGAGCGGCATACCCCTGACGGTGCTTGCGTGTGCAAACAGCGAGGATTCCCGTGGGGCCGCCGTACGTGAGGGTACAATGAGATTATCAACGGCCGTACTCCTGATCGGCGCAGTCCTGTTCGCCCTCCCGGTCCCCGGCACGTTCATCGCCGGCGGACTGGTGCTACTGCTCGGCGGGCTCGCTCGCTGGTTCGACTTCTGAGGCGGGGTGGCGCGGCGCGCTACAGCTTGTCCGCGTTCCGCGCTTGCTCGGTTCGCCGGTTGGCCTGTTCGAGGCGCTTCTCGGCGGCGCGCGAGAGCGGGTCGGACAGGTCGTCGCTCGCCTCGTCGAGTCGCGTCGCGACCCGCTGGAGTCGGTCGGCGACGGCCTGGAGCTGTCGGTCTGCGTTGGCGCGGTCGCCCGATTCGGCCCGCTCGGTCGCCCGCCGTGCCGCCTCCACGACCGCTCCGAGCGCCCGTTCGAGCCCGGTGATCGCGTTCGTCGAGCCGCCACTGTCGGTCGTCTCGGCCGCCTGTGCGGCGACCGCCGCGCGCGTCTCTTCTGCGATGTCGGCGAGGAACGAAGCGAGCGACGCCTTCCCCGTTCGTGGATCGTCGATCCGTGCCGCCGCGTCGGCCGCGGGGTCGGGGTTCACCCGGTACGCCCCGATCTCGTCGTCGCTGTCCCGGACCGCCGCCGTGTAGGCTCCACCGGCGTGGACGTACACCGCGTCCGGTCCCGAGAGCGGCGCGTCGTACAGTCGCCCCGCGAAGTCGTCTTCGACGGCGAGGTCAGTGAGGTCGCTGTCGGCGTCGCGTGGATCGACTTCCAGCTTGCGCGCGTTCTCGCGTGGTACGAGCGGAATCTCGCCCTCGACGCCCGCCAGCGTCGGGCCGCCGTCGGCCGCTTCCGGGACCGACACCGTCTCGCTGTGGGGCGCGACGCCGGCCCCGTTGACGGTGAGCCGGTGCTCGCCGGCTGGCACGTCCCGGACGACGGCGAGCCCCGAGAAGGTCGGAACGGCCTCGGGGTCGCTCTCCAGCAGCGCGACCGACTCGACGGCCGTGTCCTCGGTCGTCACCCCCTCACCGTCCGGCGCGTCGTCGTTCGAGACGGCTTCCGAGAGACTCGCGACGACGGTTCGCACCGCGGCCGGCGCGCCGATGGCGTCGTAGCGCTCGGCCAGCGCGGCGCGGTGGTTCGGCTCCGTGACATCCGCGGCCGGGTTCTCGTACCGGGGCTGGTCCCACGGCGCGCCCGTGGTCGTGATGTGGCCCGCGACGGCGTCCTCGGCGACCGACGGGACCGCGAACTCGAAGCTCAGTTGCGGCCCCGTGAAGTCCGCGATGTGCTCGAGTTCGCTCGTCGGCACGAGGTCGTATTCGATGTCGGCGTCGGGGTCGTCGCGCCCGGCGTGCTGGAAGACCAGGCCGGTCTCCCGCGTCGGCAGCGACGACGGCGGCGCGGCGAGGCTGTCGAACGAGCGCACCGTCAGCGCCTCGGGGACGAGGTCCTCGTGACTGACGGACGGGAGGCGGTCGTGTTCGTACAGCGGCGCGCCCTCGTACTCCGGTACGAGGTAGGGGAGCCGCGAGCCCTCGTCGCGCGGGAGCCCGTACGCGACCGGAATCTCAGCGATGTCCTCGATGGTCTCGATGGCGCTGTTCGTGATGTCGGCCAGCCGATCGCCCTCGGGCAGCCGGCTGAACCGGTCCGGTACGTCGTTGACCGACAGCGCGCTGGAGTGCGACCCGAGTTCAGAGAGGATGCGCGGGACCATCTCCGGGTCGGGGTCGAGGAACTCGTTGTTCGGGACTTTCCGAGAGTGCGAACTGGCGACGTACAGTTGCGGGTCCGCGGCGGACGCGTCCGCGGTCTCGCTGTCACCAGCCGCTCCACCGGTGTCGACGAACACGTGCAGGACCTCCCAGTCGTGCCAGTGGAAGTTCGTCGTGAACTGGTCGAACGCCGAGTAACACCAGAACTGGACGACGGCGAGCGGCGAGTCCGCGTACTCGACCGCGTGGTAGAACACCGTCGGATCCGGCGGCGCGTCCGCGGTGGCGCGCTCGTGGTAGCCGTCGAACGCGTCGAAGCCGTCGACGATCGTTTCGCCGTCGCGCTCGCTCGCGTACGGTCGCGGGTCGGTCGGGAACCACGGCTCCCGACGGTCGAAGTACAGCGTCGGCGCGAACCGCTCGGCGAGTGCGCGCGCCCGGTCGCCGTCGACCGGCGTCGCCGTCCCGTCGGGCTCTCCCTCCAGCGCCGAACAGCCGGCCAGGGAGGCCGCCCCGGCTCCGGCGACCGTCTGCAAGAGCGTGCGCCGGGAGAGCGAGTCGCCGCCGCTCATCGCTGTCGGGGACGCGTCGCCGCGCTGGTCGACTCCCGAGCGGCGAGACGGCCCCCTTCGTTCCGGTCCGATTCGTTCATACACCATCCAGCGAATCGCGTGGCAAAACCCTTCTGGCAGCCGCCGGCACGGTCGACCACGGCGCGCGGGCAGGTCAGTACCGCTCGAACCCCTCGGTGTCGAGGTAGTTGTGCGCGACCGTGATCGCGTGGTCGGCGTGGAGTCGCTCGGGGCCGAGCGAGACGCGCTGCTCGGCGTGGTCGGCCAGCAGGTCGGCCTCGCTCTCCCGGAAGTCGCCGTGGTCCGAGAGCACGAACACGGGGTCAGAGGGGGGCTCGACGTCGACCACCGGGTCGCCGTCCTCGTGCAGCTGGACGACGGTGCCGCGGCGGGCGACGTCGTCGAGCGTCCCATCGAACCCCCGTCTGGTCAACGAGACGCCCGGCGACGTCTCCACGGGGATGTGTCCGATGGCCTCCTCGCGTTCGTCGAGCGCGTTCCGGATCAGCGCCGCCGTCGAGCGCTCGTCCGGGTTCAGCCGGCGGAGGTCGCTCCCCTCGAAGGAGACGGTGTACTCGTCACGAAGGACCGCGTGGACGCGGACGTCCTCGCGGATCGCGTGGCTCAGGAAGAACGCGCTGGTGACGCACCGACAGAGCACGTCGAGCCGACCGGCCGCGCCGGCGAGGTCGTCGAGCGAGAACTCCGGCGTCGTCGGCGCGTCGTGGCCGATGATGACGAACTGGCGCATATCCGGACTCGACCCCGCGAGGGCTTACGTCCATCGTCGTGACGACGGACGCGAGGGCGGCGTCGAGAGAACGACATCGGTCCGCGAACGTGGGACGGTCCAAGAGCCCCGTGTTAGGGCCACGTCCCGGCCTGTTCGCCGGCGTCGATGACGCGCTCGAGCGCGACCACGTACGCGGCGGTACGGAACGACGGGAGCGCCCGCTCCTCGTAAGCGTCGACGAGGTTCCAGAACTGCTCGACGATCGTCGCGTCGAGTTCCTCGTTGACGCGCTCCTCGGACCAGTAGAAG
This sequence comes from Haloarcula salina, assembly GCF_010119195.1. Taxonomy (GTDB): domain Archaea; phylum Halobacteriota; class Halobacteria; order Halobacteriales; family Haloarculaceae; genus Haloarcula; species Haloarcula salina. Next base: position 669,582 of record NZ_WRXL01000001.1, read on the forward strand.
CGCTGCCGGTTTTGCACCCACTCGAAGTACGAGACGATGACGCCGCCGGCGTTCGCGAGGATGTCCGGGACGACGAGAACGTCCGCGTCACTGAGGACCTCGTCCGCCGCGGGAGTGATCGGACCGTTCGCGGCCTCGGAGACGACGTCGGCCGAGATCTCGTGTGCCAGCGACTCGTCGATGGCGTTTTCGAGCGCCGCCGGGACCAGCAGGTCGACGTCGAGCGTCAGCAGTTCGTCGTTCGTGAGTTCGTCGCCGGCGTCGGGGTACCCGACGACGCTGCCGGTTTCGCCTTTGAACTCTTTGACCGCGACGGGATCGAGACCGTCACCGTCGTAGACGCCCCCGCTGGAGTCCGAAACGGCGACCACATCGGCACCCATCTCGTGGAGGAGGCGCGCCGCGATCCAGCCGGCGTTACCGTAGCCCTGGACAGCGGCGCTCGCGCCTTCGAGGTCCGTACCGAGGTAATCGAACGCCTCGCGGGCCGCGACGACGGTCGAACGGCCCGTCGCCTCGACACGGCCCTGGCTTCCGCCGCTCGAAAGGTCTTTCCCGGTTATCACGCCGGGTTCGGTCGTATTTTCGAGGGTCTCGTAGGTGTCCTTGATCCAGTTCATCTCGCGCTGGCCCGTGTTGACGTCGGGCGCGGGAACGTCGCGGTCGACGCCGATGAGCGGTGTCAGTTCCTTCGCATAGGCGCGTGTGATCCGTTCGAGTTCGCTCCGGGAGTAGTCGCTCGGGTCGATGACGATGCCCCCTTTCCCCCCGCCGAGGGGGATATCACTCGTCGCCGTCTTGTAGGCCATCCACCCGGAGAGCGCTTTGACCTCGTCGCGACTCACTTGCGGGTGGTACCGAATGCCGCCTTTGTAGGGGCCTCGATCGCCGTTGAACTGCGACCGGTACGCGCGGAACACCTCGATGGACCCGTCGTCCATCTCGACCGAGAGGTTCGCCTCCAGGATCCGCTCGGGGTTTTTGAGCCGTTCGAGTTGTCCATCAGACACGTCCAGGTACTCGGCCGCGTCGTCGAGCTGTGTCCGCAAGCTCTGGTACGGATTGACGTCGGACATATATCGACCAGCGGAATAGAGATACCAAAATCTACCCATTTCATTCAAAGATTCGACAGAAATTTCCGCGTAGAAATCTCTAATAGAGGGGCTAAAAGACTATTTTTCCGACTATTGGAGTTAGATCTCTATTTTCCTATCAAATTCTTTTATTATTGATCTCCCCTGCTGTTCCGTTACACGAACGGCGGTGTCCGTGCTGAGTGCCACGGCACTGCCGACCCACTCTATCTCGCTCGCTCGAACGTCGACGCGGTCGACGTTCGGGAGGAGACAATCACGACGCTCCGCGAGTGTGAGGAGGACGTCGCCACTGGGGAAGTGCCAGATCCGCTCGACGGACCGGAAGACCGGAATCGACGTCGGATCTGCGACGTACCGGACGCCTCTCGTCCGTTCCAGGCGACTTTGGTGGTCTGTCATGGGTCCAGATGGCGGCGACCGGCGAGTGACATCGTCACTCGATCGGCGTCATTCGGTTTCGCATCTCGCCGCCACAGCTGGGACACGAATCCGGGTTGTCCGCCGAAACGACGACGGTCCCGCACTCGAAACACTCGTACGGCGACTTCTCGTCGAGTGGTTGCGTAACGTCTCTCATAGTATGTTGACGAGTGCCTGTCGACGGCCGCAGCACTCGATTGAGGCGTCGAACGGAATGAGGGAATACGGAGGAGTTTAACAGCGAAGTAGGATGGGGCGGCCTGGTTTACTATGTAACCCCTATCTCGATGCGGTGACCGAGGGATTCCGCTCCTCGAAGAGTGTCGTGAACAGTTTCCGTTGCACCGTCCGGACGTGCTGATAGAACGCCGGCGGAGAAATGTCGAGCATGGACGCGACCTCTTCGCCGGTGTTCTCTCGCGGCGACTCGAAGAAGCCGCTGTAGTAGGCCGTCTGAACGACTTCCAGCTGGCGGTCGGTGAGCGCCGAGAGAAAGCGTTCGTAGATGTCGGTCTCCGCGGCCTGATCGAGCGTCCGCTTGCTCCGGAGGTCGACACCGGAGAACGCCTCGTCGACCAACCGCGTGATGTTTCTGACCTCGATGCTGTCCGGGACGTCGATGGTGAGCGTCGCCGACGTCCCGTCGGCGGTCGCCTCCCGGAAGACGGCACCGTGATCCGCCAGTTCCAGGGCGAGAAACGGCCGAGTGAGGCCCAGTCGAAGGACACCGCCGCCGCTTGCATCGCTGATCGGTTGTACGTCGTCGATCCCAGCTAGCTCGGCCGCGGCGGACTCCACGGCCTCGATAGGCGCGTCGTCGACGGTGACGAACACGTAGCTCCCGTCGGTCGTGTGCTGCATCCCGCCCTGATACGAGAGCGTACAGTCGGCGTCCCGGGCGAGACGGGACAGGATAAAGGATCGATCGTCGATCTCGAACGCGACGCGCGTCACCGACGTCGTGAGGAGGGCGTTTTTCCGCTCGATAGCACTCAGCGCAGAGGCGATCGTCTCCCCGAGTTCGGCCAGTACGGCGCGGGCAGTCTCGTCGAATGCATCACGGGTGTCGGCGTAGACGGTCAAGACGCCGTGGCTGAGATCGTTGTATTCGAGCGGAATGCTCAGTACGGACAGGAAGTCACGGGTGAGCGCGCCCCCTCGCCACGAGTCCTCACGGAGATCGGTCGCGACGTTTGGAACCATCGTCACCTCGCCGGTCGCCGCGGTTCTTCCCGCCGGTTCGGTGCCCGACGCGTCGACGGCGAACTCCCGACTGTCCAGATATCCCTGCTCGTCTCCCGCCCACGCCCGCGGTTCGAGCGTGTCGGTCGCCGTGTCGACGCGGCCGACCCAGGCGAAGCTGAACCGGTCATCGCTGGCCAGCAGTTCGCTGGCGGCGTGGTCGATTTCGTCGCGCGTCTCCGCCTGAACGATCGCCCTGTCGATCGCCCTGATCGTCTCGTTGATGCGGTTCAGTGCGGAGAGCTGTTCGTTTTGCGTTTGGAGTTGTCTGTCCTGCTCGCGGAGCCGGGATTCCCGTGTGACGCGATCGAGGGCCGCCTCGGCGGTCGCCGCGAGGAGGTCTGCGAGTTCGCGGGTCACGTCGTCGAACGCGGCGACCGTCGAGGATCCGACGACGAAGACTCCGTGGTCGCCAAGCGGGATGTAGCCCGCGCTTCTGAGATCGGTGGCCCGGTTGTCGAGCCGCTCGGCCTCGTGGACGTCGTCGAAAAACAGCGTCCGCCCCTCGATGAACCCGTACCCGGGCAGCGTTTCACCGTCGGCGTGGACCCTCGGTAGCGGACCGTGGAGACTCCGCATCGCTTGTGAGTGAGTTGCGGGGCGAAGCTCGTTAGTGTCGGCGTCGAACAGATAGACCGCCGTCGCGTCCAGGTCGAGGACGCTCGGTGAGTCCTCGACGATGTGCTGTGCGATCTCGTCGTGCGTGCCCGCGTAGAGGAACCCGCGGGCCAGTTCCTGAAGCGTCGCGAGGGCCTCCTCGCGCTGTTTGCGTTTCGTGATGTCTCGGCAGCTATAGAGGAGCTTGCCGCCCTGGATGTCCACTTCGCGGACGTTGACCAGGAGCGTGTGTTCGCGACCGGCCTTGTCGGTCGCCGTACACTCGATGTTCTTGAGGCTCCCCGTCTCGGCGAGCTCGTCGCGGTCGAAGAGGTCCTCTCCAAGGAGGTCGTCGATCGTTTCCCGGGTGCGAATCTCGTCTGCCGTGTATCCGAAGATGAAGTGGACGTTGGGACAGACGTACGTGTACTCGCCGTCCTCGTCCGTGATGAGGACGGTATCGGTCATGTTGTTGAGCGTGACTCGATGGAGTTCCTCGGACCGCCGGAGGTCGCGTTCGAGCGAAACCCGTTCCGTAATCTCGACGCCTCTGACGACGATCGACGTTAGCTCGCCGTGCTCGTCTTCGACGGACCGAACGGAGAGATCTATCACTCGCTCCGAACCGCCGTTCGTCGGGTCGAAGATAACGCTGCTACCGGACGTCCCGTCCTGCGTCTCGGCGACGAGCTGGCGAATCTCCTGCTGAGTCGACTCCGTCTGTGACCACCACGGGAGCGACCAGAACGGCTCACCGAGCACCGACTCGGCGTCTCCGTCGATCATCTCGCAGGCCGTCTGGTTCACCCGTACGAGGGTCCCGTCGGGGTCGAGCACCCACGTCGCCGTTTGCGTGTCACGGAAGACCGCGTCGAACTGTCGTGCCCGGCGGTGTTTGACCCGCTCCTGCTGCGCGGCGTCGAGTGCGCGTTCCAGCCGACGCAGGACGGTGTCGACCGCCTGCTCGGGTGGATCATCGACGACGACGTAGTCGGAGACCCCGGCCGCGGTTGCGTCGCTGGCGACGGTTTCGTTCCCGTCTGCAGTTCCGAGTAGTACCGGTACCGACGGCGCTTCCGTTCGGATCCGCTCGGCGAGTTCGATACCGGTCGTCTCGCCGACCGCGAGTGCCGTGACGACGCAGTCGACCGGGCCGTCGGTGACCGCGTCGATGGCCTCCGTTGCGGTTTCGGCGGTGCGTGCCGTCGCGTCGGCGTGCGATTCGATCCGCTCGGCGAGTCGCGCGAGCCAGTCTGTCGTTCCCGCCAGAAGGACGGACGAGGATGCTATCGGGGAGTCGGACTCCGTCATCAGTCACCCACTGACCGAACGCAGTCTCGAGACGGTACCGCACCGGCAGATTCGAACGGGGGTGTGCGCATACAGGGCCGATAGTCGAACATCCAGTCTCATAAAGTCATTTGATAGTAAACCCCTCAGACCGGTCGACGAGCGTATCGGATGTCACAGTCTCGAACGTGAACGCCGGCCACCGAACGATCCGCATCGGCACTGCCGGCCCGTCGCGACCCTCACCCGTCCCCAGGGGATGGACAACGCTAGTCGAGGTCGGTTATAGCAGCCATTGAAAGTCACTGCACACCCGATCGCACGACAGCAGTGCGGTCGGTGTGTACATCGCTTCAATTGTTACTATAACCGGCAGGAAATCTGCGAAAGGGGGTTGTCGTAGTGGGCCGGTGCGAACCTCGAACGCGGGAAGGGAACGCTGATTCTGCCGCTACGATACGTCCGACTACAGCGACCGAATCCAGCCGTGACCAGCGACCGGAGCGCGTGGACGAGATTCGGGTGTGGCGAGAGAGATTGGTGGGGCATCACGGATTTGACATCCTCCCCGCGCTAAAGCGCGAGGATTCCCCGAAGGGGATATTCAGGTTGCGCGTTTCCTCGGTTCTCAAAGACGCTTTCGCGTGGAACGTCAAAGGTCGCCGTCCAGTTGTGACCATGGACGTGCTTTGCAGCGCGTACAGCCCTGTCAAAGGGGCCTTCCTCCCTACATACAGCAAGCGTCAACGACGGCTGGCTATTCAACCAGCGAGGCAGCACGGTTCGCGTCAGCCGAACTGTTACGCCGTGCATGGGTCTCCCTCCCGTTGAGCGAGATTTTCCGATGCATTCAGATCGGCGTGGCGTCCACGACCACACTCCGAACATAAAAAGTGGGCACCATCACGAGCCCCTGTCGAACCACACGCCGAACACTCCTGACTGGTGTGGTATGCATCGACCTTCTCGACGCGGATACCAGCACGTTCGGCCTTGTACGTGATGAACTGCTGGAGCTGGTGGAAATGCCACGAGTGAACGCCTGACCATGAACTGTCTTCGCGGATGCCTTTGAGGTCTTCCATCCGAATGATAGGGTTCTCGAACTGTTCCGCGAACGTGATGAGGCGACGGGAGAGTTTGTGATTCAGATCTGTGATTCGACGCTGTTCTTTGTCACCCACACGGTTGCGTGCGCGAAGCGCACCCGCCTCTGAAAGCGACTCGCGTAGGGAACGATATTTGCGCCGAACGTATTTCGCCTCACCACCAGAGACCAGCATCGACTCGTCTTCGCCGTAGGCTGTCGCAGCGAGTATGTGGCGTTCACCAATATCGACACCGATGGGTGTTTCACCCGACGTGACGGCATCGTATTCGATATTGAACGTACAGTACCAGTCGTCTCCGCGACGGTACACCTGTAGCCGGGTCTTGTCGGCGTCTCCTTCGACGAGTCGGTCTACGGGGTCGGCAATGTCGTCGTACACCTCTATCGGAGTGTACCACCATTGGGAGACGCTTGGGAAGCCGACGACGACTGTGCCGTTCTCCGTCGTGTCGAGTTCCCAATTCTGATTATTGACGGCGAAGGGCTGACTCTCTCGGTAGCGAACCGCTCCATCTTTACTGTGGTCGGATTTGGCCTCACGGATGGCTTGGTTCTGAATAGCCGAGTAGAGTCCGTTGTCGATGCTGGCTGTGGTCACAGATTTATCGAAGTCACCGTTTTCCCATCCGTCGATACAGAACTGCTTGGTGTCACGGTAGAGCCGAGTAGCCTGTTGCCACTCTTTCCGCCGTGAGAGAGATGGGTTATGGAATTTCGCAGTGACAGTCACTGTGACCATTACATTTGTAATTATATTCTATATTGTAAATATCTGTTGGAATATCAGGCCGTGCTATCGACGGTGGTTGTGTCATCTACTGTCGGATTCATCCCCGCGCTGAAGCACGGCGCTTCCTCGTCAGATTCCCGTTCGTAATCGCTGGGCTGCATCGAGTCAAAAATGCGATGACCACAGTGTCGGCATTCCGGCGGGTTTTGCGAATGAATAGTTCGGCATCTGCTGCACATCCACAACATTGTGGGTGCGATATGAGTGGTCCCTGATAAAATGTCCCGTGCTGACGATTTCTCAGACAAGCCGCTATTTGATCAGTACAGGGTGTAAGCGTAGCAGCCCACGTGCTGAATATAGCGAATACGTGCGGCAACAGAACAGCGATCGGCCTCTCGCCGGGGATAGAGAGTTTCCCTGTGAGATGGGTGACCGGAATCCGGATTCAACGTACAACGCTTTGGACCAATGGACTCAATCCGTACACATGGTATCACTCGCGGCTCGATTCCGCCGATTTCCACGCGACCGCCCCGCCATCGCCCTCGCAGTCGCTATCCTGACCGTCGAGGTCGTTGGAGCTTCCGGATCAGTCTTCACGGCGCAAAGTCTCAGCACGTGGTACGGTACCCTTCAGCGGCCGATGGTCGCTCCACCGAACTGGGTATTCGGCCCCGTCTGGACCACTCTGTTCGCACTCATCGGAGTCGCACTATGGCTCGTCTGGCGACAAATCGAGTCTTCGCCCCGCGAGGCCTGGATCGCTCTTGGCGTATTCGTGGTACACTTCGTCTTCAATTTGGGCTGGTCGGCAGTCTTCTTCGGACTGCAGGATCTCGGATTGGGGCTGGCAGTGATCGGACTCCTGTGGCTGCTCATCGTCACAACGATGTGGGCCTTCGACCGCGTTGATCGACGGGCGACACTCCTCCTCGTACCGTATCTTCTCTGGGTCTCGTTCGCCGCCTATCTCAACTATCGCTTCTGGGTCTTAAATTAGGCCGCGGTTCGAGGCGATTTCACCCGCGCCAGCATCGAGCAGAGTGACCATCTACCGATCTGTTTCGGACTGGCTTGCACGTCTGATGGCACCTTCCGCATACTGTGAGTTGTGTAACAGCCGACAGACAGCTGTACGAAGTGACTACTCGATTTCTAGCTGACCACTTCCGCTGGCCTCCCCATCGGCGTTCTCGTCCCATTCGAGTTCGAACTCGACACTCAACTCAGTCATATTGCCAGCCGGACCTTCGCGTTCAGCTTTGACCTCGAAGGTTGGCCGGGCAGGGGGATTCAGTGTGACAGATTCGGAGCCCGCTTTCAGACTGATAGCGGTTCCGTTGTCGAGATTATCTGCGACTTTCCGAAGGTATGCTGCGATCTCTTCTCGGCTCTGATTGCTTTCCGATTTGAACAGGACATCTTCGGGCATTGTGAACGATACGCTGTCTGCACCGATAAGTGAATCCCCTCTCTGCAGCAAGGGTTTCGCGGACAACTCGGTCTCTGTCAGTAACGGCGTGACTGATACAGATGGATCCAGCAAACCACTGGGCTGTGTTTCACACCGGCGGAACTGGACGCGCCGAGGGGTAACTCTGTGTATCGAACTGTGAGAGTCGAGACGCGGTTCTCAGTCAGAACTCGCCGTTGATGTCATCTGCGAGGTGCTGACGGTCGAACAACTGCCCTTCGTCCGGGAATCTGGGTACGCGCCGCCCTCGTAGGTCGGCCATGCGCCAAACTGCTCGGGGTAGAGCGCTTTCGCGGCCATCTCAAGTTGGACGAGGTTCATGATGGGGCCGCCGAATCGAACGGCGAGGGGTGGATTCGTCCGTTTTCGACAGCCGTGATCTCACTTGCTACTGGATCCGCTTGGAGTTCGGACTTGATCTCGGTCCAGTTCGCTCCAGAGGTCATCCCATCCGTCCGGAGAATGACATCTGGGTCGGGTTCGGCTAGCGTTTCGAGGGCAATCTGGCTGTCAATCCCCACGTCGCCGAACACATCCTCCGCACGCATCGCCCGTGTGTGCGCCTGATAGAATACATCACTTGACCGTGGATCCAAGACGCCCAGGTTCGTTCGCTCAGGCTTGATGGGAAGTTGTTCAATCGCTGGTTGCTTGCGTGATGTCGCTGGCGTTGGTGAGTTTGATGCCGCCGGAGAGTTCGGTGTTGGGGTAGGGCATGTCGATGTCCTCGGCGTCGAATCGTTCCTTCACGGCTTCGACGAACTGGGAACGGATAGCTCCGTAGCTGCTCGCGGTCGGGTCAATCCAGACCCGACCTTGAAGCACGACAGCCGAATCCCCCAGTTCCGTGACAGGGGCGGAGGGTTCGGGATCTTCGAGCACCCCCTCGATGTCTGTGCCCTCCTCGGTGATTGCGTCCCGTGCCTGTTCGATATCATCGTCGTAGCCGATCCCAAAGCCAACGGACACGCGTCGCTGGTCGTTCGCTACATTATTGATCACCGCCGCGTTGGCGAGATCGCTATTTGGGACGGTCACCAACTGGTTATCGAAGGTGTCCAGCTTGGTTACCCGCAGTTGGATTTCCCGGACCACCCCGCCGTTCCCATTCCATTCGACCCAGTCGCCAGTCTTGAAGGGTTCATCCTGGATGATGAACACGCCGGCGACAAAGTTGGCGATGAGGTCTTGGGCGGCGAAGCCCACAGCGAGGGCGAGGGCACCAGCGAGGGTGGCGAAGGCAGCAAGGACGACGCCGAACCCGGCAATGGTAGCGGCGAGTGCGACTGCCACCACGGCGGTAATCACGATGGTAGTGCTGACGGCCAGCCCGACGAGCGCGTCATCGAAGTCCCGTCGTGTGAGGCCGGCTTCCACCACCTGGGTGATGAAGTATTTCCCGAGGAGATAGATGACGATGAACACCACGATGAACAGCACCACCGTCGTAATCGCACTGATCAGTGGTGGGACATACTGCTGGGGGTCAAGTACACCTTGTTGAAGTGGTAACATACCACTTGACACGTAATTTCGGTGGCCTATTAGTCCTTTGTCACCTCGCTACCGGCCGATATAGTGGTAGACATACGTATTAGACATAGATTATTTTGTGAATATCAGAATTGTATTAGAATCTGGCTGCTGAATTTCGAGGATGTTTACAGCACAGTCGTGTGAGGATTTGTCTCCAGCGCTCGATCGTAATGGCTAGATTGCGAGGAGAAGGAGACCACTCACGACAACGAGGCCGAGTACGATGGTGACACGTCGTCCGAGGCGGTCAGTGCCCAAGAGCCACGCCAACGCCGCCTTGACGATCGTGTTTGCGATGGCCGCGATGACGATTCCCGTGGTTGCCACTTCCGTCGAAATTGTACCCTCGGCTGCGAGTTTACTCAACGTAATAGTCATCGCATCTACGTCTGCCAACCCAGAGAGGAACGCCGTGGCATACACACCTGATGTGCCGAGCCATTCGTGTGCGTATTCAGAGATGAGCAGTACGACCGCGAAGATCGTACCGAAGAGGAGTGCTGGCCGAAGTCGAAAGGGGTTATTCAGTTCGTTGGGTTCGATTGTCTCGTCGGTTGTCGTCCGCCAGTACAGCGTTCCAGCAGCAACGACTCCCACGAGAGTCATCGCTCCCAGTGGGACGGCTGCACTAAGGAATAGATCCGGGTTGATGACCGCAACTTCGATGAGCGCTCGCGGGAACATCACGATGGACGCAGTGACGACCGCAAAGGCGCAGACGTGATACAGTCGCTCATTCTGCACTGTCTTCTCTGCCATCGAAACCGTGGTCGCTGTCGAGGAGACGAATCCGCCGATGATTCCGGTTACCGCGATGCTCCGTTCCGGGCTGAGGAATTGCGCGAGCACGTAGGCGACGAACCCGAGTCCGGTGACGAACGCCACCATCAACCAAATAAATCGAGGATTGAGCCCATAGAGAACGTCGAGTGAGTGGTTTGGAAGCGCCGGTAGAACGACGAGGACAACGACGATGAATTTCACGGAAGCGCGGCGTTCAGTTTCTTCGATCTGGTCGGCGAACTCGTGGATCGGATCCTTGACCGAAAGGAGCACCGTGATGACACCGCCGACGATGATCGCGACAACCGCGCCGGTGTCCGAATGCATCGCCGTCGCTCCCAGTAGTGCAGTGAGAAGTGCAGCTATCAGCGTCGTCAGACCGATATCCTGTTCGTACCAGATTTTCCCGGCGTATGCGACGGTAAGCGGGACGACGAGTACACCGATGGCGAGAGAAATACTCGTCGGGAAAAATGCCGCGACAAGCGCTCCATAGAGTGCAAACAGGGGGAAGGTACGACTCCCGGCGAACGTCCCACCAGACTCGCTTTGCTCTCGTTCTAACCCGATCAGAGCGCCGAGTCCAACACCGACGAAGAGATGGAAGAGAACCTCAACGAACGGGTCGGTTACAGGATCGACCATCACGTAGGGCTTCAGCAAACGTCACCGTCAAACTACGGGACGACGAAATTGCGTACTTGCACCCGCATCAACTGGGCCACCCTTACTGAATACGTGCTCTGTATCTTGCAAGCTGGTTTGAACATCACAGGTTTCACCTGTGGTGTTTTCAAACGTTCTACACTCCTGGGTTGCGACTCCATCCATAGATGGAGCAATCGCCACAGAGAAATGGTTAGTTCGACAAACTGGCCGGCTTCGCGCCCCTTGAAGCACCACGAACCGTGCGCCGTCGGCGAGGGCCCGAACAGGCCGGCCGCGACGGCGTCGAAGTGGTCGTCCTCGTTGGCGGCCGCGGCGCGCGTGTCGATCAATAGCGTCTCGACGGCCGTCCCGATCGCCTTCGACTGGGCGAGCGCATCGGCCTTACTCGTCGGCATCCCCTGAGTGAGCAGCCCCGACGCCACGCTTTTTGCCCCGGCGTCGGACGGCCCCAGTGTCCTGTGTCCGACCCAATCCAGTGCCCGATTTGTGGATGGACCGGGGAACAGTCAGACATTGAACGTCCACAGAACAACCCGCTCTGCCCTGCGTGCGGCGAGACTGTGGTGGTCGAGTAGTATCGCGTAGTTCCGTCGCGCCCCCGTCACACCGTCCCCCGCCGTCGGTCAGCGACTCGCCACTGTCGGCCCGGGCGCGGCGTGATTTACAAACTCACTACGGACTCCTCGCTACCGCTCGTCGTTGCGAAGTGGAGTGAAAATGGGCCGGCGCGAATTCGAATCGCGGTTACGGCCACCCGAAGGCCGAAGGATACCAGGCTACCCCACCGGCCCGTGCGATAGCAACAGGACAGAGAACGCGGTTAGTTTTAACGGTTGCGAAACGGCCGGAAGCGGAGCGGTTTCCCGTCCCCCCGCCGACACACAGTTCATGAGGGTCCACGACGAGTTCATCCCGCCGGAGACGTTCGCGACCTGTCTCGACAACATGCCCCAGCCCTGCGTCGACCTCGTGGTCGAGTACGAGGGCGGCATCTTGCTGACGCGACGCCAGAAGGAACCGGCGAAAGGCGAGTGGTTCTGGCCGGGCAGTCGGCTGTTCAAGGGCGAGCGACTGGAAGACGCGGCACATCGAATCGCGCGCGAGGAACTGGGGCTCGACCCCGTGGCGGTCGAGCGACTCGGCGTCAGCGAGCACTTCTGGGAGGCGTCGGCCGTCGACGGCGTCGACACCCGCCACACGATCCCCGTCGTCTACCGAGTCGAACCCGAGGGCGACCAGTCCGTCACGCTGGACGAGCAACACGACGCGACCCAGGTCGTCACGGCCCCGCCCGAGGGGGCGAACCGGTACGTCACGGAGTACTTCGAGCGGTTCGACATCGGCGAGTAGCGGACGAGAATCTCGTTTTTGGACGGCCCGGTGTTCGATACCGCAGAGTCACTGCTAGAGATCTCACAGGCCGTTGACCAGAAGATTGATTACGGACTGCAGTTACTCACTATCTGAGTAACTATGACCATCCTCATCACAGGCGGCGACGGCTACGTCGGGTGGCCGGCCGCCCTGCGCATCGCTGACCGAACGGACGACCGCGTGCTGCTCGTCGACAACTTCGCGCGACGGGAGTGGGTCGAGGAGGTCGGCGCGACGAGCGCGACGCCGGTCGCGAGCATCGACGCGCGGCTGGAGGCGGCCCGCGAGGTCCACGGCCTGACGAACCTCTCGTTCGTCGAGGGCGACCTGGTCGAGAAGTCCTTCGTCGACGAACTGCTGTCGGTCCACGAGCCCGACGTGGTCGTCCACACCGCCGCCCAGCCCTCTGCGCCGTACTCCCAGATCAACGGCGAGCGGGCCAACTACACCCAGCACAACAACCTCCAGGCGACGCGGAACCTCCTGTGGGGCCTCGAAGAGCACGACCTCACGGACACCCACTTCGTCGAGACGACGACGACGGGCGTCTACGGCGCACCGGAGTTCCCCATCCCCGAGGGCGGCGCGACGATGGAGAACCAGGGCGAGCGCGACGACGTGCCGTTCCCGGCGATGGCCGGCAGCTGGTACCACCTCACGAAGTCTCACGACGCGGCCAACATGCGACTGGCCCACAAGCAGTTCGACATCCCGGTCTCGGACGTGCGCACGGCCATCGTCTACGGGACGGAGACCGAGGAGACCCGCGCCGACGACCGCCTCAAGACCCGCTTCGACTTCGACTACTACTTCGGGACCGTCACGCACCGGTTCTGCGCGCAGGCCGTCGCGGGCTACCCCGTCACCGTCTACGGCAAGGGCGAACAGCGCAAGCCGTTCATCTCCCTGGAAGACACCGTCGAGGGGCTAGCCGAGGTCGCGCTGGCCGACCCCGACGACCGACCGGACGGGCTGACGGTCTACAACCAGGTCACGCGGGCCATCAGCATCGTCGAGATCGCGGAGACCATCGCCGACGTGGGGAGCGAGTTCGACCTCGACGTCGCCGTCGAGCACTTCGAGAACCCCCGCGACGAAGACGAGACCCACAAGATGGAGATCGAGAACGACCGCTACGCGGACCTCATCGGAGAGCAGTCCCAGTCCTTCGAGGACGGCGTCCACGACATCTTCGAGACGCTGACGCGCTACGGCGACACCATCGAGGCCCACGAGGACCGCTTCCTGCCGGGCGTTCTCAGCGAGGACTGAGCCGTGGACGTTCTGGTCACCGGTGCCTGTGGCTACATCGGCAGCGCGCTGGTCCCGCTGCTGCGCGCGGACGACCGCGTCGACAGCGTCGTCGTCTTCGACGACCTCTCGACCGGGTCGCCGCGCGCGCTGCTCGGAACCCTCGGCGACGGCCTCGAATTCCGCCGTGGCGACGTGCGCGAGTACGGCGACGTGGAGAGCGCCATGCGCGGCGTCGACCGCGTCATTCACCTCGCCGCCATCACGGGCGCGTCGAGCACCCACGACCGCCGCGAGGAGACGTTCGCCATCAACTACGACGGGACGGAGAACGTCCTGACGGCGGCGGGCAAGCTCGGCGTCGACCACGTCGTCTTCGCCTCGTCGTGTAACGTCTACGGCCGCGCGACCAGCACCGACATCGACGAGACGGTCGACCCGGATCCGATCAACCCCTACGCGGAGACGAAACTGGAGTCAGAGACGCTGCTGTCCGAGTACTGCGACGAGTTCGACATGACCGGGACGGCGCTCCGGATGGCCACGAACTTCGGCCACTCGCCGGGCATCCGCTTCAATCTCGTCGTGAACTACTTCGTCTTCCGCGCGCTGACAGGTCGGCCGCTGACGGTGTACGGCGACGGATCGAACTGGCGACCGTTCGTCCACGTCCGCGACGCCGCCCGCGCCTACGCCGAGGCGATTTGTGATCCCGCGGCGTGGGACGAGCCCGTCTACAACGTCGGCTCGGCGGCCGGGAACTACCAGATCGCAGATATCGCCGAGGTCGTCGCCGAGGAGGTCGCGCCGGTCGACGTGACCTACCTCGAAGACGAGCACCCCGGCCCGTCCTACCACGTCAGCTTCGACCGCCTCGGCGACACCGGATTCGAGACCGAGTGGACGCTCCGCGAGGGCATCCGCGACCTCGCAGACAGATTCACCGCAACCAATGACTGAGACTCACGACTCTCCGCACGTCGCCGTCACCGGCGCAGCGGGCTACATCGGCAGCCGCGTCGTCTCCGAGCTACAGCAGGCCCACCCCGACTGGGAGATCACCGCCTTCGACAACTTCTACCGCGGAACGGTCCAGTCCATCGGCGACGTGGACGTCGACCACGTCGACCTCCGGAACCGCGACCGCCTCGAAGCGACCCTGTCGGGCGCGGACGTGGTGATGCACCTCGCCGCCATCTCCGGCGTCGACGACTGCGAGGAGAAGCAGGACCTGGCCTACGAGGTGAACGTCCAGGGCACGGAGCACGTCGCCTGGTTCTGTCGCAAGACCGGCGCGGCGATGATCTTCCCGTTCTCGATGGCCGTCATCGGCGACCCGCGGGAGTTCCCCATCACGGTCGATCACCCGCGCGACCCGCTGAACTGGTACGGGCGGACGAAGCTGCTCAACGAGCGAGCCATCGAAACGTACGCCGACGGCGCGTTCCCGGCCCACCAGTTCATGATCTCGAACCTCTACGGCGGCCACGAGGTCGGCGGCCAGTCGGTCTCGAAGGGGACCGTCATCAACTTCTTCGTTCGCCGCGCGCTCGCCGGCGAGACGCTGACCGTCTACGAGCCCGGCACGCAGTCGCGGAACTTCATCCACGTCAAGGACGTTGCCCGCGCCTACGTCGACAGCTGCGAGCGCCTGCTGGAGCAACTCGACGCGGGCGAGACCGGCGTCGAGAAGTACGAGATCGCGAGCGACGAGGACCCGAGCGTCCACACCGTGGCCGAGCTGGTCAGGGACGTCGCCGCCGAGGTCGCCGACATCGACGCCGACGTCGAACTCGTGGAGAACCCCCGGGGCGACGACGAGACGCTCGTCGACTCCTTCCCCGTCGACACCAGTCGCGCGGCGGACGTGCTCGGCTGGGAGGCGGTCCACGACGTTGAGTCGGCCGTGCGGGACGCGTTCGCCGAGGAAGCGGAGTAGCCTCTCGAGATTCGCCGACGATTGCGGCGAGAACCGCTCTCGATGGATTTATTCTCCCGTCCGGAAAGAGTCGATACATGAGCGACAAGCCCGGGGCGCTGGAAACGCTCGAAGACCGCCCCGAGCTCGAATCCGCCGTGCGGGAGATTCTCCCTGTCGACGACGAACAGGACGGCTGGACGTTCGACGACGTGCCGGTCGACTCCGGGCGGTTCGGGGAACTCGTCTCGGCGGGCATCGTCGAGAAAGACGACGACCGGTACCGACTCGCCGACCCCGAAGCCGTTCGGGCAGTCCTGGACGGCGACGCGTCGGCCGAAACCGTCGGGAGAGACCGCGACGGCGAATCGATCCTCAACGGGGTCAGTCTCGATATCGACACGCGCACCGCGGCCCTGGTCGCGGGCGTTCTCGCTGTCGTCGTCCTCGCTCGCACGTACGTGATCGGGTCGATCTACCGCGGCGGCGACATCGTGCTGTCGGGGAACGACCCGTACTACTACCGATACCACGTCGAGCAAGTCGCGGCGGAGGCGAGCCACGCCGCCGACGTGGGCGCGCTGTCGGTCCTGCCGGAAGGGCTGACGAAAGGCGAGCCCCTCATGGTCGCGACGCTCTGGTGGGTCGCCAGCCTGTTCGGCGGCAGCGAGGTCGCGATCGGCCACGTCCTCGCGTGGTACCCCGTCGTCTCCGCGCTCGTCTCCGCAGTACTCCTCTACCTGCTCGCGCTCCGGGTGACGAACGACCGCCGGGTCGGGCTCGCGTCCGTCCTCTTTCTGGCGATCATCCCCGGCCACGCGTTCCGGACGAGCCTCGGCTTCGCGGACCACCACGCCTTCGACTACCCGTGGCTGGGCCTCACCGCGCTCTCGCTCGCAGTGATACTCACTGCGGCCGTAGATCGGGACGCGCTCCGCGAACCACTGCCGTGGCTCGGCGCGGGCGCGCTCGGTGTGGGCGTCGCCGGGCAGGTCCTCGCCTGGGAGGCCGGCCCTCTCTTGCTGCTCCCCATCGGACTCGCCGTGCTGGGACAGACGCTGCTCGACATCGACGCGAGGCGGTCGTCGATGCGCACGACCGGGCCGGTGCTCGCGGGCGTCGGCCTCGGTGCGGCGGTGATTGGACTCGTCCACCTCGCCGCCGGCTGGCAGGCGACCCCCGTCGTCGTCGCACCAGCACTGCTCGCGGGTGGAATCGTCGCCGCGATCGCGGCCGAAGAAGTCCTGCGGCGGGCGGGCGGAACCGCCAGACAGTTGGCGGCGGTCGACGTCGTCGCCGGCGTTCTCGCGGTCGCGGCTTTCCGGTTCGGGCTCCCTCAGCAGTGGGCGGCGTTCAGCGGCCGGTTCGGGACGCTGCTTCGCTCCGGCGGCGTGGCGGAGACCTACGGGCTGTTCAGTTCCGACGCGTTCGGTTTCCTGTTCCTGCTCGGGCTAACGCTCCCGCTGGCGCTCCCCGCGATGGCCTGGAGCCTCAAGCTGGCGCGGGACGGACACCGGGGCTGGCTCGTCGTCGGCAGCTACGGCTGGCTCCTGTTCGGGCTGGCCGTACTGCAGGTCCGCTTCGTCGGCGAACTGGCGGTGTTCCTCGCGCTGTTCGCCGGCTACACGTTCGTCTGGGTCGCAGCGTGGGTCGACATCGCACGCCCCGTGACAGACGGGGCCACAGAGCGACTGGCCGTGCGCGCCCCGGACGCCAGGACCGTCGCCTCGCTCGTCGTGTTGTTCCTGCTGTTCGGGTCGCTAGGAATCGTTCAGGTCCCGATCAAGACGAGTCAGGTGACCATCAGCGACGGCGCGTACGGGGCGGCGAGTACGATCGCGGACGACGCCACGGAACGCCAGCTCGACTATCCGGAGGACTACGTCCTCAGTCGGTGGGGGCGCAACCGCATGTACAACTACTTCGTCAACGGAGAGTCGGAGAGCTACGGGTACGCCGAGGTGAACTACGGCGAGTTCCTCTCCTCGCGGTCGCCGAGAGACGCCTACAACGGCGTAATTGACGGCGACGTGGGCTACGTCGTTCTGGGGGACCTCGACGTCGGCGATCGGACCACGATGTACAGCCGGCTCTACGAATCGTACGGAAGCCGGCGCGGAAACGTCTCTGGGCTGGAACACTATCAAGCCCTCTACGTCAGCGATTCGGGGCGGCACAAGGCCTTCACAGTCGTCCCCGGGGCGACGATACGGGGAACGGCCGCGCCGAATACGACTGTCACGGTGGCGACGAACCGGACTGTCTCGGGAACGTCCTTCGAGTACGTTCGGCAGACTGAGGCCAACGCCACCGGAACGTTCGCCGTGACCGTCGCCAACCCCGGCACGTACACGATCACCACGGCGGGCCAGGGTGAACGAAGGAGCGTCGACGTGTCGCAGGCGGCCGTCTACGAGGGGGGCACTGTCGGGATTGGCGAGAGCGCACAGCGGCGGGACGCGGAGCAGCCAGCGAGGACGACGGCGGGGGCGAACCCGTGAGGGCGCGGTATCGCGCGCTCGTCGCTCTCGTCTTGCTCGCCGGACTCGGTGGGCTCGCGGTCCACGCGGACGTGACCGGAGACGACCGCTGGCCGTACCCGGGCCCCGAAGCTCTGGAGTCGGACTACGACCGATACGTCGACCAGCGGACGTTCGTCACCGGATCCGTCGCCGCCGTCGACGGGACGGAGATGACGGTCGAAGCCGACACCCCCAATTCCGTGCTCCGCCTCCGCGTCACCGGAGTGGCCGCCCCGGTCGAACCGGGCGGGGTCGTCCAGGTGTACGGAACGATCAGGCCCGATCGAACGATCGCCGCCGAACGCGTGGAAGTCGTGAACAGCAGTTTCGGGGCCGAGCTGTACAAGTACGGCGCGTCGGCCGTCGGCGCGCTCGGATTCCTGATGCTATTCTTCCGGTATTGGCGTCCCGATACCGATACCTGGACCCTGGAGGCGAGAGATGGCTGATCTGCTCACCCATCTCCTTGTCCCGTACGTGCTCCTCACGATCGCGAGCTGGCGAGTCGACTGGCTCGACCGGACGTGGGTCGTCGTCGGGATGGGCGGGGCCGCCATCCCCGACATGGTCAAGCTGAACATCGTCCTCGACTCGAACGCCGTCGAAGCCGCGCTCGGCATCCCGTTCACGTACGCGCCGCTGTCGTCGCTCGGCGGCGTCCTGCTGATCGGCGGCGTCATTACGATGGCGTTCGACCGACGACACTGGTCGCGCGTGTTCGGCCTCGTGACGTTCGGGGGGCTGACCTCGCTCGTCCTCGACGGGATGCGGGTGTACGCCGACGGACGGGCGAGCGCGTACCTCTACCCGTTCACGAACTGGCGGCCACCGACGCCGAGCCTCTACGTCTCCTCGGACCCGCGAGTGCTCGTCGTGGCGCTCCTGATTGCCGGAGCGGTGGCGCTCCTCGACCGGCGACAACGAAGTGCCGTCTGACGGATAGCTAGCGGAAGCCTCGCCCTTCAGGGCGGGGTTCAAGCGACAGCACACCGCCGCAAGCCCGATGCTACGACTTGTCTGGATGTTCCACGGTTTCAAGCCCCCTCTCTATGATTTCTTGGTAGGCTTCTTCGAGTCCCATATCCTGCTGTTCGGCGTAGTCTTTCACCCGCCCGTTCAGCGTGTGCGAGATGTTGATGTTCGGTCGCATCGTCTGTGTCCAAAAGACATATAGACATACAGTTATAAATGTCCACCGTCGTGAGGCGAACCAACACCTTCGTGGTACGTCCGCTATCCGACGCCGACGAGCGGCTACTGCTGAACCTGTTGGACGCCTCTGCCAGCCTGTGGAACGAGTTAAACTACGAGCGTCGCCAGCAATTCTTCGACGGTGAGAGCGTGTGGGACACTGCTGACTACCGCAAACAGTACGTCGGCGTTCTCGGCTCCGCCACCGCACAGCAAGTCATACGGAAGAACAAATCGGCGTGGCGGTCGTTTTTCGCCGCCCGCGAGAACGGCGATGACACCGCCCCACCCGGCTACTGGGGCAACGAGGAGGATGGTCGCGAGCTACGCACGTTCATCCGAAACGACCTGTACACGCTGGAAACTGGTGAGCGGTCACGAATCGAGATACCAGTCGGCCAAACCCTGAAAGACGAGTACGGGCTGGGCTATCACGACCGCTTGCGGCTGGAAGTCTGCGGCGCTCCGAAATGGGGGGGCGAACAGGGCCGCTTGGAGATACAGTACGACGAGATGGACGACACGTTCAGAGCCTTTCAGCCTGTCACCGTACCCGATTCTCGGCAGGATTCACCACTGGCCTCTGAAGAGGCCGCGCTGGACGTGGGCGCAAACAATCTTGTCGCCTGTACCACCACGACCGGCCAGCAGTACCTCTACGAAGGCCGGGACCTGTTCACCCGCTTCCGCGAGACGACCGAGGAAATCGCCCGCTTGCAGTCAAAACTCCGAGAGGGTCGATACAGCAGTCAGCGGATACGGCGGCTGTATCGCAAACGGACGCGACGGCGCGACCACGCACAGGACGCGCTGGTTCGGAACCTGACCGAACGACTGTACGCCGAGGGTGTCGCTACGGTGTTTGTGGGCAACCTCACGGATGTTCTCTCAGCCCATTGGTGCGCCGAGGTGAACGAGAAAACGCACCATTTCTGGGCGTTCCGGGCGTTCATCGACCGATTGGCGTGTACTGCTGAGGAGTATGGAATCTCTGTCGAAGTTCGGTCGGAGGCCGACACAACCCGGACGTGCCCGGAGTGCGGTGAACAGGACAACACCGACCGGGACGGCGACGTGTTCCGGTGTCCATGCGGTCACGAAGCCCATGCCGACCTCTGTGCGTCTCGCACGTTCCTCGAACAGCAGGCTGGCGAACTCGAAGTCGGGTCGATGGCTCGGCCCGTGCGTCTCAAGTGGGACGGCCACTGTTGGTCGGAGCTATCAGGCTCTCCCGAGAGGGAAAGTCCCAACGAGGAGCGCACAAACCGGAGTACCGGCGACGGGAAATTTGCCTCCGTGGGTACGGCATAGCCAACATCCCCACCGGAGGAATCCTCGCGCTTTAGCGCGGTGAGGAAGTCAAGCTTACCAGGTCAGCCCCTCGTAGGTGATCCCGTCGCGAGGCTCGACGACGCGACGGCCGTCGACGACCACCGGCTCGGTCATCGCGTCGAACTCGGCGTCGAGCGCCGCGAACTCGTCCCAGTCTGTGACGACGACAGCTCCGGACGCGCCGTCTAGCGCCGTCGCGGCGGAGTCCGCGTACTCGATGTCGGGGTAGCGCTCGCGCATGTTCTCGGTCGCGACGGGATCGTACGCGACGATTTCGGCCCCCCGCTCGCGGAGGCCCTCGATGACCGGGACGGCCCGCGTGTTCCGGATGTCGTCCGTCCCGGGCTTGAACGCGAGGCCGAGGACGGCGACGCGCTTCCCGGTCACGTCGACGTGGTCGTCGAGCAGCGAGAGCAGGCGTTCGGGCTGGGCGTCGTTCAGTTCGACGGCCGCCGAGAGGACCGCGGGGTCGTACCCCAGGTCGCGCGCCGCGGCGATGATGGCGTCGGTATCCTTCGGGAAGCAGCTGCCGCCCCAGCCGACGCCGCTGCGGAGGAACCGCTCGCCGATGCGGTCGTCGAGACCGATGGCGTCGGCCACTTCGTAAGCGTCGACGCAGAGTTCCTTGCAGATGTTCCCGATGTCGTTGATGAGGCTGACCTTGGCCGCGAGGAACGTGTTGTTCGCGTACTTGATCATCTCCGCCTCCGGGATGCCGGTTTCGACGACCGGCACGTCGCCGGCGGCGGCTTCACGGAGCGGCTCGTAGAGTTCGTGTAAGAGCGCCGTCGCGCGCTCGTCGTCCGTCCCGAAGACGAGCTTGTCGGGGTTCAGGAAGTCCTCGACGGCGGTCCCCTCGCGCTGGAACTCTGGGTTCGAGGCGACGAGGAAGTCCTCGCCGCGCTCCAGTCCGGCCTCCGCGATTCGGGCGGCCAGTCGGTCCTCTGTCGTGTTCGGGACGACCGTCGACTTGGTGACGACGAGGTGCGGGCCGTCGTCGTCACCGCCGGCCAGCGCCTCGCCGACCGACGACGCCCCGGCCTCCATGAACTGCAGGTCGATGCTGCCGTCGTCGTTCGACGGCGTCGGGAGCGCGAGCATCGTCAGGTCCGTCTCCCGAATCACGTCGTAGTCCGTCGTCGCCCGCAGGCGCTCGCCGCCGTGCTCGGCGACCAGTTCGTCAAGTCCCGGTTCGTGGATCGGCGCGTCGCCGTCGTTGATCGCGTCGACGATGTCCTCGTCGATGTCTACCGTCGTCACCTCGTGTCCGAGGTCGGCGAGACAGGCCGCGACAGTCGTGCCGACATATCCGCTGCCGACGATGCTGACGTTCATCGGGCGGGGGTAGTCGATGGGCGGATATTATAATTCGGGTCCTATATTCGACAAGAGTTTTACCGGCCGGCGGACGAGTGGTCTGATATGAAAGCTGTCGTGCTCGCGGCCGGCGAGGGGACGCGTCTCCGCCCCCTGACCGAGGACAAGCCCAAAGGGATGGTAGAGGTCGCAGGCAAGCCGATCTTGACCCACTGTTTCGAACAGTTGATCGAGCTAGGCGCCGACGAACTCCTGGTAGTCGTCGGCTACAAGAAGCAAGTCATCATCAACCACTACGAAGACGAGTTCGAGGGCGTCCCGATCACCTACACGCACCAGCGCGAACAGAACGGACTGGCCCACGCGCTGTTGACCGTGGAGGAGCACGTCGACGACGACTTCATGCTGATGCTCGGCGACAACATCTTCGAGGCGAACCTCCAGGACGTGGTCAACCGCCAGCAGGAGGACCGCGCCGACGCCGCCTTCCTCGTCGAGGAAGTCCCGTGGGACGAGGCGAGCCGCTACGGCGTCTGTGACACCAACAAGTACGGCGAGATCACCGAAGTGGTCGAGAAGCCCGACGACCCGCCGTCGAACCTCGTGATGACCGGCTTCTACACGTTCACGCCGGCCATCTTCCACGCCTGCCACCTCGTCCAGCCGTCGAACCGCGGCGAGTACGAGATCAGCGACGCCATCGACCTCCTCTTGCAGTCGGGCCGGACTATCGATGCCATCCGGATGGACGGCTGGCGAAACGATATTGGCTATCCCGAGGACCGCGACGAAGCCGAACGGCGGTTGCAGGGCGAAGTCGACCCCGAGATGGCCGCCGACGCCATCGAAGCGACCGACGGCGAGTGACGCAGTTCAGCGGGTGCCAGGACACCGGCCCGGAGGCCGTATTCGACTTCCGGTAGGTGCGCCGCTCGTTCGGACGTGTGCGTATCGGCCACCTGTCCGCCCGAACGTCTGACGGCGTTAGCGTTCCTCACAGAGTTTTTATACGGCAGCGACATTCCCACAGGTAATGCAGTCTGGGTGGCGATACCGGCTAGCTGCAATCTTCGGAGCGGCAGTCTTCGTCACGTCCGCGGTGGCCGTCGCCAACATGCCGCCGATCCAAGCGCTCGTGACGACCGTTCCGCCGCTGCAGAACCTTCGACCGGAGACGCTGTCACATCGTGACCTCGTCGACCAGACGGCGGTCACCGTCCTCGTCACGCTCGGCGTACTGTGGCCGCTGTTTAAACCTCGTCCGCGCCGGATTCTCGATACGATATCGCTCACCCACAAGCGGGTGTTCCTCACGGCGGCCGTCCTCGCGACCATCGGCTATTTCGACTGGTCGTCGCGGCTCCCGCGGCCGACTCTCATCGCGACGATCGCCCTGCTCGCGGTCGTCCTTCCCGTGTGGTTCGTCAGCATTCGTCAGCGTCCGCGGTCCTCTACCCGAGCGATAATCGTCGGTGACGACACCGAGATCATGCGGACACTCTACGAGAGCGCCGATCTCCCCATCCTGGGTATCGTCTCGCCGCCGGGCGCGTACCCCGGCCGACCCCGGCAGCGACTCACCGACGGGGGGATGACCATCGAGCGACCGGAGGACCTGCCGCGGCTCGGCGGGCTCTCCCGACTCGACGAGGTGCTCGTCGAACACGACGTCGACACCGTGTTGCTCGCGTTCGAACACCCCGATCGAGAGGAGTTCTTCGGGACGCTCTCGGCCTGTTTCGAACACGGCGTCGCGGCGAAGGTCCATCGCGAACACGCGGATAGCGTGCTCGTGACGGACGCAGCCGGCGGCGATCTGGTCGACACGCACCTCGAACCGTGGGACTGGCAGGACTACGTCGTCAAGCGACTGTTCGACATCTCGTTTGCAGGTCTGGCACTGCTGTGTCTGCTCCCGATCATCGTCGGAATCGCGGCGGGCATCAAGCTCGACTCGTCCGGGCCGATCCTGTACAGCCAGACCCGGACGGCCGCCTTCGGGGAGACGTTCACCATCTACAAGTTCAGGAGCATGGTGACGGACGCCGAAGCCCGAACCGGGGCGAAACTGAGCGAGGAGGACGCGGGCAAGACGGACCCGCGGGTGACCCGCATCGGCCGAGTGCTCCGACGGACGCACCTCGACGAGATCCCGCAGTTGTGGTCGATCCTCGTCGGCGACATGAGCGTCGTCGGGCCACGGCCTGAACGCCCCGAACTCGACGCCGACATCGAAACAGACGTCGACGAGTGGCGGAGCCGGTGGTTCGTGAAACCTGGGTTGACCGGACTCGCACAGATCAACGGCGTGACCGGCCACCAGCCGGAGCAGAAGATCCGGTACGACATCGAGTACATCCGTGAGCAATCGTTCTGGTTCGACATGAAAATCGTCGTGCGCCAGATCTACGGCGTCGGCCTGGACGTCGTCGTGTTGCTCGACCCCCGGGAGTGAGCGAACGCAGCGGCGGCCATCACTGCGCCTCTCGGACCGGAATCCAGTCGGAGTGCGCCGACGCCACGAGCAGGAGGACGAGCAGGAACATGATCCGCGGCACCCGCGCGTAGGCCCCGCCGATGCCGGCACAGAGGAGGCCGACGAGCCAGCCCGCACCCGCTGCGCCCAGTACGTACGACCCGCGATAGCGGTTCCGGACGAACGTGCGAACGAGCGCGAGATAGAAGCCGGCGAGGATTACCACGCCGACGATACCAACGTCCACCAGTATCTGGGAGTAGAACACGTCGAGGTAGCCGACCGTTTCCGGGGACGCGAACCAGCCGTACCCGAAGATGGGCTGGTCCTTCCACAGGTCAATCGCCCGTAGCGCCAGGTCGTATCTGGAGTAGATCGCTCCGGTCCCTTTCCCCGTGAGAACGATCGTCCCGCCTTCGAACGTCACGGTCGGGAGGAACCGCTGGAATATCGTCGCGTTGAGGACCGACGCGAGACCGAGTCCCGCGAGCAAGCCGCACCCGGCGACGCCCGCGACGAGCGGCTTCGAGAGATGTCGATAGGAGAGCGCCGAACCGACGACGATACCCGAAAGAAGCGTTATCAGACCGGATCGGGACCCGCTCATGACGACGCCCACGGCGACCAAGAGGCCGCCTGCGAGGAGCCAAACGGCCCGCCGCCGCTGAA
The DNA here is from genome assembly GCF_010119195.1 of Haloarcula salina. Taxonomy (GTDB): domain Archaea; phylum Halobacteriota; class Halobacteria; order Halobacteriales; family Haloarculaceae; genus Haloarcula; species Haloarcula salina. The sequence continues at coordinate 694,587 of NZ_WRXL01000001.1, forward strand.
ACGAGAACGAACAGGCACCGGCGAGGACGCTCATGATCGCGACGAGTGCGAGAAACACGGCGAGGCCGTTCGGGTTCTGCCAGAACACGGTCGGTTGCCCGTACGTGGACAGGAATGGCAGAACGGTGATACGGTCGTATCCGGTCAAAAGCGGCGTGATACTGATCGCGACGACCGCCTGAAGCGTCCCCCCCACGAGTACCGTCCAGACGACGGGGTTCCAGTCCACCCGCTCCGCGTACTGCTGAGCGAGCAGGAAGAACACGGCGATTTCGAACCACTTGAGCGTCCAGAGCGTGTTCGGAAGCATCGAGACTTCGGAGCGGATCGTGGCCACGACGACGGTGACGACGATCCAGGCCCCGGCGACGAGGAACCAGGCCATCGGCCGGGGCAACGAAAGGTCGATTTCCCAGTCGTCTCGCCGCTGGCGCTCCTCGACGAACAGCACGAAGATCAAAAGCAGTGCGAAGTCCGAGCTGTTGATCGAGGCGAATTTCGAACCGACTCCGGGGAGCGGTATCTGGATCGAGAAGAGGATAGCCAGCGCGAAGAGGACGAACAGCCACGTATCACGGTTCAACGACATGTAGTTAGAGATGCGCCAGGGCTTCTGGACGGCCGTCCGTGAGGTGATACAGGCCCTGTAGCCCCATCGCCGCCCCGCTGAGAATCGGTTTCGGGAGGAGAGTTTCGATAGCTGACGTCGGGTAGTCCGCTTCGAGCCGGGCGATCTCTCGCCGTCGTTCTGCGGGGGGCTCTCCAGTAGTCTTCGCCGCTTCGTGAAGTCGCCGGGCCCCGAAGAAGACTGGGACGTGGGTCAAGGTGAAATCGGTCTCCAGCAGTCGCCAGAAGAGGTCGGTATCCATCGCGTAGTCGTAATCCTCGTCGACGCCGCCGAGAGCGTCCATGACCTCGCGTTTGAAGAAACTGCTGTGGTTGCCGGTGAACTGATACCAGTACTTGTGAACGAACTTCGAGGGCTTCGTGTTGTACTTCTTGCCGATTTCGTTCCCGTCGGCGTCGACGAACACGAAATCGCCGTAGATGAAGTCGCTCCGCGGGTTCGCCTCCCGGGCCTGGGCGAACGATTCGATGGCCCCAAGCAGGAGGTAATCGTCGGAGTTGATCCAGCAGAGCCACTCGCCGGTCGCCATCTCGATGCCCTTGTTGACCGCGTCGGATTGCCCCTCGTCCGGTTCCGAGACCCATCGGAGATTGTACTGGTCCTCGTACTCTTCCAGCAGTTCGACCGAACCGTCGGTCGAGCCGCCGTCGACGACGACGTGTTCGACTGGTGGGCCGGACTGTTCGAGGACGGAGACGAGCGTGTCTTCCAGGAACTCCGCCTGGTTGTAGGACGGCGTTACGACAGTGACGAGTGGAGATGACATCGTTCCATATTCGGAGAGAGTCGTTCGTTGGCCGACGCGCGAGACGGACGGTAGTGGCGCGTTGAAACGGTGTTATCGCCGTGAATAGATAGTGGTTGCGCAATCGCTCACCGATGGAAGGCTAACCAGAAGATACAAACAGTGAAATCGTGTTCCAACGGATAGATGAATATCGAATCCGCGTTCGCCGAGCGCCCAGTGTTTGTCACTGGAGCTGATGGATTTGTCGGATCACATTTGACCGAGCGACTCGTCGACATCGGAGCGAACGTTCACGTGTTCGTCCGGGCGACGTCGAGCGGAGAGCTCCGGAACATCCGACACCTTCGGGACGAAGTTACGGTCCACCGCGGCGACCTCCGAGATAAGCACTCGGTTTCGAACGCACTGAGTGCGCTCTCCGAGTACAGCGACAGCATCGTCTTCCACCTCGCCGCACAGGCCCACGTCGGAGAGTCCTGGGATCGGCCGTACGAGACCATCGACACGAACGTGACCGGGACACTGAACCTCCTCCAGAGTATCGTCGACCTGGACCTGGACATCGCGAAGTTCGACACCGCAGGGACCTCGGAGGAGTACGGGAACGTCGACAGCCAAGTCGCCGACAAACACGACTACCACGAGGAGGGACAGGTCATCCTCAACGAGCGCTCACCGGTCAATCCGAAGTCGATCTACGCGACCTCGAAACTGGCCGCCGACTTCCTGACGATGAACTTCTACGACGCCTACGGCGTTCCCGGCGTCACGACGCGGATGTTCAACAACTACGGTCCGCGACAGAATCCCCGATACATCACGGGGACCATCATCACGCAGGCCCTCGAACGCGACATCGTTGAACTCGGGAACCTCCAGCCGAAACGCGACATGTGTTACGTCACGGACGGCGTCCGCGGACACATGTACGTAGCTCTAGACGGGAATCCCGGCGAAGAGTACGTCTACGGCTACGGCGAGAACATCTCGATGCGCGAGTGGACGGAGACGATCCTCGAGGTCGGAACGGAAGAGGGGTACTGGAACGATCCCGAAATCGTGCAGGCCGATGACCGCTATCGGCCGGGCGATAGCGACGTGGAAGAGCTCCTCGTCGGGTACGAGAAACTCCACGAGGAAACCGGCTGGGAGCCGGAAGTCGAGTGGCGAGACGGGATCCGGGCGACCATCGAGTGGTACGCCAAGAACAAGCCGTCGTGGTATGGACGAGTCGACTGGCAATGAACGGAGCCGAGGGCTTCTGGGACGGCCGAACCGTGATGGTAACCGGCGGCGCGGGCTTCCTCGGCAGCCACCTCGTCGAGGACCTCCGGACGCGGTCGGACGACGTAGAGATATTCGTCCCCCGGAGTCGAGAGTACGATCTCCGGGGGAAATCGGACATCCGACGGGCGTTCGAGGATTCGGGAGCAGATACAGTGATCCACCTCGCGGCGTCGGTCGGCGGCATCGGCGCGAACCGCGACAATCCGGGACGGTACTTCTACGACAACGCGATCATGGGCGTCGAACTCATCGAACAGGCCCGTCAGTTCGGCGTGGACAAGTGCACCATCCTCGGGACGATCTGTTCGTACCCGAAACACACGCCGGTCCCGTTCTCTGAGGAAGACCTGTTCGACGGCTACCCCGAAGAGACGAACGCGCCGTACGGCATCGCGAAGAAGGCGCTGCTGACTCAGTCGAAGGCGTATCGGAAGCAGTGGGACTTCGACAGCATCTATCTCCTGCCGGTGAATCTGTACGGACCACGCGACGACTTCGATCTCGAGACGAGTCACGTGATTCCCGCGATCATTCGCAAAGCCATCGAAGCCCGCGAGCGGGGCGACGACGCCATCACCGCGTGGGGGACCGGCGAGCCGACGCGCGAGTTCCTGTACGTCAAAGACGCCGCCGAGGGGATCCTGGACGCGACAGAGCAGTACAACAGGAGCGACCCGGTGAACCTCGGGAGCGGCGACGAGATCAGTATCCGGGACCTGATCGAGACCATCGTCGACCTGACCGGGTTCGACGGCGACGTCGAGTGGGACACGTCGAAACCGGACGGGCAGCCGCGCCGACGGCTCGATACGTCCCGCGCCAGAGAGCGGTTCGGCTGGGAGGCGACGACCGAACTGGAAGACGGACTCCGGCGGACGATCGAGTGGTACGAGGAACAGCGGATCGACGAGGGCGGAGACTGATGGCAGGTGTCACCGTTCGAGAAGAAGTGACTGTGCCCCGACGGGCGGGTGTCAACGAGATCATCCGGTTCCCGTCGTCTGGGCTTCTTAGCAGAGACACATGAGTGAGAAGCTATCACGTCGAGACCGATTCACTGCGTTGCTACGAGCAGGAGGATATCGACCGAAGTTAGCAGTCGTTGCTATCGCTCTGAGCGTCTTTTCAGCCGCCTTCGAGGGAGTCGGACTCGGGTTCATCTTACCGATCATCGAACTCGCGAGAGGGGACATCGACCCCACCGAAGCGAGCGGAATTCTGGGCACCTTCGCAGAGGCCTATCTAGCTCTGGGACTCCCGTTCACGCTGGGGTATCTCATCGTGGGCGTCGCAGCGATACTATCCATTCGATACGTCACGAGTTTCCTCGTAGGGTGGTTACGCGGAGCGATCCGTACGTACTACACCGCATATCTTCAGGAACAGGCGTTCACGCGAGCCACAGTCGCCGAAACCTCGTATTTCGATCAAGAGGGGTCAGACGATATCCTGAACGCCATCGTCACACAGGCGGAGTACGCGGGACAGAGCCTGAACGCGATTATCAGAATCATCCAGGAAACGCTGCTCTCGTTGATGTACTTCTCGATTGCCCTGTACGTCGCCCCTCGTCTTACCCTCGTAACGACGGTCCTGTTCGGAGCGATTAGCTACCTCTTCAACAACGTCCTCGAATCGGGCTACAACCTCGGTGGAAAGGTCGCCGACGCCAACGAACGAATCCAACAGGCGGCACAGGCCGGTACGCAGGGAATTCGCGACGTGAAACTGTTTCGGCTCCGTTCCGAACTGCTGGACTCGTTCACAGGAGCGGTCACTCAGTTTCGGACGGCCTCGGTCAAGTCGGCACGCAACGCGGCAGCCATCCAGAACTTCTATCAGCTCCTCACGGCGATCGCGATATTCGTTCTCATCTACGTGGGACTGACGTACTCCTCGTTGTCGCTGAGTTCGCTCGGCGTATTTCTCTTCGCACTCTTCAGGCTCGGTCCGCGTGTGAGCACGCTCAACCACCTCTTCTACAACCTCGACACGAGGTTGCCACATCTCGTTCGCACACAGGAGTTCATCGACGAACTGGAACGAAACCAAGAAATGCAGGCGGGAGGCTCGTCGGTTCCAGATCGTATCCATTCCGTTCGCTTCGAAGACGTCACCTTCGCCTACGAGGTGGGAGACGAGACAGTTCTCGAAGAGGTGAGTTTCGGGGTCGAACGGGGAGAGTTCGTCGCGTTCGTCGGCCCGTCGGGCGCAGGGAAGTCGACCATCGTCTCGTTGCTCGCCCGACTGTACAGCCCGGACGCGGGACAGATTACGGCGAACGAGACCGACATCTCCGAATTCGATGTCGACGAGTGGCGGTCGAAAGTGGCCGTGGTTCGGCAGGACCCGCATATCTTCAACGAGTCTCTCCGACGGAACCTGACGATCGGGAATCGAGACGCGTCACAGGCCGAGATCGACCGCGCCTGTGAAATCGCCCACGTCTCGGAGTTTTTCGATTCCCTCCCCAACGGATACGAAACCCGACTCGGTGACGACGGCGTCCGACTCTCTGGCGGACAGCGCCAACGTGTGGCACTGGCCCGGGCCTTACTCGTCGATGCCGACGTGCTCGTACTCGACGAAGCGACGAGCGACCTCGACATCGGAATCGAGCGGAACGTCCAGGAAGCGATCGAGTCGATGGATCGGGACTACGCGCTGCTCACCATCGCACACAGACTGTCGACGGTCCGCAACGCGGACCGAATCTACAGTATGGACGACGGCCGAATCACAGAAGTGGGACGGCACGACGAACTCATCGACGCCGACGGGACGTACGCCGAACTCTACTCGTCACAGCGAGAGAACCTATAGAACGGGCGACTTGGGCTTACGTGCTTGCACACCCGTTCCGGGGAGGGGAGATAACACTGGAGCAGTCCGAGAATGTCAGCAGTGGTGAGACTCTGGTATTCAGAATCGGAGAACCGAAGCAATTAATCCCACAAAGATAGTGTGACTGAACTACGATGCCACGGGTACTCGTCACCGGCGGAGCCGGATTTCTGGGCTCACATCTCTGTGAATCTCTCCTCGAAGACGGCTACGAAGTCATCGCCATGGACAACCAGATTAGCGGGCAAGCGGAGAACCTCGAGCCGATCTTCTACCACGACAACTTCACGTACTACGAACACGACGTAACCAACTTCATCCACTCGACAGGTGACCTGGACTGGGTTCTACATCTGGCCAGTCTCGCGTCTCCCGTGTTCTACCAGGAGAACCCCATCAAGACGTTGAAAGTGGGTGCGCTCGGGACACACAAGACGCTCGGACTCGCGAAAGAGAAGAACGCGAAGTACCTCTTTACCTCGACCAGCGAGGTGTACGGCGACCCAGAGGTCAATCCACAGCCCGAGAGTTATCGGGGGAACGTCGACCCCTACGGCCCGCGGTCGTGTTACGACGAATCGAAGCGCTACGGCGAGGCCCTCGTCAGAGCCTACCGCGACAAGCACGACATCGACGTCCGAATCGCGAGGCTGTTCAACACGTACGGTCCCCGAATGCGGCTCGACGACGGCCGTGTAATCCCGACCTTCATGCGACAAGCGCTGCAGGGCGAACCACTGACGGTCCACGGCGAGGGAAAACAGACACGTAGCTTCTGTTACGTCAGTGATCTCATCGACGGACTGCGAGCGCTAATGAAGGCAGAGGTCCAATCGCCCGTCAATATCGGCAATCCAGACGAGTGGTCGATCCGTGAGCTCGCCGAACTAATCATCGACGTGACCGATAGTTCGAGTGAGATCGTATACGAAGAGCGACCGAAACAGGATCCACAGGTCCGGAAACCGGATATTACGAAGGCAAAACGCCATCTCAACTGGACTCCAACGATCACACTACGTGAAGGACTACAGGAGTTGCCGGAGTATTATAAGCGACGAATGCAAGATTAAAGTGAAGACAATTAGGGGTTGACATTTTGTAAGCAGTTTGGATTCAGTGCCTTGTTCGGCTATTTTCGGTTCAGCGTGCTTGGAGTCAAAATCAGTATCTCGGGAGCGTTCTGACCTTGTGGCGACACTTCGCCAATTGAGCGGTATTATAATAATATATTGCTTGGAGTTTAGTCACCGCACTGGTAAAATCCCCCATGTGAAAATAAAGCTGAATATGGAAACAACACCGAATATCTATAATTTCTGGCTGTTGCTTCAGATTGTGAAAGCGGATTTAAACCACAGGTATAATTATATGTTTTAAACTGAATGTTTTGAATGAAATTCAATTCCACCTTCCGGTCTCAACAGAATAAAATTTCTCTCTTCCACATTCAGAAAGTTTATCGCGATCTATAGAGACATTTAGTTTCTCTTCAAGTTCCGGCAACGTATAGGTAAGCGATGGTTGTCTCCGGTCGCGTTCTTTCCAGTCTCTGAATTCATCAGGTACGCTATAGCTTTGTTTTGGTAGCGAGAACAGGTATGCCAACGGCAATATTATGAAATTAACTAATTTATCTTTGGTTTCCAATCTATCATCACAGACTACCATATGTTTGAAGAGGCTTTCAAACGTGATACCCATCTGGAATCGTGAGACAGTTGCTCGAAAAGAACGTTTAAATCCATAAGTTTTCTTTTGCTTTCGATCTGGCTTATCTATCTCTTCAGAAAATGGAGTATGATCTAAATAGATGATGTCGTTGTTATATAACAGGCGGATGGCAAAATCCTCCTCGGCGGCAGCAATCGGGAGATTTCGATGAGGTACTTCATTAAGAAGGAAATCTTTGGATGAGATTTTGATGTTGGCACCATCAATATAGAAGTCTTTTCCAAGCTTCTCGCTTAGTTGTTCATAGATTTTAGCAAAATCAACTATTCCGCACTCATATCGATCGTCTGCATCAACATAAATCAGGACAAATTCGCCATTAGCTTCTCGAATACCGATGTTCCTCATCATACCAAGATTACGGCCAGGATCTTGCTGAACTTCAACTAAGCGAAGGTTATCATGTTTTTCCTGCAACTTCTTGATGATCTTTCTGCTATTATCTGTTGACTCATCAACAACCAATACTTCAAAATCATCATTGACATTATTTAGAATGCTTAATAAAGATTCTTTTATCGTATTCTCCATATTATAATTACATATTGATACTGTGTATTTATATTCTTCACTCATGAGTTTAGCCGTGGTAATTCATACACTCAATTAAATATATCGTTCCGCTACTGTCTCAAATCAACGAAAAGAGTGTCATACAGTAGTTTAATCCTCTAATCAGAGGATTAAAACTCCAAGTCACAGTATAAGTATTGGAATAATCAGGCCATATATTACTTGGCATTAATTACCATCAGAGATAACCAAAGTTTTATTTTTCTAACACACTTGGGAGAGATAATGACAAAAATGGAAGTAGTACGAGATATATTTCAGAAAATCAAACTAGAGTTGAAAGATCCATATTCTTTTACTGTCGATAGTCTGACGACGGAACTCCGCGTTATCGAACCCGGCGACCTCATTCATTATCAATCTACTTTAACTTCGGAACAACCGGTTTACGAAGATTTTGTTAATTCAATTGAGAACAACGATATTGTCTGGGATATTGGGGCAAACCTTGGCATCTATGGATTACTTGCAACTGAGACCGGATGTGATGTCTCGTTTTTTGAACCACATCCAGAAAGTGTTGAGCGGATCTTTCAGAATATTGCTCATAATGAATACGACGCAACAGTTTATGAAGCGGCTCTCTCAAACGAATCGGGTACTGTAGATTTTGTTACCGGGCTACAGTGGTCTGGAGCAGGGGTAAATGCGATTAATAGTGGCAATCTAGCAGAAAATTATGACAAGAGATACGACAATTCCAAGATAATTACTGTCGATACTCAGCGAGCAGATGCTATTCGCGACAACGGTGCTACCCCACCGACCGTTGCTAAAATAGATGTTGAGGGAGCTGAGATGGATGTTTTACTCGGTGGTCCGTCTGTGTTTGATCCCTCTACATGCCGATTGATATACTGCGAAGTCCACTCACAGGTAACGGAATACGGTTATTCAATGGAGGATGTTAGGACAGAGTTGGCAGAGCGCGGATACTCTCTCGAAATGTTGGGAGAGGAAGAAGGCAACTGGAATCTCAAAGCGACAGCAGATCAAGAATAGCATCGTCTGCCAGTGCAGACGTTATTTTATAGACTGACTCATGTGTTCATCATCCAAAGAATCCAACAGCGGACGGTCAAGTTGTTCAAATCCATGATCCACGACAGAGTCATACAACGGGACAAGTGGACAATCTCCAAGAAAGGCGGCGAAGGTACTGAACGTACTGGGAGGTGTGAGAACTGCATCGCAGAGCGATAGCTCGGCGAAATTTTCGAGATAGTGACCGGAGCCAAAGGGATCACCAGTCGCAAACCGATACGACTCCGCCTTGAATAAGTCGTCATCCTGTGACTCGTCTGATGCGATTACGAAACAAACATCCTTTTCAGCGTGTTGCTGTTCAAACTTCTGCAGCAACTCTCGATACTCCGGTGAGGTGAAAAAGTATCGTCCATCGTTCCATGTTCGATAGTCCCCTTGTCGAATTAGTACACCAACCACGAAGTCATGCGACGATTGAAGAGAGTCAATGTAGCTACGTGCCGTATCGAGATATACCGGGGCGGGCTGAAGGTGATCCCGTATTCGGTCTCTGTATTTTTCGACCAGTGACCAGCAGCGGACTCCCCATCCAGCTAGCACAGAGACACGTTTTGACTTGAGTTGTCGGATCATTTGCGCGTCATCAAGATCTACACGATCAAGCGAATCACCTGCAACAGAGAATGGAGCATGAGTGTTACCTCCGATCATACTTTGTGCATCGGTACGCAAATTTGCTACCCGGTGTAACATCTGATATTGAAGCCCGTTGAGCGGACGGTGCTTGAGGATTCGTTCCACTACACCGTCTCCCCATCCATATCTGATGATCGCCTGCCAGAGTCCGTCAGGACTCTTCTCACGAATATCGCCAAGTGGTAAAACTGGTGATCCATACTGGTCTATATGCGGATGAATTGCGAGGTCCAGCACATCGACGTCGGGATTTTCAAGTTCAAATGCGAGCAAATTCGCGTAGTTGACAAGTTGATTTCCTAACCGCCCGCCACCGTGAGTGTAGATTAAATGCTTAGTCATCTGTAGAGCAAACTCCTAGTCAATATTCCAAATCAGTCTACTCAGCAATTTCAACTGTTCGGTCCAGTTCTACCCACTTCAGAATATTCTGGAAAAGATTCCGTAATCCGTGAGTCATTTGCCAGTCAGGGGGCCACATCGAACCTTCAAGAATTCGGTTTCTAGCCACTGATTGTCAATTATGCGTTGTGTTCCGTGTGCGAACTCAGCACCTCACCTAAGAAGTCCAGATCCAAGAAGTAAATCCGATCGTGGTCTAAGTTGGCAGCAATGTTCAATTCCGTGTCGCACTCGGTCCCGAAGATATCTCCACGCCCGTAGTTGTCGATACTTTTTTGCGATTTCACGACCTCTGTAACATACCCTCCAGACGGAGGGTGTCCGGCCGCTGATCAAACATCTGCTGGTCGCGCACATGGCCAAGTCCAAAACGTACAGTTGGACAGCGAAATGTACGGGCAGCGCATGGAAGTCGAAACAGTGCTTTCCGCCGTCAAGCACCGATCCGGTTCGGAGCCATGCGCCAAGTACTACCAGTTCCGTGAGCCGGTCGTGACCGCTGCGGTCACAACCCCGAATAAGCCATCAAGGAGTGATCGTTACCCCTTTCGTGGATTTAATAGAGTCGGTGAAAAGGGAAACAACCTAATGATATCGTTATCAAGACGGATTAATGAACCCAATAAAATCCATAGCCAAAGAGATCGTCACAACAGATATAGCACACCATTACATCTCAAAAGCGTATCATTTGAAATATCCTGGCTCACGTCAATATTGGGAAGATCGGTATCAAAGAGGAGATAACTCTGGTGCTGGCTCATACGGAAAATTAGCTAGATTCAAATCAAATGTCCTTGAGAACTTTATTGATCAAAACGAAGTGAAAGATGTAATCGAGTTCGGTTGTGGAGACGGAAACCAATTATCTATGACTGAGTTTCCACCATATATTGGATTAGATGTCTCATCGACTGCAATCCAAATGTGTATAAATAAATTTGAGGATGAGGAATATAAGAGTTTCTTTCTATATAATCCCGAATCTTTCGTTGACAACCGCGGAATATTCAAATCTGATCTAGGCCTCTCGTTAGATGTAATCTATCATTTGACGGAAGACGATATATATCAAAAATATATGGAAGATTTGTTTTCGAGTTCTAGGAAGTATGTTATTATTTATTCATCAAATACTACTAAAAAGTATGTCGACGACAAACATGTTAAACACAGAAAATTCACTAATTGGGTAGAAAATAATGCAAGGGATTGGGAACTTGATAGAGTGATTGATAACAAGTATTCATATGACCCTTCAAATCCCGAAAACACTTCTTGGTCCGACTTTTATATATTCAAGCACACGTCACATTGAATAGCCGTAGAAAATTGCGAGGTATAACTTGATTTCACGATCGCTTAGACACCTTGGTGTTTTGAGCCGTACATATCAAGACGAGTTCGTGAAATTCACCGACCGGATTCCTGCGCGCACGGCATCGGAAAAAGTGATTACAGTTCGCTCGCTGGCACGACACCCCAAACTAAACACTACTATTTAAATATCCGATATTTGACTACAGAGCTGATAGGATAGTGCTCATCTATTCCAGATATCCCAAAGACTTCAATGTCTCTTTAACCGACTGTTCAGAATAGTCACCATCATCGTCAGGCGAAAAAGAAGGGATATAAGACCTTGTGTCTTCTGCGGAAGTCTCCGCCCACGGGACTCGTCTTATCTGAGGATGTAAACTCCCAGCATGATGGTAAAAAACACCAAACTCCCCAAAGGCTTCGCCATGATCAGCTGAGATTGCAACGTTTCGATAGTTAGAATTTTCCAACAAGAGTTCGATTTCCTCTAACACCCACCGCAGCATATTCAAATAAGACCGAAAAACTTCGTCCCTGTTTCCGGTTCTTTCTAAATAGCCGAACTCGTCCCCCTGGTGGTCTTTTAAATTACTTCCTTCAGGAATGCACTCTAGAGTATATGGTCCGTGTGGTGGCATATAATGGAGAATGGTCTTGTCGAAATCATGTTCTCTTGAAAGAGTAATACCTCGATCGGTCACATACCTCGGCGGACAATATTTGTACCCACGCCCCTCGTATTTCCACAGTCCTTCGTAATGGCCAAGATCGTCTTTGCTTGCCAAGTTCCAGTCACCGCGGCTACGCATTTGGGAGACGTCTTTATTTTCTGTTTCCGGATCCCAATTTGATTCAATACCGTTTCCAAGAACCGTCTCAGAATGGGGGTTTGCGGATATGTATGCTGTATTTTCAATGTCGTCCTCATAGTCTAAATCGAAGGTTTTCGCAATCCACTCTGGAGAAGAACCGCCAACTGAGTAGATAGATCCGACTTCTGGGATACACGAAAATTCCGACGAAACTGTCCTTAATGCATCTACACGGCATGTGTCGAGAATAATAAGCAAATCCCAATTTTGATTGAACACGTTGGTCCCGATCGTTTTCCTTGAATTGAACGCAATAGACTGATTTCTGTATGTGGCAAGAGCATTTTGAAAGCCCTTTGCCTTTATATAAGATAGCGCCTTCTGAGGATTTTTGACTCCTCGTCTAACTTTATTCGCGAGTCTCATCTATGTCGCCAGTTTCTCTCATTCATATTAGTCACTTCGACTGGTAGGAACAGCCACCCATTTTCTATTTACGAGTACTCCACACATCAACTGATTCAATTCTTTGTCTGAAACATATATAATCTCTTCCGCGGTATGATAGTAGTATCAAAAAAAAAAGTTTCGAACTAGTCGTCAACGATTTCTTTCTCAGCGCTGTAAAAAAACAGTTTGAAATCGAAGAGGTTCATCGGTCTTTTCCCTGCCAAAGACACGTTCGAGACTGGTCTGATTTCCGTGGAATTCCTATCTGAAATCGAGGCCGTGTCGCTACAGGTGTCTTTCAGCGGGGCGGCACCGTAGAAGAGAGCCACGGAGTCTGCCACATCATGTCTCCGCGGAATTCGGCGAAGAGCACATGAGCGAGGTCGTTGATTCACGTCGGTTCAATCCGTGCATCAGTAATTCACGGTGTCTGGGTCGACGGAAGCAGACAGCTAGTAGCACTCATCTTTGAGTTGGATCACGGCTTCGTCGACCGCAACGTGATCCGGGCTGCGTCCATCGCTGGGTTATAAATCAGCATTGTGGACCCAGTTGTTAACAATAGAGCGAGTGCATTGGACACTGGATATTACAAGAAGCGTACCAGTATTCGAGAGCGATAGTTCAGTAAGATGCAGTTGAATACGGAGTTTCACTATCAGCCGTAGTATCTCTTCGCTCTCCACAAATTCTAACTTAGTCTTGTCTAAACAATAGTTAAGATAGATAAGAAGCTTTTTATGTAGATGAACCTATTTCCGTCTTTTTCAATCTTATCTGGAAGTGCTCCCTTCCCAAGGAAAAAAGAATAACTATAATAATTAGTTAAGCGAAAAGCAGAGTCAGACTGTGTTTCCAAAGCAGTGGTTTATTTGCCCGACACACATTAAGTAGGACTAAGCGATCTATAAAAATCAAAATAGTCTAGCATGGATATATTATACGTATTAGAACGGTTTCCACAGATTTCAGAGAGTTTTATCGTTAATGAACTGTATGAATTATCTCGTAGAGGGCATAATGTGTATGTGTTTTCATTTGATGAAAGTAATGAAGACATTGAACATGACGAATTAAGTAAAGTACAAATACCTATCGAGTACGGGAGTACACCATCATTATCCTCATATAGCGAGTTATCGCTCGGAAAATTGTCCATTCACAAATTCTGGAAAGAATTGATATTTATTGATCATCCAGTCCGTCATCTAAATAGGTTATGCTACAGTAAACAGATATTAGATTATATAAGAGATTGTGGCGGTGTGGATGTTATCCATGCACATTTTGCAACGACATCAAAATTGAGTGCAGTCTACGCATCGAGATCATATGGCATACCATGTACTGTAACGGCACATGCAACCGAGATTTTTGCAGATCCGAATTTTCGGTTATTACGACAAGTTCTGCAAAGCTATGATGGTATTTTAACACCTTCAAAGTACAATAAAAGCTATTTGAAGGACAATTGTGGAGAGGATCTCGATATTCGAGTGGTTCCGGCTACTACTAGAGTCGACAAATTCAAGCCTTCAAATGAACATGTTCCTGGGCGGGTTTTGACAGTAGCAAGGCTCGTTGAGAAGAAAGGGCATAAATACGCCATTGAAGGAATTTCCGAGTTACTTGACCGAGGATATAACCTTAAGTACCATATTGTAGGGACTGGAAGGCTTGAGTCCGATCTACGACAGCAAGTAAATGAGAATTGTATCGAGGACCATGTAGAGTTCTTGGGTCATGTGACAGATTCCCAACTCCAACAAGAGTTCAATGAAGCAGAATTGTTTATTCTTCCTTGCGTAATTGCCTCGAACGGAGACAGAGATGTAGCACCAGTTTCGTTGAAGGAAGCCATGGCAACACAAACAGCTTGCATCTCTACGACAGTATCGGCAATACCCGAATTAATAACCGACGAATACGACGGATTATTAGTTGAGCCGCGACATTCGGATAAACTAGCAGACTCAATCGCCCATCTGATTGATAATCCGACATATCGTGAGGAAATTGCAAAAAATGGAAGAGATACAGTGAGAAAACAGTTTGATATTTCCACATCAGTAGATGCAATGGTGGAGTATTTCAAAGAGATAGATGATAGATAAGGATAATAATCGAACGGATCGAGTTTCATCCAATTCAGACATCGCTAGCGGTTCAATTGAAGGACACGTCTCAACAGACGACCAAAACAAAAAAGAATTTACGCTTGATAAACCTATAGCATTATTCATATATAATCGGCCCTCACACACAGACCAGGTATTAAACCGCATTAAGCAAGTTAAACCTCCAAAGCTACTAGTGGTTGCTGATGGTCCTAAAAACAAATCAGACCAAGAGATGTGTCGCCAGACACGCCAGCTGATTTCTCAGAGGGAGTGTCAATTTCCCGTAGAAAAGAACTTTGCATCTACGAATCTTGGTTTACCGGACCGTTTTACTACCGGTCTAGACTGGGTTTTTGATAAGGTTCCAGAGGCAATAATATTAGAAGACGATATTATACCAGAACCCAGTTTTTTTCGTTTCTGTCAGGTACTACTTGACCGATTTCGAGATGACAATCGAGTTATGGAGATCACGGGCCGAAACCAACTTGAAAGGTGGAAATCAGGGGAGTATGACTATCATTTTTCATACTACGGTGGTATTTGGGGATGGGCAACCTGGAGAGAGGATTGGGAGAAGTACGAGCAGGAAATCAGCCTCTGGAACGACACGACAGTCAAAAATCGAATTCGAGATGTTATTGCCGATGAAGATCAATTCAGATACCTTCAACGGATATACGATATGACGCAGTCAGACGAAATCAATTCTTGGGCCTATAGATGGGGATTCGCTCGTCACATCAACAACGGGCTTTCCGTGGTTCCTTCAAAAAACTTAGTCAAGAATATCGGCTTTGGAGAGGGTGCGACAAATACCACAAGTACGTCTAATGGGTTTGCAAATAAAGAGACGTATGAAATGTCCTTCCCGCTTACTCACCCGCCATTCGTTGCCCCAGACCGAGAATACGACAGGCGCTTCCACGAACTCAGGCAAACACGCTCGAAGCCGAGACGAATTCTCGATGCGCTCTTGGACACTACCGGAATCAAAAAACTGTGACATCACCGTATTTTTGTAACGGCTTCGTCTGTATCCAGCATGACTTCTGTTGACCCGCTCCTCCTCACCGAACGCGATTCGGGAGGTGCCGGGACTGCGGCCAGACGGATACACAGGGGACTTCGTGCAATCGGGGTGGATTCGAAGATGCTGGTCAGGCGGAAGTCGTCCGACGACCCAACGGTTCTGGGACCCGAGACGAAAGGCTCGAAAGCGCTGGCGAGACTTCGTCCCCTCGTCGACGGCCTCCCGCTGTCGTTTTACGACGCCGCGAGCGAGTTCTCGCTCAGTTGGCTTCCGGATCGGCTCGGGCCCCGAATCGAGGCCGTGGACCCCGACGTCGTCCATCTCAACTGGGTCGCTGGCGGGTTCATGGGACCGGAACGGATATCGTCACTGGATCGCCCTATCGTCTGGCGTCTGCCCGACATGTGGCCGATGACGGGCGGGTGTCACTACACGAACGGGTGTGCTAGATACCAGTCTTCGTGCGGGGCTTGCCCGAAGCTCCAGAGTACGAGCGAGTGGGACCCGTCCCGCATCACCCTCGGCCGGAAGCGTCGTGCCGTGGCTCGATCGGACGTGACCGTCGTCGCGACGACATCGTGGCTCGCCGAGCACGCCCGATCGAGTTCGATCTTCGAGGGATGCCCTGTCCAGGTGATACCGAACGGTCTGGATACGAGCGTCTACAAGCCGTTCGATCAGCACATCGGTCGTGACCTCTTCGAGTTACCGGAGGAGAAGCCGCTCGTCCTGTTCGGCTCTGTCGGACCACTCAGCAACGAGCGAAAGGGGTTCGATCTTCTGCGAGACGCGCTCCGCCATCTCGCGGCGGAGTTCGATACGGACGCCGAACTAGTCGTCTTCGGAACGCGCCGTCCGGAATCCGAACCCGAGTTCGGACTGCCGACGCATTACACCGGATACATCAACGACGACGAGAGCTTATCACTTCTTTACTCGGCCGCAGACGTGATGGTCGTCCCGTCCCGTTACGAGGGGTTCGGACAGACGGTCACTGAAGCGATGGCGTGTGGAACGCCGGTGGCCGCCTTCGACGCGTCAGGCCCCGCCGATACGATCGTCCATCGTGAAACGGGGTATCTCGCTGATTCGTACGACCCCGTAGATCTCGCCGCCGGGATCCACTGGCTGCTTTCCGAGACGGCAGTCGACGACTCCCTCGGCACCAAAGCGCGCGCTCGGACGGTCGAGAAGTACGATTATCTCGACATCGCAACGCAATATCGGGAACTCTACGAAGGGCTCGTATAGTCTGTCGTCTGTGCGATACGGAGGAGGTCAGTCGACTTGATTACGCCACGTAACCGAGCGATTCGAGTCGACTCCGAGTATCGGTATCGGTCACCGCGTCGGGACGGGAGTCAGGACAGTACGTGCCGGAATCCGTCGTTTCGACCTCGATCCACGGAACCTCTCGGAGGAACGGAAACGGCATACTGCCGGGGTGACCGTAGATGCCGTACTCGCCGATGGCGTTCCCGTGGTCCGAACTGACCACTGCGTGGTCGGCGTCGAGATTCTCCAGGAGGAGAGTCAGTTCGTCCATGACCAGTTCGAGGTTCTCCCGATAGTTCGTCCAGACCTCGTTCGCGTCGAGTTCGCCGTAGCTCAGTTGTGTCCAGACGTCGCCGTCCGGAGTGACGGGCCACGAATCCAGCGACTTTCCCTCCTCCATGGGACTGTCGGTCAAAAACGGGCTGTGAGGCTGCATGTAGTGAACGATGAGGCGACCGTCGTCCATCGCTCGCCCCTGACGGATAGCCTCGTCAGTGACCGGTCTCGGAGGCTGCGTTCCAGTCCCGTCGTCCCAGCCGTATCGCCAGACTTCGATCAGTTCCCGAAACCAGTCCGCGTCGAGTTTCTGCTCCGAGAAGGGATTGCCACAGACGTAGACGGTGTCTTCCATCTCCGGAGCGTATCTCGGGACGAAGTTTCGCTCCATCCAATCCGGCGTCATCGAAGCCACAGACGTGGACGAGTCGCGCGTCCGAACGTACGAGTACTCCGTCGAGGTCAGGAGCTCTCGCATCAGATCGACACGACAGGCGTCGAGGATAATGAGGACGTCCCAGTCCAGTTCATAGATCGGGTCGCCGATCGGTTCGAGCAGTCCGTCGCTAAGTGTCTGCAGAGATTTAATGTACGGGCGATAGAAGAACTCGAAGGCACCAGCCCTGAGGCTCCGTTCATGCCCCGCTCGAATAGCACGCTTGATCCAACTCTCGTAGAGTCCCATCTTACACCCTACTCACTCACGAGAATATAATTGTCTGTCCCTCCCACGATCCGGCGTACCGACGCAGTTCTATCACGGAACACGGGCAGTCGGCGCCACGTAGTAATGTTTTACTCCGTCGAAATCGTTCGCTGGGTCACAGCATCCCAGATGCCACGAGTCAGCGTCGTCACCCCTACCTATAATCACACTGAAGAGCTCGACAGGGCGATTCAAAGCGTCGTGGACCAGACGTTCGACGATTTAGAGCACATCGTCGTCGACGACGCGTCCGACGAGTGCGATCCACGTACAATCGTAAATCGATTCGACGACGACCGACTCGAATATGTCTCCCACGAGGAGAACAAAGGAGCAGGTGCCGCTCGGAATACCGGGATAGCAGCGGCGGAGGGAGACCTGATCGCGTTTTTGGATTCGGACGATTTCTGGACGGAGCAGAAACTCGAACGTCAGGTTTCCGAGATTGAGTCACTGAATGATGAGTGGGTCGGGGTGTACTGCGGCGTACAGACAGATAGAAAGCGCCTGTTCAAGCACGTTGCTGGGAGAGTACTCGGAGATCGGCCCGCTGTCACTGGCGATACAGAGGTTCTGAGACGACTCCTCTATCCGAACTCCGGGTTCGCACTTGGTTCGACGTTTCTGGTGAAGCGAGACGCTATCGAACGAGCCGGTCTCTTCGACGAGTCGTTGAGTCGATACGAGGAGGTCGAACTGGCAACGCGGATAGTTGAAGTCGGGAAAATCGGCTACGTCGACGAAGACCTAGCCGTTATCGGACGGTCAGGCTACCCCAGGGCGACAGCGGTCGCTCGCTCCGGAGAACGTCTCTTCGAGAGATACCGGGACGCATATTCGGAGACTGATCTCGATGTCGAAGCCGCCATTCGATCGCATCACTTTCTCATCGCACGGTCGTTCTTTCGAGAGGGGAAATTCGCCGCCGGATATCGGTATCTGAAGCGGGCGGAGCCCCACGACGTACGTCAGTATCCGCGCCTAGGCTATTGCCTGTTTCTCGGTGCGCTGGAGTTGGGGAAAGGGGTGTCACAGAGTTCGTGACAGAGACAGACTTCTCCGTCCTCCTCCCGACGTACGGCGGCGACGATGCCACGGAACTCGATCAGTCTCTCCGCAGCTGCTTCGAACAGACGCGACTACCGAGTGAGGTCCTCATCGTTGAGGACGGTCCGTTGACCGAGGAACTGACCGCGACGCTCACAGACTGGAAGAAGCAGTATCCGGACCGGCTTCGACGGATCCGTATTCCAGAGAATCGAGGCCTTGGAAACGCTCTCAATAGGGGAGTGAAAGAGTGTACGTATTCGCTGATCGCTCGCCACGACTCGGACGACATCAATGTACGGACCCGTTTCGAGAGACAGATAGCGTACTTCAACGACCATCCAGACGTCGACATCGTCGGCGGCTACATTGGTGAGTTCTCCAGAGACCCTTCGGCCGTGAAAACGGTGAGAAAAGTGCCAACGGATCACGACAGTATCGAGGCGATGGCTCGGTTCAGGAGTCCGATGAACCACGGAACGGTCATGTTTCGGAAGGGCGCTGTCCTCGCCGCCGGCAACTATCGAGCCGTCACAAGAATCGAAGACTACGACCTCTGGGTTCGCATGTTTTGCTCGGATGCGACGTTCGCGAATATCCCCGACATCCTCGTCAAGGTTCGGGCAGGAGCGGGACTCGCAGAGCGACGCGGCGGTGCTGAATACGCCAGAGCGGAAGTTCGCCGACAGGTGGAGTTCTATCGCCGTGGGTTCATCGGTTTCCCGGTCTTCGTGTTCAACGTCGTGAGTCGAGTCGGACTCAGGTTCCTCCCGAATCGCATCCGTCGCTGGGTGTATCGAACCGTCGCACGTGAGTCGTAATTCATTGCACTGCAGGCCCGGACTGGAAGATCACCCGACGTGACACCGATCCGAATCCGTGAGTAAACGACGAAACCTAACGGATTCTGGAAGGGCGAACTGGAGACTACCAAACACAGGCAAACAGCCCTTCTAGCAATGGCAAAACTTAATGAAGGCGTCAGAATAGAACACGTAGCTACGCTCTACGAGTATGAGTCGATTGTCTCACCCATCTACACTCCGTCACGTTCGCCAACGACCGGTGTACGGAGCCGTCGTCGTCTTCGTGGTCGCGCTGGCGGTCCGCTTGGGATATCTCTCTCGGATTCTTCAGGGATCGTTACGAACGCCACCCGATACAGGCTCATATCTCCAGGCATGTGAGGTTCTGTTCACCGATCCCCTCGTGATCCACGAACAGACTAAGGGACTCACCTATCTCGGATTTACGCTCCCATTTTGTAGCGTCCGTTACTTGAGTGGCGGATCAGGGGTCGCATGGGCCGTCGTCCAAGTGTTCCTGTCCACGGTCACCGCTGTTCTCGTGTACTACGCAGGCGTCCGAGTCGTCAACGTCGTCGCCGGGTTCGTCGCCGGAATCTCCTTCGGGTTGTTGTTCGAGGCACTTCGGTTCGTGGTATACATGCTCTCCGAAACGGTGTTCATCCTCGCACTCGTCCTGTCCCTCTACGCTATTATCCGGTACAAGGACCGGCCATCGAAGTGGAATCTCTTGCTCCTCTTGGGAAGTTTTACGTGGCTCATCACGTCTCGTCCGTTCGGGTTTCCTATCGTCGCCGGGTGGTTAGCGTTCGACCTGTTCCCACGGGATAGCGGCTACCGTATCGGATTCCTCCCGCAGAAGGCGGCAATCGCTGGGGTCATCGGAGTACCAATCGTCGTGCAACTATTCACAGATGTGGCACGTAAACTGAGACAGGTGGAAGATTCGTGGAAAGATGGCTGGATTTACTGGCACGGGCGGTGGGATTCACCACTGGCTTCGTACGATTACACGCCACGTGCAGCCGACAGCCTCCTTGAGTTCTTCATTGTGAACCTCGACCACGTGTTGGTGATGATGTTCATGCGACTGTTCGTGTTCTTCATTCCGCTGGTCCCACGGTTGGAGCGCGGCGCGATAATATACACAGTGGGTAATGCGGTGATCTTGATTCCACTGCTGATCGGAAGCCTCCTCGGGATCGTTCGTGCTCTCAGGGAGCGGCCGATCGTTTTCAGCCTGTTCGCGACGCCGATTCTGGTCGTCGTCGGAATTACGATGGTGACGTTCGTCAGTTCCTCCTGGCGGTATCGCGCGCCCTTAGCGCCCTTCTTTGCGTTGCTGACAGGATACTTCGTCGCAACGAATCCGCAAATCAGTCGCGTAACTGAGAAACTGAGTGACTCGTTCGGGGCCAAGTGACGGAAAAGACGTTCAACACCGGAGAGACGAGAATGATACAGTGTATTTATCGACGGACCGAAACGCGGTTTGAGTCCGCGCCCAAACTGATCGAACAATCAGAGACACCGCGGTACAAAGACAATCGATGAACGTTATCGACGAAAACGGAAATCTGTTTGGCGTCGTCAACGCGATAGACGCATTGGCTATATTGGTAGTACTCACGGTTCTCACTGCGGGTGCCACGCTCGTCTTGAGTGGCTCAAACGACAGGACACAGACGTCCGAGCCAGAACCGATCAGGTACGCGACGGTTTCGTATACCGTCCCCCTCACCAGTGATGCAGCGGCGATCGACACCGGAACTATGATCTCCCCCTCGGGAAGCGACGAAACGTTTCAGGTTGAGGACGTCCACCGGAGCTTCTCGAACTCGTCGGCTCACATCGTCGCACGCGTCTCGTATCGGGGGACGCCGAGAGCGAACGGAGGGAGAATATACGGTGGAGACACGATAGCGATGGTCACGAACTCGTATCGGTTCCGTACGACCGTTCTCTCCGTCAACGATACCGCGAAAGAGATTCGGCGGACGACGGTTCCGGTTGTCGTTCGCGCCAGTGTCGACGAAGCCGTCGCACGGGCGATCAGGTCCGGCCAGCAGGTCGAAATACAGAATCAAACAGTAGCCAGCATACAGTCGGTGTCGAGACGCTCGGGAACCGGGAATGAGCAGGTCGTTCGTGTCGAGATCGAACTCGCCGCACGGACTCAGAAACAGGTACCAATGTTCGGAGGCAACCAGATCCGCCTCGGAAGCCGAATCTCGATTGTCACCGACAATTTCATGATGCGAGGAAGTGTCATCTCGGTTGAATCACGCGCGTCCGAAGAACTGTCAGATCGGCACACGGCTGGAAACGAAGAACGATCGTCAGACAACCCACCAGACACGATAGAACAGCAATAACTCGCAGATAATGTTACGAAGCCGCCTCACTAGCGCCTACTCTGCGTCACGCCTTGGTGACACTACAGAACGACTGCAGACAGCGATCGATCAGTCGCAATTGGTGGCCTGGTTCACCAGGGAGACAGAGCCGAAGAGTGCGACAATTGACCTCAAGGGGACTGCGGTAGGGAAACCGGGAATTTACCTAATCACTATTGCTGGGACGTTGCTTCGTCAGTCGTGGACACAGTCGACGGTCCAGCGAATAGCCACCACGGTACGGAGCGTCCTGTTCCGATCCCCGAGAACCAGTATAGTAGTCGGGTTGCTCGCCGTTCTTGTGATTGGACTCGTTTCGTCGTTCTGACTGGACTCCAGTGAGACAGAGAGAGCACGCCGGCAGACTTGATTCACGAACCACGCAATAGGCATATCTGCCGCAGCTCGCTGTCATCGGTTCGCCTGAACGACTCGACGTGCAATCGTTACTCCACCGTCACGCTCTTCGCCAGGTTCCGCGGTTTGTCGATGTTCCGACCCAGCAGCGCGGCGGTGTGATACGACACGAGCTGGAGGTGGATGTTCGCGAGCACCGCGGCAGCGCGGGGATGGGTTTCGGGCAGTTCGAGCACGTGGTCGGCGTAGCGGGACACGTCGCTCTGGCCGTCGGTGATGGCGACGACGGGCGCGTCGCGGGCCTCGACTTCCTTGACGTTACCGACGGTCTTGCGGGCGCGTTCGTCGTCGCCGGTGACGATGGCGAACACGGGCGTGTTCTCGGTCACGAGCGCGAGCGGTCCGTGCTTGAGTTCGCCGGCGGCGAAGCCCTCGGCGTGCTTGTAGGTGATCTCCTTCATCTTCAGCGCGCCCTCGAGGGCGACCGGTTCGTGGTAGCCGCGACCGATGAAGAAGTAGGCGTCGGCGTCCTGGTAGATTTCGGCGATTTCCTGCGCGGCGGACTCGTCGAGGATCTCCTGGACGTGGCCCGGGAGGTCGCGGAGCGCGCTGATGACCTGGCGGGCGTCGCCGGTCGAAGACGTGCCGAGCGCGAGGAGGTTCAGCGCGGCCAGCTGGGAGGCGAAGGTCTTGGTCGCGGCGACGCCGATCTCGGGGCCGGCACGGATGTACAGCGCGTGGTCGCACTCGCGGGCCGCGGTCGAGCCGACGACGTTCGTGACGGCGAGGGTGCGCGCGCCGCGCCGACGGGCCGCTCGGAGCGCCGAGAGCGTGTCGGCGGTCTCCCCGCTCTGGGTGACGCCGACGACGAGCGCGTCGCCGATGGGAGGCGTCGCGGTGGCGTACTCGCTGGCGAGGAACGCCTGCGAGGGGATGCCGGCCTCGCGGAACAGTTGCGCTCCGTGGAGGGCGGCGTGATAGGAAGTTCCGCAGGCGACGAACTGGACGCCCGTCGGCGAGAGGTCACCGAGGTCGCCGATGTCGACCGTGCCGGAGAGTTCGTCGACGCGGCCCCGGAGACACTGTCGCAGGGCGCGGGGCTGTTCGTGGATCTCCTTGAGCATGTAGTGTTCGTAGCCGCTCTTGCCCGTCTCCTCGGGGTCCCACTCGACGGTGTCGACGTCCTTCTCGACGACCGATCCGTCGCTGTCGGTGACCGTCCAGCCGTCGGCGTCGAGCCGGGCGAACTCGCCGTCCGCGAGGTAGACGACCTGGTCGGTGAAGTCCCGGAAGGCCGGCACGTCGCTGGCCAGGAACGTCGCGTCCTCGGCGAGTCCGAGGACGAGCGGGGAGTCGTTTCGAGCCGCGAAGACGGCGTCACAGCCGGCGACGACGGCGGCGACGGCGTAACTCCCCTCCAGCCTGGAGATCGCCTCCCGGACCGCGTCCTCGGGGTCCGAACCCGCCTCCAGTGCGTCCTCGATGAGGTGTGGCACGACCTCCGTGTCAGTGTCGGAGGTGAAGGTGTGGCCGGCGGCGACCAGTTCGTCGCGCAGGGACTGGTAGTTCTCGATGATGCCGTTGTGGACGACCGCCACGTCGCCGTGGCAGTCCTGGTGCGGGTGGGCGTTCGCGTCGGTCGGCGGGCCGTGCGTGCTCCAGCGGGTGTGGCCGATTCCGACCGAGCCGGAGAGCGTGCGGTCCGACAGCGCCTCGCGGAGGTCGTCGATCTTGCCGGAGTTCTTGCAGATCTCGACGTGGTCGCTCGAAAGCGCGACGCCGGCGGAGTCGTAGCCGCGGTATTCGAGCTTCGAGAGCCCGTGAACCAGCGTGTCGAGCGTCTCGTCGCCGCGGCCGACGCAGCCGATGATGCCACACATCAGCGGACCACCTCCGCGTCCTCCGGGACGGTCCCATCGACCGTGACACCGGTGGCGATCCGGGCGTTCGGTCCGACGAGCGAGCCCGGGACGAAACTCACGTCCCCGCGGGCGTCGGCCCGGTCGGCGACGACGGCCCCGAGCTGCTGGTCTTCGAACACCTCTGTCCCGACCTGCACGTCGGCCGGACCGCCTGGGGCGACGGTGGCGGCGCCCAGTGTCACGTCCTGACCGGTCACGGTGTCGATAAGTGTCGAGCTCGGATCCACGCGCGTGTCGGCGTCGAGGACGGAGTGCTGGACGACGGTGTTCGCGCCGACGGTGACGTTCCGGCCGAGCGCCACGTCCGGCCCGATGACCGCGTCGGGTCCGATCTCGCAGTCGGGACCGACGACGACGGGCGCCTGCAGGACCGCATCGTCGTGGACGCGTGCCGAGTCGTCGACCCAGACCCGTTCGTCGCGGGCCGATTCGACGACGCGACCGCGCGCGAGAACCTCGCAGGCGACGGTCAGCAGGTCCCAGGGGTAGGTCGCATCGACCCACATCCCGTCGACCTCGACCGCCCTGACGCGGTCGGTCTCGAGCAGGAGCTCGATGGTGTCGGTCAGCGCCAGTTCGCCCGCGTGGCGCGTCGTTTCGTCGATGGCGTCGAACACGTCGGCGTCGAACGCGTAGACACCGCCGTTGATGAGGCGGTAGTCGTCCTCCTGGGGCTTCTCGACGATCTCGACGATGTCTCTGTCGCGGACCTGCACCGCGCCGTAGCGACTCGTGTCCTGGCGCTCGACGACGGCGATGCTCGTGTCGCCCGTCTCGTCGTAGGAGGCGTCGACTGCCTCGATAGTTCCGGCGTCGACGAGTCGGTCGCCGTTCATCACGAGCAGCGGCCCGTCGACAGCGGCGCGGGCCTGGAGGAGCGCGTGCCCGCTGCCGAGCTGTTTGTGCTGCGTGACGTAGGTGATCGGGACGCCGCGGTACGTCGGACCGAAGTGGTCCTGGACGCGGTCGCGCTTGAAGCCGACGACGGCGACCAGCTGCTCGATGCCGGCCTCGACCAGCGCGTCGAAGACGTGTTCGAGGATTGGGCGGTTCGCGGCCGGCAACATCGGCTTTGGGCGGTTGCGCGTCAGCGGCCGCAGGCGAGTCCCCTCGCCCGCGGCGAGGACCACAGCCGTGTCGATGTGCATACGGGGTGCAGGCGGAGGAGGGGTTTCAATATGGCGGCCCTAACGCGATTGGACGGTGGCTACTCTCGAACGACCGTCCAGATTCGTTCGAAGAAACCGAACGACTGGGCCAGGGAGCGGCGTGTTATGTCACGTCGTCCCGTCGAACTGCACGACGCAATCCGATCCGGGAGGCGAGCCGGGACGCCTCCTGGCACGCGTCTCGCTCCCCCCTCGCGGGCCGCTATCGGTCACCGCTCGCATTCGGCGGCCCGTGCTTCGCGAGCCCCGCTCGCGGGTCACTACCGTTCCCCGCTCGCATTCGAGGCCCACGCCATGCGTGCGCCTCGCTCACGGATCGCTGTCGCTCTCCGTTCGCTCATCCGGCGGGCCGCGCTTCGCGCGCCCCGCCCGGCTACTGCTCTCCCATCCGCTCACCCGCAACCCGACGGCCTTTCGTCGTCAGATTCACCTCGGTCCGTTCGCGGAGGACGCTGATGACGTCGAGTTCGATGAGGCGGTCGAAGATCTCCTCGGTCTTCTCGACGGAGATGCCGACGAAGTTGGGGATGTCGAACGGCGAGACGCCGGAGTGGAGCGCCATGATGACCCGTTTCTCCGTCGAGCTCAGGTCGAGGTCGGCGCGGTTCTGCTCGGCGCTGTCTTCGAGCATCGTCCGCAGGACCGTCGCGTGGAACTCCTCGCCGGCGAGGTGGGTCTCGACGCTGATGTCGGCCTCGCTGTGTTCGACCTGGATGACCGTCCGCTCCTCGCCGGTGACCTGCTTCTCCTCGACTTCGAGGTCGCCGATGTCGGCCCGCTCGATGTCGACGGCCTGGCCGTCGGCCAGGGCGAGGCGGAGCGCCTCGTCGGTCACTTTCAGTCGGCCCTTCGTCCACTCGGCCGACTGGACGACGCCGCCTTTCAGCGCGGGGTGTTGCACGAGGACGATCGCGCCGTCGAGACTCGCCCGGTAGAAGTCGGTCACGAAGGTCTCGTGGTCCGAGGCCGACACCAGGACGACGTCGTCGCCGATGTGGAGCGCGACGTACTCGGAGACGCCGGCGCTCTGCTGGTTCACGTCGAACCGGTCGGCGATGCGGTCGATATCAGCGAGTGAAATCTGTCGCTTGCTGTCGCCGAGCAGCGCGAGCCGTTCGGTCGTGAGGACGATGCGGCAGTTCCGCCACTCGGCGTCGGTGAGGCGCTGTCCCTGCGAGACCGCCTGCAGGTACTGTCCCTTCGTATCGGCGATCTTCTTCTCGGTGTCGCTCATGCCCTCACCGGCCTCCTGTGACTCCGTTGTCCGCAGGCTGGAATATAACTTCCGCCGCGAGTGTCGCTACCGATAACGGTGGCGCGGGTGCGGGCCCAAGTCGGGCTGGTTAGATGGAACGTTTTTAAACGGCCCGACGTATTGTCAACCGATGACAAGCGGCGACGAGCCGGCCGATGACCGCTCGCACTCGGACCACGCGACGGTCGAACCGCCGGAGTGGTTCGTCGAGCAGGCGAACGTCAGCGACCCGGCCGTCTACGACCGCTTCGAGCGGGAGTGGCCCGACTGCTGGCGGGAAGCGGCCTCGCTACTCGACTGGGACGAGCCATTCGAGGGGGTGTTATGCGGTGCGGAGGGGCCGCCGTTCGAGTGGTTCCCCGGCGGTCGGCTGAACGCCTCGTACAACTGCATCGACCGTCACCTCCCCGAGCGCAAGAACCAGTTGGCGCTGGTCTGGGAGGGCCACCTCGGCGAGTCGCGGACCTACACGTACCTCGAACTGTACCGGGAGGTCAACGCCTTCGCCGCGGCGCTGCGCGAGTTGGGCGTCGGCGAGGACGACGTGGTCACGATCTACCTACCGATGGTGCCCGAACTCCCGGTCGCGATGCTGGCCTGTGCGCGCCTCGGCGTGGCCCACAACGTGGTGTTCGCCGGCTTCTCGGCCGACGCGCTCGCGACGCGGATGGAACGGGCCGACTCGGAGTACCTCGTCACCTGCGACGGCTACTACCGCCGCGGGAGCGCCGTCGCACAGAAGAACAAGGCGGACAACGCCCGCATCGCCGTCGAGCAGGACGTGTCCGTCGTGGTGCTCGACCGCCTGGGTCACGACATCCACTTAGGCGACGACTACGTCGACTACCACGACTTACTGGCGGCCCACGAGGGAGCCGAGGTCGAACCCATCTCGCGGGCGGCCGGCGACCCGCTCTTTCGTATCTACACGTCGGGGACGACCGGCCGGCCGAAGGCGGTCACACACACGACCGGCGGCTACCTCGCCCACGTCGCCTGGACCTCGCAGGCGGTCCTGGACATCAAGCCGGAGGACACCTACTGGTGCTCGGCGGACATCGGCTGGATCACCGGCCACTCCTACATCGTCTACGGCCCGCTCGCGCTCGGGACCACGACGGTGCTGTACAACGGCACGCCGGACCACCCGGAGAAAGACCGCCTCTGGGAACTGGTCGAACAGTACGCGGTCGACGTGTTCTACACCGCGCCGACGGCCGTCCGGGCGTTCATGAAGTGGGGGAAAGAACACCCCGCGAAACACGACCTCTCCAGCCTGCGCCTGCTGGGGACGGTCGGCGAACCGATGGACGCACGGGCGTGGGAGTGGTACCGCGAGCACATCGGCGGCGGCGAGTGCCCCGTCGTCGACACCTGGTGGCAGACCGAGACCGGGGCCATCCTCGTCTCGACGCTGCCGGGCGTCGACGAGATGAAGCCCGGCGTCGCCGGCAAGCCCCTTCCCGGAGTAGAGGCGACCGTCGTGGACCGCTCCGGCGCGGACGTGAAACCGAACGAGGCGGGCGAACTCGTCGTGACGCAACCCTGGCCCGGGATGCCGCGCTCGCTGCTCGACGGGACGGACTGGGGCGTCCCGCCGAGCGACGGGGAGTGGCGGTATCGCCCGGAAGACAGCGCTTCGATGGACGGCGACGGCTACGTCACGTTCCTCGGGCGAATCGACGACGCGATCAACGTCGCCGGGCGCCGGTTCAGCACGATGGAACTGGAGTCGACCGTCGCCGGAGTCGACGGCGTCGCCGAGGCGGCCGTCGTCGGCGCGAACCACGAGACCACCGGCACCGCGATCTACGCCTTCGTCTCCCCGGAGGACGGCTACGGGAAGAACGGCCTCCGCGCGGACATCGAGGGGGCAATCGTCGAGGCCATCGGCGGCATCGCCAGACCCGAGGAGATCGTGTTCACGCCGGACCTCCCGAAGACGCGCTCGGGCAAGGTGATGCGTCGCCTGCTGACGGCGGTGGCCAACGACGAGGACCTCGGCGACACCAGCGCGCTCCGGAACCCCGAGATACTCGGCGAAATCCAGTCGTCCACCGCGGGAGAGTGACTGTTTCGTAGATTCGAATATTTTCGAAATAGCAATGACAGGAGAAGCTCCGCACTACCGACGGGTCGGCAAGCCGGTATCTCACACTCGGTACTGAGCCGGGCTTCCGGTGCACCTCCCGTCCGATACCAGGTGCAACCGTATCCGAACACTTATTTCGATATTCTTTGTATTTCCGAAATATATGGACGAACCGGCGGACGAACTCGGCGAGTGCGGGTACGAGCGCCTCCGACGCGCAGCCGAGACGCACCGCTCGGACCTCGTACTCCGGCTCGGCGCGGAGGTCGGACTCCGACCGACTGAGATGACGGCCCTGCGGCCGGCCGATATCACCGAGTTCGAGGGTCACTACCTGCTCTCCGTCCGTGGGGGTGACGAGGTCACGCGCGATGCGTACCTCCCCGAATCCGTCGAGCACGACGTGCGCAAGTACGCGAACGCGGCCGGAATCGCCGACGGCGAGCCGCTGTTCTCCGTCTCCGCGCGCCGCCTCCAGATGCTCGTCAGGGAAGTCGCCGAGCGCGCGGCCGAGTCCGCGCCGCGGCTTGCGGACGTGTCCTCCCGCGACCTCCGGTGGCGATTCGCCGCGAGCCTACTCGACGACGGCGTTCCGCCGGACGTGGTCTGTGCGCTCGGCGGCTGGGACCGGCTGGACCGCCTCGTGCCCCTCCTCGACGATCCCGACCGCGAGGGGATCGTGGCGGCGCTCGGCGACGCCGACGGGGGCGAGGTCTCGGCGCGCCTCCAGCAGGTCATCGCCGCCACGTCGACCGTCGGCGAGGGGCTCACGGACGCCGCGACGGCGTCGGAAATCGCCGCGACGGTCTGCGACCGCCTCGCGGCGACCGAGGGCTACCGGTTCGCGTGGCTGGCCGAGCGGACCGGCGACGGCCTCACGCCCGACGCGGCGACGGACGTGGCCGACGCCGCCGTCGAGCGACACCTCGACGATCACGCGGAGACGCTCAGCGCCGCGCTCGACGCCCGCGAAGTGCACGTGCGCGAGGCGGCCGGCGGGCCCGTGGCGTTCGTCCCGATCGTCAGAGAGGGCGCGACCGCGGGCGTCGTCGGCGTCGGCCCGACCGACGACGTGACCGACGCCGAGCGGGACCTGCTCTCGGCGCTCGGCACGCAGGTGGGCCACGCCCTCGCCGCGGTCGAGCGCAAGCGCCTCCTGCTGGCCGACACCGTCACCGAACTGGAGTTCGACTGTGGCGACGCGCGAGCGTTCACCGTCGGGCTGTCGCGCGCGCTCGACTGCGCGCTCGAGTTGTCGGGCATCGTCCCCGTCGGCGGGCAGTCGCTGCTGTACTACCTCGTGGTCGACGGCGCGTCGGCGGACGCAGTGCTGTCCTACGCGGCCGACGACGACGCCGTCGCCGACGCGCGGCTCATCGAGGACTACGGGGACGGCGCGCTGCTCGAAGCGGTCGTGACCGACGCCCCCGCGCTGAAACTGGTCCGGAGCGGCGGGCGCGTCAGCGACCTGACCGCTGCGAACGGAACGGCGACGATCGCCGTCGAGATGCCCGGTGAGGTCGACATCAGACCGCTCGTCGACGCGGTCGTCGACGCCTACCCGGAGACCTCGCTGACGGCGAAACGCCAGACCGAACGCCCGGTCGAGACGGACGCCGGCTTCCGCGAGCGCCTGACCGACCGGCTCTCGGACCGCCAGGAGACGGTCCTCCGGGCGGCCTACCACAGCGGCTACTTCGAGTGGCCGCGCGGGACGACCGCGGAGGAGCTGGCCGACTCGCTCGACGTGTCCTCGCCGACGCTCCACAACCACCTCAGAAAGGCCCAGCAGAAGGTCCTGACGGCGTTCTTCGACGACAACCCGGCGGATCCCAGACACCCCCTCGGCGACTGAGTTCGTGACTGCCGTTACCATAGTTAGACCCCCAGTTTATATGCCCGCTGTGGATTATCGATGATAGACCATGGCAGATGATGATGTACAACTGGAGGCGCGACTCGAGGAGCAGGAGGTATTCGAGCCGCCGGAGTCGTTCGTCGAACAGGCGAACGTCAGCGACGAGTCGATCTACGAGGAGTTCGAGGAGAACTGGCCGGAGTGCTGGGAGGCGGCCGCCGACCTCCTCGACTGGGACGAGGACTACGACCAGGTGCTGGACGATTCGAACCCGCCGTTCTACAAGTGGTTCACCGACGGGTCGCTGAACGCGTCGGCCAACTGCCTGGACCGCCACCTCGACGAGCGGGGTGACGAGGCCGCCATCGAGTGGGTCGGGGAACCGGTCGACGAAGACAACGTCACGTACACCTACGAGGAGCTCCACCGCGAGGTCAACGAGTTCGCGGCCGGACTGCGGGAGATGGGCGTCGGCGAGGACGACGTGGTCACGATGTACATGCCGATGATCCCGCAGCTGCCCATCGCCATGCTGGCCTGCGCCCGCATCGGCGCGCCCCACTCCGTGGTGTTCGCCGGGTTCTCCGCGGACGCGCTCGCGACGCGGATGAACTCCGCGGACTCCGAGTACCTCGTCACCTGCGACGGCTACTACCGGCGCGGCGACCCGCTCGACCACCTCGACAAAGCCAACGAGGGCCTCGACGGGGTCGAGCACGAGGTCGAGCGCGCCATCGTCGCCGAGCGCCTGATGGACGGCGACGGCTTCGGCCACGACTACGCCGACAACCAGGTCGCCTTCGACGACGTGGTCGCGGACAACGAGGGCGCGACGGTCGACCCGGTCGAGCGCGACGCCGAGGACATGCTGTTCCTGATGTACACGTCGGGAACGACCGGCCAGCCGAAAGGGGTCAAGCACACCACCGGCGGCTACCTCGCCTGGTCGGCCTGGACCTCACAGGCGGTGCTGGACATCAAGCCCGAGGACACGTACTTCTGCTCGGCGGACATCGGCTGGATCACCGGCCACTCCTACATCGTCTACGGCCCGCTCGCGCTCGGGACCACGACGATGATGTACGAGGGGACGCCGGACTACCCGGACAACGACCGCCTGTGGGAGATCGTCGAAGACTACGAGGCAGACCAGTTGTACACCGCGCCGACGGCCATCCGGGCGTTCATGAAGTGGGGCAAGGAGTACCCCGAGCGTCACGACCTCTCCAGCCTGCGCCTGCTGGGCACGGTCGGGGAGCCGATCAACCCCCGCGCCTGGAAGTGGTACTACAAGCACATCGGCAACGAGGAGTGCCCGGTGGTCGACACGTGGTGGCAGACCGAGACGGGCGGCATGATGATCACGACGCTCCCGGGCGTCAAGGACATGAAGCCCGGGTCCGCCGGGCCGCCGCTGCCGGCCAACGACGTCCGCATCGTCGACACAGAAGGCGAGCAAGTCCAGCCCGGCCGCGCCGGCTATCTGACGGTCAACAAGCCCTGGCCCGGGATGCTCCGGACGCTGTACAAGAACGACGAGCGCTTCATCGAGGAGTACTGGGCGGAGTACTCCGACACCGACAGCGACGACCCCGACGACTGGGTGTACTTCCCCGAAGACGGCGCGAAGATCGACGAGGACGGCTACATCACCGTCCTCGGTCGCGTCGACGACGTGATCAACGTCTCCGGCCACCGCCTCGGGACGATGGAGATCGAGAGCGCCATCGTCGGCGTCGAGGGCGTCGCCGAAGCCGCGGTCGTCGGCGGCGACCACGAACTCAAGGGCGAGGCGGTGTACGCCTACGTCATCACTGAGGACGGCTACGAGGAGAACGACGACCTCCGACAGCAGATCATCGACGGCGTCGAGGACGCGATCGGGCCCATCGCCCGCCCCGAGCAGGTCATCTTCACGCCGGAACTGCCGAAGACCCGCTCCGGGAAGATCATGCGTCGGCTACTCGAAGACATCGCCAACGGCGAGGAACTCGGTGACACGAGCACGCTCCGCAACCCCGATGTCGTGAGCGACATCGAACGAAAGGTCCAGGGAGACTGAGCGCTCCCCTCTCGAACCGCGATTTAGACACACCAGAATTCGACGCTGACCATGACAGATACCGATATTCACGACGGCAGTAGCGACCGCTCTCTCGCTCCCGACGGCGGGACGACGACCGACGCGGCGCGAGAGCACCAGAACACGAACTACCTCGAAGAGGAGGTGAACCTCCTGAGCCCCAGCACGGCGTACATGCGGGACCACCTGCGCATCGTCTGGTCCGGCTTCATCGTCTGGGCGCTCATCGTCTTTGGACCGGTGACGTTGACGGTCATCGCCCCCGAGACGATGACGTCGATAACGGTGCCACCGGGCTTCCCGCTGCACTACTTCACGGTGGCCTTCGGGGGCCCGACCGGGGCGCTGGTACTCGCCTTCTGGTACGCTCGCAAGCGCGATTCGCTCGACGAGAAGTACGGCATCGACCACAGCGTCGTCGAAACCGACGCCGAGTCCGACGGCGGTGAGCGGGGCGACGCCGCCGCGACCGACGGGGGTGTCGAGCAGTGACGGTCCCGCTGCAGGCCGAGGCGCTCGACATCTCCTTCAAGCTCGTCCCGGCGATCATCGTCTTCCTGATGATGGCCTCGTTCCTCGTCATCGGCTACGTGTTCAAGGTGGCCGACACCGAGGGCATGTGGGTCGCCGGCCGCGGCATCGGTAACATCGAGAACGGGATGGCGATCGGCGCGAACTGGATGTCGGCCGCCTCGTATCTCGGGCTGGCCGGGCTGGTCGCCCTCTCCGGGTTCT
Organism: Haloarcula salina; assembly: GCF_010119195.1. Taxonomy (GTDB): domain Archaea; phylum Halobacteriota; class Halobacteria; order Halobacteriales; family Haloarculaceae; genus Haloarcula; species Haloarcula salina. The sequence continues at coordinate 728,198 of NZ_WRXL01000001.1, forward strand.
ACGGCCTGGCGTTCATCGTCGGCTGGACGACCGGCTACTTCGTGTTGCTCATCTTCCTCGCCGCGCAGATGCGCCGGTTCGGGAAGTACACCGCGCCCGACTTCGTCGGCGACCGGTTCAATTCCCCGACCGCTCGCGCGCTCGGGGCGTTCACCACGCTGCTCATCGCGTACGTCTACTCCGTCGGGCAGGCCCGCGGCATGGGGCTGGTCGGCCAGTACGTCTTCGGGCTGGAGATCATCCCGATGATCGTCGTGATGATGACCATCACCGTCGGCTACCTCGCGCTCTCGGGCATGCTGGGCGCGACGAAGAACATGGCCGTCCAGTACGTCATCCTCATCGTCGCGTTCCTCGCGGGCGTCTACGTCGTCGGCTGGTCGCAGGGTTACTCGACGATCCTGCCCCAGATCGAGTACGGCGCGCTCTTTGGCGAACTCAGCCGCCAGTTCTCGGCTCCGTTCCGGACGGGGTCCTACTACATCTGGGTCGCGACGGCGTTCTCGCTCATCGTCGGGACCTGCGGCCTCCCGCACGTGCTGGTGCGGTTCTACACGGTCGAGAACGAGCGGACCGCGCGCTGGTCCTGCGTCTGGGGCCTGTTCTTCATCATGCTGCTGTACTGGGCCGCGCCCGCGATGGCGGCCTTCGGCGTCGACCTCTTCGCGGCGGTGAACGACATCACCCCCGACGCGGTCTACAACGGTCAGCAGGCCATGTCCGGTGCCGAGGGCGACGTGATCGTCGTTCTCGCGGCGCAGTTCGCGGACCTCCCGCGCTGGTTCGTCGGCCTCGTCGCCGCCGGCGCGATGGCCGCGGCGATCGCGACCACCGCGGGGCTGTTCATCACGGCCTCCTCGGCGGTCGCCCACGACATCTACACGGAGCTCGTCAACCCCGACGCGACCCAGCGCCAGCAGGTGCTCATCGGTCGGGCCACCATCATCGCCATCGGCGCGCTGGTGACCGTGACCGCGTTCAACCCGCCGGCACTCATCGGCGAACTGGTCGCCTACGCGTTCTCGCTGGCCGGCACCGTGCTGTTCCCGATGTTCTTCCTCGGCCTCTGGTGGGAGAACACCAACCGACAGGGCGCACTCGCCGGGATGACGGTCGGGCTGTTGCTGTGGATCGGCTCCGTCGTCAACAGCGTCCTGCCGAGCTACATCGGCGCGCTCGGTGCGGCGGCGGGCGAGAGCGGCGCGCTCGTTCCCATCTACGCCCAGTACGTCCCGCCGATCGGCGCGGCGCTCATCGGCACGCCGCTGGTGTTCCTCGTGACCATCGCCGTGTCGCTCGTCACGCCCGAACCCCCGATGGAGACCAAGCGGATGGTCAGGCAGTGTCACAGCCCCGAACCGATGGGCCAGCAACAGACCGCCGAAGACATCGTGAGCGATAGCGGCGGCAGCGGCGGTACCCCCGCAGACGACTAAAGACATGTACGATCACATCCTCGTTCCGACTGACGGTAGCGACACCGCGGAGAACGCGGTCGACCAGGCGATCGACATCGCCTCGAAGTACGGGTCGACGGTCCACGCGCTGTACGTGGTCGACGTCGACGCCACTAGCTACTCGCTGGGCACGGAGCAGGTCGACCGCATCCGCCAGGGCCACCTCGACGAGATGACCGAGGTGAAAGAAGACGCAGACGAGGCCACCGGCTACGTCGCCGACCGCGGCGCGGAACACGGCGTCGAGGTGGTCGAACACGTCACCGCCGGCGAGCCCGCGCGGGCCATCCGGAAGTTCGTCGACGACAACGACATCGACCTCGTCGTGATGGGGTCCCACGGCCGCTCGGGCCTCAAGCGCGTCATCCTCGGCAGCGTGACCGAGAAGGTGCTGCGCCGGACCCGCCTGCCCGTCCTCGTCGTCGACGTCCACGGCGACACCGACGTGGAGGAGTGACCGGACCGACGGGCTACCGCCTCGCGACACGACACCACGAATGATACCCACGAACCCACTGCCGACCGCCCCGGGAGGAGCGCGATGAGCGTCGTCGACACCATCCGCGAACACGTCCGCGACCACCAGCGAGGCATGGTCGTCGACCTCGTGTTCGCCATCGCCTGGGTGACGGTGGTCAGCGTCGTCTTCGACGTGCTCCAGGGCCCGCAGTGGGCGTACTACCTGACGCTGGCCGGCGGCGTCGTCGCGTACTACGGCTTCTTCTGGTCGCTGGAGATCGCACGCGAACAGCAAAAGACGTAGGCGGCCACCGCGGCCCGTTTTCTCGACGCGCTCCGAGCGGGCACTCACGGCTGCTCGGACTGCCACCCGCGATATTCAGGTGTGCGATATCTACACTCACCGGTACTAATAAGCCAATGTAGTTCGATTGACTTTTTCACGGAACCACCCGCTGTGGAGCCACAATGATATACGAAAGTTCCTCGGGAGAGTACTACAGTGGCCTCGATATCTGGATGCGCTTCGAATCCGGTCTGTGGACCCCACACGACTGGGACGACGAGACCGGACAGGAGTGGGTCCGGGCCGACGACGGGACGGTCATCACGCTGACGCCGATCACGGAAGCCGAGCTGCCGGAGGGAGTTTCGGTCACGGAGATCCGCGACGTAGAAGCGGTCGAGGACGCCTGAGCGAGCTCCCGTACAGAGCAGCTCACAACCCGCACACGGCACCAACAGCGACCAGTACGCGTCTGGAGGCCGTCGGTCTTACTTCTCGCTCATCGCCTCGCTCGCCATGTTCCGCCCCTGGGCGTTCAGCGCGACCTCTGTCCGCACGCGAACCTCGTCGACCGCGCCGATGTCGAGCAGTCGCTGGTAGATCTCCTCGACCTCGTCGGGGGTCGTCCCGACGAAGTCGGACATCTCGAACGGAGACACGCCCGAGTACAGCGCCATCAGTACCTGACTCTCCATCTCGGAGAGTTCGTAGTCGTCCTCGCGGCCCTCGACGACCCGGGTGAACAGCGTCTCCAGCGCGCGGGTGTGGTGGTCCATGCCCGAGAGATGCGTCTCGACGCTGCGGTCCTGGTCGTCGGTGTGCTCGACCTCGATGACCGTCCGCTGCTGGCCCATCACGGTGCTGGTCCCGGTCTCGATGGTCCCCACGTCCTCAACCTCGAAGGAGAGCCCGCCGCCGCCGGGGAACTGGAGGCGGACGACGCCGTCGTCGAGCTGGAAGCGCGCCTTGCTCCACGCCGCGTCGTCCTGGACGACCCCGCCGACGACGGCCTGCTCGCGCGCGAGGATGACCTGTCCCTGCAGGGCCGCGCGGACGTACTCCGTCTCGAAGTCGTCGACGTTCGGGGCGTCGACGAGCAGGACGTTGTCGCCCACCTCCAGCGCGGTCGCGCCGCTCGCGGCGTCCGGGACCAGTTCCGCTGCGTCGTCAGCGAGCCTGATCTTCGAGTGCGCGATGGGCTGTTTCGACCCGTTCGTCGCCAGGACGAGGCGCTTGTTGGTGACGATGAGCCGGCACGAGCGCCACTGCGGGTCGGCCACGTCCTCGCCGTTCCGGACGACGTACTGGAAGTCCCCCGACGTGTCGACCAGCTTGCGTTCGTCACCACTCATGGCCCCTGATACACGTGATTTGGCCCCGAGCGATATATAAGTTCCAGCACGGTATCACAGCGCGACGAGGAGACCGCCGAGGACGCCGAGGCCGCCGAAGACCGTACAGACCGCCCAGAACGGCACGCGGCGGACGAGTCGGACCAGCGCGTCGACGGTCAAATAGCCGACGACGGCGCTGACGGCCAGGGCGACCACGGCCGGCAGCGGGTCGATGACGGGCACGCCGTCGTCGACCAGCACCAGCGCGTTCGCCGCGAGCGCGGCCGGAATCGACAGGAGAAAGGAGAGGCGAAGCGACGACTCGCCCTCGTGGCCGCGCAGCAACAGGGCGCTCACGGTCGTCCCGGAGCGGGAGACGCCCGGTAGAATCGCGAGGCCCTGCAGCGCGCCGACGAGGAGAGCGTCGGCCCAGTCCGGCACGTCGCGCTCGCCCAGCGACAGCGCCGCGGCGAAGCGCTGGAGCAGGCCCGTCAATACGAGCAGACCGCCGACCAGCGCGAGAAAGAGCCCGCCTTCCAGTTCCGAGACGGCGGCGTCGAGAGCCAGGTAGGCCGGGAGGCCGGTGACGGCCGTCGCCAGCGTCGCCACGACGAGAAAGGAGAGGTCGGCCGTCTCGTCGGCGAAGGGACGCCGGGAGAGGCGGCGGGCGGAGTCGAGGATGTCGCGGACCTCGCCGCGGTAGTACGCCAGCGCGGCGACGGCCGTCCCGGCGTGCAGAAACAGCGCGAGTCGGGTGGCCGCGGCGGGCGAGACCCCGGTGACCACCGTCGACGCGAGCGCCACGCCGCCCTCGCTCGACACGGGAATCCACTCCAGCACCCCCTGGAGCAGGCCCAGCAAGATCGCGACGAGAATCGGGTTCATATCCACGGAGCGAACGGCGGACGACAAAGGCCGTTCGGTTCGGTGGAGGCAACCGTATATATAATCTCGCTGACCAACAGACGGTATGCAACTGGATAGTGGGCTGGTGTCGCTCCTGGCGGGGCTCCCGCCCTGGCAGGGCTTTCTCGTCCTGATCGGAAGCGGTCTCCTCGTGGCGGCCGCCGTTCGCGTCCTCGGCGACCGACTGCTTGTGCAGGTCACTCCACACATCAAGGGCGACGTCGACGACATCGTCTTCCGCGGCGTCCACACGGCGCTGTACGTCTCGATCGGTCTCGCCGGTGCGTACGTCGGCGCGCGGCTGTACGACATCCGGCCGGCGATCGCCGTCTCGCTCGAAGCGGGGACGCTGTCAGTCATCGTGGTGGTCTGGATGACGACCCTGCTGCGCGTCGGCCGGCAGGCGTCCGCGGCCGCGACCGACTCGGCGTACATCGACCGGCAGATGGTCCCCATCCTCCAGAACGTCTGGAGCGCGCTCGTCGCCGGCGGCGGGATCGTCCTCTTGCTGGTGCTGTGGGACATCGACGTGACGCCGCTGCTGGCCTCGGCCGGCATCATGGGTATCATCGTCGGCCTGGCGGCCCGCGACACGCTCTCGAACTTCTTCGGGTCGCTGTCGCTGTACCTCGACGGGACCTACAAGGTCGGCGACTTCGTCGTCCTGGAGACCGGCGAGCGCGGCCGCGTCGAGGACATCTCGGTCCGCTCGACGGTCATCCGCACTCGCGACGACATCCTCGTCACGGTCCCGAACTCGAAGCTCAACAGCGCCGCCATCGTCAACGAGTCGACCCCCAAGCGCAAGCGCCGCATCCGCGTCCCCGTCGGCGTCGCCTACGGCACCGACATCGACGCCGTCGAGGAGCTGCTGCTGGACATCGCCGAGGCGGAGGACCTCGTACAGGAGCGTCCGCGCCCGCGGGTCCGCTTTCGCTCCTTCGGCGACTCGGCGCTGAACCTCGAACTGCTGTGCTGGGTCGGAAACCCGGCGCTGACCGCCCGCGCCACCCACAAACTCAACCGAGCCATCTACAAGCACTTCCAAGCGGAGGGCGTCGAGATCCCGTTCCCGAAGCGGTCTATCTCCGTCTCGGCCGAGACGGTCCCGGGCGACCTATTCGGGGAGCACACGGCGGGATTCCCGACCGACGGCGGCCACCGGCCGGAGTGACGAACGCCGACGGCGGACCGCCAAAGCGGTGAGGTCGAAACGCAGTTAGGGGGGCGTCGCGTCGCCTCACACAATGACTGTACTCGAGGACGCCCGCGCGGCGCTCGCGACCGGGCCGCTGTGCGATTCCTGCCTCGGCCGGCTGTTCGCCGATCGGAGTTTCGGGCTGGCCAACGCCGAGCGCGGCCACGCCCTGCGGGTGACGCTCGCGCTCGCCGACGACGATCCCTTCGAGGAGAGCGAGGACTGCTGGGTCTGCGAGGGCGAGTGCGACCGCTTCGACTGGTGGGCCGAGCAGGCCGCCAGCGCCGTCCGCGGCTACGAGTTCGACACGTACCAGGTCGGGACGAAGGTCCCGCCGCTGCTCGAAGAGAACGACGACCTGCTGCGCGAGGACGTTGGCCTCGACGCCGACGCCGGCGAGGCGCTGAAGACGGAGCTCAACCGCGAGGTCGGCAAGCGCATCGGCGACCTGACCGGCGCGGAGGTGGACTTCGGCCGGCCGGAGGTCCAGTTCACGCTCGACCTCTCCACGGACGAGATAGACGTTCAGGTCAACTCCGCGTTCGTCTACGGCCGCTACCGCAAACTGGAGCGCGACATCCCGCAGACGAAGTGGCCCTGCAACGACTGCAACGGGACGGGGCTGTGGCAGGGCGAGCCCTGCGACGGCTGTGACGGCACCGGCTACCGCTACGACGAGAGCGTCGAGCAACTGTCCGCGCCGGTCGTACTGGAGGCGATGGACGGCGAGGAGGCGGTGTTCCACGGCGCGGGGCGCGAGGACGTCGACGCGCTGATGCTCGAATCCGGTCGCCCGTTCGTCATCGAAGTGATGGAACCGCGAACGCGAGACGTGGACACGGAGCAGTTGGAGGCCGATATCAACGCCTTCGCCGACGGGAAGGTCGAGGTCGAGGGGCTCGAACCGGCGACTCACGAGATGGTCGAGCGCGTCAAGGAACTGGACGCCTCGAAGACCTACCGGATGGACATCGAGTTCGACGAGTCGGTCGACGCGGCGGACTTCGACGATGCGCTGGCAGAACTCGACGGCGCGACGATCCAGCAGGAGACGCCCCAGCGAGTCGCCCACCGCCGCGCGGACCTGACGCGGACGCGCAGCGTCTACGGGGCGACGGGCGAACTCACCGACGACCGCCGCGCCGAGCTCCGGGTCCACGGCGAGGGCGGCCTCTACGTGAAGGAACTCGTCTCCAGCGACGAGGGGCGGACAGAGCCGAGTCTGTCCGGCCTGCTCGGCGTCGACGCCGAGGTGACCGCCCTCGACGTGGTCGACGTGGAGGGCGAAGACGAGCCGTTCGCGACGGACGAGTACCTGAAAGAGTAGGCGGTGCGGGTCGGCGCGGGTTCGACGTGGCGGACCGGGCCGCGCCGCCGACCGGAATCGGAACTGCGACCGGAACCGGTTTGTCCGACGGCGAACACCGACCAGCCATGCGATTCGGTGTCGACGAGGCCGGCAAGGGACCGGTGCTGGGGTCGATGTTCGCCGCCGCGGTCCGCGCCGAGCCGTCGGCGCTCCCCGACGGGGTCGGCGACTCGAAGGACATTCTCCCCCAGCGCCGCGAGCGGTTAGACCGCGAAATCCGGGAGTGCGCGACGGTCGGCGTCGCCGAGATCCCCGTCGAGCGCATCGACGACGATGAGACGGACATGAACGCGCTCACCGTCGCGGCGCAGGCCGAAGCGCTGGCACAGATCGCTTGCGATGGCCTCGCAGGCACCGTCGACGCCGGCGACACCGACGCCGAGCGGTTCGGCCGCCGCGTCGCCGCCGCCGTCGAGGCCGACGTGCGCGTGACTTCGGCACACGGGGCCGACGAGACGGACCCGCTGGTGGGCGCGGCCTCGATCGTCGCGAAAGTCGCCCGGGACGCGCACGTCGACGCGCTGGCCGCCGAGTACGGCGCGGTCGGGTCCGGGTATCCCAGCGACCCGACGACGCGGGCGTTCCTGGCCGACCACGTCGAGCGCCACGGCGACCTGCCGGCCTGTGCCCGCCGGTCGTGGTCGACGTGCGACGACGTGCTCGCGGCGGCGGAACAGTCGACGCTGGGCGAGTTCTGAAACGCGTAAAATCCCCGCAGACGCGGCTTGGAGTCGGACGGGAGATGTTTTCCGCAGTCCGTACGGCCGTGCCGGCGATACGTGCCGCCTGTAGCCGGACTCTCACCGACCTTGCCCTGACGGGCTTTAGCTGGGCTTTCACCAGCGTTTGACGGCGTGCCGGGTTCCCGAACGCCCCTCGCGCGGCGTCCGGTACTTGGCCTTGGCACCGATCCTGCCGGCCGGACCGGCGGTGGACTGGTGTGGTTCTCCTTCAGAGCGTTAACCTCGGAACCGTGTTACCGGTCGCTTGGTTGTTGCCCCCAACGCGTTCCGTTCCGTCCCGAACGGACAGTCTGAAGCGCGTCGTCCGATGGCTCCCCGCATCTATCGGGATGTGAACATACGACACGAGAGATAATAAGTCATTCGGTACCATGTGCCAAGGACTGGGAGACGGTCCAGTAGACCCAGAGTGCGACGGTGAGAAACGTCGACGCCTTCAGTCCTCGTCCAGCACGAGGTTCCGCAGGATGTCGCCGTAGGCCGGGCGCGTCACCAGTACGCCGATGAGGACGCCCACGATGGTGATGATGGCGAACCCGGAGAGGTCGCCGAGCGGGAGGACCATCAGCGGGCTCATCGCCATGATGGTCGTCGCCGCCGCCGCGCCGATGACCCAGAACGCTTTGCGGAAGCGGCTCTGGAAGACCCGTCCCGTCTCGACCTTACCCTGCTGGAGGATCTCGTCGGCGATGATGATGAGGTCGTCCACCCCCGTCCCGATGACGGCGATGAAGCCGGCCAGGTGCGAGAGGTTCAGCGGGTACTGGACGAACGCCACGAACCCGAGGAGGATGAACACCTCGGAGAGCGCGGTGGCGACCATCGGGACGACCACTTCCACCCGCTGGTAGCGCACGTAGACGACGAGGCTGACCATGAGGACCGCGATCAGGCCCGTCAGCAGCGAGTTCTGCTTGAAGCGCTCGGCCAGCGCCGGGTCGAGCGACGCGCCGGAGTCCTCCGAGAGGTCGAGCGGCGCGGGCAGCTGTCCCGCCTCGAGGTTCAGTTCGATCTCGTTTGCCTGCTCGGAGCCGTTGGTTTGCATCACGTACACGGGGTCGTTGGCGAACTCGCCGTTCGCGAAGCTCCCACCGAGGTCAGGCGTCACCCCGCGGGCGGTGACGACCTCGCCGTTCAGCGTGTGGACCAGACAGCCGTCGCCGGTGGTCTGCTGGATGTCCGAGTGGTTGTAGTTCCCGCAGGACGCGCCGTCGTCGAAGCCGGCGTCGACCATCCGCTGTGCGAAGGCGTCCGCGGCGTCCTGCCTGACGGTGATGTATACCGCCCAGCCGATGCCCTCCCTGTTCGCTGAGGAGATGTCGTCCATCTGGGAGCGCTGGAGGACCTCCTCGCGGACGTACGAGCCGTTCTCCCCGCCCGGATACACGGCGTAGATCTTGACCACACCGCGCTCGTTCAGGATGTCGACGAGGTCCTCGCGGTCTCGGTCGGGGGCGGTGATGCTGACGAAGTGCTCACCGCCGGGGACGTTGACGATCTGAACCGACGCGCCGCTGAGCGCCGAGGTCCGGAGCTTCTCGTCGATGGTCTCGACCATCTCCTGGCGGGTCTCCCGCGTCACGCCGTCGCGGACGGTGTCCGGCTGATAGCCGTTGGCTTCGAGCGCGGCGCGCAGTTCCTGCTGGGTGACGTTCTCGATGACGACCTCGACGGCCCCTGTCTGGCGGTCGTTGCTGATGGGGCGAACTCGAACGTCGATGGTGTCGACGCCGAGTTCGTCGGCGACCGTCTGTTCGAGCTGGGTCGCTTCCGTCGCCTGCACGTCGACGCCTTCGGCGGTGATGCCCACGATGGGCGCTCGGAGACGGGTCCCGCCGCTGAGCTGGATGCCGTAGTTGAGGTTCGTCAGCTGGCTCGCGCTCTCCGCTTCCGGGCCGCCGGCGTCAGTTCCGCCGTCGGCGCTCGTTCCCGGCGGAACCCCGGGAACGAACAGGGCCGTGGCGCTGGCGACGAGGAGGACGACCAGCGCGACGATGCGCCAGTTCTCACGGAGGGCGCTCATCGGTTCACCCCCTCGTACTTGTACCACCGAAGCAGCGTCACGTTGAGCATGTAGGTGTTCATGAGGTCGGCGGTCAGTCCGAGCACCAGAATCAGACCGATATCGGCCATCAGACCGATTCCGAAGAACGTCGCCGAGATCGCCATCACGGCCATCGCCGCGATCGAGGTCAGAGTCATCGTCACACCGGTCCGCATCGCGCGGTACGTCGACTCGTAGAACCCACCCGAGCGCCTGAGGACGTGGTTGTTCAACAGGATGTCGGAGTCGACGGAGTACCCGATCAGCATGAGGAAGGCCGCGACGATGCCGAGCGAGAGCTGGATTCCCAGCAGGTTCATGATCGCGAGCGGGATCATGATGTCTGAGAACGCCGAGATGACGATGGCGATGCTCGGCACGAACGTGCGGAAGAACGCGAAGGCGAGCAGGCTCATGCCCACGAACGCGACGCCGACACCCATGACGGCGAGCCGTTGGTTCTGTGCGCCGAAGAGCGGCGACGTGGTCCCGCTCCCGAGCAGCGTCATCCCGTCGGCCGACTGGACGGCGGACCGGACCGCCGACACGTCGGTCGAGTTGTCGAACGTGACGACGTACTGGTTCTCGTAGGTGGAGTCCGAGGTGGTGGTGATGCCCTGAATCGAGACCACCGGTTCCTCGAAGGTTCCGGCGATCTCGTCGTTCGTGAGCGTGGAGTTCGACCCGATCGTCAGTTCCGTCCCGCCGGTGAAGTCGATGCCCCGGTCGACGGGCGCGCCGGTGACGACCCACCAGCCGCCGACGACGGCGAGCGAGAGCACCAGCACCGCCAGCGGAACCGCCACCAGTTGGCGGTTCGAATACCGGGTGTAATCGACTTCCGGGACCTCGAACTCGAACATGAGCGAACGGTGTGAGACGGGTCCGAATAAGCCTTCTCAATCGGCCCGGGCAGCACCCCCGCCTCCCGCAGTGATTTGGTGTATGAGCACGTACGTCACACCATGACTGGCGAGGCACGGACGGTCGAGCTCTCCTACCCGGCGGACCTCAGCGGCTGGGGTCGCCAGAAAGTCGAGGGGTCGCCGTTCCGCGCGTACCTCCGGAAGGTCCACGAGACCGCCGCGCACGGCGACGTGTGGACGGAGTTCGTCGGCGTGGGGTGTTGCGGCGACACGCTCGATTTCCCGCTCCGCGTCGAGTCCGTCGAGGGCGGTGAGCGGGTAACCGACGACACGGCGTTCGCCTTCAGCGAGCGCGAGGCCTGCGGCGTCGCCGGCGGCTGGCGAGTCCAGAGCGCCGCCGGGCCGACGGAGTAGACCGGTGGGGCCGCTTGCGGGTCCGAAGCTCAGTCCGGCAGGTAGCGAACGCTGACGACGCCGCGCTCGGTGCGCACCTCGACGCGGTCGACGCCGAGGCGCGCCGCCCGCGCGACGGTCGACTCGTCCTCGACCACGTCGGCCGCGGCCGCCTCCGTCTCGTCTTCGGGCACGGTCAGCACGTGAATCTCGCCCTCGCCGGCTCGCTCGACCGTCGTCAGTTCGCCCGTCGGCTGCTCGGCGGCGATGTCGGTGGCCTGCGTCGTCGGCGCGAGGTCGACCGCCTCGACCGGGATGGTGCGGCGCTCGACGATTTCGGTGACGGTGTAGGTCACCTCCATCGGCGGCTCCGGTTCGACCGTCCCCTCGAGCACCTCGCCGGCCTCGACGCCGGGGTTGGCAGCGAGCGTGAGCACCTGCGAGTCGCTGACGTTCCGGAGCGTCGCCGAGTCCTCGTCGGCGTGCGTGACCAGGAACGTCCCCTCGATGGCTGTCATACCCCCGGCTTGGCGACGGGCGTTTTTCCCCGTTTCGACCGCGGGAGCGCGCCGCCGGTGAGACGCGGCGCTACTTCAGCAGGCGGTGAGCGAGGTACATCCCACCCACGGCCAGCAGCGGCGGGACCAGTCCCGCGAGCGGCGGGAGCGAGTAGAAGAAGCCGACGACGGCGCTCTCCGTGGGGTCGCGTAGCTCGGCCGGCGCGGAGACGAGCAGCGCGAGGTACAGCGATCCGACGAACAGCAGCGCCGAGAACGCGATGCCCCGGTCGTAGGCCACCGAGGACCCCGTCCGGCGGTGGCGGCGGGCCACGGCCAGCACCGGCGCGAGCAGCGGCGCGACGACGAGCAGGCCGACGAACAGGAAGAACGTCCGCGAGAAGGTGAACGTCCCGCCCCTGACCGACCCGGTGGCCGCCAGCTGGACGACCAGGCCGAACGCGAAGACGATAGCGATGGCCGCCGACAGGAACAGGGCGACGGGGACGTACGCCTTGCACAGCAGCGAGTCCGTCGCGCGGAAGGCGTACAGAAACGCGCCGGGCAGGCCGCGGTACGGCTCCGATCCGTCGTCCTGGCCGTCCCCCGCGGCGGACCCGTCTCCCGGAACTGACTCCGCGGCCGTCGCGTCTGTCATGACCGGTGGTACGGACACCGCGCCGTTAAGCGTCCCGTTGTCGCGTCGTCGGTCCGGGTCAACCGGGGAGCCGCCATCCAGGTTCGACCGACCCGCAGCCGTTCGGGAGTTGTTTGTACCCGCCCCCCGACAGCCCGAGTATGCACGTCGATATCGGGGCCGCACTCGCGAGCGCCGCCGACCCGGGCGTCGAGCGAGCGGCGCTGGACGACCTGGACGAGCGCGTCGCCGACGCCCACGAGCGAATCGAACGGGGACGAGCCGAGGGGGAGTTCGGCTACGCCGCGTTGAACCTCCCGGAGACGACCGACGCCGACGAGATCCGGGACGCCGTCGCGCCGGTGACCGACGCCGAGTCGGTCGTCACCGTCGGCATCGGCGGCTCAGCGCTCGGCGCGCGGACCGTCACCGAGGCGCTGGCCGACGACCCCGGCCGACACGTCGTCCTCGACAACGTCGACCCGGAACACGTCGAGCGGACGCTCGCAGGGCTCTCGCTCGCCGACACCGCCATCAACGTCGTCTCGCGCTCCGGGACCACCGCGGAGACGCTGGCGAACTTCCTCGTCGTCCGCGCGGCCTACGAGGACGCGGGCGTCGACTGGACCGAGCGCATCGTCGTCACGACGGGCGAGTCCGGCCCGCTGCGGGCGCTCGCCGACGAGCACGGCCTGCCGACGCTGCCGGTCCCGGAGGGCGTCCCCGGCCGCTTCAGCGCGCTCTCGGCGGTGGGGCTCGTTCCGCCGGCGATCCTCGGGCTCGACATCGAAGGGCTGCTGGCGGGCGGACGTGCCGCGGCGGACGACCTCGCGCCGTCGCTGTACGACTCGCCGGCCTACGCCTACGGCGCGATGTGCTACGCGCTCGAAGAAGAGGGCGCCTCGGTCAACGCGTTCATGCCCTACGCCGAGCGCCTGGAGTCCTTCGGCGAGTGGTTCGCACAGCTCTGGGCCGAGAGCCTCGGGAAGGACGGGCGTGGCCAGACGCCGGCCCGCGCGCTCGGCGCGACCGATCAGCACTCCCAGCTCCAGCTGTACCGCGCCGGCCCCCGCGACAAGGTGGTCACGTTCGTCAGGCCCCGCGAGCGCGCCGACGTGGCGATTCCCGACCCGGACCACGACGACCTGTCGTACCTCTCCGGGACCGACCTCGGCGACCTCATCGACGCCGAGTACGAGGCGACGGTCGCCAGCCTCCCGGCGGCCGATCGACCGGCCCTCGAAGTCGAGATCGACCGGCTCGACGCTCGCAGCGTCGGCGAACTGCTGTACGCGATGGAGGCGGCCTGCGTCCTCGTCGGCGAACTCGCGGGCGTGGAGACGTTCACCCAGCCCGCCGTCGAGTGGGGGAAAAACGCCACGCGAGCGCTCGTCCGTGGTGAGGAAACCGAGGAGACCGCTGTCGTCGACGACCGCGAGCGGCTCCGAATCGGCGAAGCGGAGTCCCTTTAGGACGCCGACCCCGACTGCCGACAATGGACGACACTGCCGCGGAGTGGGGCGTTCTCACGGCCGGTCTCGGCCTCGTGGCCGTCGCCGCGACCGAGAGCGGTCTCGTCAGTTGGGTGTCGCCGGCGACGACGGTCGGCCCGGTGAGCGCTCGCGCCGTCGCGGGCGTCGGATTCCTCGCGGCGGTCCTGGCGTTCTCGCTCGCCCGCCACGGGACCGTCACGTCGCGCCAGAGCGGTCTCGGCGCGGCGGCCGCGAGCGCCGTCGCGGTGCTCGCCACGCTGGCGGCGTTCTTCGGCCCGACGTTCCAGGCCGGCGGCGAAACGGCCATTGGAGCGGGTCCCTATCTGGCCGTCCTCATCGGCGCGGTGTCGGTCGCGCTCGGTCGCGCGCTCGCGACGGGCGTCCCGACCGACCGGCTGTACACGGTCGCCCGGGCGCTGTCCGTCGCGACGCTCGTCGGCCTCGTCGGCTACGTCGTGGGCGCGCTCGTCGCGCAGTTCGCACTCCTCGGGGCGATGCTGGCCGGCCTCGTCAGCGCCGGTGCGCTCGAAGGCGGGACGGTCACCGGCCCCGCGTACCTCGTCATCACCGTCGGGAGCGGCGTCGGCTTCATCGCCTTCGGGGCGGCGGTCGCCTGGCGACTCGAGCGGACGTGGGACGACCTGGACCTGACCGTGCCCACGCTGCGCGACGCGGGCTACGCCGTCGGCGGCGTCGTCGTGCTCCTGGTGGCGCTGGTCGCGTTCAGTCAGGCGCTCCGGCTCCTCGGCCTGGAAGCGGCCACCAGCAGCGTCGAGGAACTGGCCCGGCAGAACCCCTCGTTCCTGCTCCTGATGGTCCCGCTGTCCTTTCTCACCATCGGGCCGAGCGAGGAGTTCCTCTACCGGAACCTGATCCAGAAGTACCTCTACGACGGCTTCGGCGAGGTCCGCGCCGTCGTCCTCACCAGCGCCGTCTTCGGCGTCGTGCACTTCAGCCAGTACAGCACCGGGACGCCGACGCAAACGCTCCTCTCGCTGTTGCTCGTGTTCGTCCTCTCGACGCTGCTCGGCGCGAGCTACCTCAAGACCGAGAACCTCCTCGTCCCCGTCTTCATCCACGGCGCGTTCAACGCGATCCAGTTCCTCACGCTGTACCTGGAGATTACGGGCGGACTGTGAGACGGGCCGTCACATCGTTCCGGGGACCGTCGGCCGAGCCGACGACCACCGATGCACAGCGACAACCGCCCGTCTGGGTCGTCTGACTGCCGTCTGACGGGTGTTTATGCGAGCGGATAGCAAACGGTTGGCCATGTCTCGGCGGTTCACGGTCGTCTGCGACGAAGACCAGACGCGGGCCATCGAAACGCTTGCCCGCCGGTACGGTATCACCGAGGAGGAGGTCCTCAAGCAGCTTCTCGACCTCGGTCTCGAAGCCAGGGACGGCCAGACCGCCTAAGCGGGGTTCTTCCGCGAGAGCTGGCTTCCGCAGATCGGACAGCGGTCGTGGTTGTCGTCGAACTCCCGACCGCAGCCGGCACACTGGAACCGCCAGTCGCGCTGCTCGGTGATGCCGTCGCGGGCGATGACCTCGACGCTCACGTCGAGTTTCTCGGCCACGTTCTGCATGGCGTAGTCGTCCGTCACCAGCCGGCTGTCGAGTTCGAAGGCGGCCGCGATCAGGCGAACGTCGGTCTCGGAGAGCTCCGCCAGGTCGCCCGTTTCCCGGGCGGCGCGCTCGATGCGCTCGACGGTGTTCTCCTCGGGGATGTGGAGGTGCATCCCCGACCCTTCGAGCGCGTCGAAGCGGTAGGCCGCCTCGTCTTCGAGCTCCTCGCGGACGAGCGGAATCGTCGCGATCTGCTCGTCGGTGTGATACTCGTTGATAAACGCCGAGGAATCCAGAACGTACATCTAACGCTGAACGATCATGTGGTCTTTCACGGCCTTGACCCGCCCGACGGGGACGAGCAGGCGGCCCTGGTCGCTGTACTCGAAGTCTGTGTTGCGAAGCGAGTCCGCGGGGTCGATAACGAGGTTGTGCAACGCGCCCGAGGAGAAGTCCATCGTGATGTTGTAGAGGCTACCGATCTCCGCGCCGTCGGTGCCCATCACGTCTTTCCCCGAGAGGTTCTCTGCGAGTATCGCAGCCATACCCCCTTGTTCCGAACGCGGTTACATAAACGCCACGGGGACGTCTGACGGAGAGAGCGCCCCGCTGCGTCCGTGACCGACGGAATCCGGATCGAGTTCGGGGCAATACTAAGCGGGAGGCGTCCGAGGACCGGGCATGGAGCAGACCAGACGGCAGCTACTCGGCGTCCTCGGGGCCGCAATCGCGGGATCGACCGCGGGCTGTTCCGGCGACGGCGGTGACGGCGCGACACCGACGGACGCTGCGACGCCGACCGACGCCGGTACGGAGTCGCCGACCGCCACGGACACGCCGACGGAGACGGCGACACCCACAGCCACGCCGACGGCTACGCCGACGGAGACGGCGACACCCACAGCCACGCCGACGGCTACGCCGACCGAGACACCGACGCCCACACCGACTCCGGTCGACGCCGCCCAGACGGTCGCGGTCGGCCCGGGCGACTTCGTCTTCGACCCGGAGACGTTCGAGGTCCCCGTCGGAAGCACCGTACGCTGGGTCTGGAAAAGCGGGGGGCACAACGTCAAGGCGACCGCGACACCGGAGGGCAGCGACTGGGCGGGGACGCCCGGAGACGACACGTATCCCGGCGGCCACGAGTACACTTACACGTTCGAGGTCGCGGGCGAGTACGAGTACCACTGCGTCCCCCATCAGAAGGCTGGGATGACGGGATCGTTCACCGTCACCGAATGACGCACGCGTCGGGTTTCAGAGGGCGTCTCGTCGCGCCGCCGGGGCGCACGCGTCGCCATTACGACGAACTTAACTGCGACGGCCGACTCCGTTCTGACAACTTCTGGAGCCATCTATGTCTGACACGGATGCCACCCCACCCACCGACACCCTTCGGACACCGATCGTCGCCGTTCTCGGCCACGTCGACCACGGGAAGACGAGCCTGCTCGACAAGATCCGCGGCTCGGCCGTGACCGCCGGCGAGTCGGGCGCGATCACCCAGCACATCGGCGCGACCGCCGTCCCGCTGGACGTGATCTCCGAGATCGCGGGCGAACTGGTCGATCCGACGGACTTCGACCTGCCCGGCCTGCTGTTCATCGACACGCCGGGCCACCACTCGTTCTCGACGCTCCGCTCACGCGGCGGCGCGCTCGCGGACATCGCCATCCTGGTCGTCGACGTGAACGACGGCTTCCAGCCCCAGACGCTGGAGGCCATCGACATCCTCAAGCGGACCCAGACGCCGTTCATCGTCGCCGCCAACAAGATCGACACCGTCCCCGGCTGGAACCCCACCGAGGGCGCGCCGGTCCAGCAGACGATGGAGTCCCAGTCCGACCGCGTGCAGTCCGACCTGAACGAGAAGCTCTACGAGATCATCGGCGAACTCTCGGACAACGGCTTCTCCGCCGACATGTACTGGCGGGTCCAGAACTTCCAGGGCAACATCGGCGTCGTGCCCGTCTCCGCCGAGACCAGCGAGGGCATCCCGGACCTGCTGACCGTCATGATGGGGCTGTCCCAGCGTTACATGAAAGAGGAGATGGAGATCGACACCGCCGGCCCCGGCGTCGGGACCGTGCTCGAAGTGAAGGACACGCAGGGCTTCGGGACGACGCTCGACGCCATCATCTACGACGGGACGATCCGCAACGACGACACCATCGTCGTCGGCGGCCTGCAGGGGCCCATCGTCACCGAGGTGCGCGCGCTCCTCCGGCCGCGCCCGCTGGAGGAGATCCGGACCGAACAGGAGTTCGAGCAGGTCGACGAAGTCGTCGCCGCCGACGGCGTCAAGATCGCCGCGCCGGACCTCGACGACGCGATGGCGGGCGCGCCGATCCGCGTCATCCGGAACCGCGAGCGCAGCGAGGTCATCGCCGAGGTCGAGGAGGAACTCGCCGAGATCGAGGTGCGGACACAGGAGGAGGGCGTCGTCATCAAGGCCGACACGCTCGGCTCGCTGGAAGCCCTCTCCAGCACGCTCGCGGAGGAGGAGATTCCGGTCATGCGCGCCGAGGTCGGGGCCGTCGCCCCGCGGGACGTGCGCGTCGCCGACACGGCCAACGAGTCGACTCACCGTGCGATTCTGGCGTTCAGCGTCGACGTGCTCGACGACGCCCGCGACCTGGCCGAACAGGAGGGCGTCGAACTGTTCGAAGACGAGGTCATCTACCAGCTCGTCGACGCCTACGACGAGCACGTCACCGCCATCGAGGAGTCCCAGCAGGAGCAGATCCTCGACAACATCACGCGGCCCGCGAAGTTCCGCATCCTGCATGACCACACCTTCCGGCAGTCGGACCCCGCCGTCGTCGGCGTCGAGATCCTCTCGGGCGA
This sequence comes from Haloarcula salina, assembly GCF_010119195.1. Classification (GTDB taxonomy): domain Archaea; phylum Halobacteriota; class Halobacteria; order Halobacteriales; family Haloarculaceae; genus Haloarcula; species Haloarcula salina. The sequence continues at coordinate 746,299 of NZ_WRXL01000001.1, forward strand.
ACTCCGGCGCAACGTCAACGTCATCAGGTGGGACGACGGCGAGCCGACCCGCGTCGGCCACCTCAAGACCATCCAGGACGAGGGCGAAGACGTCGACTCCGCGCGCACCGGCGAGCGCATGGCCGTCTCCATCGAGGGCCCGACCGTCGGCCGCCAGATCGAGGAGGGCGACGACCTCTGGGTCGAACTCCCCGAGAAGCACGCGAAGATCCTCGAACAGGAGCTCAGAGAGGACATCTCCGTCGACGAGCGAGAGGCCCTGTCGATGTACGTCGAGAAGCACCGGAACCGCGACCCGTTCTGGGGCAAGTAGAGCGAGCCGACACGCATTTTCGGCGGGCGCTCGAACCGCCGCTATGGTCTCCCGCGAGAACCGCGTCATCGCCGCTTGCGTGGTCGCCGCGCTGGTCCTGTCGTTGCTGCTCGGCGCACTGACACAGTTGGACGACAGAGTGTTGCTCGCCGTGTTGCTGGGCGTCGGCGTGCTCGCACCGCTGGCCGTCAACGGCTACCTCGACGACCTGCGCCCGGAGTGACTCGCCGCGATCGACACCGGCGGCACCCCTCGCCACCGCTAGTAATAATATTTAATTAGCAGGCGTGTCTCCGCACAGACAGGAATGACCGGTCACTCGCTCTCGCTCTCCGTGGCCGATCTCGTGCTCGCCAGCATCGCGCTGTCGATGGCGGCGGCGTCGCTCGGCGCGGTGCTCACGTCGGTTAGCCTCGTCACCGCGCTGAGCGCCGGGAGCCTCCCGGCCACCGGGTCGATCGGCTACGCGCTGTTCTACGACCCGCCCGTCCCCGACGGCGCCGGATAGCGCCGCTCGCCGAGAGTCGACCGAACAGACGGCTAGCAGCGAAAACGGTCCTCGACGGCTACTGGGCCGTCGGCGTGGTGTCGTCGTTCATCACCTGTTTCACCTGGAGCGCGGCGGAGGCGGCGATCCCCTGTGCGAGGTCGTCGCGCTCGTCGGCGGAGATGCTGGCGCTCTCGGGGTCCTCGGGCGTGTAGTCCGCGCTGACGACCGATCCCACCGGCGGCTGGACCGCGATGGTGGCCCGCGGGCCCGTCGCCCCGTTGCTGATCTCGGACCCGACGACGAACTCGCCCGGGAGCAGTTCGCGGGTCCGCGCGGCGACGCTGGCCAGGTCACGCCGGAGTTCCTGGCGCTGTTCCGCGGTCAGCGTCACCGCTTCGGACTCCCCGCCGAACGACGTATTACCGTACATGAACGTTCTCCGATGCTAGGCGGGGGGTACTTAAAAAACCGGCGGCCTCGAGGCTCGCTGACATGATCGCGGCGAGCGGTCGCCTCGGCCCCGCTAGACGACGGGACGGCTCTCGCCGTACGTCGCGAGGACGACGGCGCTCGCGTACTCGTGTTCCGGCGCGACCGACTCGACGTACACCTCCTCCTCGACGAACTCCCAGTCCCGCAGGTCCCGCCCGGCGGCCAGTCCCTCGCGGATCTCCATCCGGACCGCGTCGGGGCTCGTTCCGTCCACCTCGTAGAAGATGCCCGGGCCGTCGGCGCTCCGGGCCCACCCGACGCCGGCGGCCGCCCGCTCGCCCGGTGCGGCGGTGGCCGACGACTGGACGACTTCGAGGGCCTCGCCGGGCGGCCCCAGGTCGGGCGCGCGTCCGACGACCTCGATGTCCGGGCCGGCCGGGATGACCGACGAGAGCGTGACGAGGTTGTAGTTGTGGACCCCCGCCTCGGCGAGTGCGGCGTCGTACGACGACAGCGCGGTCGGGCCGGTGGCGGTCCCCCAGACGACCCGAATGGTGCTCATGGGCGACACTCGACGGTCCGAGAGGTAAGGGGTTTCGCTTCACTGCCCTACGCCGGGACGAGCTTGTAGCACATGCCGGGGTCGTCGGCCTCGCCGTCGACGGCCCGCTCGGCGTAGTAGATCGCGTCGTCGGTGACCAGCGGCGCGCTGGTGACGTGCCCGCGGTTCGCCGTGGTCCAGACCGGCTCGCCGCTGTCACGGTCGAGCGCGTACAGCCGCGTGTCGTAGGAGCCGACGAGGACGTGATCCCGCGTCGCGACGACGCTCCCGATGATCCAGCCGCCGGTCTCGAAGCGCCAGCGTTCCTCGCCGGTGGCGAGGTCGATCGCGTACACGCGGTCGTCGTGGCTCCCGACGTAGACCGTACCGTCGTGGACCGCCGGCGCGCACATCGCGTCGGCGTCCGTCGAGAACGTCCACTCCTCGGTGCCGTCGGTCACGTCGACGGCCGTGACCGTCTCGGCCCACGACGGCGCGACGGCGAGCCCGTCGGCGACAGCGATCGGCGCTTTCACGTCGCCGCCGGTGTCGTAGCGCCAGGCCCGCTCAAGGTCCGGGAACGACCACGCGTAGCAGTACCCGTCGTTCGACCCGAACAGCAGGCGACCGTGCTCGCGGTCCAGCGCGACCGTCGAGTGGGGGTGGTTCGTCGGTCTGCTGTCGCGCCACTGCACGTCGCCCGTCGCGGCGTTCACCGCGGCGACGCTCCCGCTCGGCGCGGCGTGCTCGACGGCGACGTACAGCGACCCGTTGTAGTACGTCGGGCTCGCGCCGATGGCGTCGCCCAGTTCCGTGCGCCAGCGCCGCCGTCCGGTTTCGAGGTCCAGCGCCGACAGCGCCCCGTCGTAGGCCCCGACGTAGACCGTGTCGTTGGCGACGGCGGGCGTCCCGTGGCTCCCGCGGGTCGCCTGCGTGATCGTCGTCTCCCACTGGACCTCGCCGTCAGTCGAGATGGCCCGCACCCGGCCGGTGTCGTCGGCCAGGACGATGTCGCCAGTCGGAGCCAGCACCGGGCTGCCCTTCGCCGCGGTGTGATCGCCGCGGTTCGCCGGCACCTCCCACGCCCGCTCGACCGAGTCGGGGAGCGACACGTCTCGATAGCCTTGATTCAGGAGCCCCTGGCGAAACTGCGTGGCGGCGTGCTCGTCCAGCGCCGTCGACGCCAGCGGGTCGAACTCGGCCTGACACCCCGCGAGCGTCCCCACCGTCGTCGCGCCGAGCGTCGCGAGAAACGCCCGTCGCGTCTGTCCCGTCCCGTGCACGCGAAGCGCTACCGGGCGTGGTGGCTTAAATCGCGCGACGGAGCGCAGCACGTGCGGACGAAAACGAGACTCAGGCGAAGGCGACGGGCACGCTGCTCGCGTCGTCGTCGCCCTCGATCTTCTCCAGGGCGTCGTGGAAGTCGGCCTGTTCGACCGTCGTCCGGCCGTCCCGGATGGCGAACATACCGGCTTCCGTGGCGAGCGAGGCCAGCTCCGCGCCGGAGAGGCCGTCGGTCTCGGTGGCGAACGCGCCGAGGTCCACGTCGCCCGCGAGGTTCATGTCCTCGGTGTGGATCTCGAGGATGCGCTCGCGGCCCTCGATGTCGGGGTTCGGCACCTCGATGAGGCGGTCGAAGCGGCCGGGGCGGAGGATGGCGCGGTCGAGCATGTCGAAGCGGTTCGTCGCCGCGATGATGCGAATCTCGCCGCGCTCGTCGAAGCCGTCCATCTCCGAGAGCAGCTGCATCATCGTCCGCTGGACCTCGGCGTCGCCCGAAGTCTTCGACTCGGTTCGCTTGGCCGCGATGGCGTCGATCTCGTCGATGAAGATGATGGCCGGTTCGCGCTCGGTGGCCAGTTCGAACAGGTCCCGAACGAGTCGCGCGCCCTCGCCGATGAACTTCCGGACCAGTTCGGAGCCGGCCATCTTGATGAACGTCGCGTCGGTCTCGTTGGCGACGGCCTTCGCCAGCATCGTCTTGCCCGTCCCGGGCGGGCCGTGCAACAGGACGCCGCTCGGCGGCTCGATCCCGATCTCTCGGAACTGATCGGCGTTGATGAGCGGCTCCTCGACGGCCTCGCGGACCTCCAGGATCTGCTCTTCGAGCCCGCCGATGTCGTCGTAGCTCACGTCGGGCGAGCCGTCGACCTGCATCGCCTGGGCGCGGGCGTCCGTCTCGGGGTCGAGGATCTGCTTGACGCCGAAGGAGTCGTTGATGGCGACCCGGTCGCCGGCTTCGAGGTCGTCGCGGATCGACGGCGACACCTCGGTCAGGACCTCCTGGTTGTTGCCGTGTTGCTTGACGACGACGCCGTCGTCCGTCAGCTCCTCCGCCGTCGCGATGTACAGCGAGGAAGTCTTGAGCGTCTCGTTCTCCCGTTCGAGCTGGTCGACCTCGTCCGTGAGATCGGTCTGGCGGTCCCGGGCGGCGTCCAGTTGTTCGGTGAGCTGTTCGTTGACCTCGACGATCTCCGTGAAGTGTTCCCGGAGCGCCTCCAGACGCTCGTCAGGCGTCATATCGGGGTCGAGTTCCAACCGTGGTCGTTCCGGAAGCGAGGGACTGCGCGACATTTGGATGAGCGGTACTAAACGGTTGAGACACAAAGTGCCTTCGGGTCACGGGGGTGAGAAACAGTGGCAAACAGAGAGCGGTACTCGGCGGCCGCCGATGGCCGACCTACAGCAGGCTCGCGAACTCTTCGAGGTAGTCGCCGTAGGTCGACAGCGCGGCGTCGACCGGCTCCGGGCTGGCCATGTCCACGCCGGCGTCGCGCAGCAGTTCGAGCGGGTACTCCCGGGAGCCGCTGCGGAGGAAGTCGACGTAGCGGTCTGCGGCTGGCTCGCCCTCTTCCAGAATCCCGTCGACCAGCGCGACGGCCGCCGAGATGCCGGTCGCGTACTGGTAGACGTAGAACGCGCGGTAGAAGTGCGGGATGCGCATCCACTCGCGGGCGATGCGGTCGTCGAGCACCGCGGGCTCGTAGTAGTCGCCCTTCAGGTCGGCGTAGAGGTCGTCGAGCCGGTCGGGCGTCAGCGGCTCGCCGGCCTCGGACATCTCGTGGGTCCGCTGTTCGAACTCGGCGAACATCGTCTGGCGGTACAGCGTCGAGCGGAACCGCTCTAAGTACTCGTTGAGGATGTGTCGGCGCAGGCGCTCGTCCTCGACGGTGTCGAGCAGGTGGTGGGTCAGCAGCGTCTCGTTGACCGTCGAGGCGACCTCGGCGACGAAGATCTCGTAGCCGGAGTAGACGAACGGCTGTTCCTCGCTGGTGTACTCCGAGTGCATCGAGTGGCCGAGTTCGTGGGCCAGCGTGTACATCGACTCCACGTCGTCCTGGTAGTTCATCAGGATGAACGGCTGGGAGTCGTAGGTCCCGCCGGAGTACGCGCCCGACTGCTTGTGTTTCGTCTCGTAGACGTCGACCCACCGGGAGTCGAGCCCCTCGGCCAGCCGGGACTGGTAGTCCTCGCCCAGCGGCGCGACGGCCTCGGTGACGTACTCGCAGGCCTGCTCGTAGTCGATTTCGGGCGACTCCTCCTGGACGAGCGGGACGTAGAGGTCCCACATCCGCAGTTCGTCGGCCCCGATGGCCTCGCGCTTGAGGTCGGCGTGGCGGTGGAGCGTGTCGAGGTTGTCGTGGACGGTGTCGACGAGCGTGTCGTACACCTCGCTCGGCACGTTCGGCCCGTCGAGGGCGGCCTCGCGGGCGGTGTCGTAGTTCCGCGCGTTCGCCAGTTTCACGTCGGTCTTGACCGCGTTCTTGTAGGCCGTGCCGACGGCGTTGCGGACCGTCTCCCACTCGTCGTAGAACGACTCGTACACCCGTTGGCGGAAGTCGCGGTCGGGGTGTTTCTGGAGGGTCGTGAAGTTGTTGAGCGTGACCGGCTGGCGGTCGCCGTCGGGGTCTTCGACGCTCGGGAACTCCATGTCGGCGTTGGCGAGCATGTTGTACACCTCGCCGGGCGCGCCGGTGACCTCGCCCAGTTCCGCCAGCAGGGTCTCGACCTCGGCCGAGCGGGTGTGCGGTTTCATCCGGAGCACGTCGTCGAAGTAGTGCTCGTACGGTTCGAGACCGGGTTCGGTCTCGATCATCGCCTCGATGTCGTCGTACTCCAGGGCCTGCAGTTCGGGTTCGAGGAACGAGGCCGCCGAACTCGCCTCCGAGGACAGCGACTGCGAGCGCGCGGTCAGCGCCTGGTAGGTGTCGTCTGTCGTGTCCTCGTCCCGGCGCATCCGGGCGTAGGCCGCGACGTTCGAGACGGTCCGCATCAGTTCCTCGTAAGTCTCTAGCGTCTCTAGCAGGGTCGCGGCGTCCTCGGTGGCCCGTCCCTCGTAGGCCGCCAGGTCCGCGGTCAGTTCCTCCGCCCGCGCGTAGGCGGCCTCCCAGTCCTCGTCGCTGGCGTAGAGGGAGTCGAGGTCCCACTTGTACGCCTCGTCGATGTCGCTCCGTGCGGGTACCGAACTCATGGCCCGCTCTTTGACCGGCGGCGAGGTAAGCCTTCGTTTCACCGGCGCGAGAGAATCGTCGCGACGGCGGCGTTCCCGAACCCGCCGACGTTACACGCGAGCCCCACGTCGGCGTCGACCTGGCGCGGTCCCGCGGCGTCGGTCAGTTGCTCGTACAGCTCGACGGCCTGAGCCACGCCGCTCGCGCCGATGGGGTGGCCCTTCGACTTCAGCCCGCCCGAGGTGTTGACCGGGAGTACGCCGTCACGGGCGACGGTCCCGTCTTCGACGAGCCGCCACGCCCGGCCCCGCTCGGCGAGCCCGAGCGCCTCGAGTTGCAGGAACTCCAGAATCGTGAACATGTCGTGGAGTTCCACCACGTCGAGGTCTGCCGGTTCGAGGCCGGCCGCCTCGTAGGCCCGCTCGCCCGCCGTGGAGACGGCGTCCATCGCCGTCAGGTCCGACCGCTCGTGGACGACCTGCCGCCCGGTCGCGCCCGCGACGCCGGCGACGCGGGCGTAGTCGTCGGTCAGTTCGCGGGCGCGCTCCTCGGTCGCGAACAGCAGCGCCGCGCTGCCGTCGGAGATGGGACAGAAGTCGTACAGTCGGAGCGGGTCGGCGACGATCGGCGAGTCGAGCGCCGTCTCGACGGTGAGGTCCGTCTGGAAGTGCGCGTTGGGGTTGTCGACGCCGTTGCGGTGGTTCTTGACGGCGACGCGGGCCAGCGACTCCCGTGACGCGTCGAAGCGCTCTAGGTAGCGCCGCGCAGTCAGGCCCGCGAACGAGGGAATGGTGACGCCGTGTCTGTACTCGGCGGGGTGGGTGATGGCCGACACCACGTCGGATGCGACGGGCGTCGAGAGGTGCGTCATCTTCTCGCCGCCGACGAGCAGCGACAGGTCGCTCTCGCCCGACGCGACCGAACGCCACGCCGCGGCGATACCGGCCCCGCCGGCCGCCGAGGTCTGCTCGATGCCGGTGGCGTAGGCGCTCCCGAGGCCGAGGTCGGATTTCAGGGCGTTCACGAGGCCGCCCTTGGACTCGTAGGCCCCGCCGGACTCAGCGAGGTAGAGGTGGTCGACGGCCCGCGGGTCGACGCCGGCGTCGGCGAGACACGCCTCGCCCGCCTCGACGAGCAGGTCGCGGAGGCGGGCCTCGCGAACGCCGAACTGGGTCATCGACGCGCCCGCGACGGCGACGGTCATGCCCGAGTGGTCATTCGTCGTCGACCTATCTCTTTCGGTGGGTTGACGGTGTCGGCTGGGCGGTCCCTACGGTTCCAGTAGGACCTTTCCCTGCGTCTGCCGGCTCTCGACGTGTTCGTGGGCGGCCGCCGCGTCGGCGAGGTCGAACGCGCGGTCGACCTGCACCGCGACCTCGCCCGCCGACAGCGCCGACAGGACCGGGGCGAACGCGCCGAACACCCGGTCAGGCTCGCGGTCGGCGGCCTCGCCGAGGTGGTAGCCGCGGACGCTGTGGTTCCCGAAGATGAGCCGCGGCGTCGAGACGCGCGGCACGTCGCCGCTGGCGAGTCCGTAAGTGACGATTCGGCCGCCCGGCGCGAGCGCGTCGAGGCTCTCCTCGAAAGCGTCGCCACCGACCCCGTCGAGCACGAGGTCGACCCCCGCGCCGTCGGTCGCTTCTTCGACGGCCTCGGCGACGTCCCGGTCGGCGTAGTCGATGGTCCCGTCCGCGCCGAGTTCGGCGACGAAGGACCGCTTCTCGGCCGTGCTCGCGGCCCCGAGGACCGTCGCGTCGGTCTGCGTCGCGGCCAACTGGACCGCGGCGGACCCGACGCCGCCGGCCGCCGCGAGCGCGAGCACCGTCTCGCCGGCGTCGAGACCGCCCCACTCGAACAGCGCGTTGTGCGCGGTGAGCCACTGGATGGGGACGGCGGCGGCCGCCCGGAGCGAGAGCCCGTCCGGGACGTGCCGAACTCGCGCGGGGTCGGCGACCACGGCCTCGGCGTAGCCGCCTCGCAGGACGTAAGCCGTGACGCGCTCGCCGGGCGCGAATGCCTCGACCGCGTCGCCCACAGCGTCGACCCGCCCCGCGACCTCGATACCGGGCGCGTACGGCGGCGACGGACCCCCGAAGTACGTCCCGCGGCGCTTCGCGACGTCGGCGAAGTTGACGCCCGCCGCGTCCACGTCGATCCGAACCTGCTCCGGGCTCGGGTCGGGGCGCGACCGCTCCACCACCGTCAAGACCGAGCTATCGCCGTGTTCCGTGACCTGAACGGCTCGCATGGGCGTGGGTGCGACGGCGGGGCGCAAAACCGCTGTGGCTCGCCGTCGGTCCGGGCCCAGTTTCCGAGTCTTTGACTACAGTCCGTCGCTGAGATGGCCCGCGACGCGAGCGACGGCGAGCGCGCGTCCGCGCCGCTCCTCGAAGGCCGCGCGCGCCGACGCAGCGGCCTCCTCGTCGACGGCGAAGGTCACGCCCGGATAGCGCACGTCGGTCAGCACGAGCGGGGCGGGCGGGGCTGGCGCGACGCCGTCAGGGCCGCTGACCGGGTCGGGCGAGAGCACTCGGTCGACCCGCGCGAGGTCGGCCGACCCGCGACCGACCGCGGCCGCCAGGCCGACGAGCCGACGGACCAGTTGCCGGCAGAAGCCGCTCGCGGTGAACCGAACGACCAGCACGTCCCCCTCGCGCGTCCACTCGACGTCAACCGCTCTGACGGTGCCGTCGTCGTCGGGCGTGAGGTTGTGAAAGTCGTGCTCGCCGGCGAGGGCGTCGACGGCGTCGGCCCAGCGGCCGTCGTCGAATCGCGGCGAGGAATCGCCGTCGGCGGTCGCTCCGCCCCGGGTCCGCGGTGCGTAGAGGTAGTAGGTGTAGGTCCGCTCCGCGGCGTCGTGGGTCGCGTGGAAGTCCGCGGGCACGTCGGCGCTGGCCCACGCGCGAACGTCGTCGGGGAGTTCGCCGTTGAACGCGGTCGGGGAGAGCCACTCCGGCGCGGCGAAGGCCACAGTCTGCGCCCGGGCGGAGACGCCGGCGTCGGTCCGGCCGGCCGCGGCGTATCCCGGCGGGACCTCGTCGCGCTCGCAGATCCCGAGTCGCGCGAGCGCCGAGAGCAGTCGGCCCTCGACGGTGTCCACGTCGGGCTGGCGCTGGAAGCCGTGATACGCTCGGCCGTCGTATGCCACCCGATAGGCGCGCATACCGGTGCATCGCCGGCGAGACACTTGGCTCGCCCGGAATCCCACCTGTTGGGAAGGATAGGTGACCTTAGGCGGCGTGAGTTCGTAGGGGCCCCCATGACTGACGTCCCCGAGCCCGGAGCGGAAACAGAGCTCCCCCGCCCGCCGAAGACGTTCGCCGACGAGAAAGGGCGATCCGTGACCGTAGAGGCGTACGAGGACGGCGACGACGAACCGCTGGTCGAGATGTACGCCGCGTTCGGGTCGGAGTCGCGATCCCAGGGGGTGCCGCCGCGCACGAAACCGGAGATCCGGACGTGGCTGGCGAACCTCCTCGACAACGGGCTGAACGTCGTCGCCTGGCACGACGACCGCGCCGTGGGCCACGCCGTCCTCGTCCCCTACGAAGACACGTCGGAGCTCGCCATCTTCGTTCACCCCGACTACCAGCGGGCCGGGATCGGCTCACAGCTCATCCGCGTCCTGCTCGGCTACGGGCGCGACAGCGAACTCGAATCGGTCTGGCTCACCGTCTCGCGCTCGAACAAGATCGCGCGCGAACTCTACGAGTCGGTCGGCTTCGAGACGGTCACGCGGGACCGGGTCGAACTCGAGATGGAGCTGGCGCTGTAGTCACTCCCGTTCGAGTTCGAAAGCGTCACCGTCGGCCGCGTCGGCGGCTTCGTTCGCGTGATCGGCCACCGAAAGTCCCTCCGTCTCAAGCAGTCGGTCGAGTCGCCGCTCGAACTCCTCGTCGGACAGTTCGCCGCGGGCGTACCGCTCCCGGAGCTGCTCGACGGGGCTCTTCGAATCTACTGTCGGTACGTCTTCTACGGTCGGCTCGCCGTCGTCCCCTGGTGACTCGACCAGCGGGAGGTCCGAGCCGAGGAGGGCGACGAGCGGGATCAGGATGAACCAGCCGGTAATCAGCGCCGCAGGTGCGAGCGACGACCCGAATCCGGCCACGCTGGCGAGCATGGTGACCCCGAGCGACAGGACCCCGATGACCGCCGCGAGCTTCCACCGCGGGAGGGCAATGGTAGGGAGGGCCATATCCGAGAAACGACGTGGCGAGCGCAAAAAACTACTGTCGTGCGGAACGGTCCTCGTGCGCGCCTTACTCCGCGAAGTCCTCGAACGTCGGCCGGTCGCGGTCGCCGGGGAACTCGGACAGCGGAACGCTCACCTGCTCGCCGCCGTCCATCTCCTTGAGCGTCACCTCGTCGTTATCGAGGTCCTGCTCGCCGACGATGACGACCGTCTCGGCGTTGACGCCGTCGGCGTAGCCCATCTGCGCGCCGAACGAGCGGTCGGCCACGTCCGACTCGACGACGTGGCCCCGCTCGCGCAGTTCGCGGGCGATGCGGGCCGCCGTCGGCCGGGTGTCGCCGACCTGCAGGACGTAGTAGTCCGTGGATAGCTCCTCCTCGGGCCAGACCCCGGCGCGCTGACAGAGCAACTGGAGCGTGGCGTGGCCGGGCGCGAACCCGACGGCTGGCGTGGGCTGGCCGCCGAAGCCCTCGATGAGGTCGTCGTAGCGGCCGCCGCCGAACACCGACCGAGAGACCTCGCCCGTCGAGTCGAAGCACTCGAAGACGACGCCGGTGTAGTAGTCCAGCCCGCGGGCGGTCGTCAGCGACAGCGTGAGCTGGTCGCGGACGCCGAAGTCCGCGGCGGCGTCGAGCACCGCGCGGAGGTTCTCCGTGGCCGCCCGAACGTCATCGGAGCCGGTGATGTCGCCGAGCGCGTCGAGGCCGTCCGCGTCGACCTGGAGCATCTCGTCGAATTTGTCCGACTGGCCGTAGTTGAGGCCGGCCTCGACGAGGGCGTCGTGGTACTCCTCGCGGTCGATCTTCGCGCGCTTGTCGACCGCGCGGATGGCCGCGGGCACGTCCACGTCGGCCTCGAAGGACTCCAGCAGCCCCGCGAGGATGTCGCGGTGCGAGACGCGGATCTCGAAGTCCTCGTCGGACAGTCCCAGTTCGGTGAGCATGTCGACGGCGACGGCCAGAATCTCGGCGTCGGCGGTCGGCTCCGACGACCCGAAGATGTCGACGTTGGTCTGGTAGAACTCCCGGAACCGGCCCTGCTGGGGCTCCTCGTAGCGCCAGAACGGCCGCGTCGACACCCACTTGATCGGCTTCGAGAGCTCCTGTTGCTTGGCGACGACCATCCGCGCGACGGTCGGCGTCAGCTCCGGCGTCAGAGCGACCTCGCGGCCCCCCTTGTCCTCGAAGCTGTACAGCTCCTCGACGATCTCTTCGCCGCTCTTGTCGACGTACATCTCGGTCGGTTCGAGCGCCGGCGTCCCGATCTCTCGGAAGCCGTAGCGCCGCGCGACGCCCTCCAGCGTGTCCATGGCCCACCGCCGGGCCTGCATCTCCTCGGGATAGAAGTCGCGAAAGCCCTTGACGGAGTCGTACATGTCCGCGCCTACAGGCAGGGCGCGCTTGAAGCTGTCCGTTCACCGGCGTCGTCGGCCGGCCGAGCGTGCTGTGAGCGGTGACTGGAGGAGGGCTCGGGACCGGAACGCCGGTAGCTGACGGCTTTCAAGCGCTTCTCCCCCGCCGCCGTAGCGTGCGACTACGCGTCGACCGCGCTGGAGTAGCGAGTCCACAACAAAGCCACAAGCCGCGTACCACGGTACCATGTGCCAAGTCCGAGGGGCGCGCTTCTCCGGCGGGGTGAGACGGTGAGCGGACGGGTCGCGACCGGCGTTCGGGCGCTCGACAGGAAGCTCGACGGCGGGATTCCGACGGGCAGTCTGGTCACGCTGCTGGCCGAACCGGCGAGTCAGGCGGAGCTGTTCCTCGCGGAGTTCGCCGCGGGACAGCGGACGGTGTACCTCTCCGGCGAGCGGACGCCGACCGCCGTCACGTCGTCGCTCCGGACCCGCGGCGCGTCCGAGGACCTCACCGTCAGCCGCCTCGATCGCGAGGCCCCGGTGAACGACGCGCTCGGCCACCTCGACGGCCTTCCGAAGGAGTCGCTGCTCGTCGTCGACCCCGTCGAACCGCTCGAACGCGCCGCCGACGGCGAGTTCCGCTCGTTCCTCGAAACGCTCCGGGCCGCGCTGTCACGGACCGAGAGCGTCGCCGTCCTGCACGCGCTCAAGCACGGCTCCTCGCCGCCACAGCGCCACCGGACGGAGTACCTGAGCGACGTCGTCCTCGATCTCGAAACCGTCCGCGCCGACGACTCGCTCGACAGCAGGCTCTTCGTCCCGAAGTTCCGCGGCGGCCGCGCGCTCACCGAGCCGCTGCGTCTCGAACTGACCGATCGGATCGACGTCGACACCAGTAGAGACATCGCGTGAGCGGCGGCGTCCAGTAGACGGCGGCTACCGCAGCCCGCGGACGCGAGACTGCGTGTGGTCGGGAAAGACCTCGTCGACGGCCCCGCCGCCGTACTCGGTCCGCAGGAGCGCCCGCAGTTCCACCTCGTAGTCGGCCTTCGGGACCTCGGCGCTGGGCCCGCGCTCGACGACGAGTCGGTCGGCGGCCATCGCGTCGATTGCGCCGCGGCCGATTCCGGCGAGGGGCGCGAGGTAGTCCACGCCGAATCGGTCCTCGACGCTCTGGGCGAGCGGTCGGTCGACCGTCGGCACGCGGTCGTCGCGCCGCGTTCCATCGGCGACGGCGTCGATAGTCTCGACGGCGTCCGCGTCGGCGACCCACTCGCCGGCCGCTACGGTTTCGACCGCGTGTTCGTGGACTCGCTGGATGCCGTTTCGCGGGTAGCCGTCGTCGTGCATCTGCTCGACGGCCTCGCGGGCCACGTCCGGGTCCAGGTCGACCGTCGCGTGGTCGAAGCCGACGGCCGACGCGGCCTCGCGGGCCGGCTCGGCGTCGCGAACGCCGAACGAGCCGCTGACGAGGGTCACGTCGTAGAAGGGGTCGAGCAAGAGCGCGGCGAGCGTCGAGTCTTTGCCCCCGCTGAACAACAGGGCGCAGTCCATCTACCGGCGCTTGATGTCGAAGCTCTTCGAGTCCGGCGTCAGTTCCGAGAGCAGCTCTTTCATCTGGTCCTCGTCGATCTGTCCCTGGACGCGCCCGCTCCGAGCCAGGGCGATGACCTGCTGTTCGACCTGCTCGCCGACCTGGGGCTTGGACATCTTGACCGTGTTGAGGCGCTTGCGCGCGCCGTCGGTGAGGTGCTGGCGGAGCAGCGCCTTCTTCTGGGCGTCGGCTTGCTGCTGGGCGGCCTCCTGGGCCTCGGGGTCACCGCCCTCCTGCTGTTCTTTGAGCTGTTCCATCTTCTTCTTGCGGAGCTCTTCGATCTCCTCCTCGCTGGGGTCGCCGCTCATAACTGGGATAACCTACTGGAGTCGGCCGGAAAACGATTTCGGAGCGGACGCTATCGGCGGGTCGGTCGAGAGAAGGGAGAGCCGTCAGTTACGCGTAGCGTTCGAGTTCCGGGCGGTCGAGATCATCGAGAACCTCGCCGGCCGTGTCGTCGAGGAGGCTGCGGCCCTCGCCGGTGACGCGGCGGCCGTCGCTCTCGCTGGTCTCGATGTAGCCGGCGTCTTCGAGCTGCTGGAGCGCCGTCCGGATGATGTTCCCGGAGCCCTTGCTCTTCTGGTGGGGACGGACGCGGTAGCGGGTGGTCCCCTGCTTCGCGGTGCCGTAGTCCGAGCGGAGGGCGTTGACGCCGACGGGGCCGTCAACGGCCACCTTCCGGAGCAGGCTGGCCGAGCGTCGCGCCCAGAAGTCCTCCTGTTCGGGCGGGAGTTCGCGGTCGACGCCGGTTTTGGTGAACGCGGCCCACTCGGGTGCTTCGATCTCGTCTTCGGCTGCGAGCGTCTCCGTGAGCGCCTCGATGAGGTCCTCGGGGGGAACGTCGTAGAGTGTCGCCATTGGGGATTCCTTTCCGTCGCCGTCATTTAAACGCGTCGTTACCGCTCGGTGGGCGTGAACCGTTCACTCGCCGCGAACGGCGACGAGGGCGACCGTCGGCGGGCCGGGGCGATCCGTCACGTCTCCGGTGACGCCGCGTGGTCGACGCCGAGTGCGGTGGCGACGCCGCCGCCGACGAGCGTCGGCAGGAGATAGCTCCCGACGCGATGGATGAGGACCGCCGAGGTCGCGACCGGCGCGGACACGGGAGCCGTCGAGACCAGCAGCGTCACCAGGACCGTCTCGATGGCCCCGGACCCGCCCGGGAGGGGAACGACGCTGGCGATGCTCCCGACGGGGACCACCAGGAGGACGACCTCGGCGGGGACCGGCGCGCCGACCGCGTACAGCGAGGTCCACAGCGAGGCGGCCAGACAGGCCCACCCGAACGCGGAGAGGCCGAACGTCTGGATGACCGTCCGGCGGTCCGTCGCGATGCGGTCGATGGCCGCGAAGAAGCGCTCGATTCGCGCCTCGATGCTCGCCGCGGAGGGCGGCGACCACCGCGGGACGACCCTCGCGACGGTGGTGACGACCGGCGTGAAGCCCCTGATGACGGCGGCCTCGATGCGGTAGCGGTGCTGCCAGCCGAGGACGGCGGCGACGGGGATGCCGAGCGCGAGGACGGCGACGGCGGCGGCGGCGAACGCCAGATTTCGCGTCAGTTGGACCGCGCCCGCGGCGACGAACGTGAACCCGACGATGGCGTAACCCACGGAAGGGAGGAAGTGGACGGTGTCGACGCTGGCGATTGCCGCCAGCCCGGTCTCGTACTCCGTGTCGGCGGCCGTCGAGATGAGCAGCGCGCTCAGGGGCTCGCCCCCGGCCTGTCCGAACGGCGTGACGTTGTTCGAGAACACCGCGGCGACGAACACGAGAATCGCGATGTGGGGCGACACAGGCGACCCGAGCGCCCGCAGGACCGTCCACAGCGCGAGGCCCCACGAGACCAGCCAGCACAGCGCGATACCGGCGACGGCGGCCAGCGCGACGGGGTCGGCCGTGGTGAGCGCCGCGAGCGTGTCGTCGATGCCGACGACCCACACCAGCCCCGCGAGGACGACGAGCGTCGCCGCGAACCCGACGAGGGTGGCCACCCGGTTCCCGTCCATACCGGGCACGTCGTGAGTCTCCGATTTCAACCCTCCGACCCCGAGGCGGCGGAGTCCGTCCACCGCCCCGTCCCTCCGGCCGAGATCCCGAGCGTTTTGGTCCGCGGCGTCCGAGGGTCGGACATGGACGAGCGGACCGCCCTCGCCGAACTCGCCGACCGCCTCCCGGACGCAGGCGACGACTGCGCCGTGGTCGACGGGCAGGTCGTCACCACCGACATGCTCCACGAGCGGACGGACTTCCCGGACGGGACCAGCCGCTACACCGCCGGCTGGCGGGCCGTCGGGGCCTCGCTGTCGGACGTGGCCGCGATGGGGGCCGACGCGACCGCCGCGGTGGCCGCTTACGGCGCGCCGTCGTTTGACCCGGACGAGCTGGGAGCGTTCGTCGACGGCGCGCGCGACGTGTGCGAGTCGGTGGGCGGCGAATACGTCGGCGGTGACCTCGACAACCACGACGAGTTCACCGTCGCGACGACGGCGCTCGGAACGGCGAGCGATCCGATTCTCCGCTCCGGCGCGAGCCCCGGCGAGGCGGTCTGCGTGACGGGCACACTGGGTCGGTCGGCGCTCGCGCTGGCGCTGTTCGACCGCGGCGATACCGAGGGGGCGAACGCCCTCTTTCGGTTCCAGCCGCGCGTGAGGGCAGGGGTCGCTCTGCGCTCCCACGCGAGCGCGATGATGGATTCGAGCGACGGATTGGCCCGCTCGCTCCACCAGCTCGCCGAGGCCAGCGACTGCGGCTTCGCCGTCGAGGAGCCGTTACCCATCGACGAGCGGGTGGGAGCAGTCGCCGAGAGCGACGAGGAGCGTCTGGAACTCGGCGCGTTCTTCGGCGAGGACTTCGAACTCGTCTGTACGATGCCCGAGGCGGCCGTTTCGGCGGCGCGCGAGGCGACGCCCTGCCCGCTCCACCGTATCGGAACCGTCACCGAGCGCGGCGTGACGCTCGACGGCGAGGCGCTTCCGGACCGCGGGTACTCGCACTGAGAGAGACGGGCCGCAGGCAGCTCAGATCGGCGTGATCTCGAACGGGATCGGCGTGAAGCAGGCGATCCCGAGCGCGAACGTCGTGATACCGAGGAGCGTCCGCGACCGTCCCAGCGACCGGTCGACGGTCGGGTGTGCAGGACCGGCGTAGGCCAGCCCCGTCGCGAACAGCCCCCAGAACACCCACAGTGTCCAGACGCCGAGGCCGATTGCCGCCTGCTCCTGCGTGAAGTAGAGGTAGCCAGCGAGCGCGAACAGCGCGCCCGGGACCGCAGCGGCGATGGTCTCCTGGCGCTGGCCGACGATGGCCCGGACGACGTGGCCGCCGTCGAGTTGCCCCACAGGGAGGAGGTTCAGGAAGGTGAAGAACATCCCCGCCCAGCCGGCGAAGACGATAGGGTGGATCGACTCGCGCGGGCCGAGTTCCGTACCGATTCCGAGCGCGTGGACCAGCGCTTCGAGCGCCTGAAACAGCAGGGGATAGTTGAACGTGATGACCGCGCCGGTGTCGCTGTTTGCGACTCGCTCGGGGACCGTGATGGGATCGAGCGAGAGTCCGATCACGGTCACGACGGCGGTGGCGACGAGGCCGGCGAGCGGCCCGGCGACGCCGATGTCGAACAGCGCCTCGCGATCGGGGATGCGCCCGCGGATGTTGATGACCGCACCCATCGTCCCCAGCAGCGAGGGGAACGGGATGAAGTAGGGCAGGGTCACGTCGACGCCGTGGTACCGCGCCGCGGCGTAGTGCCCGAGTTCGTGGATGCCGAGGACGCCGAGCATGGCGACCGTGAACGGCCACGCCTCGAAGATGCGAAGCGGCTCCTGCCCGACCGGGATGTAGTACCAGGTGCTCGCCCCCACGTACAGCGTGGAGGCGATCGTGGCGAGCAACAGGACGACGTTGAGCCACGGGACCCCGCCACCGGTCGCCTCGGTCGGTTCGGCCACCAGCGCGTACTGTCGTGACGGAGGCGACCGGCCCGGAACGGCGATCGGCCCGGATTCGGGTGCGTGGGCATCGGTACCGCCGTTCGTCGCTGATGCGGAGAGTCCTTCGAGCCGAACGTCGTAGCCCCGCTGGCGAAAGACCGGGCGGAGCTGTTCCACGACGGCGTCCGGCGGCACGAGCGGATCGCCGACGTACCGCACCGTCCCGCCGGTCTGCCGGACGGACGAGACGCGGAACACGCCGGACAACTGTTCGGGCGACGGCGGGTCACCGGCGGGGCCACTCATCGACTCTCGCTACACGTCGCGGCCACTAATACTCCGCGAACGGCGGCACCGCTCGCGGGGAGCGAAGCGGAAAACTGACAGCGGGGGGACCAATCCGTTATGCCGGTTCGACGCGCCAGGTGGTCGCGCTCGTGTACGACCACTTCTCGACCTCGATCTCCGAGGCGCTGTCCTTGAGCTTGACCATCAGGGCGCCGATCTCCTTGGGGGAGAGTCCGACTTCGTCTGCGATGAACTTGCTCTTGAAATACATCTCGCCGTCTGCGGCCTTCTCCGCGAGGAAGGACTTCAGACGCTCTTCTTTGGAGGGCTCTTCCTCGCCGGAGGGCGTTACGGTAGCGCTCATCTGTGTCACCTCACTCACTCGTAACCCCGCTGGGAGTATATAAAGAAGGGAACCTTCAGGTCGATTCGGCCACTTTCAGGCCAAATCGGAGTAAAACGCACGTTTTACAAACGTTCCAGAGTTCTTTAGACGTTTTATCGGCTGATTTCAGGCGGTCTCTCTGACTACGGCCCAACCCATTTTTTCGGGTCTGTAAAAGCAGAATATCACTTACGCTCGGCCGAGTAAACGGTATAAATCGCCGGTAGCGGCCCCGTCACCGTCAGACGCTCGTCAGCCAGCGCCGGCCCAGGCACAGACGCCAGCGAGAGGTCTTGACAACCCTTAAGAGTGCATCGCGGTTACGCCGGGCTAATGAAAGTCGTCGTCTCAGTCGGCGGAAGCGTACTGGCCCCGGACCTCGATTCGGACCGGGTAGCTGCCTACGCGGACGCCATTCACTCGCTCGACGCACAGGGACACACGCTCGGAACGGTCGTCGGCGGCGGTCCGACCGCCCGCGACTACATCGAGAGCGCCCGCGAGCTGGGTGCCAACGAGATCGAACTCGACCAGCTCGGTATCGCCGTGACCCGGCTGAACGGCCGGCTCCTCATCGCCGCGCTCGACGACCGGGCCGCGCCGACGCCGGCCGAGAGCTACGACGAGGGCCGCGAGGCGATCCGGCGCGGTGACATCCCCGTCCTGGGCGGCATCGTCGCCGCGCAGACGACCGACGCCGTGGCCGCGGCCTTCGCCGAGTACGTCGGCGCTGACCTGCTCGTCTACGCCACGTCCGTCCCGGGCGTCTACGACGCGGACCCCAACGACGAGGAGGAGGCGACCCGGTTCGACGAACTGGGAGCGAGCGAGCTCGTCGACGTGATCGCCGACATCGAGATGGACGCCGGCAGCAGCGCGCCGGTCGACCTCCTCGCGGCGAAGATCATCCAGCGGTCGGGCATTCGAACGGTCGTGCTCGACGGGACGGACCCCGAGCGCGTCGTCAGGGCGGTCGAGGACGACGACTTCGACGGGACCGAGATCCTCCCGGAGGCGTAGATGGCCGAAGACCCCTACGAGGTCGGGCGCGGCGGCACGCGCGCGTTCTGGGCGGACTCGGTCGCCGACGCCGTCGAGGCGCGCGATCCCGATGACCCCATCGTCATCAAGGGCGGCGTCTCGCCCTCGGGCGTGCCTCACATCGGCCACTTCAACGAGATCATGCGCGGGTACTACGTCGCCGAGGCCCTGCGCGACCGCGGCCACGAGGTCCGGCAGGTGTTCACCGCCGACGACAAGGACCGCCTGCGGAAGGTCCCCCGCCAGCTGGCCGACCTCGACTGGAACGTCGTCGGCCTCGGCGAGGTCGACGCCGGCGCGCTCGGCCGGAATCTCGGGAAGCCCTACACGGACATCCCGGACCCGTTCGGCTGCTGTGACTCTTACGGCGCGCACTTCACGACGCTCCTGCAGCAGAGCGCCGACCTGGTCGGCGTCGACGTGGAGTTCGTCTCCAACACCGAACTGTACGCCGACGGGGAGTTCGAGGCAGTCACGCGCCGCGTCCTCGAACGCGCGGACCGTGCCCGCGAGGTGCTCGCCGAGTACCAGAACAAGGTCGACGACGACTACGTCCCGTTCCTGCCCCAGTGCGCCGAGTGCGGGAAGCTCACCGAGGGCGTCACCGCGGTCGACCTCGACGCCGGCGAGGTCAGCTACGTCTGCGAGGACGTGGAGGCCGGCGACCAGACCATCGAGGGCTGTGGCCACGAGGGGACGGCGACGCTCCGCGACGGGAAGCTCCCGTGGCGCTTCGAGTGGCCCGGGCAGTGGGAGCTGCTCGGCGTCGACTTCGAGCCGTTCGGGAAGGACCACGCCGAGGGCTCCTGGCCATCCGGCGAGGACATCGCCGAGAACGTCCTCGACATTCAGCCGCCCGTCCCGATGGTGTACGAGTGGTTCACGCTCGACGGCGAACCGCTCTCCTCGTCCTCGGGCAACGTCGTCACCGTCGACGAGGTGCTCGACATCCTCGAGCCGGAGGTGTTCCGGTACTTCTTCGTGAAGGACCCGCGCAAGCAGCGGGACTTCTCCGTCGAGCACGTCGACCAGCTCGTCGACGAGTTCGACCGGTTCGAGCGGCGGTACTTCGATGAGGTCGAGACCGACGCGGACGAGCGCGAACTCGCCGAGCGGGCGTACCCGATGGTCGTGGACGACCCTCGAGAGGAACGCGTTCGCATCCCCTACACGTTCGCCGCGGTGCTGGGGATGACCGACGACCCCGACCTGCGCGAGGAGATCGCCCGCAAGGAGGGCCACATCCCCGACGACGCGCCGGAGTGGGCCGTCGAGGCGGCGCTCGCCCGCGTCGAGCGCGCTCGCGAGTGGGCGCGGCGCACGGACAACGAGTTCAACTACGAACTGAAGCGCGCGGAGCTGCCCGAAGCGGAATTCGACGACGCGACGGCGGCGGCGCTCGACGAACTGGCCAACTTCGTCGCGGAGGGCCACGACGGCGAGGCGATCCAGGGCGAGATCTACGAGACGGCGAAGCGAAACGACATCGACATCGGCGAGTTCTTCTCCGCGGGCTACCGGCTGCTGTTCGACGACACCGAGGGGCCGCAACTCGGCCCGTTCATCGCCAAGCTCGACCAGCAGTTCGTCGTCGACCGGCTCCGGCGAGAGCGGTAGTCCTGCAAAATCAGCCGGTAAGAACGGCTTACTCGACCGTTCATCCCCGCGTTCGACTGCTCAGGCAGACGGCTCTCGCTCGGTGAGTCGCTCGAACATCGGTCCGAGGTGCTCGTCGTAACATTGCCGGCAGACGTACGCCTCGACGACGCCCGCCTCGCTCCGCGTGTGAACCATCGCGTGGACGGTCGCGTCGAACGGAACGGTCTCGCCGCAGATACCGCAGTCTTCTGTCATCGGCTGGCACCACTGTGAGTGATGATCTCAATACCCAAAGAACGGGTGGATGGTTTTCTCGGAGGTGACCGATTCAGGGAGCCACTACGGGCGAGAGCCGGCGTGGCAGCCGGCGGGGTCGCTCACCGCCTTCGGGGCTGCGATCCGTCACTCACGGCTGTTCACCACCAGCACCGGCACGTCGATGTTGCGGAGCAACCGGGAAGTGACGCTCCCCAGCAGCTGGCGTTTCAGGTTCGACCGCCCGTGGGACCCCATGACCACGAGGTCGACGTCGTTGGTGTAGACGTACTCGCGAATTCCGACGGCGACGCCGTCGAGCGACGCGGTTCGATTGACGGCGGTCTCCACCGACACGTCCGGAGCGCTGGCCGCGAGGTCCTCGGCGACGGCGTCGACGGCCTCTCGACCCTCCCGTTCGAGTCGCTCGACGAACTCGTCTTCCAGGCCGCCGGCGTTGAACGCCCCGCCCGCGGCCTGCAGGTCGACGACGCTGAGGACGTGGAGGGCCGCGCCGTACTGGGAGGCGACCGCACCCCCGTGGGGCGTCGCGACCTCGGCGTTCGCGCTCCCGTCGGTCGGGACGAGGACCCGCGAGTAGTCGCCGGTCGGTTCGGCGTCGGCGGGGACGACGAGCACGGGGACCGCGACGTGCTGGACGACGTGCTCGGTCACGCCCCCGAGGAGCCGTTTTCCCAGCCCCGTCGCTCCCTGCCGGCCGAGGACGAGCAGCGAGGCGTCCGTCTCGCGAACGTGCTTGCTGATCTCGGCCCCGGGTCTGCCGTCGAGGAGCGTCGTCGAGACGGACCGATCGCCGGCGAGGGCCGCGGTTTCGGCGAGGATCGACTCGCCGCGCTCCCTGAGCCGCTCGCGTTCCCCCGACGACTTGGTGAGACGCAGGGAGCGATGTTCGACGACGTGGACGACCTCGACCGACGCGCCGAAGCGGCGAGCCAGATCGAAGCCACGCTTCGCTGCCCGCTCGGCCTCCTCGCTCCCGTCGACGGCGATCACGATGTGTTCGTACATTGGCTGGCGGTTCGACGGCCAGCCCCTTCACCGTTTGCCGACGGCGGTGCCCCAAACCAAACCCTCTTGCTTGGGTGGACCGTCCTTCTGACAAATGGTGAGCACGCTGACGTGGGTCCTCGCTGGCCTGGTTGCGTACACCCTCCTCGCGATGGCGTTGCAGTCCCGCGGCGTCGTGCCCGAGTACGTCCGCTTCAGCGGCCCGATAACGACGATCCACACGCAGAAAGGCAAAGCCGTGCTGAACTGGCTCGCCCGACCGAAGCGGGCCTGGCGGGCGTGGGGCAACCTCGGCGTGGGCTTCGGCCTCGTCGTGATGGTCGGCTCCTTCCTGCTGGTCGCGCTCGGGGCCTACCAGGCGATCGTCGACCCCCAGCCCTCGGCACTGAACGAACCGCGGAACGCGCTCGCGATCCCCGGCGTCAACGACTTCCTCCCGCTGTCGGTCGCCCCCGAGATCGTCCTCGGCCTGCTGCTCGGCCTCGTCGTCCACGAAGGCGGCCACGGCCTGTTCTGCCGGGTCGAGGACATCGACATCGAGTCGATGGGGCTGGCGCTGCTCGCGATCGTTCCCGTCGGCGCGTTCGTCGAACCCGACGAGGACGAACTTCTGCGCGCCGACCGCGGCGCCCAGGTCCGGATGTACACGGCGGGCGTGACGAACAACTTCGCGCTGGCACTCGTCGCGTTACTCCTCCTGTTCGGACCGATCGCCGGCTCCATCGCCGTCGTCGACGGCGTCCCGGTCGGTGGCGCGCTCAGGGGCGCACCGGCGGACCAGGCCGGCATCGGCTCGGGCGACGTCATCACGGCCATCGACGGCCAGCCGGTCGCGAACGGACAGGAACTCGAACGGGCGCTGGCCGAGAGCGACGCGCAGACGGTCGAGGTGTCCAGGCGAAACGCCGCGCCGGTGACGGTCGAGCGGTCCGTGGTCGTCTCGGCCGCGCTTCAGAGCGCCCCGCTGGGGACCGGGGACACCGTCGTCTCGGTCAACGACTCCGCGGTCGCGACCGGGAGCGGCTTCGAGCGGGCCGCCCGGAACCACACCGTCGCGACGCTCCAGACGGAGTCCGGCGAGTCGGTCACGACTCCGCTCGGCGCGTACGTCCTGGTCGTCGAGGACAGCCCGCTCGACCAGGCCGGCGGCCCCGGCGGAGAGTCGATGATCATCACCGCCGTCGACGGCCAGCGAACCCATAGCGGAAGCGCGCTCGTCGACGCGCTCGACGGCCGCGAACCGGGCGACAGCGTGACTGTCGTCGGGTACGTCGACGGCCAGCGTGAGACGTTCGACGTGACGCTCGGCGAGAGCGACACCAGCGACGACGGCATCGTCGGCATCAGCATCCAGCGGGGCATCAGCGGGATGCAGGTCAGCGACTTCGGCATCGATGCCTACCCCGCCGCCGCGTTCCTCGAGTTCCTGGGCGGGTCGCCGGACGCCCCCACGTCCGTCTCCGATTTCTCGTTCGCCCAGCGGGTGTTCAGCACGCTCTTGCTCCCCTTCATCGGCGTCGCCGGCGGCTTCGGCTACAACTTCGCCGGTTTCACCGGTATCGCCGCGAACTTCTTCACCGTCGAGGGCCCGCTGGCCGCGCTCGGGACGACGCCGGTGTTCCTGCTGGCGAACGTCCTGTTCTGGACCGGCTGGATCAACCTCGTCATCGGCCAGTTCAACCTCATCCCGACCTTCCCGCTCGACGGCGGTCACATCCTCCGGGCCGCCACCGAATCGTTCGTCTCCCGGCTGCCCGTCTCGGACGCCCGTCGGCTGACGACGGCCGTCTCGGTCGCCGTCACGGTGTCGATGATCGCGGGCCTCCTGCTGATG
Organism: Haloarcula salina; assembly: GCF_010119195.1. Classification (GTDB taxonomy): domain Archaea; phylum Halobacteriota; class Halobacteria; order Halobacteriales; family Haloarculaceae; genus Haloarcula; species Haloarcula salina. Next base: position 770,029 of record NZ_WRXL01000001.1, read on the forward strand.
GTGTTCGGGCCGCGGCTGCTCGCGTAAGGGGTTTCGTTACCCATTTACTCCCCGCCGCGAAAGCCGGGCGTATGTTCCTGCAGCTCCGCGCGGAGGTCGAGGACGCCCTCGCCGACGCGCTCACAGCACTCGACCTGCCGGCCGAGGACCTCGGTATCGAGGAGCCGCCCGAGGGCGTCGACGCCGTGCTCGCGTCGAGCGCCGCCTTCCGACTGGCCGGCGAGGTCGGCGCACCGCCGCCGAAGGTCGCCGCCGACATCGCCGACGCCGTCGACGCGGACGACCTCACCTACGTCAGCGCCGTGACGACGCAAGGCCCATACGTCAACTTCCTGCCGAGCGAGGCGTACTTCGCGGCGACCCTCGACGCGGTGGCCGACGACGGATTCGGCCGGCTCCCCGACCGCGAGACGAGCGTCGTCGTCGAGCACACCTCGGCGAACCCGACCGGCCCGGTCCACGTCGGCCGGGCGCGAAACCCTATCATCGGTGACGCCGTCGCTCGCGTGCTGGATTACGCCGGCTACGACGTCGACCGCCACTACTACGTCAACGACGCGGGCCGCCAGATCGCGGTGTTCACGTGGGCCTACGAGACCTTCGACGAGGAGGACCTGCCCGAGCCGGAGCGGGACTCCCCCGAGTACGAGATGGTCCGGTACTACCGCAAGGGCAACGCCGTCCTCGAAGACGGCGACCCGGAGGACGTGGAGGCGGCCGAGGCGGAAATCCAGGCCATCCTGCAGGGCCTCGAAGACGGCGACGAAGAGACCTACGAGCGGGTCGCCGAGGTCGTCGACACGGTGCTCGGCGGGATGCGGACGACGCTCGAACGCCTGCCCGCCGAGTTCGACGAGTTCGTCAAGGAGACGCGGTTCATGCGCAACGGCGCCACCGACGCCCTCGTCGATCGGCTCAAGGCCCTCGACTGCGCCGTCTACGAGGAGGACGCCTGGCAACTGGACCTGCCCGACTTCGAGAAGCACCTCGTCTTCCTGCGCTCCGACGACACCTCGCTGTACACGACCCGCGACCTGGCCCACCACGAGTGGAAGTTCGAGAACTACGACCGCGCCGTGACGGTGCTGGGCGAGGACCACAAGCTCCAGGCCGACCAGCTCGACGCCGCGCTCGGTCTGCTCGGCAACGACACCGACCAGCTCCGGCAGGTGTTTTACTCCTGGGTGAACCTCCCCGAGGGCGGGATGAGCACGCGCGAGGGGACCGGTATCGACCTCGACGACCTGCTCGACGAGGCCATCGACCGCGCCCGCGACGAGGTCGAGTCCCGCCTCGACGACCGCACCCGCGGCGACCTCGACGACGAGGACGTCGAGCGCATCGCGCGCCAGGTCGGCATCGGCGCGGTCCGCTACGACATCGTCTCGAAGCAGCCGACGAAGGGCATCACCTTCGAGTGGGACCGCGCCCTCGACTTCGAGGCCCAGTCCGCGCCGTACGTCCAGTACGTCCACGCACGCTGCTGTGGCATCCTCGATGACGTAGCGGACGAGGTCCCCGACGAACCGGACTTCGGTCCGCTCTCCGAGCCGGAGGAGCGCGACCTGCTCCGCGAACTCGCCCGATTCCCGGCCGTCATCGAGTCGGCCGCCGACGACCTGACGCCTCACACCGTCGCCACCTACACCCGCGACCTCGCCGAGACGTTCAACGCCTTCTACCGGGAGTGCCCGGTGCTCGACGCTGACGCCGAGACGCGCGCCGCGCGGCTTGCGCTCGTCGACGGGACGCGGACCGCGGTCGCGAACGCGCTCGACGCGCTGGGCGTCGAGGCGCCGACCTCGATGTGACGGGGAGAAGGGTCAGTTGAACAGGCCGAAGACGCCGCCGGAGTCGTCGTCCGAGTCCGAGTCGAGTTCCTCGTCGTCGAGGAACCACTCCTCGTCGACGATGGCGTCCACGTCGTCGTCGACGACGGCACCCTCGAAGAAGACTCCTTCGAGCATCTCGGCCAGTCGTCGGTACGCCTCGGCGGCCGTGCTCTCCGGTGCGTTGAGTACGAGCGGTTCGTCGGTCGTCGCCTGCGGGTCGTCCGGAACGACCGCGAGCAGCGGGAAGTCGAGTCGGTCGGCAATCTCCGCGACGTCGGTGTGACGGGTCGCGCGGTTGATGATCGCCCCGGTGACGGGGCCGTCGATCCGGTTGGCGAGTTCGGCGGTCTTGACCGTGTCGCCGACTGCAACGTCGTCCGGGGTCGTCACGAGGACGACGCCGTCGGCCAGCCCCAGCGGCACGGCCACCTCGTGGCTCAGGCCGGCCCCGGTGTCGATCAACACCACGTCGTAAGCGTTGCGGAGCGTCTTGATGACCTTCCGCAGCTTCGCCGGGTCCGCGTCCGCGAACGCTTCGAGGGACTGCTCGCCCGGGATGACGGTGAGGCCGCCCGGCGCGTCGGTGAGCGCCTCGCTGACCGCCGCGTTGCCGGCCAGGATCTCGTGGAGGCTCTTGTCCGGTTCCACCGAGAGCATCGATCCGAGGTTGGCCATGCCCAGGTCCGCGTCGACGACGACGACGTCGTGACCCATCTCCTGTAAGACGGCGCCGACGTTGACCGCGGTCGTCGTCTTCCCGACGCCGCCTTTTCCGCCTGCGATCGTACACACGTACCCCGCCATATTCTGATTGCTTGGGTACAACACAGGCAGTCATATAAAGCCGGCTGTCACGCGCCGACGCGCCGCAACGGGCGGCATTCGCGCTCAGTCGGCGGGACGGCCGTCCGCTGCTGGCGGTCCGCTTCGCTCACTGTTCGCTCTTTCCGAGGGCCCTCACTTCGTTCGGCCAACCGCGTGGCTCACGGCTTCGCCGTTCGCTCTTTCCGAGGGCCCTCACTTCGTTCGGCCCCTCGCTACCCCCGCGGCTCACGGTTCTCCACTCACCGCTCGCTCTATCCGAGGAGCCCTCCCTTCGGTCGCGCCCCTCGCGGTGCTCGACGCCCGAAATACCCCTCGTTACACTCGGGCTTTCGCTCCCTGTCAACAGGTTCTTACACCACCTCGGCTTATACGGAGTAATGAGCGAGCAGCAGGAACAGGAGCAGTCTGACAAACAGAAATACGAGTTCCGAAAGGTCATCGAGGAGCTCAAGGACTACCAGGGCTCGGGGACACAGCTCGTCTCTATCTACGTTCCCGAAGACAAGCAGATCAGCGACGTCGTCGCCCACGTCACCCAGGAGCACTCCGAAGCCTCGAACATCAAATCGAAGGACACCCGCACGGCGGTGCAGGACGCGCTCACCTCGATCAAGGACCGGCTCCGCTACTACGATAACACGCCGCCGGAGAACGGCCTCGTGCTGTTCTCGGGCGCGTTCGACACCGGCGGCGGCCGCACCGACATGGTGACGAAGGTGCTGGAGTCGCCGCCGGACCCCATCGAGTCCTTCCGCTATCACTGCGACTCGGAGTTCCTCACCGAGCCGCTGGAGCACATGCTGGCCGACAAGGGGCTGTTCGGCCTGGTCGTGCTCGACCGACGCGAGGCCAACGTCGGGTGGCTGAAGGGCAAGCGCGTCGAGCCGGTCAAGTCGGCGTCCTCGCTGGTCCCCGGCAAGCAGCGCAAAGGTGGCCAGTCAGCACAGCGGTTCGCCCGTCTGCGTCTTGAGGCCATCGACAACTTCTATCAGGAGGTCGCGGGGATGGCAAACGAGCTGTTCGTCCCCGAGCGCCACGAGATGGACGGCGTTCTCGTCGGCGGCCCCTCGCCGACGAAAGACGAATTCCTCGACGGTGACTACCTCCACCACGAACTGCAGGACATGGTGCTCGGCAAGTTCGACGTGGCCTACACCGACGAGTCGGGGCTGTACGACCTCGTCGACGCGGCCGACGACGTGCTGGCCGAACACGAGATGCTCCAGGACAAGGAGGTCATGGAGGAGTTCTTCAAGCAGCTTCACGACGGCGAGAAGGCCACCTACGGGTTCGACCAGACGCGCAAGAACCTCAACATGGGGGCCGTCGAAGAGTTGCTCATCTCCGAGGACCTCCGGAAGGACGTGGTCGCGTACACCTGCGAGAACGGCCACGACGAGTACGAACTGATCGACAGTAACACCGAGACCGAATCTCACGGATGCACGCGCTGTGCCGCGACGGTGGACGCCGACGACGGCGAGCGCGAGGACGCCATCGACCACCTGATGGAACTGGCCGACCAGCGCGGGACCGAGACGGTGTTCATCTCGACGGACTTCGAGAAGGGCGAACAGCTCCTGACGGCGTTCGGCGGCGTCGCCGGCCTGTTGCGGTACTCGACCGGCGTCTAACGCACGGCTTTTCTACAGACGCTCGTCCTGCAGGTTTCCGCAAGCGCAGTCCATCGGTACGCTTCCGCAGTACAGCAACGGTGTAATTGAGAGATAGCTGGACTGCCGAAGGGCCCAGCAACCACGAGACGGTCGACAACAATGTCGAATCCCCATCCGACGCGGGGACCCGACTCGCGGACCGGACGGCGACTGGCCTGTGGACCGTCACCGTGCTCAGAGAGCGGGTCGGTACCGACTGAGCCGATTCATCGAACGGCCCGGATGCCGTCGATAGGCACGGTATCCATATAATATCAGACATGTGGTTCCGACTCTAGAAATAGCCTCGATAGTTTGTCGGGTTTCTAGATACGAACCGTCGAAAGATCAGAAGTCCGTACCATCGGGATATCTAATTGCACCACGATGCGCTAGTTCAGGGATGCTAGCGGAGTTTACAAATCCGGGCGGCTGCACGACGGGTTGACATCTAATGTAACTTATTTATGTAATTATAATGAAAATACATCTTTAGAGATATCTTAGAAACGTATAAGTAATAATTGCGATAAGAGTTGTGTTGCCATGACAGGGAGGGGACAAGAGTGAATACGCGGCGGAAGTTCTTGCAATCGCTCGCGATGGGGTGTATTGGAACTGCAGTACTAAGTGACGTGGTGACAGGTTCCCCACCGGCGGTCACCATAGACGGTGGTGGCTCTGACGTCTGGGGGACCGAAGACCAGTGTCACTACTACTACGAACAGGTCAGTGGGTCGTTTGACGTGACCGTCCACGTCGACGATATCGAGGATACCGGTGACTGGGCGAAAGCCGGGATACTGGTCAGGGAGAGTCTCGCGCCTGACGCGAAGAACGCGATGATCAGGCACACGCCGGACAACGAAAGCTCCGTCCAGTGGCGTCCCGACACCGGTGGTGAAACCAACAGTACGACACAGAGCGATATCGGAAACGGAACGTCCGACGGTGACTGGATCCGGCTGGTCCGGGAAAACGATGCGATTGTCGGCTACGGATCGACCGACGGTAGCGACTGGGCCCGTGTCTGCCGGCTACCCAGCAGCCGAATCGAATTCAGTGACGAGACGTACGTCGGTCTCGCCGTTTCGAGTTTCGACTGGGGAACGCTGTGTTCGGCGACGTTCGACGAACTGTCCGGACTCTCCCCGGAGAAGAACCAGGATATCGGGAACGTAAATCCGGCAGGGAGCGTCTCTACGAGCGGCGGTAGTGAGACACCGACCGAAACGGAACCCGACGACACTGAGACACCGACCGAAACAGAACCCGACGACGACGGTGAGCCGATCGACTCCGGGACCTACAGGGTCCGAAACGAAAACTCCGGCAAGGCACTCACCGTTGAGAACGGCTCCGAGGAAAACCGTGCGTCGCTGATCCAGCAGCCGTATCAGGGGAGGCCGTCCCAGCAGTGGACCGTCGAGTCGCTCGACGACGGCTCCTATCGCCTGACCCCGACGCACTCGGGCAAGGCCGCCGACCTCAATAAAGGGCGGGAGACGAACGGAGCCAACATCGTCCAGTGGGACTGGCACGGGAGCGATAATCAGCGCTGGAACATCGAGGCCGTCGGCGGAGACGTGTACCGGATCCGGTCGGTGCATTCCGGGAAGGTGATGGCCGTCAGCGACGGGTCCGAAGACGACGGCGCGAACGTCCACCAGATGGGATGGCACGACACCGCCAGCCAGCGATGGCGCTTCGACGGCGACACTTCCGAACCCGCGACCGAAGAACCCACCGAAACACCCATCCAGGAGACTTCACAGTTCGGTCTCGATTCTGGATTCGCCGATCCAGCGCCGTGGCTCGACGACAGCGTCTCGGTCAGGACCGTCACGGAACCGACCCGTAGCGCTGTCGAATCAGCTATCGGTGGTAGTGGTCCCCGAGTCGTCGTCTTCGAAACGAGCGGCACGATAGATCTGGGGGGGATACCCCTGAAGATCACCGTCGACGACTGCTGGGTCGCGGGCCAGACGGCCCCCTCACCCGGGATCACTTTCATCAACGGCCGCGTCCAGATTAGCGCCGACAACTGCGTTCTCCAGCACATCCGTTCGCGGATCGGTCCGGCTCCGAACGGCGACATCCAGGGCAACGACTCGGTCAACACGGCCTACGATACGCACAACAACGTGATCGACCACGTCAGTGCCTCGTGGGGTACCGACGAGTGCATGTCTGTCGGCTACAAAACCAGCGAAACGACGTTTACGAACAACCTCGTCTACGAGGGATTGTACGGCCCCTACGGCGACCATACCGACCATCACTACGCGACGCTCGTCGGTAACGACGCGGACGACGTCACTCTCGCCGGCAACGTCTGGGCGAAGTGTCGTCGCCGGATGCCCCGGCTGAAAACCGGCTCCAGCACCGCCGTTGTGAACAACCTCGCGTATTTCTTCGACGGCGGCAGCAACATGGACGGCGATACTGAGGCGAGTTTCGTCGGGAACAGGTATATCGGCCAGATCGACACCGGTGACAGGGTGTTCGAGGGCGGCAACGCCTACATGGAGGACAACACGGTCACCGAGCCACCGCTCGACTCGGATACGCCGAAATACAGCGGCAACGAACTCGATTCCCGGCCGCTGTGGCCTGACGGACTCGACGCCATGTCCTCGTCGGCCGTCGAAGCGCACAACCTCGCGAACGCCGGGGCACGACCCGCCGACCGGACAGCGAACGATCAGCGGATCGTCACCGAGATCAGAGAACGGGCCGGCAACGACCGACTCGATTCGCCCTATGACTACTGGATCGCCGACCATAACGACGTCGGAGGATACCCGGACCTCCCGGAGAACACACATTCGCTGACCGTCCCCGACAGCGGCCTCCGTGAGTGGCTGGACGCCTGGGCGAAAGCAGTCGAAGACCCGAACGCGAGTCCGCCGTAGGCCGCCCGGTCGTAGGACCGTTCACAGCAACTGTTCGAGCTGGCGACGCCGGGCCGACAGGTCGACGTGAGCGCGGTCGCCGTAGCTGTCCGCGAGTCGGTCGACGGCGAGCAAGGGATCGACACCCTCGCGCTCGACCCGCTCGAGCAGCGCGGTGATCTCCTGACGATTCAGCGCCAGCGAGTCGAGCAGACCCACGAGCAGTGCCAGCGGAACAGCCGCATTCGAGTCAGTGGGGAACGCATCGTCGACAGCAGAGAGATCCGGCGTCTCGGCCGGCGGGTCCGGTTCGGGATGGATCGACAGACAGGCTCGACAGAGCGCCGTGCCGGGCGTTTCGCCCGGAAGGTACTCGCGTAACTCCGCGGGAACGGGGATCGAAACGGTCTCGCCGCCGCAGGCTGGACAGGCCATACCGGCTCACGGACGGGCGCGGACAAAAAGGACGCGGAGAGAACGGTCAGTCGTCGGCGGTGACGGGCTCGGGCTCTTCTTCCGCTTCGGCGGCGGCGACGGCGTCTTCCTCTTCTTCCTTCTTGGCCTTGATCTTCTTCATGCGGAAGATCTCCTCGCGTTCCTGCTCTTCGAGCTTCTGCTCGATGTACTCCTGGTTGTCGTAGAGGTCCGGGAGCAGCTTGAACTCCAGGGCGTTGACGCGGCGCTTGGTCGTCTCGATCTCTTCGAGCATCTTCTTCATCGCCGTCTCGACCTCGGCGGCGAGGATGATGTTCTCCAGCAGGTCCTCGTAGGCTTCGGCGGCCTCGTCGATCCGGGCGGACGTGCCCATGACGCCGTAGCCCCGCTCGTCGAGGGACTTGCGGACCTTGCTGGACTCGATCTGCGGAACGACGACGCCCATGATGTTCTTCGACTGGGTCGTCAGTTCCGGGTGCTCTTTCAGCGCCGAGGCCGCGCCGCGGACGGCCACGTCGCCCTCCATCGCCCGCGCCATGTTGATGGCCCGTTGGGCGCGCTCGTAGGAGTCGTCGAGGTCCTCGCGCACGTCCTGTGCCTGGTCCAGGATGTCCATGAACTCCATGATGAGCCCGTCACGCTTCTTCTCCAGCGTGTCGTGCCCACGCTCGGACAGTTCGATGCGGTCCTCGATCTGCATCAGGTTTTTGCGCGTGGGTTTGACGTCCTTAGCCATTACGGGGTCCTTTTCGACGTAGGCAGTTAACGGTTTCCAGTTCTCTCGGTTCGAACGGGCGGGACGCCCATCGAACCGGTCCGAGACGACCGCTCGGCGCGGTCAGTCGTCGGCGGGCGTCGCGGCGCGACCCGTCGCCTGTGCCGATCCGTCAAGCACGGTGTGGCTCCGGAGCAGGATGATCCCGAAGCCGACCTTCGCGACGAGGTCGATGACCATAAATCCGGCCGTCTCGACGCCGATCCCGACGAGGCTCAGCCCTTCGGTCCCGACGAGCCACCACACGGGGTAGACGAGCCAGACCACGGTCACGAGGTTTCGCAGGGTCCGGAAGGTGCTCTGCGTGTCGCTGGGGAGGTCGCTGACGCGACCCGACAGCGAACTGAACAGGAAGTACAGCAGGATCAGCAGGAAGCCCGTGCTGACTCCCCACCAGACCAGCCGTTCCGCGCCGGCCGACAGCACGCCGCTGCCCGCGCTGAAGGTCGCGACGACGCCGGTCCCGATCATCAGCACGTCGAGGCTCACCAGCGTGGCGATGGTGTTCCGGTCAGCGCCCGCCAACAGTCCCAGGTCGTACAGCAACAGCGGCGTCGTGAACAGCCAGTCGGTGTAGCGGGCCCAGTAGATCGGGTGCTCGGTCCCGCCGAACTCGATGAACGTCAGCCCGAACCCCAGCGCCATCGCCAGGTAGTTCACGAACGCGATGGCCGTGATGAGTATCGTCGCGATGTAGAACTTCTGTCTCCGCTCGTCGGTCTCGCCCCACCCGCGGCCGATGAAGTATAGCATGCCGACGAACATGCCCACGGTGCCGAGCCACAGCCAGATGCCTTCGGGTCCTGGTGCTGGCATAGTACAGCTACACCTTAGGAATGTCAACTGAACTTTCGATTGCCCAAACAATTAGGTATCCTCTGTCGAAGAAGCGGCAAAAACCGGAGAAAACGCGTGACGGGGCGGGTCTACGCTTCGGCCTCGACGGCCTCTGCGGTCTCGTCCTCGCGGTAGTGCTCTTCGATGAGGTCCTCGTCGATGCGGTTGAGCGCGTCTTTCGGAAGCATCGAGAGCAGATCCCAGCCGAGTTCGAGCGTCTCGTCGATGTCGCGGGCCGTGTCGAAGCCCTGGTCGACGAACTCCTCCTCGAACCGGTCGGCGAAGTCGAGGTACTTGTTGTCCAGTTCCGACAGCGCCTCGCGGCCGACGATGTTCACGAGGTCGCGCAGGTCCTCACCTTCCGCGTACGCGGCGAAGATCTGGTCTTTCACGTCGGCGTGGTCGGCGCGGGTCAGACCCTCGCCGATCCCGTCGTCCATCAGGCGCGACAGCGACGGCAGGACGTTGATCGGCGGCTGGATGCCCTGGCTGTTGAGGTCGCGGTCGATGTAGATCTGGCCCTCGGTGATGTACCCGGTCAGGTCCGGGATCGGGTGCGTGTCGTCGTCGCCGGGCATCGTGAGGATCGGCAGCTGCGTCACGGAGCCCTCGCGGCCCTCGATCCGACCGGCGCGCTCGTAGAGCTGGGCCAGGTCGGTGTACATGTATCCGGGGTAGCCACGGCGGCCCGGGACCTCCTCCCGAGCGGCACCGATCTCGCGCAGCGCCTCGCAGTAGTTGGTCATGTCCGTCAGGATGACCAGCACGTGGTAGTCCTTCTCGAAGGCGAGGTACTCGGCGGTCGTCAGCGCCAGTCGCGGCGTGATCGTCCGCTCGACGGCCGGGTCGTCCGCGAGGTTCATGAAGACGACGGAGCGCTCCAGCGCGCCGGTGCGCTCGAAGTCGTCCATGAACTCGTTGGCCTCTTCGGCCGTGATACCCATCGCGCCGAAGATGACGGCGAACTCCGAGCCCTCGTCGTCGTCGCTCGCCTCGTCCTCTTCCGGCACCGTCGCCTGTCGGGCGATCTGGAGCGCCAGGTCGTTGTGGGGCAGACCGGACGCCGAGAAGATCGGCAGCTTCTGGCCGCGGACGAGCGTGTTCATGCCGTCGATGGCCGAGACGCCCGTCTGGATGAACTCCTCGGGATACTCGCGCGAGAATGGATTGATCGCTTCGCCGACGATGTCACGGCGTTCGTCGGGAACGATCTCCGGACCGCCGTCGATCGGCTGACCGGTCCCGTCCATCACGCGACCGAGGAGATCCTCGGTGACGGGCATCTTCATCGTCTCGCCGAGGAAGCGAACCGAGGCATTGCGGTCGATGCCTTCGGTGCCTTCGAACACCTGAATGGCGACGTAGTCGCTGGCGGATTCGAGCACCTGGCCACGGCGGGTCTCGCCGTCGCTGAGCTCGATTTCCACGATGTCGTCGTAGCCGACCGGTTCGTCGGTCTCGACGAACACCAGCGGTCCGCTGATTTCCGTGATTGTCTGGTACTCTTTCATTGTTAGTACAGCTCCCGGAGCTGTTCCTGGATATCCGCTTCGAGTTCGTCGATGTACTCGTTGTAGTCTTCCTGCACACCGATACGGTTGAGCCGCGGTGCGGCGTCGATGTCGGTGATCTCCTCGACGGGGACACCGGCATCGAGCGCCTCGAAGGCCGCATCGTTGTACGTCTGGATGGCGTCCATGATGCGGTAGGTCTTCTCGGGCTCACAGAAGGTGTCCACGTCGTGGAACGCGTTCTGCTGGAGCCACGCCTCGCGCAGGTAGCGCGCGATCTCGAGCGTGAGCTGCTGGTCCTCCGGCAGCGCGTCCTTCCCGACGAGCTGGACGATCTCCTGCAGTTCGGCCTCCTCGTCGAGCGTGTCGATCGCCCACTGGCGCGTCTCCGGCCAGTCGTCGCGGACGTTCTCGACGAACCACGGGTCGAGCTGGTCGCGATACAGCGAGTACGACTCGTTCCAGTTGATCGAGGGGAAGTGCCGACGTTCCGCGAGGTCGGCGTCCAGCGCCCAGAACGTCTTGACGATGCGCAGCGTGTTCTGGGTGACCGGTTCCGAGAAGTCCCCGCCCGGCGGCGAGACGGCCCCGATGACGGAGACGGACCCCTCGGTGTCGTTGATGTTGTTGAAGTAGCCGGCGCGCTCGTAGAACTCGCTCAGTCGAGCCGAGAGGTACGCGGGGTACCCCTCCTCGCCGGGCATTTCCTCGAGCCGCGAGGAAATCTCGCGCATGGCCTCGGCCCACCGGGAGGTGGAGTCGGCCATCAGCGCCACGTCGTACCCCATGTCGCGGAAGTACTCCGCGATGGTGATCCCCGTGTACACGCAGGATTCGCGGGCCGCGACGGGCATGTTCGACGTGTTCGCGATGAGGCACGTCCGGTCCATCAGCGCGTTGCCGGTGGTCGGGTCTTCCAGCTCCGGGAAGTCCTCGATCACTTCGGTCATCTCGTTGCCGCGCTCGCCACAGCCGACGTAGACGACGATGTCCGCGTCGGCCCACTTGGCGAGCTGGTGCTGGGTGACCGTCTTCCCGGACCCGAACGGACCCGGAATCGCGGCCGTCCCGCCCTTCGCGATGGGGAACAGACCGTCGAGCACGCGCTGGCCGGAGATGAGCGGCTCGGTCGGCGTCTCCTTCTCCTTGGCCGGGCGCTGACTGCGGACCGGCCACTCCTGGCGCATCTGGATCTCCTCGCCGTTGTCGAGTTCGGCGACCGTCTCCTCGACGTTGAAGTTACCGGACTCGATGGCGACGACTTCGCCGCCCTCGTAGTCGGGCGGGACCATCACTTTGTGGTCGATGCTGGGCGTCTCCGGGACGCTCCCGACGATGTCGCCGGGCTCGACGGCGTCGCCCTCGGCGACCTCGGGGTTGAACTCCCAGGTCTTCTCCAGGTCGATGCCCGGCGCGTCGACACCGCGGTCGAGGAACGCCGAGCCCATCTTCTCCTCGAGGACGTCGAGCGGGCGCTGGACGCCGTCGTAGATGGCGTCGAGCATGCCCGGCCCGAGGTCCACGGAGAGCGGCGCGCCCGTCCCCTCGACGGGTTCGCCCGGGGAGACACCCGATGTCTCCTCGTACACCTGGATCGTGGTGATGTTTCCTTCGATCTCGATGACCTCGCCCATCAGCCCCTCAGAGCCGACGTACACGACGTCGTTCATCCGGGCGTCGAGGTCTCGAGCGGTTACGACCGGTCCCGAGACGCTTTCGATAATGCCGTCCTCGCGGACGTCTGATTCTGTTGCTTGACTCATGATTAGTCTTCGTCCATCAGGTCGATACCGATGGCTCGCTTGATCTGTTCACGCAGTCCGCCGCTACCAGTGCCACCGCCGAGCGTGACCATCACCGGCTCGACGCTCGTCTCGGCGTCCTTCCTGACGCCGCGCGAGAGATGCGAGAGGTCGTCGTCGTGCATCACGAGGATGCCGACGTCGTCGTCCGTGAGCATCTCTTCGACGGCGTCGTCGAGCTGCTCGTCTTTCTGTTCGGCCGGGATGTCCGCGAACTTGCGGACGCCGGCGAGTCGGAAGCCCGTCGTGAACTCCGGGCTGCCGACGACAGCGATCTCCTGGCTCATAGTATCACCAGTTCCTGTTCGATTTCGTCGGGTCCGAGTCCGGCCTCGCGACCGCGGGCGATGGCGCGGATATTGTCGACCTCGCGCTCCTTGGCGAGGACGTAGGACAGCACCGGACAGACCGACAGCGGATAGCGGTTCGAGAGCCGGTCCGCGTACTCGAGCAGCGCCGCTTCCAGCGCGCGCTCGAAGTCGAGGAGGTTCTCGGCGTCTTCGAGTGCCGAGAGCGCCGCATCGAGGTCGTCACCGTACTTGCTCTCGCGGACGGCGCTGACCAGCTGGTCGAGGTTCGTCGACAGCTGGGCGACCTCCTTGGCGTCGAAGAGCTGTCCGCCTTCGATGAAGTACTCCGAGGGGTCGACGTCGGCCCCGCTGTGAGCCAGCCGGAGCGCGTTCCGAAGGTTCCGGAAGTCGACCTCGGTTTCGAGGAACTCGACGTACAGGCCGGTCGGGCTGTCGATCTCCGGGTTCTCCGGGAGACCCGACAGCAGCGTCTCGTAGAACGCGCGGTCGAGCGCGTTCTCGAGGGGGACCAGCACGCCGCTCTCCTCGTAGACCTCGAAGGCTTCGGCCAGCGACTCACCGAAGACCGTGTCGTCGAGCAGTTCGACGACCTCCTCGATGGAACCGGCGTTCAGCAGCGATTCGATACGGCGGTCGGAGAACTCGCCGGCCCGGATGAGGTCGTCTTCGACCTCGGTGCGGTCGAGGTCCGAGTACAGTCCCCGAATCACCGTTTTGGCGTTCCACACGTCGAACTTCCGGAGGTAGCGGGCGATGTAGTCGTACAGCGCGCCCTCGGACCACTCCAGCAGGTCGTCGAAGTGTTTCGCGAGGTTCCGGTTCAGCGCGTACTCGACGAGGTCGACGCCGCTGTAGCGGGAGCCGAGCGCGTTCATCTCCGTCTCGTACTCCGTCTCCTCCATGAAGCGGGCGATCTCGCCCGTCCCCATACGGACCAGCTTGCGGTAGTCGTCGTCGTCGAACAGCGAGGCACGACGAGAGCGGACCCGTGCGATGACGTACTCGTAGTTGCTTCCCTGGCCGCGCTTTCCCGTCGTTCGCGGACTCATTGGTCTTCGAACAGGCGCTCACTGATTGCTTTCAGGTTGTCCTCCCAGACGCTCTCCAGGATGGAGTCGAACGTGTTGTTCACACGAACGCGGGATTCGCTGCTCTCGACGACGACGCCGCCGAGGCAGTCCCGTTCACCAGCGTAGGTTACGTTGTCGTAGTCACTGAGCACATCTTCGAGAAGCGCCTGATCCGACGCGCGACCGTACACCGACAGGTCTGCTCCGTCCTCGAACTCGTCGGTCGCGGCGTCGAGCAGCGCGCGCGTCAGCTCTTCTCGCCGGTCTCCCTCGAGATCGGCGAGCGCGTCCTCGACGCTCTCGCGAACGTCTTCGAGGATGTCGCGTCGAGCGTTCAGTCGGGCCTGCTTGGCCTCGAGCTTCGCAGAGGAGAGCCGCTGCTCTCGCTCCTGCTCGATCGTGCGCTCGACCTCGGCCTGGCGCTCCTCGCGGATCTCCTCCGCGTCGGCCTCGGCCTCCGCGATGATCTGCTCGGCGCGCTCGTCGGCCTCGCCGCGAATCTCCTCTGCACGCGCGCGGGCTTCGTCTCGGATGTCCTCTACGACTGTATCAAGGCTCATTGTTGGAAAAGGGGGGTGCGTTAATTAGGAACGACGAAGACGACGACCAGCGCGAGGATGACGAGTGTCTCCGGCAGGACCGTCAGGATGAGGCCGCGACCGAACATGCTGTCGTCCTCGGCGATGGCGCCGACTGCGGCGGCACCGATACCGCGTTCCGCGTATCCCGAGCCGAGCGCCGCCAGACCGACGGCGAGGGCCGCAGCAGCTTTGTTTGGGATAGCCGGCGCAGCAGCGGTACCTTCTTGCAGTACAGCGTTGACAACGAGTGCGATGTTCTCGATCATGTTGTTGAAGTCCTCTCTGGGATTGCTCGTGTCCGAACAGGCGTATGTGCCCCCACGTTCTTCATAAAGCTTCCCAAAACGCTTCGCCAAGATGCTGTCCCGACGGTTTAGCCGCTCTCTGACCCGGGGTTGTGAGCTGATACCAGCCGGCGCTGTCGGGAGACTGGTGCGACGCTACAACAGCGAGGGAAACGCGGTAAAGTGCGGCGAACGACCAGTGGTCAGTCGTCGGTCGTGTACGTCCGCTCGTAGCCGAACGGGGAGTAGGGCTTGCCGCCGCCCTCGAAGAACTTGCCGAAGAACTCGACGTACTCGAGACGCACGCCCTGCAGCCCCGCGCTGGTGACGCCGAGCGTGAGGACGAGCACGTGGCCGAGCACGAGGACGAGCAGACCGCCGACGATGCCGGCTACGCCGGAGTGCATCAGACCGCCGAACATGACCTCGGTGACCTCGTGTCCGTGGTAGGTCCCCTGTTCGAGCATGTGCGCCGGCGAGTGGTTGATCCCGAAGTGCCACTCCGCACCGTGGTCGGTCTCGACGACGTACACGCCGAAGAACAGTAGATTGACCACGAAGGCCATCCCGGCCTTCGCCAGGAGCACCGCGGCGAGTCGCGTGTACGACAGCACGTTCACGAGGACGTTGAGGAACTCGACGACCTCGATGAGGTCTGCCATCGCCAGCAGCACGAGCCCGACGAAGAACACGATCAGCCACGCCGAGATCGGGAATCCGGCGACGCTGAACAGATTGATGGCCGGCAGCCCGGTGAATCCGAACGCGTACGGGTGGCCGGCGAAGATGCCTTCCTCGGCCGTGTAGAGGAAGTTCGGCGCGGAGCCGTTCGCGCCGGAGAACACCCACGCCCACAGGCCGAAGAGCATCAGCAGCCACGATCCGCTCTCGGTGACCGCGTCCCAGAGACCGTGTCGCATGTTCTTCACGAAGTCGAAGATCCATCCGACGGCGAGGTGAATCATACCGACGAGCAGGCTGATCGTCAGCCACGCGATGGCGTAGTCACCGTACGCAGGCTGGAGACCCTTGTGCATCGGCGGATTACCGCCCCAGACGATCTCTCCGAGTTGGTGCAGACCGAACACCTCACCGTAGAGGACGCCGAACAGCGCGGTGAATCCACCGGCCCACATCGCGACGCCGCCGAGGCTCTTGAGCACGTCGCTGTCGACGTTCGCGTAGAGTCCGTAGCCGGCGAGGAAGTACAGCAGCCCGTAGCCGAGGTCCCCGATCATGAACCCGTAGAACGCCGGGAAGGTCAGGAAGAACACGACCGTCGGGTCGAACTCGCTGTACTTCGGTCGGTTGACGACCTCGACGAGGTCCTCGAACGGCCGGGCAACGCCGGGGTTGTCCATGATGACCGGCGGCTGGTCGTCGCTCATCGTCACGAGACCGCCGTCGGCGACAGCCTCCTGAGACTGGTCGTCAGCCTCGGAGATGGTCGCGCCCTCGTGTTCGTCGGCGCCACCGCCGCCCTCGTGTTCGACCTCCTCGCGAGAGTGAGCGTGGCCCTCCTCGTACTCGGCGACCTCGAGCTTGTCGATGTCGACGGCCTCGGAGACCGCCGAGTCGACCGTGCGCTTGAACTCGGTGTAGTGCTCGTTCGGAATCCACCCCTCGGCGATGAACGCGTTCTCGGTGGTCGCGAACGTCAGCGGCGCTTCGCCCTTCTGGGACTCGATCGCCAGCTTCTCCTCGGCGGCGAGCAGGAAGCCGGCGTAGTCGAGACGGAGCGCCTCCAGTTCCTCCTCGACGGTCGAGAGCTTCGACTCGAGCTGCTGTTTCTTGTGTTCGAGCTCCTCAAGGTACGCCGTCGGACTGCCGTCGCCCTCGGGGATGTCGAGCCGAGAGAACGTCGCGCCGACGAGCGCGTCCTGCAGTTCGTCCTCGTCGGCCTGCGCGAAGACGGCGACGACGCCGTCCTCGGCGAACAGTTCGAACGTCCGGATGTCGCTCTCGACGAGCGTGGTGTCGATCTCGTCGCGGTCGCCCTCACCGACGGCGACGGCGAGCGAATCGTAGCCCCGCAGGAGGTCGAGGTCGATGCCGAGCGCCACGAACGGCTCCATCGTGCTGATCTGGTCCTCGACCGCGCGGAGGTCGTCGCGGATCTCGTCGCGGCGGTCGTCGAGTTCGTTGACCTCGGTGCGGACCTCTTCGAGCTGTTCCTGGATGGCCTCGTCGGTGACGACGCGCGTCGGGCCGGCGTCTTCCTCGTCGACGCCGAGGATCGACTGTAGCGAGCGGACCGTGACGAGCTTATCTGCCGCCTCATTGGTCCCCTCGAGAGAGTCACCCGGCTCGAATCCGTCCCACGAGCCGTCGTACTCGGTGACGTGGAGCATCTCGAGGTCGTGAACGGCCTCGATAGTGGCTTCCATCGCCCGTTTCGATCCCGTCACCGAAACGCGGCACATCTTCTCAGGTCTGAGCATGTACCGCCTCCTCGAACAGGTCTATGACGTATTCGACGACCGCCTCGGTCTCGTCTGCGGCCTGCGCTTCGAGGTCGGCGCGAGCACTCTCGCCGTCCTCGAGTATCTGCTCGCGCTCGGCCTCTATTTTCTCGCGGGCCGTTTCGAGGCGGTCCTCGGCCGCCGCCTCGGCGTCTTCGCGGGCCGTCTCGCGGATTTCCTCGGCTTCCTCGCGAGCCTCGGCGATCCGCTCCTCGCGGTCTTCTTCGGCCTCTGCGACGATCTCGTCGGCCTCCTGCTCGGCCTCCTGTATCCTGTCGAGAACTTCTGGCCGTGGCATTTGCTAATCACGTGAGGGTTGCCAGAGCGCCTATTTGGTAGTTGCGAAGTTCGCCCGCCGAGAGTCGCGTCCGTGGCGGCACGCCGGCCGAAATCCGGGGAATTATGACCGCCAAGCGCGAACGCAGAGACAATGGGAGTCCTCGAGAACAAGGCACGCGCGCGGACGTTCTACAAGTACCTCTCGAAGGTGTACGACCAGATCAACCCCTTCATCTGGGACGAGCGGATGCGCGACGAGGCGATCGCGATGCTCGACCTCTCCCCCGACGACCGCGTCCTCGACGTGGGCTGTGGGACCGGCTTCGCCACCGAGGGGCTCCTCGAACACGTCGAGACTGTGTACGGACTCGATCAGAGCGCCCACCAGCTCTCGAAGGCCTACCGGAAGTTCGGCAAGCGCGGGGACGTTCGTTTCCACCTCGGCGACGCCGAGCGACTCCCGTTCAAAGACGACAGCTTCGACGTGGTCTGGTCGTCCGGGTCCATCGAGTACTGGCCCAACCCCGTGGACGCCCTCGCGGAGTGTCGGCGGCTGACCAAACCCGGGGGACGGGTCCTCATCGTCGGCCCAGACTATCCGAACTCGAGCATCTTCCAGAAGATGGCCGACGCCATCATGCTGTTCTACGACGAGGCGGAGGCCGACCGGATGTTCACCGAGGCCGGCTTCGAGGACTTCGAACACCACATCCAGCAGTCCCGCCCCGGCAGCCCGCGCGCGATCACGACCATCGCGACCGTGCCGGAGTGAGGGCAGGCCAGTCCGCGGGCGTCAGCGCCCGTTCTCGACGCGAACGGAGATCCGTTCGCCGTCCTGTGTCGTCACGGTGACCGTGTAATCGTCCTGCGGTTCGATCGACCAGAGCGCGCCGTCCGTGCCGGTCGTGCCGACGCGCTGGCCGTTGATGGCGACGGTACCCTCGATCGGCGCGGCGGTCGCGTTGTCGGACACGGCGATCAGGAGCGGCCCCGATTCGTAGGACTGACTGACTTGGAGGCGCGTCGACTGGTCCACTGCGGTAGCAACGGTCGAGCGCTCGACGGTCGACAGCTCGATCGACTGGTACTCGTAGAAGACGTTCGCCGTCCCGCCGTCGAGGAAGGCCGTCAGCTGGCCGTTCGGGTGATCGGCCTGGAGCTGGTAGATCGCGGTTCGGCCGTACGTCTGGACGGCCGGGTACTGCTCGCTGTAGAGCCACGGGTAGAGGCCCTCGGCGCGTGAGTTGACCGCCCCGAGCGGGTCCGGCGTGTCGGCGAACTGATCGGGCGACTCCGGCCGGCGCTCGCTCCCGAGGTACGTCTCGCGGGTGTACTGCCCGTCGGTGACCGTCGATAGCATGTATCCGGTCGAGGACGCCTCGAGGTACACCGTGGTCGCGTCTGCCTCGCCGGTGGCTTCAGTCGCCACCTGCCGGCTGATGGGGCCACGGAAGGTCTTGAGGACGCCGCGGTTGTTCTCCAGTCGGAACCGCTGGGCCTGCGACAGCGAGTAATCGGGGGCCGTCCCCGCGGCGGTCCGAACCCGTTCGAGCCGCCGCGTCAGCTGTCTGGATTCGGTGTCGACGAGCGCGCGCTGGCGAAGGAACTCTTGGGTGGTGAGCGCGCCGCTCGCGTATCGCTGCGTCGCGGATTCTTGCTGCCGTTCCAGACGCTCGACGCGCGTCTCGATGTCGGCCAGCGTGTCGGCGACGAGCTGGTCGCGTGCGGCATCGGTATCCCGCCGGAAGAACTCCTGTTCGAACTTCGAGACGGCGTAGCGCGAGCGGAGCTCACGGGAGCCGGCCGCGACGGCCACCCCGACGTCGATCGAGGTCCGGTTGTAGGTCGCCACGCGGACTTCGCTGTCGGGTATCGAGAGGTGGTTCGTCGTGTTGTCGACGACGGTGATCTGCGGGAGGGACTCGCCGTCGGCCGCCTGTGCGGGTGCGGTCGGCGCCGCGACGGACCCGGTCGCCGGAACGGCGAGTGGCACCACCAGGAGGAGGGCGACGAGAGGTGCGAGGAGGGGGCGCATCAGCGGCGATTACTCACTGACCGTACAAAAACCCCACCATTCTCCACGCAAAGATAGTCGCCTGAGACGGCACGAGACCTTTCAAAGAGCGCTCTGACGTTTTATTCACGGATGGAAAGGGTTTTGCCCCCAGGCTGATGAGCAGTGAACGAGAATGACCCCGCGGGTATCAGGTGCCCTCCTCCTCGTCCTGGTCGCCGTGCTGGCGATCACCCCGCTCGCGACCGCGGCGACCCCGGCGGCCGCCACCCCCCTCCAGCAGACGACGGCGACACCGGAGCCGGTCGCGGAGAACACGACGTTCTCGCTGCAGATCCGCGAGAACGGCGACGCGAGATGGACGATTACGGACACGTACGCGCTCGAGACCGAGAACGAGAGTCAGGACTTCAGCGGCTTCGGTGAGGACTTCGCCAACGGCGACGCCGAGGTGGGATGGCTCGACGCGTTCCGGACCGCGAACGACGCGGCGGGCACGGCGACGGGTCGCGAGATGGAGATCACCGCGGTCTCCCGCAACTACACGGTCTCGGACCGGAAAGGGCAACTCGTCCTCGCGTTCACGTGGACGAACTTCGCGACGCGCTCCGGCGAGGATATCGTCGTCGGTGACGCGTTCAACACGACCCGCGGAACGTGGTTCAACAGCCTGACCGAGGACCAGCGGCTGGTGATCTCGCCGCCGACCGGATACGGGGTCGAGAGCGCACCGAGCGCCGTCGACGACGGCAGGCTCACGTTCGAGGGCCCGCGGACGTTCGAGCCCGGCTACCTGTCGATCGTGTACACGGGCGAGCAGTCGCTGGAGGCGACCGACACGGACACGCCGGCGACGTTCCTCGGTGACGGCGGCTCGCTCTGGATCGGCGGAGTCGTCCTCGCGATGCTCCTCGTCGGCGCTGTGGGCTACATGGTCAGACGAGGCCACGCCGGCTCGCTGCCGTCGGCGGCGAGCGGGACCGACGACGAGGACGACGGGGACGTGACCGAGCCCCCGGCCGACGGGGAATCGGCGGACGACGTCGACGTCGAACTGCTCAGCGACGAGGAGCGGGTCGAGCGGTTGCTCGAGGAGAACGGCGGCCGCATGAAACAGGCCCGGATCGTCACCGAGACCGGGTGGTCGAACGCGAAGGTCTCCCAGTTGCTCTCCTCGATGGACGAGGACGACCGGATCGACAAGCTCCGCATCGGCCGCGAGAACCTCATCTCGTTCCCCGACGAGGACATCACCGACTTCGACGAGTAAGGACCAGCGCGGCGGTCAGCCCTAATAAACGACCCCGCGGTGGTTTCTGGTTCGGAAACGTTTATTCGCGGTCCGGTCGCACGGGCCAGTATGAAAATCCTTGTCACGGTGAAGGAGGTGGCGGTCGTCGACGACGAGTTCGAGATCGACGGGCTCGGCATCGACGAGCGCTACGTCACGGCCGATCTCAACGAGTGGGACGAGTACGCCGTCGAGGAGGCCGTCCAGATCAAGGAGGCCGGCGACGACGTGGAGGTCGTCACCGTCACAGTCGGACCGGAGGGGACCGAGGAGACGATCCGGCAGGCGCTAGCGAAGGGGGCCGACCGCGCGATCCGGGTCTGGGACGACGCGCTCGCGGAGGCGGGACTGCTCGACCCCGAGACGAAGGCCGAGATCGTCGCCGCCGTGGCCGCCGACGAGGACCCGGACCTGGTGTTGACGGGCGTCCAGTCTGCCGACGACGGGTTCGGCGCGACAGGCGTGACACTCGGCGAGAAGCTCGGCTTCGAGTGGGCCGCCGTCGTCAATGCCCTCGATCTCGACCGTGACGCGGGCGTCGCCCACGTCCGCCGGGAGCTGGAGGGGAGCGTCGAAGCGCTGACCGACGTGGAACTGCCCGCGGTGCTGACGATCCAGACGGGCATCAACGATCCACGGTACGCGAGCCTCCGGGGCATCCGGCAGGCACAGAGCAAGGAGCTGGCGACGAAGTCGCTGTCGGAGGTCGGCCTCGACGCGGCGGCCGTCGAGAGCCCGCTCGAACAGACCTCGCTGTACGAGCCGGAGACCGAGAGCGAGGCGACGGTGTTCGAGGGGAGCGCCGAGGAGACGGCCGGAGAGCTTGCGACGCTCCTCCGCGAGAAGGGGGTCGAGAACTGATGTCGGTCCTCGCAGTCGCCGAGCACCGGCGCGGCGAGCTCCGCGACGTGAGCCTCGAACTGCTGACCGCCGGGCGCGAACTGGCAGACGACCTAGACGGGGAGCTCCACGCGGCGGTCGTCGGCGGCGACGTGGACGCCTTCGGCGAGAAGCTGAACCGCGAGGGCGTCGACGCCGTGCACACGGTCGACGCCGGCGAGGAGTTCAACCACGACGTGTACACGCAAGTGGTCGCCCAACTCGCCGAGGAGCTGTCACCCTCTGTCGTGCTCATGCCGAACACGGTCGACGGCATGGACTACGCACCGGCCGTCGCCAGCCGCCTCGACCGGCCGCTGGTGACCGACGCTGTCGCCCTCGACACCGACGACGGGCTCACCGTGACTCGGGAGCTGTACGGCTCGAAGGTCGAGACGACCATCGACGTGCACGCCGAGCGGGCGGCCGTGACGCTCCGTCCGTCGGAGTGGCCGACGGCGGAGGGCGTCGGCGACGCGACGATCGAGGCGTTCGACGCGACGATCGACGAGAGCGCGGTCCGGTCGACCGTGACCGGCTTCGAGGAAGTCGGCGGCGGCGACGTAGACATCACCGACGCCGACGTGCTGGTGTCGGTGGGCCGCGGTATCGAGGAAGAGGAGAACCTCGACATGATCTTCGACCTCGCCGACGCGCTCGGCGCGACGGTCTCGGGGTCCCGACCGCTCATCGACAACGGCTGGCTGGCGAAAGACCGGCAGGTCGGCCAGAGCGGGAAGGTCGTCACGCCGGACGTGTACATCGCCATCGGCATCTCCGGAGCCGTCCAGCACGTCGCCGGCATGAAGGGGTCTGACACCATCGTCGCGATCAACACCGACCCGAACGCGCCGATCTTCGACATCGCCGACTACGGCATTCAGGACGACCTGTTCGACGTGATCCCCGCGCTCATCGAGGAGTTCGGCGGCTGACGCTCGGACGGTCCGGGCGGTTCGGTGGATTCGAGCGGTCGACAGCCATCGCGGGTGGCAAGGTACTTTTTACGCTAGTCCTAAGGGGGCGATAATGGAGTATCTGGAGCGCCGGCGCGACCGGGTCGAGGAGCGGTTACAGGCGGTCCTCGACGGCGTCGAGCCGGACGAACTCGCCGAGGAAATCCGCCACGTGGCGCTCTCCGGCGGCAAGCGGGTCCGCCCGACGGTGACCGTCCTCGTCTGTGAGGCGCTCGGGGAGGAGCCGGCGGACGCTGTCGACTACGCGGTGGGCATCGAACTCGTCCACAACGCCTCGCTGGTCATCGACGACATCATCGACGAGTCCGAGCTTCGCCGGGGGACCCCGGCCGCCTGGGCGGCGTTCGGCCACGGCCCGGCGATCATCGCCTCGGACGGCCTGCTCGGCGAGGCGTTCGACCTGTTCTCGACGGACGAGCGCGCGATGCAGACCGTCTCTGAGTCGATGGTCGAACTCGGCGAGGGCGAGGCGATGGAGCTCGTCGAGCAGCCCTCGAACGAAGAGGAGTACATGGAACTGGCCCGGCGGAAGACCGGCGCGCTGTTCCGGGCGGCCGCGGAGCTGGGCGCGATAGCCGCGGATTCGGACCCCTACACGGTCGAGGCCGTCGGACGGTACGCCGAGCGGGTCGGCGTGGCGTTCCAGATGCGCGACGACGTGCTGGACGCGACGGCCGACGCCGAGACGCTGGGCAAGCCCACCGGTCACGACGCCGAGATGGACCGCCCCTCGCTGGTCGAGGTGACGGACCTGACGCCCGAGGAAGCGAACGAGCGCGCCCACGCCGAGTCCGACGCCGCGCTGGAGGCGCTGTCGACCGTCGACGCGCCCGACTCCCAGTCGATGGAGTACCTGCGCGACCTCGCGGAGTTCGTCGTCGTCCGCGAGCGCTAGCCGAACGGGAGGCTTTTGGCCGCCGCTCGATTACGGCCGCCAATGACAGTTATCGGCATCGTCGGGTTACCGGGCAGCGGCAAGAGCGAGGCGGCCAACGTCGCCGCCGAGATGGGCGTCCCGGTGGTGACGATGGGCGACGTGATCCGCGAGGAGTGTCGCGACAGAGGTCTCGATCCGGCGGCGGACCACGGGACCGTCGCGAAGGCGCTCCGCGAGGAGAACGGGCCGGCCGCCATCGCCGAGCGGTCGCTCCCGATCATCGAGGACGCGCTCGACGACCACGACACGGTGCTCGTCGACGGCCTCCGCTCGGACGTGGAGGCCGAGGCGTTCGCGTCGGCGTTCGGCGAGGACTTTCTCCTCGTCCAGGTCGACGCGCCCTTCGAACTGCGCGCCGAGCGCCTCGACCTGCGGGGCCGCGACGCGTCGGCGGCCGACGGCGGCGAGTCGCTCGAAGCCCGCGACGAGCGCGAACTCGGCTTCGGCATGGGCGAGGCGATGGAGATGGCCGACGTGACCATCGAGAACACGGAGACGCTGGCGGCGTTCCAGCGGAAGGTGCGCGTACTGATCCGGGACGGCCCGGAGGGGCTCGACGGATGAGCGCGGTCTACAGCGTCGACGTGGCCATCGCGGCCCCGGTCAACGACACCGAGGTGACGGACAGGGTCGCAGACGCGGTCCGGACCCTCTTCCCCGAGGCCGAACTCGACCACCGGCGGGGCGAACTCGTCGCGGAGGTCCACGCGATGGAGGCGTTCTCGGAACTGCTACACCGGGCCGAGATCCTCGACACCGCCCGCTCGGTCTTCTTCGACTCGCTCGAGGGCGACACGTTCGCCTTCGACGTGAAGAAGCAGGCCGCCTTCGAGGGCCGCGTGAACTTCGCCGTGGGCGAGCCGTCCGAACTGGGCGACATCCACGTGACCGTGACGGTCCGCGAACCGGACGCCGAGGCGTACATCGACTACGTCGCGCCGCCGACCGAAGACGGGACGCCGATCTCGCCGTCGGACGAATGACCACCGCGCTCTGTTTCGACCTCGACGGGACGATCGTCCACTACCCCGAGCCCTACGAGGCGGTCGTCCGCGAGACGCTGGAAGCGCACGGAATCGCGTTCACCAGCGACCTGGAGTCGGTGGGCGAAGACGCCTTCCGGGCCGCGTTCAACGCGCTGGAGCCCGATCCATACCGACAGTCGATGGCCGCGGTCGTCGAGGCGGCTGACGCGGACGCCGACCCCGACGCGATGGTCGAGACGCTCCGCCGGAACGAGTACGCCGCGACGACGGTCCCCGAGGCTGCCCGCCTGAGCCTCTCGGGGCTGGCCGACGACGCGGACGACCGGCTCGCGGTCGTCACCAACGGCGTCCGCGACTGGCAGGTCGGCAAGCTCGACCACCACGGCCTGACCGACCTGTTCGACGCCGTCGTCGCCTCCTACGAGGTCGGGGCGCACAAGCCCGACTCCGCCCCGTTCGACGCCGTCCGCGAGCGGGTGCCGGCCGACGAGTACGTCATGGTCGGCGACGAGTACGAAGCCGACGTCGAGGGCGCACGTGCCGCCGGGTTCGTTCCCATCCACTTCGAAGACGGCGACGACGGCCCGGACCTCTGGGCGACTATCGACGCGCTGCTCTGACCGGGGCGCGAATACCGGCTTCGGTCAGCGGGCCGCACAGCCGTCGGTGGCCCCGACTTCGGGTAAGGCAATAGTACCGCGATAGCGCCATCACGAGAGCGAGATAATCCTCAAATAACTATCACCGCCTGATTTGGAATGGTCCACATGGGTGACACTGACAAAACAGGCCCTGCAGAGTCTATCGACCGCCGTCGACTCCTCGGCGTTATCGGTGGCGGGGCCGCGGGCGCGTTGCTCGGGACCGGCGTCGGTGCGGCGAGACCGGACCACGCCAACGGCGGGAACGGAAACCGAGAGCGCGGACCCCCCGGGAACGGCAACGACGGTGTCGGGCCGTGTACCTGTGACAGCTGTCCCGAGGGGACGTTCTGCGGGAAGATCGAGGGCGCGCCGGAAGACAGCGAAACGTACACGTTCGAGTCCGACGGCGACAGTTTCAGCGTGACGATCGAGAGCGTGACCGAAAAGGAGGGCGGAGAGGTCACGTGCTTCGAGTTCTCCACCGACGACGAGATCGAGCAGGTGTGCGTCAAGGGCGGGCCGGACATCGCGACGTACGACGACGACCCCGAAGGGACGGAACTGTGCGCACCGGAGAATCCCGGCGGCCAGCAGGCGGCCATCAGCAACGTCTCGTTCTGCGGGACCGCCGGGGACGAACTGGAGTGCTACCAGATCGACCTCGTGGAGGGCGAGGTTATCAAAGAGTTCGGCGGTGACGACGACCCCGGCGAAGCGGGATACGGTGACGCGCGGCGGTTCGAGGACTTCAGCGTCTGCGAGGACGGGAGTAACCGGCAGAACCTCGATCCATCGGGAACGCGTACGAGAGAAGGCTGTGAGATCAAGTGGGAGAATCTCGGCTTCGATTCCGCGGACAACACGGCCAGCGTCTATGTCGAACTCCTGTCGTCGGACAACGGGTCCTGTACGATCACGCTGGCCGGCTACCTGCTCCCCGACGGCGAGACGGAGTACGACCCGGACACGCTCACCGACCAGGAATACCGCGATCACGACACGGCCGGCCTCGAGGAGGGCGAGTCGGTGACCCTGTCGATCGACCTCGACGACTGAGCCGCGACGGCGGCACTCAGCCGGTGACGGCGACGAGTATGATGCCGGTGTTCCACACCGTCACCGCCACGCCCAGAATTGACAACCCGAGCGGGATGCCGACCGAATACGGCCACGAGGCGTACTTCCAGATGGCGAAGAACGCCGCGATGACCCCGGTTTTCAGGAGTGTGAGCGACAGGAGCGCGCGCTGTTCGAGCAGGAGCGCGACGACGGGGCTGAGTTCGACGACGCCGGCGACGCTGTAGCCGATGGTCGTCGTGACCAGGTCGCCCACGCCGAAGAAGGCGACCGCGACCAGCCAGAGGTGCGCGTCGACGTTGGAGGGCAGCGCCGCGCGCTCGGGGGAACCACGCCAGTTCATGCCATCCGCTACCCGGGGTCACTACTTCGTTAGCAGTCGCTTCACTGACACCACTCGTCGGTAAGCCCCGCTTTCCGTGGATAACGGCGCCGTGAAACGTCCCGCACCGCTCCCCTCAGAGCCCGCTGACGAAAATCGCGAGCCACTCGCCGACCTCGCGGCGCTCGCTGACGCGGACCGACTCGACCCACTTGACCCACTGGAAGCCGCGGCGGCCGGGCGCGACGAGGCGGAGCGGGTAGCCGTGACCGTGGGCCAGTCGCTCGCCGTCGACGTGCGTGGCCAGCAGCGCGTCGCGGGCCTCCGCCAGCGGGAGGCTCCAGCGGTAGCCCGTGACCGAGCGGAACTGCACCCACGCGGCCTCGTCGGCAGTGTCGGCGGCGTCGAGCAGGTCGCCCACGCGGACGCCGGTCCACTCGTGGCCCGAGTACCAGCCGCTCGTGCAGTCGAGGATCGCCCGCTCGGTCGCGTCGGGCGCGAGCTGGTCGGCGTCGTAGGCCCGCTCGTGAGCGACGCGGCCGGCGACCGACAGCGACCAGTCGGCCGCGTCGACGGGGTCCGGGTCGTC
Source organism: Haloarcula salina (assembly GCF_010119195.1). Lineage (GTDB taxonomy): Archaea > Halobacteriota > Halobacteria > Halobacteriales > Haloarculaceae > Haloarcula > Haloarcula salina. The sequence goes on from NZ_WRXL01000001.1 coordinate 797,298, forward strand.
GGCGACCCAGCTCGTGACCGGAAATCGGTTCCCGTCGCCGGTCCCCTCCTCGCGCGACCCGGTGTAGCGCCGGTCCGCGCCGGCCGACTCGATGGCGTCGTTGACCGGCCCCTGGACCCGCCAGAGGAGCGCACCGGCGGTCACCAGCCCCGCGTACCGGAGTACGTCCCGTCGCCCGCCGCGCGTCGCGTTGGCCGGGGAGTGAAAGCGGTCGCAGAGGTGCCACAGGAGCAGCGGCGGAACGAACAGTCCCAGGCCGACGTGGAGGTGAAACAGCCCCCACGGCCCGAGGTCCAGCGTGCCGCCGAACACCCACCAGACGCCGGTCCCGAGCGCGCCGAGGACGACGGTCGCGAGGACGGCCGAGAACGCGCGGATGCCGGTGAGCCGCGACGGGGCCACGCGGTGGGCCACCCGTCGGAGCTTCACCGGCAGGAGCAGGACAAGCACGACCCCCGAGAGCGCGTGTGCGTCGATGATCCACGCGGCGCTGGGCGTCCCGGCGAACGCCGTCGCCACGCCGGTCGAGAGCAGCGTCGCCACCGCGGCGAACAGCCCCCAGTCGACCGCGCGGGGACTCGGGGAGAGCCGCCCGAAGTTCATGAGTATCGTTGGCACTCGACTCGGTTATACTCCCGGCTCAGTACGAGCGCTCCAGGACGAGGTCCCCGTCGGCGTTCCTGACGGTGACGGTGTCGCCGCCGTTGTTCCAGACCGCGCCGGAGCGCCCCCAGTAGCGCTCGGTCGCCGTGTCGGTCCCCTGTCCGGTGTACAGCGTGACCGCGGCCTCCGAGTCGAGCGTGAGGTTCTCGAAGACGTAGCGGTGGCCCGCCTCGTCGGCGACCGTCCAGCCCGACAGGTCGACCGCCTCCTCGCCGGTGTTCGAGATGGTGACGTATTCACCGTTCAGGTTCTCGTTGTCGTTCCCCGAAGCGTCGGCGTGGATGTCGGTGATCGCGAGGCCGTTCGGCGCGGCGGTCACCGTCCCGCCGTCGGCGAGGGGCGTCCCCGTCACCGCATCGGGGTCCGTACAGCGCCAGAGCCCGTGGCGCTCCGTCCGGGCCGTCTCCTCGGCGGCGTAGAAGGCCTCGGCCCGCGAGAAGTCGCTGTCGTACACCCGCGCGTGGCCGGTGGCGACGAGGCGGTAGTTGTACAGCGTCTCGCCGACGACGACGTAGGCCAGCAGGCGGTCGTAGTAGCCCCGGCGGTCGAGCGCGGGGTCGAACGCCAGCCCCACCGTTTCGCCGAGGAGCCGCTGTTTGGCGAGCGTCGACGCGTCGACGCCGGCGTCGCGGAGACAGGCCGAGCCGGCCGTCGTCTCCGGAACGCCCTCGAACTCGGCTGGATCGTTCTCCACGTGGACCTCGGGCGTGTCGACGCCGACGAGGCGGACGGTGTCAGTCGTGCCGTTCGCGTACGCGACGCGAATCGTGTCGCCGTCGACCACCGCGGTGACCGACACCGTCAGGGCAGCGTCTGGCGCGTCGACCGTCGACTGCCCGCCGAGTCCGGCATCGGTCGGCTGTGACGGCGCGCCCGAGAGCGCGCTACAGCCGGCGAGAACGAGCAGAGCGGCGAGCGCGAGAGACACCGTGGCCTGTCGCATCGTCGGAACGAAGGGGTCGACGGTGACAAGCGTGCCGGTGTCGGTGGCGGAGAGAATCGGCGCCCGCGAGCGACCCGGAACTCAGGCGAAGCGCTCCAGCAGGCTGGCCCCCTCGACGTACACCAGGCCCTCGCGGTCGGCGTAGGCCCGCGCGGCCGCCGGAGGCAGCGCCGCGCCGGTCTCGTCGTCGAGCATCTCGCAGACGACGGCGGCCTCGGGCAGGTCGGCCGCGTCGGCGAGTTCGAGCGCGAGTTCGGTGTGGCCCTCGCGGTCGGCCAGGCCGTCGGGGGCGGCGCGGAGGAGGTGGACGTGCCCCGGGGACCGGAACGCCTCGCTGAAGGCCTCGGGGTCCGGGTCCGTCGCGGCGGCGGCCAGTTCGCGGATGGTCAGCGAGCGGTCCTCGTCCGTGATGCCGGTGAAGGTGTCGCGGTGGTTCACCGTCAGCGAGAACGACGAGCGCTCGTCGTACGCGAGGTCGTGATCGGCCGCCGTCGGGTGGTCGAGCACCTCCTGCAGGAACGGCAGTCCGAGCGCGCCGGCGACGCGGTCCGAGAGCGCGACGCAGACGAGCCCGCCGGCGTCGTTTCGCATCCGTGCGACGGCTTCCGGCGTCACCGCGCCGGCCGGGTAGACGAGGTCCGTCTCGCCCTCGCGGTCGGCGGCGTCGTGGACCAGCACCGGTTCGCCGCGGGCGAAGGCGGCGACGGCGTCGGCCACGCTGTCGGCGTCGACGGCGGCGTCCTCACTCCGAGACACGAACGATCACCTCGTCGCCGTCTTCGAGGTCCAGCACCTCGCGGAGCTTCTCCGGCGCGATGACCTCCAGTTGCTCCTCGCCGTGGTGGGTCCGCTCGGGCGCGATGACGTGGGCCGGCTCGTACTCGCCGTCGCCGCCCTGAATCGAGGCGGGGTAGCAGTACGCGGGCCCGTAGGTCCGCTCGTCGTCTTCCCAGCCCTCGATAGTGACCGGCTCTAGGGTACCCATCCGCGCGCGCTTGCGGACGCTCTCCTCGGTGAGTTCGAGGTTGAGCGTGCCCGCGAACGGCTCGTAGTCGAGGCGGTCGATGAACTGCTCCATGTAACCCGGGAGCGTGATGTAGTGTCTGCCCTCTCCCATCCCGGACGTGACGATGCCGGTCAGGTCGACGCCGGCGTCGGACTCGAAGATGCGCCGGTAGTCGGCGTACTCCGACTGGAGGCGGCGCTCGCCGTCGCCGGTGAGCGTGACCTCCTGCCCGTCGCTGACGATGTCCCGATCGACCAGCCCGGCGTCCTCCAGTCGCTGGAGGCGCCGCGAGGCGGTCTGGTTCGAGGCGTCCAGCCGACCCGCGAGGTCGGCACAGGACACCTTCGTCGGCCCGTCGAGCGCGCCGTCGAGCGCGAGCAGTTTCAGCGTCGCCAGTTCGTCCCGACCGACGCCCTGTCCCGTCGATTCAGCCATACGCCGGGATACGGAATCGCGCCGGATAAGCATACCGAAGATGAGATGCATTCCAAAAATGGAACGGCTGGCAACTGACGCGGCGTTGCAAAAGCGTCGCTGTATCCACGTTGGGGACGGGAACGTTTGAATCCAGTGCCGAACGGATTCGAAGCGGTATCGCCTCAGTACTCCGCCACCGCGTCGCGCTCCCGAGACCACCTTTTTCCGCGTCGGATGTGCTCGCATCGCTCGCACACCCTCGCGCAAAAACGTGGGCGAAAAATGCCTCAGTACTCCGCCACCGCGTCCCGCTCCCAGAACTCGCTCGACTTCTCCAGTTTCGGGACCCATGTCTGCTTCTCGCGGGCGAGCACCGCCACGCGCGACTCCTCGACCTCCTTGAGCACGTCGTGGTCGGGCAGGTACTCGCCCAGTTCCTCGGTGAACGCCCTGACCTCGCCGTGCTCGGGCATGGAGTCCCGGTCGAGGCGGCCCCGCGAGTGGCCGACGTGCATGTACGCCTTCATCTCGACGAAGTCGGCGTCGGCCCGGTCGCACATCGCCGCGTACCACTCGGGGTGGTGCATGTTGTGGCCCTTCACGAGCGTCGTTCGGATGACCGTTCGGGTGTCGTCTTTCTCGGCGAGCACGTCCAGCGTGTCCACAAGCGAGTCCCAGGCGTCGTCCTCGACTGCCTTCACGGTCGAGTCGAACGTCTTGCGGTCGGCGGCGTCGACGGAGACGTACAGCTGCGTGGGGTCACACCGTTCCAGCATCTCCGTGTTCGTCCCGTTCGAGACGAGGAACGTGGTGATGTCGCGGTCGTGGAACTCCTCGATGAGCTCCGGGAGGTAGGGGTACAGCGTCGGCTCGCCGTCGAGCGAGATGGCGACGTGGCGGGGCTCCATCGCCTCGTCGAACACCTCGCGAGGCACTTCGTCGTTGCCACCGAAACCCGACAGCAGTTTGCGCTGGAGTTTCACGGAGGCGTCGGCGACCGCCGCGGGGTCGTCCCACTCCACGTCGCCGAGTTCGTAGGCGTGGCCGGCGTGGTCGCGCCAGCAGAACACGCAGCGCTCGTTGCACTTGACGACCGGCGTCATCTGGATGCAGCGGTGGGACTCGATGCCGTAGAAGATGTACTTGTAACACTTGCCCTCGCCGCGCAGCGCGTTCTTCGTCCAGCCGCAGGTCTGGGCCGCCGTGTGGTTCTCGCTGTGGTAGGCCGGGTCCGACACCTGCTTGGGACCGCCGTCGGCGTCGCTCATTGGGAACGGGTTCTGCATCCAGCGGCAAAAACTCCCGGATGTCGACGGCCTGTCGACCGCGTACAGCGACTCGATTACGTCAGTTTGACGATTGGGTTACTCATGTGGTGTCCGACGACCATCCCGTTCTCCATGATCCGGTCGTACCCGTCCGCGTCGACTTCGATCCGCGTTTCGCTGTCCTTCTGCATCAGATAGAGCGTTTTGTCCATGCACGAAGGGAAGCCCTAGACGGGCAAGACCGAAACTGCTAGATGAATAGGTGACCTCCGAAAGCGACGCTATATGTATTAGATCGGCCGCCAAGCTGTCGCTGAGCCGGAAAATTTTCGGGCGTGGAGACGAGAGTTTTAGTATGGGGATAATTAGCACAGTATCCGGTCTCTTCGGATCGGAAGGGAGGCATTACCGATACCGCTGTCGCGACTGCCGGACGGAGTTCGCCCAGCGGGCGACCGGCGAGGACGACCTGATCTGCCCCGACTGCGGGAGCGACGCGGCCCGACCCGTCGAGTCGTCGTAACGGAACCTCAGCGACCCAGGTCGTAGAACTCCTCGTTCGGCCGGATGTCGGCCAGGTGCGCCAGGCGGTTCGAGAGGTTGAAGAACGCGGCGACGCTGCCGACGTCCCAGATTGCGCGCCGGCTATAGCCGCGTTCTTCGAGGCGTTCGAAGTCCCGCCGCCCGATGCGTTCCGGTGACTCGGTGAGTTTCACGGCGAAGTCGAGCATGGCCTCGTGGGTCTCGTTGATGTCGGCTGTCCGGTGATTGGTGGCGACCTGCTCGGCCAGTTTCGGCGCGTCGGCGTAGATGCGAAGCAGCGCGCCGTGGGCGACGACGCAGTAGAGGCAGTCGTTGACGCCGCTGACCGCCACGATTATCAGTTCGACCTCCTCGCGTTCCAGTTCCGTCTCCTCGACCAGCGCATCGTGGTACGCGAAAAAGGCCCGGAAGTGCGACGGCCGATACGCCAGCGCCGGGAAGATGTTCGGCGTGAACCCCGCGCGGTCTGTCTCCTCTTCGATACGGTCTCGCAGGTCCTCCGGGAGGCCCTCGACGTCGGGCGTCTCAAACCGACCCATCACCGTGCCATCATCTGCCATACCACCGATGCGGTCGGATCGGGCTTGAAACTTGCCGCTCGACCCCCGTTCGGATGGCGACCCGCACATAGCTCTTACGGGGACGTGGCCCCGCCCCGAACACCCTCGCCGGCTCTTTTCGCCCGCCCGGCGAGGATTCAGCCGCATGTCCACCACGACCGAAACGACCCGATCCTACGACCTCGGTACCGGCAACTGGAAAGCAGGCGTCCTCGGCGGCGTCGCGGGCAGCGCCGTCATGGGCGCGCTGATGCTCGCGATGAATCCGCCGACGCTCGCGGTCGCGATTCCCTCGCTGTACGCGCTCGCGCCGCCACCGAACCCGGCCGCCGGGCTCGCGGTGCACCTCGCCCACGGCGCGGTGTTCGGCGTCGTCTTCGCCGGGCTGGCCCGCCTGGCGAACGCGGACTCGCCCGGCACGCTCCTCGGGCTCGGTATCGGCTGGGGGATCGCCACCTGGGCGGTGTTCGCGGCACTGGTGATGCCGGTCTGGCTCGGGGCCGTCGGCTCGCCCGCGTCGCCCCCGTTCCCGAACTTCGCGCCGCCGTCGCTGCTGTGGCACGTCGTCTTCGGCGTCGTCCTCGGCGGCGTGTACGCGCTGACCGCCGACCGGCTCTGAGCGCTACGGCTCCTGGAACACCCGCCACCGGCGCTCGCCGGTCTCGGACTCGGCGATCGCCTCCACTTTCTCCCGTCCGAGCTCGTCGAGCTGACCGGCTGCCAGATTGACCCAGGACAGGAACGCCTCGCGAAGGCGCGCTCGGACGGTCTCGGGGTCCCGCGGCGTGTAGACGTACACGTGTCCGCCCGCGGGCCGGATCCGTCGCCGCTTCTCGACGACGCCGAGATCGGCGAGGTGATTGAGGTGGCGCGCGACCACGCTCCGGTCGTACTCGATCTGCTCCGCCAGCTCCGCCACGGTGAGCTCGCCGCCCTCCATGACACAGAGGCAGATTTCGAGTTCGGACCCGGACATCTCGAAGACCGTACGCGTGAGCGCCTCCAGCGACGGTTCGGTGACCGCGCCGGTCGGCTCGACGGGCGTCATCGCCTCGCCACAGCAGCGCGGCGGCTCGTTCGCGAGCGCCACGCCGTCGCAGTTCTCACACTCGAACGGACGCATCTGGTCACGGGCGTCTGACATACGGTCCGGTAGCAGCCGCGCCGGTAGAAGTGTCAGGTATGGTCGAGGTAACCCCTTCAGCCGACGGTCGACGACGGCTGCGAGGGCCGCCAGGCGAACGGGTCAGTCCAAAGGTCTAAGCCCTCCCGGGACCGAATACCACTCACTATGAGCACCGAGACAGAGGACGGGGACGACCTGCGCGAGCGCATCACGAACTTCCTGCGCCGGAACTTCCCGCAGATCCAGATGCACGGCGGGAGCGCCGCCATCGAGGAGATCGACCGCGAGACGGGCAGCGTCACCATCCGACTCGGCGGCGCCTGTTCCGGCTGTGGCATCTCCCCGATGACGATTCAGGCGATCAAGACGCGCATGACCAAGGAGATCCCGGAGATCGAGGAAGTCACCGCGCGCACCGGGATGGATCAGCAGGAGGGCATGGCCGGCGGCAGCGGCGGCATGAGCCCGTCGTTCCCCGGCGAGTCCCGCGGCGGCGACGTCGGCGGCGACGACGAGGGTCCCGAAGCGCCCTTCTGAGGTCAGCACTCGCAGTTTTTTCGACGCGACGGCTCGGAGCCGTCGGCTCGCCGGCCGCCGCGTGGCGGGTCGCCTTTTTGCCGGACCACGTGGGACCCCCGGCGTGACGCCCGCGCCGAGCCACACCGATTAAGACCACGGGGACAGTCGCCGCGAACATGGAGACTGTTGGGACCGTCGTGTGGGCGCTGTGGGCGATGTTGCCGGCGTACGTTCCGAACAACGCTGCGGTCCTCGCGGGCGGGGGGAGACCCATCGACGGCGGCCGGGTGTGGGGCGACAGCCGCCTCCTCGGCGACGGCAAGACCTGGCGCGGAACCGCGGCCGGGACGCTCGCCGGAACGGCGCTGGCGCTCCTCCTCAACGCGCTGTCGCCGGGCGTGAGCGCCGCCGTCGGATACGCCCTGCCGACGTTTCCGCTGCTGGCCGGCCTCGGGCTGGCCCTCGGTGCGATGCTCGGAGACATCGGAGCCTCCTTCCTGAAGCGCCGGTCGGGCCGAGAGCGCGGAGCGGCGTTCCCCGGGCTGGACCAGCTCGACTTCGTCGTCGGCGCGCTCGCCTGTGCGTTCGTCGCCGCGCCGTCGTGGTTCGGCGAGACGTTCACCCTCCCCGTGCTCGTCGTCGTCCTCGTGGCGACGCCGGTGCTCCACGTCGTGACCAACGCCGTCGCGTACCTCCTCGGCCTGAAGAACGAGCCGTGGTGAGCGAGGGCGGCGAACCGACGAAGAAGTGCGTTTTTACGCGCTGACCGAGGAGTGTCGAGTATGACTACACGCGGGGAGACGCTGCGACTGGCGACGCGGGGGTCGGACCTCGCGTTGCGGCAGGCGGAGACGGTCCGGGACGCGCTGTCGAGCCGCCGGCTCTCGGTCGAGCTCGTCGAGGTGGAGACGACGGGCGACCAGATCCGGGACGAGCTCATTCACCGGCTGGGCAAGACCGGCGCGTTCGTCCGGAGCCTCGACGAGAAGGTGCTGGACGGCGACCTCGACGCGGCGGTCCACTCGATGAAGGACATGCCGACCGAGCGTCCCGACCGCCTCGTCGTCGCCGGCGTGCCCGAGCGAGCGCCGGCCGAGGACGTGCTGGTGACACCCGACGGCCGCTCGCTGGACGAGCTTCCGGAGGGCGCGACCGTCGGCACGTCGAGCCTGCGTCGACGGGCCCAGTTGCTCGCCGAGCGGTCCGACCTGACCGTGGAACCGCTGCGGGGCAACGTCGACACGCGAATCGAGAAGCTGCTCGCCCCGTCGCTCCAGCGCGAACACCAGGAGCGCCACGAGGCCGAGCAAGAGCGCAAGGGCGAGGCGGGCGGCGACGTTGACGAAGCGGACGAGACAGACGCCGATAGCGAGGACCACCCCTACGACCGCACGGTCGAGGAGTGGTTCGACGACCTCACGGAACTGGAGCGGCGCTCGATGGGGCGCGACCTCGACGTGGAGTACGACGCAATCGTGCTGGCGAAGGCCGGCCTCTACCGCGCCGACCTCACGCGCTACGTCGAGCTGAGCGACCTCGACCCCGACCGCTTCGTCCCGGCCCCAGGGCAGGGCGCGCTGGCCATCACCGCCGTCGACGGCGACCTCGCCCTCGACATCAAGGAGCGCCTCGACGACCCCCAGACCCGCGTCGAGACCACCGTCGAGCGGACGATTCTCGAAGAGTTGGGCGGCGGCTGCGTCGCCCCCATCGGCGTCCACGCCACGCTCGAAGGCGGCGTCGTTCACACGCGCGTCCGGGTCCTCTCGCGCGACGGTGACGAGGAGGTCTCGGTCGCCCGCGACCTCCCCGCCGAGCGCCACATCTCGGCGGCCCAGGACCTCGCCGCGGAACTCGCCGACCGAGGGGCCGACGACCTCATCGCCGAGGCGAAACGGGAGACCGGTGGCGCTGACGACGACGCCGCGACCGCCCGGGAGGAAGACGACGCATGACCGAGACGGGGAAGGTGTACCTCGTCGGCTCCGGACCGGGCGACCCCGACCTGCTGACGGTCAAGGCCAAGCGCCTGCTGGAGGAGGCCGACGTGGTGCTCCACGACAAGCTCCCCGGCCCGGAGATTCTCGGCGCGATCCCCGAGGAGAAACGGGAGGACGTGGGCAAGCGCGCCGGCGGCGAGTGGACGCCACAGGAGTACACCAACGCGCGCATGGTCGAACTCGCGGAGGAAGGAAAGACCGTCGTCCGCCTGAAGGGCGGCGACCCGACGGTGTTCGGCCGCGGCGGGGAGGAACTGGCGCACCTCGCGGAGAACGAGATCCCCGTCGAGATCGTTCCAGGAATCACGAGCGCCATCGCCGGGCCCCAGGCCGCCGGCATCCCGGTCACGCACCGCGACCACGCCTCGTCGGTCTCGTTCGTCACGGGCCACGAGGACCCGACGAAAGACGAGTCGGCGGTCGACTGGGACGCGCTGGCCGCGACCGGCGGCACGCTCGTCGTCCTGATGGGCGTCGGCAAACTGCCCCAGTACACCGAGGCGCTGCGCGAGGCGGGGATGGACCCCGAGACGCCCGTCGCCCTCGTCGAGCGCGCCACCCGGCCCGACCAGCGCGTGGCGACCGGGACGCTCGACACCATCGTCTCGGTCCGGGACGAGGAAGAGATCGAGCCGCCGGCCATCACCGTCATCGGCGACGTGGCCGGCGAGCGCGAGCGGGTGGTCGAGTTCCTGGAGGGGTACTGATGCGCGAGGAACCGCGCCTCCGCGTGGCCGCGTTCCGCCCCGACGACGAGCGACTGGCCGACGCCGTCGAACTCCTCGAATCGCTCGGCGCCGACCCGGTTCCCGACCCGATGCTGGCAATCGAGCCGGCCACCGACGACGGCGGCGAGCCGGTCGCGCCACGGACCGACGCCGACTTCGTCGTCCTGACGAGCAAGACCGGCGTCGAACTCGCCGCGGACGTGGGCTGGGAGCCCGGCGCGGCCACGGTGTGCGCCATCGGCGAGCCGACGGCCGATGCGCTCCGCGAGGCCGGCTACGCCGTCGACGTGGTCCCCGAGGAGTACTCCTCGACGGGGCTGGTCGCGGCGCTCGACGACGAGGTGGCCGGCGCACGCGTCGAGGTCGCCCGTTCGGACCACGGCTCGGCGGTGCTGACCGACGGGCTCGAAGCGGCCGGCGCGTACGTTCACGAGACGGTCCTCTACCGCCTCGTGCGGCCCGACGGCTCTGGCGAGTCGGCCGACCTGGCGGCCGCCGGCGACCTCGACGCGGCGCTGTTCACTTCCTCGCTGACGGTCGAGCACTTCCTCGACGCGGCCGCCGAACGCGGCGTCCGGGACGAGGCGGTTTCGGGCCTGAACGAGGCGACCGTCGGCGCGATCGGTGAGCCGACGCGCGAGACGGCCGAGGGACTCGGGATCGTCGTCGACGTGGTCCCGGAGCGAGCCGACTTCGAGGAATTGGCCTGCGAGGTCGTCGAGGCGGCGGCCCCGACCCACCGCGAGTGACGGGGCGAGAGGCGTCGGGTCGGGGGTCGGCGACGACTCGCCAGCTCGGGCTCGTGACCGGCTGGCAGGTCGTCGCGAGTACCTGCTTCTACGCGCTGTTCGCCGGTACCGCACTCCTGCGTGACGCGATCGGTATCTCGCGGTTCCAGGTCGGGATCGTGGTCACCGCCGCGACGCTCGGCTACACCGTCGCGCTGTTCCCCGTCGGCGCGGCCGTCGACGGGGCCGGCGAGAAGCCCGTGCTGGTCGGCGGCCTGCTCGCGCTGGCCGCCGGCGTCGGCGCGGTCGCGCTCTCGGACTCGTTTCTCACGCTACTGGCCGCGGCCTGCCTGCTCGGCGCGGCGTACGCGACTGCGATGCCCGCGACGAACCGCGCCATCGTGACGAGCGTCCCGTCGGCCGTCCGCGGCCGCGCGATGGGTATCAAGCAGGTCGGCGTCACCGGCGGCAGCGGCGTCGCGGCGGTGCTGGTGGTCAGCCTCGCGCCCTCCGTCGGCGCGTGGAACCTCGGCTTCCTGGTGGCCGGCGGCGTCGCCGCCCTCGTCGCCGTCGCCTTCGCCGTCGGGTACCGCGGCGCGCCCGGCGGCCAGTGGCGGCTCCCCGACGTCCGCGCGCTCGCTGGGAACCGGGCCTACGTCGCGCTGGCGGCGGCGGGATTCTGCCTCGGCGCGGCGCTGTTCACGACCGTGGGCTACGCGACGCTGTACCTGACCGACGCCGTCCGCGTCTCGGTCGCCGTCGCCGGCCTCGGCTTCGCGGCGATGCAGGTCTCCGGAAGCGCCGGCCGGGTCGTCGCCGGCTGGCTCGCCGACCGGCGCGAGGAAGGCGAGGCGCTGGCGAACGCCTCGGTGCTACTGGGACAGGCCGCCCTCGGCGTCCTCCTGCTGGCCGCGCTCGCGATACCAGCGCTCTCGAAGCCGGTCGCGATTGCGCTGCTGGTCGGCGTCGGCGCGACGGTGCTCGGCTTCACGGGGCTGTACTACGCCTGCATGACCGCGCTGGTCCCGACCGAGGAGGTCGGGGCGGCCACCGCCGGCGGGCAGACGGCGCTCAACGCCGGTGCGCTCCTCGCGCCGCCCGCGTTCGGCTGGCTCGCCGACGCGAGTTCGTACCGGGCCGGGTGGCTCCTGCTCGCGGCCGTCGCCGCCGCCGGCGTCGCCTCGCTCGTCGTCGCGCGCCGCGAGACCGCCTGAACGGGCTACTCCGAGGCTTCTGCGCGCTCGCGTGACCCCTCGACCTCGGCGCGGAGCGTCGCCAGTTCGTTGTCGACGGCCCGCTCGCTGGAGAGGCGGTCGAGTTCGCGGTCGATGGAGTCGCCCTCGTCCAGCACCGATTCGAGGTCGCCGCTCTCCTCCAGTTCTTCGAGGGCGGCCGCGCGGGCCTCCATGCGCTCCGTGCGCTCGGTCGCTCGCTCGATGGAGCGGTGCACGTCGGCCATCGTGTCCCCGGCCCCGGTGAACGCCTCGGAGACGCGCGCCGACGCCTCTGCAGCCTCGTATCGGGCCTTCATCGTCTCCTTCTTGGTGCGGAACCGCTCGATCTGGCTGCTGAGCTCGGCGCGCTTGCCGACCAGTCGGTCCTGGGTCGCCTGCAAGTCGTCGATCTGCGCCGTCAGCTCCGATATCTGTCCGACGTTGACCTGCTTCTTCTCGAGGGCTCGGCGCGCGAGGTCTTCGCGGCCCTGCTGGAGCGCAGAGCGGGCCTGAGCGTCGTGTTTCTCGACGTTCTCGCGCAGGCGGCGGCGATGGATCTCCAGCCGTTTCTTCTGGGTCGTCACGTCGGCGATGCCGCGGGTCACGTCCTGGAGTTCGTCCCGCAGTTGCTCGTATGAGTAGTCCAGTTCCGCCGACGGGTCGGACGCCCGGTTCAGCAGGGCGTTGAGCTTCGACCTGACGAGGAACAGGAACCGGCCGAACAGACTCATCGTTGCCCCGCCCGGACGGGCACTCGAAGCGGACGCGCTGTGGTGGCGAACGAAGACATATCCAGTCGTACGGCTGACACCATTATAAGAGCGAGGTGTCGTCCCGGCTTAACACGTGGTTAATCGGGCGAAGTGAGCGAAACTCGCGTCCAACGTCTGCCCGCTTGATATGGGGTCGGGCCGGACGGGCAACCAATGAACGAGAAGCTGCTCGCGGTCAGCGGCGTCTGCGCCCTGGTGTTCGCCGGCGGCGTCCTAGCGTTCGTCGCCGGCGTCGGCCCGCTCCCCGACGGCGGAGACCCGGTGTCGCCGCTCCCGACCGAGACGCCGACAGCAGAGCCTGACACGGCCGCCGGAGACGAGAGAACGGGGGGTGGCGCACAACAGCCCTCGGCGACCGAGCGCGGGACGGAGCGTGTGCCACCGTTCGTGTTCGCCATCGACGCCATCGAGTCCTGCGGGCGGACCTGCCGCGACGTGACCTCCACGCTGACGAACCGCCAGGACCGGACGGCGACGAACGTCACGGTCTCGACGCGCATCTACGCCGGGAACGACACCGGCGGCGAACCGGTCTGGTCGGGGACCGAACCCGTGGGAACGCTCGACGGCGGCGACGCCTACACCGCGACGCGCCGCGTCGAACTGTCGTACCGCGACGGCTTCGCCATCCAGCGAGCCGGCGGCTGGATAACCGTCCAGACCACCGTGACGACGGCCGACCGGACCGTCACGCTCACCGACCGGCGCAACGTCGGGTGAGCGGGCCGTCCATCGCTATCGAGGGGGCGACGCCGCGACCGCGCCGCGTCTGAACGTTTTTATCCCGGGGCGCACCTACCCCGGTACGATGACTACGACCGGCCCGGTCCCCGCACTCGCCGCTCGCGCGACGGCGTGCGCCGACCGCCTCCGAGCGGCCGACCGCGTCCTGCTCGCGTCCCACATCGACGCCGACGGGCTGACCAGCGCCGCCGTCGCCACGACGGCGCTGTCGCGGGCCGACATTCCAGTCGAGACGGTGTTCAAGAAGCAACTGGACGCGACTGAAATCGCGAGCATCGCGGCCCGCGAGTACGCCACCGTGCTGTTCACCGACTTCGGCTCGGGCCAGCTCGACGTGATCTCCGAACACGTCGCCGCGGGCGACTTCGAGGCCGTGATCGCCGACCACCACCAGCCCTCGGACCCCGCGGACTGCCACCCGGACGCCGTGGTCGACACAGACGGCTACGCCGACTTCGACACGCACCTCAATCCACTGCTGGAGGGCATCGACGGCGCGTCGGAGCTCTCGGGTGCCGGCGCGGCGTACGTCCTCGCCCGCGCGCTCGCTGACGGCGACACCGACAACCGCGACCTCGCCTCGCTGGCCGTCGTCGGGGCCGTCGGGGACATGCAGGCCGTCGGCGGCGAACTGGTCGGCGCGAACGCCGGACTGGTCGAGGAGGGGGTCGACGCCGGCGTCGTCGAGGAGGGCACCGACCTCTCGCTGTACGGCAAGCAGACCCGCCCGCTCCCGAAGCTGCTCGAGTACGCGACGGAGGTCCCGATCCCCGGCATCTCCAACGACGAGGCCGGCGCGACGCGCTTCCTCGAGGGCCTCGGCCTCGATCTGAAGGCCGACGGCGAGTGGCGGACGTGGGCCGACCTCGCCGACGACGAGCGCCAGACCGTCGCGAGCGCGCTGGTCCGTCGGGCGGTCGAGCGCGGCGTCCCGGCGGACAAGATCGAGACGCTCGTCGGGACGACCTACACGCTGCCGGCCGAACCCAGCGGGACGGAATTGCGCGACGCCAGTGAGTTCTCGACGCTGCTGAACGCCACCGCTCGGTACGAGCGAGCTGACGTGGGGCTGGCGGTGTGTCTCGGCGAGCGCGACGCCCCCCTGGAACGCGCCCGGAGACTGCTCGCGAACCACCGCCGCAATCTCTCGGAGGGGCTGACGCTCGTGAAAGAACGCGGCGTCACGCAGGCCGGGGCCGTCCAGTGGTTCGACGCCGGCGACGCCGTCCGGGAGACCATCGTCGGCATCGTCGCCGGGATGGCCCTCGGCACCGACGGCGTCGACTCCGAGAAGCCCATCATCGCCTTCGCCAGCAAGGACGACGCGGAGACGAAGGTGTCCGCGCGCGCGACGGGGCCGCTCGTCGGCCGCGGCGTCGACCTCTCGGCCGTGATGCGCGAGGCCGCCCAATCGGTCGGCGGCGACGGCGGCGGCCACGACATCGCGGCGGGCGCGACCGTGCCCGCAGGCGAGGAGGACGCCTTCGTCGAGGCCGCCGACGAGATTATCAGCGACCAGTTGTCGTAGCAGGGCCGGCGTGAAACGCATCGCTCGGTGAGAGCGGGCGGCGATCTCACTGTCGCCGAGTATCAGCAATAATATTATACGTGTCGTTCTCCGATACCCACCAGATGGACTCTCGGGGCCTGTTCGACATCGCACTGGTCGCCCTCGCGGGGATACTGGCCTACACCGAGACGTTCGGCTTCGCGAGCCCGCGGGCCACGCTCGAAGAGATACTGGCCATCGTCGCGGGCCTCGACGTCCGGGTGTACCTCGTCCTCGGAGGCGTCTTCGGCATCTGCTTCGTCGCGTACCTCACGGTGTACCTCCCGCAGAAGGACGCCCGGACCATGCAGCGCTAGTATCGGGCCATCTTTATTCCCGGCCATCGACCGTCCGGGCAATGACGGAGTTCGATCCCGAGAAGTTCGAGGACAAGTACGCGAACTACTTCCCGGAGCTACAGAAGGCGTACAAGAACGCCTTCGAGCGGATGAACGATACCTACGACTCGGAACTGGTCCACGCCATCGACCAGCAGATCCTCAACGAGTCCGAGCCCTTCTACGAGGACGGCGAGTTCACCGTCGAACTGCCCGAGAACCCCACGGACCGCCTGACGGCGATCATCGTCGACGACGAGAAGCTCGACGCGGTGCTCTCGACGTACGTCGAGGAGATCGAGGCCGAACTGCGCCGCGTCTTCGGACTGGACGACTGAGCGGCCGACGACGCGATCGGAGCGGCGAGGTGACTTCGTGCGAAAAATGAGAGCGGCGCGCTTACTCGTCTGGCGTGGCCGTCGCCTCGGGCGTCGCCGTCGATTCGGGCGTTGCAGGTGACTCGGGAGTCGGCTGCGGTGCCGGCGCGCCGCCGCCACCGCCGATGGTCGTGCCGCCGCTTCCGGGCACGGTCGCGCCGGGGCCGGACTGCGACGGACCGGCCGGCTGGGGCGCGTTCGCGGGGGACTTCTGGCCCGAGACGAGGAAGTCGAGGACGTTCCCGACCAGTTCCTCGTTGTCGGCGCGGTAGAGGTACTCCTGGCTGATGACGTTCGTGTCGCCGACGGCGACGACGGGGCCGGACCGAGCGACGACGCCGTAGGTGTCCTGTCGCCGCGTCTGTGAGAGGGTTGTTCGCTCGGTCGCCGTGACTGCTTGCTCGCCGCCGCTGACCGGAATCGCCGCGTGGAACACCGCGCGGTCGACGCCCTCGGTGAGCGCCGAGTCGCCGGCCGGCGTCGCGTAGACGCTCCGGTAGTTCGTGTCGTACTGGTGCATGTTGTACAGGTAGCCGTTCTCGTAGGCGAGGCCGTACTGGCTCGCGATCGGGGCCATCGGGCTGGTCACGCCCTCGCTACCGAGAGAGATCACGATGCCCAGGCCAGCGGAGGTGGCCTGTGATGGCTCGTTCAGCAGCAGGACGCGACCGCCGGCGTCGGTGAACGCCGACAGCCCGTCCAGTTGGCTCTCGGTGTAGTGCCGCTGGGCACCGACGACGACGAGGGCGTCGGCCGAGCGCAGCGAGGCGTTCAGCGGCCGCCCGCCCTGTCGTTCGCCGACGTGATAGCGCACCGTCGCGCCGTTCTCGGTCAGCGTCGAGACGAGCGGCGACAGCTCTTCGCGGTCGATGCTCGCCGAGTGGGCTGTGTCGATGACGACGACCTTCCCGTCGGCGTCGGCCGACATCGAGAGCGTGCCGTTCTCCGCCGGCACGTCTGCGACGGCCCCGTCGCTGTTGAACGACTTGGCGTCGACCTCGGAGACCGCGGGGGCCGACTGGCCGGCGGAGCCGACCAGCGCCGTCCCGACGGCGGCCGCGACGACGACCACGGCGGCGAAGAAGCCGACGCGGGCGACCGTTCCGGTGAGCGCCATCTCAGGCACCCCCCTGTGCGCTGCTGTTGTAGACGACCTGCTGGTGCTCCGGGGTTCCGTAGATCATGAGGAAGTGGACCGAGTCGACGCCGCGGAACGTGTAAGGCGCGCGCTCGGCGGCGGCGGCGGTGGCGTTCTGTCCGGCCCCGTTCGAGCCGGCGAGCAGCAGCAGGCTCTGGGGCTGTGCGGGGTTGCGGTACGTGACCTGGTACTCCGAGAGGCCGGCGGCTTCCGCCGCGCCCGCGATGGCGGCTTCGAGGCCGCCGATCTCGTCGGCGTAGCCGGTCTGGACCGCTCGACCGCCGGTGTAGGCCGACGCCTCGGCGACGGTCTGACGGGAGACCGTCAGCCGGTCGCCGCGCTCGGTCACGACCGCGCCGACGAACGAGCGCTTCATCGATTCGAGGCTGGCGAAGTACTGGTCGCGCGTCATGCCGCGGTGGGCCTTGTCCGGCCCGGTCGTCGCGGCGGAGCTCAGCCCGTCACCGGGGACGGTGCCGATGACGCCCACGTGGCCGACGAGGCTCGCCGGCGTCACGTAGATGCGGTCGCTCGGGACCGCGGTGTAGTACGCGCCCGAGGCGGCGTACTGGCCGACGCTCGTGTACACCGGCTTCTCGGCCGCGAGGCGCTTGACCGCCAGGTACATCGACTCGCTGGCGGCGGCGCTCCCGCCGGGGCTCGACACCCGCAGGACGACCGCTTCGACCGATTCGTTGCTCCGGAGCGCGCGGAGTTCCTGAACGGTGCTCTGTGCGCTCGAACTGGTGATCGTCTCGTCGACGTTCACGACCGCGACGTACTGGTCGTCGGTCGCGGCGACCGACGCCGCGTACGGAACGATCGCGGCGGCGACGAGGAGGGCGACGACCGCGAGGACCGTATACGAACGGAGGGCAGTCGCGACCCGTCTGTCGATTGGGTTGTTCATGGGACCACATTCGTCCGCTGCAACGACTGGCTAATAAAAGGGCTGCCTGAACTGCAGAGCCAGCAGTCGGTTCGCCCGACGCGGAGATGGGAAGGTTCGTTAGTATCGACCTGCAACCGTCGGCCATGGACAAGCGCAAGCCCCCAGCCACCGAAGAGGGCTGGTACGCGCTGCACGACTGTCGGAGCATCGACTGGGACGCCTGGCGGGACGCGCCCCAGCGAGTCCGCGACCGCGCGCTCTCGGAGGGCATCGACTTCCTGGAGGCCTACGAGGCCGTCGAGGACGCCGACGAGGGACAGACGGCGGTGTACACGGTCATGGGACACAAGGCCGACGTCATGATCCTCCACCTGCGGCCGACGATGGGCGACTTAGACGCCGCCGAGCGCCACTTCGAGCAGACCGAGTTCGCCGCCTTCACCGAGCGGGAGTACTCCTATCTCTCGGTGACCGAGGCCTCGGGCTACACGGAGAAGTCCCGCGAGTACTTCGAGGGCGAGGTCGACGACGACTCCGGCCTCGCGCAGTACATCCAGGCCCGCCTCCACCCCGATCTGCCCGACGACGAGTTCGTCTGCTTCTACCCGATGAGCAAGCGCCGCCAGCCCGAGCAGAACTGGTACGACACCTCCTTCGAGGAGCGGGCGGCCCACATCAAGCGCCACGGCGACATCGGCCGGGGCTACGGCGGCGACGTGAACCAGATGATCGCCGGCTCCATCGGCTTCGACGACTGGGAGTGGGGCATCACGCTCTGGTCCGACGAGATGCGGAACATCAAGGAACTGCTGACGGAGATGCGCTTCGACCCGTCCTCGTCGAAGTACGCCGAGTTCGGCCCGTTCTACGTGGGCCGGAAGTTCGACCCGGCGGACCTCCCGGCCGTCCTGGCCGGCCAGCGCGTCCCGACCGACTCGAGACCGGCCGCGGCTGAACCGGACGCCGGAGCCGCGACGGCGAGCGCCGCGGAACACGACGGCGGGCAGGGCGCGCACGGACACGCCGGCGGCGACGCCGAGGGCCACGGCAGCGCTCACCCCGGAAGCGCCGGGCAGGGCGACCATCCGCACGCGGAGGACGCCGCCGAGGACGCCGACCACCCGAGCGGCTCGGGCGGGTCGAGCGGCGGCCGGCCGGACGTTTCGGCGGACTTCGAGGAGGTCGACGACGCCGTCCAGCGCGTCGGTCGGCTCGGCATGACCGAGGGCGAGGACTACGACGCCGGCGACTACGCGCTCGTGTTTCAGACCTCGGCGGACGCGGAAGATGTCGTCGACGACGTGTCTGACCTCGCCGAGAGCTTCGACCACTACGACCGCCACGTGACCACGACGGTCCGGGCCGACGGCGGCCAGACCCATCTCGTCAGCCTCTGGACCGCGAAGGACGCCGCCGAGACCGCCGCCGGGTTCCTGAGCGACATCGACGGCGTCGAAGAGCAGGTCGGCGGCCCGCTCGGTGCGAGCGACGACGACGGCGAGGAGGGCGACCACCGGGCCGCCGAGTCCTCCCAGTCCATCCGCGACCAGCTCGAAGCCGAGGGCGTCTACGCCGGCAAGCCCCACGGCGAGGACGTGTACGCGCTCGTCGTCTACTCCGAGGCCGACGCCGAGACGCTCGACGGCGAGGTCGCGGACCTCCGGAGCGCCTTCGAGCGCTACGACACGCACGTCCGAACGACGGTCTACGGCGGCGACGTTTCCGCCGTCGCGTCCCTGTGGGAGACCGAGGACGCGGCCGAGACCGCGAGCGGCTACCTGACCGACCTCCCCGGGGTCGTCGGCCGCGCCGGCGAGGGCGACGGCTTCGGCACGATGGGGATGTTCTACACCGTCAAGCCCGAACACCGCGAGGACTTCGTCGAGAAGTTCGCGACGGTCGGCGACCTGCTCGAAGAGATGGACGGCCACCGCGAGACCTCGCTGCTCGCGAACACCGACGACGAGAACGACATGTTCATCGCGAGCCAGTGGGACTCGAAGGACGACGCGATGGCGTTCTTCCGCTCCGACGCCTTCTCGGACACGGTGAGTTGGGGCCGCGACGTGCTCGCTGACCGACCACGACACGTGTTCCTTGCCTGAGCAGGTCGCTCGTCGCGAGGCGGTCACGCGTGGCTGACGCACCGAATCACCGATCCCGGGCGAGTCTTCCGGATTATCACACATGATATATAAGGGAGAGTCTATATCCCGATCCAGAGGGTCGGTTCGCTTATGGTGTCGGTCGTCGGCTTCGTTTTACTCGCGCTCCACGTCGTCGCCGTCGTCGGCAGCTTCGGCTTCGCGTGGTACTCGTGGCGGCGGGCCGACCACCCCGTCTCCGACCGGTTCGCCTGGGTGATGCTCGCCGACGGGACCTGGGCGCTGTTGGCGCTGTTGGAACTGGTCGGTCCGACGGATGAGCTATCGGTCTTCTGGATGACGCCGATGGCGCTCGTCGCCCCGCTCGCGGCGGTGTGCTGGTTCCGGTTCGTCGTCGAGTACACCGGTGACAGCGAGCGGATTCCCGACGTACTCGAGCGAGTAGCGGTCGCACACGCGCCCGTCTACGCCGGCCTCTACGCCCTCAATCCGTCGGACATCGCCTACAGCGCCCGCGACGTGGCCACCTTCGCCGGACTGCGCCTTCCCTACGCGACGTTCGGACCGCTGGTCGTCGGGGAGCTACTCGTCCTCTATGGCATTCTGGGCGTGAGCTTCGCGCTTCTGGGCCGCTTTTTCATCCGCACGCGGAACCTCTACCGCAAGCAGACCGGCGTCATCTTCGGCGTGACGGCGCTGGTCGTCGTCGCGAACGTGGCGTACTTCACCGGGCTCTCACCGCATCCCCGACTCGACCTCACGCCGGTGTTCTTCGCCTCGCAGGCCGTCGGCGTCGGCGTGGCGCTGTACCGGTACGACTTCCTCGACGTGGCGCCGCTCGCGGCCAACACGCTCCTCGAAGACATGGCAGATCCCGTGTTCGTCGTCGACTCGAAGGGGCGGGTGGTCGACTACAACGCCGCGGCCGGAGAGTTCGTCGAGCAGACGCGCCAGCCGACGCTCGAAGACGTGGCGATCCCGGACCTCGCCGCGGCCATCGACAACGGCGACCGATCGGGAGCGTTCGAGGGGGCGGAAGTCACGACCGCGCTCCGCGCAGGTGGTCGCTACGTCCCCGTGACCTACGACGTTCGGACGACCCCGGTGACCGACCGCTACGGAATCGTCCGCGGGAGGGTGATCGTCCTCAGAGACGTGACCGAGCGGCGGGAACGCAAACAGGCGCTGGAGGATCAAAACAGGCAACTCGAATCGTTCACGGGCATCGTCAGCCACGACCTCCGTAACCCGCTCCAGGTCGTCAGCGGGAAGATCGAACTGGCCAGACAGACGGGGAATCTGGACTATCTCGACGACGCCAGCGACTCCGTCGTGCGGATGGAGCAGATGCTCGACGACCTGCTCCAGCTCGCCCGTGAGGGCCAGACCATCGGCGAGAAGACGGAGATCGACCTGCCGACCTGTTGTCGCGAGGCCTGGGCGGCCGTCGGGACGGACGGGGCGAGGCTCGCGATCGAGACCGAGATGACGGTGCTGGCGGACCCCGACCGACTGCGACAGGTCTTCGAGAACCTCTTTCGGAACGCCGTGGAGCACGGCATGCCCGACGAGCGACCGACGGTCGGGCCTGGCGGCGAACCGGCGTTGACAGTCACCGTCGGCGAGACGGAAACTGGGTTCTTCGTCGCCGACGACGGCCCGGGCGTCCCGCCGTCGGAGCGCGATGCGGTCTTCGACTTCGGCGTCACCACCGTGGAGGATGGGAGCGGCTTCGGCCTCGCCATCGTCGACCGCATCGTTCGGGCCCACGGATGGGACATCGCGTTGACGGCCGAATCCGGCGGTGGCGCGCGCTTCGAAGTGACGATTCCCTGCCCGGAGCCGTCAGGGGTCTGAACCGGCCCACACGACAGCCTGCGGTATCAGCTCCCAAGCATGACGCGGGACCCCCGGCTCGCCGGTCGGTCGCGCGAAAACGAGACGGCGCTCAGTCCTCGGTCGACGTCCGGTCGAGGTCCTTCTCGCCGAAGTAGATGTCGGCCCCGTCCTGGGCGACCTTCTCGGCGAGGACGGCGCACTTGACGCGCATCGGCGAGATGTCGACGCCGAGCATCTCCGTCACGTCGTCGCGGTCCATGGCGTCCAGTTCCTCGACGGTCATCCCGGCGAGCTTCTCCGAGAGCATCGAGGCGGAGGCCTGCGAGATCGCACAGCCGTCGCCCCGGAACGCCACGCGTTCGATCGTCTCCTCGTCGTCGTCGAGGACGACGTCCATCCGGATCTCGTCGCCGCACATCGGGTTCTCGCCCACGTGCGTGAACGTCGGCTCCTCGATCTCCCCGTAGTTGCGCGGGTTCTTGTAGTGATCGAGGATCTGCTGCCGGTACATGTCTGAGCCACCGATACCCATTGGTGTTACCGGATACGGCTGTCGGCCGGAAAAGGCTTCCTCTCCGCTTCGTCCTGCGGCCAGTGGCGTCTCCGCGAACGCGAGGGTCCTCCCGAGTTGCGCGTGGCGAGAGATACCAAAGAACCGTTCTGAGGGGATATTCTGGACGGTCACGGTCCGCCACTCGGCGACGCGGCCCGTATCGAAAGCGGAGACGACAGTATCAATTGTGCTGAGAAAGCTTGACAAACGAAAAAGAATGGTTTTGCTGTTACCAACAATCCCTTTCGGAGTTAGACAATTTTAACAGGGGAAAGGAACAATAGCCTCGTGATGAACCGAACAAATCAAGACTGGTGGCCGAACCAGTTGAACCTCGACATACTCGATCAGAACACGCAGGACATCAGTCCGTACGACGAGGACTACGACTACGCCGAGGAGTTCCAGAAGCTCGACTTCGAAGCGGTCAAGGAAGACCTCAGAGAGGTGATGACCTCCTCGCAGGACTGGTGGCCGGCCGACTACGGTCACTACGGTCCGCTGTTCATCCGGATGGCGTGGCACAGTGCCGGGACGTACCGGACCATCGACGGACGCGGCGGCGCCGCCGGCGGTCGACAGCGCTTCCCGCCGCTCAACAGCTGGCCCGACAACGTCAACCTCGACCGGGCCCGCCGACTGCTCGAACCGATCAAGCAGAAGTACGGTCGACAGCTCTCGTGGGCCGACCTGATCGTCCTGGCCGGCAACGTCGCGCTGGAGTCGATGGGCTTCGAGACGTTCGGCTTCGCCGGCGGCCGCGAAGACGACTTCAAGGGCGACGACGCCGTCGACTGGGGCCCCGAAGACGAGTGGGAGACGATGTCCCCGGAGCGCTTCGACGAGGAGGGCGACCTCAAGGAGCCCCTCGGTAACACCGTGATGGGGCTCATCTACGTGAACCCGGAGGGTCCAAACGGTGAACCCGACGTCGAGGGGTCGGCGAAGAACATCCGGCAGGCGTTCAGCCGGATGGCGATGGAGGACGCGGAGACGGTCGCCCTCATCGCCGGCGGGCACACGTTCGGGAAGGTCCACGGGGCCGACTCCGGCGACAACCTTGGTCCCGAGCCCGAGGCCGCGCCGATCGAGGAACAGGGCCTCGGCTGGGACAACGAGTTCGGCGAGGGCAAGGGCCCGGACACCATCACCAGCGGCATCGAAGGGCCGTGGACCCAGGCACCGACCCAGTGGGACATGGGCTACGTCGACAACCTGCTGGAGCACGATTGGACGTCGGTCAAAGGCCCCGGCGGTGCGTGGCAGTGGGAACCGGTCGGCGACGAACTGGAAAACAGCGTTCCCGACGTCGAGGGCGCACCGGACTCGGTCACCCCGATGATGCTGACCACGGACATCGCCCTCAAGCACGACTCGGACTTCCGGGCGGTCCTCGAACGCTTCCAGGAGGACCCCGCCGAGTTCCGGGAGGCGTTCGCGCGAGCGTGGTACAAGCTGATCCACCGCGACATGGGCCCGCCCGAGCGGTTCCTCGGTCCGGAGGTCCCCGACGAGGTGATGCTCTGGCAGGACCCGATCCCGGACGCGGACTACGACCTGATCGGCGACGAGGAGGCCGCCGAGCTCAAAGCGGAGATCCGCGACTCGGACCTGACCGTCCAGCAGCTGGTCAAGACCGCCTGGGCGGCGGCGTCGACGTACCGCGACAGCGACAAGCGCGGCGGTCCGAACGGCGGCCGCATCCGCCTCGAACCCCAGCGGAGCTGGGAAGTCAACGAGCCGGCCGAACTCGAAACGGTCCTGGAGACCCTCGAGGGGATCCAGGCGGCGTTCAACGACTCCCAGCCGGACGAGACGAAAGTCTCGCTGGCCGACCTCGTCGTGCTCGGCGGGAACGCGGCCGTCGAGACGGCCGCGGCGGACGCCGGCTACGACGTCGAGGTCCCGTTCGAGCCCGGCCGCACCGACGCCACGCAGGAGCAGACCGACGTGGAGTCCTTCGAGGCGCTCAAGCCCGACGCCGACGGGTTCCGCAACTACATCGGCGACGACCACGACTCCTCCGCAGAGGAACTGCTCGTGGACAAGGCCGACCTGCTGAACCTCTCGGCGGCCGAGATGACGGTTCTGGTCGGCGGCATGCGGGCGCTGGACGCGAACTACCAGGGCTCTGACCTCGGCGTCTTCACCGACCAGCCGGGGACGCTGACCAACGACTTCTTCGAGACGCTGCTCGACATGAGCTACGAGTGGGAGAAGCCCGAGGACTCAGACGACGTCTTCGAACTGCGCGACCGCGAGACCGGCGAGGTCGAGTGGCGGGGCTCCCGCGTCGACCTCATCTTCGGCTCGAAGGCCCGACTTCGGTCCATCGCCGAAGTCTACGCCGCCGACGACGGCGAGGAGCAGTTCGTCCAGGACTTCGTGGACACGTGGCACAAAGTGATGACGCTCGACCGCTTCGACCTCGAGTAACACCGCACGCTCCGTTTTCGCCTCACTCGTTTCGCGCGCCGAAACCGCTTTTTCGAACCGCTGACGCGCCTACGCGAACAGCTGACGCGCCGGGCGAGACGACGTCTCGCTGGCACTGTACTCACTGCGTTCGTGCAGTACGTCGTCGGTGGCATCGATCAGCTTGTCGACCTCCTCGCGCGTATCGTGAGGCCACGTTTTCACCGAGAAAGCGCACTTCAGTCGGTCCCGAAACGAACGATCAGGCGAACAGCTGACGCGCGTCGTCGATAGCCTCGATCAGCTTGTCGACCTCCTCCCGCGTGTTGTAAACGTAGAAGGAAGCGCGCGCGGAGGCCGGGACGCCGAGCTTGTCGTGGAGCGGCTGGGTGCAGTGGTCGCCGGCGCGGATGGCGACGGCGGAGTCGTTGAGGATCGAGGAGAGGTCGTGGGCGTGGACCGAATCGAGGTTGAACGAGACGAGGCCGCCGCGCTCGACGCCGGCCGGCGGGCCGAGCGCCGTCACGTCGCCCTCGTCGTCGAGGCGCTCCAGCGTGTACTGGGCGAGTTCGTTCTCGTGGCGGCGGATGTTCTCCATCCCGATGTCGTCGAGGTAGTCACAGGCCTCGGCGAGCGCGATGCCCTGACAGATGACCGGCGTCCCCGCCTCGAACTTCCAGGGGAGGTCGTTCCACTTCGAGTCCTCGAACGTGACCTTGTTGATCATCATCCCGCC
Organism: Haloarcula salina; assembly: GCF_010119195.1. Lineage (GTDB taxonomy): Archaea > Halobacteriota > Halobacteria > Halobacteriales > Haloarculaceae > Haloarcula > Haloarcula salina. The sequence continues at coordinate 822,472 of NZ_WRXL01000001.1, forward strand.
GTAGAGGTACGGCTCCATCTCCTCCAAGAGGTGCTTCTTGCCGTAGAGGACGCCGATGCCGGTCGGTCCGGCCATCTTGTGCCCCGAAAAGGCGAGGAAGTCGGCGTCGATGGCCTCCACGTCGACGGGGCGGTTCGGGACCGACTGCGCGCCGTCGACGAAGATGTAGGCGTCGTGGTCGTGGGCGATGTCGGCCAGTTCGGCGACGGGGTTGACGGTCCCGAGCGTGTTCGAGACGTGGACGACGCTGAGCATCGCCGTGTCGTCGGTGATGATCTCCCGAGCGTGGTCCATGTCGAGCGTGCCGTCCTCCTCGACGCGGATGTACCGACAGGTCGCGCCGGTCTTCTTTGCGATCTGTTGCCACGTCACGAGCGAGGCGTGGTGTTCCATCTCGGTGAGGACCACCTCGTCCTCGGGGCCGAGTTCGTTCAGGCCCCAGGCGTAGGCGACGAGGTTCTCGCTCTCGGTGGTGTTCTTCGTGAAGACGATCTCCTCGCGCTCGCCGGAGGCCCCGATGAACTCCGCGACGCGGTCGTGGGCGTCCTCGTAGGCGATGCTGGCCTCCTGGCTGAGCTGGTGGAGGCCGCGGTGGACGTTGGCGTTGGTCGTCCGGTAGTAGTCGGCGATGGTCTCGACCACCGGCTCGGGCGTCTGCGTGGTGGCCGCGTTGTCGAGGTACACCACCTGCTCGCCGTCGAACTCCCGCTGGAGGATGGGGAAGTCCTCGCGGATTCGCTCGACGTCGAGCGCTTCGGATTCGGAGTGTCCCATTACCGACTAACAGGGACTCGACGGGCAACATTCCTTCGGTTCGCCTAGACTCGGTCGCAGCGGCGGTCCGGTCAGCGGTCACTCCGACGCCCGCTCGGCCGCCCTCGCGTGCTGTTCGCGGTAGGTCTCGAGCCGGTAGTTGTCCCAGACGAGGTCGGCGAGGACGTGGGCGTACAGGACGACGGCGGTGAACAGCGCGAGCGGTTCGGAGACGAGCCAGAGGGCACCGACCCCGAGGCCCCCGAGGGCGTGGTGGCTCAGGAGGCGCTGGAGCGGCCAGAGGTCGAACGGATCGAAGATCTCGTCCTGTCCGACGACGACGAGGCGCGGGTTCCGGAGACACCGACGGAGGGCGGCCCAGTCGCCGGTCTCCAGCCGGGCTACCAGGAAGTGGTCGATGTCGATTGCGACGCCGACCACCACCGCGTAGGCCAGCGCCGCCCACCAGGGGAGCGGCAGCGAGAGGCCGACGACGCCACCGGCCCCGACGACGGCGGAGACGACGGCGTGGTCTCTTGAGTACATACGGACCGTTCCGGGCGGCCGGGTAAAAGGGTCGGCGTCGCGGCGGGCGTGGCTACAGCCAGAGCAGCTGCGCGTGGCGCGTCTCGCCGACGTCGAGGACGTTCTCCTCGTCGACGAAGCCGTGTTCGACGGCGACGCCGACCGCGTCGTCGCCGACGATGTTCGCGACCGAGCAGCGCGCGAGGCTGTCGATGATCTCGTCCTCGGAGGCGGACTCGCCGCCGTAGAACTCCTCGTCGACGGTCAGCGAGACGGGACCGTCCTCGAACGTCTCGCCCACGATGTCCGGGTCGCAGACGGAGACGAGCAGCCCCTCGTCGGTGTCGCGCTCGTTGAGTATCATTCCAGCAGCTGCTGTTCGGCCTGCTCGCGCATCTCGTCGACTTCCTCGGCCAGTTCCTCGGCGCGGTCGTACTCGCCCTCCTCCTCGAGCGCGCGGGCCTTCTCCTCCAGCACGTCGGCGTTGCGGAAACCGAGTCGGATGGCGTTGTCGAACGCTTCGAGCGCGTCCTCGGACAGGCCGCGTTCGAGCAGGAAGAAGCCGCGGTTGTACCAGGCTTCGGCGAACCGCGGGTCGATCTCGACGGCGCGCTCGGCGTGTTCGAGCGCCTGCTCGGAGCGGCCGGACTCCCAGAGCGCGTACGCGAGGTTCGTCTCGGCGGTGGCGGCGTGGTCGCTGTTCGCGGTTGCACCGCTCACGTCTTCCGAGGCGCGTTGCGCCTCGCTCTCCTCGTCGAAGTCGAGCGCCTCCCGGTACGCGCCGATGGCGGCGTCCCACTCTTCGAGTTCGGCGTGGGCCGCGCCCTTGTTCGTCCAGGCCTCCTGTTCGATGCGGTCGTCCTCGGTGTACTGGGCGACGCGCTCGAACGTCTCGGCGGCCTGTTCGTGGCGGTTGATGTGCATGTACTCCAGGCCCACGTCGAGCAACTGCGTGGGGTCGACGGCGTCCGACGGGATGTTCCGCCGGTCCAGCATGTCGGTGACGACACGCGAGTCGACGGGGTCGACCTTGTCGGGGTCGACCTCGAACTCCGGGGGTTCGAGGTCGAAGCCCTCGTAGGGGTCGTCGAACCCCTGGCCCTCGGAGAACGCGTGGTCGTCGGGGTCGTGGTCAGTCATACGCCCGGATTGGCGGCCGACCCGGTTAAGGGCTACGTCCCGAGTCGAAACGAGCACCGCGCGTCGGTGGGTTCTTGCACCCGCCGGCGGAACGTCGAGACGTGAGCAAGCGCCTGTTCGTCAGCGTCGACCTCGACGGACTGAGCGACGCCGTCGCCGCCGTCCAGGAGCGCTTCGAGGGCGTGTCGGGCCTCCGGCTGACCGACCCGGAGCAGGCCCACGTCACGCTGAAGTTTCTGGGAGACACCGACGTGGACCGCGTCGACGATCTCGTCGACGCGCTCGATACCGCCGTCGCGGACAGCGGCGTCGAGCCGTTCGAGGCGAGAGTCGGCGGGCTGGGCGTGTTCCCGTCGCTCGACTACATCAGCGTCGTCTGGGTCGGCGTCCGCGGCGGGGCGGGCGACGCCGAACTGACCGCGCTCCACGAGGCGGTCGAAGAGCGCACGGTCGACGTGGGATTCGACCCGGAAGACCGCGACTTCACGCCGCACGCGACCGTCGCGCGGATGGACCACGCCGGCGGGAAAGAGACGGTCCAGCGCGCGGTCGAGACCGACGACCCGGACGTGGGTCGCCTGACGGTGGACGAGATTCGCCTGAAAGAGAGCGTCCTCGGGAGCGACGGACCGACGTACCGGACGCTGAAGTCGGTGTCACTGTGAGGTGGGTCCGAGGCGCTGTGGCCGAACTACGGGCCGGCAGCCCGTCTCAGCGGCCGAGGCCGATCCGGGGCGACGCGCCGGGGAGGTGGCGCGTAACCGCCCAGCGGTTCGCCGCCTCGTCGACCGGCGCGAGTTCGACCCGGACGGAGTTTCCGGGTTCACGAGCCTGTAACTTTTCCGCCAGGATCGGGTCGGCGTAGTCCACCACGTCGTATCGGTTCCCGCTGCTCATCGCCCGAAGCGAGAACTTCACATCCTCAGCACCGTTCGCCTCGATAACGTAGGAGTTTGCGTTATTTGGCTGCTTTGCTTTTGACATGCACTATACTTGAGACAATACCTGGATAAATGTTGTCCACTAGTGCATATTGTCCGAGGATATTGTATAAGGGATATTACGTCGGTTCCGCGACCCGTTTAGGTCCGCCGAAAACAATCAACTTCGTGATAATTCTTAACCCCGCGAGGGGCGTAGCACCGGCATGGTCGCCTTCGAGAACGTCGCGTTCGTGTTCGTGGCCGGGCTGCTGACGGCGCTGGCTACCGGGCTCGGTGCGGTGCCGTTCTTTCTCGTCGAAGAGTTCTCGGACCGGTGGAACGTCCTCCTGTGGGGACTGGCGTCCGGGATCATGGTCGCCGCGTCGCTGTTCGGCCTCGTCCGCGAGGGGCTCGCCTACGGGTCGCCGATACTGCTCGTCCCTGGCGTCCTCGCCGGCGTCGGACTCGTCGTGGTCGCCCACCGGGCGCTGGAGGACTTCGATCACTCGCCGAAGGAGTTCGAGCGGGCCGACTTCAAGAAGCTCCTGTTGATACTGGGTATCCTGACGGTTCACAGCTTCCCGGAGGGGGTCGCAGTCGGCGTCTCGTTCGCCGAACTGGGGCTGGAGTCGACCATGCCGGGGAGCATGATGGCCGTCGCCGGTCTCTCCGTGCCGCTGCTCGCGGTGTTCATGACTGTCGCCATCGCCATCCACAACATTCCGGAGGGCACCGCCATCGCGATTCCGCTCCGCTCGCTCGGCGTCAGCGAGTGGAAGATGGTGTGGTGGGCGGTGTTCTCCTCGCTCCCGCAACCGCTCGGGGCCGTCATCGCCTACTACTTCGTCACGCTTGCGAAGGCATTCCTCCCCTTCGGCTTCGGCTTCGCCGCCGGCGCGATGGTGTACCTCGTGCTCACAGAGTTCGTCCCCGAGGCGCTCGAATACGGGTCCGGCCTGCCCGGCGGCGGCAAGCGCGAACTGACGACTGGCATCGCGGTCGGCGTGCTGGCGATGGTCCCGCTCGCGTTCGTCTAGATCGGGAGGCGCTTCTCGATGATAGTCAGGTCGACGAAGGCGGTCAGCGGGTCGTCGAACTCCTCAACGCGCGTCTCCATGCGGTAGTTCGAGTGGTCGACGGCGAAGAAGTACGGTCCGGGCTCGTCCAGCGGTTCGCGCGCGCCCCCGTTGGCGGTCGACGCCTCGTAGATGTCGGAGCCCTCCGGTCGCACCGCCGTCTGACTGAACTCCGGGTTCCCCCGCGGGGTCTTCTCCGGCTCCCGGCCCTTGATGTAGGCGTCGTAGCGCTCGAAGGTGGTCTGATCGGTGAAGAAGTACACGCTGAACGGAACGTCCGCCTTGACGATGTACTGGATCTCTCCGCCGGGGTCGGACACGTCGGGGATCTCCTCTTTCACCCAGGCGCTCTGCGGGTCGATAGTGACGTCCTGCTTGACGCTCACGACGACGTTACCGCCGCCTCCCAGACAGCCCGAGCTCGCTGCTGTGGCGCCTGTTCCGACCGTGCGGAGGAACGTCCGGCGATTCATCTACCGAGAATCAGGGAAATGACTGCACTTAGTTCTACGTCCGCAGTTATGGCCGCTGATAACGGGGACGGCGCGGGTGCAAAAAGGAAGGAATTTAAGCCGCGGCGCGGAAGAGGCAGCACACCATGAGTAAGAAGTCGAAGGCCAAGAAGAAGCGACTGGCCAAGCTGGAGAACCAGAACAGTCGCGTCCCGGCCTGGGTCATGCTCAAGACCGACCGCGACGTGCAGCGAAACCACAAGCGACGCCACTGGCGGCGCAACGACACTGACGAATAATGAGCGCCAGTGACTTCGAGGAGCGCGTCGTGACCGTCCCGCTCCGCGACGCACGGGCAGAACCGAACCACAAGCGCGCCGACAAGGCGATGGTCCTCATCCGCGAGCACCTCGCCAAGCACTTCTCGGTCGACGAGAGCGCCGTCCGTCTGGACCCCTCGATCAACGAGGCGGCCTGGGCCCGCGGCCGCGCCAAGACCCCGAGTAAGATTCGCGTCCGCGCCGCCCGCTTCGAAGAAGAGGGCGAAGCCGTCGTCGAAGCAGAGACCGCCGAGTAACGTTGCTCCGCGCGGCATTCTCCGGGTCGTCGTACGTGGGCGTGTTCGCCCGTGCGACCGACGACTGCGTGCTGGTTCGCCCCGATTTAGACGAATCGCTCGTCGAGGATCTGAACGAGGAACTGGACGTGCCGGCCGTCCCGACGACGATCGGTCAGTCCGGCACCGTCGGCGCGCTGGCCGTCGGTAACGCGAACGGACTCGTCGTCACCGAACGCGTCCGCGAGACGGAAATCGAACGGATTCAGGAGGTCGTCGACCTCCCGGTGACGCGACTGCCCGGCCGGATCAACGCCGCGGGCAACGTCGTCTGCTGTAACGACCACGGCGCGTACGTCCATCCCGACCTCTCGCGCGAGGCCGTACAGGCGGTCCGCGACGGCCTCGACGTGCCCGTCGAGCGCGGCGTCATCGCCGGCGTCAACACCGTCGGGACCGCCGCCGTCGCCACCAACAACGGGGTGCTCTGCCACCCGAAGGCGACCGACGGCGAACTCGACGCGCTCGAGGACGTCCTCGACGTGCCCGCCGACATCGGGACGATCAACTACGGCGGCCCGCTCGTCGGCTCCGGGCTGGTCGCCAACGACTACGGCTACGTCTGTGGCTCCGAGACCTCCGGCCCCGAACTGGGCCGCATCGACGCGGCGCTCGGCTACATCGACTGACGCCGCGAACGGTCCGTTCGGGCCGGTTTTCTATCCGTTTTCCGTCTCGTCAGGACGGGTGCTGGTGGCTGAGTTTCTCCGCGACGACGCCCGGAACGGGAAGCCCGCAGTCTCCGCAGGTCCACGAGCGGCTCGTGCCGCCGCGCTCCGGCGTCAGGTCCTGCCTGAACCGCAGCGTCGCACCGCATTGACACTGATAGGTCGTCCGACTCATAGCGTCGGCTAGGGACCGCTGGCACATAGTCCATGACAATTCGTGACAAGAGATAATATGTCACCGGACTAATTGACACACATGGTTCAGCGAACCCCAGCCGTCGACGACCCGACACGACTCGTCTGCCGGAAGTGCGACTACTCGACCGACGTGCTCCGTCCGTCCTGCCCGGAGTGCGGCGGCGACATGGTGTACGCACCGGACGCACCGGAGTGAGGGCCTACCTCGCGGCGGTCACGCCGCCGTGCGGCCGCGTCGCGGGCCTCGGGCTCGCACGCCGAGAGCACGACCGCACACGGGCGGAAGGGGAAGATACTTCCCTGCCCTGCCCGCACCTGCGTGTATGAGCACGTACACTGTTCGCGGTAGTTTCCCGGCCCGAGACGGCCCGCAGGAGTTCGAAAAGGAGGTCGACGCGCCCAACGAGAACGTCGCGACGGAGCGCGTCTACGCCGACTTCGGCTCCCAGCACAACCTCAAGCGCACGCAGATCACCATCGACGAGGTGGCAGCATGATGGGCGGCGGTGGCGGTGGCGGCGGCGGCGGTCAGATGCAGCAGGTCGCACAGGAGATCGAGCAGATGGAGCAGGAGATCGACGCCATCGACGAGGAGATCGAGCGCCTGCGCGAGAAGAAGTCCGACATCGACGAGGCCATCGAGGCCATCGAGGTCCTCGAGTCCGGGTCGACGGTGCAGGTCCCGGTCGGCGGCGACGCCTACGTCCGCGCCACTATCGACGACATCGACGAGGTCGTCGTCTCGCTGGGCGGCGGCTACTCCGCCGAGCGCGAGCAGGACGGAGCCATCGACACGCTGGGGACGAAACAGGAGACGCTCGACGACCACATCGGCGAGCTCCAGGAGGAGAAGGCCGAAGTCGAGACCGAGATGGAGGAGCTCGAACAGCAGGCCCAGCAGATGCAACAGCAGCAGATGCAGCAGATGATGCAGCAGCAACAAGAGCAGGACGACGAGTAAGGCCGCATGTTCGACGGACTGAAGGACAAACTCAGCGGGTTCACGAGCGACGTCGAGGAGGAAGTCGACGACGAGGCGCTCGACGCCGAAGAGGAGACCGAAGCGGACGCCGAAGTCGAGGCGGAACCGGAACCCGAGGAGACGCTCGACGCGGAACCCGAAGTCGGGGCGGAAGCGGAACCCGAGGCGGACACCGATGTCGAGGCGGACGCCGACGCGGAGCCAGCGCCCGACGGCCCCGCGACCGTCGAGACCAGCGAAGCGACGTCGGAAGCGGCGGCACCGGAGAGCGAGCCCGCCGAACCGGCGACCGAGGCAGCGGGCGAGGAGTCCGACGACGATGACGACGGCCGCGGACTCGCCGCGAAGGCCAAGATCATGGCCACCGGGAAGACGGTCATCGACGAGGAGGACCTCCAGAGCCACCTCGACGACCTCGAACTGGCCCTGCTCTCGAGCGACGTGGAGATGAGCGTCGCCAACGAGATTCTGGCGGGCGTCAAGGAGAACCTCACCGGTCAGACCCGCCGTCGCCTCTCCAGCACGGGTAACCTCGTCCGCGACGCACTGCGCGAGTCGCTGTACGAGGTCATCAGCGTCGGGCAGTTCGACTTCGACGAGCGCGTGCGGGCGGCCGACAAGCCCGTCACCATCGTCTTCACCGGCGTCAACGGCGTCGGGAAGACGACGACCATCGCGAAACTCGCGAAGTACTTCGAGGATCGGGGGCTCTCGACGGTGCTCGCCAACGGCGACACCTACCGCGCCGGCGCGAACGAGCAACTGGAGAAGCACGCCCAGAACCTCGACAAGAAGATCATCACCCACGAACAGGGCTCGGACCCGACGGCCGTCATCTACGACGCCGTCGAGTACGCCAAGGCCAACGACATCGACGTGGTGCTCGGCGACACGGCCGGCAGACTCCACACCTCGGACGACCTGATGGCCCAACTGGAGAAGATCGACCGCAACATCGATCCGGACATGACGCTGTTCGTGGACGAGGCGGTCGCCGGCCAAGACGCCGTCAATCGGGCGCGCGAGTTCGACGACGCCGCCGCGGTCGACGGTGCAATCCTGACGAAGGCCGACGCCGACCCGCAGGGCGGCGCGGCCATCTCCGTCGCGCACGTCACCGGAAAGCCGATCCTCTTTCTCGGCACCGGACAGGGCTACGACGACCTCGACCAGTTCGATCCCGAGGAGATCGTCGACAGCCTGATCGGCGAGTGAGCCACCGACCTCTCGGTAATTCTTTCTGGTAACGTCGGCGTCGATCGACGCCCGCGAGCCTCGCAACCGTGCGACACCTCAGCGGTCCGACGAGTGCCGACGCCATCGACCCGGACAGTATTGCCGCATCGAGGGAGGTGTGGACGTATTCTCCGGCAGAGGCGCGTTGAAGGGGACAGTCGTCCATCATCGATTCACACAGTATTGAGGTGTGTGGTCAATGAACACAGTCGAACGCTGGAAACAGGAGAAGCACCCGCTCGACGTCGTCGACGACGTCGAGCGATACGCGAGCGAGGAGTTGAGTTTCGAGGAGATCGAGGCCCGCGCGGGCGACGGCGAGTGGGAGCGCCTGAAGTGGGCCGGGCTGTACGCCCACGGGCGGCAGGACGGGTACTTCATGTTGCGGACGAAGGTTCCGGGCGGTTCCCTCACGCCGGCGCAGGCCGAAGTCATCGGCGAGGTCGCCGACGAGTACGCCACCGCGCCCGCCGAGTTCGGCGGCGAGGACCAGAACGCGGTCTGGGGCGACGCCTTCCTCGACATCACGACCCGGCAGGACGTCCAGATGCACTGGATCGAGATCGAGGACGTACCGGAGATCTGGGACCGCTACGATGAGGTCGGCCTGACGACGGTCCAAGGCTGCGGCGACTCGGCGCGGAATGTGCTCGGCTGTCCCGCCGCCGGGCTGGACGACCACGAGTGCTTCGACGCCCAGCCCGTGGTCGACGCGGTCTCGGACTTTTTCACGGAGAACCGCGAGTACGCGAACCTCCCGCGGAAGTTCAAGCTGACCGTCACCGGCTGTCGCCACGACTGCGCGCAGTCCCAGATCAACGACGTGGGACTGACACCGGCCAGCCGCGAGGTCGACGGCGAGGGGTACTACGGCTTCCACGTCCGCGTGGGCGGCGGCCTCTCGGACGGCCCGCGGATGGCCTCGGACCTCGACGTGTTCGTCCCGCCGGAGGACGCCGTGGAATTCTGCCGCGCCGTCGCCCAGACGTTCAAGGAACTGGGCGACCGAACCAACCGCGGCGTCTGCCGGATGCGCTACCTCGTCCAGCAACTGGGTCCCGAGCGGTTCGAGGAAGCGGTCCGGGACCGCTGTGTCGTCGATCTCCCGACGCGGGGGACCGACCGCACGGTGGGCTATCGCGGCGACCACGTCGGCGTCCACGACCAGCGCGATTCAACCCTCAGCTACGTCGGTTTCAACGTCATCGCCGGACGGATGGGCGGTGAAGAGTTCGCCCGCGCGGCGCGGGCCGCACGGGAGTACGGGACCGACGACGCCTCGATTCGGCTCGCGACCGACCAGAACTTCCTCGTCACGCACATTCCCGACGCGAGCCTCGGCGACCTGCTGAACGAGCCGTTCGCCCGGACCTACCGGCCGGACCCCGGCCCGTTCTCGCGCGGCGCGGTCGGCTGTACCGGCTCCGAGTTCTGCAACTACGGCATCATCGAGACCAAGAAGCGCGTCCGACGGTGGGCGAAGGCGCTCGACCGCCGCGTCGACGTGCCCGAGGAGATCGACGTGGTGCGGATGCACATGTCCGGCTGTTCGGCCTCCTGTGCCCAGCCGCAGATCGCCGACATCGGCTTCCGGGGCGAGACCGTGCAGGTGGCCGACCCCGAACGGACCACCAACGAGGAGGGGGACGCGATCGTCGAGGGGATGGACTTCGGTCTGGGCGGGAGCCTCGGGGCGGACAACGAGTTCCTCGACTGGGTCGAACACGCCGTCCCGGCCGACGCCGTCGTCCCGGCACTGGAGGAACTGTTCGACGCCTTCGCCGACGAACGAGACGACGGCGAGCGCTTCTACGAGTGGTGTCGCCGCGTCGGCAACGACCGCCTCCGCGCGGTCATGCGGCGCGCCGACGCCGACGTGTCCAGCGGGATCGCGCACGGCGACGGCGGCGGTCGCGGGGAGGTGGCCGAAGATGACTGACCGGCGCTACCGGCGGCAGGTCGCGCCGGCCGACGCCGCGCCCGAACTGGTGGACGACGAGCGAACCGGTGCTACTCCGGGCCGCGGCGACCTTCGACTGGTGACCGACGGCGGCGAACCGATGCCCGGTGTCCCGGACGACGGGACCGACGGTTGCGGCTGTGGGGACTCGTGTGGCTGTGGCGGTGGCGAGAGCGGGCGAGACGGCGAGCGGCGCGCTCGACCGGACGGCGGCACCGGCGCGGCCAACGTCGAGCCGGACGGGACGCTCAAGCCGATCCAGTTCACCGAGCCCGCGTCGGGGACCAGTCAGGACGTGGAGAGCGGGCCGCCGGACGAGCGCGTCGGCGTGCCCGAGGGCGTCGACCTCGACACGCCCGGTTACGGCATCCGCGCGGAGATGAGCGACATCGAGGAGCCCGACGGGAAGACGTGGTTCATGGAACTGGACGAAGCGGTGATACAGGCCGACCGCTGCATCCAGTGTGGGACCTGCGTCGCGGCCTGCCCGAGCGACTCCATCGGCGTCGGCGAGGACGACCTGCCGGAACTCGTGAAGATGTGTACGGGCTGTTCGCTGTGCTGGGACGTGTGCCCGCGCGGCGGCCTCCGGTACGAACGGCAGTGGAAGATCACCGGCGGCGACGACAACGTCTCGGGCGCGGGCGACCCCATCACGGAGTTCTCCGCGAAAGTCGAGGACGACTGGCGCGAGAACGCTCAGGACGGCGGTCTCGTGACCTCGGTCCTGTGTCACCTGCTCGAAGCCGGGGAAATCGACGGCGCACTCATCGCGACCGAGAGCGACGACGCCGAGTGGAAGGCCGAATCGTTCCTCGCCACCACCCCGGCGGAGTGCATCGAGAACGCCGGCAGCTTCTACAACCAGACGCTCGCGCTCGGGAACCTGGACCTCGAACGGTGGGCGCACAAGCTCGACGTTCCCCTCGCCGATGCCTCGCTCGCGCTCGTGGGCACGCCCTGCGAGATCGAAGGAATCCGCGCCCTGCAGGACTTCGACTGGGACTACGCCGCCCAGGAGGACGGCGTCCGCGCGGTCGACTACACCATCGCGCTGATGTGCACGAAGAACTTCAACTACTACTCGCTCGTCGGCGAACTCATCGAGGAAGAGCGCGGCATCGACCGGTCCGACATCGGCAAGATGGACGTGCTCCACGGGAAGCTGATGGTCTACGGCGAAGACGGCGAGATGCTGCTGGAGGAGGACGTCGAGGCGTTCCACGACGCCGCGCTCAAGGGGTGTGACGAGTGCGCCGACTTCACCGGCTACTGCGCAGACCTCACTGTCGGGTCGGTCGGCTCCAGCGACGAGTACTCCTCGGTCATCGTCCGCACCGAGCGAGGACTGCGTGCGTGGGAACTGACGGAACCGGACCTCGACTACCACGATCTCGAAGACCGCTCGGCGATCGGAAAGCTCCAGGGCTGGGACAAGAAGAAGGCCTTCGACTCGCTGCAGCGACCCTTCGACCCCGACGCACCGCGGTTCATCGACTACGCGGACCACGCCGAGAACTACGGAACGACGCGTGCCCCCCACGAGAGCGATCACTGAGACAGGGGCTGACAGATCAGGGCCGTATCGCGGTTCACACCGGATTATCCCGTTGTTAAGGCCGGATTCGCCCGTCGCTCGAACGGATTTTGACCGTCAGACGCTCGGGACCGCGGTCGTAAGCCGACCCTGTGACGGCGTTCCCGTCGCGGGGTGTCCGACTCTTCGACTCCCCATGAGAGCGTTCGGCACAATAGCGGTGTGTGGGATTACCAGTCGGTCCCGATTTCGCGAGCGTCCTCCCGACTTCGAGCGGAGACGCGACGATCGGACGCGCTCGGGACGAGCGGATTTATCCGACCTGGCGGCGCGATAATCCAGCGTTTCGCGAGTGAACCGCGGATTTACTCACAGCCGCCGTGGCAGGGACCCGCGGACTCGGCCGGGACCGGACAGAAGTCGTCCCGTCGTGCCGCGGTGAGCACACAAACCTGACGTAGACCGCCTCTATCCGCAGATATTCGGCTGAGACAGAGGCGGCTCGTGCGCTCGGAGACCGTTCAGCGGGAGCGACGGCGAAACGTGGTCCGCTCGGTCCATCCTTAGCAGGTCATTCATAAACTCCCCCGGTGACGTTCGGGGAAACGCTATGGGAAGCCAGAGCAGTACACGACGGAACGTCATCAAACTCGCGGGCGGGGCGCTCGTCGCCCTCGCCGGCTGTAGCGACAGCGGCAGTAGCGGGACCCCGACCGAGGGCGGCGGTGCCGAGGGCCCGGGGACGGGAACCGAATCGGGCATGGATGAGACCGAATCGGGCATGGGCGAGACCACCGAGACCGAATCCGGTATGGGCGAGTCCACCGAGACCGAGTCGGAGATGGACGCGACCACTGAAACCGACACGGAGCTGACCAACGAGACCGACACCGGTGCGACGACCGAGACCGGGATGTCTGGCAACGAGACGTCGCTCGGCAACGAAACCGGGACGGCCGGTAACGAGACGTCGCTCGGCAACGAAACCGGGACGGCCGGCAACGAGACGTCGCTCGGCAACGAGACGACGCTGGGTAACGAAACCGCCACGCCCGGTAACGAAACCGCGCTCGGTAACGAGACGGCCACGCCGGGCAACGAGACGGCGACCGAGACCGAAGAGTAACGCCGGAGCCCTACCGACCGCCGTTCGACCCGTCGGGCCGGGAGCGCTCCCGGCCCCCGACGGGGCCGTGTTGCGTTGCTATTCTCGGGCGGCTTCGACCGCGGCGACGAACTCCGCCGCCTGCTCGCGGACGCCGTCCATGTCATCGTTCTCGATGGCCTCGTAGTTGACCAGCGCGGAGCCCGCGCCGACGGCGACCGCGCCTGCGTCGAAGAAGTCGTCGACGTTGTCGGTGGAGACGCCGCCGGTCGGCATGATCGGCACGTCGCCGAGCGGTCCCTGGATCGCGCCGATGTGGCCCGGGCCGACGGTCTTCGCGGGGAACATCTTCAGGATGTCCGCGCCGGCCTCCATCGCGTCGGCGGCCTCCGTCGGCGTCATGACGCCGGGGATGACGACGACGCCCTCGCGGTTGCACACGTCGATGACGTCCTCGTTGAGGTTCGGCGCGAGGACGAACTCCGCGCCGGCCTCGATGACGTTGCGCGCCGCGGCGGCGTCCATGACCGTCCCGGCACCGATGACGGCGTCGGTGTCGGCGAGCGCCTTGTCGACGGCCGCGATCATGTCCGAACAGCGCTTGGCGTCGGCGGTGAGTTCCAGTGCGGTGACGCCGCCCTCGTGGACGGCCGTCGCCACGTCGACCATCTTCTCCTCCGGAATCCCGCGCAGGACCGCCGTGACGCCGCTGTCGACCAGTTTCTGCTGAACCGCTTGCTTGCTCGTCATGGGCGCACCTGCGACGGGGTGGCCCAAAAGCGTGACTGAAGGCCCCGCCCTACTCGTCGGGGTCGTACGGTAGCGCGATGTCGGTCGGCGGCGCGCCGACGCCTAGGACCGTCACCGACGCCGCGGCGTCCGCGGGGTTGTACGCGCGATGCGGGCTCTCCGGTTCGGCGACGAACACCTCGCCCGCGGGCACCTCGTACTCGCGCTCCGGCGTCTCGACGTGGAGCGTCCCGTCGACGACGGAGAACAGTTCCTCGCGGCGCTCGTGGTAGTGGTAGGTCCGGGGCAGTTGCTCGCCGGGAGCCATCTCGTAGGTGGCGGCGTGGAGCGCGTGGAGTTCGACGGCGTCGGAGATGCCGCGCCGGTCGCAGGGGTAGTCGTCCGTCGCCGGCAACTCGGCGGGGTCGATCTGGTGGTAGGCCATACCACCGGTGGGGCGGCGGCCGGCAAAAGCGTGGTCACGGTCAGGCGAACAGCCAGACGAGGACCGAGAGGGTGCCGATCGAGACCACCGTCGACGTGAAGACGTTCAGCGACGCGAAGGCCGCGTCGCCGCCCATCTCGGTGGTGTACACGTACGTCGAGACGGCGGTCGGGGCGCCGAACATCACGACGGCTGTCCCGAGCGCGGTGGAACCGACCGGGAGCGAGGAGTACACCAGCCACGCCAGCACCGGCATCCACAGCACCTTGAGCGCGACCACGCTGGCGGTCTTCTCCACGTGAGAGGCCGGCAGGTCCGTGTCGAGCGAGGCCCCGATGCACAGGAGCGCGAACGGGAGCGCCAGTTCGGCCGGGATAGCGAGCGCGTCGACGAACGCCCCCGGGACGGGAATGCCGAGGACCGATGCGCCGATTCCCCCGGCGAGCGCGACCAGCACCGGGTTCGTGAGGAGCTTCCGGCACTCGGCGACGAGCGAGGCGTCGCTCCCGTTGATGCGGACGAGCAGGAACACCGTCACCGGGACGTGCGTGATCGAGCCGATGCCGAGGAGGACGCTCGCGACCGCCGTGGCGTCGCCGCCCATCGTCTCCGCGACGAGGGGGAGGCCGAGAAAGCCCATGTTGCTGTGGTACGACTGGACGACCGAGACGCTGCGGCGCTCGGCCGCATCGAGGCGGCGGTGGACGAGCCAGCCGAGGCCGATCGTCACGGCGATGACGACCCAGAAGCCGGCCAGCAGCGACGGCGAGATGATCTCGCGAAGCGGCTGGCCGTACGTGGACCGGAACACCAGCGCCGGCAGGGCGACGGTGAACACGAGCGTGGTGAGCACGTCCGTGCGACGCTCGGTCAGGAGCCCGAGGTGGCCGGCGACGACGCCGGCGGCGAGAAACGCGACCATGAACCCCAGTTGCCCGAGCACGCCCATACTGGGGTCCAGACGGGTCCCCCTCTTGACCCTTTCGTCGGCTGCAGATTTGGCGGGCGACCCGGTCGCGCACGCGACGGCAAGCCTTTACCCGCGCGGTCGCGTACCTCGCCCCAACAATGGTACTCGACGATCTCGGGAGCTCGCTCCGGGGGACCCTCGACGACCTCCGGGGGAAGTCCCGCCTCTCGGAGGAAGACATCGCGGACATCGTCAAGGAGATCCAGCGGTCGCTGCTGCAGGCCGACGTGGACGTGGGGCTCGTCCAGGACCTCTCGAACAGCATCGAGTCTCGCGCGCTCGACGAGGAGCCGCCGGCCGGCACGACGCCGCGGGACTGGGTCCTGCGCATCGTCTACGAGGAACTGGTCGACCTCGTCGGCGAGTCGACCGAGCTTCCGCTGGAAGAACAGACGATCATGCTCGCCGGCCTCTACGGGTCGGGGAAGACGACGACGGCCGCGAAGATGGCGTGGTGGTTCTCGACCAAAGGCCTCCGCCCCGCGATCATCCAGACCGACACCGACCGCCCCGGCGCGTACGACCAGGCCAAGGAGATGGCCGAGCGCGCAGAGGTGGAGTTCTACGGCGACCCGGACGAGGACGACCCGGTGAAGATCGCTCGCGAGGGGCTCGCCGCGACCGAGAGCGCCGACGTGCGCATCGTCGACACGGCCGGCCGCGACGGCCTGAACGAGGAGCTCATCGAGCAGATCGAGCGCATCGAGCGGGAGGTCCAGCCCGACCGGAACCTCCTGGTGCTCGACGCCGCGATGGGCCAGAGCGCGAAGAGTCAGGCCGCGGACTTCGAGGCGGCCATCGGCATCGACGGCGTCGTCATCACGAAACTCGACGGGACGGCGAAAGGTGGCGGGGCGCTCGCCGCCGTCAACGAGACGGACTCGACCATCGCCTTCCTCGGGGCCGGGGAGACCGTCAAGGACATCGAGCGCTTCGAGCCGTCCGGGTTCATCTCCCGACTGCTCGGCATGGGCGACCTCAAACAGCTCACCGAGCGCGTCGAACGCGCGATGGAGGAGACCCAGGAGGGCGACGACGAGGACTGGGACCCCGAGGACATGCTGGAGGGGCAGTTCACCCTCAAGGACATGCGCAAGCAGATGGAGACGATGAACAACATGGGGCCGCTCGACCAGGTGATGGACATGATTCCCGGGCTGGGCGGCGGCCTCATGGATCAGCTCCCGGACGACGCGATGGACGTGACCCAGGAGCGGATGCGCGACTTCGACGTCATCATGGACTCGATGACCGAGGAGGAACTGGAGAACCCCCGCGTCGTCGGCCAGTCCCGGACCGAGCGGATCTGCCGCGGCTCGGGCAAACCCGAGGAGCGCGTGCGCGAACTCCTCCAGCAGCACAAGCAGATGGACCAGATGTTGAAGCAGTTCCAGGGCATGGGCGACGGCGACATGGAGCGGATGATGAAGCAGATGCAACAGGGCGGCGGTGGCGGCGGCATGGGCGGCATGGGCGGCGGCGGGATGGGTCCGTTCGGCGACTGAGGCGGCGCAACTGGTTTCCAGAGCGACAATTTTCCCGAAAATAACGGGGGTGAACGTGTTCGCAGCGACATCTATCACGTTCGATGGGGCGAGATACGGACCAGAACTAAGGTGTGGCCACTCGTACCGAGTGAGCGAGCATGTACGAAATCGTTGCCGGCATCGACAAGAGCGAGGACCGTGGGCGTGCGATCGCGGAATCGATCACCGAGATGCCACTCGATCACGGCGAGGTTCGGGTGACGCTGTTGCACGACTTCCAGGACAACCCCGAGGGAGCGTCCGTCGACCAGGTGGCGTCCGTTCGCCACGCCAGGAAGATCCTCGAGGAGGTCGGCATCGAGGTGGTGCTCGAAGAGTCGAGCGGCGAGCCGGCGGACGCCATCCTCCGGCTGGCCGACGAACAGGACGCAGAGATGATCGTGGTCGCCGGGCGCAAACGGACGCCGACCGGGAAGGTGCTGTTCGGCAGCGTCACCCAGAGCGTGATTCTCGGGACGGACCGGCCGGTGCTGGTCTGTAGCGGCGACGAGAACTGAGGGAGCGCCGGAGCCGGAATCGGCTCAGGAGCCGTACACTTCTTCGACCCGCTCGGCGAGCGCCGCCGGGTCGGTCCGTCCAGTGATGATCTCCACCGGTTCCCCGTCGTCGAACAGCACGAACGCGGGGGCCGCGTTGACGCCGACCGAGCGGCAGAACTCGGGCGAGCGCTCGCCCGCGACGCCGCCGACCGGGGTGCCTTCGGGGAAGGCAGCCAGTACCTCGTCCAGCTGGTCTTTCATCGCCTCGCAGGGGTCACAGAACAGCTTCCAGACGGTGACCACGCAGCGCCGGTGGGAGTCGACGAACGCCTCGTAGCTGTCGTCGTCGAGGTGTTCGACCCCCTCGGGAACCGGCGTCTCCGGGCCGAGTTCGGTCGCCATCTGGGCCATCGTCGTCAGTTCCTGCAGGGAGTACGACCCCTCGACGTTCGACCGGAGCGTCAGGAACGTGGCGAACTCCTCGCGGGTGACGCCCAGCTCGTCGACGCGCTCGGCCGCTGCGTCCGGGGAGTCGAGGCCGAACACCTCGGCGACCGACTGGTGGAACTCCGCGTCGGGCATCGTCACGTAGGTGTCGTAGTACACCTCGCGGTCGGCCTCGAACGCCTCGGTCGTGCTGACCGCGTCCGTCTCCGCGTCGACGACCACGACGCCCTCCCGTTCGAGCGCGTCGAGCAGCGCGTCCGGTTGCCGTGTCTCAGCCATTTCAGACACCCAGGTAGCGGTCTCGCGTCTCTTGGTCGTTTCGGAGCGTCTCGGCGTCGCCCTCGAAGACGACCGTCCCGCGGTCGAGCACGTAACACCGGTCCGCGATCTTCATCGCGGCGATGGCGTTCTGCTCGACCAGCAGGATGGTCGTCCCGTCCTCGCTGATGCGCCGGATGGCGTTCTCGACGGACTCGATGATCTGGGGGGCCAGCCCCTCGTACGGTTCGTCGAGCATCAGCAGGTCGGTGCTCTGGTGGAGCGCGCGGGCGATGGCGAGCATCTGCTGTTCGCCCCCGGAGAGCGTCCCGGCCTTCTGCGACCGGCGTTCGTCCAGTCGCGGGAAGTACTCGTAGATCTCCTCGGTCGACATCCCCTCGTCGCGGAAGTCGAGGTTCCGTCCCCAGGTGTTGGACTTGTTGCGGACGGTCTCCGCGAGGTGGAGGTTCTCGGCGACGGTGAGGTCGGTGAACACCCGACGCTCCTCGGGGACGAGCGAGACGCCGCGGACGGCGATGTCCTCCGGCGGGGCGTTGGTGATGTCGGTTCCATCGAACCGGATCGAGCCGCTGCGGACGTCCGGCGGAGTCGCCCCGGAGATACAGCGCAGCGTCGAGGTCTTCCCCGCGCCGTTGCGCCCCAGCAGCGCGGTGATCTCGCCGTCGTCGACGTTCATCGACACGTCCTGGATGATGTGGCTCTCGCCGTAGTAGCCGTTGATGTCCTCGACTTCGAGCAGCGTCATTCCTCGACACCTCCCAGGTAGGCCTCCTGGACGGCCGGGTCGTTCTGGACCTCCTCGGGGGTCCCCTCCGCGATGACGGCCCCGCGGTTGAGGACGACGATGCGGTCCGAGATGTCGAAGACGATCTCCATGTCGTGTTCGACAAGCAGGAAGGTCAGGTCCAGTTCCCGCTTGACCTCCTTGATGAGCTCGACGGTGGATTTCGTCTCCTCGGGGGACATCCCCGCCGTCGGCTCGTCCATCAGCAGCATGTCCGGCTCGGCGGCGAGCGCGATGCCGATCTCGAGCCGGCGCTTGTTCCCGTAGTCGAGGCTGTCGGCCTGGGACTCGCGCTCATCGTAGAGCCCGACGGACTTCAGGACCTCGTCGGCGACCCTGGTGACCTCGGGATAGGCGTTCTCGTGGCGGAAGAAGTTGAACCGGAACGAGCCGTGTTCGGCCGCGAGCGCCGCGATGACGGCGTTCTCCTCGACTGTCAGCTCCGGGAAGATCGACGCCGTCTGGAACGACTTGCTCATGCCGAGCTGGACGACCTGGTGGGGCTCCATCCCGACGATGGAATCGCCCTTGAACAGGATCTCGCCGTAGCTCGGGTCGAGCCGCCGGGTGACGAGGTTGATGAACGTCGACTTGCCCGCGCCGTTGGGGCCGATGAGGCTCACGCCCTCGCCCTGTTCGATCGCGAGGTCCACCTCGTCGACCGCCGTGAGGCCGCCGAACTGCTTGGTGAGGCGCTCGGTTTCGAGGACCGTCACGACTCCTCACCTCCGAAGAGGCGGCTGCGAACGTACTGGACGCCGCCCCAGATGCCGTCGGGGAACAGCACGACCATCACGACGAACACGAGACCGAGGATGAGGTGCCAGAAGGGCCCAAGCGTCGGGAACCCGCTGACGATGTTCTCGATGTACAGGTACAGTCCGGCTCCGAACAGCGGCCCGAACAGCGAGCCGACGCCGCCGAGGACCGTCATGATGACGATGCGTCCGGACTCGGTCCAGTACAGCGACTCCAGGGGCACGTAGCTCCCCTCGATAGCGAACAGGCTGCCGGCGATACCGGCGAAGGCGGCCGAGATGATGAACGCCATCAGCTTGTACCGCCAGACGTTCAGCCCGACGAACTCCGCGCGGCTCTCGTTTTCGCGAATCGCACGGAACACGGTCCCGTACGGCGAGTGCAGGATGCGGTTCGCCATTGCCACCGACAGCACGGTGATGACGGCCACGAACACGTACACCATGTTGTCGACCAGCATCGAGAGCGGGAACGGCACCCCGCCATGGAGGTCGACGACGCCAAGCAGGTGGCCGATGTCGACGGACGTGAAACCGTTCTCACCGTTCGTGAGGAACGCCAGCGGCGACGCCGCGAGGTAGAACGACATCTGGCCGAACGTCAGCGTCAGGATGGCGAAGTAGATCCCGCCGCGTCGGAGCGACAGGAACCCGACGATCCACGCCATCAACACCGCAAACACCAGACCGGCGAGCAACACCAGCAGCGGGGAGCTACTGACGCTCGCGCTGAAGATGCCGGCCGCGTAGGCCGCGCCGCCGAAGAAGACGGCGTGGCCGAACGACAGCAGGCCGGTGTATCCCAGCAGGATGTCGAACCCGATTGCGAAGATGCCGTAGATGAGCATCAGCGTCGCCAGTTGCGTATAGCCGTCGAGGTAGTTGTTGAACAGGAACGGGAAGACGGCGACGGCCACCAGCGTGAGCAGCACCGTCGAGATCTCCCGGTCGCGGAAGCTGGCCCACTGGTCGGCGAGGCCGCCGCTGACCTCGTTCTCCGCGTCGGCCGTCGCGGTGGCGGTCGCGTCGCGGGGTTCGTCGCTCACGAGACATCCACCTCCGAACCCAGCAGTCCCTGCGGACGAACCAGCAGGATGACCGCCGCGAGCGCGTAGATTCCGACCTGACTCCAGGCGGCGTTGCCGGTCTGGATGAGGGCCACCTGCAGCGTGCCCAGCATCAGTCCGGCCACCACGGCCCCTTCTATTTTCCCGACGCCGCCGATGACGACCGTCAGGAACGCCGGCACCAGCTGTTCGGTGCCGATGTTGGGGTTGACGTTGGCGAGCGGACCGCCCACCACGCCGGCGACGCCGGCGAGTGCGGCACCGATGCCGAACACGACGAGGTACGGGCGACTCAGTTTGATACCGAGCAGTCGGACCATCTCACCGTCGAGCGTCCCGGCCTGCACGATGAGCCCGAAGTCGGTGTACTCGACCAGCAGGTAGACGCCGAGCACGAGCACCGCCGTGATGGCGATGACGCCCAGCCGCCACCGCGGGAAGTTCCCGATGATCGGGAGCGCGATCGGACCCGATGCCCACGAGGGTTGCTGGAACGGCTGGCTGTTCCCACCGAGCATCGCCCGGAGCGTCTCCTGGACGATGATCGCGAGCCCGAAGGTGACGAGAATCTGGTCGGTGTCCGGCCGGGAGTAAAACGCCTGTGCGACGAATTTCTCCATCAGGAGACCGATCACGAACACGACGATCGGGACGATCACGAGCGCGGCGATGAACCCGAGGCCGATGCCGTAGGACTGGATGCCCCATTCCGCCAGTTGGCCGTTCGTCAGCGGTACCTCCGTGGTGATGAACAGTCCCAGGTACGCTCCCACGAGGTACAGCGCCCCGTGCGCGAAGTTGACGAACTTCAGCGTCCCGAGAATGATCGACAGCCCGACCGCAAGCAGAACGTAAATCGCGCCCTGTTGCAGGCCGTTCAATAGTAGCGTGAGGATATCAGCCAGTAACGTCACGGGTTCACCCCACCACTGTGCGAGTATCTCAATAATTCTTCACTTCTAATCATGATTAATGTTGATCTATCACGTATCGCGGTCCCTTGCATTATAAATCCTGAGGAGATTCGAACGACGTGTCAGGGTCGGTCCCTACTCGTCGCCGTAGTCGCCCAGTTCACACTCGGCGGCCGGACCGGAGTCACAGCCGTACCCGACGTCTTCGCGGGCGGTCAGCTCGACGATCTCGATGAAGTTCCCGCCGGACTGCTCGCTCTCGGGGAGGCCGCGAGCGACCGGGATGGCCCGCTGGGCCTGGTGGTCGCAGGCACGCATCAGTTCCTCACCCATCCCGATGTTGCTGTACTCGTAGTCCTCCAGTTGACGGATGACCTCCGGCGGGTAGAACGTGCCCGCTCGCTCGGCGGCGGCCGCGTACTGGAGCGTCTGGGCGTAGGCCAGTTGTGCCGGACCGGACGGGGTCCGGTCGTACTCGTCCCTGAACGCCTGCGTGAACGTGTTCGAGGGCTCGTTGTCGAGCTGGGAGTCCCACGCGATGGTCCCGAATTTGCCCTCGATCGCGCCGCCGGCGGCCTGCGCCATCGGACGGTTGTACAGCGGAACGACGATCTCCATGTCTTCGTCGATGCCCGCGTCGACGGCCTGGGAGACCGAGTTCGCCCCGTCCAGCCCGTAGTGGTTCAGCACCAGCACGTCGGCCCCCGAGTTCGCGGCCTCCGAGAGGTACGAGGAGAAGTCGGAGGTACCCAGCGGCGTCGGGACGCTCTCGACCTGCGACCAGCCGATATCGGAGAGGAACTGGTTCATCGACTCCTGCTGGGTCTGGCCCCAGGAGTAGTCGGCGTACAGCTGGTAGAAGGAGTTGTCCGAGCCGTACTCTGACTCCAGCACCGGCGCGAGCGCCTGACCCGTCATGTAGGCGTTGAACATCTCCCGGAAGCTGTAGCGGACGCAGTCCTTCCCGGTGGTGTCGTTCGAGTGCGTCAGACAGCACATGAACATGACCTTCTCTTGCTGACAGAGGCCCTGCACGGCGATGGCCACCGCGGAGGACGAGCCGCCCGAGATCATTACCACGTCGTCCCGGTTGATCATCCGCGAGGCGGACTGGCGGGCGGTGTCGGCGTCGGTCGCCGTGTCGCCGTTCACCGAGTCGACCGTGTAGCCCAGCACGCCGTCACCGCTGAGGTCCGAGAAGCTTTCGACCCAGCCACCCCCGTTGTTGAGGTGCTTCTTCGCCAGTTGATACGCCCGGAGTTCGTCCTGGCCCTCCGAGGAGTACGGGCCCGACTGCGGGACGTTGAACCCGAACGTGACCGTATCGCCCTCGACCGGGAAGTTCCCGAGCGCCGGGTAGTCGGTGCTACCGCCGCCGTCACCGCCGCCGTCGCCGCCGTCTCCACCACCGCCGTCGCCGCCGTCACCGCCGCCACCGTCGCCACCGTCTCCACCAGAGCATCCCGCGAGTCCCGTCAGACCCGCGACCCCTGCAATTCCCGTACTTTTCAGCAGCCGTCGTCGACTCACCGATCTGCCATCAGTTGGCATAGTCCATACGGGGAGCCAATCTATCATAATAGTTGTGGAAGATTAAGTGAATGTTTCACTTGTGGGAAAAACCCGGACGAAGCGGTCTCCGTCTCGATTTCGTCAGAGCGTTTATCCCGCCGCGAGGGTAGAGGGATGATATGGCAGGCCGTCGACGGTCCCAGTTCCTCCTCGTCGCCGTCGTCGTCGTTACGGCTGGCTGTAGCGGGTTCGCGTTCGGCGACGGCGGGGACGGCACAGTGTCGACGGTGACGCCCGCGCCGGTCCCGACCGACGGCGCGGGGGCGTATCCAGTGGGTCTCGGTCCCAGCGGCGTCACGAGCCCGTCACTCCTGGGCGCCGCCCACGCGGATGCCCTCAACGGGACCGGCTACACGCTGGGCATGACCCGGACGGTCCGGTACGAGAACGGCACGCTTCGCTCGTACCTCCGGATCGAAGTCGCCCTCGACGCCGACCGGACCCACTTCGCCAACGTCTCGGTGCGCGGCCACGCGGCCCCGGTGTTGCTCGGCCGGCCACCGGCCTCGGCGTCCTTCTGGTCCGACGGCGACGTGTACCTCCGCCGGCTCACCCGCGACAACCGGACCATCTACAACGAGTACGAACCCCCGGACAGCTACGCCGGGACGTGGCGCTACTGGGTGCACACGGCCGCCCTCAACGGCCGCCCGGCGGCGGACGTGACCCAGACGGTCGCGCCGTTCCAGACCCGCGTCGCCACCGCCGGGAGCGGCGACGAGACGGAGTACGTCGTCAGCGGCGACCGCCTGCGGCGGGGCGAAATCGGGGCCCCGTGGTCGGCGCGTCGGAACGCGACCCTGGCCGCCCGCGTCACCGAGGACGGACTCGTCCGGGCCTACCGGACCGAGTACACCGCGACGACGGGCGGCGAGCGCGTCCGAGTCACGCGCACCGTCCGGTTCGACGGGGTCGGGAACACGACCGTCGGCCGCCCGTCGTGGTACGGCCGGGCGCGGTCGACCGCCGGGTGACGGGCGGACGGGGTCGGCGTCGCGGGCCGAGAGAACGAGCCGCCCGCGATCAGGGACACGGCCGCGCGGCTATCAGGTGGCTTTTTTTCGCGCGCCGTCGTTCGACCGGTACATGAGTCTCCGCGAGGTCGCCGCCGAGGCCTATCGGGAATCGCTCCCCGTGCTGGCGCTCAGCGCGGTCGGCGGCCTGTTCGCGGGGGTCGTTCTCGGCGGCATGGAGGCGGAACTCCGGGCGGTGTCCGGCCTGCTCGTCCTCGTTCCGGCGCTGCTTGCCACGCGCGGGAACGTCTACGGGTCGCTCGGGGGTCGGCTCGGATCGGCGCTCCACCAGGGGCTCATCGAGCCCACCTTCTCCTTCGACGACGAGCGCGTCAACGCGGCGGTCGCGGCGGCGCTGGCGAACGGCGTCCTCGTCAGCGGAGTCGCCGCGGTGATGGCCGTCGCGCTGCTCGTCGCGCTCGGACGGCCCGTGGCCCCGCTGGGGACGCTGGTCGCCATCGCACTGCTCGCGGGTATCGTCTCGGGCCTGCTGTTGACCGTCGCGGTCGTCTCCGTGGTGTTCGTCGGCTATCGGCGGGGACTCAACCCCGACACGCTCGCGGGCCCGGTCGTGACGACGACGGGCGACGTGGTCGGCGTCGCGACGATGCTCGGGGCGACGCGGCTCGTCCTCGCGCTCGGGGGTGGCTGAGTGACGGACTTCGACGCGCAGTGGTCGGTCCCCGGCATCGTCCGGACGATGTTTCCGATCCTGCTCGTCCTGACCGCGATCGAACTCGGGAGCGGGCTCGTGCTCGATACCTTCGAAGGAACACTACTGCGCTACCCATCGCTCCTTGTCCTCGTGCCGGTCACCATCGGGATGGCGGGGAACCTCGGGAGCGTGCTGGCGGCGCGGCTCTCGACGGCGTTTCACCTCGGACTGTTGTCGTTCGAGGCGACCGACGACCGGCTGGCGGGCAACGCGCTGGCGACCGTCGGCCTCGCGGTGACCATCTTCCCGCTCGTCGGCGCGGGCGCGTGGGGCGTCCAGACAGCGCTCGGCGGGACCGCCCTTCCGCTCCCGACGGTCGTCCTCGTCGCGCTCCTCAGCGGGAGTCTGCTGGCGGTGCTGGCCATCGTCGTCACTGCGGTGACGACCTACGCGGCCTACCGGTTCGGCCTCGACCCCGACGACGTGGTCATCCCCGTGGTCACGAACGTCTGCGACGTGCTCGGCGTGGTCGTGCTGTTCGGTGCTGTCCGCCTGCTCGTCTGAGACGGCCCGCTGTCGGGCTGACGCGACCGATGGGCCTTTGCCGGTCAGCGCCCGAAGGCGAGGTGTGCAGTCGCTCGTCGCAGCCGTCCTCGGACATCCCGCGGCCGCCGTGCTCGCGGACGTGGTCGTCCGGGTGCTTCGGATCACGGTCTTCCTCTCGCTGGGCGTGTTCCTCGCGGAACTCGCGGTGGCGTTCGGCCTCGTCGAGAAGATCGCCGTCGTCTCGCGCACCCTCACCGCGCCGGCGAACCTCCCGGACGAGGTGGGAACGGCCATCCTGACGACGACGGCCTCGACGACGGCCGGGTACGGCATGCTCGCGGACTTCCGCGAGTCGGGCGTCCTCTCGGACCGCGCGACGCTCGTGGCCGTCACCATCAACACGTTCTTCGGGTTCGCCCAGCACATCGTCACGTTCTACGCGCCCGTTCTCATCCCGATACTGGGCCTCCGAGTCGGCGTGCTCTACGTCGCGACGCGGGGGCTGGTCGCGCTGGCGATCACGCTGACCGGCATCGCCGCGGGGGCGCTCCTGCTCGACGCGTCGAACGTCGGGCGAGCGAGCGCCGACGCGTCGCCGGACGGCGGGACGGCCGAGCCGAGCGCGACGGCGGGCGAGACCGATCCCGCAGACGTGCTGGACGACCCGCCCGAGAGCCGCCGCGCGGCCGTCCGAACCGCCCTCGCGGAGACCGGCGAGAAGGTCAGGGACATCCTCCCGCGGCTGGCGGTCATCTACGCCGTCGTCTCGCTGCTCGTGGCCTACGGCGACGAACTGCTCGCGCTCGCCGGCCGTGACGCGGCGGGCGTCACCGCGGCCGCGGACGGCTTCGCGGGCCTGCTCGGCCTCCCCGGCGCGGCGATCCCGGTCATCGCGGCCTACGCGCTCGACACCACGTCGGGCGCGACGGTCATCGCGCCGCTGATCAGGAACGGGACGTTCACGGCGCGGACGGCGGTGGCGACGATGCTCGTCGGCGGCATCATCTCCTTCGCCGTCTCGACGTTCAAGCGCTCTATTCCCTTTCAGTTCGGCATCTGGGGCCGGGAGTTCGGCGCGAAGGTCGTCGCCGTGAACACGGCGCTGAAAATCGTCTGGATCGCGGCCGCGCTGGTCGTGTTGCTCTGAGCCCTAGAACGTGTAGGCCATCATCACCTCGTCGACCTCCTGGCCGTCGATGGTGTAGTGGTTCTTGCGGATCCCTTCGGTGTTCCAGCCGTGTTCTTCGAGAAAGACCATCGCGCTCTCCGTGATGGCCGGGACGCTGTTGTACAGCTTCCGGTACCCGTTGGCCTTCGCCCAGTCGAGCCCGCGCTGCATCAGCTGGCTCCCGACGCCGTTGCCCCGGTACCGCTCCCTGACGCCGACGGTGAGCTGTGCCGTCTCCCGGAGCTTGTCGAGCTGGGGCAGGTCGAGGTGACACCAGCCGATCACCTCGCCGTCGACCGTGGCGACGAAGAACACGCGCGACTCGACGGTGTTGTGTCGCGTGACGGCGTCCTCGTACAGCAACTGCTCGGCGATGCTCTCGGCGACCACGTACGTCCCGTCGCTCGACACGTCGCGTATCGTCTGGACGAGCCCCTCGAAGTCGTCGTTGCGCGCCGGGCGGATCGTGTAGGTCAGGTCCCCGGTCGAGTGTTCCTCCACGGAGCCAACGTCGAGCGCCAGCGTCAGCGTCCCGCCGTCGTCCCGGATGTACCCCTTCGACAGCAGGTGGGAGAGCGCCTCCTCGAACGCCTCCGGGTCGAGGTCCGCCATCTCCCGGACTCGGTGTCGCGCCGCAGTCCCGTGCCGTTCGACGAGCTGGTACACCTCCATCGCCGCCGTCGTTTCGAACGTCGGCCGTTCAACTGCGTCCATATCGGGGGTATGACCTGGCAGGTGCTTAACCATTGTTATCTGGTAACAGGAAACACAGTCGGTCGCGGCAGAGCCGAAGCCGAGGACGAACCGACGGCTCAGGCGGTCTCGGGAATCGGGTCGGAGATGACGACGGCCTCTCCCTCGACGACGCAGTCTCCGGTCTCGTCGTCGACGGCCGTGGTCAGACGGAATCGGTTGTCCTTGATGCGCTCGACGACCTCGCAGTGGGCCGTGACCCGGTCGCCGATGTCGACCGGCCCGCGGTAGCTCAGTTCCTGCGAGAGGTAGATCGTCAGCCCCGGCAGTCGGGCCAGCGCCGCGCTGATCACGCCGGAGACGAGCGTCCCGTGTGCGATGCGCCGGCCGAAGCGGGTCCCCTCCGCGAACGCCTCGTCGAGGTGGAGGCGGTTGGTGTCGCCGCTGGCCTCGGCGAAGGCCTCCACGTCGGACTGCGAGAGCGCCTTGGTGAAGCGGACGTGATCGCCCACGTCGATACCGTCGGCCGTGCCGTAGCTCTCGAACTTCCAATCATCGTTCTCGTAGAGCGTGTCGGGACGGGTGAACCGCGTGCGCTGGGAGGGCAAGTCCCCGGTCGGTGTCGGCCGTGAGATGTGCGGGATGTAGTTCGAGAGGTCCGTCGTCGTGAGGATGCCGACCAGCGAGCCGTCCTCGATCACGGGCAGTTTCTTGATGTTGTGCGTCCGGAGCCGTTCGACGGCCGTCTCGAGGTCCGCGTCGGGGGCGACGGTCACCAGCGCCTCGGCCATCACGTCACCGACGGTCAGCGCCGTCGTGTCCCCCTCCTCGGCGGTGACCGCCACGACATCGCTCTCGGTGATGATACCCACGCAGTCGCCGTCCGTCTCGACGACCAGCGAGCCGATGCCCCCGTCGCGGAGTCGGCGGGCCGCCTCGACGACCGTGGCGTCCGGCCCGATCGTCTCGACCGGCGTTCGCATAACGTCTCTGACAAGCAGTGGGACGAGCATCGTGTGAGCGCACACGTGGCAGACGTATAACAGTCCGCCCGGGACCGCACGCGGACCGTCAACACTCTTAAACACGGACATCAATGGAGTAGATATGACACACGACGAGACGACACGCGGTCACCGTGACTGCCGCCCCGCCGGGAGGGCCGCCCGATGAGCGACCGTCCGGAGATGTTCGAGGGGGCCGACCGAATCTGGATGGACGGCGAGTTCGTCGACTTCGAGGACGCACAGACTCACGTCCTCACCCACGCGCTCCACTACGGTACCGGCGTCTTCGAGGGCGTGCGCTGTTACGACACCGAGCAGGGACCGGCCATCTTCCGCTGGGAGGAGCACCTCGACCGGCTGTACCAGTCGGCAAAGCCCTACGACCTCGACATCGAGTTCAGCAAGGAAGAACTGACCGAGGCGACGACGGAACTCATCCGCACGGAGGGCTTCGAGTCGTGTTACATCCGCCCCATCGTCTACTACGGCTTCGACTCGCTGGGCGTCAGCCCGAAGAACTGCCCGACGCGGACCGTCGTCGCGGCCTGGCCGTGGGGCGCGTACCTCGGCGAGGAGGCCCTAGAGGAGGGCGTCGACGTGATGGTGTCGTCCTGGCGCAAGCACGCCTCCAGCCAGATACCGACGAACATCAAGACCACTGGCCTGTACGTCAACAGCATGCTCGCCGGCGAGGAGGCGCGCCGCAACGGCTACACCGAGGCCATCGTCCTGAACAAGGAGGGCAACGTCGCCGAGGGACCCGGCGAGAACGTCTTCGTCGTCCGCGACGGCGAGATCTACACGCCCGGGCTGGCCGAGAGCATCCTCGAAGGCATCACCCGCAACACCGCCATCACGCTCGCCGAGGAACTGGGATACACGGTCCACGAGGAGGCCACCATCTCCCGCGGCGAACTGTACACCGCCGACGAGCTGTTCTTCACCGGCACGGCCGCGGAAGTCACGCCGATCCGGAGCGTCGACGACAACGAGATCGGGTCCGGGACGAAAGGTCCGGTCACCGACGAGATCCAGACGGCGTTCTTCGACCTCATCGAGAGCGGCGACCGCGAAGAGTGGTTCCGCTACATCTGAGAGTACCGGTATAGCGGCCTTCACAGGGTCGTCCGAACCGCTTTCGCCGCGGCCCGCCGTCCGTCAGTCGTCCGCGAACTCCTCTTCGTCGGCCACCGGAATCGGCGTGCCGCCGGCGTTGCGGTTCGTGTCGCCGAAGCCGGCGCTGAGGATGCGCGTCAGCGCGTCCTCGACCCGCTCGTCGATCTCCTCGTAGCGGTGCGGTTCCACTTCGAGGACGTAGCCGGTCGTGATGTTCGGCGCGGTCGGTAAGAAGAGCACCTCGCGGCCGTCGTCGGTCGTCTTGCCCGTCTTGAACGCCGTCATCCGCATCCCGTCCCACACCTCGAGTTTCACCGGCGACTGGAGTTCCTCGGTGCCCGAGAGGGCGGTCTCGACGGCCATCTTCGAGGCGTTGTACACGACCCGAAGCCCGGGGACGTGGTTCATCACGTCGTCGATGGCCCGCTCGACGAGGTCGCCGACGGCCGTCCGCATCAGGTAGCCGACCGAGAAGACGATCAGGACGAAGATGACGAGCGTCGTGAACACCCGCGCGAACTCGACGAAGCCGCCGCTCGAGGGGAGTCCGAGCGTCGACAGGAGCTCGGCGTCGATGGCCGGAATGACCGCCGCAGAGGCGAGGATACCGTAGAGGTAGACGATGACGTACACCGTCACCAGCAGGGGCAACAGGATGATGAGCCCGCTCGCGAAATCGCGCTTCCACGACGTGGACGAGGCCATACGTACACCTGTCGGGCGCGGACTATCAGCCCTTTCCTTTAGACACCGTGTTCGACCGCGTCGACGGCCGCCTGACGGATTGCCGGCCCTGCTGCACGGACGGCGACGGCGAGGCGATACCCGGTCCCCGGCCGCCCGGCTACCACTCGGCGACGCTGCCGTCGTCGTGACGCCAGACCGGATTGTGCCAGTCCACGTCCTGCTCGGCCTGCTCGCGGACGAACGACTCGTCGATCTCGATGCCGAGACCGAGATCCGTCGGGACGGTGACGTAGCCGTCCTCGTACTCGAAGACCGACGGGTCGGCCAGGTAGTCGAGCACGTCCGAGGTCTCGTTGTAGTGGATGTCGATGCTCTGCTCCTGGATGAGCGCGTTGGGCGAGCAGGCGTCGACCTGGACGCAGGAGGCCAGCGCGACGGGACCGAGCGGGCAGTGGGGGGCCATCGCCACGTCGTAGGCCTCCGCCATCGCCGCGATCTTCTTCACCTCGGTGATGCCGCCGGCGTGCGAGAGGTCCGGCTGGATGAGGTCGACGGAGCCGTCCTCGAACACCTGCTTGTAGTCCCAGCGCGAGTACATCCGCTCGCCCGTCGCGATGGGGATGTCGGTGCTGGCGGCGATGGCCGGCAGGGCGTCGTTGTGCTCCGGCAGGACCGGCTCCTCGATGAACATCGGGTCGTACGGCTCCATCGCCGAGGCCAGTCGCTTGACCATCGGCTTCGTCACGCGGCCGTGGAAGTCCACGCCGATGTCGACCTCGGCACCGACGGCCTCGCGCACCTCGCGCAGGCGCGTCGCGGCCGCCTCGACCGTCGCCGGATCGTCGATGCGCTCGATCTCGGGCGTCGCGTTCATCTTCAGCGCCGTGAAGCCGGCGTCGACCTGCTCGCGGGCGGCGTCGGCCACGTCCGAGGGCTCGTCGCCGCCGATCCACTGGTAGACGCGGATGCGGTCGCGGGCCGCGCCGCCCATGAGCTGGTGGACCGGCGCGCCGAGCTGCTTGCCCTTGATGTCCCAGAGGGCCTGGTCGATGCCGGCGATGGCCGACATCAGGACCGGGCCGCCGCGGTAGAAGCCGCCGCGGTACATCGCCTGCCAGTGGTCCTCGATGTCCTCGGGGTTCTCGCCGAGCAGGTAGGAATCGAGCAGTTCCTCGACCGCCGCGCGGACGGTGTGAGCCCGCCCCTCGATGACCGGCTCGCCCCAGCCCACCGTCCCGTCCGCGGTCTCCAGTCGCAGAAAGAGCCACCGGGGCGGAACCTCGAACAGTTCGTAGTCGACGATCCGGTTCGCGTCGTCGCTCATGGCATCGGTCCTCCCGTCAGACGGCCGCCGAGCGTCGATACGGGCCGTCCCGCTCCACCGCGGCGTACCGAGGCGTTCCCCATCGGAGCTGAGCGTGTGTGCATCGTCGGATCAGTCGATCAGCGCGGAGTTAACGATTGTGCCCTCGCTGTCACCGAAACCGCGAACAGCAGCACTGCCAGTACGTTCGAGACAGTGTTCATCAATCGGCCCGGAGCGCCACCGGGAGTCACAGGTGCGTGGAGAGCCGTATCCGGTTCACAGCGTGCTCGATTCCCACGCGCGAATCAGTCGCGTCAGCGTCTCGTTCACCGGGACCGCACTCGTCGCCGCGTCGACGACGTACCCGTTGATGGCGTCGATCTCCGTCCGCCGGCCGGCCGTCACGTCCTGGTACATCGAGGAGCGGTTGGCCGCGGTCTTCTCGATCACGTCCCGAGTGAGCGAGACAGCGCGGTCGTCCGGGAGGTGGACGCCGCGTTGGCGCGCGACCGCGGCCGTCTCGCGGGCGGCGTCGGCGGCGAGACGGTCGGCCGGCGGGTCCGCGAGCGCGCCGTTCTCGACGCGCGCGAGGGCCGTCACCGCGTTGATGCCGGCGTTGACCGCGAGCTTCTCCCACAGGCGCGTCGGCATGTCGGTCGCGACGGTCGTCTCGACGCCGGCGGCCCGAAACGCCGCGCCCGCCTCGTCCGCGACCGGTGACCGTCCGACGGTGCGCTCGCCGAGGACCACCTCGCCGCGCCCGGTGAACGCGACGGTGCCCGGCTCGCGGAGGCGAGCGCCGTACGAGCACGTCCCCGCGAGGACCGGACAGTCGAGCGCCGCGGCGAGCGTCTCCTCGTTGCCCATCCCGTTCTGGAGCGAGCAACACGCGTCGAGCGCGCACTCGCCAAGCGCCGCGGCGGCGTCGGCGGTGTCGGAGGCCTTCACCGTCACCAGCGCGAGGTCGGCGGCGTCGGGCGGGTCGGTCCGCGCGTCGGGGAACGCCCGGAACTGCTCGGTCCCGACGACCGACAGGCCCGCGTCGGCGACCCGACTCACGTGGGGCTCCCGGCCGACCAGCGTCACGTCGTGTTCCCGGGCGAGCAGGCCCCCGAGGAGGCTCCCGAGGCTCCCGGCGCCCATGACCACGATGTCCATCAGGTGCAGTGAGGCGCGGCCCGGACAAAAAGCCATCACCGGCGGTCCTCGACCAGCACGCACTTGCACGCGAGCGACGAACGGGCGGCCATGAGCGACGAGGACGAGCGCGACGAGACGGAGCGCGAGGCCGCGGCGGTGGTCCGCGCAATCGACGACATCGGTATCGACCGGCTCACCGACGCCATCGTCGACGCGTGGGAGCAACTGGACGAGGAGCGCGATGGACCGACGTGGCCGCGCGAGGAGACGCGCTATCGGCTGGAGTTAACGGACCCGGACGAAGCCGTCGGGCTGGACGCGCTCGCGGCCGTGCTGGACGCGTCGCCCCGTGTGCCCGAGTCGGCGTTCGTCCACCTCGGGCTAGGCCGGCGCGCGGACCTCGGCGACGAGCGCTTCGCCGTCGAAACCATCGCCAGCCACGGCGGCGTGACGGCCGCCGATGGCCACACGACCGGACGCGTTCCGCTGACGGGCGAGACGTTCGACGCGCTCGCGCGCGTCCACGGCGACGCGCTCCGCTACGCCGTGGTCTGTGATGACGACGGACGGGCGATCGTCGAGCGCGACTGGACGACGCTCACCTTCTCGCTCCCGGCGTCAGCGGTCGGCGCCGTTCGAGCGGCCGCCGAGTCACTCGACGACGACCGGATCGAGCGGGAGCGGTAGGGACCGCGGTCAGTCCTCTTTCCAGTAGTAGATGTCCTCTTTGGGCGCGCCGCAGTCCGGGCACTCCTCGGGCATCTCGTCCAGTTCGCCCATCTCGCCGCACTCCCAGCAGCGCCACATCAGCTCGGCCTCGCCGGCGCTCCCCGATTTGAGGTGTTCGCTCGACAGCGCCTCGATGCCGTCCTCGACGGTGACGTAGAAGCCGTGCTCGTCGAAGCCGCGGATGGTCCCGAGCCTGTTCCCCTCGTCGTCGAACACCGTCTGCCCGAACGAGTACTCCTCGCTCTCGATGTTCGTTCTCATGTCGCTCATACAGAGATACTAACGCGCCGAAATATGATAAAGACTAGCGTGATCGTTCGGGCCCGTGGAGTACGGGGGCCGCTACCGCGAGAAGAGGCTGTTGTGGACCGGCGCGAAGTTGCTCTCCTCGCTGTCCTCGACCACGGAATCGGTGACGGCCTTGCCGTCGACGCCGGCGTCGAGGAAGTCCGACAGCGGCGGGCCGACGTTGTCCGGTTCCACGAGGAAGGCGTCGTGGCCGTGGTCGGAGTCGATGACGTGGTGGGCGACGCCGGCGTCGGCCGCCCGGAGCGAGTCTGCCAGCGCCTCGGCCTGCTGGGTGGTGAAGTGCCAGTCGGCGGTAAAGGACATCACGAGCGCCTCGCCGTCGAAGGCCGCCAGCGCGTCGGCGTCGGAGTCGAAGCCCGCGGCGAGGTCGTAGTTGTCCATCGCCCGCGTCAGGTAGAGGTAGCTGTTGGCGTCGAAGCGCTCGGTGAACTTCTCGGCGTTGTAATCGAGGTACGACTCCACGTCGCGGTAGGGGAAGAACGACCCGGCTGCGTCGACGGGGAACGTGCGGACGGCGTCCCGGC
The DNA here is from genome assembly GCF_010119195.1 of Haloarcula salina. Lineage (GTDB taxonomy): Archaea > Halobacteriota > Halobacteria > Halobacteriales > Haloarculaceae > Haloarcula > Haloarcula salina. Next base: position 856,527 of record NZ_WRXL01000001.1, read on the forward strand.
CGGCGGCGCGGCGGCCGAACTTCTGCTCCATCGACGCCTTCGAGAGGTACATCACGTGGCCCAGCTGCCGGGCCAGGGCGAGGCCGTCGCGCGGCGGCTCGCCGTCGTAGTAGTGGCCCCGGTCCCAGTTCGGGTCGGTCGTGATGGCCCGGCGCGCGATGGCGTCGAGCGCGAGGCACTGGGGGTCCAGCCGCGCTGCGGTGGCGATTGGGACGATGCGCTCGACGTGGTCGGGGTGGCGTTTCGCCCACTCGAGGACGTTCATGCCGCCGACGCTGCCGCCGACGACGGCGTGGAGGTGCGGGACGCCGAGTTCGTCGAGCAGGGCTCGCTGGGCCTCGGTCCAGTCGCGGACGGTGACCGGCGGGAAGTCCGTGCCGTAGGGCTCGCCGGTCTCGGGGTTCTCGCTGGCCGGTCCCGTCGACCCGTAACAGGAGCCGGGGACGTTCACGCAGACGGCGTAGTACTCCGTGGTGTCGATGGCCTTGCCCGGCCCGACGATGTCGTCCCACCAGGCGCGGGCCTGGTCGGCGCTGTCGACCCGGTCGCGGCCGGCGACGTGGGCGCTCCCGGTCAGCGCGTGACAGACGAGTACGGCGTTCTCGCCGTCGAACTCCCCGTAGGCCTCGTAAGCGAGTTCGAGGTCGGGGATCGTCTCCCCGCAGTCGAACTCGAACTCGCCCACCGAGACCGTGCCGTGTTCGACGTTCATGTCACTCGCTCGATGGCGTCGTCGACGTCCGCCAGGATGTCCTCGGGGTCCTCGATGCCGACGCTCATCCGCACGAGGTCGGGGCTGACGCCGCTCGCGCGCTGTTCCTCCTCGGAGAGCTGTGCGTGCGTGGTGCTCGCGGGGTGGATGACCAGCGTCTTCGCGTCGCCGATGTTGGCGAGGAACTGCGCGAGGTCGGTCTCCTCGCAGAAGCGCTGGCTCGCCTCGTAGCCGCCCTCGAGGCCGAAGGTGACGATGCCGCCGAAGCCACCCGAGAGGTACTCCGTCGCGAGGTCGTGGGTCTCGTGGTCTTCGAGTCCGGGGTAAGTGACCCAGGCCACGTCGGGGTGGTCCCGGAGGTGCTCCGCGACGGTCATCGCGTTCTCGCAGTGCCGTTCCATCCGCAGCGAGAGCGTCTCGGAGCCCTGGAGCGTCGCCCACGCGTCGAAGGGCTTCTGGCCGTCGCCGAGCGAGCGGAGGCCGCGCTGGCGAGCGGCGACGGTGAACGCGCGGTCGCCGAACGCCTCCGAGAAGTTCGTGTCGTTGAACGCCGCGTTCGGCGCGCCGAGTTCGGGGTACTTCTCGGGGTACTCGCCCCACGGGAACGAGCCCCCGTCGACGAGGACGCCGCCGACCGTCGTCCCGGAGCCGTGGATCCACTTCGTCGTCGACTCCCAGACGACGTCGACGCCGTGGTCGAGGGGGTTACAGAGCGCGGGCGTCCCGAACGTGTTGTCGACGAACAGCGGGACGCCGCGGTCGTGGGCCACCTCGGCGATGTCTTCGAGCGGCGGCACGACGAGCGAGGGGTTCCCGATGGTCTCGCAGTGGACGTACGCCGTGTCGTCGTCGATGGCCGCGGCGTAGGCGTCCGGGTCCAGCGTGTCGACGAAGCGGGACTCGATGCCGCGGCGGCTGGCGGTGTGGGTGAGGTAGGCGTGTGTCCCGCCGTAGATGGACGAGGCGGACACCACGTTGTCGCCGGCCTCGGCGAGGACGAGCGTCCCGGCGTCCAGCGCGGCCATCCCGGACCCGGTGGCGACGGCGTCGACGCCGTTCTCCAGCGACGCGAGGCGCTTCTCCAGGGTCCTTACGGTGGGGTTGTCGAACCGGGAGTAGACGTTGCCCGGGTCCTCGAGGGCGTACCGCTCGGCCGCCGTCTCGGCGTCCTCGAAGACGTACGACGAGGTCTGGTAGATGGGCGGCGCGCGCGCCCCCGTCGCGGGGTCCGGCTCCTCCTGGCCGGCGTGGACGCAGCGCGTCCCGAATCCGTAGTCGGTCATGTATCACGTGCATATATCTCCACACATCTATAACCACCAGTTACGGCAAAACTCTCTGACTGTGCGGAACCGACCCAGGGGAGTCGGATGCCACCGACCGATAGTGAGTGGGTATTTGTCGGTGGCTGTCCACACGCCGGTATGGACCACGAGACCGCCGGCCGGACCAGCCGGCAGATCCTCGACGCCGTCGGGAACGCCGTCGTCGCCGACGACCGGTTCCTCGAGACGGTCATGACGGGCGTCCTCGCCCGGGGCCACGTCCTGCTGGAGGACGTGCCCGGCACGGGGAAGACGCTCACCGCCCGGTCGTTCGCGACGGCGCTCGACCTCTCGTTCAAGCGCGTGCAGTTCACCCCCGACCTCCTGCCGGCCGACATCACCGGCTCGAACGTCTTCGACGAGGCCACCGGCGAGTTCGACTTCCAGCCCGGCCCCGTCTTCGCCAACGTCGTGCTGGCCGACGAGATCAACCGCGCGCCGCCGAAGACCCAGGCCGCGCTGCTTGAGGCGATGGGCGAGAAGCAGGTCACCGTCGACGGCGTGACCCACGAACTGCCCGACCCGTTCTTCGTCATCGCCACGCAGAACCCCGTCGAGCAGGAGGGGACCTTCGGCCTGCCGGAGGCCCAGCGCGACCGCTTCATCGTCAAGACCTCGATGGGCTACCCCGACTTCGCCGGCGAGCGCGAACTCATCGACCGGCGGGCCGACCGCACCGAACAGGCCCCGAGCGTCACCGGCGTCATCGACGGCGAGCGCATCCCGGCGCTCCAGCGGGCCGTCGAGTCGGTCACCGTCGACGGGACGCTCAGGGACTACGTCGTCGAACTCGGGCGGGCAACCCGCGAGGACGACCGCGTCGACGTTGGCGTCTCCCCGCGTGGCATCCAGCGCCTGTTCGAGGCGACCCGCGCCGCCGCCGTCATCGACGGCCGGGACTACGCCGTCCCCGACGACGTGAAGGGCGTCGTCGAGCAGGCCTTCGCCCACCGGCTCGTCCTGACCGCCGACGCGGGCGTCCGCGGCGTCGATCCCGCCACGGTCGTCCGGGACGTACTGGACCGCGTCGAAGTGCCCGCGGTCAGCCCCGGCCGCTGAGGCGGGCCACGGTCACTCGGTTCCGGATTACCGCGCCAGCAGCGGCTCCGCATCGGCCCACAGTCGGTCGAAGCGGGCCTCGAACGCCGTCGCGACCTCCGCGTCGGTGATTCCGACCACGCCGAGCCGGTCGGCCGGCGAGAGCGGGTCCGGGACGTCGAGCGTCACCGCCGCGGCGTCGATCACGTCGAAGGAGAGCCCGACCGTCGGCGCGGTCCGGACCGCCGCGTCGGTCGCCCGGTCCGCGAGAATCTCGGGAAGCGACTCGGGCAGCACGTCCAGCACCGCCTCGCTACAGAGCAGGTCGACGCGCACGTCCTCGCCCACGCCGTCGAGGAACGCGTCCACCTCGGTCTGGAGCGTCTCCCACGACGCGCGCTCGTACGGCGGGCCGACGGTCGCCCGGACGCGCTCTCGGGCGGTCCTGACGTGCCGACGCATCGCCGCCCGCATCTCGTCGCTCCCGAGCGACCCTGGCCAGAAGCTGCCGTCGACGGGCGGTTCGGGGAGGAGGTCGGACCTGACGGACGCGGCGACGGACCGGTAGCGTTCGAACTCCGACGCCAGTTCGCGGGTCCGTTCCGCGAGCAGTCTGTCGACGGCCCGCTCCGGGTCGACGGCGGCGTACCGCGTCGGGTCGGTCGAGTGCGTTCGGACGAGCCCGCGGGCTTCGAGGCCGTTGAGCACGTCGTAGATCCGGCCTCTGGGGACGCCGCTCGCGTCGGAGAGGTCGCTCGCGGACACCGCGCCGGTCACCAGCAGCGTCCGGTACGCCGTCTCCTCGTAGCTCGAGAGGCCGAGTTCGGCCAGGTCGGTCATCGGTCGGGTGGTCGAGCGGCCGGTACAAAGGTCCACAGGACCGGGGCCGACGCGAGTGGGGTCGGCCGCGGAAGGCGACTCCACGCCGCACCGCTCGTCACCGAAAGCGGCTCTACAGCCGCCAAGCGTCCGAAACGCACCGAAAGTGGCGGGGCGTTTCAGCACGTTCATCCCGCCGCCGGCCGCCGCTCCCGGTATGAATCCGTACGTGGTTCTCGGCGCCGCGATCGTCTCTGAACTGCTCGGAACGACCGCGCTCAAGCTCTCGGAGGGGTTCTCGAAGCCCGTTCCCAGCCTCGTCGTCGTCCTCGGCTACGGCGCGGCGTTCTACCTCGTCTCGCTGACCCTGGAGGAACTCCCCATCGGCGTCGTCTACGGGACGTGGGCCGCGCTGGGCATCGTCGGCGTCGCCGCCATCGGGACGGTCGTCTTCGACGAGCCGGTCGACGCGGTCGGCGTCGTCGGCATCGCGCTCATCGTCGCCGGCGTGTACTGCCTCAACGTCGTCTCGTCGATGGCCGCGCACTGATCTCAGTTCCGCTCGAACTCCCGTTCGCGCTCGCGCCGCGTCGCGTCCTCGGCGTCTTCGAGCGTCTCCGTCTCTAACAGCCGCTCCAGTTTCCGCTCGAACTGCTCGTCGGTCAGCTCGCCCTCGGCGTAGCGGCGGCGCAGTCGGTCCAGCGGCGCTTCGCCGTCCGCGTCGCTGTCGGTCGCCGCCGCGGGCTCGCGGCGCTGCTCGTCGGCGGGTTCGTCGACCGCCTCGTCGTCGGCGTCGCCGAACAGTATCTCGGTGAGCGGGACGATCACGACGTAGCCGACGAGCAGGGCCGCCAGCCACCACCCCTGGTCGGTGATGAGGGCCACGAGCCAGAGGCCGGTCACGACCATCGTGGCGATCTCGGTCACGTTAGCGCTGACCCGCTCTCGCGGGGACCGCGTGGGCATAGCGTCGCCTTGTCACCACTGGGCAAAGGGTGATTCGGTGTGCCGGCGCGCAGTCGCCCCTAGCGGAGCGCCACGGCCAGCGCCACGACGGCGACGAGACAGACGACCAGGGCCGCGAGCGCGACCGGCGACGCCACCGCGACGGAACCGCTTGCGAGGGCCGCGAGCCCGACCGTCGCGACGGCGCCGACGCCGCCGACGGCGACCGTGCCGCCGGTGTGGACGAGTTCCGTGCGCCGCGTCGCCGCCGCGGTCCCGACCTCCCGGCCGAGCGTCGCGCCGAACGAGCCCGCGTCCCAGACGACGAACGCGCCGACGAGGCCGGCGAGCACGAGCCACGTCGGGGCGTCGAGCGTCGCGGCGAAGGCGCTCGCGACGAACAGCCCGCCGCCGGCGAGCGAGACGCCGGCGGTCGCCTCGCTGAGTGAGGTCGTCGCCAGCGCCAGCCAGAGCTGGCCGACGGCGGTGACGAGCGCGAACAGCGACGCCACGACGAGCGCCAGCGCGACGGTCTCGGCCCCGTAGACGTCGACGACCGGGACGAAGAAGCGGTCGACGGCGGGCGCGACCGGCGTCGACCGCAACGCCGCCTCGACGGCGTCGACGACCGGGCCGGCGACCGCGAGCACCGCGAGGACGACGGCCGCGCCGCCGACGTACGGCGCGACGACGGTCCCGACGCGGTCGGCCGAGCTCTGGACGGTCCGCCGGAGGAACCACACCGCGACCGAGAGCGCGGCCCCGGCGAGCAACAGCCACCAGAGGAGGCCCCGGAGCGCCGGCGCGGCCGTCACCGCGACGAGCAGGTCGTACAGGCCGCCCGGGAGCGTCGCGGCGAGCACCGACTGGCCGAGCGCCAGTTCGACCAGCGCGGCGACGGGGACCACCAGGACCGCGAGCCGACTCGTCCACCGGAGCGAGCGCTCGACCGCGTCGACCGCCCTGGCAACGTCCGGCGCGTCGGCCGTCTCGGGGACCAGTTCGGCGAGCGGGAGCGCGGCGACGCCGCGGGCCACCGCTCCGGCCGAGACCGCGAGCAGCAGGCAGAACACGGCGAGGTGCGTGCGGCCGGGAACCGGGTCGAACACCGGCCCGAGAACGCGACGGAGCGTCTCGCCGGTCAGTTGCTGGACCCCCGGCGTCCCGGCGTTCGACTGTAGGTACCCGATGGCCCCGCGGAGGCCGAGCGCCGCGGCGACGGTGAACGGGAGCAGCGTCGTGCGCACGAGGACGCCGGCGTAGTCGGCCACCCGCTCGGTGTCGACCGCGCCGCGGACGGCCGCGCTCGCGCCGAACACCGCCACCAGGCAGCCGAGCACGACGAGCACCTGCGAGACGAGCGCGACGACCATCGGACGGATGCCGGCCGGCGTCGAGACGGGGAACAGTTCCGCGCCGAGCGCGACGACCGTCCCGGCGCTGGCGACCGCGAGCCCGACGGCGAGCGGCAGCGCGAGCGCGCTCGCGAGGACGGTTCCGACCGCCCGCCAGCGGTCCCAGCCGACCAGCCACAGCGACAGCGCAAGGAGGACGCCGGTCGCCGCGCCGACGGCCGCGGGCCGCGTCGCGCCGACGGTCCGCAGGAGTCCGGCCACGACCAGCGCCGTCAGGACCGTGACGGTCGCGAGGCTCGTCCGGGGCGTCCGCGTTCGGATGGGTGTGTCGTCAGTCATGGTCACGCGCTGAAGAGGTCCGCGAGCGAGGCCCGCAGCGCCACGTCGATGGGGCTGTCGAGGTCCCAGTCGATGACGGTCGCGCCGGTCAGTTCGGCCCGCTGGAGCCGGGCGGTGCGCTCGACGCCGGCGACGGCCGCGCCGAGCGAGTCGCCGCGGGCCAGCGCCGGGCTGACCAGCGTCGTCGGGTAGTCCCGGACGGCCAGCGACGAGACGAGCGAGACGGCCCAGTCGTCGGCGGCCGGCGAGAACACCACCACCTGCGCCGTCGGCGGGAGGCGCGCGAGCACCGCGAGCAGGTCGGGGTCGTCGACAGTCCCGCCGTCGGCCGTCGCCGTGGCGGGGACCGCCTCCTCGCTCGCCTCGCCCGGCGCGTCGACGTCGGGGGCCTCGTCCTCGCCGTCGGCGGCCGACTCGCGCGCCACGGCCCGTCCGACGCTGTCGAACACCCGTCTCGCGTGGGCGGCCGCGTGCCCGCCCGAGGGGTCGACCCAGGCCAGGCCGTCGGGACCCACGCCGCCGGGCACGTCCGCGTCGTCGAGGCCGACGGCGCAGACGCTGGCGACCACGCTGGTCCGCGAGAGCGCGTCGAACAGGCGCTCGGCGGCGTAGGCCGACAGCTCCGCGCCCGTCGGGAATCCGGGTTCCGGCGTCACGCGGGACGGGGGCCGCGCGTCGACGACCAGCACGGTCCTGACCGCCTGCTCCTCGCGGTAGTCGACGGTCGTCAGCTCGTCGGTCTTGGCGTAGCGCCGCCAGTCGATGCGGTTGACCGGGTCGCCGTGCTGGTAGGTCCGCGTCGAGTGGAACTCCAGCCCGCTGCCGCCGGCGTCCGTCGGGAGCGTCCCCGCGCGCGGGAGCGTCGCGTCCGCGAGCGGGACTTCCGAGACGGTGTTCGAACACGTCAGCGTCTCGTCGCCGGCCGCCGGGAGGTCGGCCGTCACCTCGTCGCTGGCCGACAGCGTCCGCACGCGGACGGCGGTCGGGTCGAACGTGTAGGTCCCGCGCTTTGCCATCACCGCGTACGACAGCGTCGCGCGCTTGCCGGGGCGCAGCGACGTACAGCGCCGCGGCGACCCCTCGACGACGGCCAGTTCCTCGGGCACGCCGTCGACGACGCGCACGTCCGTCAGCGAGCGGTCGCCCTCGTTGGTCACCGTCAGTTCGACCTGGACCGGTTCGCCGGGCGTCGGCTGGGCGTCGGAGACGGCGCGCGTCGCCCGCACGTCGATTCCCGGCGGGACCCGCGAGAGCGCGCCGTAGACCACGTACGCGAGCGGGACCGCGGTCGCCGCGAGCAACAGCGGTTCGGCGGTCAGCAGGGCGACGCTGACGAGGAACAGCGTGGCGGCGAGGCCGCCGCGCCAGCGCCTGACCCGACGGTGCGTCGTCATCGCTCCCCTCCCGACGTCCGCTCGATGGCGTCGACCGTTCGACGGATGCGACGCCGACGCTCGCTCTCGGGGTCGAGCCACAGACGGAGGCGCGCCAGCAGCGAGTGTGGCTCCGACGGGTCGAGCAGCGCCGCCGCGACGGCGTCCTCCGTCCACGCCCCGGAACGCACCGCCCGACGGGCCGACTCGCGCGGGACGCCGGCCCCGACGGCGTGGGCCGTCGTCGCGGCCTCGGTCAGCCGCCGAGTCACGGCGTCCATGGCCTCGTCGTCGCCCGCGACCGCGTCGCCGATGGCCGCGTCGACCTCGGCGGCGACGAGCGCACTCTCCGTCGCCGTCACCGCCTCTGGGGGGTAGTCGATCGCCGCGTCGAACGCCGTCCCCGATCCGCCGTCGTCGCCGCCGAGCCACGCCGCGAGCGCCGCACAGAGCCCGACGAGCAGGCTGCCGCCGACGAGCGCGAGTGAGGGGTCGAGCGCGCCCGCGACGGCGACCAGCGACTCGCCGAGGGCCGCGGGCGCGAACACGAGCGCCGCGGCGAGCGCCGTCGCCGACAGCCCGACCGTTCCGAAGACGGCTGTCCGCAGGCGCATCAGGACCGCACCTCCGAGCCGTCGGTCGCGTCGTCGACCGACTCGCGTTCGCTGGCCGCGGCCTCGATGGTCCGGATCGCCTCCTCGATGCCGTCGACGTGTGATTCGGCGTCGCGCTGGCCGTACTCCACGGCGCGGAAGGCGTCGCGGACCGTCCGCACGGCGGCCGGCGGGAGGCCGTCGCGCTCGATGGCGTGGGCGGCGATCTCGCCGGGCGTCCGGGTCCAGTACCGGCGAAGCGAGACGTGGCCGAGGAAGCGTGCCCACGCCTCGCGGACGGTGACCCGCGCCGCCGGCGTTCCGTCCGCCGCGGCCGAATCGGTACCGGCCTCGGACCCGAACGCGTCGCCGACGGTTTCCTCGGCGGCCGCGGCGCGGTCGCGGAGCCACGCCCCGAGCGCGGCGACCAGTTCGGCCGGCGTCGCGCGACCGGCGACGAGGTCTCGGAGCGCCGCGGCGGTCTGCGAGAGCCGGTCGCGGAGTCGGGAAAGGGCGTCGTCACACGCCCCGGCGAGCGCGACGAGCGCCCCGACGGCGGCCTCGCGGGCCGCGCCGAGCAGGGCCAGCACGGTCGCCGGCGAGAGGTCCCGACGGCGCGCGCCCGCGACCGAACCGACGAGGAGCGCGGCGAGGGGGACGCCGACCAGCGCGGCGTTGACGAACAGCCCGCCGACGGTCGCCGTCGCCGTCTGACCGTGTTTCGATACTGCGAACGTGGCCCCGGACGCCAGCGGCAGGCCGACCGTCGCGGTGCCGGTCGCACCGGTCCGCGCGACGGGCGTTCCGTCACGTTCGATCGTCGCGTTCGCCACCGGCTCGCCGCCCATCGTCGCGTTCACCGTCTGGCCGGCCCCCGGGAGCGCGAGCGGGAGGGTCGGCGACGTGGACACGGCGAGCCGTTCGAGTTCGACGGTCGCGTTCCCGCGGACCGAGCCGCGCCGGACGGTGAGCAAGACCTCGCCCGGTTCGGACGGGAGCGCGACGGTGGCGCGGCCCCGCCGGTCGGTCGTGGCGACGCGCTCGTCGTTGCGGAAGACGGCGGCCTCGCGCACCGGCACGTCGTCGACGGTCGCGGTGACGGTCACCTCGCCGCCGGTGACCGTCTCGCCGGTGACGCTCACCGCGGCCTCGGTCTCCAGGTCGAAGGTCTCGTTCGCCGACTGCTGGGCCCGCGGCCCGGCGACGGCGAAGGCGCGGCCCGCGTCGCGCGGCACGGCGGGGACCGACAGCGACGGCTCCACGTCGGGCGCGGAGACGCTGATCGTCAGGCGCTCCTCGTACGGGACCGTCCCGACGACGGTCCCGTCGGGTCCGGTCGTCCCCACCGGGTCGCCGTTGAAGTACACCGCCGCGCCCTCGATGGGCGCGCCGTCGCGGGTCACCGTCGCCGTCACGGTCGCGCCCGGCGTCGCCGTCCGGTTGAGTTCGACCGCGAACGCGTCGGACTCGCCGCCCGCGTCGTCGCCCGACTCACCGGCGTCGTCTCCCTCGTCTGACCCGCTCTCGGGGGCCTCCGTCCCGGTTTCGGCGGTCCCGTCAGCACCGGTTCCCTCGCCGCCGGTCGGCGCGGCGGTCGCCGGCGGCGTCGGGGTCTCCGCCGTCGGCGTCCCGACCGAGAAGTTCTCGCCGGGGCTGCCGGACTCCGAGGCGCTGTAGGACTGGCTCGCGTTTCGCATCGCCTCCCGCTCGGACGCCAGGCGCTCCTGGCCGGGCGTCGGGTCGAACTTCACCCAGCCGACGCCCTCGAAGTACACCTCGACCCACGCGTGGGCGTTCATGCCCCGGACGGTGTACTCGCTCCGGCCGGTCCGCTCGCCGGTGGAGTAGCCGACGACGTAGCGCGCGGGGATGTCCTGGCTCCGCAGCATCACCGCCATCGAGGTGGCGAAGTACTCGCAGTACCCCTCGTCCATCTCGAAGACGAACTCCGAGGCCACGTCGTCCTCCGGCGGCCGGCTGACGTTCAGCGAGTAGTTCTTGTTCGCCTCCAGCCACCGCTCGACGATCGTCGCCGTCTCGTAGGGCGACTCGCTGTCGGCGGTGAGCCGGTCGGTGAACGGCCCGATTCGAGCCGACGTGGACGCCGGAACGCCGGTGTAGCGCTCCTCGATGTGCTCCGGGTAGTCCCGACCGCTCGCGCGCAAGACGGCGGGGTCGTTCGGCGGCGTGACGCTGGTCGCGCTGTAGGTCGTCCCCGCCGGGAGCGCCCGCTCGGTCGTGATCGCCCGGTCTCGCGTGACCAGCACGTCATCACGTGACACCGTTCGCGGCCGCCAGACGGTCGGCAGCGAGGAGGCGGACTTCGCCAGTTGCACGTCGTAGCTGACCGTGGCGTCGGCCATGCCCTCGGTCGGAATCGGGCCGTCGTAGGCCCTCGGTCGCGCGCGGCCGTTCCAGCCCGTTCCGGTGTAGTTCCCGTACGCGGCGGTCCGCCAGTAGGCCGGCTCGGCGCTCCGGACCGTGAAGTGCGTCTCCGTGCTCTGGGACGTGAACGCCCCGTCGCCGCCGATGTCGCCGCCGACCGCCGTCTGGCCGCCGGGGTTCAGCGCGCCGAGTCCGCCGCCGCTCCCGCCCGGCGAACTGCCGCCCTCGAAGGGACTCTCGCCGGGCAGGGGGACGAGCGACTCGGCGGGGCTCTGTGCGCCGGCGGGCGAGAGAATCGGCAGCGTCGCCGCCGCGAGGACGACCGCGACCACGCAGACCGCGGTGAGCAGGACCCGGAGGTAGTCGCGGTCGGCCGATACGTCACCGAAGGGCGAGTCGTCGGAGACCATGAAACGGCGGAAATCTATCGTGTAGCCATCTCGGTCCCGGCGGTATAAATCTGCTGTCAGCGGCGGGGACGAGCGCCGCGCCGTCCGGTGGTCGCACCGACATGTCACGGTCGTCGCCCGTCACGGCTCGGTGGATACAAGCCCCCGGCCCGACAACCGGGCGGCAATGAGCGACTCCGAGGAGACCGTCCGGTGCTGGCTCGTCGAGCGGTCCAGCTACGGCGACGAACGCATGGTAACGCTCGTCTACGCGACCCCGACGGGCGACCGACAGCTCACGAAGCAGTTATCGCCGAACCTGCTCAGGCGAAAGCGCGTCACAGCGGCCGTCAACGTGGAGCCCGAGCGCCTCGAACCGGTGGCCGACGACGAGACGCGGGAGCGCTACGCCGCCGAGGCCGAGCGGATGGCCGAGCGCCACGACCCCGACGCGGAGGTCTGAGACGGACTGCCGCCCCCACACCCGAGACCGTCGAGCGAGCGGCCGCGAACCGCCGACGAACCGCCGGACGTGACGGGCGTGATGTTTTTTCCCTGACACGCGGAACACGAAAGACTATACACGCGGCCGGCACAAACGCGCCGTATGGCAGCGATAGAACTGGACGGCGTCACCAAGCAGTTCGGGAACCTCACCGCGCTGCAAGGGGTCGATCTCACCGTCGAAGAGGGTGAGATATTCGGCTTTCTCGGCCCCAACGGGGCCGGAAAGTCGACGACCATCAACATCCTCCTCGACTTCGTCCGGGCGACGGACGGGTCGGCGACCGTCCTCGGCCACGACATCCACGACAAGTCCAAGGCGATCCGCGCCCGGACCGGCGTCCTCCCCGAAGGCTACGACGTGTACGACCGCCTCACCGGGCGACAGCACCTCCAGTTCGTCGTCGAGTCGAAAGGCGCCGACGACGACCCCGACGCGCTCGCCGAGCGGGTCGGCATCGCCGACGCGATCGACCGCAAGGCCGGCGGCTACTCGAAGGGGATGCAACAGCGACTGGTCCTCGCGATGGCACTGGTCGGCGAGCCCGACCTGCTCATCCTCGACGAACCGACCACGGGTCTCGACCCGAACGGGGCGCGCCTGATGCGCGAACTCATCCGCGAGGAGAACGAGCGCGGCGCGACGGTGTTCTTCTCCAGTCACATCCTCGGCCAGGTCGAGGCCGTCTGTGACACGGTCGGAATCCTCCAGGACGGCCGCCTCATCGCGAAAGACAGCGTCGAGGGCCTCCGCGAGGCCGCGGCCGGCGACACCGTCCTCCGAGTGACCCTAGCGGACGCCGACGGCGTCGCGGACGCCAGCGCGGCCGTCGAAGGCATCGACGAGGTCTCCGCCGTGACCGCAGACGGCGCGACGCTGACCGTCACCTGCGACGGCGACGCGAAGATGGCCGTCCTCAACGCCGTCGAGGAGAGCGGCAACGAGGTCGCCAACTTCGAGACCGAGGAGGCGTCCTTAGACGAGGTGTTCGCCGCCTACACCGGCGAGCAAGAGCAGACCCAGCCGGAGGTCGACGCATGAGCGCCGGCGAGAACCCCGTGACGCGCCTGCTCGGCGACGTCGACACGAGCATCAAGAACTCCGAGTTCGCCGACTGGTACCCGGTCAGCAAGAAGGAGTTCCGCGACACCGTCCGCTCGCCGTGGATCTGGCTGCTGTCGTTCATCTTCATCGTCCTGTTCGCCCTGCCGGCGATGCTGGGGCTGTACTTCAACATCGGCCAGCAGTTCGCCGACGCCGGCGCGTCGCTGACCTCGGACGCCTACGTGCAGTTCGCGCTCCCCATCGCCGCGCCGCTGTTGCCCGCCGTCGCCATCGTCATCGGCTACGCCGCCATCGCCCGCGAGAGCGAGCGCGGCTCGCTGAAGATACTGCTGTCGCTCCCCTACACCCGCGGCGAGATCCTCGCGGGGAAGTTCGTCGGTCGGAGCGCCATCACGCTCATCCCGGTGACGGTCGGCCTGCTGACCGCTCTGCTCGTGTTGGTCCCCTCCCAGATCGAGGTCGCGTGGGAGACGTACCTGCTGTTCGCGCTGGCGACGATGGCCTACGGCGTCGTGTTCACCGCCTTCGCCATCGGCCTCTCGGCGGCGCTGAAGACGGCCCGGCGGACGATGGCCGCGTCGCTCGGCATCTACGTCTACCTGCAGGTGTTCTGGTCGAACCTCGGGCCGGGCCTCGGTCGGCTCCTGTCCGACCACGCGAACATCTCGCAGGTGACGCGGCTCCACGTCGAACTGTTCGTCTCCCTGCTGAGCCCCATCACGGCCTACCAGACGCTCGTCCAGGAACTGCTCCAGGACTCGGCGATCCGCTCGCGAATCCTGCTCACGTCCAGCCCGCAGGCCGCCTGCGAGGAGATGCTCGGCGGCACGATCGAAATGACCCAGACCGGCCCGCAGTGCGCTGAGGCCGCGCTGCCGCCGCAGTACGGCACGGTCGCCGTCGTCGGCTACCTCCTGCTGTGGCTCGTCGTCCCGCTGGTCGCGGGGTACTTCACCTTCGAAGGCAAGGACCTGTAGCGGCCGTCGCCGCGGACACGTCACTCGGGACCGTCGACACCGGTGACTTCGAACCGAGCGCCCCCGTCTTCTCCGTCGGTGACGCGGATCTCCCAGCCGTGGGCCTCCGCGATCTGTCTGGCGATCCGCAGCCCGAAGCCGGTCCCGTCCTCGGCGGTCGAGTAGCCCGCCTCGAACACCTGCTCACGCTCGTCGGCGGGGATACCTGGGCCATCGTCGGCCACGTAGAACCCCGTTCCGTCGTCGAGGAGTCCGACCGAGACGGTTACCCCCGGTCCGCCGTGTTCGATCGCGTTCCCGAAGAGGTTCTCGAACAGGCCCGATAGCCGGTCGCCGTCGGCCTCGATCGTCCACTGCCGGTCCCCGTCGGCCGCATACCGTAGCTCGGCGCCTTCGGTTCCGTCCGCAGCGATCCGCCAGGCGTCGTCGGCCGTCTCCCGGAGATCGACGGGTTCCGTCGCTCCGAGGTCGACTCCCTCGCGCGCCAGTCTGAGGACGTCGTCGACGATGTCGTGCATCCGACGGAGCGCGTTGTCGATCGAGTCGAGATGCTCACTGTCACACGCCTCGCGAGCCAGCATCAGTCGACTCCGAGCCACTTGCAGCGGATTTTGGAGGTCGTGAGAGACGACGCCGACGAACTCCTCTAGGCGCTCGTTCTGGCGTGCCAACTCCCGTTGCCGTGATTTCACCGCCGTGATATCTCGAAAGGTCCACAGTCGGCCGTACCACGTCCCGTCTTCGCCGACGACGGGCGCCGTATAGCGGTCGAACACGCGACCGTCGGCGAGTTCGATCTCGTCACGGGCGGTCATGTCGGGGTTTTCGTACAGGGCCTCGACCTTCGCGCGGAACGCCTCCGGTTCGGCGACGTGCTCTATCGCCCACTCGAGGGCGACTTCCTCGTCGCCGCGTTCGACGATGTCGCGCGGGATGTCCCACATGTCGAGGAACCGCTCGTTGTACGAGACGATCGTATTGTCTTCGTCGACGACGAATATCCCGTCGATGACCGCCTCCTGCTGTGCTTTGAGGATCGACCGCTGCCTGTCGATTTTCCGTTCGTGCTCCCGCTGCTCGGTCACTTCGCGGGTGACGCCCACCACGCCCTCGACCATCCCGTCGATCACCAGTGGCGTGAGCCGGTACTCCAGCACCTCGTATCCGTGTCCGGGGAACTCGCCGCTCACCTCGCCGCGGAGGTCCTCGCGTTCACCGTCGATCAGCTCCTGGTACGGGTCTCCCTCGTACGTGCTCCGAATCTTCGGTATGAGGTTGCTCGGGTCCCCTTCCAGTTCGTCTCTCGACGTTCCGTAGAACGAGGCCAGGTACTGATTGACGAGTTCGAATCGACCCTCAGAATCGTAGATGCAGGCCGATTCCGGCATCGTGTTTATCATTCGCTCGTACCGCCGCAGTTTCCGCTCTCGCTCCCTGAGATCGGTGACGTCGGTGATGAATCCCTCTAGCGCGTCCGGTTCATCGGCTTCCCCCGGGACTCGGTGTCCGTGTTCCCACATCCACTTCGTGGTGCCGTCTTCGGTGATGATCCGGTAGGTCACCTCGAACTCACCCCGGGTCGCGAGCGCGTCCTGGACCGTCTCCCAGATCCGGTCGCGGTCCTCGGGATGGAGCACGTCGTCGCCCCAGACCACCGCCCCTGCCTCGAAGTCATCGGCCGTGTAGCCGGTCAGGGCCTCGACCTCGCCCTCGACGGTCTCGATCGGCCAGTCCGGCGCGATGAGAGAGCGATAGACCATCCCCGGAAGGCTACTGATGAGCGACTCCAGTCGGCGGGTTCGTTCGTCGAGTTCTCGCTGAGAGCGGCGTGCGTCGACGGCGTTGCGGATCCGGTTCGCGAGCAGTTTGTACTGGTCCGTGCCCGACCCCTTCTGGAGGTAATCGGTCACGCCCGCAGAGATCGCGTCGCTCGCGATTTCCTCGGAGCCCTTCCCGGTATAGAGGATGAACGGGAGGCCGTCGTGAGCCTCACGGACGGTCTCGAGGAACTCGATCCCGTTCTGTCCCGGCATGTCGTAGTCCGAGACGACGCAGTCGAAACGCTCCTCGGAGAGTCGTTCCAGCGCCACATCGACGCTCGTCGCGGTCTCGACGCACAACCGGTCGTCCTCGTGTTCGAGCACTGTCGCGGTCACCTCCACGAGATCCGAGTTGTCGTCGACGTGGAGAACGCGGACCGACTCACCGCTCAGATACATTGTCTTTCAGGTACTATAGGAATAGGTCCACAAATAGATGGGGCCGAGAACGCACGCGAGACGAGTGATGGAAGAGCCGGCCGCGTCGAGGCCGCTCCCCCAGGATATCGCGACGGTCGACGACCCGGTCGTGACCGGCCGACCCGGCCTTCACAGCACGCCGGCGTCGGCCAGCAGGTCCTCGAAGGCCCCCTCGTCGAGCGTCTCGACGCCGTGGTCCGCCGCGTCGTCGCGCTTCCGCCGGCCCGGGTTGTCGCCACACACCAGGTAGTCCGTGTTGACGGAGACGCTGCTCGTCGCCGACCCGCCGTGTCGCTCGATCAGTTCCTGGGCCTCGCTTCGGGTGTAGCCCTCAAGCGACCCGGTGAAGACGAACGTCAGGCCGTCGAGGGCGTCACCGCCGGTCTGGGCTGCGGCCTGCGGGTCGACGTGGTCGAGCAGGCGGTCGAGGACGGCGCGGTTGCCCTCGCCCTCGAAGAAGTCGACGATAGAACGGGCGACGGTCTCGCCCACGTCCGGTACCGCCTCGAAGGCCCCGACGTCGCCGCGGTCGGCGGCGGCCACTACTTCGTCGAACGTCCCGAACTCCCGCGCGAGGTTCCGCGCGGTGACGGTCCCGACCTCGGGGATGCCGAGCGCGGTGAGGAAGTCCGCAAGCGGGGGTTCGCGGGTCGCCTCGACCGCCTCGACGAGGTTTTTCGCGCTCGTCTCTCCCCAGCCCTCCAGGTCGGCGAGGGCCTCGACGGAGAGGTCGTAGAGGTCCGCAGCGTCCGTAACGAGGCCGGCGTCGAGGAGTTGCCGGACCGCTTTCTCGCCCAGCCCCTCGATGTCCAGCGCGTCGCGGCTGGCGTAGTGCTCGATGCTCCGCTCGCGCTGGGCGGGGCAGGTCAGGCCGCCGGTGCAGAACGCCATCGGGCCGTCGCGCTCGACCGGGCTGTCGCAGGCCGGACAGGCCTCGGGGAACTCGAAGTGGCCGTCGCCGGCCGACTCGACGACCTCGACGACCTCCGGGATCACGTCGCCGGCGCGCTTGATCCGCACGCGGTCGCCGATGCCGACGCCGAGGTCGGCGACCTGCGAGGGGTTGTGCAGCGAGGCCCGCGAGACGGTGACGCCGCCGACCTCGACGGGGTCCATGAGCGCGACGGGCGTGAGCCGCCCGGTGCGACCGACCTGGACGACCACGTCCCGCACCGTCGTCTCCTCCTTGCGGGCCGGGAACTTGTACGCGAACGCCCAGCGGGGGGCCCGCGACGTGGAACCAAGCCGCTCGCAGTCCTCGATGTCGTTCACCTTGAGCACCACCCCGTCGATCTCGTAGTCGAGGTCGTCTCGGGCGTCGAGTTGCTCGTCGCGGTAGTCGATTGCGGCGTCGATCCCGTCGGCGACGGCCGTCCGGTCGCAGACGCGCAGACCCCACTCGGGGAACCGCTCGTGCATCGCCGCGTGGCTCTCGAAGTCGACCGAAGCGTCCAGGACGCCGAAGAAGAACACCGACAGCGGGCGCTCGGCGGTCACCGACGGGTCGAGCTGGCGGAGCGTCCCGGCGGCGGCGTTGCGCGGGTTCGCGAAGGGGTCCTCACCGCGTTCGACGCGTTCGCGGTTGTAGGCGGTGAACGCCTCGCGCGGGATGTACACCTCGCCGCGGACCGCCAGGTACTCGGGATAGTCGCCGCGCAGGCGGTGTGGGACGGCGGCGATGGTACGGACGTTCTCGGTCACGTCCTCGCCGACCTCGCCGTCGCCGCGGGTGGCGGCGCGCTGGTAGACGCCGTCCTCGTAGACGACCTCGACCGAGAGGCCGTCGAACTTCGGCTCGCAGAAGTACTCGACGGTGTCCGTGTCCAGCGTCCCGCGGACGCGCTCGTCGAACGCGCGCACGTCGGCCGCCTCGCCGCCCTGATCGATGGAGCGCATGGGCGCGACGTGTTCGACCTCGGGGAGTTCGTCGAGGGGGTCGCCGCCGACCCGCTGGGTCGGGCTTCCGTCCGCGTCGAGGTCGAACGCCGTCTCCAGGTCCTGCAGGCGGGAGAACAGCGCGTCGTAGGCCCGGTCACCGATGAGGGGGTCGGCCTCGACGTAGTACCGGTGATCGTGATAGCGGATCGCCTCGCGCAGCGACTCGGCCTGTTCGCGGGCAGCCGCTTCGTCGATGTCCCCGACGGGATCGAAGTCGGTCGGCGGGTCCGCGACGTAGGGGTTGTCCGCGGGGGCGGAGTCGTCGACAGCAACCATTTGTCGAGTCTGCGGGAGCCGACTACAAAGCCGCTGTGAACGCCGCCAACGGACGGCAAAATCAAGAGAGCGGGAGACAGGAGAGCAGTCGGTCGCGCGGGTCCGACCTTACCGGCCGATCGAGGCGGTCACCGTCTGAACGACGACCTCTCCGTCGCTCCGGACGGTGATCGAGTGACCGGCGTGTTCGAAGGAGACGCTTACCGGCGAGTCCGACTGGACGAGCGCGTCGAGCGCCTCGGGGTCGATCGCATCGTAGAGCGGGGCGAAATCGGTCTGTTCGCGGCCCGTGATCGCAGAGATGTACTCCGGCACGGCCATGCTCGGACGGGTCTCGCTCCAGTCGTACTGCTTTCGGGTGACGCTCATCTGCCCTGCCACATCGCGGTCCCCACTCCGTCGGTTACTCTTACTCATACTGAACTATCTACATCTTCGTTCCTGGGGAGTAATATACTCTGCCCAGCATTATCAAACTCTGAAAACGCCTCGGTTCGACGTGTTCGATGCGAGACGACAGTTCCGTCGTCGGATTTTCGACCGGTCGTCGACGCGCTCCCGTTCAAATAACGGGCCTTGATAACCATACTCAAACAGTCGGTTCCTCGGCTGACCCGGCCGCGCACGGCGAGACGACCAGACAGATCGGCGACCCGCCGGCTGCGCCGGTTCGAACGCTCAGAGGTCGGCGGCGTCTTCGATGGCGTCGGTGAGTTCGCGGATGCTCTCGACGGTGTGTTCGCCCATGTGGCCGATGCGGAACGTCTGCTCGCCCAGCTGAGAGCCGTAGCCGTTGGAGAAGACCATGTCGTGCTCCTCACTCACGGCCTCGATGGTCGCGGCCACGTCGATGCCCTGCGTGTTCTCGATGCAGGAGACCGTCTGGGAGCGATAGCCTTCCTCGGCGAAGAGGTCGAAGTGCTCGCTGGCCCACTCGTGGACGTACTCGGTCATCTCACGGTGGCGCTCGTCACGTCCCTCGTGGCCCTCCTCGAGCATGTATTTCATCTGTTTGCGGTAGGCGAGCATGACCGGAATGGCCGGCGTGGAGTGGGTCTGGCCCTTCCGGTCGTAGTAGTCGAGACACCGCTGGAAGCCGCCGTACCACGACGAGGAATCAGTGTCCAGCTCCCGTTCGTAGGCGTCGTCGCTGACGACGCAGACGGCGAGGCCAGGCGGCATGGCGAAGGCCTTCTGCGTCGAGGCGAAGATCACGTCGATGTCGTGCTCGTCGATGTCGACGTAGTCCCCGCCCAGCGCGGAGACGGCGTCGACGACGAAGTAGGTGTCCGGGTACTCGGCGATCACGTCGCCAATCTCCTCGATGGGGTTGCGGACGCCGGTCGAGGACTCGTTCATGACGGTCGCGACCACGTCGTAGTGCTTGTCCGTCGATTCGAGGTGCTCGCGGATGTCCTCGGGCTTGATCGCCTGTCCCCACTCGTACTCCAGGCGGTCGACGTCCTTGCCGAGGCGCTCGGCGACGTTCGCGTGGCGCTCGCTGAAGCTCCCGCAGGTCGGGACGAGGATGTTCTCGTCGACGAGGTTGAGCGTCGAGGCCTCCCAGAACTCAGTGCCGGAGGCCGTGAGGATGATCACCTCGTTGTCGGTGCCGAGGAACTCCTTCGTGTCCTCGACGATGGTCGTGTAGAGGTCGGTCATCCGGTCCATTCGGTGGCCGAACATCGGCTGGGCCATCTCCTGGATGACGTCCTCGCGGACCTCTGTCGGGCCCGGGATGTACAGCGTCTTGTCGGGGTAGTCGTCGGTATACTCGCGTTTTTCGGTCACGGAAGCCACCTTCGTAGGTGCCCCCTCGGAGCGAGCGGGCATGGTAGTTTTGATACCGGGCGGGAGCCGCGACGCGAACGGGCCGAGCGGCGGCCACCGGTGGGCCCCGAGAGACCCGATAACTCACACGCTCGTTGCAGTCTACGGGAAGTATTTACCGAATGAAGTGCCACGTGTTACCATGGACCGTCACGCCCCGCTTACCGACGACCAGCTCGCCGCAGTAGCCGACAGGGCGGTCGAGCAGGTCGCGGATACCCTCGCCGAACTCGGACTGGACCTGGGAGACGGCCAGACACCGCCGTCTGAAGGGGACTATCGCCGGAGCGGGCGGGCAGCGTCGCGGGCTGACGCAGAGACGCACCGCGAGCGCGCCAGGGAGTGAGAGCGACTGCGGACCGTTCGGGTCACCGGCGAGCGATCGCCCGGTGAGCGAACAGGACCAGCGCGGCGTAGACGGTGGGGGCGATCAGGGAGACGACGGAGACGGTAAGGAATCCCGAGAGCAGGATCCGGACGAACACCAGCAGGAACGGCGTGACCGCGAGCGCCTTCGCGCCGCGGTCGAGGGCCGCGTCGACGGAGTCGGCGTCGGCCGCGACGTAGCCGATGCCGACGACGGCGAGCAGGTACCACAGGGTCACGCCGTCGGGCGAGGCGAACGGGAGGGTAAAGAGCGCGACGACCCCGAGGGCGATGCCGACGAGCAGCGGCCCGCTGTCGTGCTCCTCGAACGAGACCAATATTCCCGAGAAGTCCCCGGACTCCATCGCCGTCTCGATGTCGGCGGCGGCGCTCGAACCGGGCGAGCGTCCGTGGGCGGCGTCGACGGGCGCGTCGAAGTCCCGGCCGCAGTGCATACACCACCTCGCGGTCGCGCTCACTTTCTCGGTGCAGTGGGGGCAGCGGGGATCCTCGCGCATAGGAGCATGTCCACGGGCTGGCAGTTAGCCGTTACGGGGAGAGGATTCAATGTCCTCGGCGCGTAACGGGGGGTATGGATTGGGTCGAACGGGCCGAGCGCCTCCTGTACGACGGGGAGGCGATCGAGGAGTCCGTCCGCCTCGACGGTGGCGGCGTCGTGGTGACGAGCCACCGCGTCCTCGCGTTCACGCCGGACCGCGAGGGGGCGAACTTCCACCAGGTCGACCGGCCGAACGTCGACGGCGTCGCCGTGACGACGAAGGGCGACTGGCAGTTCCTGGAACTCGGCGTGAAGGCGCTCGTCGTCGGCGGCGTGCTGGTCGGGGCCGGGACGATGGTGAGCCTCGACGGCCTCGTCGGAAACGTCTCGCTCGACAGCGGCGGGGCCGCGAGCGCCGTCGGAATCGGCGGCATGATGGGGATGCTCCAGACGATGCTGACGCTCATGGCCCAACTGGACGACCTCATGCGATTGTTCGGCGCACTTGGACTCGCCTTCGCGGCGGTCGTCCTCGGCGTCTACCTCTGGAGCCGCGACCGCCTGCTCGTCATCGGCGTCGCCGGCGACGACGATATCGAACTGGCCGCCCCGGACGAGGATGGACTCGTCGCCCGCGTCGAGGCCGCGATCGTGCCGGGGGCCGCCGCGGGCGAGGGCCGAGATCCCGGTCCGTCCCCGCCCGACGATCCGCTGGCGTGACGTTCAACTCCGCCGAGCGCTAACCCTTGGGTGATGGACGCCGCCGAGGTCCGCGACCGCGCCGGAGCGCTCCCGCGAGAGTCCGGCGTGTACCTGTTCGAACGCGCCGTCGACGACCAGCGACGCGTCCTCTACGTCGGGAAGGCCGTCGACTTACGAAGTAGGGTGCGCTCGTACGCCGACCCGCGGAGCGAGCGCATCGCGAAGATGGTCGACCGCGCCGACGGCGTCGACTTCGCCGTGACGGACACGGAGACGCAGGCGCTGCTGCTGGAAGCGAATCTCATCAAGCGCCACCGGCCGCCCTACAACGTCCGGCTGAAAGACGACAAGTCCTACCCGCTGGTCCAGCTGACCGACCACGCCGTCCCACGCATCGAGGTGACGCGCGACCCCGACGACGGCGCGACCGTCTACGGGCCGTTCACCGACAAGGGCCGCGTCGAGACGGTCGTCAAGGCGCTGCGAGAGACCTACGGCCTCCGAGGGTGTTCCGACCACAAGTACAGGAATCGCGACCGGCCCTGCCTCGACTACGAGATGGGCATCTGCACCGCGCCCTGCACCGGCGAGATCAGCGAGGCGGACTACGCCGAAGACGCCGAGTCGGTCAGGCGATACTTCGAGGGCGAGACCGGCGTGCTCGCGGACCCGCTCCGTCGCGAGATGGAGGCCGCCGCGCAGGCACAGGAGTTCGAGCGCGCGGCGAACCTCCGGGACAAGCTCGGCGCGGTCGAGGCCCTCCACGGCGAGGGCGACACGGCGGTCAGCGACTCGGCCACCCACCAGAGCACGGACGTGCTCGGCGCTGCCGTCGAAGGCGAGACCGCTATCGTCGCCCGCTTGCACGCCGAGGGCGGCAAACTCGTCGAGCGCGACCGACACACGCTCGCGGCCCCGGACGGCGAGGGCACGGCCGGAGTCTATCGCGCGTTCATTCCGCAGTACTACGCCGAGCGCGAACTGCCGGACCGAATTCTCTGTGCAGAAGACCCCGCCGACCCGGACATCGAGTCGTGGCTCGAGCGCGAGGGCGTGACGCTGTCGGTCCCCGGCGCGGGCCGCGAGGCCACGCTGGTCGACCTCGCGCTGAAGAACGCCCGCCAGCGCGGCCGGAGCGACGACGAGGCCGGGCGATTGGCCGACGCGCTCGGCATCGACCGCCCGACCCGCATCGAAGGCTTCGACGTGAGCCACGCCCAGGGCCGGTCCGTCGTCGGGTCGAACGTCGCCTTCGTCGACGGGTCGCCCGAGAAGAGCGACTACCGCCGGAAGAAGCTCACCGAGCGAAACGACGACTACGCGAACATGCGCGAACTCGTCCGCTGGCGGGCGCTGCGCGCCGTCGAGGGCCGCGACGACCGCCCCGACCCGGACCTGTTGCTCATCGACGGCGGCGACGGACAGCTCGGGGCCGCCCGCGACGCGCTGGCCGAGACCGGCTGGGACGTGCCGGTCGCCGCGCTCGCCAAAGACGGGGAACTGGTGATAACCGCAGAGCGGGTGTACGACTGGGACGACGACGCGCCACAGCTCCACCTGCTCCAGCGGGTCCGCGACGAGGCCCATCGCTTTGCCGTCCAGTACCACCAGACGCTCCGGGACGACGTGTCGACGGCGCTCGACGACGTACCCGGTGTCGGTCCCGCGACGCGAAAGCGACTCCTCCGCCGGTTCGGCAGCGTCGCGGGCGTTCGAGCGGCCTCCCGGGAGGAACTGACCGCACTGGACGGCATCGGTGAGCGGACCGCCGAGACGATCCAGACGCGCCTCGGCTGATTTCGTATCGCCGATGGTGGTTTATCGAACGAAACGAGCGAAACACAGAATCAGTGTCCTGAGCGCCCAGTAGTTTGAAAAACTCGGTTTCAACCGACTTTCGGGGCGAGCTCGTGAAATGAGATTTCGCACCCACGCGTGCACGAATGAAGTGAAAACGGAGAGCGAGGGCCCGCGCCCGAACCGGTCACTCGACCACCGCCTGAAAGGCTCCGGTTCCGTTCGGAGATCGGCGTATCCGGACATGAACCCCACTGCGGGACAACCCTGCCGGCGCACGACCGGCGAACATCACGGTCCCGTGTCTTCTCGCGGCGTGACACCGTCACCGATGAGAGAGGCGTCCGAGTGCAGCCCTATCGCACATCGCGTCTCGGAAGCGATGACCGGGTGGTTCGGTCGGATACCGCTCCGTTCGGTTTCGGGTGAATGCGATGTCAGTGGATATCCGAGATTCGGAGACTCAGGTCGAACCGCCCCGTTAGTTTCTGACGGCCGCCACGTTGATAGATAGCACACAACATTGCAGTTCGCAGTTCTCGTCCGATGGAGCCAGGCAGTTCCTCATCGAAAGGGAAGCACCGCTTTCGGACCAACCGTGCTCGATCACCGCGAGACAGGACTGCCATCAGCGAACGGGCGATCGGGGGCGACATCGGGAAACGGTCGAGAGACTGAGTTCCGATTGTTTCGAAACAGCCAGGAGTAGCCGTTTCAGAGCGTTTACACCTCGATTGCGCGAGAGAGCGACCCGTGAGGAGGACAGAGCGATATATTTTATTTCGCTATATCAAATCTGGTCGAGTCGCTCCGAGCCAGAATTCGTCGACGCCCGCAGACTACGGTGGCTCAGTCCGGCGGCTATCGGGACGGCGACCGCGAGAAAATCTGGGACCGGCGTCCGATTTCCGGCGAAACGGCCGTTAGAGATCGCCGTTGATGATATCCGCGACCCGCTGACGGTCGAACAGCTGTTCGTCGGCTGGAATTTCGGGATAGGGGCCCTCCCCGTAGGTCGGCCACTGGCCGAACTGCTCCGGATAGAGCTGTTTGGCAGTCATTTCCAGTTGGAAGAGGTTCAGGATCGGACCCTGGTATCTGGCCCCCTGCGCGTACATCCGGTCGTTCTGCACGGCGGTAATCTCCGCGGCCGCGGGGTCGGATTTGAACGTCTCCCGTCGCTTCGGGAGGCTCGTCCCCGGTTCCATTCCGCCGAGGAAGAGAATCACCTCGGGGTCGGCCTCCAGGAGGACCTCGAAGTCGACCGTCGAGTTCGTCTCGATCGCTCCCTCGAAGGCGTCACGGGGACCGAGCGGGCGGGTGTGCGCGTTCAGGAATCCCGGCTGGTCCATCGTGTAGGCCCAGATCTCGTCGAGGTCCGCGGAGGCGAGCATGACCGCCGTCGGCCGCTCCGACTCGGCCGGGAGGTCTGCCTCGATGGTCGACAGCAGGTCGTCGTGGATCGCGGCGAGCGCCTGGTACCGCTCGCGCTCCTGGAACGCCTCGGCCACGAGTTCGAACTGTTCCCACAGCGTGTAATACTCGTAGGACCCTGCCCAGGAGTCCGGCGGTTGCTGGTGGCGGTCGCTCAGGGAGTTCCCGAACCACGGAGAGACGTTCTCTGCGATCTCGTCGATGTCCGACTGGCTCCAGGCGTCCTGTTTGACGATCCACGCCGGGTCGGCGAGGTGCACGTCGCTGTCGAGTTCGTAGAGCTGCTCTTTGCTCGGCTGCCAGGAGGAGTACAGCCCCGACCAGTCGAGCGAGACGCCGGGGAGTCGCTCGACGAACTGGTTCCACAGGCCGTCGTAGTAGTCCGGCGCGTGCATGGCGGTGACCGAGTCCCCGCGGCCGAGCGCGAACGCCATGTCGGCGTGGTGGGTGAGCCGCGTGAACACGGTCTCCGGCGGCGACTCGAAGGACACCTCGCCGACCGGCGACATCGACACCGAATACGATTGGTCCGTCTCCGCTGCGGTCTGAGTGGCCTCGGCGTCGGTCGGCGTGCCGGCCGTCTGCGTCGAGTCCGCGTCACCGGCGCCTTCCGAACCGCTACACCCGGCCAGTAGTCCGCCGCCGACGACGGCTCCGCCGTACGCGAGCCACTCGCGCCGCGTCAGTGCTTCGTCCTGTGTCATAATTTTAGGTTCGCCTAATGCATTAAACCGGTTTCGGAGTTTCGGCGGGCCTAAATCGGTCGGCCGTCCGCCCGACGAACCGCGTCGACACGTGACCGTCGGCCGCGGACCGCTCGTCTGTCGTGAACCAAGGCGGTTTCACCGGTCGAACCGTATCGATTGCCATGCACGCAGGGCGTCGCCTGTTGCTCGCGATACTCGGCGTCTCGTCGCTCGCGGTGTACCTAGCTGCGGTGTTCGTGGGGTACCGGGTACTCGCAACCGTGTGGGCGCAGCGACCGTCGGCGGGGACGACGGCGCTCGTCGTGATTGGAACGGCGCTCGCGATGGGGGCGCTGAGCTACTGGGTCGGGACGAGTCAGATCAGGCGGTCGGTCGACGCGGTCGAACTCCCGCGGTCGCGAGCGCCCGGCGTCTACCGACGGTTCGACACGCTCACCGAGCGGATGGACGTGTCGACGCCGGCGCTGCTGGTGGCGCGCCTCCCGGTCCCGAACGCCTTCGCGGTCGGCGGGAGCGAGCGAGCGGTCATCGTCGACCGACGGCTGTTCGGGTACCTCTCGGGCGACGAACTCGAAGCGCTGCTGGCCCACGAACTCGCCCACCTCGAAACCCACGACGCGTTCGTCCAGACGGTACTCTACAGCCTGCTGCAGAGCGTCGTCGGCCTGGTCGCCATCGCGGTACTCCCGCTCGTGGCGCTGGCGGGCGGGGTCGCTCGAGCGCTGGCTCTGGTTCGCGGGCGGCCGGAGGCCTGGGCCGGCTCCTGGTTCGCCGTCGCCCAGCGTCGGGCGCTGCAGTTCGTCGGCCTCCTCGGGTTCGCCATCGCCCTCGTGGCGCTTGCGTACTCTCGGCGGCGCGAGTGGGCCGCGGACGACCGCGCCGTCGAGGTGACCGGGAAGCCGCTGGCGCTGGCCCGCGCCCTCGGGAAAATCGAGCGGGCGTCGACGCCGGATCTCGGCCCGCTGACACCGCTCTACGTCCACGGAACCGAAGACGACGATCTGTCGCATCTCCTGTCGACCCACCCGCCGATGGACGAACGCATCGAACGGTTGCGGTCTCGAGCCGCAACCGAGGCAAAAAGGGCCTAAGCGACCATTGAATAGAGGGGATACCGAGATTCAGACGGGTTTCGGACATAGATAACGACGGGTTGGGTGCAAGCAGACGGAATTACCCCGATATCTCGGAAGACAGACTACGTCCGCGCCCCGTTCGGAATCGAGGTCCGGGCCGAGGAGAGTAACCCCGTAGATAGAGGGTCAGATGCTCAGGGACGGGTCGCGTTCAGCCCCACCTGGAGACCGGCCGTGAAGTCATCGGCGACATCGAGGGCTGTTCCGTTGTCGCGGAGCGTGTTCGTGGCGACCACGCCGCTCTCGCCCGAGCGAACGCGTATTCCGGCCTCGGTCGCACCGCTGACGGCGTTACCGGTGATCGTGAAGCCGTGGGGACGCTGTTCCCGGCGCGGTTCGGTGGCGTCGCCGTCGGCCGGGACCGTCCGAGAGAGGATTCCGACGGGGCAGTCGGCGACCTGGTTCCCCGCGATCGTGATGTCGGACGAGCGCGCCGCCGGCGTCCCGGCGACCTCGTCGCGCAGGTGTGTCTCCTTGTACTCGATCTCGATGCCGGCCTCACCGCCGGGGTCGGGCGCGAACTCGTGCAGGTCCCGACAGACGTTGCCGACGATCGCGCCCCGCTGGGCCGGCGAGCAGGCGATGAGGCTGTGACCCCCGTCGAAGACCACGTTGCCGAAGACGACGAAGTGCGAGACGTTGTACGGCGCGATGTTGTTGAACTTCATCCCGGAGACGCGGTTCCCCGCGATGACGACGTCGCTCGACCGGCGGAGGTCCGAATCGCCGCCCGCCGGCGCGCTGCGGCTGGTGATGCCGTACCAGTTCGGATCGACGACCTCGTTGTCTCGGACGGTCACGTTCGTACACCGCGTGAACGAGATGCCCATCTGGAACCCGTTGACCGTCCGCGTGTTCGCGACGAGGAGGCCGTCACAGCCGTCGGCCTGGACGGCCTGATTGTCCAGTTGCGTGCCCGCACCGTCGAACTCGACGTCCGTGACGGCGACGTTGTCGCCACGGACCCGGAGCAGGTCGTGCCCCGTCGGCAGCGGGTTCTCCTGTGTATCGGTCGGTGCCGGGTCGTCCCGGCTGCCGGTCTCCGACGCGACGAAGCGGGTGCCCCGCTGGCCGGTCACCAGTGTGTCGTCGCCCACCGTGGCCGGACCGCCGAACTCGAAGGTGTGCGCGCTGGCGACGACGGTCCCGCCAGTCTCGCCGAGCTGATCGAAGGCGTGCTGGAACGCGACGTCCGCGGTGTCGTCGGTGGCCAGCGAGACGCCGCCCGTCGAGCCGTCGACGACGAGGTACGTGCCGGAGCTCCGCCCGGACCCGGTCCCCTGCCCGCGCTCGGCGGCCGGCGTCTCGTTCCGCGTCACGAAGTACACGTCGCCCGTGCCCGGAATCCCGCCGGCCGCCTGTGCGCGTCCGTCGCCGGACGCGAGCCCGAGACCGGCGGCCGCCCCGATGCTCCCGAGGAGCGACCGACGAGTGGTCTGTAGCGATCCCGCGCCGCGCTGGGTGTCGCCTGCCGGAGTGCTGGATGGCATTCGATTGAAGGTGTCGGCACACCGATACTGTCGTTTTATAATACTGTTCTGACCGGAACGTACCGGTACGTACGGGAACTAGACACAGCCGACTACCGACGAACGCAATCGGTGGACGCGACTCGACGGGGACTGCGCGAGGAGAGACGTGAGCGAGGCGTCGCGGTGTTCGACGAAGTCGAGCGTGGCCTCGGATCGGGCGACTGACCCGACCAGCGGGCTATCGCTCCCCGTACAGGCGTCGAAGCAGGTCCGCAGTGCCGGCCTTCGTCTTCAGATAGCGGCGGTCGCCGTCGGGCGTCCGGACCGCGTACGCGTAGGTGTCGCTGTCCGGGACGTACCACCGATCGCCGTAGGTCGACAGCGCCGTCGACCCGCCGTCGGTGACTTCCGGCGATTCTCCGTCCGCTCGCTCGTCCGAGACCGACGCGGCGTGCGGTACCGAGTCCTCCGGGCACTCACCGACGACGCACAGGTCGCTCTCCAGCGGGTAGTCGCCGGGCATCCCGACCGCGGAGTCCTCGTTGCGACCCGCCTTCAGCGTCTCGCGCATCAGGACCTCCTGTGCGTTGACGACGCGGTCGCCGTCGTCCGGATAGCGCTGGCGGTAGTCGCCGTCGGCACCCATCTCCCACAGCTTGCGGTTGTCCGCGAGGACGAGTTCGAGATTGAACCGGAGCTGGCGCTGGACGTCCGGGTCCGTGACCGGCGTGACCGCCTCGACGCGGTAGTCGAGGTTCCGCGTCATCCAGTCGGCGCTGCCGATGTAGTACTCGGGTTCGCCCCAGTCGTCGCCCTCGCCGGGGTCGGCCCGCGCGCCGTTCTCGAAGTAGAAGATGCGGGAGTGTTCGAGGAATCGGCCGACGAGGGAGTAGACGGAGACGTTCTCGCTGACTTCGTCGAGGCCGGGCCGGAGCCGGCAGATGTCCCGGACGACGAGGTCGATATCGACGCCGGCCATCGACGCGCGGTACAGTTCCTCGACGATGGCGGGGTCCTCGAGCCCGTTGACCTTGGCGACGATGCGGGCGGGCCGTCCGGCCCGGGCGTGCTGGGCCTCGCGGCGGATGTAGCGGGTGAACTCCCGGCGCATCGTGACCGGTGCGATGAGCAGTTCGCGGAACTCCTCGTCGAGCGAGGGGCCGGTGAAGAAGTTGAACACCTTCGTCAGGTCCCGACCGATGTCCCGGTCGGCTGTCAACAGACCGAGGTCGACGTACCCCTTGGCCGTCTCGGAGTGATAGTTCCCAGTCCCGATGTGCGAGTACAGTTCGACGCCGTCGTCCTCCTCCCGGACGACGAGCGCGGTCTTGGTGTGGGTCTTGAGGCCGACGGTCCCGTAGGCGACGTGGATGCCGTTCTCCTCCAGTTTTCGCACCCATTCGAGGTTGTTCTGCTCGTCGAAGCGGGCCTTCAGTTCGACCATCACCGCGACCTGCTTGCCGTTTTCGGCGGCGTCGATGAGCGACTGGATCACCTGCGAGTCGCTGGCGGTCCGGTAGATGGCCGCTTTCACCGCGAGCACGTTCGGGTCTTCGGCGGCTGCGGAGAGGAACCGCTGAACCGTGTCCGTGAAGTCGTGGTACGGGTGATGTAGCAGGATATCGTTCGCTCGAATTCGCTCGAAAATGCCGCGCTTAGCGGCCTCGTCGGGGTTACGGAGCGGACGCGGATTCCGGGTGTCGAGGCGGGGATGCGGCTGTGGGGTCCACTCGTCGAGCGAGAGGTCCGGCCGGTCGAGCTCGGTCAGTTCCGCGAAGTCGCGGTAGTCCAGCGGCCCGTCGAGGTCGTAGATCTCGCGCTCGTCGAGACCGAGTTGCTCTGTGAGCGTCGACCGGATGCGCGGGTCGGCGTCGGCGGAGATCTCCATCCGGACGACCGTCGCGAACCGGCGCTGTTCGAGCACGTCCTCAACCATGTCGATGAGGTCCTCGGCGACCTCCTCGTTGCGCCGTACCTCGGCGTTGCGCGTCAGTCGGAACAGCGCCGCGTCGACGATGTCGACGTTGGGTAACAGCAGATCCAGGTTCTCTCGAACGACGTCTTCGATCCGGACGTAGCGGGTGTCGTCGCCGACCTGGATCAGCCGCGGCCGGTTCGGCGGGATCTTGATGCGGGTGAACGTCGGGTCGTCGGCGTCCGACTGGCGCGTGAGGACGGCCAGCGACAGCGATCGATTCGAGATGAACGGGAACGGATGGGCGGGGTCGAAGGACAGCGGCGTCAGCGTCGGCAGCACCGAGTCCTCGAAGTACTCGCGCATCGACGCCCGCTCGGCGTCGCTGAGCGCGTCGTAGTCGAGAACGTGGATGCCCGCGTCGGCGAGGGCCGGACGAATCGCGGTCCGGTAACACCGGGCCTGTGTCTGGAGCATCGGCCGGAGCGTCTCGTGGACTTCGCCCCACTGCTCTCGCGGAGTCCGACCGTCTGGGGCAGTCTCCGTCACGCCGGCCTCCATCTGCTGTTTGAGGCCGCCGACGCGTTTCATCACGAACTCGTCCAGGTTTCGGGTGACGATCGACAGGAACCGGACCCGTTCGAGCAGCGGATTGCGTTCGTCGAGCGCCTCGTGGAGCACACGCCGCTGGAAGGCGAGTTCGCTCAGTTCGCGGTTGAGATACAGCGACGAGTCGGTCAGGTCGACGTCGTCGGGCCGGTAGGCCTCGATGTCCGGGGATTCAGAGCGCTGCATGGATTAGGAGGAGAGCGGCGCGTTCCGGTCCGGGTCGACGATGCTGTCTGCCGAGCGGTCCTCGTGGGTCGTCTCGGGCTCGACCGTGACGAACTCGCCCGTCGAGCACCGGTAGGCCGTCAGCTGACCGCCGTAGACGCAGCCGGTGTCGAGACCGACGGCCGCGGCCGTCTCGAACGGTTCGGAGAGTACCGTGTGACCGAAGAAGACGCGCGGCTGCACCGTCCGCGTCTCGAACCAGTACGGCCGGTCGTAACTCCCGTCGGGGACGAGCGAGCGCATGTTCAGCAGTTCCGTCAGCCCGTGGTCGACGAGGGGTTTACGGTGGTCGACGCCGCCGTGGACGACCAGCGAGTCGTCCCAGGAGATCGCCACGGGCAGCGAAGCGATCCAAGAGAGGTCGTCGTCGGTCAGCGACGCGACGGACTTCCGGCCGTCGACGAGCTTCTGCTCGTTGTTTCCGCGGACCGTCAGGAAGTTCGACGTGTGGCGCACGCGGTCGACGACGCCCGCGCTGTCGGGCCCCTTCCGAACGAGGTCACCGACGAAGACCACGAGGTCGTCGTCGGACGGGTCGAGTCGGTCGAGGAGTCGGTCGAGCGTCGGCCGACAGCCGTGGACGTCGCCGACGACGTAGATGTCGTCCCACCGACCGCTGTCGATCCGTCGATGCGAGGCGTCGAGTTCGGGATGGAGGCTCGGTGCTGAGGCCATGAGTCAAAAGGGCTGGTAGCCGAACCGACGACGTTCCGTATATAGGGGTTTTATATGAGGAGTATATAGCGCTACGTTCACGATACCGACGCGGTCGGACGGCCCTGATTCGTCCAGGGAGCAGCGGCGAGTCGCCAATCGCGGCACTCTATACCGGAATAGAGCACCACGTACCGGTCCTAGAAACGGCTTTCTATCGAGTGACAGTACTCGGGCATATGCAAGCCAGTGTCCCACGGCGTGCGACAGAAGATCACCCGAATCCGACACACAGTTGTCCGCTGTGTAACTGCACCGCCAGTAGCCGGGACGACATTTACTGTCACTTGCTGGTCTCACATCGGAAGAGTACGATCGCAGAGGCGCTGCTCGAAGACATCGAGTGCCGGCGGTAGCTCGGCGGCCGCTCGCGCTCGTCCCGGGCCCGTGTTTTTGCCCCGATGAGCGGATACCCTCGACTTCGATCGAATTGGATCACGAGTATCTCGATTCGATATAGCGAAATACGATATATTGAGATGGGCCGTACATCACGAAGCCGACAGCGAAACGGGCCCTGACGGCGTCTCAGTCCGAAATAGAGGTGTCGGTCGGACAGTCGCTTCCGGCGCGAGCAGCCACAGTGAGAGCGGATCGCGAACCATCCGCCCGGATCACAATCGACAGTCAACGAACGGTGACGGACAGCCTCCGAAAGCGACCAAATGGGAACGACGAGATGGCGCAACGAAAGCTGCCTTCGTGCGCGACAGAAAGTCCCTCCTCGCGCGGGGCACTCCCTTGGCTGGGGACTGACGGAGAACAATCGATCGTCCTGAATCGTCGCAACGAGCGGCGAGGAACTCCGAACTGCCGGATCGAGCACAAACAGCGAGCCGCGCGTCACCGAGGGCCGCCCGAAGGCCGTGACTCAGTGCAGTGTGGCGTGTTGCGGGCGGCCGAGTGGACAATTGAGAGGGTACCGACTAACGCGCGAGCCGGCCGGTCCTGTGTTGCCGGCGTTTGGTACGGATTGTGGGTGTGAGCTGTCGGATAATCTCCGCTCCCGCGGCTCGCTGTCGTTCGAGAGAGGCACCTCGGACGAGCGTGGGATTCTCAGTATGCCCCGCGCGAACTGGCCCGGAGCACCCGTGAACAACTGACGAACGACCACTGCGTTTCCGGCCCACCGTCGACTGGAGCGGGGCGTTCTGGTGCTACGAACTGAGTACTGCGACAGGAAACGCTATCTTGCGGCCAGGCGAGCCGTCGGCTTCGTCGGAAACGCCCGCTCTCGTACCCGATCTGGACGGGCTGTGCCGATTCGGACGGGTCTGCGCCGGATTAGGCGATTCGCCGCGAGGCCCGTGATAAATCATATATCGCGATATCAAATTGGCTGTGGACCGGGAGTCGAGATCGGAGCGGCGATTCAGGGAGCGAGATCTCGATAACACATATACACGTGTTACGACTGCGCTCTTGGGAAGCGGATTGTTAGTCAGTCCACAGCGGGCAAGGGCGACGCGGCCTCGTACCCGACGAAGCACGACCACTCAAGACGCTCAGTTCGGGAGCATCGTGCCGCGAATCTGCTGGCACAGGTCTGCCGGTATGACGGATTTGTTGCCCGCGTTGGCGTGCCGAGTCCGTGACTCAGTCCGGCAACTGTCAGGTGTTTCAACGGTATCACTGGTAGAATTGCGACCGCACATTCACCGACGAGACCGGCACGGTCTTCGAGTAGTCTGCGATACCGTCGGGTTCTCGCGGTCTGCACCTATATCCGGTTCAAGACCGGTCTTCGGCAACTGAACGTGGAAATCGAGGTTCACTACAAGGCGGTGAACCGGTGCACCAGACGAGGATTCAGCGATCGGTCCGGATACCCGAACGAAGTGGCGCGCCTGGATAGATCGTCCCATTCTATTGAACGAGAGTTTCCGTTGTGACACGGAACAACGGAGTCAAGGTTCGAAGAGAATCCGTGGTAGCACCGCTGACTCTCGAATGAATCGTCCGTCCGATCCAGTAAGGACGGAGACTGTCTAAGGAACGTCCGTTCACCAAATACGAACAGGTGTTCGCTGGAGAGTGCAGCGACCGCGCTGTTGTCGGGGTAGCCAGCGTGAGCCAATCGACGGGGCGAACGGAGTCAGGAGTAGGTGACGTTGAGTTCGATGACGTTGGCGACTTCGAGCACTTTCTGGGGGAGTTCCTCGGTAAAGCGCTCGTTCCGGAACCGGTTCGTCGGCCCGGAGACGCTGATCGCGCCGAGGACGTTCCCGTCGTTGTCGAGGACCGGCGCGGCGACGCACCGGAGGCCGTCGAGTCGTTCCTCATCGTCGAACGCGACGCCGTCCTCCCTGACCGAGTCGAGGCTCTCGCGGAGTTCATCCCGCGTGGTCACCGCGTTGTCGGTCTCGTCGCCGAGCCCGTGTCGGTCGACGATCGTGTCGACGCGTTCCTCCGGGAGATGGGCGAGGATCGCCTTGCCCAGCGCGGTCGAGTGGAGGGGGACGCGCGTGCCGACGTGGGCCTTGACCTGGACGGCCTGCTCGCCGCGGGCGCGGTAGAGGTACGACCCGCGGCCGTGCTCCTCGACGAGGACGTTCGCCAGTTCGCCCGTCTCCTCCGCGAGGCGGTCGGCCTCGGGTTTTGCGATGCGAAACAGTTTCTGGCGGTGCCGGGAGTACGCACCGAGTTCGAGGAATCGGAGTCCGACCCTGTACCGACCGTCGTCGTTGACGATGTACTCCTCCTGTTCGAGCGTGCTGAGGTAGTTGTGGATGGTGCTCTTCGGGAGGTCGAGGTGTCGCGAGAGCTCGGTGACGCCGGCGCCGCCGAGGTCCTTGAGACCGTTGAGTATCTGAAACGTCGTCTCGACCGATTTGACCGGGTTTTGTGCCGTTCGTGCCATAGTTTTGGTTTCGAGTCTGGACTGTGAGGACTCGGTCACGCGCCCGGAGCCGTTGGTGCGACGTCCGGCGGCCTCCAACGGATCCGTCGTCGCAGACCCACCACCGGGCCGCGTGGTGAGGGTGTTTCGTACCGAGTCGGGCGCGTCGGCCGTGAACCGTCGCCGAACGACCGAGGGTACTCGTATTCGTTAGATAACACTCACCGCACCGCTCCATTTAAAGCCATCGCTCGGCCGAGACGCGGTCCACAGGACGGGCCGGGCCCCGATCTCACTGGCGGTCCGCAGGGGCGTGGAAACGTCATGGGGAAACGCGTAAGTATCGTGGACGCAATCCATCGAACGTATGACGCAGACGTACGAGAACTACATCGGTGGCGAGTGGACCGGTAGCGAATCCGGCGAGACAACGGAGGTCACGAACCCGGTCGACGGCGAGGTCGTCAGCACCGTTCCGGTCTCCTCGACGGCGGAGACGGACGCGGCTGTCGCGGCCGCGGTCGAGGCGACCGACGAGTGGGCCGGCATGCCGGGCCCGGAGCGCGGGGCGATCCTGCGCGAGACCGGTGAGATCCTCAAGAACCGGAAAGCGGAACTGGCGGAGACGCTCACCAGCGAAGAGGGCAAGCCGCTCGGCGAGGCCCAGGGCGAGGTACAGCGGGCCATCGACATCTTCTATTACTACGCCGAGAAGGCGCGCGACTTCGGCGGCACGGTCAAACAGCCCAGCGGCGGCCGCGCCGGGCTGTCGACCAAGAAGGAACCGCTCGGCGTCGCGGCGCTGATCACGCCGTGGAACTACCCCATCGCGATTCCGGCCTGGAAGATCGCGCCGGCGCTCGCGGTCGGCAACACCGTCGTCGTCAAGCCCGCGATGCAGGCCCCGACGGTCGGCGCCAAGATCATCGAAGCGCTCGACGAGGCCGGCATCCCGGACGGCGCCATCAATCTGGTCTGTGGCCCCGGCAGCGAGGTCGGCGAACGCCTGACCACCCACGACGACGTGGACGCGGTGTCGTTCACCGGCAGCGCGTCGATCGGCGAGCACGTCTACGAGCAGTCGACGGCGAACGGCAAGCGCGCGCAGGCCGAGATGGGCGGAAAGAACCCCACGCTCGTCACGTCGAGCGCGGACGTCGACAAAGCGGTCGACATCGTCGGCGCCGGCGCCTTCGGCGGCACGGGCCAGGCCTGTACGGCGACCTCCCGCGCCATCGTCCACGAGGACGTCTACGACGAGTTCGTCGACGGCATCGTCGACTACGCCGAGTCCCTGACGGTCGGTGACGGCCTCGAGGGCGCGGACATGGGCCCCCACGTCAGCCAGGGCGAACTCGAGGGCAGTCTCGAGTACGTCGACATCGCCAAGTCCGAGGGCGCGACCCACGAGACCGGCGGCGAGGAGCTGACCGGCGACGACTACGACGCCGGGAACTTCATCTCGCCGGCCGTCTTCTCCGACGTGGAGCCGGACATGCGCATCGCACAGGAGGAGGTCTTCGGTCCGGTACTCGCCGTCATCCCCGTCTCGGACTTCGAGGAGGGCGTCGAAGTCGCTAACGGCGTGGACTACGGCCTCTCGGCCAGCATCGTGACCGAAAAGGTCGACGAAGAGAACGCGTTCATCGAGCGCTCCGAGTCCGGCGTCGTGAAGGTCAACGAGAAGACCACCGGCCTCGAACTGCACGTCCCGTTCGGCGGCCTCAAGCGCTCCTCGACGAACACCTACCGAGAGCAGGGCGACGCCGGCCTCGAGTTCTTCAGCTACATCAAGACGGTCTACCGCAACAGCTAACCGGCCCGCGACATCCGGGTTCTCGGTCTCTCGGTCGCCCCGTAGCATCTACGGGAACACAATCTTTTTATACCAATCTTCTGTATGCCTACTTGCTCTTGTCCACCACAAGAGCGAGCCTGCAAAGTCATCAGTCATGGTCGTAGCCCAATCGACCAGGGATGGTGGAACGGCCCCAGCACCGACGGCCATCGTCTGTCCCGTACAGACGTTCCACTATCGTTGCAGTCTGTAGGCACCCGGACCGCAACGAACTCCCGTCGTTGGACACTCTCGCGTCGAAGCGATTCCCGTAACATCGGACCGCACAACCGCCGCATGGCTCGTGGCAGAGACGCGTTCCGGTTGGGTTCGGCCATGCATACTTTCTCTCTCCGGAGTCCGTCACCCGCCGAGGAGACGTATCGCCGGCCGACGGCACCGAACGGCACCGCACACTGCCACGGCTGAACTCGCACCCCGGATTAGCTAGCGCTCGTTCACTGATAGTGAACGGGAAGCGTAACGGTTGTACTGTCGTTATTCCGCGGCCGGTCCCGTGAGACCGTCGGTCCCCAGACGGCCCGAAATCCGGCCGAGTCGCCGCGCTGACCGGTTACATCCCGCGAGACCAGAGTTCGGTCGAGTCCGCCCGCCGAGCCGCACACTATTCCATGATATCGAACACGAGTGCATCTGCAAGGGATCGGTTGGTCTGATCGCTGAATTCACATTCGCGAATTCGGAACGCAGTCGATGTGGCAACACAACGCATAATAGCGACGCGGGCGCAGCAACCGGCATGAACGTCGACGCGCTCACGACGGACTTCGATCACCGCGACTGGCAGGAGTTGACGGAAACCGACGACCCGGTCCGGTTCGCGATGGTCGGAGTGGGCTGGTGGACCACGGAGCAGGCCATGCCCGCCGTCGCCGCCGGCGACCTCTGTGAGACGACCGTGCTCGTCAGCGGCGACCGGGAGAAGGCCGCGGACGTGGCCGCCTCCTCGGAGACAGTGGAGCACGCGCTCACCTACGAGGAGTTCCACGACGGGGCCGCGAGCGACGCGTACGACGCCGTCTACGTCGTCACGCCGAACGCCCGCCACCTGCCGTTCGTCGAGACGGCCGCGGAACTGGACAAGGCGATCCTCTGTGAGAAGCCGATGGAGTCGACGGTCGAGCGCGCCGAGCGGATGATCGAGGTCTGTGACGAGCACGACGCGACGCTGATGATCGCCTACCGGATGCACACCGAGCCGGCCGTCAGGCGAGCGAAAGACCTCATCGACGAGGGCTACGTCGGCGAACCGCTGTTCGTCCACGGCAACATGACCGAACCGATCCTCGACCTCGTGCCCGACCCCGACCAGTGGCGGCTGGACTGGGAGCTCTCGGGCGGCTGTGCCGTTATGGACATCGGGCTGTACCCGCTGAACACGAGCCGCTTCCTGCTGGAGGCGGACCCGGTTCGCGTCCGCGGCACCGTCGCCTCGGTCCAGGAGGAGTTCGACGACGTGCCCGACGAGCACGGGGCGTTCCAGCTCGACTTCCCCGGGCACGCCTACGCCGTCTGCACCGCCAGCCAGAACGCCCACCTCGACAGCCACATCTCGGTGCTCGGAACCGAGGGGAAGGTCCGCGTCGAGCCGGCGTTCTATCCGTGGGACGACCGCGCCCTCCAGCTCTCGCGAGGCGGGACGACGGTCGACATCGACTTCGAGCAGATCGACCAGATGGAAGAGGAGTTCGAGTACTTCAGCCACTGCCTACTCACCGGCGCGGAGCCCTACGCCGACGGCGAGCACGGCCTGGTCGACATCAGGACGATCAAGGCCGTCTACGAGGCCTCCGAGACGGAGTCGACGGTCGAGCTCGACTGACGGCACGAAGGTTTTTGTCGGGCGCGGACCCACTGGCGAGCCATGGTCCACTCGACCTGGGGCGACTGGTTCGTCCGCGACGAGATCGAAGCGACGGATCCCGGCGACGGCGTCGTGGTCTGGTACCTCGGCTGTAACGGCTTCGTCCTCCGGTCGGCGACGACGACGCTGTACGTCGACCCCTACTTCGGCGAGGGTGACCCGCCGACGCTCGTCCGCATGATTCCGGTCCCGATGGACCCGGCGGACGCGACGCTGTGTGACGCCGTGCTGGTCACCCACGAGCACATCGACCACATGCACCCGCCGTCGTTCGAGCCGCTGGTCGCGGACCGCGGCGCGGACGTGTACGCGCCGTCCGCGTCCTACGCGGAGCCGGACTACGACGGCGAGATCCCCGTCGACGGCGACCAGCGCAACGAGGTCGCTGCCGGCGACACGTTCGAGGTCGGCGACTTCACCGTCCACGTCGCGGGCGCGAACGACCCCGACGCCATCGAGCCGGTGAGCTACGTCGTCGAGCACGAGTCCGGGACGTTCTTCCACGCGGGCGACAGCCGCCCGGCAGAGGCGTTCGCCGACGTGGGCGAGCGCCACGACGTCGACGTGGGCGCGCTGGCGTTCGGAACGGTCGGCTCCATCTACGAGGCGGAGCCGGACCGCGGCGTCCGTACGAAGTGGTACATGGACGAGAACGAGGTGATCGAGGCGGCGAACCAGTTGCAACTGACCCGGCTGCTGCCCTCGCACCACGACATGTGGCAGGGCGAGGGCGGCGACCCGAAGGTCCTGCACGACCACGCGGTGTCACACGAGTACCCCCGGATCGTCGAACCGCCGTACGTCGGCTGTTCGGTCCGGCTGGGCGAGCCCGGTATCCGGCGTCTCGACGCGCTCGACGGCGACTGAGAGGATCACCGCCCTTCGTTGTCGCGTCGACAAGCTGTGTGTCGGGGTACATTTATTACGCCGACCCCGGTACGTTCGCCAATGTCGCCAACGATCACGAAGATCGAAAGCCGAGAGTTCGAGTACCCCCTCGAGGACGTGGGGACCGACGAGCACGGCTTCAATCTCGTCTACGAGCCGGGCGAGACCACGACGCGGAAGCTGTTCGGCGTGCAGGTCCACACCGACGAGGGCATCACGGGGGAGTACGTCGGCGGGAACTCCCCGGCGGCCGCCCAGTACAACATCGTCGCCCAGTACCTCGTCGGCAAGGACCCGCTGAAACGCGAGAAACACTGGTCGGAGTGCAAGCGCGCGCTCAGGAAGTACGACCGGATGGGCATCGGCCCCATCGACATCGCGCTGTGGGACTTCGCGGGCAAGTACTACGACGCGCCCATCCACGAACTGCTCGGCACCTACCGCGAGCGCATCCCCGCGTACGCCTCGACCTACCACGGCGACGACGCCGGCGGCCTGGACTCCCCCGAGGCCTTCGCCGATTTCGCCGAGGAGTGTCGCGACGAGGGCTTCGGCGGCTTCAAGATCCACGGCTGGGGCGGCGGTGACGCGGCCCGGGACCTCACCCGCGAGGTCGACGCCGTCCACGCCGTCGGCGACGCCGTCGGCGACGAGATGGACCTCATGCACGACCCGGCCTGCGAACTGGAGACGTTCGCCGACGCCCTGAAGCTCGGCCGCGCGCTCGACGAGGAGGGCTTCTTCTGGTACGAGGACCCGTTCCGC
Source organism: Haloarcula salina (assembly GCF_010119195.1). Taxonomy (GTDB): domain Archaea; phylum Halobacteriota; class Halobacteria; order Halobacteriales; family Haloarculaceae; genus Haloarcula; species Haloarcula salina. The sequence goes on from NZ_WRXL01000001.1 coordinate 896,421, forward strand.
GACGGCGGCATCTCGCAGCACGCCCACAAGAAGCTGGCACAGAAGCTCGATACCCCGATCCTCCAGACCGAGCACATCCGCGGGCTGGAGATCAAGTCCGATTTCGCCGCCAGCGAGGCCACCGACTTCCTGCGGGCCGACCCCGAGTACGACGCGGGCATCACCGGCGCGATCAAGGTGGCCCGCATGGCCGAGGCGTTCGGCCTCGACGTGGAGTTTCACGCTCCCGGACCCGCCCAACGCCACTGCATCGCCGCCTGCCGCAACTCCAACTACTACGAGATGGCGCTGGTCCACCCGGACTGCCAGAACACCCAGCCGCCGGTGTACGAGGGCGGCTACTCCGACCTGATGGACGCCGTCGATTCCGACGGGACGGTGTCCGTGCCCGACGGTCCCGGCCTCGGCGTCGAGTACGACTGGGACTTCATCGCGGACAACACGACGGGGAGCGTCCACACGTACGAGTAGCGCGTCGGGCGGCCGGATCGGTATAGTTCTTCTCTCGCTACCGCGGTAAATCGACGCCTACTCAGCCGCGTAAGCTCGCACGCCCGTTTCGAGGATGTCGCGGTAGCGGGCCACGTCGATGTCGACGGCCACCCGTCCGTTCGGGTCGTTGTCGGTCACGCCGTGCTCGTCGCAGATGACCGCGCCGTGGGAGGGCCCGCCGCTCGTGTCGACGGCGATGTAGTACTCCTCGAAGGTGAGGACGGCGTCGTCGACGATGTCGGCGACGACCGCGGCGTCGTGGATGGCCGGGGCCTCGGCCGTGGGGTAGGTCCCGGAGTCGGGGCGGTAGTCGAGCCACTCGGCGACGGTGGCGCGGACGCCGCCGGCCTCGCGGCAGGACGCGACGAACTCCGGAGCCACGGTCGCGCGGTTGGTCACGTCGAGGCCCACCATCTTCGGGCCGGCGTCCTGCAGGACGCGGCTGGCCGCCGCGGGGTCGTTGTGGAAGTTCGCCTCGGCCATCGGCGTCACGTTCCCTGTCGTCATCGCCGCCCCGCCCATGAGGTAGATCTCGTCGACCAGGTCGGGAAGCGTCGGCTCTTTCGCGAGCGCCAGCGCGAGGTTCGGCAGCGGCCCGACGGCCGCGATGGTCAGCGCGTCGCCGTGCTCGCGGGCCGCCTCGATGATCGCGTCGGCCCCGTGGCTGTCGCGCGTCTCGCGGTCCGTCTCGGGCAGTTCGCCCTTGATACCGTTCTCCCCGTGGATCCACTCCGCGGTGTCGAGGTCGTCGACGAGCGGCCGGGCGCAGCCGCGCGCGACGGGCACGTCGTAGCCGCCCAGTTCCAGGATCCCGTGGGCGTTCCGCGTTGTGTTGTCGACGGTCGTGTTGCCACAGACCGTCGAGATGCCGACCACGTCGACGGCGTCGTGGCCGAGCGCCATCGCCAGCATCACGGCGTCGTCGCACCCGGGGTCCACGTCGAAGAAGACTTTGCGTGACATACCGTTCGCGTTGCGGCCAGCGTCTAATAAAGACTGGTGCGCTCACGCGACGAGGTGCCGAGCCCGGCGAACGGACCGATACGCGGCCACAGACACGCCAGATGGAAGCGGTCCGAGCCGTGACACATGGCTGTGCCGGATGTGCGTGGCGGCACATGGAATGTGCCGGGGGGAACGCTCTTGAAGGAGACGCAAGGCGACACCGGTACCGGCCGGCCACCGAGCGGGACCAGTCCACGACGCGTGGGCATCACGGCGGCGCTCGGTCACCGACCCGACGACGCGCGGAAACGTCGTTCCGCCACTATGTATTGTTTCGGGTACTTGTAGGCATTTGTTTGTCCGACGTAACTTTTAAATACGCTGTATTTATACCGTGCACAAAGTGACATCCAGTAACAACGTCCGTTCGCTAGCGCTTAGCATCGTTCTCGTTCTCTCCGTCGTGAGCGGTCCTGTGGCCGCTTCGGCGACGACGTCGGCACAGCCGACGAACGCGAGCGCCGCGGCGACGGCACAGACCGCACAGAATTCGAGCGCACCGGCCGTGAACTGTCAGCTGAACCAGAGCTGCCCGAGGCCTGATAGTTCGGTCGACCTCAACGCCAGCGGAGCCGGCGTCGACGTGCTCATCGACGGGAGCCATCAGGGTTCGACGTTCACGAAGTTCGCGAACCGGCTCAGCGAGCGGGGGTACGACGTGGACACGAAGCGCTCCACCACGGGCGGGCTGACCTCGTGGAACGACTCGGCCGCGAGCGGGCTGTCGGACTACGACGTGGTTATCATCCCGGTCCCGCAGACCGCTTACAGCGAGGCCGAGCAGCGGGCGCTGGACGAGTACGTCCGCAACGGCGGCAGCCTGTTCGTCGTGGCCGACTGGACCTCGCCGCTGCAGGGCAACGCGGGGAAGCTCAACGACATCACCGACCCGTACGGGCTCCACTTCAACGGCGAGAGCGACAAGTGGCTGCGCAACATCCAGGACCCGACTAACAAGACCGTCGAGGACTACGAGTGGCGAGTAGTCCTGCACAACACCGGGAATCATCCCGTCACCGACGGCGTCGAGACGGTGGAGTACGACGGCGTCAGCATCAACGTGACCGACACGGACAACGGGACCCAGGCCCCGCTGCTGTACGGCGACGAGGACACCTACGAGTACACGTACTCGACGACCGAGGAGCGCTTCCCCGGCGGGGAGCGCATCGTCGGCGCGGCCGCGACGTGGGACATCGGCCAGAACGGCCGCGTCGTCGCCTTCGGCAGCCAGAAGTCGCTGACGACCTACCTCACCGACGAGTGGCAGGCCGAACACCAGCAGACCGACACCCGGCCGTTCCTGTTCCGGACGGTGAAGTGGCTGGCCGCCTCGGGCCACGTCGAGCGCCCCGAGAGGCCGGTCGCGGTCACCGGCGAGCGGCTCAAGGGCGGCGAGACGCCCGCCAACGAGACCATCGTCCTGAAGAACAGCGAGGTCGCTGTCGCCATCGGGACCGAGAGCAACGGGCCCTTCGGCACGCTCCCCGGCGGCATCTACGACGCCAACGCCTACGGGCTGACGACCGACCAGATCGGCGTCGCCGAGTTCGCGTTCAACAACTTCGGCACGTGGCCCGTCTACGAGTCCTTCGAGCGCCAGAACGCCACCGGACCGAACGGCGCGGCGGTCGTCACCGCGACCGGCCACGCCAGTAGCAATCCGAACGTCTCGCTCACGACGACGTACACGCTGCCGGCCAACTCCAGTCACGTCTGGATCAACACGACGATGGAGAACGGCGGCGACCGGCGCCTCCCGGTCAACGACTCAGAGCGCCTCCAGAGCGGGGCGGCACTGAGTTCCGAGGGCCAGTCCACCTGGCTCCCCGGTTCGGGGACTATCGAGGAGACGCGCGCGCCGCCGGTGAGCGCCGACACGCTCACCCAGCCGTGGGCCGCGCTGACCGGCGACCGAGTCAGCTACGGCGTCTGGGGCGGGAACGGCTCGTTCACCTCGTACACGGCCTCCTCGACGTGGGTCGATCCGTGGCTCGAACACCGCCTCGACCCCGGCGAGTCCCAGTCCGCAGAGTTCGCCTTCTTCGTCGGCGCGGACGGGTCCAGTAGCGCGACCAGCGAGTACTACAACCGTCAGACCGACGCCGACGTGGGCTCGGTGACCGGCACGGTCGAGAGCGCGGACAACGAGTCCGTCTCGCGGGCCACGGTCACCGCCTCGACGGACGACGGCGCGTTCACGTACACCGTCGGGACCGACGAGGGGTCGTACGACCTCGACCTGCCGGCCGGCGAGTACACCCTCCGGGCGGAGGCACCGGGCTTCGCGCCCTCCGAGTCCAAGACCGTGACCGTCACCGAGGGCGAGACGGCGGCCGTCTCCTTCGACACGCTCGAAGGCCCCGCGCCGGTCAACGTCACCACGTCGCTGAACGACAGCGGGCAGGTCAGCCCGGCCGACGCCCGGATCACGGTCCTCGACGAGGGCACGGCGGTCAAGACCGTCTACACGCAGACGACGCCCGTCGGAACGGCGTCCTTCGAACTGCCGCCCGGTAACTACACCCTCGTCCTGAACCACGGGACCGAGTACAACACCGAACCGGTCCGCAAGAACGTCTCCGTGACGCCGGGCGAGGCAGTCACGGTCAACGCCACGTTCACGGAAGAACTCGACCCCAGCGAAAACGACTGGGTCAGCGTCGACCCGCACGCCCACAGCAGCGTGAGCTTCGACGGCAAGACGCCGATCGACAACTTCCTCGCCATCCAGAAGTCCTCGGGCGTCGACGCGGTGTTCATCTCGGACCACAACGCCATCGGCGGCTGGGGCTCGATGCAGTCCCAGGCCGAGGCGCGCGACGAGCTGTTCATCCGCAGCGAGGAGATCACCACCGGTGACCTCGGACACTTCAACCCCTACCCGATGCACGGCGAGGAGATGGTCGACTCCGAGGGGACGCTCGTGGAGTTCATCGAGGAGTCCCGCGCCCAGCACAACGCGACCGTCTTCCAGATCAACCATCCCGGAGACCGCTTCGTCGACCTCTCTGAAGCGCCCGGACAGGAGGACGAGTACCTCCCGATGGTCGACGCCATCGAGGCGTATAACGGCGAGTACGGGGCCGGTGACGCCGCCAGCGTCCGCGGGCTGTTCAATCTCTGGAATCAGGGCTACGACATCGCCGCGACCGGGGTCAGCGACGACCACTGCTCGCAGTGCTTCCCGGTCAAGTACGGCAGCGCCCGCACGCGGGCCTACGTCGAAGGCAACGTCACCGCCGACAAGTGGGCGCAGTCCGTGAAGGACGGCCACACCTACGCGACGTACGGACCGGCCGTCCAGTTCACCGTCGCTGACCGGATGCCCGGCGAGACCGTCACCACGACGGCCGGGTCGAACGTCACCGCCGAGGCCACGGTCCGTAACCTCGACGAACTCGCGTACGCCCACGTCATCAGGAACGGCACGACCGTCGCCAACGTCACGCTCGACGGGACGAACGACACGATGCGTACCGAGGTCCCGGTCGACGGGAACGCCTGGGTCGCGTTCCGTGTCGTCGACGTTGACGGCGACCGCGCGCTGACCAGTCCCGTCTGGATCGCGACCGGCCAGCGGGGCGAGTCCGACACCGAGAGCGACGGCGAGTCGGGCGGCGCGGCGTCCGACGACACCGAGACGGCCACCGACGCGAGCGGGACCGCGACCGACGCCGAGCCGGCGACCGAATCCGGCGGCGGGGCGACCCAGACCGACGCCGCGGGAACCGAGACCGCCGCGGCCGCTGGCCCCGGCTTCACCGCCGTCGCGGCGCTGATCGCGCTCGTCGGCGCGGCCCTGCTAACGGCCCGGCGGGGCGAGTGAACCATGCGGGACGTCAGCCAGCGGTCGACGCGGCGGGGGTTCCTCGGGACCCTCGCGCTGGCGGCGGCATCGAGCGCCGGCTGTAGCGGGTTCGGCGCGTCCTCGGGCCAGTCCGACCCCACCGGTGCATCCGGATCGAGCCCCGAGACGGCCGCCCCGACGCGGACGCCGACCGAGGCGGACCACGAGCACGGCCACGACCACAGTACCGAGGACAGCGATCACGACGAGGCCCACACCCACGAGGACCACGCGGACGCGGCCGGTCCGCTCGGGTCGTTCGAGTCGTCGCTTCGCGAGCGCTTCGTCGACGTCGAGTCGCTCAGCGTCGAGGACGGCCGCGTCAGGCTGACGTACGTCACGCAGAGCACCCGGAGCCACGAGATCGCCGCGGGCATCGAGACGGTCGTCGTCTCGTTCGTGCAGGCCTACGCCGACGACTGGCGGGTCGACGGCCTCGACGCGAAGCTGATCGAGCCCTCGGGGACGGTGATGGGCTACTGGCGGACCGAAACCCGGTGGGCCAGGCCCGTCGTCTCGGGCCACGAGACCCGCACCGCGCTCCTCGAACGCACGCTCGACACCTACCACGGCCGTCTGACGCGCGACCACAGCCACGGCGACGGTGGCAGCGAGAATAGCGAAGGCGCTCACGACCACAGCGACGGAGATGGCGAGCACAGTCACGACGAAACCGATGCCGGACACAGTCACGGAGACGGCAGTGGCGACCACGCGCACGAGCCGACGGGGACGGGCCACACCGACGGGTGATCGGAGGCCCGGGCGACCGCCGTCGCTCGACGGTGGCGAACGAATCAGCAGGAAATTTCGGTTCCGTCGCGACCGACTCAGATGCCGAACAGCGAATGGAGGCTGACGCCGACGTCGAAGTGCTCGACGAGGCGGTAGCCGACGAGGATGCCGGCGATGCCCATGACGCCCGCGAGGTTCGGCGGGGCCGGAATCGGAACGTCGAGGAGGCCGAAGGCGACGCCGGTGAAGACGCCGGTCATCGTCGCGAGGACGACGAGCGAGAGATTCATCGGGCGCTCACCCCGTCCGTCAGCCGCGGTGCGGTCGCGTCGTCGCGGGTCGAACTGCGTGTCATTGGTGAGACAGGGAACGGCGTCGACGGATAAGTATGCTCGCTCTCGTCGCCGCAGTGCGTCGAACTCACATACCACTGCGGCTGGTCGAGTATCCCGGGTTCATAGAAGGCGATTCGATATCCAGATAATTGCCTTTGTAATACATATCTGCATCGTAAGAGTTCATATCTCCGATATTGGCCAAGTAATGCAGAATTTGGAACTAGATTTGAGTATATAGGTATTTTCTCGATATTTTTCACTATATAGACGTATAACGTCGATAGTCGTCAGCACTTCAGTGAGACGGCACCGTCCTGTCGGTTCCGCGGACTGGCCATTTATAAGAGTTGCACGATAAATGATGACGATGCAAGCCGTTCAGTTCGACCACCACGGCGACCGTGACGTGCTCGAGTATGGCGAGTTCCCGGACCCGGAGCCGGGACGCGACGAGGTAGTGATCGACGTGAAGGCCGCCGCGTTGAACCACCTGGACATCTGGACGCGGCGGGGCCTCCCCGGCGTCGACCTCGACATGCCCCACATCCCCGGCAGCGACGGCGCGGGCGTCGTGAGCGAGGTGGGCGAGGACGTATCGCGATTCGAACCCGGCGACCGCGTCGCCGTTCTCGCTGGCAAGAGCGGCGGGGGCGACGAGTTCACGCGGAAGGGCGACCCGACGCTCGCACCGGACTTCCACATCATCGGCGAGCACGTCCGCGGCGTCCACAGCGAGTTCGCCGCCGTGCCGGCCGAGAACCTCACGCCGGTCCCCGAGGGCGTCGACTGGGAGACGGCCGCCGCGGCCCCGCTCGTGTTCCAGACCGCCTGGCGGATGCTCCGCGACCGCGGCGATCTGAAGGCCGGCGAGTCGGTGCTCGTCCTCGGCGCGTCCGGCGGCGTCGGCCACGCCGCCGTCCAGGTCGCCGACCACGCGGGCGCTGAGGTGTTCGCGACGGCCAGCAGCCAGGAGAAGCTCGACTACGCCGCCGAACTGGGCGCGGACCACACAATCAACTACGCGGAGACGGACTTCGCGAGCGAGATCCGCGACCTGACCGACGGCCGCGGTGTCGACATGGTCGTCGACCACGTCGGCGCACAGACCTGGCAGGACTCGCTCAAGAGCCTCGTCAAGGGCGGCCGCGTGGTGACCTGCGGCGCGACGACGGGCGGCACCCCCGAGACGGACCTGAACCGCATCTTCTGGAACCAGCTTCAGGTGATCGGGTCGACGATGGCGACGCCGGGCCAGGCCGACGAGGTGCTCGAACTGGTCTGGGAGGGGCACATGGAGCCGCGCGTCCGCGAGACGCTGCCGATGAGCGAGATCGCCCGCGCCCACGAGATCATCGAGAACCGCGAGGGCTTCGGGAAAGTGGTCGTCGTCCCGGACAGCGAGCTGTAGGTCGCTCGTCGCGGGTTCGACGGCTACTCCGTCCCGAACCGCTCGACCGCGAACCGTTCGAAGGGCGCTGAGTACTGCATCAGCATCGTCCCCAGCACGCTCATGACGAGCACGTAGGCGACGGTGAAGGAGTAAATCGCGTTGGCGAGATCGACCGACAGCGACACGCCCGCGCCCGTCAGCGCGACGGCGGCGATGATGAGCGAGAACTCCCCGCGCGTGACCATGCCGAGACCGACGCGCATCGACCGCCGCGGGCCGAGGTCGTACGCGCGGCCGCCGAGATAGCCCGAGAGGATCTTGGTCGGCGTCGTGACGACGACGGCGGCGGCGACGAGGCCAGCGACGCCGGGGAACAGCGTCGGATCGGTCTCGACGCCGATCCAGAAGAAGAACACGGCCGCGAACGTGTCCCGGACCGGTTCCAGCAGGTTTTCGAGGTCGTGGGCGTGCGAGGTCGGGGCGAACGCCATGCCGACGAAGAAGGCCGCGACGGCCTCGCTGACGCCGATGGCGAGGGCCACGCCGGCGATCAGAACCGTGACGCCGACGGCCCGCAACACCTTGTACTCGTTAGAGTTGGTCTCGAGCGCCCGCTCGAACCACGGCGTGCCGTACTGCGCCAGCAGGAGGAGGCCGACGATGAACGCGAGCGCGACGCCGACGGAGGTCGCGGCGGCCCCCACGTCGGATCCGCCGGTGACGAGCGCCGCGGCGACGGTGAGATACACCGCGATGAACAGGTCCTCGAAGACGAGGGACCCGAGCATCGGTTCGGCCTCGTCGTTGGCGATCCAGCCGAGGTCGATGAGCGACTTGGTGATGATGGCCGACGAGGAGATGTAGACGATGCCGGCCACCAGCACGGCCGCGAGCGGGTCGCGAAACAGCGCGAACCCGAGCAGCAGGCCGGCCCCGAAGTTGATGCCAAGGTCGAGGAGTCCCGCTCTCCCGATGCGCTGGCGGCTCTCGACGAGGCGGTCGAGGTTGAACTCCAGCCCGAGGAAAAAGAGGAGGAAGACGATGCCCAGTTCCGCGCCGATGTCGACGAATTCGGAGCCGCCGATGGTGGGGAACTCGACGCCGGCGACGGCGAGGTCGTCGGTCACGGACGGCGACAGCACCATCCCGACGACGATGTACAGCGGGATGACGGACTTGTCGACCCTGACGGCGACGACGCCGGCGACGGCCACGGCGGCGAACAGCACGCCCACGCCCAGCAAGTCAGCCACTCTGGGCCACCTCCCGCAGTCCGCTCACGTGCATCTATTCGTCACCGGAGAGGAGGTGCTCGAAGGCGTCACAGCTCTCTCGATTGCCGACGACGACGAGGGTGTCGCCCGCCTCGATGGTCCGCTCGGGCATCGGCCCCGGAATCACCTCACCGTCGCGCTGGATGGCGACGACGGTCACGCCCGTGCGCTGGCCCACGTCGGCGCTGGCGACCGTCTCACCGACGAGCGGGGAGTCCGGGTCGACGGCGAACCACTCCAGCAGCGTCCCCTCCGCCAGCATCGTCTCGACGTGGTCGGACTGGACCGGCTGGAAGTACGCGCCCTCCAGGATGGTCCCGACCAGACGGGCCATCCGATCGGAGAGTTCGACGAGCTTCTCGGAATCGGCGTCGTCGCTCGCTTTCAGGTACAGTTCGCGGGTCCCCGTGTTGTGCGTGACGATGACCAGTTGCTGGCCGCCGCCGATGTCCACCTCGTGTTTCTTCCCCACGCCGGGCAGGTCGCTCTCGGTCACGTCCATACCCGCGAGATTGCGTCGGCGAGGCAATAAGACCCGGGTGCGAGAGCCGGTTCGAGGAAGGCGCAGGGAGTGACCCAAAGGTATTAGTGGACTCGACGTAACCCTAAGACAAGCCAACTTTCGCTAAGACAAAGTAATTTGTTTTAGCGACGGGAGCCACCAATGCCACACGACACACTCCTGCTCATCGGTCGCGACGCGCCGCGTGCGACGCCGTTCGAGACACACGCTCGCCGCCTTCGCGACCGCGGGGTAGCCACGGACGTGCGAGTGCTGACCTACGACCGCGAGCCCCGCCGGGAGCTGCGCGAGGCCCTCGCCGCCGTCGACGCCGACCGCGTGTTCGCGCTCCCGCTGACCGTCGCCCACGACCACACGACGGTCACCGAGATTCCGGCCGCGCTGGCGGCCGTCGACGCCGAGACGCACTACTGCGAGCCCGTCGGGCGCAGTCCGCTCGTCACCGAGGCGCTCCGAGAGCGCGCGGTGTCGGTCGTCCCGGAGTCACACGACTCGTCGCTCGCGCTGGTCGCCTTCGGCTCCGGCGGCACGCCCTACCAGCGACAGGTGACGGAGTACCACGCCGAGCGCCTGCGCGAGCGGACCGACTTCGGCGAGGTCGAGCCCTGCTACCTGCTCCAGAACCCCGCCGTCGAGTGCGTGCGCTACAACCTCACCCGCGACCACGCCGCCGCCGTCCCGCTCTTTCTCGCGCCGAGCGAAGCGACCGCCGAGCAGATTCCCGCCAAGCTCGACCTCGACCGCGGCGGCCTCGCCTACGCCGACCCGCTCGGCGAGCACCCGCTCGTCACCGAGGCCATCGAGACCGCCGTCGAGACGACGCGGACGCTCGCCTGCGCGACCACGCCGCGGACCTTCGAGGCCACGCTGGCCGGGACGACGCGGCCGATGGCGACCGACGGCGAAGGCGACTAGGAACGGGTTGGTCGGTTCTCGCTAGGTCAGTGGGCCGTTTTGAAATAGTGGATAGCACGGACAGCGCTTTTCGGACCGCCTCGAACGCCCTCGACCGCTCGCGGTCGCCGGCCGGCATATCCTCGCTCGCGTCGCTCGCTCGGATAGCGGCCGCCCGGGCGACTCCCCGCTGGCGCGAGTCGCTCACGGCTCGCGTCGCTCTCCGTTCGCGAACGAGGCGCGTCGCGCCTCGTCGGTCTCGCCCGTTCAGTCCGCCAGGAGCCACCAGTTCCGTTCGACAGCCTTCCCTTCCCCGGGTCGGCCGACGGAGCGGCCTCCCGGCCACGGTAGATCGAGTGGCCTTCGAAGCGACGGGTGAACAGCGGAAAAACGCCGCTCTCCGGCGCCGTCAGTCCCGGCGGACGACCAGCACCGAGAGGTCCGAGAACCGCGTGTCCTCGCGGCCGTCGCCGCCGGCGTCGGCGGCGAGGTCGCCGAGCGTCGTCGCGGTGCGCGCCTCGTCGTCGTGGGTGAGCCGCTCGTACACGAGCGCCGGCAAGTCGGGGTCGCCGCCGGCGTCGAGCAGATCGGCGGCGACGTCCTCCGGCATCAGGTCGAACGGCCGGGGGAGGACGAGCAGGTGACGGTCGTCCACGTCGCGGCGGAGGCGGGCGCGGTCGTCGGCGAGGTCGCCGCTCTTGTGCAGCGTGACGAACGTCGCGTCCTCCATCGGCGTCCGGGCGCGACTGGCCGCGACCTGGAGCGACGAGATACCCGGCACGACGCGAACGGGGCGGTCGACGGTCCGCTGGACCTTCCCGACGAACTGGTAGCCCGAGTGGTTCGGGTCGCCCATCAGCACGGCCGTCCCGCGCTCGCCGGCGGCCACGCGCTCGGCGAAAGCGTCGAGCGTGTCCAGTTCGTCCCGGTAGCCGCAGGTCAGCAAGTCGGCGTCGGTGCGCTCGGCGACGAAGTCGACGACCGTCTCGAAGCCGACGACCACGTCGGCCTCGCAGATGGCCCGCTCGCCGCGCGGCGTGAGGAAGTCGAGATTCCCCGGTCCGATGCCGACGGCGCGGATCGGCCGGTCGGCGTCGGGGTCCTCGGGCGCGCTCGCCGCGAGAGCCGCGGGGTCCGGCCCGCTATCGAGGTCGTAGTCGTCGTCACTCATCCAGGGAGACCGCCCCCTCGCGCACGTCTGACGCGACGTGCACCAGTTCGTTCGTCAGCCCGGCGGCCAGCCCGCTCCCGCCCCGGCGGCCGACGTTCGTGATGGTCGGAACGCCGTGCTCGGCCGCCACCTCGCGGAGCCGTTTCCGGCTTTCGGCGGCCTTGACGAAGCCGACGGGCGTCGCGACGACGACGGCCGGCCGGGTCCCGTCCTCGATACAGTCCGCCAGCGCGAGCGCCGCGGTCGGCGCGTTGCCTACGACGGCGATAGCGCCGTCGTAGACGCCCTCCCTGTCGAGTTCGAGCACCGACGCGGCCGTCCGGGTCATCCCGGTCTCGGCGGCCAGCTCCGCGCCGTTGCCGATGGCCTTCCGCACCGGGCAGTCGTGCCCGCGGCCGGTGATACCCGCTTTCACCATCGTGATGTCGGTGACGATTGGCTGTTCGTCCAGCACGGCGCGCGCACCCGCGCGGACCGGTTCGTCGTCGTCCGCGCCGGTGAAGCGAACGAGATGCTGGAACTCGGGGTCTCCGGACGCGTGGACCGACTTCTGGCGGATGCGGTCGGCGAGCGTCTCGTCGGGGACGAGTCTGCGAACGCGGTCCATCGAGGTCTCGGCGATGTCCATCGCGTTCTCCGTCGTCGCGCCGAGGTCGGCGTACTCTTCGAAGTCGCCCTCGCTGTTCGCGTCGTCTGTCGCGTCGTCCGTGTTAGTCGTCATCTGAAGTCACCTCCGTCCGTTCCGCACTGGTGTTGCGCGCTTCGAGGTCGCCATCCACTTCGAGGTTCAGGTCCCGCAGTCGGTCGCGCGTCTCGTCGTCGGCATCCCAGAGGCCGCGGTCGATGGCCTCCAGCAGCGTGTCGGTGATGGAGTCCAGCGCCCAGGGGTTCACGTCGCGGAGCCAGTCCTGGCGGTCCGCGTCGAAGGCGTACCGCTCGGCCACGTCGTCCCAGAGCGCGTCGCTGACGACGCCGGTGGTGGCGTCCCAGCCCAGCACCACGTCGACCGTGGTCGAGAGGTCGCCCGCGCCCTTGTAGCCGTGTTCCTCCATCGAGTCGAGCCACGATGGGTTGAGGACGCGGGCGCGCATCGCCTTGCGCACCTTCTCCTCGTTGGTGTACACGTCGACGTTGTCCGGGTCCGAGGAGTCGCCGACGTAGGAGTTCGGTTCCTCGCCGGCGATCTCGGTCACGGCGGAGATGAATCCGCCGTGGAAGGCGTACCAGTCGGAGGAGTCGAACTCGTCCTGCTCGGCGGTGTCCTCGATCTTGACCGTCGCGTCGACGGAAGCGAGGCGGCGCTCGAAGGACTCGTGGGCCTCGCTGACGCGGCCACGGGACCCCATCGCGTAGCCGCCCCACTGAACGTACACGTCGGCGAGGTCCGAGCGGTCGTCCCAGTTGCCCTCGTCGACGGCCTTGTTGGTGCCTGCGCCGTAGCCGCCGGGCCGCGTCGTGAAGACGCGGTGTTTCGCCGCGCTCTCGGCGTCGTCCTCGTCCATGCCGTCGGCCACGAGGTCGTCGGTCTCCGCCTCGACGTGTTTCTTCACGTAGTTCATCTCGTGGGGTTCGTCGAGGTCGACGACCGCGTCGACCGCGTCGTGGACCACGCCCGCCGCCGCGGGGAAGGCGTCCCGGAACAGGCCCGAGACGCGCGTCGTCACGTCGATGCGCGGGCGGCCGAGTTCCTCCAGCGGAATCGGTTCCACGTCCTCGACGCGGCCGGCGTCGGACCAGACAGGTTCGACGCCCATCAGCGCGAGCACCTGCGCGATGGTCTCGCCGCGGGTGCGGACCGTCGGCGTCCCCCAGACGACGACGCCGATCTCCTCGGGGTACTCGCCCTCGTCGCTCTCGTGGCGCTCCACCACGCCGGCGGCGACCTCGCGGCCCACGTCCCAGGCCGTCTTGGCCGGCACCTTCCGCGGGTCGAGCGTGTAGAAGTTCCGGGCCGTGGGGAGCAGGTCGACGCCGCCGCGGGTCGGCGCGCCGGAACCGCCGGGCGGGACGTACTCGCCCGCCAGCGCGTCGGCGGTGCGGGGAATCTCGTCGGCCGCGCCGGCCACCCGCGGGGCGGCCTCCTCGCAGATGTACGCGAGCGCCTCGCGCAGGTCGTCGTGCGCGCCGGACCGAGCGCGGGCGTCCCCGATGGGGTCGATGTCGACGACGAGGAGGTTCATGTTCACCTCCGAGTCGCCGTCGTCGAGTTCGCTCACGGGCACGTCGAAGTCGTGCTCGGCCAGCGTCCGGACGAGAGCTTTGCTCGTCTCGTGGACGCGGTCGGCGGCCTCGGCGTAGGTCATCCCCATGGCCTCGTCGTACTCGCCGGGGGCGTTGCGCAGTTTGTCGTAGTCGACGCCCAGCACGCCCGCGACGCTCTCGCGAAGGGACGGTGCGCCGGGGTTTTCGAGGCGCGTGAGCGCGACGAGGTAGTCGACCAGTCGGTCGTCGGCCGGCGGTTCGCCCATCGTGTGCAGGCCCTTGCGGATCTGGGTCGTCTTCACGTCGGTGAGGTACTCGTGGACGCGCTCGACGAGTCCGTCGATGGCCACGTCGTCACCGTCCACGTCTCCCTCCGCGAGCGTCGACCCCGCCTCGTCGGGCCCCCGCACGTCCGCTTTCTCGGAGATGTCGCCGGCGATGCCGAGTTCAACGGCGAGGTCCAGTTCGTCCACCGTCTGTCGAATCTGCTCGGCCAGGTGCTCGCCGTCGTCGGTGCGGGCGTCCTCCATGCCCGCCTCGCGGTAGCGGTCGGCCAGTTCCTCCAGGTCGGCGAGGTCGTCGTAGGTCCCGGCGTTGGCCATCACCGGGGTCAGATAGTCGACGATGGCGGCGTAGGACCGGCGCTTGGCCTGGGTCCCCTCGCCGGGGTTGTTGACGATGTAGGGGTAGACGTTCGGGATATCGTCGATCAGCTGGTCGGGCGCGCTCTCGCCGTCCAGTCCGACCGTCTTGCCGGGGAGCCACTCCAGACTGCCGTGGGTCCCCAGGTGGACGACGGCGTCGGCCTCGTAGGCGTTCCGGAGCCAGCGGTAGAAGGCGACGTAGTCGTGGGGCGGCTGGAGGGCCGAGTCGTGGTACACCTTCGAGGGGTCCATGCCGAACCCGCGCGGCGGCTGGACCGTGACGAGGACGTTGCCGAACTCCGCGCCCGGAATCGCGAACGGGCGCTCGGGCGGGTCGCCCCACTCCTCGACAACGTTCGCGCGGAAGTCCGGGTCCAGCGCCTCGAACCACTCGCCGTACTGGGCCGGCGAGACGGTGTCGACGCTCAGTTCGCGCACGTCCTCGGGCGCGACCCAGCGGTCGTCGAGCGTCAACTGGGCGGTGAGCCGTTCGACGAGCGACTGACCGCTCTCGGGCATCGTATTGCCCAAGTCGTAGCCGCGCCCGTCCAGTTCCTCCAGCAGATTCACCGCGCTCTCGGGCGAGTCCAGCCCGAAGGCGGTCCCGATGCCGTCGTCGCTCGGCGGGTAGTTGTGGAGGACGACGGCCACGTTCTTCTCGTCGTTTGGCGTGTGGCGCAGTTCGGCCCAGTTGACCGCGAGGCGCGCGACGTGGTCGACGCGGTCGTCGATGGGGAAGTGCTGTTTCGGGGCGCTGCCGATGCCGGCGGCGTCGTCTGTGCGCTCCTTGCCCGAGATGGGGTGGGTGATGACGTTGCCGTCGAACTCCGGCAGCGCGACCGAGAGCGCGAGTTCGAAGCCCATCACGCCCGTGTCGCTGGCGTCGTACCGGGAGCGCGAGCGCATCGTCGTCACGGTCTGGATGACGGGGACGCCCAGTTTGTCGAGGAACACGTCTTCGGCGCCGTCGCCCTCGTCGTCAGCGCTGCGTCCGCGTTCGTCCATCGACAGCGAGAACATGAACGACGAGCAGACGGCGTCGACGAGTGGATTGCCGTCCTCATCCAGCAGCCACTCCTCGGTGACCTGCTCGGCGTTCCACTGGCCCTCGGCGTCGGTCGCCGGCTCGCAGAATATCGGGAGCGCGTTCGCGCCCTGGGCCTCGATGGCCCGGACCTGCGCGTCGACGTAACGGGTGTTCTCGTGGGTCCAGTGGGACTCGTAGAACCACACGGCGACGGTCGGCTTCGACGGATCGAACGTCGCCCGCAGGTCCGCGACGCTCGCGCCCGGGTGGTCCGGGTGGTAGACGCCCTCCGTCGGGAGCGCCACCGGGTCGTCGTAGGCGGGGTCGGCGTCGCCGTACTGCGCGACGAGGTAGCGGGCGCAGTTGGCGACGTTGCTCGCGCCGCCCTTCTCTAAGTACTCGTAGACCGTCTCGCGGTGCTCGTCGGGGACCGACGTGTCCTCGAAGGCGAAGGCGTCGCCGGTGGCTTTCACGACCAGCGGGACGCCGGCCTCGCGCAGGCGCTCGACGGCCAGGTCGTAGCCCGGCATGCTGTCCTCGGCCCCGTGGAGCCAGAGGACGACGGCGTCGGCGTCGGTCAGTTCGTCGACGAACGCCTCGACCGCCGGTTCGTCGTCGAGGTCGCTCTCAGAGCGCACGACGAGGTCCGCGTCCACCTCGCCCGCGGCCCGCTGAACGGCCCCGAGTTCGTTCTCTGTCGCGGTGTAGAGTCCAAGCTGTGGCATAACGTTATTAAATCTCCGTTTTCACTAGTACAAGTATGGTTGTATTCGGCGCGGGCAAAAAAGCTTCGCAGGGGCCGGCGTTCGCGGCCGTCGTCGGCCAGCGCGACCTGAAGGACGGCCTGCTGGCGGTCGCGACGGACGACGACCTCGACGGCCTGCTGGTCCGCGGCGAGAAGGGCACGGCGAAGTCGACGGCGGTGCGCGCCCTCGCCGATCTGCTTCCCGAGCAGCGTGCGGTCGCGGACTGCCCCTACGGCTGTCCGCCCGACCGCCCCGAGGCCCAGTGCGAGGACTGCCGGGCGCGGGCGGATCCGCCCGTCGAGACGCGGTCGGTCCCGCTGGTGACACTCCCGCTCGGGGCGACGCGGGACCGCGTCGTCGGCACGCTCTCCGTCGCCGACGCGCTGGACGGCGACCACGAGTTCGACCCCGGCCTGCTGGCCCGCGCGAACCGCGGCATCCTCTACGTCGACGAGGTGAACCTCCTCGACGACCACCTCGTGGACGTGCTGTTAGACGCCGCCGCGAGCGGTCAGAATCGCGTCGAGCGCGACGGCGTCACCGTCACGCACCCCGCCGAGTTCACGCTCGTCGGGACGATGAACCCAGAGGAGGGCGACCTGCGGCCCCAACTCCGGGATCGCTTTGCCCTCCAGACCGAAGTCAGCGCGTGCGAGGCGCTCGACGACCGGGTCGCCATCATCGACCGGGCGCTCGGTGCGGACGCCGAGACTGAAACGACGGCCGAGGCGGACGACCGCGGCCCCGGCGAGCGACTGCGGACCGCCCGCGACCTGCTCCCCGAGGTCGACCTCGCCCGCGAGTTCCGCGAGCAGATCGCCGAACTGTGTCGCGACGCCGGCCTCGACGGCCACCGTGGCGACATCGCCACCGCGCGGGCGGCCCGGACGTTCGCCGCGCTCGACGGTCGGGCGACGGTGCTCGAATCCGACGTGGAACGCGCCGCCGCGTTCGCGCTCCCGCACCGACTCACCAGTCGCCCCTTCGAGGACGCGCCGGACGTAGACGACGTGCTGGACGACCACTTCGAGGACGAGGAGGGCGAGTCCGAGGAAGAGTCCGCCACCGACGAGGGGAGCGACGCGGACGGCGACGAGGAAGGAGAGGCCGGTGACGAGTCGGCAGACGACGGAGCCGATTCCGAAGGCGACGGCGATGGGGGGAAACAGGAACAGCCCCCGGACAGCAGCGGGGAATCTGACGATGAGAGGGACGAGTCGGAGGAGCGCGGTGAGCAACCGACGCCGGCATCCGCCGACAGCGACGGCGAGCGCCAGGAGGCCGACGCCGGCGACGAGAGCACCGCCGGCGGCGACGGGGACGCCGACGAGTCGGGCGAACCCGACCAGCCCGAGGATGCCGAGGACGCGACGCCGCTCCTGCCGGGACAGTCCCGCGCTGCGGTCGGCGACAGCGGCGCGCCCGACGTGGACGCGCCGACGGTCGACACGGACGGCGGCGAGACGAGCGGGCGCGCGGGAGCGACGGGGACCAGCCGCGGCGCGACGGTCCGCACCGAGCGCGCCGGAGAGGACGACGAGGTCGACGCAGCGGCGTCGGTCAGGGCGGCGGCCGGGCGCGGGAGCGACCGCGTCGAGTCGCGCGACCTCCGCAAGTCGGTCCGGGCGGGCGACGCGGAGACGCTGGTCGTGTTCGCCGTCGACGCGAGCGCGTCGATGCGGCCGGCGATGCGCGCGGCGAAGGGCACGGTGCTCGAACTCCTGAAGGACGCCTATCAGGCCCGCGACGGGGTGGCGTTCGTCACGTTCGCCGGCGACGGAGCGGACGTGGTCCTGCCGCCCACCGACAGCGTCTCGCTGGCCGCCCGCCACCTCAAGGACCTGCCGACCGGCGACCGGACGCCGCTCCCCGACGGCCTCGTCGCCGCCCGCGAGGTGCTCGACCGCGCCGACCCGGACGCCGGCGTCGTCGTCCTGGTGACCGACGGCCGGGCCAACGCCGCCGAGGGGAGCCCCGTCGAGGCGACGCGGACCGCGGCCCGCGCGCTCGGCGAGGCGGCCGACCGGACCGTCGTCGTCGATGCGGGCGACGGGAGCCGCGCCGGCCTGCTCGACCTCGTGGCCGGCGAGACGGACGCGCGAATCGTGTCGCTCGACGCGCTGAGCGCCGAGCGCGTCGACGCCGTGGCGGGCGATCGATAGCCCGACCGAGGCGGAAGTTTTACAATCTCACTTGTTCTTTAGACAATTGAGTCTTCAATGCAGGACGACACTGACACTGCACGCGCTACGGACAGCGTGTACGACCGAATCGACCGCGCCAGAGCGTCCCTGACCGGACCACAGATCGCCATCGCCGTCGCGCTGGTGGCGGCGCTGGGCTTCACGCTCCTGTTCGTCCAGGACCCGATGCTCCACGACTCGCTGCACAACTTCCGACACAGCGCCGGTATCACCTGCCACTGATGGCGACCGACTACCTCGAACGGGGCGCGGTCGCCGGCGTCGCCGGCGGGCTCGTCTACGGGCTGTTCGTCGCGACCGTCGGTAACGCGTTCACCGCCGGGCTGGAGACGTTCGAACACGGGCACGGTCACGGCGGCGGCCCGGTCGTCTCCGAACTGACGACGACCGTCGCCAGCGTCGGCGGCGGCGTCCTCTGGGGCGTCCTCTTCGGCGTCGCCGCCTTCGGCATGGCGTACTTCTTCCTCGAACCGGCCCTGCCGGGAACGGGGGCGACGAAGCGCCTCGCGCTCGCCGGAGCGGGCTTTCTCACCGCCTCGGGCGCGCCGTGGCTCGTCCTACCGCCCCAGCCGCCGGGCGTCGAGCAGGCACTGGGAACGGACACCCGGCTGGCGTGGTACGCCGGCATGATGGTCCTCGGGGCGCTGGTCGCGGCGCTCGCTGCCCTCGCCGCGCGGCGGACCGCGGATCGGCACGCGGCGGTCAGGCTGGCCGCGACCGCGGCTCCGCTCGCGCTGCTCGCGGTCCCGGTCGCACTCGCGCCCGCCAACCCCGTCCACGGCGACGTGCCCGCGTCGCTGGTCGCCGCGTACCGCTGGACGGTCGTGTTCGGTCAGCTACTCCTGTGGGCGACCATCGCTGGCGTCCACGCGTGGCTCGGCGACGCCGAGACCCGAGTGAGCGAGGACCTCGACTACCCGGCGACGGCCGACTGACTGCGCCGCAGCTCAGATTTTTCCGGCGACGGTGCCGAGGTTCAGCGCCAGCCCGACGATGGCGACGACCGCCGCGACAGCGAGGTTCGCCGTCGTCCCGCCGAGGCCGAACGACACCGTCCCGGCCGACGCCAGCGCGCCGAACCCGATGCCGGCGACGACCAGTGCCACGCCTGCCAGCCCGACTAACATCGTGCCGGTCGGGCCGAACCGGCCGGTCGACCGACTCGCCTCGTACCGATCGAGCGCGTCGTGCATCGTCTCCGTGACGGACGCCTCTACGTCCTCCATCTGCCCGGAAAGGTAGGTGTTCAGCGTCTCCTCGTCGTCGTCGAGCTCCTCGGCGCGCTCTGACAGCCGCCTGTCGTACTCGGTCAGCTCGGCCTCGCGCTCGTCGAGGTCGGTCTCCCGGTCGTCGAGCACGGCCTCGCGTTCGTCAAGCCGATACTCCCGCTCGTCGAGGTCGGCCGCTCGCTCGTCCAGTTCCTCCGTGCGGATTTCCAGGTTCTCCTCGCGCCGGTCGAGTTCCGCGCCCCGCTGGTCGAGGCCCATCTCGCGCTCGTTCAGCCGGCGCTGCATCGTCGCGAACTCCCGCTCGCGCTCGGTCGGGTGGTCCTCGGTCTGGGCGTCGACCTCCGAATCGTCGGACTCCGCGTCGGCGTCAGCGGCCAAGGCCGCTATCGGCGTTCCGTCCAGGTCCTCAGTCGTCTCGGACGACCCCGACTCGTCGTCCGTTTCAGCCGATTCGTCCGGGTCGTGGTCCGCGTCTGTGTCATTGGCCATGTTCGACGGTCCCGTGTCGAGAGGATATGGCCGAGCGGACGGTTAGTTTGCCAGCGCCTACCACAGTAGCCGGAGCCAAACCGGCGGCTCGCGTCCGAGCGGTAGCCGGCAGAACAGATTCTACTGCACCGATGTCCGCGTCGGTGCGTCAGCGATGCGGGTCAGCCACACCGCTCGTCGCCGCCAGCCGGTGCAAGCGATAGGCCCCGCGTTCGCGTCCGTCGTCGTGGTAGATCACCGGCTCCTCGACGGCGACCGCGCAGTCGCCGTCGACCGCCGCCGCCGTCACGACGCCGTCCGTCTCCAGCGTCCCGACCGCGCCGTCGGCGATGTCGAACAGACGGAGCGCGTGGGCGTCGGCGTCGCGGTCGCGGAAGTGCTGCGCCCCGGGGACGGCCAGCAGGTCGCCGGCCGCGCCGAGGCCGCTGGCGAATCCGCCGACTGGGGCCGACCAGCGTCGCTCGCCGTCGAGCGAGACGCCGACAGCGGTGTGTTCGTTCGGGTGGCGGGCGTCGGTCTGGCGGCCCTCCTCGGGGTAGGTGTTGCCGGTGACGAACACCGCGCCCCCGTCGGTCGCGCGGACGTGGTTCGGGTAGGCGTAGACGGTGTCGCCGGCCACGTCGGTCGGCGTCGCGAGCGGGACGCGCCAGCGTTCGCTCCCGCTCTCGTTCAGCCGGTAGCCGCAGTAATCGCCGTGGCTCGACAGGACCGCTCCCTCGTCGAGCAGCGCCACGTCGCCGACTCGCCGCTGGCCGTCGGTCCCGGGGTCCCACATCCAGCGGGGCGAGCCGTCGGCGGCGTCGAGGACGACCAACCCGTGCTGGTGGTCGCCGGGACAGCGGTTGTAGGCGACGGCGACGCGGTCGTTCCGGACCGACAGTGCGATCGGTGAGGCGTCGGTCGGGTAGGTCCACGCGACCGACCCGTCCGGGCGGAAGGCGTAGACCGCGCTCTCGAAGTGCCGAACGTCGTCGCCGTCGGCGTCCGTTCGGCGCTCGTACCGGCGCGCCGCGGCGTACAGCCGGTCGCCGTCGGCGGCGAGGGCGGCGACGAACGGCAGGAGAAAGCGCGTCTTCTTCTGGGCCGCGCCGAGGTCGGTTCGGGTGTCGTAGCTCCAGCGGACGCCGCCGTCGGCGTCGTGACAGCGGACCTGCCCGCGGGCGCTCCGCTCGCCGACGGCGACGCCGCCGTCGAACGGGACGGCCGCGACGACGCTCGGGTCGCCCTCGGTCTCGTGACGCCACCGGCGGGTCGGCGGGCCGTCGCTCGCGATGTCGAAGGCCAGCACGTCCCCGTCGGCGGTCCCGACGACGGCCAGCCCGTCGGCCAGCGCGACCGCCGAACGGCGCCCCTGGTGGCGCGAGCGGGCCGGGGGAATATCGCCGAGCGACGCGGCCTGTGCGCGCCGGCTACTCATCGACTGGGAACGCCTCGTGGAGTACGTCGTGGGCCTCGCCGAGGCCGGCGAGCACGTCCTCGCCCTGCGCGGTGAGGCGGTGGACCGCGCGCTCGGCGTCGCGGACCGCGACGAGCCGGCCCCGGAGGTAGTCGTACTCGGGGTCGTCCTCGTCGGCGGCGGCGATCTCCTCTTCCAGATCGACGAGCGCGGCGTCGAGGTGGCGCTCGATGCCCGCGAGCGTCTCCGCGTTCGCGAGCGCCTCGATCGGGCCGTCGAGATGCCCCTCCAGCTCCTGTTCCGCGTGCTGGCGCGCGTGGTCGTCTTCGGTGCCGAGAACGGTCATGAGGCCGAGTCGGAGGGCCTCGATTTCGTAGCAGCTCATGGATGTGGTGTGGGTTGTCAGTGGGAGTCACAGCGTCTGGTCGACGAGTTCGCTGACGATGCGGTCGCGGTCGAGGTGCGAGGAGACGATCTCCTCTGCGTCGCGCTCCCCGACGCCGCCGTACCAGACCCCGTCGGGGTAGACGGCGACCATCGGCCCCTCGCCGCAGCGGCCGAGACACGACGAGCGCGTGATGCGGGCGTCGCACTGGTCGCTGTCGCGCGCGGCCTGGCGGAGGCGTTCGAGGACCGCGGGCGAGCCCTCGCCCGCGCAGGTCTGGTTCGTGCAGACCGCGACGTGCTTCTCGGGCGCGTCGTGGACGTGGGGGTCGTCGGCCACGTCCTCGCGGTCGGCGTGTTCGGCCTGATGGGTCAGCGCCCGGAGCATCGCCCGCGCGCCGCCCTGGTCTTCCTCGTAGCCGTCGAGTTCGACCTTGTACTTGCAGGTGTCACAGGACATCTCGACGCTCCCCGTGCGGGCCTCCTGCCAGCGGTCGCCGAGCACGTCGAGCAGGCGTGGATCGGTCCCCAGCGGCTCGCCGGGGGCGGCGTCGACGTACGGGTACTCCTCGTCGAACTCGCGCGCGCCGTCCTTGATGCGGCCGGTCAGCACGCCGTCGCCGAGCATGTAGGGCACGACGACGACGGCGTCGGGTCGGCTCTTCGCCAGGTCGTGCAGCGTCTCGGAGAGCAGCGGCTCGGTGACGCCGATGAACGACGCCTCGACCCGCGAGAAGTCGCGGCCCTCGTAGAGCAGGCGGGCGAGCTTGTGTACGTCGGCGTTGGCGTCCGGGTCGCTGGAGCCCCGGGCACAGACCACGACGGCCACGTCGTCGCGTTCGCGGTCGACGCCCAGGTCGGCCTCCACGCTCGCCGCCCGGTCGTCGAGCAGGTCGAGGATCGCGGGGTGGACGCCCAGGTGCGCGCCGTTGTTGATGGTCAGTTCGGGGTGGGCCTCGCGGGCCTGCGTGACCGCCAGCGGCACGTCGTTCTTGACGTGGCTCGCGGCGAACAGCGAGAGGTGGACGACCGTGACCTGTGAGACTGTCGCGGCCAGCCCCGAGACGGCCTCGTCGATGGCCGGCTCGGCCAGTTCGAGGAACGCCGCGTCGACCGGGATGCCGAGCCGCCCTTCGAGGTCGGCGGCCAGCTCTCGGACCTGCTCGTTGGACCTCTCGCGCCGGGAGCCGTGGCCGACGAGCAGGACCGCCTCGTCGTCCAGCGCGTCGGCGGCGACGGTCGCTTCGCTCATCGGACTCGCTCGACGCTCTTTCGGAGCTTGCGCCGCCGGCTCGGCGCGAACAGCCCCGTCGCGTCGCTGCCCTCGTACAGCCAGTCGCCCAGCGCCGGAGCGGCCTCGTCGGCCACCCCGAACCAGTGGCCCGACGACGCCTCGGCGAGGTCGTCGGACGGCGCGTCGACCGGGCAGCGGTCGAGCAGCGTCTGGATCGTCCGGAGCAGGCGCTCGTCTTCGTGGACGAACGAGATGCCCACGGCGCCGGCGTCGGACTTGAAACAGACCGTGCCACAGCCCTCCAGCAGGCCCCGGAGGAGCTGGCGGTCGTAGTCGGCGAAGGCGTCGAAGCGGTAGCCGCCGGCCTCCCCGTCGAAGGGCAGGCCCAGCGCCGCGCTGGCGCGGTCGGCCAGCCCGCCGATGACCTGGACGGTGAACTCCTCCTCGCGGCGGGTGATCGAGGTGTCGTGGGCGTAGGCCCGCTCGACGATGCGGCGGTCGGCGCGCTCCGCGCCGGCGATGGACGCGAGGCGGCGGGCGGCGGTCTCGTCGCTCGTCCGCACGGTGACACAGCCGTCTTCGCAGTCGCCGTCGGCGGCGACCCGCCCCCAGAAGTACGCCGTCTCCGGGTGGGCTGCGAGCATGTCCGACGGCGCGCCGGTCTCGACGCTCACGGCTGGACCTCCCCGGCGTCGGTCGCCGGCGACCCGTCGGCCGGCACGTCGTGCTCGACTGACTCGACGGTGATTGCGTCCAGCGGACAGGCGGCGGCGGCCTGCTCGGCGTCGTCCCGGCGGTCGTCCTCGAAGGTGGCCTCGATCGCCGTCCGGTCGTCCGTCTCGACGGCTGCCAGCCCCTCGCTATCCTCGACGAAGCGGTCGTCGCGGACGAGACAGGCGAACACGCCGTCGCAGGCCTCGCGGTCGATGGTGATTCGGTACATGGTCAGTAGTCGTACTTGGTCTCGTAGCCCCGCGGCGTCACCATCCGGTCGTCCCAGACGTACGTGTCCTCGTTGCCCACGAGCAGCGTGGTGGTCATGTCCACGAGGTCCGTCTCGCCGAGTTCGGGCAGGTCCGCCAGTTCGACGATTTCGACCTGTTCGTCCTCCCGGCCGGCCGCGTGGACCACGCCGACCGGCGTCTCCGGGTCGCGGTGCTCCAGTAAGATCTCGCAGCACTTCTCGTAGTTGTCCCGGCGCTTGCGGCTCCAGGGGTTGTAGATCGTGATGGTGAACCCCTCCTTGGCGGCGGCGTGGAGCCGCGACTCGATGGTCGGCATGTCCGTGAGGTGGTCCGACAGCGAGATGGAGACGGTGTCGTTGACCAGCGGCGCGCCGACGCGGGCCGCACAGGACTGGGCCGCCGGAACGCCCGGGACCACGTCGAAGTCGAGCATCGTCGCCGTCGCGCCCTTGGACTCGACGATCTCCAGGGCGAGGCCGGCAAGCGCGTAGACGTTCGGGTCGCCGCTGCCGATGATGGCCACGTCGTTGCCCGCCAGCGCGCGGTCGATGGCCTCCTCCGTCCGCGAGACCTCGCCGCACATCGGCGTGTCGTAGATGTCCTCGGCTCCCTCGGTGATCTCGTCGGGCAGCAGGTCGACGTAGGTCGTGTAGCCGACGATGTGCTCGGCGTCCAGCAGGGCAGCGCGGGCGCGAGCGGTCATCCCCTCGGGCTGGCCGGGACCGAGGCCGACCGCGATGAGTCGGCCGGGATCGGCGTCGAAGTCGTCGACGGTCGCGCCGACTTCCTCCTCGTCCGAGGAATCTGACGAGGCCGCGCCGCAGGAACTGCTGGTGGACGAAGACGACGAGGACGACGAAGCGCCACACTCCGAGGTGGTGTCGTCGGCCTCCGTCGACGGACTCGCCTCGCCGGCCGAGGCGCTCGATTCCGGCCCGCTCTCGGCTCCGCTCGCACCACATTTCGACCCGGTGTTTGCCTCCGTATCGGTCTCTCCGGCCGATGCCTGTGCCTCGCTCGCGCCGCACTTCGATTCCGTCTCTGTACTCCCGTCGGTGGTGTTGTCAGTGCTCATTGTCAGAAATCGTCGACGTCACGCCCGCCGCGCGGGGTGACGAGGAACTCCCGGTAGTCGTTGCGCCAGACGCGCGTCTCGTGGGTGCCGACGACGATGGACGATCCCATGCCGCCGACCTCCTCGTCGTGGTCGGGCAGGTCGCCCAGCGTCGTGATGGTCTCCGTCTCGTCGTCCAGGTTCCGGCCGGCCGTCCCGCGGCCGGCGTCGTTGACGATGGCGGCGGGCACGCCGTCGGCCCGCTCCTCGCGGAGGACGGCGACGGCCCGCTCGTAGTCGCGCCAGCAGTTGTAGAGGACGACGACGAAGCCCGAGATGGCCGCGGCGCGAAGCTTCTCCTCGATCTCGTCCCAGCCGCGCCACTTGTCCGACAGCGATATCGTACAGAAGTCGTTGGACAGCGGCGCGCCGAGGTTCGCCGCGCCCGACAGCGCCGCGGTCACGCCGGGGACGATCTCGATGGGCACGTCGTCGGCGTCGTCGGCGTCGGCCATCGTGAACAGCAGGTCGGACTTCCCGTAGACGTTCGGATCGCCGCCGGAGACGTGGGCCACGTCCTCGCCGTCCCGGACCCGCGCGAACGCCTCGCGCGCGAGTTCGACCTGTTTGCCCATCGACGAGCGGATCAAAGTCTGCGTGTGGCCGTCGGTTCGTTCGAGGACGGTTCCCTCCTCGTCGGCCACCTCGCTGTCGTCGGTTCGGCCCGACAGCGCGGCGGACTCGGGCGGGAGCGTCCCGTCCTTGCGCAGGAACTCCTGGTAGAGGTTCGAGGCGACGACGCAGTCGGCCGTCTGGATGACGTCCTTCGCGCGCTGAGTCATGTCGTGGGGGAGGCCCGGCCCGATGCCGACGACGTACAGCGTGCCGTAGTCGTCGGGGGTCGCGGTCGCCGGGGCCGACGCGGCCACGTCCTCGGTCCCGCTCATTTGCCGATCGCCACCGTCACGGCCTCGTCGTAGCGGGTCTTCTCGGCCAGCAGGTCGTGCTCGCGGCCGGCGGCGATGGCCGACGCCTCGGCGATGCCCGGCCAGCCGATGAGTTCCTTCGAGCGCGAGGGGGTCGGTCCCTCGAAGCGCTCCAGCGTCTCCTTCTCGAAGGCGATCACGCCCAGCCCCCACGCCTCGGCGGCGGCGAGCATCCCCTCCTCGTCGGCCTTCCGCGTGCCGGTGGCGACGAACTCCACGTCGGAGCGGTCGCGGCCGGCCGCGTCGAGCGCGCGCTCCCACGCGGCGTGGAACTGGTCCACGTCCGCGCCGGCGACGCTGCCACAGCCCAGCACGACGCCGTCGTCGCTGTTGCGCTTGAGGACGGTCACGTCGTCGCCGACCACCACCGCCTTCGGGCCGTCGAGGCGCTCGACGGGGCCGAGTTCGTCGTCCAGCACGGCGAGGTTGGTGGCGACCGTCGAGTCGCCGTTGACGACGTGGGCGTCGAGGGCCTTCGCCCGCTTCTCGACGCCCTGCTTGTCGGCCGCCTCGCTGGCGGTCGTCATCGCCGGGACCGCGCCCATCGACGCCAGGTCGTCGGCGACCTGGTTCGCGCCGTGGTGGCCGCCGGTGATGGGGATGGCCCACGTCAGTTCCTCGTCGACCACGCAGATGGCGGGGTCGTCCCACTTGTCGTCGAGCAGATGGGCGGTCTTGCGCATCGCGATGCCGCTGGCCATCAGGCCGACGAAGCAGTCGTACTCGCCCCAGTGCTCGTCGAACACCGCGCCGTGGTATTCGAGGACGTCGATGGACTCGTAGCGGTCGCCGATGCCGTCGACGATCTCCTCGGCGGTGTCCATCTTCCGCTCGAAGGCGACGATGGCGATGTCCTCTGCCACCTCGCCGTCGGAGTCGGGCGCTTTGCAACTGTTCGAACTCGAATCGCCGTCGCTGTCTGTGCTCATGAATGTCCTCCGGCCGGTGTTCGGTCACACGCGGCTGCCGGCCAGTCAGCCGCTCGGCTACTGCCAGCCATTCCACTCCCAGCTGCTGTCGGCGCGCGCCGGCGCGCTCGGATGGCGCGCCAGAAATCGTGCGAGGGATGAGCGACCGACAGTCGAAGGGAGCGAATCGGATGGGGAGGCGTGTGGTCTGCTGTTTGGTGCGGTGCTGTGGGGTGGACTGAAAGGGGCCGGGCGCTCCGGGAAGACGACTGACGCAAGCACGCAAGCGAAGCGAGCGCGCGCAGCGAGGTCCTCGACCGGAGCGACCGGGGGCTTTCTACCTGTACTCGGCACCTCCCGCTACTCCTAGTCCTCGACCGGAGCGACCGGGGGCTTTCTGGCGGTTCGCGGTCGCGTCCGCAGTGACCACGGCGCGTCCGGACCATCCTAGTCGTCGGCCTCCTGTGAGTCCGCGTCGCTCCCCCGGTTCGCCCAGTCGCCGTACAGGTACGAACGCTCGTAGTCGTCCCCGCCCACCGCGTCGCCGATGACGACCATGGCTGAGGCGCGATAGCCGGCGTCTTCGAGTTTCTCGCCGATGGTCGCAATCGTTCCTTCGATGACGTCCTCGTCGGGCCAGGACGCGTGGTACACGGCCGCCACGGGCGTGTCGGGGTCGTGCCCGTCGGCCAGCAGGCGGTCCATCGTCTCGCTCACGGCGTGGGTCCCCAGATAGATACAGGTCGTCACGTCGCCCATGCCGACGAACTCGGAGATGTGGTCCTCCTCGGCGTCGAGCGTCTTGCCCTGCGGGCGGGTGAAGGCGACGTGGTTGGCGACCTCGTTGAGGGTCAACTGCGTGCGCATCGTCGCGCTGGCGGCGAACGCCGAGGTGACGCCGGGGACGATGTAGGTGGGGACGCCCTCGTGTTCGAGCGCGTCCATCTGCTCCAGGGCGGCCCCGTAGATGGCCGGGTCGCCGCTGTGGAGGCGAACCACGGTGTCGCCGGCCTCGTAGGCGTCGCGCATCAGCGGGATCAGCTCCTCCAGGTCCTTGCCGATGGACGACACCGTCTCGGCGTCGGCGCAGTACTCGTCCAGCAGTTCGCTGTTGACCAGCGAACCGGCGTGGACCACGAGGTCGGCGTCGGCGAGCAGGTCGCGGCCGGCGACGGTCAGCAGGCGGGGGTTCCCGGGGCCGGCCCCGACGAAGGGGATGCCCGCCTGCTCGTCACCGGCGCTGTGCTCGTAGACGCGGTCGTCCCGGTTCCCGGCGACGGAGTCGATGGCGTCCTGCGGGTCCGTCTCGTCCGCGGGCGGGGCGTCGGGCGTCTCGCCGTTGGCAGCGTCGTCGCCGGTCATCGTCGCACCTCGTCGCCGCAGAGGGCGGCCTCGGAGCGTTCCTGGCGTTCGAGGTCGCCGATGGACTGCGCACCGCCGTCGGTAACGACCCCGCTCTCGTCGGCCGCTTCGAGGAACGCGTCGGTGGCCTGCTCGACGCGGGCGTCGGGTCGCTCGGCGTAGGCCAGCGTGTAGTAGTCTCGCTCGTCGATGTCGGTCGGGTCGTCGGTGACGACCGTCTCGCCCTGCTCCATGAACAGCCGGCGGCCGTACACCACGTCGTAGCCGGCCTCGGTCAGGCCCTCGTGAGTGGCCGGCGCGTCGGTCACCTTGAACAGAATCATTCGGTCGGGACCGGTCGGCGACGCGCCCTGATCGGCCTCCCGCAGGGCGAGGCTGGAGCCGGCGGTGACCTCGACGCCCAGCGCGGTGGCGAACGCCGTCACCGCGCTGACGCCGGGGACGACTTCGAGGTCGACCGCGGGGTGAAACGCCGCGAGCGTCCGCCGGAGGTGACCGAACGTCGAGTAGACGTTCGGATCGCCCAGCGTGACGAAGGCGGCGTCGCCGTCGCGGGCGGTCGGCGCGATCTCCGCGGCGGCCTCCTTCCACGCCGCGCGCAGTTTCTCCTCGTCGCGCGTCATCGGGAAGTCGAGGTCGCCGATCCGCGATTCCGGGACGTGCTCGGTCGCGACCGAGCGGGAGAGTCGACCCGGCGAGTACACCACGTCGGCCGACTCCAGCGCGCGCTTGCCACGGACCGTCACGAGGTCGGGCTGACCGGGACCGAGGCCGACGCCGTAGAGCGTCATCGCTCGCCTCCGTCGACCGCGTTGCCGTCGGCCGTCTCTGCGGTACTCGGACTGCCGCCGCTCGTTCCGCCACAGCCGTCAGCGGCCACGTCCGCGCTCGCGCTGCCGACGAGCATGTAGACGGGATTCTCGGAGTCGAAGCTGGTCGCGCCGGCGAGCTCGTAGCCGTGACTCACCTGGAACTGGACGACCTCTTCCAAGATGTCTCGCTCGCGGAAGGCCTCGGTCGCCGCGCCGGCGACCTCCAACCGCGAGACGTTCATGACGATTCGGTCGACGCCGGTCTCGACGGCGTGGTCGAGGACGGCCTCGTAGTTGCGCGAGCCGCCGAGAAAGAGCGCGTCGGCGTCGTCGGGCAGGCCCTCGGGGGCCTCGGCCTCGCGCAGTTCGACGGCGGCGCTGGTGTCGTTCGCCGCGAGGTTCTCGCGGGTCACGTCGAGTCGACCGGCCTTGCGTTCGAGCGCAGTGACCCGCCCGGCCCGGCGCGCCGCCTCGATGGTGACGGCCCCGGTACAGGAGCCGACCTCGACGAAGTGGTCGGACTCGCTGAGGGCGAGTTTGCTTGCGAGGACGGCCCGGACCTCCGGCTTGGTCGGGCCGGCCTTCGCGTCGTGTGGGAGCGAGACGCGTGACATCACGCTATACAACTGCGGTAGCGCGTAAAACAATTTTGGTTGTATTAACCAAAATAGATGTGGTCGTCGGGCGCTTTGGAGACAAATCGAGTTGTGTTTTCGCTCGGACACGATCGAAACGCGTCCGTGACGGAGACGCCGTCCTCAGAAGTCGGGACCCGGCGCGGGGACGCCGCCGTCGTCCCCGCCGTCGAGGTCGAACTCCTCGCGCAGTTCGCGGATTCGGTCGCGGATGTCGGCGGCCAGTTCGAACTCCAGGTTGTCCGCGGCCTCGTGCATCCGCGCCTCCAGTTGCTCGACCTGCCGGGCCGCCTCGTCGGCGTCGCCGGGCCCCTCGCCCGTGACGCCGCCGGTGTCGGTCTTGCTCCCGGGGAGGTTCGTCTCGCCGACTTCCTTCTCGATGGTCGTCGGCTCGTAGCCGTGCTCCTCGTTGTACTGCTGCTGGATGCGGCGGCGGCGCTGGGTCTCCTCGATGGCCGACTGCATGGCGTCGCTGCGGTCGTCGGCGTACAGCACCACCTCGCCGTTGACGTTTCTGGCCGCGCGGCCCATCGTCTGGACGAGCGTGGTCTCCGAGCGCAGGAACCCCTCCTGATCGGCGTCGAGGATGGCGACGAGCGAGACCTCGGGGATGTCGAGTCCCTCTCGAAGGAGGTTGATGCCGACCAGCACGTCGATCTCGCCGAGGCGGAGCGAGCGGATGAGTTCGTGGCGCTCCAGCGTGTCGGTCTCGTCGTGCATGTAGGCCACGTCCACGCCGGCCTCCTCCAGGTACTCCGTGAGGTCCTCGGCCATCCGCTTGGTCAGCGTCGTGACGAGCACGCGCTCGTCGCGCTCGACGCGGTCGTCGATGCGGTCCAGCAGGTCCTCGACCTGCCCCGTCGCCGACGCGACCTCGACCGCCGGGTCGACGAGGTGCGTCGGGCGGACGATCTGTTCGACCACCTGCTCGCTGTGGTCGCGCTCGTAGTCGGCGGGCGTCGCGGAGACGTACAGCGTCCGGTCGGTCTTCTCCTCGAACTCCTCGAAGGTCAGCGGGCGGTTGTCGAAGGCCGTCGGCAGGCGGAAGCCGTTCTCGACGAGACTCTCCTTGCGGCTCTTGTCGCCCTGGAACTGCCCGCGGATCTGCGGGAGCGTCTGGTGGGACTCGTCGACGACGGTGAGGAAGTCCTCCGGGAAGTAATCCAGCAGGGTGTACGGGGCCTCGCCAGTCTCGCGGTCCGAGAGATGGACCGAGTAGTTCTCTATCCCCGAGCAGTAGCCAGTCTCCTGCATCATCTCGATGTCGAAGGTGGTCCGCTCCTCGATGCGCTGGGCCGCGACGTGGTTGCCCTGGCGCTCGAAGTAGCGGATGCGCTGTTCGAGTAGCTCCTCGATCTCGTCGATGGCGCGCTGGAGGCGCTCCTCGGGGATGGAGTAGTGTTCGGCCGGGTGGACGAGCGCCGCCGGCTCCTCGCTCTTGACCTCTCCCTCCAGCGGGTCGACCTTCAGCATCCGGTCGATCTCGTCGCCCCAGAACTCCACGCGGATGGCGTAGCGGCCGTACATCGGGTAGATTTCGAGCGTGTCCCCGCGCACGCGGAAGGTCCCCTGCGTGAAGTCCACGTCGTTGCGCTCGTAGTTCAGATCGACCAGCCGTTTGAGCACCTCGTCGCGGTCGATCCGCTGGCCGACTTCCAGCGAGAGGGACATGTCCACGTAGTTGCGCGGGTCGCCGAGGCCGTAGATGGCCGACACGGAGGCGACGACGATCACGTCGTCGCGGGTGAGCAGCGAGCGCGTCGCCGAGTGGCGCAGGCGGTCGATCTCGTCGTTGATCGAGGCGTCCTTGTCGATGAACGTGTCCGTCTGCTCGACGTAGGCCTCGGGCTGGTAGTAGTCGTAGTAGGAGACGAAGTACTCGACGGCGTTGTCCGGGAACAGATTTCGGAACTCCTCGTAGAGCTGGGCCGCGAGCGTCTTGTTGTGGGCGATGACCAGCGTGGGCTTCTGGATCTCCTCGACCACCCACGAGACGGTGTTCGTCTTCCCGGAGCCGGTCACGCCGAGCAGGGTCTGTCGGTCCATGCCCTGACGGTACCCGTCGGCAAGCTGCTCGATGGCCTCGGGCTGGTCGCCGGCCGGCTCGAACGGGGCGTCGACGCGGAACGCGCGCTCGGCGTCGGGACGGTCGATGGAGAGGGGACCACCGGAGTCGCTCATTACCGGCTTCTAGGGCCGCACGGACTTGAGCCGCGTGGTTCGGCCGACGCGGTCGACCCACGACACCGGCCGTGGGCCGGCTAGCTACCACTCACGGTGCGAGCACGTGTCTGGAAACCGACGAGCTGAGGCCCGGACGGCAGCGGGCGGTGGTTCGGTCCGCGTCGAACCCACCGACCGACATCGCTCATCAGGGGTAGGTGAGACGTTCGCACCCCGTTGGGTCCTGAACGGACACGCACCTTTATCATATCAAAAATCCGATACCGCATATGGGAGAGACTGATCCGAAAACGCCGAGCGAGAGCGTCGGGGTGCTCGCGGAGGGGAACTGGTCGGTCGGGAACTGGCTCGTCATCCTCGTGTTCGTGGTGCTGACCGTCGTCGGCGTCGCGATGACCGCCGGACTGTTCGGCGGCGACGTCCTGACGACCTCCATCGAATCGGAGACGGACGGCATCGGCATCCCGCTGGCCGTCTTCCTGTACGCGACGCTGGGCGCACTGGGCTACGTGTTCACGCGCCTGATGACCGCGCTCGACGACTACGACGAGTGGAGCGACATCGAGAACCTCGCCGAGATGGGGATGCGGATTCCCGCCGCCTGGCTGCTCGCCGCCGGCGTCTTCCAGTTCGGGAGCCTCGCGGTCGGGTCGGCGAACCTGGCCGAGTCCCAGCTGGTCACCGGCGTGCCCTTCCTCGTCGGCCTCTACGTCAACGTCGCCTACAGGTGGCTCGGCGGGCTGGCCGACCGACTGCTCGGCCGACAGTCCGGGGCCAACGCGGTCGTGACGGAGGACACCGAGTCACAGCCCGGGCAGCCCAGGGCCGACGGCGGAACGGACGGAAGCGGCCGCTGACGCCGCTGCGTCTACCGTTAACAGACCGGCTTCGGGTTCACGCCGAGGTCTTCGAGCGTCCCGACGTACTCGTCGTAGGCGGCCTGAATCACGTCGACGGCGGCCCCCTCCGCGGCGTCCCAGTCGTCGTCGCCGTCACAGACGGCGGCGAGCAGGTCGGCCGCCTCTTCGCGTAGGTCTTCCACGTCGCTGCCGGCGCTACGGAACGTGCTCGCCGTCTGTGGGTCGGCCTGCCCGGTGAAGAACCCGGTGGCCTGCTCTTTGACCTTCTTGTCGACCAGCGCCCAGCCGACGAAACCGCCCAGTCGCTCGACCGTCCCTTCGAGGTCGTCGAGCACGTCGTGTACCGACAGCGTCCGGTCGGCCGCCTCGGCGTCGATGGCCTCGCGGCGCTCGGCCGCCCCGGCCGCGGCGTCGGCGAACAGCGCCGCCGCGCTCTCGTCGGCGTCGTCGCTCCAGGCGTCGAACGTCTCGTGTGCGGCCGCCTCGCGGGCGGCGACGGCCGCGAGCACCGCGTCGGGCTCCATCTCGCCGCGGGTGTCGGCGTACAGCGTCTTCGAGGAACCCAGTCGCGAGAGCTCCGTCTGCTGGTCGTCCCGAACGGCGTCGATGAGATCGGCTCCGGTGGTCATAGCCCATTCTGTGACCGGCGCGGGCTTGTAACCATCGAACCCGTCGCTGGCGAGTCACGGCGGCTGAGGGGAGTAAGCCCCCTTCTGTTCGGGCCGGCATTCGGCTCAGCGGCCGCGTCCAGCGCTCGCGCGCGGCGTCGGACTACCTGTCGACGCGGCCTTGCACCGGTGAGGTTTCGCCGTTCCATCGGTCCGTCGCCGGGAGCGTGGAGCACGATTGCGCTCCACGTCGACCGCGGGCAAGACGCCCGCAGTCGCGCGGATCGAGTCACGATCCGCGACTGCCCTCGGTGGGTTAGCTCTCCCTCGCTTCGGCCGCGATCGGGCGGCCTCGCTCGGGATTCGCGCACCTCATCGGTCCGGCGACGACGTGTCGTTTCTGTTCCAGAGCCGACGGTCTCCCGCCCCGGACTTGCGCCCGGTCACCCGTCCGACGGGTGGGGGGACTTTCCTCATGCCTCGCGGCACGGGAGCCGGCCTCCCTCTGCCGGTCAGAGATACGCGATTGCCGCCGATAAGGCTTACCAACCACCTTTTTCGTCGTCGGGTTTCCTCGGCCGCCGTCGGCGGCCTGTGGGAACCCTCCTCGAAAAACGTGGGCGAAAAATGCCGAGCGCGGCGACGCCGCGCTCGGGGAAACCGCGCCGTCGGCGCGGTATGCTCGTCGCGGGCCTTCCCTCCCCCGACGCCAGCGACGAGCCGCTGGCGCGGCCATTCGGCGGCGGAGAAGGTATCATACCTCGGATAGTTCGACGGTGATGGCGTCGACGTAGTGGGTCGAGTCGCCCTCCCAGATGACGCTCGTGCCGACGGCGAGGTACAGCGTGTCCGTCGAGAGGGCGGGCGTGGTCCACTCGAACTGGTAGGCCCGCCAGCCGTCGGCGAGCCACAGCGGTTCGCGGAGGCCGCCGTAAGGCGTCTGCCCCAGCGCGGTCGTGTTGACCCCGGGACTCGGGAAGTCTTCCTCGGCCTGCGGCGGTTCGGGACCGAGGCGGACCACGGCGTCCCGGAGGGTGTTGAACGACTCCGACTCGCTCCAGAACTCGACGGTGACCGTCGCCGTGTAGCTACCGGGGGCGACCGAGATCGGGCGGACCGCCCAGCAGGTGCCGTCGTCGTAGTCGCCCTCGTTGAAGACGCTGAGGCTGCGCTCGCCGTCGTGGGCCTGTTCCGTCGAGACCTCGATGCGCCACTCGAAGTCCGGCAAGTCCACCTCAGGCCCGATGGCGGCGTCGCGCCCCCACTCTCCGAGCCCGTCTTCGAACCCCTCCTCGAAGGTCGGGCCGCGGGAGGTCCCGAGACAGCCGGCGACGCCGGAGGCGGTGACGACAGCGCCGGCGCGCAGCAGGTCACGTCGGTTCATGCCTACCGATCGGGCCGCTGACATCCTAAAACGCACGGCGGCCACGCGACCGGACGGTCCGCGTCAGTTTGAGCCTCCGCAAGACGTTTTATCCGGGACGCGGCACAGCCACTATGGACTGGTCCCGCAGACGCCTCCTCGCGACGGCCGCGACGGGCCTCGGCGTCGCCCTCGCCGGCTGTGATACGACCGACGACGCTCCGCCGCCGTCACCGGGGCTCGACCGCCGTCCCGTCGACGACTACGAGGTCGAACGGGTCAGAAACACCGACGCGGTCCCGCTGTTCACCCGTGGGTCGTTCCCGACGTCGACGGACGATGCCGACAGAGAGGGCCGACCAGCCGGGAGCTACGACCACGCGTACGTCGTCTCGGAGGCAGACGTAGACGAACTCGCGTTCGCCGACGTGCCCGAGGCGAAGCGCCTCCGGTCGTTCGCCGCCGCCACCGACTTCGAGGCGGGGTCGGTGTACCTCTTTACCACGCCGGTCGGCGCGTGCTACGACGTCCGGATCGAGTCGATCTCGCTCGACCCCGACGGCGACCCGGACGGCGACTTCTGTCGGGCGCTCCGGCCGGCCGACGTGGCCTGCGACGTCGACGAGTACGACACCCTCGGGTACGCGATACGGCTTCCGGTGGCCCGCGAGCAGACGAACGGGCACAGCGGCGGGATGTCGAGTTCCTGTCGCCGGGCCCCGTCACGGGTCGCCTTCGACGCCGAACTGACGCCCCACGACGGGAGTGACGGCGAATGACGGGGTCGACGCGCCGGGACCTGCTCGCCGCCTGCGGTGCGGGGCTGGCCGGCCTGGCCGGCTGTTCGGGGCTGTCGCCGTTCGAGGAGCGCGAGGAGCGCGTCGACACCGGACGGCTCGACGGCGACCTCGCGACGGTCGCGCTGCCGGCGTCGCCGTATCCGGTTTCGGTCCCGGCCTC
Source organism: Haloarcula salina (assembly GCF_010119195.1). Classification (GTDB taxonomy): domain Archaea; phylum Halobacteriota; class Halobacteria; order Halobacteriales; family Haloarculaceae; genus Haloarcula; species Haloarcula salina. Next base: position 932,345 of record NZ_WRXL01000001.1, read on the forward strand.
GCTCGGCCAGCGACACCGCGAGCGGGCCCGCGAACTGCTCGACGGCGTCCCGGACTCGCCGTCGATACCCAACGCCGCCGTGGCACAGAAGCTCGTAGAGGAGCGCGACCGGGCCGAGAACTCGCTGGAGTCGGACGGCGACGGGCGCGAGGAGTGGCCGCTCAACCGACTCGACGGCCACCGGTACGACCGGAGCGAGGCCGCGAGGGTTCGGTCGGCGTATCGCGCCGCCGTCGGCGAGGACGACGGCGACCCGCTCCGCGAGTACCGGCGAACGGTCGCGGCGAGCCGCGGGGCGTTCGAGGGAGACCTGGCGTACCGCGCGAGCGACCCGGTGACGGCGGTGCTGGCCCACGAGCCGGTGGAGGAACTGCTCGCCGAGTGCCGCGAGACCAACCAGCCGACGCCACCGTATCCCGACGACCCGCGAACCGAACCGTTCCGGGCCGGCGAGGCCGTCGGGACCGTCGAGCGAGGCGCGGCGGCGCTGGGCGACGCGCGACGGCTCCGAGAGCGCTACCTGCGCGCGGCGTCCGACCCGACGCCCCAGTGGGACCGTCTCGCGGTCGCCGCCGAGTCCCTGGAGCGAGCGCTCCGGTTCTCGCAGGACCGCGTCGAGGGGTACCGAGACCCCGGCCCAGACGTCTTCGAACGAGACCTCGACGGGACGGCGGCGCGGCGGCTGTACGCCGACGCGGCCCGCGACCTCCGAACCCGAACCGAGGAGACGGAGGCGGCGGTCGACGACGCGGACTTCGCGACCGCCGTTCTCGACGCCGGGCAGGGACTCGTCGCGCTGGAGGTTCTGACGGCGGTCGTCATGGGAATCCGCGATGGCGAGTACCAGGGAGATCCGTCGCTGTCGACGGTCCGGTCGAGCGCCGAGGCGTCCGCCGCGGCCGTCGAGTCGGCCCTCGGCACGGAGCCACGGGGTCTCGCCGTTCGGCTCTGTGAGCCGGCGCTGTTCACCCATCGCTACGCGGTTCGGAGCGTCGCCAGGTACGAGCCCGACGCCGCCGAACTGCTCGCGGAGTTCCGACGCGCAGAGCTGTTGGCCAGCGCGGTCCCCGCCGCGACAGCGTTCGTCGTCGAACGACTGCGGGACGGGGAGACGGCACAGTGGGACGGCGACGCGACTCGGCGGAGCGGGTGAAAATCGGAAAACGCGGCGGTCGTGACGTTAGTCGTCAGACGGGAGCGGCTCGCCGGAGCCGTCGGTCGGCGCGGGCGAGGCCTGCATGTCGTCGTCTTCGGCGTAGGGGTACCACGTCATCTTCGTGTTGTGCATGTACGGGTCGTGGTAGTCGGTCTCCTCCGGTTCGACCATCTCGGCCAGCGTCTCCTCGTCGCGGTCTTCGACGAAGTCGCGGAACGTCTCGCCGTCCTCGCGGGCGTCCTCGAAGTTGTTCACGAGGTTCTTGATCGCGCCGGGCACCTCGTCGGCGGGGACGCGCATCTCAACCCAGTCGGCGAAGCGCGGGTCGTCGCCGAGGCCGCCGCCGAGGCCGATGTCGAGCGCCTCGACCGGCTCGCCGTCCTTGCGCGTCTTCATGCCGCGCAGGGACACGTCGGCGATCTGGGGCTGAGCGCAGGAGGCCGTACAGCCCGAGAGGTGGATGTGGAACTCGTCGTGGTCCGCGGGCAGTTCGACGTTGTCGCGGAGCCAGCGGGCGTAGCGGACCTGCCGGTTCTTCGTCTCCACGATGGACAGCGAGCAGAACTCCGTGCCGGTACAGGCGATGGAGCCGCGCATGAACGGCGACGGGTCGGGAGAGTAGTCCTCGAGCAGTGGCTCGTCGAGCAGGTCGTCGAGGTTCTCCTCGGGCACGTCGGTGACGATGATGTTCTGGCGCTGGGTCAGACGGACCTCGCCGGAGCCGTACTCGTCGGCGAGTTCGGCCAGTTCGAGCGTGTCGTCCGCGCCCATCCGGCCGACCAGGACGTTCAGGCCGACGTAGTAGTTGCCGTCGTTCTGCTCGTGGACGCCGACGTGGTCGTTGTGGCCGTCCTGCGAGCCGGTGTTGTAGCTGTACTGGTCGCGCATGTCCTCGCCGGCGGTCTCCAGTTCGAAGTCGACGTACTCCTCCTGCAGGACCGAGCGCATCTTCTCCGGTCCCCATTCGTCCATGAGGAACTTGATTCGGGCGTTGAAGCGGTCCTCGCGGTCGCCGTGGTCCCGGAAGAGCGCGGACATGCCGTGGGCCACGTCCGCGGCCTGCTCCGGCGGGACCCACACGTCGAGTTCGCGGGCGAGACGCGGTTCCTTGCGGGAGAGGCCGCCGCCGATGCGGACGTTGAAGCCGAGTTCGCCGTCCTTCTCGGCGGGCTCGAAGGCGAGGTCGTTGATGTCGCCCTGGCCGCAGCCCTCGTCGCAGCCGGCGATAGCGACCTTCCACTTGCGCGGGAGGTTCGAGTAGTCGTCGTTGCCCTTGAACGTCTCGTGGAGGTCCTTCGCGACGGGCCAGGCGTCGACGTGCTCGTGCTTGTCCTTGCCGGCGACCGGGCAGCCGACGATGTTGCGCCAGGAGTCACCGCAGGCCTGCTGGGTGCCGAGACCGACGGACTCCAACTTCTCGAAGATCTCCGGGATGTCCTCCAGTTTGATCCAGTGGAGCTGGATCGACTGACGGGTCGTCCAGTCGCAGTAGGCGTCGCCGAACTCGGGGTTGTCGGCGGGGCCGGTCGCGTACTCCTTTGCGACCTCGCCGATGACCTCCAGCTGGCCCGGTTCGATGACGCCGTTCGGTGTCCCGATCCGCATCATGAAGTACGACTCCTGCCCGGAGCGCTGGTGGTACAGGCCCCACCACTTGAAGCGCTCGAACCACGCGTCGTGCTCGTCCTCGGGGATGGCGTCCCACCCCTCCTCAGCGAACTCCATCAGGTGCTCTCGGATCTCGTTGCCGTACACCTCGTCCTTCCAGTTCTCTACTTTCGTGGGCATAGCTAATTCTACACGATCACTAGCCACCCACACATATACACCACGCCTTGCCGTCAACCGTCTCCCCCACTCCCCAATATAGGGGATATTTACCTACTCCGGAGGGCGAGCGAGCCGCGTCCGCTTCTCCGGGAAATGAATGCTCTCGTGGTCGACACCGTAGAACTCCCCGGATTCGGGGTCTACGACGCGACCGACCGTCAGCCAGTCGGTGACGCCGCTCTCGCCACACGCGATACACTGACCGGCGATACGAGCCTCGATGTCCGGGTAGTCGATACCCACTTTCACGAACCCTTCAGCGAGGAAATCCGTCGTCTCACACCCGCAGAAGTCGCTTCGAGCCAGCAACCACAGGTCCGAGACGTTCACTTCCCTGGAGTCGTTGACGGAGATCCACGCACCGTCGTCGAGCTGGTGAACGTCGGTCGTCATTACATCTCATTAACTCACTGGGACACCTGAGGGCGTCGGCGATTGCAAGATTCACCGGAGCCGGACGGACACCGCTGCAGTCTTGCGGTGGGTGCGTGTCGTTCGCATGGTCCATCCCCCGTCGTCAGACGTACTAGATAGCGGACCTTGTTTCCGGTAGGCCGCAGTGCGGGTAGAGCTTACAGGAGAGAGGGCGTTTAAGATAGTGGCTCCGTTACAGAGGAGTACGACAGCAGGACGGCCCCGACGGGTCGTGGCTGCGAGAGAAACGATGACGGACGCACAACAGACCTACGACGAAGACGCTGATCGCGAAGAGCCGACCACGGACCACCTCGACGACGTCGAGGACGGGTGCGGCTGTACCGAGATCTGGGAGCACATGAGCGAAGAGCGCGAGAGCGCCGACGACTGAGGCCCGTACGGGATACTTTTGTGCGACGGCCCGTAAAGAGGGACTGATGCCAGAGGGGCCCGAGGACCACGTACCGTCAACCGATCGCGAGTCGCCGGTCGGGAAGCCGGTCATCCGCGGCGATCCGACACTGACCGGACAGCGGCCGGAAGACGCCGTCGAGTTCGATCCCGACGACCCCGAGAGCCTCGAACTCGCCGCTGAGACCGTCCGCCGATTCTCCGAGAACACCGCGGGCGCGGACGACAACGTGTACATCCTCCGCGGTGCGGCCGCGTGTGCCGCCCTGGTCCGCGGCGAGGGGTCCTACAAGGCCGCCGCACAGCGCGCCGGCGGCGAGGCCTCGGTGTCGTTCATCCGCAAGTGGTCCCGAGTCCACGACCTTCCCCGGTCGATCCGCATCCACGTCGCGAAAGGAGAGATCGCACCGACGGCGGCGAAACACATCGCCAGAGTTGCGGGCGAAGCTCGACTCCTGCTCGCCTGGGCCGCCATCGATCACGACCTGACCGTCCGCCAGATCCGAGCGATCGCGAGCCGCGTCAACGACGGTGCGTCGGTCGACGCCGCGCTGGCGGCCGAGGGCTACACGCTCGGGGAGTTGCGGACGCGGATCGACCGCGACGCCTACCGCCGACTCCGCCGACAGGCGGCCCTCGACGGTGCGGCTCCGGGCGAGATCCTCTCTGAAGCGGTCGAACAGTACTACGACGACGGACCGTAAGGTCTTAATCGCCACTGCCCCGAGCGAGTATCGAGGGCCGGTAGCTCAGTTAGGCAGAGCGTCTGGCTTTTAACCAGATGGTCGGGGGTTCAACTCCCTCCCGGCCCGCTCCTGCGACGAACGGACGTGAAGAGCGGAGCGGCTACGGAGGAATTGAACCCTGAGAGTCGCAGCGTCCGAACGAAGGGAGGACGACCGTCTCTCTCCGGTTCAACTCCCTCCCGGCCCGTGAGATAGCCGCGAGCGACAGCGGGCGAAGTGAAAATGCAATTCTCTCCCGGGCCACTATGAACGACAGTGAGCAGTGCCGGAGACGGATGAAGCGAAGCGACGATCCGGGACCGGACCATTTACCATCGGCACGGCCGACGGGACGGGTATGAGCACGTTAGCAAACGGACTCGACGACCCGTTTAAACCGCTCGGAGCGACAGTCGGTATTCTGCTCGTCCTGGCGATGCTCGCGGTCCTCGCCGGCGCACCGTGGGCAGTGCATCAACGCATTGGGCCGGTCGTCGTGCAGATACTGGGCGCACTCGTAATGGGCGTCATCGGGCTCGGGCTCGCATACCTCAGTCTCACGACGGAGGCATAAACGTCGGCCGGATCCGCTCGAAGCGAGTCGAAGAGAAAACAGACGTCGTCTGGCCGCTCGTTATCCGCGGTTTGGCAGGTACGCCATCGACAGCATCAGGACCGCCGCGATCCCTGAGAGGATCGAAACGCCCCAGAGACCGTTCGTACGCTCCTTGAAGTAATCCTGCTCGCTGAGTTGCGTCTGGTACTCGCCGTAGTGCTGCGCCGAAACGATTTCGACCGTGTGGTGGTCTGGGAAGTGCGCGAAGAACCGCTGGTCGTTCAGCGTCACGTTACCGCCTTCCGAGAGTTCGACGGTGTTGTCGCGCGGAGCGAACCACTCGAGCGTCGCGCCGCTCTCGGAGACGTTGACGATCGCGGTCTCCTGGGTGCCGCTGTCAGTCTGATGCGGGTAGGTGTCCCCGGTCGAGAACGTCCGGGTCGCTGGTTCGGGGAGCCACTCCTCGAGCGGGACCTGCGTGTTGTTCGAGCGGTAGACGACGTACTGCGACCCGTTCTGCGTCGCGAGAGTGTTCTTGACCGCGGAGTCTTGTGCCAGGAGCGCCGAGACGTTGAGTTCTTCGCGGAGCGTCACCGTGCTCTCGTTGGCGTCGGTGAGGACGCGATAGCTCTCGTTTTGGTACGTTGTCGTCGCGTTGTGTTCGAGCGTCGCGGTGTATCTCGACGACTCGTTCGTCCACGACAGGTCCGCGGCCATGGACCCGCCGCCACCGCCGCCGTGGCCGCCACCGCCGCCGCCTGCCATGTGGATGTTCGAGGCGGTGTAGGTCGTTCCGCCGACAGTGAACGTGCTCTCGTTGGTCAGTTCCGCGCTCGCGTCGAGCGTCACGTGCGGCCGCTGGCTCTCCGCGACCCCTATGTACGCGTACGCGGCAACACTGATAACGAGGAAGAACGCGAAGTACGCCGCCGCGGCTCGTCGTTGCATATCAGGACGGTCAGACGGCGCGCGGTTTAATGATTACTTTTCGACCGCACGCTCGAGCGTGCGAGCGGCAGGGTACGAGCGATATTCCCGACTCCATCGGTACATACTGTGGGTCGGTGCGTGACACAGGTCTGTGCGTGTCGCCGGTCAGCGACTCACACGTGCGGGAGACGGCACGCTCACCCGGTCGCCGGCGGCCCTGCGTGACCCTCGTCAGGACGGACGAGGTGTGCGATCCCACGTTACCGAGAGCAGTACGTCACGACGGGGGTACTGTGACGCCACACGAAGGCACTGCTCGAAGTAACGTTCAAACGGCCGTGACGCCACGTTCTAGTGTGACCCAAACCCTTCTCATCTACGACGGGAGCACTCGACTCTTTCGCGCCGCCGCCGAGACTGTTTCCCGCTTCACCGAGACCCTGACCCTCGTTCCCTGGGAATCCGACGCGGTGCAGGCGTTTCTCCGAGCGCAATTCGGCGACCCACCGTTCGCTCTCGTTCTGATCGACGGCGACGCCGTCCACGTCGGTGAAGCGGCCGTCGGTCGCGCTCTCGACGACCTCGACGTGGCGAGGCCGGTCGCGGACCTGGTGGAACAGCTGTACCCGGCCGTCGCCGCCCCGTTCGGCCGCGTCGTCCACGGAAAGGCTCCCGCAGATATACACGGGACGTTCAAACTGGACGAAGCGGCGGCGGCCCACATCGAATCGCTCCGCCGCGTGCACACGATTCCTGTCGATAGCGAGTGAGACGGCTCTGTTGAAATCCTCGGCCGCGGATAGTTTTTCGCAGGAGCGCGCTGAATACAGAGCGCGAGTCGGTCACGAGCGAACTGCCCACGTCGAGCGGGAGAGGCAGGATATGAGATTATTACGTCAGAACCCAGTTTACAGCGTATGCGCTCTTCCGTACAATCAATCCTGTTGATGGGATTTGGATTCATCTTCATCATCACTGGCGGGTTTCTGTTCACACAACTCTCGACTATTTCATCGGGGCATGTCCGTCCACGGGTGCTGATCGCCGGGCTAATCTCGGTCGTTCTTGGCGGTGTGTTCCTCTACACGCTTGTGGATGCGTGAGCCCTCAAAACCAAGTGCGTTCCCGTATCGGTACGTTCGCCCAACAACCGTAGCGAATCCACTTACCAGTGACCGAATGAAATATCTGAATGACGGTTGCTGAACACAGCGGCGTTTGTATCAAATGTCATGGGTTTCGACGGGGCCAGTGAGACCGAATAGCCGGGGTGCCGATGGCGCTACCGCTCGTCGATGGGTTCGAAAGAAGCCAAGGGCCGGATTCTAGCCCTAGCCTTACAATCCACACAGCCCTCCGTTTGAGTATGACCGACGCCGACCCGAGCGAGGAAATACAGACACTCCGCGAGCGCCTGGAGAGCGGCGAGCGGGGAGGCAGTGACGCCGACCGCGACCGCCTGCTGGAGATGAGCGACAACATGCAGCTCATCCCATCGGAAATCGGTGACCATCGGCAGTTGAAGATCCTCCGGCACTGCACGCGGATGTCCGAAGAGGTCGACGACCTCGACCTCGTGGACGTCCTCGACGACGAGGAGGCCGCTCGCGAGGTCGTCCGCTGGATCCACCGAGAGTACGACAACGAGCACACGAATCAGGACTACCGGACCGCCCTGCGCTCGTTTGGCCGGTACGTCCTCGGTCGCGACGAACCGCCCGAAACGCTCGCCTGGATCCCGACCGGCACAAGTAACGACTTCGACCCTGTCCCGTCCGAGCGCGACCTGCTCGACTACGAGGCCGATGTGAAGCCGATGGCCGAGGCCTGCCACAACACCCGCGACGCCGCCCTCATCATGGTACAGTTCGAGGCCGGACTCCGCGCTGGCGAACTCTACGACCTGGAAGTCGGCGATATCTTCGACGCCGAGCATACCGTCGGGATCCACCCGGATGGAAAACAGGGTGAAAAGCCGACCCATCTCAAGGTCGCAGTGCCGTTCTTGCAGAAGTGGCTCGCGGAGCACCCCGCTGGTGGTGACGTGGACGCGCCGCTCTGGAGCAAGATAAGCGACCCCGAGCGTCCTTCCTACAACACCTTCCTCGAATACTTCAAGCGCGCCGCCGACCGCGCCGGAGTCGACAAGCCAGTCACGCCGACGAACTTCCGGAAGTCGAACACTCGCTTCCTCATCCGTCTCGGGATGGACCTCCCGAAGATCGAGGAACGCCAGGGACGCGAGCAGGGGAGTGAACACACGGCCCGCTACCTGGCCCGGTTCGGCGACGACTCGCTGGAACGGTCCTATGCCGCCCTCCACGGCGTCGACGTCGAAACCGACGACCACGACGAGGTCGCGCCGATCACGTGCCCGCGGTGTGATCGAGACACACCGCGTGACCGCGACCGATGCATGTGGTGTGGCTTCGCGCTCTCGCAGGAGGCCACCGAGGAAGCCCGCGCCGAGCGAAAACAGGCCCTCGAAGCGGTCAGCCAACTCTCGGCCCGCGACGATCTCGACACCGACGCCGTCGTCGATACAATCGACCGTCTCATCGACGAACGAGTCGACGCCCGACTCGATCAGTGACGCGGCCGTCACTGGTCGCCCTCCTGTGCATCGAGGTACTCGAGGGCGCGCCGTGCCCGACCGCTGAGGGGCGAGCCGGACTCGACGATGGCTCGGAGGACCTCGCGGTCGGCTTCTCGCAGTTGTTCGTACACGTATTCGTCAAGGTCGGTATCTGGTTGAGATGCTCGGCTCATGAACTCGTCACATCCTCGAAAGTGTCGTCGGGGTGGTCACACCAACAGGCCTGAGGAACGTCTTCGTAGCCCCCGGAGAGGTCCGAATCAAGGCGCTTCCAGGCCGGTTCGTCATGCGGGCCTGAGAACGCGCGCTCCGCGGGGAAGACTCGGCTGTCAGTGGACTGATCAGCGGGCTGTTCTGGTTGGTCGGCGTTCGGTTCAGTTCTCTGAGCGCTCATGGGGTGAAAAACCGCCCCGAGCACGAACCACGCGAAAAGCGTAAGCCGCTGGAGTGCGAAACCCAGCGTGAGTACGTGCCATTGGCGGTCGTGCTCGTCGTCGCAGCTTACTTCGGTGGCTCGCGGGCGCTGGTGACGCCCGGTCATCACCACCGTTCAATTCGACTTTAGTGAGTGTCATCTGTCTGTTTAGTTGATTGCCTCACCGGCCTCAGTCGACATCCCAAGCACTACCCGGAGATAGTCGTCGTACGTCTCTAATCCCGCCCCGTCGACGCGTTCTTTGAGTTCGTCACGAACTGCGGGCGTCGTTGGAACGCGAGCAGTCAGCCGGTCGGAAGGCATATCTCGTTTACAACTCACAGCCGGAGGGTTTATTATTCTGCCGGAACAAAAAACATTCCGAGATGGCTGATTCCGATGAAACTGGGTTATTAACACAGAACCAGCGCGAGTTCCTGAGAACGACTGATCCCGATATGAGTGATCGTGGGGTTCGGGCTGCAAAGTCTCGAATTCGAAAGCGTATTCAGGTTGCATTTGACGATTTGCGGTTGTTATTTGGAACTGAGGAAACCGAACAGAAGTTAGATCTTGACAAAGTGCTGGGTGATATTGATCCTGGACGCGTGTGGCCTCTCTCAGCGATATTATTCATGTGGAGCGTCCACCATCCCACGCTCCTTAATCGCAATCTTGACCAGGGAATGTCAACACCAGATAAGGGACTCTCAACACACGAACAAGTTGATCGAGTCACTGCATCGTTCGATAGCCAGGTAGAACGTGGTGTGCGAACCGCGCTTGAATCTGTAGAAACCGACCGGATTCCAGAAGAGGTCAATAACGACCTTACAATCTCTCTCGGCGGGTCCGTGGCAGATATGTCCGATGAGGAACTCGCAGAACTCTCACGCCGGTCGCTCGATCTGCTCTTTCGAAGGGGGGACCTCGATAACGCGGAGTACGCTCGTATCATGAAGCGGAAGCTCGCTGACGCCGACGAGAAGTGACACCAGTGTGCGTTGAACACGGGCCTCATGCTCCCCCTCTCACAAGCACCAGCGTCCCTACGGCCACGAGAACCCCGGCAGCGAGCAGCGTGTAGTTCGCGACCGGGTTCGACGCCGTCGTGACGTCGAGCGAGTACTCGCGTCCGTTGATCGGCGCGAAGGGCCGGATCCCCATCGGCGTCAGCGCGTCGGCCAGCAGGTGCGCGCCGACTAGGACCACACCAGCGAGCGCCCCGACCACGCCGGCGGCGACGCTGTCGACGGCGTAACCAGCGATGCCGAGGAGCACGCCGGCCGCGAGTGCAAACCAGACCGTGTGCGTGATCCCGCGGTGTGAGATACCAGGCACGCGTAGGTCGAGGTCCGGCGTCATGGCCCCGCCGACGGCCACCACGCCACCGGCGACGGCGAGCGACTCGAAGCCGGCGGCGGAGACGACCGCGCCGATGGGCGCGTACACCGCGAGCGCGACGCCGTAGTGGCCGGTGCGGTGCATCCCTCGGTCACCTATCAGCCTTGATCCTCGCAGACGACTTGACGAAGTTCTTCGAGCAGTTCTGGCGCTTCGTTTTCGAACAACTCGACGTCCCCGGCGAGTTGTTCGTTGATCCGAGATTTGACTCGGGAGCGAGCCTCGTACATCCGCTGGTCGCCGTGTTCGCCTCGAAGATATTCGCGTTCCGCTTCTGTCGTTAGTGCCCGGCCGGTAGCCATACCTGCCGATTGTGAACTCATCGTACTTACTTGTTGTATTTGACCACCCTTAACACTTGTCCCATACGACAACTTGTCCTATACAACAAGTATTAAGTGATTGGGGATTGTTGTATCTAACAAGCACGGGAGTTCGGCCACGTAGAAACTGGCCGACGGGCGCTGGAACGCCCTCGACCGTGCTGCAGGATAGCAGCAATGTCCACCAAGGATACCGCGGCACTTCAGACTGCCGCCACGGCGGAGCGAATCGACGACCGAACGAAGCGCGCGCTGGAGGAGTACCTCACGGTCACGCCCGACATCGGCCGCGCTCGCGGTGCGGACGACCTGGTCCTCGTGACCAGTGCCTCGGGCAAGGAGTACCTCGTCGACGTCCGCGGGGGCAGCTGTGAATGCCCCGATGCAACCCACCGCGACGTCGAGTGCAAGCACCAGATCCGCGCGAAAATGGCGCTGGGACTGGCGGCCGTGCCCGCCGGCGCGGCCGAGGCGTGCGACATCGACCCCGACCTCGGCCAGCACTGCGACGCCGAGCTGCGGTTTGCCGCCGCGGACGGTGGCGTGGTCTCGACGGCCAGCGACGAGGCGGCCGACGACGTCGTCGACCTGAGCGAGGAGCACGGCGAGGCCCCGATTGACGGGACGTGTATCGCCGGCCACGAACGCTGTGCTGGTATCTCGGGGATGTACATGGGCGAGTTCCCCTGTGCGAACTGCTGGCTGTACGCGCCGGCCAGCGCCCACATCCACTTCCACGAGGCGACCGACAACGGGGGCGACCTGTAATGCCGGTCGAACAGGCCGCCGCCGGCGAGCGCGAGTACGCCACGCTGCAGTACGACGACGAGTTCGTCGTCTACCAGTGTGACCAAGAGCAGGCGTGGCTGCAGTCCGACACCGTCGTGGAGGTGCGCCAATGAGGATGTCCACCACGTCCGTTGCCGAGGTCGACGCGACCGCGGAGTTCGACGACGGCGGTGTGTTGGCTGTGCAAACACACGAGCGCGACCTCGACTTGCGTGTGCAAGCGCCCGAGGAGCGCCCGCTGTCCGGCATTGAACCCCACGCCCAGCTCACCATCTCGGGCGCGGACCTGACCGTCGACGTCGTCCTCGATGCCGACGCGCTCGACGCACTCCTCGACGGGCTGCCAGTCGCCCCGCGGGGAGAATCATGACCGACGACGGTGACGAGGATCGCGAGACCGAGCGGGTGAGTGCGCGGACGTACGTGCCGGCCTACCAACGCGATATCTGGGACGACCACGCCGACCGCTTGGATATGTCCCGCTCAGAGTTTATCCGCTCGATGGTGCAGGCAGGCCGTCGGGGATACACCGGTGAGGACATCGGCGAGACGCCCGGCGCGGGTGACGCTGGCGACGACCGCTTGCCAGCCATCGCCAGCGACGCCGTCCTCACGGCCCTCGAACAGGTCGACACCGTCCGCTACGAGGAGCTTCGGGAGATCCTGGTCGAGGACATGACGCGGGCGCTCGACGCCGCGCTTGACGAACTGCAGGCGGAGAACGCCATCATTCACACTCGCGACGAGGGGTACACGCTCGTCGACGACTCGGGAGGGGGCCGATGACGCTCGTCATCGAGGACGCCGGCGACGGGGATTTCACGCTGTTGGTCACTGACGACGGCGCTGTCGAAGCCCGCAAGCGCATCCCCTACGACGGCGTCCTGCGGTTCACGACCGAGACGCGGGCCCTGCCAACGGGACGACAGACCAGCAGCCAGTACGGGCTCGGTGTCGACGACGTCATCGAGCGCTACCAGGCCCGCACTGACACGGAGACCCCGCGGGTCGAACTCGCCGAGTCCGTGGCGCAAGCACTGCGCGCCGTGCACCAGGAGGGGCAGGATGCCTGACCGGCGTGCGTTCCTTGAGGCCGCCGCGCTCGTCGCGACGACACCACTGCCCGGCGGTAACGACACAGCTGCCGACGACGACCCCGCGACCGCCGAGTGCGACATCTGCGGTGCGGCCAAGCCCGCCGGCATGGTCGACCGGACGACGGTCGACCCCATCGCGCCCCTGGAGGCGGATATCTGTGCAGTCTGTCAGTTCGTGCAGAACCACGCGCTGGCCGACGGCGTCTGTGACGAGTGCGGTGACCCCGCCGAGCCCGGCTTTTCCATCGAACTGGAGTATCCGCTGGGGGAGGCGAACCTCCCAGCGTTCTCGGCCTGGGAATTGTGTGGCGACTGTGTCAGTTGGATCGCGTCGGATATTGCCTACCGCGGGGTCGATGCTGACCCCGAGGCCAAGGAAACGTATGTGGACCTGATTGACGCCCAGCACGAGCGAGGGGCGGACCAGGAGGGGTCAGAGTGACGCCTGCTCGATCTGAGCGCGCCGACACCGTCGGCATCGCACGACTCGCTACGGCCCATTCGCGCGCGATTCGGTCAAAAAAGTCGGAGGAGGAGCTGCCCGTGATAGCTCCGGACACAGTGGGGGCCGAACAGTGAGCCGCATCGGCCCCAAGAGCGCCACCGCTGCCTGCGAGGCTGGGGCCCGAAGCGACCGTCGGGAGTGGTCGCGATGAGTTCTACGCCAGCGCCGGCGAGTGGGGCTGCCCCGACGTCGGACCACACGCCGATTGGTGTCGACCTCGGCGAGAAGCGCCTGGTCGCCGCCGCGCCGGCTGACGCCGACCCAGACGCGGCGTTGGTCATCGACGGCGACCCACTGCGAGAGCGCTACGACCTGCTCGTCGAGGCGACGCACGCCCTCCAAGCGGCGTCGTTCGACACCACCGCCGGCGAGGCCCAGCTCTTCGCGGCGCTGTACGAGCGGCTTCGACCGGCCCTATTCGACGCGGCGCATCGGTTGGTTCGGTACGCCGACGAGTTCGCGACGCCGCTGTTGGTCCTCGAAGACATGGACTTCGGCGGACCCTCGCTGTGGGAACGGCGGACAGTCGACGAGATGGGCGCGTGGCTTCTGCCGGCGCTGCAGGCAGTAATCGTCGAGGTTGCGCGTGACGCTGGGCTGCCTGTCACGTTCGTCGACGCGAAGTACACGAGCCAGGCCTGCCACGTCTGTGAGAAACTCGGCCGACTCGACAGCAACGCTATCGTGTGTACGACCGATGACTGCCCGGTCGAACGCGTCTGTCGGGATCGGAGTGCTGCGCTGACGATTGCCCGGCGCGCTGGGCCATCCTGAGCAGGCGAGCGCGCCTGCCGGTTTCGGACAGGCGGCGGGTTTTACTAACCAACACACTCGGCCATTCGCAGCCGAATGTTGGTTAGTGCAACCCGTCGTCCCGGAGACCGATCATGCACGACCCGACCATAGACGACGACACGGCAGACGAAGCCCAGCTTCCCGACTATATCCTGAGCGCACCCTACGGCGACGGCCGGGCGACTATCGACCTCGGCGACGCCGAGACGTACCAGCGGGCGCGCGACGCCTACGAACAGGCCCTCGATGCCGGCGCGGAGGTCGCGTTCGACACGTTCCTGCTCAACAACGTCGACCTGGAGTGGGACATCGCGGTCGGTGGCGAGGCCGTTCCCCCATTCAACGGGCCTGAGTAACGACTGCCGTCCTTACTCGAGTAGCGGAGGTATTCCATTCTATCAATGGAGCCTCTCTATCGCCCTATTCGAATGCCCGCTCCAGTCGGTCAACCTGCTGTTGCAGTTCGCGGATACCATCGAGTGTAATGTCGACGGCAGGGGAATCGCGGGCCATGTCGTTGATCGAGCGCTTCGGGCGCGGTCCGAACCGCTGCTGGCTCGGGGTTTGTTCGTCGCCGCCGCCAGTGAGCGCGTCCAGCCAGCCCGGCGTCGGCACGTCGGGCCAGAACGAGCGCCCGGGCTCGGGCAGTTGCGGCCAGTAGTTGCCGCCGGGGTCGGGCAGGTCAGGCCAGTCGGCACCCTCCATCGGGTCGACTTCCGGCCACGACGCGCCCTCGAAGGGGTCGGGGATGGACGACAACTCTTGCTCCCAGACGTCGACGCCGCGTTGCATCCCCGAGACGAGTTCCTCGTCGAGTGTGGTCTGTGAGGTGAGCTCTGTCGCGGCCGAGCGAGCGAACGTCTCGCCCAGTCCCGTCGGGTCGATCATGTTCTTGAACCCGGTCCCCGCCGCGCCGAGTGGGTCGTCCATCGCCCGATCGATACCGTCGAGGCCCTGGAAGTTCGTCCGCGCGCCGAGCGTATCCTGGCCGGCCTGCCCCAGCCATCCCTGTCCCATCGCGTGGCGCGCCCCGCCGAGAAGACCGGCGGCCGTGCCGATGCCCGCTGCTGCAGTGCCAGCCGCCCCGCCCAGGAAGCTGCGGGCGAGACCGCCGCCGAATGCGCCGGCACCGCCACCCCCGCCACCGCCGCCGCCGATGCCGCCACCGCCTTGCAGTTCGTCCAGCATCTCCTGTTGAAGGGCGACCTGTTCTTCGAGGAGCGACTGCTGGCCCTCTGCGGCGGCCGTCATACTCCCGAGCGCGCCCGTTCCGACGCCGCCGCTGGGCGGCTGGGCTGTTACGTCGAGCGAGCCGACGCGGCTGACCTCCTGTTCGATCGCCGCCGGCGCGCCCTCGACGGACTCTATCGTCAGGGTCCCGCTTGCCCCGAACTCTGTCACGACGACCACCTCCAGGCGGAAGGGAGGGAGTCACGCAGATCGGTGGTGTCGGTGTCGTCGAACGCCTCGGCGCTGGTGGTGTCAGTCATGCGTATCAGAGCCCCCTACTGGGTGCGACGTCCTCTGGTTGGAGCACGGAGTCGACGCGGTCACGGTCCTCGAAGCGCTCTCGCTTGAGCTCGCGCTTCCGCTCGCTGATTGCGTCGAGCACAGTGACGCGATCGCCGTATGCCTCGCGTTCGGCGAACACCAGGATATCGAGAACGTCGTCGTGGTCGCCGGCTTTGATAGCCGATGCGGCACCGCTGGCCGAGTCGAGAATCCCATCAAGATCCTCGGCCGTGATGTCGCGGAAGGCCGACGGGTTGCGATTCTGGTCGTACTCCCGAAGGTCGGCCGCGAGACGGTCGTCGTCGATGAGGCGGTAGCGCTCCTCAGTCGACTCCAGTCCGAACTCTGCAAGGTCGCGGATGTGGAGCGTTGGGGGGACTCGCCGCCCGGTGCGAAGGGCGAATGCGTGTGGCGACATCAGCGGCCACCGAGGGCGTCAGCGACGCTTTTCAGTTTGCCCGACTCTGTAATGTCGGGCGTCGTGGTATCACCTCCGGCCGCGTCAGCAGCGGCGGCGAGTGCTTTCGCGTTCTGCTCGAAGAGCCAGGCCACGCGCTCCGCCTCGGTCATTTCGGCGTCCTTTCTGGTGGTGTCGCCGATGTCGAACGCAGCTGCCATTTTGGCCTGCTTGGCGGGGTCCTCGGGAAACTCGTGATCGACCTCAAGGGCCGCGAGGAGGGTTTCGAGATTCTGCCGGTTCTGTTCGAGTGCGTTCTGAAGGACATCGGATGTCATTGGTGGGTCTCCGTGGTTGCTGCTGGGTCGAATCGCTTCGCCAGGTCGTCGAGGTTCGCGTTGTCGGCCTCAGCCGCTTCCCTGACGAGTTGCTTTTCGCGCTCGGTCGCTTTCCCGGTCGCGACGGCCAGGCGTGCGACCTCAAGCTCGATCTCTGCGAAAACACGGCGCTGCATTTCTCGCCGACGGTCGCGGTTCGTTTTCCGCTGTGTGAGGTGGTCCGTGAGTCTGCTGACGGCGTCGGTGAGGCCGGCGATTCGTTCTGCGTTTTCGAGGGACTGCGGCGACGCGTCGGGGTACTCTTTGGCGAGAGTCTTGGTCGTGTCTGTGCCCGTCACTGCGGCGTCGAGGTCGTTGATGTAGTCGGTCATTGGAACATTCCGGCGGGGTCGCTGTCGATTTCTTCGGGGCTGTACTCCGGCGTCGCTTGCTCGTCGAGTTCGGTGGCGAGCGTGCCGACCTTGCCGGTGAGCGTCTCCAGCAGGCCGATGATGGACTGTATCTGTTCTGCGTTCTCCGCCGGCGTCGGGGCGGTGGTTTGTTCTGCGGTCTCAGCGTCGTCGTCGCCGAACTCCGAGAGGGTCGTCTGGTCCGTCATCGCTCCTCTCGCTCCGGGTCAACTGTCTGGAACTGTGGCCCGGTGCCGTCAGCGTTCGTTTCGTAGGTGACGAAGTCTGCAGTGACGCCGAGGCCAACGTCGGTGACGTCGCCACCACAGTCCGGATCGTCGATGAGATTCTCGATCGAGCGCTCTATCTCCCGCTTCGATTTGCGAGTCACGAGTCCTCACCCCCGGCAGTGAAATCCGCGACGAGGCGGACGTCGTCGGCGCTGTCGAGGCCCGGAATATCTGCCACCGTCGCTTCCTCGATTCCGTCGTCGGTGACCCGGCCCCACACCTCTCCGTCGCCGTCGGTAAACACCATCTCGTCGAACTCTGTCCCGTCGCTGTCGACCTCGATGTCGTCGAGCGCGCGCTCGATCTCACGCTTCGAGCGGCGCGTCATTGGTCTCGCTCCCAGTCAGTCGGGACCACGATGTCGTTGATCACGATGTCCTGAGACGCGCTGGTTTCGATGTCGTGCTCAGTCTCGTGGACACACTCGACTGGGTCACCGTCTTCGTCACCGCGCCACTCGCGGAATGTCACGGTGGCGACGCCGGTATCTGGCGAGTCGTTGAGGTCTTCGAGCGCGCGCTCGATCTCCCGCTTCGATTTGCGGGTCATGACGACACCCCACTGGGCCCGACGACGTCGCCGTCGGCACGTTCTTCGAGCTGCTCGATGCGCTCGGTCAGTTCCTGCAGGTCGCGGTCGGCCATGACCTTCCGCTTCTCCGCGACGACGTCCTTCGCGATGCGGATCCACTTGATGCGCACCCGTTCGTTCTCGGCGTCGTACACGCGCCCGCTCTCAACCTTCCGGAGCGCCTCGGTCTCCAGCATGTCGAGCGTCGCGAGTAGGTCGTCGTAGCTGTCGGCGACGTCCTCTTCGCGGGCGTGGGCGCTCGCGTCGTCGGTCACAGGCGGTCACCTCGGGTTTTTCGTGGGTTCTTCGGTCGGAATCGGGGCCTGTGGGAACTCATGGTGTAATTCGCTCGCACTTGGCGACGCCTTCGCCCCGGCTTCGCACAGGCGTCGTGACGGGTAGTCATTGCTCCGCGGCGGCGTACAGTCGCCGCCGGTGATCGGCCGGATGTTCACGCGCCTCGACGAGCCCGCGCTCGCGGAGTTCGGCGAGTGCGCTGTTGACGGTTCGCCGGGCGATTCCCGTCTCGTCGATCAACTCCTCGCGTTCCAGTGGCCCGTTCGCGTCGAGAGCGGTGTAGACCAGCCTTGCACTGGCAGGGGTCTCTTTGACCCGGTTCGGGACGAGTGTGCTCATGATTCTCTCCGGCAGGAAATACAGGCTACACCTGCATAGTTCGGGGGCGGTTTTTCACGAGAGGGGGCGAACGACCTCCTCGGACGCTCTCAGTCCGTGATGTCCTCGCCGGCGTGGTCAAGATGGAGCGTACAGTAGGCGACGCCAGCCAGCGCGTCGCGTTCGCACCGTTCACTCGTCGAGACGGCGATAGCCTTGCACTGGCCGGTAAACTCATCAAGCCGTAGCTGTCGCTCGTCGGTGGGGGCCGAAGGCCCCCACGGATCGGGGTCAGTCTGACTCATTTGGCGGTGGGCCACTTCCCGTTGGGACGTGCTCGTCACTCGTTTCGGGGGAACCGCCCCTGTCCGGGGTTGACACCCCCTCCGTTTCGGCTGGAGTGCGGAACTGCCACGTATAGGTACTACTACGCGCCAGTTCCGCACTTTCCTCGGCGCTCAACTCCTCGAGGTCGACCGGCGTGAGTTCGACTGCGCCGTGGTCGCCCAGCCGGTGCAGGCCGCCGTCGCGCCAGACGAACCCACAGCCATCGGTCTCGCGGTCGACGACGTCGTGCTCCTCGGCGAGTGTCGTGAGGTGGGCCCGGACCTGCCGCTCGCCGATCTCGACGTCGGGATGGGAGGCGATGTCGGCGGTCGTCCACTCCCCAAGGTCGGCCGCGGCGTCGACGACCTGGCGCATCCCGTCACTCCAAGTGGTGAGCACGCGCCCCTCGTCGGCGATGGGAACCCAGTCCGGCAGCGTGTCCGTGTGGACGTAGACGACGGCCCCGTTGCCGTCGCGGCCGAAGCGCATCGCCGCCTGGAGCGTGTCGTGCTCGCGCATGTGCGTCAGCACGCGGTCGCCGAACCCCGTGTACGACAGCCCCGCACCCTTCTCGGCGTTGCGCTCGACGGCCTCGCCGGCGTACGCGCCCCACTTCTTGATGAACCGATCGCCGTAGTGGTTCGACCCGATCACCGCGCCCAGGCGGGTCTCCTTGAACTCGTTGGACCCGAGGACGTTCCCGTAGTGTTTCGTCTCGTCGACGAGGTCGAGCACGCCCGCGGCGTCGTACTCGCCTTCGGCCGTCGAGGACGTGATGAGCGACGGCCGCTGGTCGTGGGCGTCGGCGATGCCCTCCAGCAGCGCGGCGTCCTGATCGACCGTGACGTGGTCAGCGCTGTTGTAGGGCTTGACCGCGTCGGTCGTCCGCACGAGATTCAGGTTCAGCACGTCGGCGACGTACTCGCTCCGCTCGGCGTCACTGAGGACCGATCGAAGCGAGAGCCGCACCCCGAGGGAGAGCTCCCACATGCGCTTCGTGGGCGTCCCGTCGAGGGCGACGACGCCACTTGCGTAGTCGAGACTCGGCGGCTGGAGCAGCGACACCTCGCCCGTCTCGCGGTCGAACGTGGCCGTGCCGGCGTCCTGCAGGTCGGCGGTCTCGAAACCGTTACCGAGGTCGTCGCCGGCGAGGATCGCGAACGCGGCCAGCGGGGCCGCGGCGTGGGCGCTGTCGTCGTCGAACACCAGGGACTCTGCCGTGTCGAGCGCATCTCCATCATCGTCGAGGAACCACGCCAGCGCATCGGCACGCCGGCCATCGTCATCGCGGTGCTCGATGAGGTCCGTGTAGTCGTCGAACGGGACGGCGTCGACGGTCGACAGCCAGTAGCTCACTGCGCCCTGGAGCCAGTTGCCCGACAGCGACGTCTCGTAGGCCCCGTCGGGGAACTCGTCGAACACGACGGTCCGCCCGGTGGTGACCTTCTCCTTGTAGGCGTGCGTGTAGTGCCCGATCAGCACGTCAATCGGGACGTCCTCGTCGGCGTCGGCGCTGCCATCGGTCTCGGGGTCGAAGTTCCACAGGTGGGCGTACTGACAGCCGACGTGACTACCTTCGTCGTCGACCTGGCAGGGGAGCGGCTTCCCGAGGACGTCCTCGGCGAACTTGTGGATGGCTTTCGGCGTCGCCCCGCGGCGATACCAGTCCATCACCATCTCGCGCCACTCGTCGCCGTGGTCGCCGGCGGCCGTGGGGCAGTCGTGCGTGAACGACGGGAGTTCCTTGTACGTCAGCCCGTGTTCGTCGCACCACTCCGTGAGCTGCGCGTACTGCTCTTTGCGCCCGCGCCCGGTGAGAATCGTCACGGGCTCGCCGGTCTCAGCAGCGGCGGCGATTGACCCGTAGGACTTCCCCATCGTCGGGAGCGCCTCGACGAGGACCTGGTCGTTGCGCTGGTAGGCGTCGGCGATGGCCTCGGTCGTGCGCTCGCGAGCGTCGGTGATCGAGAGACTCGACGCGTCGCGACCAGCGTGGTGCCAGTCCCAGCCCGAGGTCGCCGTCTCCAGGGCATCGCGTCCCGGTAGGACGGCCGTGTGGCCGATGTCGCCCTCGCTGGGTTCGAACTCGGGGATGTGCGCGCCGCGATCGCGAAGCGCCTCGACGGCCTCCCAGAAGTCTGCGCCACTGGGATACTCCGTCTCGGTGGTGATGATGCGCTCTTCGAGAGCGACGACCTGGAGCGCGTCGAGGCCGACCATGCCCTTGCGGTAGACCCAGCCGTCGCCGACCTGAGCCAGCCGGGTTCCACTTTTACTCTGGGCCCAGGCGGGATCCATCGACGTCGTCCCGTCGGACCGCTCCTGCGTGACCGTCGAGCGCAGGCGGATGTCACGCGGGCCCGTGTGCTGGATGGCGTCGAGGACGTCCTGCATGTCGCTGGTCGTCTCGACGTCGGCGATCTCGGCGGCAGTCTTCTCGGGCTCCTGGATCAGCTCGTCGGGCGTGCCCTCGGCGACGGTGGTGTACTCGTCGGCGAGGTCGTCGATGAACTGCTGGCAGCGCGTGGTCTCCGTCGGCGTCGACGCGATGTGCGTGCCGGTCATCGCGACGAACCGGGCGGAGTCGTATACCTCGATCTCCGCATCGGAGAAGTCGGGATCCTCGGGGAGGTGCGCCTCGATGGATTTGACGCCATCGGGGAGCTGCCCGCGACAGAGGATGTGGACGCCAGTCCCACTCGTCGAGACATCGGCGTAACTGTCGGCTCGCTGGAGGTGCTTGCGAACAGTCTGGTGGATCTCGCCAGTCTCGGGATCGCGTGCGTCGTCGTAGTCGACGAGGACGAGGTCCGTGTCGTGCTCGTCGCGGTCGGGGATGTTGTACGCGAGGTCGAACCCGGAGAGTTTGTCGAGCCAGGCCTGGGCCGTTTCGAGGTCGACCCAGACGTCGGGATCCTGGGCGCTGACGAACGCATCGCCGCCGGTCACCCACGGAGCCCGAGGCACCTTTCGCTCGTCGTCGGTTTCCTTCCAGGCGATCCAGCGCTCGCGGCCTTCGAGGTCGGCCGGGAGAACGCCCGTCTCGACGGTCGACGGGGCAGGATCGCCACCGTCGTCCTGCTCGACCGTCTTCTCTGAGGACCGCCCCTGCAGTCGGGCGAGACAGTCGTCACAGAGGTAGCTGTTACCGTCGACGTTGTCGGGGGGACCGCCGCAGAGGTGGCACTCGGCGGTCACGCTGGAACACCCCCCGAAGCGGAGGGGTCGCTATTGTCGAGAAAACTGTCTATCCGGTGAAGTGAATCGTCACTGCGCTGAAGAGTATGAGAGGCGCTAAAGAAGCCTCTCAAAATGTGGATTGTAAGGAAAGTGGTATAAGCCAAGGGCCGGATTTGAACCGGCGATGGGCGGCTCTGCAGGCCGCTGCGTTAGGCCGGACTCTGCCACCTTGGCGCACTCGTTGGTACTGTAGTCAGTCGCTTAAGGCTAGCGAATTTGCCCAGCAGACTCCGAGGAGACGTAGCCCTGTGACCGCTATCGCTCGTCGGGGTGGTTCTGCGGTGAGACGGCTGGTGGGAGAGATAGCTCTGTGGGATCGGTATAGAGGAAAAGCCCACAGCACGCGCTGTGCTGTGGGCTTGGGTAGGTATGAATGGTGGCGGCGAACCGGTTTTCCCAGAGGC
>NZ_WRXL01000010.1 GCF_010119195.1 Haloarcula salina
ATGGGCACCGCCCACGGGATGATGATGGCCGCGCGGACCCACCGCCGGCCGTAGAAGTCCTGGTCCAGGATGAGCGCTTGGCCCAGACCGATGAGCGTCTCGAACAGCACGCTCACCACGGCGAAGATGATGGTCACCACCAGCGCGCTGTTGAGCAGCGCCTGCATTCCGAGATTGCTCGGGAGGAAGGTGGTGCCGCCGGGCAAGAACTGGTTTTTCTCGCCCGTGAACAGTCCGACGTAGTTACCGAGGCCGACGAAGTTCCGACTCGAGAAGTCGAGGGACGTGGCGAACAGCGACAGCTCGAACGTCCGCAACAGCGGGTACAGCGCCACGACGCCCAGGAGAACGAACACCGGTAACAGCAGGAAGTACGCGTACTGCGTGTCGCTCAGGTTCTCCATCCAGCGCATGGCGTCGACGAGCGCGCCCGATCGCCGGGACTCTCGGCCCGTGTCTGTGCTCATTCGGTCACCTCCATCCGCCTGTCGAGGAATCCATAATTAATAATCGAGTGGGTTTAATGTAAAGCTAGGCTGTCAGTTTCCTTCCGTCGCCGCGAGCGACTCGGCGAGGGTGTTCATCGCCTGCTCGGAGGAGACCTCCTGGCCGACGGCGCGGTTGGCCTGCTGGGCGATCTTGCTGGTCTGGTTGCTCCAGACGGACGTGACCGGCCGCGGCATCGTGTTCTGGCCGGCGACCTGCAGCGTGTCCATGTAGCGGCCGACGACCGGGACGTCGCGCGCCTCCTCGGAGTTGAACAGTTCGGGCCGCGGCGGCAGCCAGCCCTGGATGGACAGGAGCGTGAGCTGGAAGTCCGGCTGCATGGCGGCGCGGATGACCTGCTTGACGGCGTCCGGCTGGCCCGTGTTGGGGTTGACTGTCATGTGCCACCCGCCCAGCGCGGCGGTCGTTCCGCCGGTCCCCGGCTGTGCGGCCTCGCTCTCCGGCACGGCGTAGGGAATCGGCATCGCGCCGAGGTCCTCGCCGAGGGCGGGGTCCTCGGTCTCCTCGGGGTTGCGTCCGGTCAGCGCCAGCGAGTAGGGCCAGTTGCGGTGGAACACCGCGTTGCCCTGCGCGAACGGCGCGCGCGAGGACTCCTCGGTCCACCCGAGGATGTTCGTCGGCGTGAAGCCGCCGCCGTACCCGTCGAATGTCCCGCCGAAGTCCTCGTTGTGGACGAACTTCCGCATCATGTTGAGCGACTGGATGGTCTCCGGCTCGTTGACCGTGATCGGGCGGTCGCCGACCGGACCGAAGAGGTTGTCCCGGCCGCCGAAGTACGCGCCGCCCCACGAGGACATGACCTCGTTGAACGTACAGCAGGCGGTGCCGACGTAGATGTCCCACTGGGTGGTAAAGCCGTAGTCGACGCCCGAGTTGTCGTGGACGTCCGCGGCGATGTTCGACCACTTCTCCCAGGTCATCGGCTCCGTCGCCCAGTTCTCGCCTTCGGGGTCGTAGCCCGCCTCCTCGACCAGGTCCTTGCGGTACTGCATGGTCGGGAAGTCCGGGAACACCGGGACGCCGAAGAGGTTCCCGCTGCCCGGGTCCCGCGCGGTGTCGGTGAACGCCGAGAAGTAGTTCTCGTCGACCTCGGTCACCAGTTCCTCCGACAGGAACTCCGTGAGGTTCTGGAGCTGGCCGCGCTGGATGAAGATGTTCGTCCAGCCGTTGTCCATCAGGAACATGTCCGGGTCCGTCTCACCGGCGCTCAGGAGCCGGTTGTAGTTCGCCCGCGCCTGTCCAGTCTCCTGGTTCCGGGGGACGAGCTGGACCGTGATGTCGTCCGAGAGCCCGTTGTCGTGCAGCGCCTGCTTGATGGCGTCACCGTTGTTCTGGGCCGCCACGGGGTCGAAGCCCCACTGAACCGTGGTCCCGCCGCTCCCACCGTTTCCGTCACCCGTGCTCCCGCCGTCGCCACCGTCGCCGCCGCTGTTACCGTCGCCACCGCCGCTCCCGTCGCCACCGCCGCCGACGAAGTCCGCACAGCCCGCCAGTCCTGCGACGACACCCGACGCGCCAGCAGCGCGAACGAACCGCCGCCGGGACACGCCTGTCGATTCTCGCTCATCCGATGTGCCATTGTCCGACATGTCTATCCTGAGCTATCCCGGATATCACTTAAGTGTTATCCATAATTAACCACAGGTGTTGTAAATGACTTCCTACCGGGTTATTTTTCAGCGAATGACAATCACTAAAGATAATTACCTATAAGTAGCTATGGGAAACCCAAACAGGTGTTTGTGAGACGCACGCGCTCAAACGCGCAAACTGAGTGAAAGTTCTTTCAGTCGAGCGCGATGGGTGTCACTCGTACCGTACATCGACGATAGTGACCTCTACCGCTTCGATCTCTTCGAGAACGGCCCCCCAACCACCGATTTCGTACGTCCGATCGTCGGTTTCGAGCGTCGCACTGATGCGACCCGCCAGTTGCGCCAGCGGGACCGGCTCCGTCCGGCCCATGCTACTCCCGGTGTACTCGACGCCGGTGATGCGTCCCCGGAGTTCGACTTCCTCGTTCGTCTCCGTCACGTACCCGCTGACGACGGCCTCGATGGATGCCCCCTCGTTCAACAGTGGTTCGATGTCACGGACGGCGTGGCGGAGGTCCACGTAAGTCGTCGGCGTCTCGGGCGTCCGCTCGGTGTGTATCGTCTCCCAGATCTCCCAGAGACACGTCAGGAAGAACCAGTGGAAGATGTAGGTGTGCGTCCGGTCTTTCACGAGAACGCCGTACTCGTTGACCGAGTGAGAGTGCGGCGCGAAACAGGTCCACGTGCGGTCGACGAGGACGAAAAACGGGGCCGGAATCTCCCGGTGGCGGGCCTCCGTGCAGGATCCCTCGATCTCGTCGATCGGCGGTGTCCGCTCGTCCGGCCCCGTACAGATACTCAGTTTGATGTTGACGCCGCGGTCGTGCGCGTCCCGGAGCGCCGATTCGACGGCGTAGAACTGCTCCGGGTTCACGCCGACCTGAATCTGGTGTTCGGCCTCCCCGATAAGTTCCGACGCTCGGTTGATGACCGTCTCGAAGCGCTTGACGATACTGACCTCGTGGTCGGTGATGGCCGGCTGGTCCCAGCGCTCCTCGATGGTCTCGGCGGCGTCGAGGTACTTGCTCGAACGCGCCCTGAGGTCTTCGAGGACGACCTCGGGATTTCGCGCTCGGGCAGTCAGACTGTCCTGCTGGAAGGTCTCGATGTATCCTTTCGACTCCAGATCACGAAGCACGTCGTAGATTCGCGGGTCGGGAACGTCACACGAATCGGCGATGTCCGTCGCCGAGGCGGTGCCGAGGCCGAGCAATGCGACGTACGCCTCGGCCTGATACGGAGAGAGACCGGCGTCTTCGAGAACGTCGGTTAGTTCGCTGTCGTCCATGTATTCCGTTCGAGTCCCAGTGTGTAGTTAACAGCCATGATTGTCTCCCGTCACTGATCGGCGGTGTCGCTCCCGGGCGACAGAGCAGGAGTCAGACCGCGGACTCCGTCCTCGTGATACGTCACCATAGATCACTCTTCGCTTCATGTACAACTGTTGTTGTTAAAGGATTTTGGAATGGGGTAGTCGAGACGGTTGCCGTGCGGTTCGGTGTGTCGTGCTCGGACAGGGCACCCGCGCGACGACCCTGGACCCACCGCGTTCGAGAATTACCGGGTCGCCATTTCCGGGGGCGTAGAACATTGCCTATTAAATCCTCCCGCGCGGAAATGCGAATATGAAGAACATCGACGATCTCGTCGACAGCGCGGCCGACCTGGCACAGCGGGGTCTCTCCAAGGGGGAGATCGCCGACGAACTCAACGTTTCCAGGGAAACAGCGAGTTGGCTCGTCGAACGGAGCGGGACCGGTGCGGAGCCGGAGCCGTCCCAGTCCAGCGGCCCCCACGACATCCACGTCGACTGGTCGGCCGCCGGCCGGGACAGCACCCGACTGTACCACACCGGCGCGGCGATGGCCGACCTCCTCTCGAAGCAGGGCGAGGACGTTGACCTCACCATCGGCATCGAGAAGGCCGGCGCGCCGCTCGCGACGACCGTCGCCCGCGAACTCGACACCGACCTCGGGACGTACGCGCCGACGAAACACCAGTGGGACGACGACGAGAGCGAGACCAGCGACGGCTCGTTCTCCCGGAACTTCGCCCAGATCCGCGACCGCGACTGCTACGTCGTCGACGACACCATCACGAGCGGGAACACGATGGCCGAGACCATCGACGCCATCCACGAGCAGGGCGGCAACCCCGTGGCCTGCGTCGTGCTGGCCGACAAGCGCGGCGTCGGTGACATCCGAGGCGTGCCCGTCTACTCCCTCCTGCAAGTCATCCGCGTTGGCCGCGACGACGCCGACGAGTAAGCGTACCGAACGCCCTTTTCACCGGCGGACAGCGGAACGTGGAGCGGTCGACACCACTGCGGCCGCCGTCACCGGAGTTCGTACACGCGGGCCTCGTACGGCGCGAGCGACGGCGAGGCCGGTTCCGGGTCGGTCCGGTCGTAGTTGCTCAACAACAGCGACGCCTCCCGGTATTCGACCGGGAGCTCGACGGAGTCCGCCTCGTCCGAGAAGTGCAAAACGACGAGCGCGCGTGCGGTTCCCTCGTCGGATTCGAGCGAACGCGTGTAGGCGAAGACCGTCTCGTGATCGGGGAGCAAGTCCGTGTAGTCGCCGTAGACGAGCACGTCGCGCTCCTCGCGCAACTCGATCAGCCGCCGGTAGTAGTTGTACACCGAGTCCTCGTCGGATCGCTGGGCCGCCGCGTTGATGTCGGTGTAGTTCCGGTTGACCTGGATCCACGGCTCGCCGTCGGTGAAGCCCGCGTTCTCGTCGTCGGACCACTGCATCGGTGTCCGGGCGTTGTCCCGGGTCCGATAGCCGACTACGTCTTTGAGATCGTCGTAGCCGTCGACGCCCTCCCGTTCCAGCAGTTCCTCGGCGTGGTTGATCGCGTCCACGTCGCGGAGGTCGCCCATCGAGTCCCACGTCGCGTTCGTCATACCGAGCTCCTGGCCCTGGTAGAGGTACGGCGTCCCCTGGAGCGTAAAGAGGTACGTCCCGAGGAGTTTCGCGGACTCTCGCCGGTACTCGTCTGGGTCGCCGTATCGCGAGACGCTCCGGGGCTGATCGTGATTCTCCCAGTAGAGCGCGTTCCAGCCGTCGTCCGCGAGCCCGTGCTGCCAGCGGGCGGTGATTTCCTTGAGGTCTCTGAGGACCCAGTCACCGATGGACCACCGCTCGCCGTCCGCGTAGTCCAGTTTGGTGTGCTGAAAGTGAAACGCCATGTCGAGCGGGCCGTCGGCACCCGCGTACTTGCGGGCGGCCTCGACGGTGAGCTGTGGCATCTCGCCGACGGTCATCACGTCGTAGTTCGACAGAGTCTCGTCGTCGAGGTCGTCGAGATACCCGTACAGTTCCGGGCCGTTGATGAAGTGCTCCGAGCCGATCCACTCGCCGTCGGGGTCGCCGTCGGGCATCCCCTCGCCCTTCGACAGCAGATTGATCACGTCCATCCGGAAGCCGTCGATGCCCTTCTCCAGCCACCATTGGACCACGTCGAACACGTCGCGTCGGACGGCCTCGTTCGTCCAGTCGAGGTCCGGCTGGGACCGGTCGTAGAGGTGCAGGTAGTACTCGCCGCGCTCCTGGTCGAACGCCCACGCCGAGCCACCGAAGAAGGACTCCCAGTTGTTCGGCGGAACGGGGTCGCCGTGCTCGTCCGTGCCGCCCTCGCGCCAGATGTAGTAGTCCTCGTACGCCGGGTCGCGCTCGCGGGACTTCCGAAACCACGCGTGCTGATTCGAGGTGTGGTTGACGACGAGGTCCATCACCAGCCGCATGTCCCGGTCGTGGACTTCCTCGAGCAAGTCTTCCCAGTCGGCCATCGTCCCGAACTCCTCGTGGATCGCCCGGTAGTCGCTGATGTCGTAGCCGTTGTCCATCTGTGGCGATTCGTAGACGGGATTGAGCCAGATCACGTCCGCCCCGAGGTCGGCGACGTGGTCCAGCCGCTCGATGACCCCCTGCAGGTCACCGATTCCGTCGCCGTCGCTGTCGTTGAAGCTCCGGGGGTAGATCTGGTAGACGACCGCCTCCTTCCACCACGCGCGCTCTGCGGTCATACCTGATGGATACCCGAACGCCCTTGATAAATCTACGCATCGTCGTACAACACCTGTTGTAAATTATTCACAGCGGCTGTATGAGGGCCGTTCCAGCGCCGCTACCGATCGAGGACCGAGTGGCGCGGGAGTTCGAGGTCGTAGCCCACGGCCTCGACCGTCTCGGTCGGCCAGTCGCCCGTCCCGGAGAGGAGGTCGACGCGCTCGTCGGTCACGAGGAAGGTGTCCTCGCTCTTCGCGCCGTCCACAGTCGGGTTCCAGGCGTACCCCTGGGGCAGCACCACCGGGCTTTCGTTCCCGGGCGTGGCGATCCACTCCCGGCCGGCGAACCCGGCCGCGCCGCCCTGGTGGTGGTTGCGCCACTCGCCCTCCCAGCCGACTTCGGCGTAGGCGTCCTGAATCGCCGCGAACACGTCGCTCGCCGTTCCGCCCTCCTGCCCGACCGCCCGCGTCGCGGCCAGCGCCGTCGTCTCGACGCGCATGGCCTTGCGCGTCCGCTCCGCGAGCCACTCGGGCGGGTCGAACGCCACCGACCGCGTGGTGCTGACGTGCAGGCCGTCGCGCCGCGCCGTCACCGACACGAGCGCGTAGTCGCCCAGTTCGGTGTCCGTCGACGTGTAGTGGCGATAGGACTGCGCCCGCTCGGCGCTGCCGACCAGGACCACCGGCGTCGCGATGCCCTCCGATTCGAGTTCGTCACGGAGCGCCCCCGTCACGTCGAGTTCGGTGTCCGACGGGTCGACGCTTCTGGCGACCGACTCGACGGCCGCCGCCGCGTCGGCCCCGAGTTCGCGGTACTGCTCGCGCTGTGTCTCGGTCAGCGGCTGGCGGAGCGGTGTCACGTCGACCGGCTCGAATCCCGATACGTCGAAGTCGGCCGCCGCCGGCGTCGGACTCGCCGCAGCGACCGCGTCGGCCAGGCTCTCGGCGTGCCACTCGAACGTTTCGATGGCCACGCCGTCGGGGAGTTCCTCGGCGCGGAGTCGCGGGGCCTCGATGTTGTCGGTGACGACCGTGATCTGGTCGCCGTCGTAGCCCGCGGCGGCCACGCCGGTGTCGACGCCCCGGTCGACGACGTTGTCGCCGCCGCGGGTGAGCCACGCGAAGGAGGGCGGGCGGGCGAACCAGACGGCGTTCAGGTCCTCGGAAGCAAGGTACTGGTCGAGTCTGTCTGTGAGCGACATACCCGGAGGTGGCGGGCCCGCCCGTAGTAAATCCCCGTCCCCAGTCAGCGTCTCAGACCGAGACGGCACCTCGCCGTTTCATTCGACGGCGACCCACTCGCCGCGCTCGTCGCTGCGCTCGACGGCGTCAAGGACCTGCTGAGCCGCCAGTCCGTCGGCGAAGGATGGGTCGGCGTCGCCGCCCTCGGCCACCGCCGAGAGGAACTCGTAGTTCTCGTGGACGAAGGTGTGCTCCCAGCCGAGGACGTGGCCCGGCGGCCACCAGTGCTCGACGTAGGGGTCGTCCTCGTCGGTGACGAGCACCCGCTGGAAGCCCCGGTCGCCCTCGGTGAGCAACTGGAGTTCGTTCAGCCGTTCGAGGTCGAACTTGAGCGCGCCCTTCGACCCCTCGATGGCGATGGTGTGGGCGTTCTTGTGACCGTTGGCGACACGCGAGGCTTCGAGGGTCCCCATCGCGCCGCTCTCGAACTCGACTTGCGCGCTGTAAGCGTCGTCGACCGTGACCGGCCGGGTCCCGTCCTCGCCCTCGACGGGGCGTTCGTCGTGGAACGTCCGCAGGTGGCCGCTCACGCGCGAGATCTCGCCGGCGGCGTCGCCGAGCAGGAACCGGGCCAGGTCGACCGTGTGCGCGCCGAGGTCCCCCAGCGCCCCGCTGCCGGCCAGTTCCTCGTCGTTGCGCCAGGACCACGGGGCCTCGGGGTCGACCAGCCAGTCCTGGAGGTACTGCCCGCGGAAGTGGTGGATCTCGCCGAGCTCGCCGGCCTCGACGAGGTTCTTCGCGTACTGGATCGCCGGGACGAACCGGTAGTTGAACGCCGTTCCCGCGGGGACGCCGGCCGCGTCGGCCGCCTCGGCCATCTCCTCGGCAGTGTCGAGCGCTGGCGCGAGGGGCTTCTCGCAGAACGTCGGCGTGCCCGCCTCCAGCGCCGCGATGGACGGCTCCGCGTGGACGTGGTTCGGCCCGAGGTTGTAGAACACGTCCACCTCGTCGACCACGTCGCGCCAGTCCGTCGCCGTGCGGTCGAAGCCCAGTTCCTCGGCGGCGTCAGCCAGCGCGTCCGCGTCGCGGCCGACGATGACGTCTTTGTTGACCGCCGGGGCCGCCGGGAAGAACATCGACAGCCGGGAGAGCGCGTTCGCGTGTGCTTTGCCCATAAATCGATAGCCGAGAACGCCGACATCGAGTGTCATATCGGCCCTTCACTCGGGGGCGAAATAACAATCGGGGTCAGAACGGGCCGGCGGGTCACCCGGTCGCAATATCCGGCCGGAGGGAAAAGACAAAAGCGGATGCGAGCGTTGGACCGGTATGGCTTCTGAAGCAACCGTCCACATCGAGGACGTCATGTCGACCCCGCTGGAGACGATTTCCGCAGACGAGACCGTCAGAGCGGCGGCGACGCAGATGCGCGAACAGGACATCAACGGTATCTTCGTCCCCGGTGCGGAGGCGGGGATCATCACCACGACCGACATCGTCGACGCCGTCGCCGCGGGCGAGGACCTCTCGGCCGCGACGGTCGCCGACGTCATGACCGCCCCGGTCGAACGCGTCACCGCGTCGCTGGAACTCGGCGAGGCGGCCGCGATGATGACGAACTTCGGCATCAAGCACCTGCCGGTCATCGACGAGCACCAGGACTACGTCGGCATGGTGTCCTCGACGGACATCACGCGCGAACTGGCCTGACCGAAAAAGACGGGGACCGCTGCCGGCGTTCGCGTCGTCCGCCGGTCAGAGGAAGTCGTCGATGCCGGTCCCGCCGTTGTCGTCGTCGCCCGTCCCCGGGAGCGCCTGGGCGATGGCCGACGTGAAGGCGTCGAGGCCGCGCGTCTGGTACCAGACCGTTCCGGGGCCGGTGAAGTCCATGACCAGGCCCTCGCCGCTGAGGAGCGTCGACTTCAGGCCGCCGACGCGGTGGGCGTCGAAGTCGACCGTTCCCTCCCAGGCGACGACGTGGTCGTTGTCGACGGTGTAGCGCTCGCCGGCGTCGAGTTCGACGCGCTCGATGCCGCCGAAGGCCTCGATGAAGACGTGGCCCGTGCCCTTCAGGGCGAGCGGCGTGATGCTCGCGCCGGCCAGCAGTGACTTGACGCCGCCGAACTCGGAGTCGATGTCGATACTGGGGTCGGCCGCGAGGAAGGCCCCGTCGACGGCGTAGAGCGTGGTCCCGTCGAGTTCGTGGTGGTGTACGTCGCCGGGCGTCGGCGGCGCGAGCGTGACGATCCCCTCGCCGCCCTCGGCGGTGAATTCGTTTGCGAGCAGCGACTCGCCGCCGAGCATCGACTTGGCGGAACTGAGCAGGCCGTCGCGGCTGGTCGTCGTCTCGATGGAGATGGTCGGGGAGTGACTGACCATCGCGCCGGGTTCCGCGAGGATCGATTCGCCGTCTTCGAGCGTGACGCGGACGTGCGTGTACGAGGGCTTGTGGGTGAGTTCGATGTCCATAGTCTGTCTCCGAAGCTGTGAGACGGGTGACTCTTCCGCCAGCCGCTACATAAAATTTCGCACAGAATCGTTCGAATTGTATGGCCGGGGAGCTACTCGGCCCAGTACGCGTCGCCGGGCTGGGTCTCGAAGACGGCGCGGTCGAGCACGTCGACGGCCTTCTCTAGCCCTTCGCGCGCGCTTGTGAGCGAGTCCTCGTGTTCGATGGAGAGCGCGCCGTCGTAGCCGACCATCCGCAGGGTGGAGACCACGTCCTTCCAGTGGGACTCGTCGTGGCCGTAGCCGATGGACCGGAACAGCCACGAGCGGTTCGGTTCGTCCGTGTAGGGGGCGGTGTCGAGCACGCCCTTCTCGCGGGCCTCTGACTCGTAGACCTTCGTGTCCTTGGCGTGGAAGTGATGGATGGCGTCCTCGTCACCGAGCAGGCGGATGGCCTCGGTCACGTCGATGCCCTGCCAGTAGAGGTGCGACGGGTCGAAGTTCGCTCCCACGTGGTCGTTCGTCCGCCGGCGCAGTTCCAGCAGGCCCCGGGGCTCGTAGACGAGCATGTTGGGGTGCATCTCGATGGCCAGGTCGACGTCGTGGGCGGCGGCGTGGGCCGCGAGGTCGGACCAGTACTCCTCGGCGACGCGCCACTGGTACTCGTGGGCGTCGGCGTGCTCGCCCGGCCACGGCGCGGTGATCCAGTTCGGCACCTCGTCGTTCGGGCCGCCGGCGGGCAGCCCCGAGAAGCAGGTCACCGTGTTCGCGTCCAACTGATCGGCCAGCCGGACAGCCTCGCGGAGTTCCGCGTCCGCCGTCTCGGCGCGTTCGTCCACGGGGTGTAGTGGGTTGTTGTGCGTCGCCAGCGCGCTCACTCGCAGGTCGTGTTCGTCGAGCAGCGCGCGCAGTTCGTCCTGTTTCTCGTCGTCGTCGAGGTACGCATGCCTGTCGAGGTGATCGTCACCGGGAAAGCCCCCGCAGGCGAGTTCGACCGCGTCGACGCCGAGGTCCGAGAGGTACGAGAGCGCGTCGTCTAGCGACTGGTCGCCGAGTGGAACTGTCAGTACACCGATGTCCATGCCGCCGAGTACAGGCGGTTTCGAGATAAAAATACCCCTGCGAGCGCTACCCGCAAATAGTAGAAAAGATAATTCGGAATCGAAGAAATCGATGCGGATTCCTCTACACTTTTGTGACGGGGGGCTGCAAGCGGGGGTATGGGACAGGCGAACGACGTCGACTACGCAGACCTACACGATCCGAACGCAGAGTACACGATGCGGGAGCTCTCCAGCGAGACGATGGGCGTCACCGCCAAGCGCGGCGGCGGCCGCGACGTGGAGATCACGGACGTCCAGACGACGATGATCGACGGGAACTTCCCGTGGACGCTGGTGCGCATCTACACCGACGCGGGTATCGTCGGCACAGGTGAGGCCTACTGGGGCGCGGGCGTCCCGGAACTCATCGAGCGGATGAAGCCGTTCGTCATCGGCGAGAACCCGCTGGACATCGACCGCCTCTACGAGCACCTCGTCCAGAAGATGAGCGGCGAGGGGTCCGTCGAGGGCGTCACCGTCACGGCCATCGCCGGCATCGAGGTCGCGCTGCACGACCTCGCCGGCAAGATCCTCGAAGTGCCGGCCTACCAGCTGCTCGGCGGCAAGTACCGCGACCGGATGCGCGTCTACTGCGACTGCCACACCGAGGAGGAGGCCGATCCCGAGGCCTGCGCCGACGAGGCCCGCCGCGTCGTCGACGACCTGGGCTACGACGCCCTGAAGTTCGACCTCGACGTGCCCAGCGGCTTCGAGAAGGACCGAGCGAACCGCCACCTCCGTCCGGGCGAGGTCCGCCACAAGGCCGAGATCGTCGAGGCCGTCACCGAGGAGGTCAAGGACGAGGCCGACGTTGCCTTCGACTGCCACTGGACGTTCTCCGGCGGCTCGGGCAAGCGCCTGGCCGAGGAGATCGAGGAGTACGACGTGTGGTGGCTCGAAGACCCCGTCCCGCCGGAGAACCTCGAGGTCCAGGAGGAGGTCACGAAGTCCACGTCGACGCCGATCACCGTCGGCGAGAACCGCTATCGCGTCACCGAGGAGCGCCGCCTCATCGAGAACCAGGCGGTCGACATCGTCGCGCCCGACATGCCGAAGGTCGGCGGCATGCGCGAGACCCGGAAGATCGCCGACGTGGCGAACCAGTACTACATCCCGGTCGCGATGCACAACGTCTCCTCGCCGATCGCGACGATGGCCTCCGCCCACGTCGGCGCGGCCATCCCGAACGCGCTCGCCGTCGAGTACCACTCCTACGAACTCGGCTGGTGGGAGGACCTGGTCGAGGAAGACGTCATCGAGGACGGCTACATCGAGATTCCTGAGGAGCCCGGCCTCGGCCTGACGCTCGACCTCGACGCCGTCGCCGACCACGTCGTCGAGGGCGACTGGGTCTTCGACGAGGCGTAGGGCTCGCCAGCAACAGGCCGTCGGTGCTTTTCCGCGCGGGGCGTCAGTCCGAGACGGGCTCGACGCCGGTGACCTCGAAGCGCGCCCCGCCGCCCTCGCTCTCGCACACGTCGACCGACCAGCCGTGGGCCTCGGCGATCTGTTCGACGATACAGAGGCCGTAGCCCGACCCGTCGGCGGATCCGTAGCCCGGCTCGAAGACCCGCTCGCGCTCGTCGGCCGGGATGCCGGTGCCGTCGTCGGCGACGTAAAACCCGTCGTCGAGTTCGCCGACCGTCACCGTCAGGTCGGTCCCGTCGAGGGTCACGCCCTCGGCGCGCCCGTCGGCCCGCGCAACCGGTCCGTGGGCCACGGCGTTGCCGACGAGGTTCGCGAGCAGCTGTCGGAGCCGTTCCGGGTCCGCCAGGAAGACCGCGTCGGCGGCCAGGTCGAGCGTCGCTCCCTCGGCGTCGGTGTCTTGCCAGCACTGCTCGGCGACGGTCCCGAGCGGCACGGCCTCGAGGTCGAGCGCCGCGTCACCGCCCGCCGCCAGCGCGAGCAGGTCCTCGACGAGCGTCTCGATGCGGCGGTGGGCGCGCTCGACGGCCTCGAAGTGCTCCTCGCCGCCCGTCGACCGCGCCAGTTCGAGCTGGCCGCGCGCCACGTCGAGCGGGCCCCGGAGGTCGTGGCTGACGACGTTCGCGAACGCTTCGAGCCTGCGCTCCCGGCGCTTTCGCTCCGTGATGTCCCGCGAGTAGCCCACGACGCGGGCGACGGAGCCGTTCTCCAGTACTGGCTCCGCCTCGGCCCGAACCCAGCGCTGGTCGTCGTCCGGCCGGGTGATGCGGAACTCGGCCGCGACCGACTCGCCCGCCGAGACCCCCTGTATCGCCTCGGCGACGCGCTCCTGGTCCGCGGGGTGGATCGCCGTCATGAACTCCATCGGGTTCTCCTCCAGCGCGTCGACCGGGCGGCCGTACAGGTCCTCGTACACGGAGTTGACGAACAGGAGTTCGCTCCAGTCCCCGGCGAAGACCCACAGCATCACGCTGGTGTGTTCCGTCAGGTCGTCGAATCGCCGCCTGATCCGCTCGGCGCGTCGCTCCGCACGCTGGCGCTCGGTGACGAGGCGGACCCGTTTGGCGAGCGGGCCGGCCCGGTCGGCCTCGGGGTCCCGCTCGTAGTAGTCTGTGACGCCGCGTTCGACGGCGTCGTCGACGACGGGGGCGGACACGTCGTCGGTCACCAGGACGATTGGGAGGGCGTCGTCGGACTCGCGGGCGGCGTCGACGAGCGACAGGCAGTCGACCTCCGGCGGGTCCGCGGCGACGGCGAGGCAGTCGAAGCGCTCCGAGTCGAGGCGGTCGAGCGCGCGCGCGCCGGACTCGACCGTGGTGACCGAGAGGGGGGTCGCCGCGTCCGTCGCCACGTCTGCGTCGATAATCGGATCGTCGTCCACCTGCAACACGTGAATCGGCTCTGCGTACTCGTTCATGTCAGTTTGAGTTTATGTGCTGTTGACAGTTGCCCGACTTGAATGTGCGCCTGTCTCACTGACTCGCTTAAATAGTCGATCCCGCGGGACCTCACTGACCGAACCGTTCGGTGACCGTCTGGCGATCGATCTTGTCCGGCCCGCTGGTGGGCATCTCGTCGACGAACGCCATCTCGCGGGGGTGTTTGTAGCGCGCGAGACGGCCGTCGAGGAACGCGCGCAGGTCCTCGACGGTCAGCGGTTCCGGGCCCGCATCGGCGGTCGGTTCGATGACGGCCTTGCCGACCTGTCCCCACGTCTCGTCGGGGACCGGGACGACCACGACCTCGCTCACGTCGGGGTGGTCGGCGACGGCGTCCTCGACCTCCGCCGGGTAGACGTTCTCGCCGCCGCTGACGAACATGTGCTTCGTCCGCCCCTCGATGTAGTAGTAGCCGTCCGCGTCGACGCGCGCGAGGTCGCCGGTCGACACCCAGCCGTCGCCGAACGCCTCGGCGGTGGCCTCGGGGTCGTCGAGATAGCGGTCGGCGGCGTGGGGCGAGCGGAGTTCGAGTTCGCCGACCTCGCCGGGGTCGACCACGGTCGGGTCCGCGTCTCCGGCGGCTTCGTCCTCCCCGTCGTCGACCGCCACCACCCGCGCGTCGACGTGCATCGCCGGGACGCCGACGGAGTCTGCCTTCTCACGGGGCCACCCCTCGGGCAGCGCGAAGTTGTTCGGACCGCACTCGGTGAGCCCGTAGCCCTGCGAGAGGTCGACGCCGCGGCCCCACCACGCCTCCATGACGGCCTTCCGGCAGGGGCCGCCGCCGGACTTGGCGAACCGGAGCGTCGAGAGGTCCGTCTCGTCCCAGCGGTCGTGGTTCGCCATCATCCGAAGGACGGCCGGCACGGCGACCAGCACCGTCCCGCCCTCGCGCTCGACGGTGTCCAGCACGTCGCCGGGTTCGAACTCGCGGGCGACGACCACGGTGCCGCCCATGTGCCACAGCGGGACGGTGAGGACGTTCCAGCCGCCGGTGTGGAACATCGGGAACACCATCGGCGTCACGTCGTCGTCCCGCAGTCCCCACGCGGTGATGGTGTTCAGGGAATTCCAGACGACGCCGCGGTGAGTGATCTCCGTCTCCTTGGGCGTCCCCGTCGAGCCGCCGGTGTGGAGCAGGAGGTGCGTGTCGTCTGGGGCGATCGCCGCCCGTTCGACGGGCGAGTCGTCCGACGGGAGGGCCGAAGCGTAGGCGGGGGCGGCCGCGAGTGCGTCGGCGGCGTCGGACGACTGCTCGTCTGCGGCGGCCTCGTCAGCGGTCGACAAGTCGGCGGCATCTGCCGATTCGGTGGCGTCGCCGTCAGCGGGTTCGAGGCGGAGGAGCCCCGGGTCGAGTCCGTCGGCCTGCGACAGGGCGGCGGCGACGGCCTCGGCGAAGGGGGCTTCGACCACGACGAGCGCCGGGTCGACGCGGGCGAGGAGCGCCGCGAGTTCGGGCGGCGCGAGGCGGTGGGACAGCGGGGCCAGTCGGCTACCGGTCTTGCCGGTGGCGAAGAACAGGTCGACGACGGCGGGACGGTTCCGCGAGACGACGGCGACCGCGTCGTCGCGGCCGACGCCCTGGGCCCGGAGCAGTCGAGCCGCGCGGTTCGCGCGGCGGTCGAGGTCCGCGTAGGTGAACCGCCGCCCGGTCGTCGCGTCGACCAGCCCCTCGCGCTCCGGCGTGAGCGCGGCCCGCCGCTCGCTCCAGGCACCGACCCAGTCCTGGGGGGCGAACTCAGACATCGTCGAGGAACCTCCGGATGCGCGCGGTGACTCGCTCGTGGTCCTCGACGAACAGCAGGTGCGGGCCGCCCTCGACGGGCTCGAACGCGGCGTCGGGAACGCCCGCGGCCAGCAGTTCGCCGTTCTCGAAGGGGACGACTCGGTCGGCCGTGCCGTGGACGACCAGCGTCGGCACGTCGATCTCGCCGAGGCGGTCGGACACGTCGTGAGCCGCCACGGCCGCGGCCTGCCACTGGAGCGCCCGGTCGCCGGCGTCGCTCTCGATCCGCCAGTCGACGATTCGCTCGATCAGGTCCGGGTGGGCGTCCGGGAAGCCGTCGGAGAACGCCGGCTGCATCTTGTAGCGCCGGAGTTCTCGTTCGTCCAGGTCATCGGGAACGGCGAACATCCGCTGCTGGGTCTCCTCGGGGACCGGGGCCGCCTCGGGGCCGCCCGGCGAGGTGCAAAGCAGCGCCAGCGAGCGCGCCCGGTCGTGGTCGAGGGCGTACCGCTGGGCGATCATGCCGCCCATGCTCGCGCCAACGACGTGGGCCGACTCGACGCCGGCATCGGCGAGTACGGCATCGAGGTCGGCCGCCATCTGCGCCATCGTGTAGGGGCCCTCGGGTTCGTCCGAGTCGCCGGTGCCGCGGTTGTCCCACACGATGGTGTCGTACTCCTCGGCGAGGGTGTCGCGCTGCCAGCGCCACATCCAGCGCCCGTAACCGATTCCCTCCACGAACGCCACCGTCTCGGCGTCCGCCGGGCCGGCGCGCTCGTAGGCGAG
Source organism: Haloarcula salina (assembly GCF_010119195.1). GTDB lineage: Archaea > Halobacteriota > Halobacteria > Halobacteriales > Haloarculaceae > Haloarcula > Haloarcula salina. The sequence continues at coordinate 16,224 of NZ_WRXL01000010.1, forward strand.
TTCGACGCCGTCGTTGGTCGCGTAGTGCATCGTCGTCTCCGTCGGTTGGTCGTCGAGCGAGAAATCCGTTTGCGAGGTCGTCACTGTCGATCACTCCGGTTCGGTGGCGAGACGAGAGCCGTCGGTACGCCGTCGCGCTCGGTCGTCGCGTTCGCCCCCGTCATCGGTCGTCACCCCAGATTCTCGCGGGGACCGCCTCGGCGAACGTACCGCCGACGCGCGAGCGCAGCGTCCCGAGCAGGCCGTCGGGGACGTAGAGGACGAACAGGACGAACACGATGCCGACGTAGAGGCTCGCGTGCCCGTTCAACAGCAGGTCGATGAGCCCGCCGACGGTCTCGTTTCCGACGACAGCGGCGTCGAGCGTCTCCTGGCCGAGGAGCGCCCGGAGGTACGGGAGCAGGCCGCCGCCCTGCCCGGCCGGCGAGAGGAACTCCCGGACCGTCTCGTCGAACAGGCGACCGTAGAGCGGGCCGGCGAGCGTACCGAACCCGCCGATGATGCTGGCGAGCAGGGCGTCGCCGGTGACGAGGAAGTAAAACGAGTTCTCCGGGCTGGCCGAGCGCCGGAAGCCGGCGAACAGGCCGCCGGCGACCGCCGCGAAGAAGCCGCTGATGGCGAACGCGCCGAGCTTGTACAGGTACGTGTTGTAGCCCACCGCGACCGCGCGCTCCTCGTTCTCGCGGATGGCGAGCAGGACGCGACCGAACGGCGAGTGTATGATGCGCTGCATCGCGAAGTAACAGCCCAGCACGACGAGCCCGACCATGTAGTACGAGACGGCCGTACTGGACAGCGTCGACCCGAGCAGCGACACCTCGTCGCCGGTCAGCACGCCGATGGCGAGCGATAGCTGGTCGACGCCGGGGACGCCGATCTGGAAGCCCTCGACGTGCGAGGGGCCGACGGCGGGGCCGTCGCGGGGGTTGTTCGCCACGTAGTCCCACCCGCGGACGAACACGTACAGCACCTGGGCGAACCCGAGCGTGATCATCGCGAAGTAGACGCCCGAGAGCCGGAAGGAGACGAGGCCGACGAGTATCGCCAGCACGACGGCGAGGAGGCCGCCGACCAGGAGCGACAGCATGAACGGCGTGCCCGGCCCGAGCAGGGGAACCTTCCCGTTCGCGACGAGGATGACGGTGTACGCGCCGGTGCCGTAGAAGACGGCGTGGCCGAACGAGAGGTAGCCGGTGTAGCCGCTGACGAAGTCGAAGGAGATGGCGAACAGGCCGAAGTACAGCACGCCGACCATCGTCTCGACCGTCGGCAGCAGCGTCTGGGCCTCCGCGCTGACCGGCGAGTTCAGGAGGACGTCGTACACCGCTGGGTAGAGGGCGAGGGCCGCGATGACCAGGATGTGCGCGACGTGGTCCCGGAGGTACGCCTTCGGCCACGCCGTCTCGGTCGCCGTCGCCGCGCCGGCCGCGGCGTCGGTGTCCGACTCGGTCTCGGTGCTAATGGCCCCCCACCTCCTCGACGCCGAACAGGCCCTGCGGGCGGACGATGAGCGTCACCACGAGGACCAGAAAGAGGACCAGTTCGGGCAGGCCCGTGAACTCGATGGCGTTCTGGAACCACCACGTCGTCACCGCGTCGGTCATGCCGACGACGAGCGCGGCGACGACGGTGCCCCGGAAGGTGCCGAGGCCGCCGACGATGACGACGATGAACGCGGGCAGGAGCGTCTCGGCCGCAAGCGGCACGGACGCGCCCCACGTCGGGTCCCACATCAGGAGCGTGCCCGCCGCGCCCGCGAGGCCGATGCCGAGCGCGAAGACCACGGTGAAGACCTGGCGCACGTCGATGCCGAGCGCAGACGCCATCTCGGCGTCCTCGCTGCCGGCGCGGATGTACAGGCCGTACCGGGTCTTCGTGAGGAACGCCCAGATGCCCGCGACGGTGAGCGTCCCGAGCAGGATCTGGAACATCGCCATCCAGCCGACGCTGACCGGGCCGAGCGCGACCGGCTCGCGGAGGAACTGCGGCTTGGTCGCCAGCGCCGCCTGCCAGTCCGAGATCGGCTGGAGCCCGTACACGTCGAGGACGATGCGGACGACCTCCTCGATGACCAGCGTCAGCCCGAAGGTCAGCAGGATCTGGTAGATCGGCGGCCGGTCGTACAGCGGGCGGATGATCGTCGTCTCGATGGCCCCGCCCAGGACCGAAAGCAGCGCGAAGGCGACGACGACAGCGACGAAGAACAGCGCGAGTCGCGTCAGCGGGGGCGTGCCGCCGGAGACCGTGACGACCATCAGGAGGCCGCCGAGGTACGCGCCGACCATCGTCAGCGAGCCGTGCGCGAAGTTCAGGACGCCCATCAGGCCGAAGATCAGCGTGAGGCCGCTCGCGATCATCACGTACAGCGCGGACTTCGCGAGCCCGTTGACCACGACGCCGCCGAGTTCGCTCACCGTCAGGAAGTCCGCGAGCGCTTCGAGTATCATGCCGACAGGTACCTCCTGAAGCGCTCGTCGTCGGCCGAGACGGCCGCCGTCTCGCCCTCGTCGACCACGCGGCCCTTGTCGAGGATGTAGAAGCGGTCGGCCAGGTCGAGCGCCAGCGGGAGGTTCTGCTCGACCAGCAGCATGGTCACGTCCTCGCTGGCCCGCGAGAGCGCCTCCGCCACGTCGGCGACGATCTGCGGGGCCAGCCCCTCGCTCGGCTCGTCGACGAGCAGCAGGTCGTTGTCGCCGACGAGCCCGCGAGCGATGGCGAGCATCTGCTGTTGGCCGCCCGACAGCGTCCCGGCGTCCTGTCCCCGGCGCTCTTCGAGGATGGGGAACGACTCGAAGGCCAGGTCGAGGCCGGCGGCCACGTCCCCGGGCTCGGGAATCGCGGCCCGGAGGTTCTCCTCGACGGTCAGCTGGCCGAAGATGCGGCGGTCCTCGGGAATCCAGCCGAGGCCGCGGGCCGCCACGTCGTGGGTCTCCAGGCCGACCAGCGACTCGCCGCGGAAGGTGATCTCGCCTTCCCGGGGCGGCGTCAGTTGCAGTATCGTCCGGAGCGTCGTCGTCTTGCCGACGCCGTTGCGTCCGGCGAGCGCGACCACTTCGCCCTCCGACACGTCGAGGTCGACGCCCTCGAGGATGTGGCTGTCGCCGTAGTAGGTGTGGACGCCGGCGAGTTCGAGGACGCTCACGCGGTTCCCCCCTCCGAGTCGGGGCCGGACTCGGCGTCCGCGCCGTCGATCAGACTGCCCGGTTCGTAGCCGCCGAGGTACGCCGACTGCACGTCGGGGTTCGCGCGGACCTCGGCGGGCGGGCCGTCGGCGATGACCGCGCCCTGGTGTAACACCACGACGCGGTCGGAGACGCCCATCACGATGTCCATGTTGTGTTCGACCAGCAGGACCGGGTAGTCCTCCGCGACGCTCTCGATGAGGTCGCGTATCTCGTCGACGCTCTCCGAGGAGACGCCCGCGTTGGGCTCGTCGAGCAGGAGGACGGCGGGGTCGCCGGCCAGCGCGATTGCGACTTCGAGCTTTCGCTTCGCGCCGTGGCTCAGCGTGCTCGCGTGGTCGTCGGCCCGTTCCGTCAGACCCACGCGGTCGAGGATCTCGTGGGCGCGCTCGGCGAACTCGTCGTAGTGGTCGACGTTGCGCCAGAACGTCCTCGCGTCGCCGCTGTGGGCCTGCTCGGCCACGCGGACGTTCTCCAGCACCGTGCTGTTCGGGAAGACGTTCGTCACCTGGTAGGAGCGGTGCAGCCCCCGGCTGGCGGTCTCGTGGGGCGCGGCGTCGGTGACGTCCTCCCAGTCCGACTCCCGGCGGAGTTCGACCGACCCCGCGGTCGGCGTCAGCGTCCCGGTGAGCAGATTGAAGAACGTCGTCTTCCCGGCCCCGTTCGGGCCGATGAGCGAGCAGAGCTCGTGGTCGAGTTCGAAGTCCACGTCGTCGACGGCGGTGAGGCCGCCGAACTCCTTGGTCAGTCCCTGTGTCCTGAGCATGGCCTACAGAGAGCAGCCCATCTGGTCGCTGTCGGCCGGGATCGTCGTCTCGTCCTGCTCGATGCGAGCCAGCGGTTGGCTCGGCATGACGGCCGCGCCCCAGTTGTCGGCCCACTCGTCGGTGGTCGGCGTGAGGTCCGCGACGGTCATCGCCGAGCGCGCCTGGTTGTTGTACTCCTGGAAGGTGTAGCCGCCCTCGCCCTTCGGCGTGTCCGTGACGGTCATCCCCTTCAGGGCGTCGGCCACGTCCGCGCCCGCCGTCGACCCGCTCTCCCGGACCGCCTGGTGAATGGCCGACGCGGCGGTGAACGTCCCCGAGGTGAACAGGTCCGGGACCACGCCGTAGGTCCCGGTGTAGCTCTCGACGAAGGCGTCGTTGATCGGGTTGTCGTACTGGTTCCAGTGGTACCGCGTCGTGAAGGGACCGAGCTTCGACTGCTGGATCTTCTCGTCGGTCAGCGGTTCGCCGAGGACGCTCTGCATCGTCCCGCCGACGACGCTGTTGGTGATGCGAGTCGCCAGCCCGCCGAACACCCGGTAGGAGTAGTCCCCCGAGAGGAAGGCGTTGAACATCGCCGGCAGCGTCGCGACGGTGAAGCCGCCGACGACGCCCTCGGCCCCCGCCTGCTCGGCGTTTTCGAGCAGGCCGTCCCACTCGGCGTAGCCCTGCTCGACGAACCGCTCGCCGACGATGTCGACGCCTTCGGCCTCAAGCACCGACCGATAGTTGTTGACGACCGCGCGTCCGAAGCTGTAGTCCGCGCCGAACAGGTACACCGAGGACACGTCCGTCTCGCGGGCGACGTACTTCCCGCCCGAGCGCGCGTCCATCGCGGTGTTCTCGCTCGACCGGTAGACGAGGTCGCTGCAGGTCTCGGAGTTGGACGTGATGTCCGCCGACGCCGCCGGCCCGAGCATGATGGGGACCTGCGCCTGATTGACGACCGTCGTGACGACGCGACTCGCCACCGCCGAGGAGGTACAGCCCGCCAACAGGTCCACGTCCTGGTTCTCGACGAGGTTCGTCGCGGCCGTCTGTGCCGTGTCGGCGGAGAACTCCGTGTCGCGGACGAGCAGCCGGTACTCCGTGTCGCCGACCGTCATCGTCACCTCGCCGGTCCCGGGGTCCGACGGCGGGTCCGCGTCGGCCTTGTAGGCCAGCCCCGAGAGGAAGCCCCACAGCGCCTGGTCGCCGTAGTACTTCAGGTCGCCAGACCGGGGCTGTAACATCCCGATGGTGACGGTCTGGGACGAGCCCCCGCCCGTCGATTCGCCGTCGGTCGCAGTCGATCCGCCGTCCGTCGACCCGCCGTCGTTGGAGTTCCCTGGCTCTGTCATGGATGAGTCGTCACCGACGCAGCCGCCGAGTCCCGCGACACCGACACCGAGCGCACCGAGGACGCGCCTCCGTGTGGCCGTATCCTGCATAACAGATAATCGTAGACTCGCGACCCACATAGTGGGCCGAGTTAACATGTTAACGCTGGAGAACGGGAGCCGCGGTCCGGCTCAGGAGTCGATGTCGTCGAGCGCCTCGACGACGCGCTCGATGAGCTTTCGCTCCCCGCGCCGGAGGTTCTTCGAGACGGCCGGCTTGGACACGCCGAAGGAGTCCGCGAGCGAACCGAGCGTCGCGTCGCGGGGCGACTCGAAGTAGCCCTCGGAGACCGCCCGTTCGAGCGTCTCGCGCTCGGTGTCCGAGAGGTCGCGACAGCCGTCGACGAGCGTCATCGCCGCGCCGGCGTTCTGCACGAGGTCCTGCACCTGCGGGAGCGTGGTCGCCGTCCGCTCGACCACGTCGTACTCGTTGTCCCGGTCCAGTTCCGAGAGCGTCGTGTCGGCGTCGCGGCCGCGGTCGAAGCCCACGTGCCAGATCTCGCTTCCCTCCTCGATGTGGAACGGGCCGGTGATGTAGCCGCCGTTGTCCCGGATGGTGTGCATCGCCGCCGTCTCTTCGATGGTCGTCTTGATGTGGGCCGCCTCGCCCTCGCGGCGCAGCAGCGAGCAGTCGTGCATGTTCTCGTGGGCGCGGAGCGCGTCCAGCCCGGTGTCGAGCACGCCCGCGTCCTCGGCCTCGACGACCATGCGGGTGTCGAGTTCGCGTGCGCGCTCGTCGAAGTCCCAGTGGACGGCCGCGAACGCGACGCTGTGATCGGCCGTCGTGTCGATGAACGGGCAGTCGTACTGCTCCATGTCCAGGGCGATGTCGATCATTGGCGATCCACGGTGTGACGCGACCTTTCGAGCGGTGTGGTAATGAAATACACGATTATTAATACTTATATCCCAGCGGTATCTATAACGAATTTCCATCCGCTATACCCCGATTCAATAGTGTTTTAGGGCTCCGTTCGGGAGAGAGTGGTATGACTTTGCACGCCAGAGAAATTAACCAGGACGTACGGGAGCTTGGTGCCCTCCTCGGAGAGGTCCTGGAAGCACAGTCGTCGACGGAGGCGTTCGAAGAGGTCGAAACGATTCGGACCTCCAGCATCGACTACCGACGGGGAGACGCGGAGACGCGGGAAGCCGTCCACGAGGCGCTGGACCGACTGAATCCGGAGACACAAGACATCATCGCCCGCGCGTTCACGACCTACTTCGAACTCATCAACCTCGCAGAGGAGCGCGAGCGCGTCCGCGAGATCCGTGAAGGGAGCCAGGAGGGTGTCCTCGCCGACAGCGTCGAGGAGGCCGTCCGCGACCTCGCCGACCGCGGCGTCGACGCCGACGACGTCGAGGACGTCCTCGAAGACGTGCTGATCGAGCCGACGTTCACGGCCCACCCGACCGAGGCTCGCCGGAAGACCGTGAAGGCGAAGCTCCGGTCGGTCGCCCGCGACATCGAACAGCTCGACGAGGTCCGCCTGACCGACCGCGAGGAGGAGCGCATCGAGCGCGACCTCGCCGCGGAGGTAACGAGCCTCTGGCAGACCCCGCAGGTCCGTGACCGTCGGCCCGAGGTCACCGACGAGGCGCTGAACGTCCAGTGGTACCTGGAGAACGTCCTCTTCGACGTGATCGACGAGGTGTACGACGAGCTCGAACGGACCCTCGAAGACGTCTACGACGAGGACGTCGACGTCGACACGCTCTACGAGTTCCGGTCGTGGGCCGGCTCCGACCGCGACGGCAACCCCTTCGTGACGACCGACGTGACCGAGGAGACGCTGGAGCGCCAGCGCGAGACCGTCCTCCCGCTGTACCGCGACAAGCTCAAGGAGCTCTCCGGCGTGCTCAGCCAGGACGCCGCGAACATCTCGACCGACGCGACGTTCGACGAGCGGCTGAACCGTCACAAGACGAAGCTCCCCGGCGTCGCCAGCGAGGCCGAGGAGCGCTACCCCGACGAGCCCTACCGCCAGAAGCTCCGGCTGATGCGCGAGTCCATCGTCCGCGTCGGCGACGTGCGCCAGGGCGGATACGAGGACGACGAGGAACTGCTCGCCGACCTCGAGGTCATCGCCGACAGCCTCCGGCAGAACGACGCCGTGGTCCTCGCCGAGGCCCACGTCGACCCGCTGATCCGCAAGGTCGAGACGTTCGGCTTCAGCCTCGCGAGCCTCGACCTCCGGGACCACCGCAAGATGCACACCGACGCCATCGCCGAGTCCGTCGACCGGCAGGGCATCGACTACGCCGGCATGGACGAAGACGAGCGCGTCGAGTTCCTGACGGAGGCCATCCTGCAGGACAACACGGTCATCGACATGGCGGACACGGAGGGGCTCTCGGACGACGCCACGCGGGTCCTCAACCGCTTCCGCGCGACCGCCGACTGGCAGAACGAGTTCGGCATGGACGCCATCGACACCTACGCCATCAGCTGGTGCGAGGAGCCGAGCCACGCCCTCGAGGTGCTGTTCCTCGCCGACCAAGTCGACATCGTCGACCTGCCGGGCTACTGCGGCTTCGACATCGTTCCCCTGCTGGAGTCCGAGTACGCCCTCTCCGGTGCGCGCCGCATCATGGGCACGCTGTTCGAGAACGAGGCGTACTCGCAGGCCCTCGAGGCCCGGAACAACGTCCAGGAGATCATGCTGGGCTACTCCGACTCCAACAAGGAGAACGGCTTCCTCGCCGCGAACTGGTCGCTGTACAACAACCAGAAGCGCCTGGCCGACATCACGAACGACTACGACGTGGACATGCGCCTGTTCCACGGCCGCGGCGGCTCCATTTCCCGCGGCGGCGGCCCGATGAACGACGCCATGCTCGCGCTCCCGAACGAGACGGTCACCGGCCAGATCAAGTTCACCGAGCAGGGCGAGGCCATCGCCGAGAAGTACGCCAACCCGGACATCGCCGAGCGAAACCTCGAACAGATGCTCAACGCCCAGATCCGGGCGCGCCAGAACGCCGTCGAGGAGCCGGTCGAGGAGATCCCCGACGAGTGGAGCGAGGCGATGGAGACCGCCGCGGACGCCGCCCGCGAGGAGTACCAGAACCTCCTGGAAACCGACGGCTTCGTCGAGTTCTTCGAGCAGGCGACGCCGATCACCGTCATCGAGAACCTCAACATGGGCTCGCGGCCCGCCTCCCGCAGCGAGGACCGCAACGTCGACGATCTGCGCGCGATCCCGTGGGTGTTCTCCTGGACGCAAGCGCGCTGTATCATCCCCGGGTGGTACTCCATCGCCACCGGGCTGGACGCGTACCTGGACAACGGCGGCGACATGGAGACGCTCCAGGAGATGTACGAGAACTGGCCGTTCTTCCGGACGAAGCTCGACAACGCGTCGCTCGCACTGGCCCGAACGGACCTCGAAATCGCCCGTGAGTACGCCGACCTCGCCGACCCGGACCTCCGGGAACGCATCTTCCCGCGGCTCGTCTCGGAGTACGAGGAGACGGTCGAGAAGGTCCTCGAGATCAGCGGGCAGGACGGCCTGCTCTCCCGCGACTGGCTGGAGGAGAACCTCGAACGCCGAAACCCCTACGTGGACCCGCTGAACCTCCTGCAGGTCCGACTGCTCAAGCAGTCCCACCGCACCGAGACCGAGAAACGGACCCTCCGGCTGACGGTGCAGGGAATCGCCGCCGGGATGAAGAACACCGGGTAACCTCGTCGGGAGGAACAACACCGGGAAATCGCCATCCGACGCGGCGCCCTTCCGTCGAAGTAGAAACCATCGAAGGTTTTACTGTTTGTCCCGCGGAGTTGTCGGTATGGCGTTAGAAACCGTTCTTCTGGCAGTTGGCCCGAACGACGCGGACCGTATCGACGAACTCGCAGACGCCGTGACAGACATCGCCGGCCCGGCCGGGGCCGAGGTCGTTGTCGCACACGTCTTCACCGACGACGAGTACGGCAACGTCGTCGAGCGACTGGAGTTCGAGTCCACTGGCGAGGCCGACCCCGACGAAGTCGCCGACCGACACACGACCGTCCGAGAACTCCTCAAACGGTTCCACGACACCGGCCTCGACACGTCGGTACGCGGCGCAGTCGGCAACCACGGCCAGCAGATCGTCGACCTCGCGAAGACGACCGATGCCGACCTCGTCGTCGTCGGCGGCCGCAAGCGCTCGCCGACCGGCAAGGCCGTCTTCGGCTCCACGGCACAGGAAGTCATGCTGAACGCGCCGTGTCCGGTGACGTTCGTCCGCGGCGAGTAGAGCGGCGGCAGTTTTCTCTCGATTCGAGGCGGCGGCGCTACTCGACCAGCGCCGCTTCCAGCAGTTCCAGCGGGTGTCTGATCTCGTAGCCGCTGCCGTGTTCCATCTGCATGGCGCAGGTCGGACACTCGGTCATACCCGTCTCGCCGTCGGCGTCTTCCATGTGCTCGAACATCTCCTCGCCGATCTGCATGGACTTCTCGTACTTCTCCTCCTTCCAGCCGTAGGTCCCCGAGATGCCCGAACAGGAGTCGCCCACGTCCTCGACGCCGACGCCGTCCAGGTCGCGGAACAGTTCGACGGCCTGGCGGTCCAGCCCCTGATTACGCGAGTGACACGGGGCGTGGTACGCGAACTCCTCGGCCAGGTCGCCGTCCACCTCGGCCTCGCGGACCTCCTCGCGCAGGTCCTCGTGGATGCGCAGATATTCGACGGCCTCGAAGGTGTTCGCGGCGACTTTCTCGATACCGTCGATGTCGAAGAGTTCCGGGTACTCCTGGCGAAGCGCCATCGAACAGGAGGTACAGGACGCGATGGCGTCGTAGCCCCGCTCGACGAGGTCCGACATCGAGGAGACGTTCACCTCGGCGTGGCGGCGGGCGTCGTCGAGCATCCCGTTGGCGAACATCGGCGTGCCCGAGCACTTCTGCTCGGGAGCCACGACCTCGTAGCCGAACGCCTCGTAGAGGCGGACCATCGCCTTGCCGACCTCGGTGGTGTTGTAGTTCGAGTAACAGCCGTGGAAGTACGCGACCTTCTTGTCGGCGTCTTCGGGGAGTCCGCGGCGGTTTCGCGCCGCCTTCGCGTTCTCCCGGGAGGTCGCCTGCCCGCCGCGCTCTGCCCACCACTCGCGGAAGGTCTGCCGTGCGAACTCGGGGAAGTCGCGCTCGCTGGTGACGCCGAGCGTCTTTTCCATCACCCACCGGGCGGGACCGAAGTTCATCGCGAAGTTCGCCAGCCGCGGGACCTTGCTCGCGAAGAACGCCGACGTGCGGTAGTTCGCGAGGATGCGATTGCGGACGTACTCGACGGAGAGCTTGTCCATCTGCTCGCTGACGTACTCCCCGCGGGCGGTGTTGTGCATCTGGCTGAGCGGGACGCCCGACGGGCAGGCGTTGTCACAGCGCATGCAGTTCGAGCAGTCCATCACCGAGTCGTCGACGGTGTAGTCGTCGTCGGTCTGCTTCAGCCGCCACTGCTCGGGGCCCTGGAACTTCGGGCCGGGGAAGTCGTCGTCGACCGCCGCGACCGGGCAGTTCGTGTCGCAGGTCGCGCACTTGTAGCAGGAGTCCGCGCCGGGGCGGAGGTCGAAGTCGTCGCTGTCGGGGAACACGTCGACCGGCTCGAAGTCCTCCCCCGTGTTCGGTGCAACCGGGTCGAAGTCTGTGTCTGGTGATTCGGCGTCGCTCATCGTGCCTCCTGTGCGGCGCGCTGGCCCGCCGCGTAGCCTGTCGCGATCGAGACGCCGCTGCCGGACTTCTCGGCGGCGAAGTCGTAGCCGCCCAGCACCGAGCCGGCGGCGCGCAGATTGTCGAACTCGGGGCGCTCGCTCGCGTCGAGCGGTCGCAGGTCGTCGTCGGTCGCGACGCCGTAGCGAGCGAACGCGTGGTCGCCGAACAGTTCCGTCTCGAACCAGTCGTAGCGGTCCTCGGCGTGGGGGACGTGGCAGTCGAACACCGGCTCTGAGACGCCCTCGCGGTCGGATTCGATGCCCTTCCCGACGAAGCCGCCCGTCGCGAGGACGTACTGGTCGGCGCTGTTGGGGATTCGAGCCCCGTTCTTCTCGACGAAGACGCGCTCGACGCGGTCGTCGCCGTCGACGTCCACCACGGGGTTGCCGGTCTCGATGCTGACGCCGGCCGCGTCGAGCGCGTCGAACAGCGCGTCTTCGAGTCGGAGCCCGGGCAGCGAGGGCGGCCCCATCGGGACCTCGAACACGTCGACGCCCAGTTTCTCGCCGAGGGCGGCCCGAATCGCACCGGGTTCGTCGTCGCCCAGAATCGCCGGGAAGCCGACGCGCGCCTCGCCTTCGAGCAGCGGGTTCACGCGCTGGGCGAGGGCGTCGCGGGCCGGGACCTTCCGCCCGCGCACCGCGACCTCGCCGTTCGTGTCGAGCAGTTTCGCGTAGCGCGTCACCTTCGCGTCGGCCCGCAGGTCGCCGGGGAACCGGATCGTCTCCCCGCGCACGTCGAACGGGACTCCCGCCGCGCCGAGGTGGGCGGCGACGTGGGGCGCGTCGAAGTCCACCATCTCCTCCACGCCGACGAGCAGGGTGTCCCGGTCGTCGCTCGCGAGGCCGGCGCTCGCCCCGGCCGGGTAGCGCGCGGTCGGCTTGACCGTGCCGCCGTGGGTCGGTAGCAGCGCGTTCGCGTCCGTGTGGCCGCCCTCGTAGGTCGGAACGGCCTCGTCGAACAGCGAGAGCGCATCGCGGACCGTCTCGACGCCGACGGTCCGGTACGGATGACTGTCGGGAAGGGACTGGATGGCCGCGAACGGATCTGTCAGCGGACCGTCGCCGTCGGGCGTGTAGCCGAGCACGTCGACGAGGCCCGAGGCCTGACGCAGCGTGCTCTGCTTGTAGGAGACCAGCCGCACGTCCGCCCCCTCGCGGGCCGCCGACAGCGCGCCGGTGAGGCCGGCGAGGCCGCCGCCGACGACGAGCACGTCCGACTCAATCGCCATCCGTCCCTCCGTCGGCGGCCACGTCCGCGTCGGCGACGCCGCCGGCCCGACTGCGGCCGGCGTCGAACGCCGAGAAGTCGACGGGATCGCCGTCGGCCGGGTCCCGGTCGCGGTTCTGCGTCGTGGCGTGCAGCGCGTAGTTCAGCGCGGCCTGCGAGAGCTGTTCGCCCCACAGCGCGTGTCGCTGGCCCTTCCAGCGCTCCTGGAGCAGTTCGTCCCACGCCTCGCGGACGACGGCCTCGTCGTACTCCGCGTGGAGTTCGCTCGCCATGCGGTGCGAGCAGAAGCCGCCCTGGCAGTTCCCCATCGACGCGCGCGTCCGGATGCGGACAGCGTTGAGGTCCGAGCCCGACCCCTCGATGGCGTCGTGAATCTCCGCGCGCGTGACGCCCTCGCACTCGCAGACGGTCGGATTGGGACCGTCGGTTTTGAGCACCTCGTCGGCTCGCGAACCGAGTCGCTCGACGCTCCGGCGGCCGATGGGCGAGCGCAGGCCGAACTCGTCCATGTAGTCCCGCAGGACCGAGAAGTCCTCGCTGCCGGGCAGCGGCACGTCGGCGGTGCGACAGTCCGCGTCGATGCCGAACTTCCCGCAGACGTGGTCGCTGATCTGCTCGCCCATCATCCGGTAGGTGGTGAACTTCCCGCCGACGATGCTGGTCATGCCGGGCAGATCGTCGCGCTCCTCGTGGTCCAGCAGGAAGAAGTCCCGCGTGATGTCCGTCGGGTCGGTGCTGCCCACGCCCGGCGGTTCGTACAGCGGGCGAACGCCCCAGAATGACCGGATCGTGCGGGCCTCCTGAAGCATCGGGATGAGTTCCGACAGCGTGTCGATCATCATGTCGACCTCCCACTGTTCCTCGGGGTAGTCCTCGGGGTCTTCGACCTCCTCGTCCGTCGTGCCAAGTATCGCCGTCGTCTCGTGGGGCACGACGATGTCCGCGTCGCCCTTCGGTCGGCAGCGGTTGATGACGGTGTCGACCTGCCGGATATTCATGATGGTCATGACGCCCTTGGAGGGGCGGACCTCGATGTCGAGGTCGGCCATGTCGCCGATGCGCCCCGCCCACGCTCCCGTCGCGTTCACGACGTAGTCGGCGCGGATTTCCTCGGTGCCCCCCGCCGTGCCGTGGACGCGCTTGCCCGGCCCCGAGCCGTGTTCGACCTCGATACCGACGATTTCCCCGCGCTCGACGAGGAGGTCGGTGACTTTCGAATGTGTCTCGATGCGCGCGCCGTGTTCCTGCGCGCTCGCGGCGTTCGCCACGACCAGTCGAAACGGGTCGATGGCTCCGTCCGGCACGGAGATCGCCTTGTCGATGTCTTTCGCCAGGTGGGGCTCCATCTGTCGCGCCTCCTCCCCGGTGACCACTTCGGCGGGGATGTCGCACTCCCGACACCCCTCCAGTTTCTCCTCGAAGTACTCCTCGGAGTCCTCGGGGCGCTTGACGAACAGGCCGCCGGTCATCTCGACGCAGTGGCTGGCGATGTCCCGCAGGACGCGGTTCTCCTCGATGCACTCCCTCGCGCTGGCCTGGTCCGAGACGGCGTACCGGCCGCCGCTGTGGAGCAGGCCGTGCATCCGACCGGTGGTCCCGTGCGTGAGGTTTCCCTGCTCGACGAGGGTCACGTCGAGCCCGCGCATCGCCAGGTCCCGGGCGATGCCCGCTCCGGTCGAACCGCCGCCGATGACGGCGATGTGTGGTGTCTGTCCCATCTCTTCGGGAATTCGGAGGCCATCTACTTTACTTTACCGCAGACCAGCCTCGGATAGTAAATTTTCTATTGAATCATGAATGATTGAAACGTACTGGGGCGTGCGACAGACTACCAATCGGGGCGAGACGGCTCCCAGTTCGGGGTCGGTCACGCATCGATTTCCCAAGAATCCAGCCAGAATCGGCCACCAGAGGCACATTCTGAGCTGACCGACGTTGCTTTCGGATTCGGAATTTCGAGTACTGGTAACCGGGCCACCGCCGTAACGATTGTGTATCTTCGCGAGAAGGAGCGCTGAAAACGTCTCCACAGCTACTATCGAGTCGGTCACGATATCCACACGGAACTTCCCGACCGGACGCACGCTCTCGTGCGCGACGCCAACAGCGAGACTGCACGTCCCGACGTTTTCGACCGGTATCGCCGCTCCTGCTGTTCTTTATCGACTAATCCCCACCATCAGTAATCTTTATAATGATTCACTATGTTGTTTACTGGTAAGGTGGTAGCTTCCATAAATAAGCTACCTCCACAACGGAGACAACAACAATGGCAGACACATACGTTGGCGCAATCGACCAGGGGACGACCGGGACCCGCTTCATGGTGTTCGACCACAGCGGGCAGGTCGTCGCGAACGCGTACGAGAAACACGAACAGATCTACCCGGAACCGGGGTGGGTAGAGCACGACCCGATCGAGATCTGGGAGAACACGCAGGAAGTCGTCACGCAGGGGCTCGCCGACGCGGGCCTGGGCGCGGAACAGCTCGAAGCGCTCGGCATCACGAACCAGCGCGAGACGACCGTCGTGTGGGACAAAGAGACCGGCAAGCCGGTACACAACGCGCTGGTCTGGCAGGACCGACGGACCACCGACCGCGTCGAGGAGATCCAGGAAGCGGACAAGGTCGAGTGGATCCGCGGCAAGACCGGGCTGGAGTGTGACGCGTACTTCTCGGCGACGAAGACCGAGTGGATCCTCGACAACGCCGAACCCCTGAAGATGCAGAGCGCACGCGGGGACGACCTCCGCGACCGGGCCGAAGACGGCGAGCTCCTGATGGGGACCATCGACGCGTGGCTCATCTACAAGCTCACCGGCAACCACATCACGGACGTCTCGAACGCCTCGCGGACCATGCTGTACAACATCCACGACATGGAGTGGGACGACGAACTCCTCGAAGAGTTCGGCGTGCCCGAGTCCATGGTCCCCGAGGTCCGCCCGTCCTCCGACGAGAAGCTCTACGGCCACACGGACGCCGACGGCTTCCTCGGCGAGGAAGTGCCCGTCGCGGGCGCGCTGGGCGACCAGCAGGCCGCGATGTTCGGCCAGACCTGCTTCGACGAGGGCGACGCGAAGAACACCTACGGGACCGGTTCGTTCTACCTGATGAACACCGGGAACGAGGCCGTCGAGTCCGACCACGGCCTGCTCACCACGATCGGCTTCCAGATGTCCGGCGAGCCGGTCCAGTACGCCCTCGAAGGCTCCATCTTCATCACCGGCGCGGCCATCGAGTGGCTCGAAGACGTGGACCTCATCAACAACGCCGCCCAGACGGCCGAACTCGCGCGCTCGGTCGACTCGACCGACGGCGTCTATATGGTCCCGGCGTTCACGGGGCTCGGCGCGCCCCACTGGGACGGGCGCGCACGCGGGACCATTGTCGGAATGACTCGGGGGACCCGAAAGGCGCACATCGTCCGCGCGACGCTGGAATCCATCGCGTACCAGACCCGCGACGTGGCCGAGGCCATGGAGGCCGACTCCGGCGTCGAGACCACTTCGCTGCGCGTCGACGGCGGCGCGGTCAAGAACAACTTCCTCTGTCAGCTCCAGTCCGACATCATCCAGACGGACATCGCCCGTCCGGAGGTCGACGAGACCACCGCGCTCGGGTCGGCCTACGCCGCCGGCCTCGCGGTCGGCTACTGGGACACCGTCGACGAACTCCGCGACAACTGGCAGGTCGACGAGGAGTTCTCCCCGGAGATGGAGAGCGGTGAGGCCGACAGGCTGTACTCGCGCTGGGACGACGCCGTCGACCGCTCGCGCGACTGGGCCACGGAGGAGTAAGCGATGATTGAGACCCTCATCCTCCAGCTACCGGTCATCGATATGGGCGTGCCGGACTTCCTGCTCCTGATAATCGCCGCCTTCGCCGGCGGCGCGTTCGGGGCGGCGCTGGGCGCGCTCCCGGCCTTCTGTTTCACCGGCTTCATGGTCATCGCCGGCCAGGCCGTGGCGATCCTCCGGGGCAACATCATCGGAGAACTCGGTGAACTCACCGCGACGGGCGTGACCGGGGCGATCGCCTTCGGGCCCGTGTTCGGCCCGCACGTCTCGTTCGCCGGCGGCGCGGCGGCCGCGGCCTACGCGGCGAAACACGACGGGATGTACGAGCCCGACGAGGGCGACTACCACCCGGCGAAAGACATCGCTTACGCGCTGGGGACCCGTCCCGACATCCTCGCGGTCGGCGGCATCTTCGGCATCTTCGGGATGCTCGTCCGCCAGATCAGCGGCGGCCTCCTGCTTCCGTGGGACCCCATCGCGATGGGCGTCGTCCTCTCGGCGGTCGCCCACCGCATCGTCTTCGGCTACCCGCTGATCGGGGCGGGCGACCGCGGCCTCCTCGACATGTCGCCGTTCGAGAGCGGCGAGAAGCGCGTCGCCACGGACGGCGGGACGACCACTGACGGCGGCACGGCTCAGTCATACAGACTCGCGGTCGAGCCGTGGCTGCCCCACCAGTACAAGTGGGCCAACGTCGCGATGATCGGCGTCGTCACCGGGCTGCTGGGCGGCTGGATCGCCATCCAGACCGGCAGCGCGTTCCTCGGTTTCGGCATCTCCGCGGCCAGCCTGACGTTCCTCAACCTCGGCGTCGAGAAGATCCCGGTCACCCACCACATGACCCTGCCCGCGAGCACGGCCGCGCTGGCCGTCTTCGGCGGGACGCCCGAGACGGGGACGATGGCGGCCGTTATCGCTCTCATCATCGCCGGACTGTTCGGGATGTACGGGGCGCTGCTGGGCGAGGTCATCCAGCGCGTCTTCTACGCGCACTCGGACACCCACTTCGACCCGCCGGCGGCGGCCATCGTCGTCGCGACGCTGACCATCGCGATCCTCGCCATCGTCGGCGTCTTCGGCGGCTCCGCGTGGGTTCCGACGCTGTGACCTCTCGGAACCGGGAGCCTTTATTTATCGCACCAACTGTTACGATACACATCTCATCTGAACGATGGACATCGAAGCGAGAATCAAGCGTCGACAACGCCGGAACGGAGCGCCGCGACTCGTCCGCGACTACGAGTCGCTCTCACCGGTGGTTCACATCGAGGAGCCCGCCGACCGCGGGCCGATCCTCGAACGGCTGCTGGACCACCTCGACCCCGTGTTCGACGGACAGCTCCCACCCAACGCCTACGTCTACGGGCCGAGCGGGTCCGGGAAGTCCGCGGTCGTCACGGCACTGTTCGCCAACCTTGAGCGACTCCCGACCGAACAGCAGGCGATCATCCACACGACGACCCGCGCCCAGCCGCCGACCTCGCCGTCGTTCGTCTACGTCGACGCGCGCCGGACCGCGAGCGAGTTCGCCTTCTATCACGCCGTGCTGGACTCGCTCGTCGAGGACTCGGTCCCGGAACACGGCATCGGCACGGAGACGCTCCGGACGCGGCTCCACGACCTCGTCAGGGAGCAGCGCACCGGCGTCGTCGTCGCGGTCGACCACGTCGGCGAATCGGAGAGCATCGACTCGTCGGAGCTGGTGGACCTCTTCGCCGGCCTCCCGAGCACCGTCAGCTGGCTCGCTATCGGACGCGAGGCCCCCGAGTCGACCGAGCTGACGCGCTACACCGCGACCACGGTCCACATCGAGCCCTACCAGCGCCAGATGCTCGTCGACGTGCTGATGACCCGGACCTCGGACGGCCTCGCCCAGCAGGCCCTCGACCACGGCCTCGCTCGTCGGATCGCCGACTGGGCGGACGGGAACGCCCACGCCGCGCTCGCCGCGCTCTTCATCGCCGCCGAACTGGCACAGCGCGCCGACCAGGACCGGATCACGAAGGCGAACGTCGACGACGCCATCGCCGAGGTGCCCGACCCCTGCGTCTCGCTTGGCGTGGTGCTCGCGCTGCCGGCGAACCGACAGGCCGTCCTCCGAGAACTCGTCGACCTGAGCGAGGAGGAGCGCTCCTCGGTCACGGCGACGACGGAGGCGATCAGCGCCGCCGAGTCGGTCGACCTCTCGCCGGGGACCGTCAAGCGCTTCCTCTACGAGATGGCCGAGTCCGGCGTCGTCGAACGCGTGGCGGCCCGGGCGACGAACGGGCAGGGCCGACCCCCGAGCCGGCTGGAGCCGCGGTTCCCGCCGACGGCGTTCCGTCGGCTCTACGACCTCGGCCAGTAGGAAACCGCAAGCGGGGTTCAGGCCCGCTGCGACGGGTCGCCCGTGCCGCCGGTCAACGCCGCGGCGAGCGCGCCCCGAACCACCACGTCGTCGCCGAACTGGGTCAACTGAATGTCCGGGATGTTCGACATCACCATGTCGTCCAGGTGCTGGCGAATCGGCTCTAGCACCTGTTCGGGGTTGTTGAGCGCGACTGCCCCGCCGACGTAGATGACCAGCGGCGCGTACGAGTGGACGATGTTCGCGACGCCGATGGCGTTCCAGTAGCAGATCTGTTCGAGGACGTGAGTGGCGAAGTCGTCCTCGCCGGCGTACTCGAAGACGTCCGCCGCGGAGAAGTCCTCCGTCTCGATGGGGAGCGCCGTCTCGACGGGGTCCTCGCGGTGGAGCTGTGTCGCGTACCGCGGGATGTTCTCCCCGGAGCAGTACGCCTCCCAGTGGCCGTCGTGCCCGCAACCACAGGTCATGAATCCCTGCGGGTCGATCGTGAGGTGACCGACCTCGCCGGCGTTGCCGTCCCAGCCCGAGAGGATGTTCCCGTCGACGGCGACGCCGGCCCCGACGCCCGAGGAGATGGTGAGATAGACCATGTCGTCGGGGTTCCGATCGGAGTAGAACCGCTCGCCGATGACGCCCGCGTTGGCGTCGTTGTGCAGCGACACCCGGTCGCTATCGATGAGATTCTCGACCGGGCCGGTCAGCGGGATCCGGTCGATGGTATCGGGGAGGTTCGCGGGGTTTTCGACGACGCCTTCGGCGAGATCCAGCGGGCCGAAGGAAGCGATACCGGCGGCAGTCACGTCCGTCGGGTCGACGCCGGCGGCGTCACAGGCCTCGCGGAGCGCGTTCAGGACCGCTTCCGTGACGGCGATCCCCGCTGGCCCGCGCGGCGTTTCAGTCTTGTGTGACGCGACGAGAGAACCGGTCTCGTCACCGATGACGGCGCGGATGTGTGTCGCGCCGAGGTCGACCCCTGCGTAAGCGCCCATGCTGGTCGAAGGGTTGCCCCAGCAATACTTAACTACAAAGATTCTCCTTCGTCTAGCGCTCCCGATCGGCGGCCGAGATGTCCTCGCGGCCGACGGCCTCCTCGTAGACGACGCCCCGTTCGGCGTCCAGCGTC
>NZ_WRXL01000011.1 GCF_010119195.1 Haloarcula salina
TTCAAATCCGGCAGGGCCCATCCCGCTTCTGCCCGTTTCATGACCGAAACAGTTCGGCAGCATCAGGTACACGAGCGTGCTTTAATCCACGTTTCCGCCGCTCTCCAACACCCCCGCTGAAACCTGAGTTCAACAAGCCTCTTGTTGGGGGTTGCCGCCGTCTGGCGGTTTTGCGATTCGGAGGTGCGAGCGATGAGTAAGGCGTCATCGCCCGCTACGGTTCCTGAGAAGGGCGTGCGGAACCGTTCGCAGTATGCGGACACTCTGCATCGCCTCGACCCGGACGCCGACGAGCCACAACCCGCCTGTCCCGAAGGTGAGTACCGCAATGACGCCGAGTTCACGGACGTTCCTATCGCCGCGTATCGGCCCCACTACAAACTCTGTGGGAACCCGGAGTGCTTCGGAGGTGAGTGGCGGTGACGCATCATCCGCTGGTTATCGACGCCTACAGCGGTCCCGGTGGAGTTGGTCTCGCACTCAGTGACCTCCCTGTGCGACACGTCGGTGTCGACATAGAGGAGTACGGTGACGAGTATCCGGGCCAGTTCGTCCGAGCCGATGCCTCACACGTCGCGTTCATGGAGCGGTTCCCGTCGCCGGAACTATTATGGCTTTCACCGCGGTGTCAGGCCTATTCGCGGCTGTCGTGGGCGAATATGGGCCGGTACGACTGGGACCAGACGCCGAAAGAGCGCTATCCCACGTTTGCCGACCTGAACGTTCGCGAGGTCATCGAGGCAGTCAACCCCGAGCACTACATTATCGAGAACGTCGCTACCTGTGACGATCTTCGTGAACCTGCTCGGTTGAACGGCTTGGCCTTCGGCCTCCCGATCAACAACCAGCGCCACTTCGAAACGTCGTTCACCGTCCCCGACGCCTGTGAGAGTGGCACGTGCGAAATCTCGCTAGGGTCCGAATACGTCAGGCACGAACTCGCCGCCGCGAAAGGTGTTCCCGCCAACTGGTCTGAATCCGAGATCCGGTCGGCTATCCCCCGCGAATTCGTCGAATACCTGCTCCACTACTGTCCGAGTACCCCGAACGTCCCGCTCCCCGAAACACTTCGACAGCGGGCACTTCACGAATTCGTCGAAGTCACGGGAGGTAAGCAGGCGTGACGCTACAGGCGTCACTCTTCGACTACGAACCGGACCTGTCGCCGTTAACTGACGCCGAACGCGAGGTGTACGAGGCTGTGGGCATGGGCCAGTATGGGCCGCGTGAGTACGCCCGGAAGACTGACCGCGCTCCCGGTACAGTCGGGAACCTGCTTCGGCGAGCCCGCGAGAAAATCGAGGTGACCAGCGCGTGACGGGCTTCGTCCGAGCCTCCCGGCTGTACGATGTCGAGACGGGCGAACCCCTTCATTTCGACTGGGCAAAATTCCAACCACTTGCGGAGAGTCAGGCCGAAGTAGAGCGCGCCGTCGCGGAGATCGAGGGCGGGAGATAGGGATGTCGCGGCACCTCAAGTGCGCCCCTCATGAGGGCGACGTGCGCTTTACCATTGGCGTTCATCCCGACCCTGGCGTTCCAGACTACGGGCTGAAACCCTACTACGCGATGGACTCGCTCATTAAGGAGTGGGGCGACCGCTGGGAAACCGAAGGGAAGCCGACCCGTGACATCGATTTCAACGGCGAGACGTGGGCCACCTGCTTCGACTACTCTGAAAGCGGTCTGGATGCGTGGGACAATCCCGAGTTCCAGATTCAGAACGTCCGCGAGTTCCAATTCTACTTTGTCGCGAAGGACTCGCCGACCTACGAGGGGAAGCGAGCAGATCGGGACAAGCGCGTGAAGGGCGGGACGATCACCGTCCGGCCACGGTGGCCGAACCTCACCTCAGATGGCGAACCCGTGTCTGTGCCGGACTACGGCGCGCCGTATATCGACGTGCAGGTGCAGGCATCGAACCTGCCCCACGAGGAGTATCTGACGCTCGTGAAGCGCGTGATGGACGCCTACGGAATCGCCGCGCGGTACTTCGACCACCCACACCCCGACAGTCACATCAGCGACCTCGCGTACTACGTCCGGCTGTATCGATCCGACAGCGGGCCGCTGTACGCGCCGGACGGCCCGATTGCACGGTGTCACACGCTGATTCAGGGCGACCGGTCGGGCTACCGGAAGCACGTCGAAGACAACACGAAACTGCCGGGCTACTACGTCACCGCTACCGTCGAAGACGAGAAGGCCGACCAGTTGGTCCGTGGGCATGGGCTGGGGAAGGAACTCAAGCACTACTACCCGAACCACCCGGAGAACTACGAACCGGATCATGCGCTGTACCATCCGAAATTCGAAGTCGCCTACCAGACCAGTCGGACCGAGGAAACCGTTCGGTGGGACGACCTCGACGACGCGCGGCGCGAGCTGGAAGAAACGATCTTGAACTGTCTGGAGTGGTGTGGGTTGGCGACCAGCGCCGACAGCGGCGTGTTCGTCGACTTCGATCCGTTCTGGGACGTTCGGGATACAACGGAAGCGCGGAAATTCGTGCAGTGTCCGCTGCCGAAGATCGAAGACGACCAGGAACATCGGGTGATGCAACTGTGGGGGGACATGACCGCCGCAGACCGCGACGTGACGGAACTATTGCTCACGGACGGCGGGAAGGTCTCGCCCCAGGCGGCAGCCGAGCGGACGGGCTACACCTACCGGACGATCCGGACGGTGATCGACCGGATGGAAGGCCTGATTGAACACACCTACGGCGAACTGGAACTGTCGTCGAAGAAGATCCAGCAGGAACTACTGAAACGTGTGCGGGCCGCCGGTGATCGGTTCGAGCAAGAGATCGGTAGCGCCGCGATGGAACTGGCCGACGCTGCTGAGGAACGTGCCCGGTCGCGATGGGCGCGGATTCGTCGCGAGTACGCTATCTCGGAGACGGACGCCGACGACTGCCGGAAACTGCTGACGGTGGGCTACACGCCGGACGATCTCGACGAAGCCCGGACGATACTTCGGGAGATTCAGACGGCGTACACGGAGTGCGTGGAGGCGAACACCTACGGCGTTCACGTCGTCGTGGAGACGGCGCAGACGGGCCGTGAGCGGTTCCGCGACCTGTCGGCAGCTATCCGCACGGCGTACGATGCGGGCGGCCATCGACGGGAAGCACGCGCCGCAGAGCAGGGCCGCAAAGGCTTCGACTTCGAGGCGTGGAAAGCGGCCGGCTGTCCGCCGGCCGACGAGTGGCGCGGCGGGTAGCCGGGCCCCCTGGATAGAGGCATCACTACCTC
The DNA here is from genome assembly GCF_010119195.1 of Haloarcula salina. Lineage (GTDB taxonomy): Archaea > Halobacteriota > Halobacteria > Halobacteriales > Haloarculaceae > Haloarcula > Haloarcula salina. Next base: position 3,257 of record NZ_WRXL01000011.1, read on the forward strand.
TCACACTGTTTTAGCGGCAATAATGTGTACTTTCCCCCGAAAATCGCGCGTCGCGCGGCTGGGTTCGTTCCCTCCGGTCACGTCACCCAGCCGCGCGACCAGGGGGAACCCGGAAAGCGAGCTTCCGGGTTCCCCTTAGTCGTGTGGCTAAGGCCACCTCTCCAAAATACACCGCAGGGCCTCTAATCTACAGCTCAGTGGTCTTTCTTTCCATTATCCCGTAGAGGCGGATTCGTTGAGATGATAGCAAGCCGCTAGACCATCATTTATTCTATCAACGTTAACACCAATCAAGTAGTTAGATGTAGTTGGACCGTCTTCTCCTACTAGTCTCGCTCGAGTGGCGGTATAAGGAAGATTTCGTGATTGTTGGTATTCGATTGGCATACCTGACATTTTGATAGAAGTTCTCTCTGAATAGATTTTCCCTCTTTCTGGCCATTTGTATCTAACTTGAACCTTCTCATCGGGACTGAAAGCGACTAAATAGTCACACTGATCGAATTTTTGAGTTACCACAAATTCAAATGACCGCTCTTCTTTTGGAAGAATATCTCTCATTACTACTGTCTTTGTGCAGTGATATACATCTAATTTCGAATTATCTCGTGAAAGAGTCGCCAAGTCACCACTTACTCGATAACTAAAAGTATTCTTAACAGTCACCTGACCTCCTACGGATGGCCCTTTTGTATTTGAATGAACAATGCAGCCTGGGTGCTGAATAATTAATTTTAATTTACTGATTTTATTATTTCCTTGATTTTGAAAATCGTATCTATGCACTTCATATTCAGATTTCCATTCCATGCCACCAAAATCTGGGACAGTCTTTCCCTCTTGATATGACACATTTTGATTGTTAACCTCGATATCAATAGGAGGAGCAGCGTACGTAGGGGCGTCAGCCCTGACATAAATATCTGTCATAAAAGCGGTTGCATACGGCTGAATCAATACGGCCAGTAACAGTCCAATAATAGCTCCACTCATTCGATCTCCCAATATAATTGACTTCCCTTTACTGGAGCTATTCTTAATCTTCTTGAACCAATCCACTATCTAAATACATACTGATTTGGGCTAATTGAATATTTTGTCACTCAAATTAAGTAATAAGTGTGTACTATTCAGAAATATAATTAATAAATTCTGTTAAAATTCTAGGAACTAATTGACTGCATTTCATTTGCTTGTTCTTGACGCCATTTTTTTAATCCCAAAACTATGAATCTGAGGCATAGCTGAACTCAAATTCACCCCCCGAATTGCTCACGCTCAAGTACCCGCAAGTTCTGAAGATGCGTGCTGTATTCAGCACGGCCTCAGAAAACTATCAACGGTTGAGGATTTCAACAGAGCCAATTAATACTAATCTTTGCTTGTAGTGCCCCACGATGGTCCCCTCCTCCGTGCCAGTTCAGATTAGGCAACTGTGAAGAATGTAGTAATCGCCAGTGCAAAACTTCCACACCACGCCCACGAACCCGATACACGGCGAACACGTACCATCCGTTTGCCGCTCGTAGCTGCTCGTGGTACTGGTCGTAGAGTTTGAATGTCCCAGGCTGTCCATCTGCGTGCCGGTGCATCGCGGACTTGATTTCGACCGGCGTTCCGTCGGGTCGCTTCGCGTCGTGCCAGCTGCACCTGTCGAGATCGAGGTCGTATCGCTCGACAGCTTTGCGCTCGACGAGCGTCCCGTAGTGATTGGCTTTGTGGCTTCGACTCATCTTCGCGCCTCGCGTGCGTCATATATAGATACTCCTCCGGCCTGTTTTCGGCCGTTGCCCATGGCTCTCCAAGCGAGCGACAGCGAGCGCCGGCTATGGGCCAATACAGAGGGTACGCCGGGGGGTTGGTTGTTGTTGGTTTTCTCGAATACCGTCGCTGTCATGCGGTTAGCTCCGTCACCTCGCCAACCACGTTTCGGTGGTCGCTGTCGTGTTCGTACTCGTTCCAGCGTTGTCGTACCCATTCGGCGCTGTATGGCACGAAATCGGCGATTTCGTGGTTTGGTCTGTCCGGGTCTGCCTCTTTCGCCGTGATGACTGTGTAGATCGCGAGCTTCCGCGAGAGGTCCGCCGGGTCTACTCCATCCTCGTCTTCCTCGCCGCTCGACCAGGACCACGTGGTTGGCTCCTTGTCGTCGTAGCGCCAATCAGTCTCGGGGATGCCCGATACCGAGAAAATCGGATTCACGCCCTTGCGTCCTTTCACGTCCTCGTAGAATGTCGCCTCTTTCAGCCCTTCTTTGTGGACGCACACGGCGAGTTCCCGAACCAGCGGATGCACGTCGCGGCCGTCGTGGCCGATGACGATGAGCGAGCCGCCGTACTTGCGGATCTTGTAGGTGAGCGGCCCGAGCTTCTGTTTCGTGTCGTAGCCGTCCTTGCCACCGCCGCCGGCGTTACTGCTGGCCTCGTCGAAGATGAACAGCTTCGGGGCCTGTTCGTTGTGCATGGGGTCGCCGTCCTGTTTGAGCCACTCGTTCAGTTCGCCGTAGTTGGCGAGCCAACCGTCCCGACGCTCGCCGTGCTTGTCGGTCCACTCGTCGGTCTCTTCGAGCGTCCGGATGTTCGAGGCGACCAGTGCGTCCGAAGGGTGCTGTTCCTTCCAGAGTTGGCCGAGCAGACAGGCGAAATTGGACTTCCCCGTACCGGGTTCGGCCCACTCGTAGAACATCGGCGCGGGGCCAGTCATCTGTGCGCGCAGTTGGTCGATGGCCTTGATACCGGAGATGTCGGCGCGCTGGCCGGCGTCGCCGGTGAACTGCTTCAAAGATTGCATATCACCGTTGGCCATCGCTCGGCGGGCGGTTTCGGTCCCTTCGATACGGATGATGTCGCGGACGTGGCGGAGGTCTTTGGCTTGTCCGGGCATCTTCTCCGGGCGGTCGCATCGCTGGGGGTCGTAGTGCGTTTCGAGTATCGAGAGATACCGGGATAGCTTCTCGTCACGGACGATGCCGGCATGTGCGTGTACCTCGTCGGGATCGCGCTGTCCGTAGCCGTCTTGGTACTCGCGGAACTGTGCGGGCGTGTAGAGGTCGGTTCCATCGTCAGTCATCGTTCACCTGCGGGTCTTGGGTTTGATCGATCGGGACTGCCCGCCCATCGCCCACGGCGGCGTCGGCCGTGGGGTCGGGTGCGTCGGTGAGGTCGTGAATCGTCGGAGCGTCGTCGAAGTCTTCGCCGTCCTCGATGAGGTCGCCGAAGGTGTCCTTGGCGGCGGTCTTCTGGATCATCTGGCCGCGCTCGTTCGCTTCGGCTTCGGCCGTGACGAGCTTCTGCTGGAGTTCGACCGAGCCACGGGACCAGCGGCCACGGATAGCGGCGAGTTCCTCGGCACGGTCGATGAGCCAGCCGTGGATGTCTTGCATCTGCTTCTTGCTGGTCATCAGTTGGGTGTCCTGACAGCCTTCGAGCCAGACGCCCTCGACGCGGAGCTGGTCGATGTCTTCGAGGTACTCGTACTCGCGGACGGCCCACGCACTGCCGCCGTTGACGGGGTACGGGTCCGGACCGTCGATTTCCTTCTCACGCCAGAGTTGCGGCGGGACGTAGTACTTCTCGGTCGTATCGTCGACAGCGTTGACGTGGTGAACCTCGACCCAGTTGCGCCGGCGAAGCCAGCGGGCGATCTTCGCTCCGACGAGATAGCAGGGGATCGCCAGCACCAGCCAGCCGACAGCGATAGCCGGAATCCACGTCGGGGGCGTGGGAAGCTGAGGCTGATAGTAGACGACCAGGACGGCCGCGCCGAGGATCATCCCGGTGACCAGCAGTTTGTACTCGGCGAGGAGGTACGTGAGCCGGTCGCGGTTGTCGGCGAACGTGGGCGCGGGCATTCAGGCCACCTCCGGACGGCCGTTCTCGCCGCGCATGACGTTCCAGCCGGCGATAATCATCCAGACGAACGCGACACCCGCGCCAGCGAGCCACGCTTGGAGTGACGAGAGCGCGCGGAGGATATCGAGCCCGTCGCCGGACGGCTGGCGGACAATTTCGGCGTACAGGGGCGTGTTCTCGGTGGAGATGGCGACGCCGACGTAGCCGTCTTGCTCGGTCACCGGAATCTCGACGGTGGTGGTCTCGCCGGATTCAAGCGCGACCGTGCGGACGGGGATCTTGCCGCCGTCCTGGAAGCGGCCGGCGTCGGAGATCGTGACGACCTGGGTGGCGCTCGACCGGAGCGTGATCCGGGCGACACTTTCGTCCGGTCGGTAGACCGAATCGACGATTTCCGTATTCCCGTCGACGCGGGTGGCGTTCGTGTCCGAGCTTTGGTCCGTGGGCTGTGGGCCGGGCGTTTCGACGGGGAGGTTCCCCGCGGACTGTGCGGCGGTCGGGGCGCTGACGCAGCTGAGGCTGACCACGAGCAGCGCGACGAAGAAAATGGAACGCATGGGTGGGTTAGTTCTGCAAGACGACGACAGCGAGCAGCGTGCCGATGATGGCGAGCGCGACGATGGGACTCACGTTCCCGCCGCCGAGGAAGCCGCCGCCGCTGCCGCCCGAATTCATCGCTTGTTTTCGGGCTTCGATTTCGTTGTACTTCTGGCGGAGGTCCGCGTACTGCTGTTTGAGTTCGGTGACGTTGGTGGTCTGGTAGGTGGTTTTCTGGATAGTGACGTTCTTGATGGTCTGACCGTTCTGGTCGGTGATCCGGTCGATAGTGAACGTGCCTTCTAACTCGACGATGCGGTCACTGGTGACGACGTACTGCGTGCCGGAGATGTTGGCCGCGTCGTAGGTCTGGTTAACCTCAAACTGGCCGCTCGCGGGGTTGTCGGCGGAGAACAGGACACCTTCGTACTGCGTACCGCTTCCAGTCGTGACGTTGAAGCTCCCGATCTGGTCGAAGTTCTCGGGAGAGTTCTGCCCGAGCAGCGTGAGCTGCGCGGCAGCCCAGGACTGATGGCTGTCACCAGCGGAGTACTCCGAGGCGAGCAGATACGGATCTACCAAATCCGAGTTGTTGATTTCGCCGGCCTGATAGGCGTCGTAGGTGTTGTTCGCCAGTGTATCCATCTCGTTTTGGACCTGCTGATTCTGGTTCTGGATATCCGACCAGCGGTTGCCGTACGCGCTGAAATCCATCGCCATGAATGAACTCGTGGTGTCCGTGCCAGCGACCTGGATACCGTCGGCTTCGTACCATGCCGCGTCATCAGTGGTCGTCGTTCGCGGCAGCACGTCACTTGGGCCGACGGTCCGGCCGCCGCGGAAGTCGGATTTGTAGAATCCGAAGTATGGACCGGTGACGGTGACGGTATCGCCGTTGACGAGCGTTTCTGTCGTCTGCCTGTAGTCGTAGATGTTGAAGTTCGAATCAGAACTGCTATCATCAGGAGTGCCGACGAGGGTGAACATCCCTAAGCTATCCTGAGAGGACTTCTGAGAGAGATATTGCGTGTTCTCAGCATGACGAGTGAACTCGTTCGCCAGATTGCGCTGTTTGGTGGCGTAGTAGTCCGCGACGGCCTGCTTCGCTTTGGTTTTGGCCGCCGCCTTGCTACTCCCGTTGTTGAGTGCGCGGATGTAGGCGTTCTTGCCGAGAATCCGGGCTTGATTCTTCGAGCCTTCCAGTGTGTTGTTCAGCGAGGTCTGGTAGTTCGTGGCGCTGGCTTTGGAGTTCTGGGCAGCGAGGTAGATATCCAGTTTCGCTTGCTGTGCGTCCAGACCAGTCGTGTTGACCGTCGTACTGCCGGGCTGAGGCATCGCATCGAGTTGGGGGACCTGCGGGCGGACAGCGGCGGCGATCTGTTCCATGAGGCCGGGTTGGAGATCGGCGTCGCCGCCGGTCGAGCCGACGACCGTCCCGGTTTCGGGTTGGACGCCGAAGTCTCCGGGGTGTAGCGAGTTGAACGTCGGGGAGCCGGAGACGTTGGAGACGGTGACGTTGACGGTCCCGTAGGCTCCCTCGTTGTAGAACAGCAGCCGGTCCTTCTTGACGCCGGCCGCCGAAAACTCGTTCCGGTAGAGAACGGTTTGTGAGCCGCTGGTTCCGGGAACTTCGCGGGTGGTGTACTCGACGGTGAACGACCCCGAGAGGTCCGATGTGTCGACAACCAGCACGTCGGCCCCGCCAGTGTAAGAGTAGCCGATAGTGTCACTCTGCGCGGTGGCGAGTCCCGGCCCAAAGCCCACGGCGACCGTCGAGACGACGACGAGTGCGGCGAGCAGGACTGATCCGGCGCGGGTCACGGCTGACCTCCGTCGGCCTTGACCTGTTCGATGTGCTCGCGCACGTCTTGGTCGCTGGCGGGTTCCAGGTCGTCGCGGTCGCGGACGTGGTGCGCGCCGATCACGCCGGTGGCGGCGACGGCGGGAACGACGACTGGGAAGGGGTCGCCGACGACGGCGGCAGAGATCGTCGATGCGGAGACGCCGATAGTCCCGACGAGTCCGTAGCTGAGTATACGGTCCATCGGAGATCACCCGAGGTAGCTGATGACGTAGTAGCCGGCGGCCTCGACAGCGACGACGGTGAGACCGATGGCGGCCGACCCGACTACGATATCCTGTGCACCGAGGATGTTGAGGCCGGTGAACAGGACGATGACGAGGGTTCCGAGCGAGAGGTAGGTCTCGACGGTGGCCGAGCCCTTGGCGATGTCCACGAGGTCGGTGTTGAGTTCGTAGTTCTTCGCACGGGACTGGTTCACTCGGTTCGTCGCGTAGGCGGCCGCGAGAGCGCCGAGAGAGAGCAGGAAAGCGAGGTTGATGCTCGTGTTCTGGACGGTCGCGACGGACGCGCCGAGGTCGTAGCCGAGTAGGCTGATCGAAGCGATACCGTTGGTGACGAACGCGCTGGCGGTGAAAATCACACCGGCCAGGGCGTCTTCGATGTCGATCTTTCCGAACATAGGGTTCTCATCCGTCTTAGACGGACGAACGAGAGACCGGTGTGTTCCGGTAAAAGCCAGGTAGTTACCGAGAGATGTCTCTGATCGTATTTTCGAAAAATGAAGAATGAAGGCGTTACGCGTCAGGTCCGCTGTCTTCTGCCAAGGTGGCAGAAGTATCCCCTTCTGTGGGTTCGTAGACTACCTGAACGTCGTACGTACTCTGAACAGCTACATCAATAGAGCTGCCTGCACTAATTTCGCTGCCACTAGAGTACTTTTCAGTCCAGGCTTTGGTGGTTCCAGTACCGATATCTAAGTTGCTACTGTAATCACTATCTGTTTCGTCAGTGAAATCACTTCCACGGACATAGAGCTCCTGAGCTTCTATTGTATCTCCACCATCGTGGGTTACAGCTAACTTGCCGATCGTGTTCCCAGACCCGTCATCACCGGCTTGGCTGTAATCAAACGAGAAACTCGCCTGCGGGGTTGCCTGCTGTGCCTGGTCGCCGAGGCCCAGCACGAACGATGCAATGACGGCTGCAAGGATAACTGTAATCGCTACCATCAATATGACGCCGATGACCGGTGAAACGGCGTCGTCATCATGGAATAGTTCTTTCAGATCCATTACGGAAAGAAAATTTCCGCAGTAGGTATTAAATCCGATTTATTGTTTGTCTGAACTTACCTGCTTCAATACTGGCTTGAAGTGACGACATCAGGTACAAAAGCGGTGTGCGACGAAGGAGGGGCCTGGATTTGACCCCCTGGTTCAAGACCAGTATTATCCCTTTGATTTCAGCGGGAACCAACCCGCAGATGACTTGTTAGAGGCGATTCCCATATTTACTTCGATTGTTATCCAGATTCAAGCCCGGCTTGAACCACATTTTACACGTCCAATCCAGATATTGTTAGGGCCCTCCATGGGGTCGCAGCTCGAAGAGCGCACTCGACGCGATATGCACACGAGGAGGATCTAACCGTGTGCATATTCGGTGGGTGTCGTGGGCTAAGTGGAAGCTATCGGCGAGCGATGGGCATGGGCCGCGGCGGTCTTTATCAGTAATCGGGTTTCGAGTTTGTCGAGAATACCTCTCTTTTGCCCTTGTGTTCACGAGTAGTCGGTATGCGAATCCGTGAAGACGGAAAGCACGCGCACCGCACGGACACTATTGAGCAGGCCACCAAGTTCTGGGACTGCAACAAGACGAAGGCACTCATGCGCTCCGCGGAATTTTCCTGGCGAATCGACGAGCGAATACAGGAGGTACTGGCTCGGGACGATTTGACTGTTCAACAGAAACGCGAAATCGCTGAGACATTATACGTACCCGGTACGTACGAAATCCAAGTTCAGGAGACTATTAATGTCGACAAGAAATAGCTCTGACCGTTGTTAAACAGTGCCGTAGAACAGCTGAAGAATTGCACCTTCGTTCCAGAATTTTCAGTAGAGAATGTAGATAGAGTTTATAGACATCAAAGAATTCTCATTTGCGTTCTGTTGGACCATTGAAAAGGAAGCACCGTATATTATAGTGTTTCAAACTACCATATCTGCAATAACCGATGGTTACAAGCTCTGGATTTTTTTCAACATTAGCGCAAATATCATCAGCGCTATTCGGCTTCATAATCACGATAACGGTGGCACTACATCAGCTAGAAATACGCGAGAGACGTAACCGGACCGAAGAACTCAGAAGTTCGCTACTCAAGACACGAAATAAATATGAGAACCTGATGTTTGAAATTGTTGAAATGATTGAATTACCATTTAATAAATCATTTGAACCTAGTAACTATGATGTGTCCGTTGATGAGTTGTCGGTTGACGAAATCAGAAATCTATCGAACGAGAAATTTGAAAGGCCGATATGCTCAAAAATATCCATGCTTTCTTACAAGTGTAGATCTATACTGAATAATATTTCTCCCTCTATACAATCAAAAAAAGACAATCTTATTTCAAAACAAGAAATAACGGAGCTACAATCGGCATCCGAGTACATCGCTGATATCACCTCCAATCCTGATGGTTCTCTGATAAATGAGGTAGAAACCAAATCTGACCATGAAAATGTGAACCTATCGGATGATATCTTTGTTGAGAACCAAGAAACAAAGTATAAAAATACATCAGAATGGATTGATTCACACATAGATTCAGAAAACGGCAATTCTAACTTAACAGGCGATAATTTAATATCTATTTCGAATATATTCAAAGAATTCGAAGATGATTTGAAAGATGTGTCAGCAAAGTCAGAGAATACAATTCTTGATGATGATGTGTGGTATAGTCACCTTCCGAACTTCACTATCCCATTCTTATTCTTTGGTATTGTGCTCCCTCTCTTGGCTTTAATTAACCCTCCTTTCGATGTCTTAGTTCTATCGGGACATATATTGACGATATATCAGGTTTTTCTTGCTGGTATAACTTCTATATTTGCTTATTTAATGATAAAATCAATATCAAACCAATAACTATTCTGAAGATAATTCAATCGCTTCAGCCAAAACATCTTCCAGTTCTGATCTTAGTGACTCAGAAGCATCCAGATCGCTATCATTCATTTGTAACATTGCTACCGTTATTTCAATCCAATTTTTAATCTCTTTGACATCCGCATCTTTAGCTGGGGGCTTGTCAAAAATAGATTCATCAAAAGATTGTTCCATTGAATTGCTGAAATCCTGAGAAATGCTCGAAAACCTGGATCTTAATTCAACTTCATCACTTCCGGACCTCCCTTCATCTGTTGACTCCTTAAGACTATCAAGTTCATCTTCTAAGTCTTGAATTCTTGAACTTGCTCTTTTAATCGTTTCCTGATATTCTCTTTCTTCTTCAACTTGCTCTAAATATTCTTTATCTGTCAGTATCTCTCTAGCTACTCTTTCGGCTTGGTTACCTTGATTATCAGATACAGCGTCTTCGAAGTCTTCTGATAAAGTTGGATGGTTAACTAATATTCTCTTCAGATGTTCTTCGTTAGATTTCTCAACCCCAACTTTTGGAGCTAAGGTATGCATATACTCGTCAATATTAATATCTTCTTCGAACTTCGCAGATAACTTAATTATTGATCTTACTGTCTTCTTCTTATCTTCATCCGTAGCTATTTCTGCAGGAGTAAACGCCATGACGTAGTTGAGCCAGCTCCGTGGCTGAATTGCTATTGGATGATCTCCGAGCATATCCTCATACTCTTCACTTTTTACAATGTTGTTGCCAATCTCAGTAAGTGTATGGTGAAAAGACAATAGAAATGGCCCGAAATTCCAATTAGAGTGTTTCCGGTATGAGGCAACTATTCCAAGATTTTTCGCATCACTCTGAATATTGTTAAACTTGTGCGACGTTACATCATATGAATTGTGTTCAAGAAATAGTTCCTGAGATTCTTGCTTGATATCTTGATCAGGACTCCTATTGTCCTCAAGCGGCTTTACACTATAGTCCTCTGCAACAATTTCTTTCCAATTTTCTAAGCGGCCAATATAATCTTCCCAAGCTCGTTCTTCTTGACGCCCAAAATCCTCAACAAACTGATTATTCGCTAATTCAATCTCTCTATCTCCGGAATACAAACCACCCATTTCTGATTTACACCCTTCAATTAACGAATCAAGCTCTCTTTCTGTTTCCTCTGTAAATCGGATCTCAAAATCAAGACTACTTGTCCTTTGACAGACTATTTCTACTATCTCGTGTTGTGGATCTGTTTTTGCTAACAATGCAACCAGAATATTAGTATCTATAATCAACTTCTTATTCCTTTGCGGAAGATCTGGAAACTCAATTACTTCTTCTTTAGATAGTAAGTCTATATTTACAGCTGCAGTGTAGCAAGATTCGACAATCTCCAGTAGATCGTTGTCCGGTTCCTCGAGATATTGTTTGATGGAATTTCTGAATATCTTACGTTGATCAATATTTTCGGAATCTGCGATTCTGTTACAGAATTCTTCAGTCTTTCCCCAATCCGTTAATAATACCTCTTTTTGTTTCCCCTCTAATTCTTCCACAGAGTTTGATAATTCAATAATATATTCTTCAAAAAATTCTGAAAATGCTGATTTAAATCTCCTCTCAACATAAGGATCCATTTCATTGATATGGCCTAATAGTATATTTTTATATCCTGGCCACAAATCAAGTACTCTGTCTTCAATACCGTCAAATGAGGCTGCCTTCAGTACTTTATATTCATTTTCACCCATCGATTGAATATAGCTTGGCTGGAGATCATGGAGTATATTATCAACTGCGGACTCTTCTAAATCTATATTGTGCTTTGCTCGGAGTTTTAATTGGATATCAGAAACGGATATCTGCTCTCCCTCATTAAATTCGGACAGTGTGAGAATGATCAAATTCGACTTGAGTTCTTCTCTTCTGTTTCGTAATCTACCTTTTAGAAGGGGAGCTGCCCTCAGAACTTGCTCAACATCCATAGTGTTTCTATTGACAGACGATATGGTATAACTTTGACCCCGTAGGGGTTGCTGTAAGCACCTTATTTTTCACCTCTTGTTAACCATACTTCAGTTCCTTAGGGGGACTTATCAGTATATTATAGACCGCTCTACTCGTCCTCAGTTAATCGAATAGGAATACATTGTGTAGCACCTGTCACCTAACTCTTTAGAACTTTCTTCGCTGATGGCCACGGCTGATTACTCGCATCCAGTCTTCCTTCCAGATATCGCAGCCCGTACCCTGTGATATCGTAGTTCTGGAATTGTGGCGTCAGAGGCTCAATCATCTGTGCGTAGGTGAGCATCTTGCAGCGCTCACGCACGCGGCCCACAGAGGCACGGAAAGATACTTTCTGCGCGATGTATCGCGGTGATGACCAGCCTTCGGCTTTGAGTATTTCGAGGATTCGTTCATCGAGCGGGACCATCCATTTGGCGGGCTTGCGTGACATGATTCAGGGCAACGTCGTCAACTGTTGATTCCGGGACCGTCAGCCGCATCAGCACCATTTTCTCCGTCGGAAGATCCGCCACCGTTGATGTAGCGTTCTCTTTCAGCGTCGTATTTTTCTTCGAGATATGCTTCTCCTTCGTCAGTGAGGACGTAAACTCCATTTCCAAGAGGGCGGAGGAGATCGTGTTCACCAAGTTTCTGTAGCCGGCGAGAAACCGTTGACTGGGCAATATGGATTTCATCCCGCTTTGCGAGCTCTGTTGAGGTTCCTGATTCCTCCTCGCGGATTATCTCCAGTATTCGGTCATCCCAGATAGTCATCCAAGATCCTGACTGACGCATTCAATTCCCACAAGAGTATAGACTATCTTATTTCTCACTAACAATTCAAATGAAGGCCACCAATGCATTTATGCATAATCGGCCTGTTTATGGATATGCGAAGCACCCGATTCGGTTGAAGATGACTCTCCTTGGTTCGTGAAGAATGGGCGGTCTGGTACACCGCCCGAAAAGGTGGCTTCGCGCTCTGTAGACCATGAGCGAATCCACCATTACGGGGCTACAGCCCCGCACGAACACCGAAGTATCGCAATCGAATAGTTCTGACGACGGCAGTTGCGCCACCTGTCGGGCTGACGCTGACGGGATTGATGCGCGAACCCGCAAGCCGAGCTGCATAGAGTGCGCGACCCGCCGCTTTGACCGTGGGGTGGGCAGCCGTGAGCAGTGACCTCCAACCGTTGGAACCGGGTCGGGCCATCAATATGTATCTCAAGGCCCGTCAGGACGAACTGACCGAATCCACGATACAGTCACAGGAGTACCGGCTGGAAGCTTTCGAGCAGTTCTGCCACGAAGAAGAGATTGAGAACCTGAACGATCTTTCGGGGCGAGATCTGTACGCCTATCGCGTCTGGCGTCGAGAGGGGAACGGAAAGGGCCGCGATAGCATCGAGCCCATAACCCTTCGAGGCCAGCTGGCGACAGTCCGCTCGTTCCTTCGCTTCGCTGCCGAAGTGGATGCTGTCCCCGAAGATCTCCGGACGAAGGTACCGCTGCCGACGATCAATAGCGCTGGCGAGGTGAGTGAATCGACGCTCGACCCCGAACGCGCGGATGGGATTCTCGATTACCTCCGGTTGTACCAGTACGCGTCGAGAGCCCATGTCATCGTCCTTCTGCTGTGGCATACCGGTGCGCGTATGGGCGCGATTCGTGGGTTAGATGTCGATGATTGCGAACTGGAAGCGAACGACCCTGGTATCCAATTCGTCCATCGCCCACAGTCCGATACACCGCTGAAGAACGGAGAGAAGGGACAACGCTGGAACGCTATCAGTGAACACGTTGCCACCGTCGTACAGGACTATATCGACGGTCCCCGAGAGTCGGTTTTCGACGAACACGGCCGCCGTCCGCTCATCACGACTCAACAGGGTCGGGCCTCTACGTCGACGTTCCGAACGACGATGTACAGAGTCACCCGCCCATGTTGGCGGGGAGCGGAGTGCCCGCATGACCGCGATCCAGAGGGGTGCGAGGCGACGGAGACGATGAAGGCTTCGACGTGTCCATCCGCTCGGTCCCCACACGACGTTCGGAGTGGCAGAGTAACGGCGTATCGGCGTGGGGATGTCCCGCGCCGTGTGGTGTCGGACCGTTTGGATGCGAGCGACCAGATTCTCGACAAGCATTACGACCGCCGTGGCGAGCGTGAAAAATCCGAACAGCGCCGCGATTACCTTCCCGAGGTGTAACAATGACTTACCGACATACTTCCAGTAACCGCAAGACGGAACCGCGAAACCGGCAGGG
>NZ_WRXL01000012.1 GCF_010119195.1 Haloarcula salina
GAAAAGCCCACAGCACGCGCTGTGCTGTGGGCTTGGGTAGGTATGAATGGTGGCGGCGAACCGGTTTTCCCAGAGGCTCGCGCACTCCAGTACTCGCCGGAACGCTGGCGGGCTTATCTTCCGTGTTCGGGATGGGTACGGGAGGCAACCCCGCCGCTATGGCCGCCTAACGCCGAGTCGCGGAGTCGAACCGCGATGATACCGGTCTCGGTCGGTCTTCCACCGTGTGTTGCGTGCGATCCAGTTTGCGCCTGGACTCGTTCAGCGACGAGTAGATCGTCGGTGAAGGAGTCACAGTGCGTATGAATGATGGCTTGGTCTGTTAGTGCTCGTGGGCTTAACGTCTCGTTACCTCGACGCGCACACCCCGAGTCTATCGACCCCGTCTTCTACGGGGGACCTCAACGGTGTCTCTTTTCCAGGTGGGTTTCGAGCTTAGATGCGTTCAGCTCTTACCCCGTGTGGCGTGGCTACCCGGCACGTGCTCTCTCGAACAACCGGTACACCAGTGGCCACCAACCGTAGTTCCTCTCGTACTATACGGTCGTTCCCGTCAGACACCTTGACACACCCAGTAGATAGCAGCCGACCTGTCTCACGACGGTCTAAACCCAGCTCACGACCTCCTTTAATAGGCGAACAACCTCACCCTTGCCCGCTTCTGCACGGGCAGGATGGAGGGAACCGACATCGAGGTAGCAAGCCACTCGGTCGATATGTGCTCTTGCGAGTGACGACTCTGTTATCCCTAGGGTAGCTTTTCTGTCATCAATTGCCCGCATCAAGCAGGCTAATTGGTTCGCTAGACCACGCTTTCGCGTCAGCGTTCCTCGTTGGGAAGAACACTGTCAGGCTATCTTTTGCTCTTGCACTCACCGCCGGGTCTCTGTCCCGGCTGAGATAGCCATAGGGCGCGCTCGATATCTTTTCGAGCGCGTACCGCCCCAGTCAAACTGCCCGGCTATCGGTGTCCTCCTCCCGGAGTGAGAGTCGCAGTCACCGACGGGTAGTATTTCACTGATGGCTCGGTGGCCCGCTAGCGCGGGTACCTGTGTAATGCCTCCTACCTATGCTGCACATCGGCGACCACGTCTCAGCGACAGCCTGCAGTAAAGCTCCATAGGGTCTTCGCTTCCCCCTGGGTGTCTCCAGACTCCGCACTGGAATGTACAGTTCACCGGGCCCGACGTTGGGACAGTGAAGCTCTGGTTAATCCATTCATGCAAGCCGCTACTGATGCGGCAAGGTACTACGCTACCTTAAGAGGGTCATAGTTACCCCCGCCGTTGACAGGTCCTTCGTCCTCTTGTACGAGGTGTTCAGATACCTGCACTGGGCAGGATTCAGTGACCGTACGAGTCCTTGCGGATTTGCGGTCACCTATGTTGTTACTAGACAGTCCGAGCTTCCGAGTCACTGCGACCTGCTCCGTTCCGGAGCAGGCATCCCTTATTGCGAACGTACGGGACTAACTTGCCGAATTCCCTAACGTCGGTTGCTCCCGACAGGCCTTGGCTTTCGCCGCCATGGACACCTGTGTCGGTTCTCGGTACGGACACCACACTCCCTTTTCACGGGCCCCAGGTTGAATCACGTTTCCCTATCTCGCCGTTCGTCCGCTTCTTGCCATTACGGCTTCCACGGAGTTTGACGATTCGACCGGGCGAAGGCCCGGCGTGATCGACCCCAGGGCGTCAGTTTCACTGTGTGGTGGCACGGGAATATTAACCCGTTTCCCATTTTGTCTCAGTCGAGTTGCGGTGAGACTTAGGACCGGCTAACCCTCAGCTGATCAGCAGTGCTGAGGAACCCTTATCCATTAGGCCGTCGGGGTTCTCACCCGACTATCGCTGCTACTATGGCCAGGATTTTCGTCACTCATCGGTCCACAGGAGTTCTCACCCCTGCTTCCATCCAATGAGAGCGCCAATCTACTCGATCACCCTGTGATGGGTGCGGACAGGTCTCGGTGGTGGATTTGAGTCCCGATCATTTTGGGCGCCTCAAACCTCGGCCGGTAAGCTGTTACGCTTTTCTTAGAGGGTAGCTGCTTCTAAGCTCACCTCCCGGCTGTCTAGGGCTCGAGACCACCTTCAGAGGATTACACTTAATCCACACTTGGGGACCTTAACCTATCTCTGGGTTGTTCCCCTCCTGGTACACAGGCTTACCCCGCGCACCGGAATCCCCGCGTCGAACGGCGTCTGTAAGTTTGGAGTTTGACAGGTGTGCCGACTCCTCTCGGAGGCGGTCACACCAATCGGTCGCTCTACCTCACAGACTACCTCGGCGGAGGTCATGCTTCGACATGTTTCGATTGGAACCAGCTGTTGCCGGACTCGATGGGCCTTTCACCCCTACACATAGATCACGAGAGGGTATTGTAGGACACCAACTCTAACAGGCTTCCACGTGCCTTTCGGCACGCTTCACCTTGTCCATGCGTAGATCGTCCGGATTCGGGTCGTGTCCACATGGCTCCCCGCGCTTGAACACGGCGGCCCTCGGGCAAAGCCCTGCGGCCATGTCGGTTTCCCTGTGCCTCCCCGGATACTCCGGTTAGACTTGCCATATAGACACACTCCCTGGCTCGTTTTTCAAAACGTACGATAGAACATCGGCTTCCCGTGAGTCTTACTGGAGACTCGCGTCTCGGTCATTCGTCAGGGGACCTTGTATGCCCTATCGCTCGATCGCCAGCTGAGTTCATGCTCTATTTCGCCTCCCTTCTGAGGGTACTTTGCAGCGTTCGTTCACACTACTTGTTCGCTATCGGTCTCAGGTCGTATTTAGCCTTCGCAGTCGATGCCTGCGACATTCGCGAGGGATATCCAACCCCCGCTACTCTGGAACTACCGCACAGCGTACTGGTCTCGAGTACGGGGTTGTCGCCCTGTATCACGCTCTGTTCCAAGAGACTTCGTCGAGACGGTCGGCTGATGAGAGGTAGCCCTGACACCACATTGCCCGTGAGGGCTTCGGTTTGGGCTGTATCGCGTTCACTCGCGGTTACTGACGACATCACGTTGCGTTTTCTGTTCCGCCCGATACTGAGATGTTTCAGTTCTCGGGGTTCCTCATTGCGCGAAGCAATTGCAGAGGAGATTCTCATTCGGAAATCCATGGTTCTTAGCCTCCGTGCGGCTCCCCATGGCTTATCGCAGCTTGGCACGTCCTTCATCAGCGCCTGAGCCGAGCAATCCACCAGCTGGCATAGTAGCCAACGTCATTGTGACTCGTTAAACTGAACGAGTCCAGTGGACGCCTGGATCGCACGTACACACGGTTTCATACACGCCCCCAAGGTGGGAGTGGTGGGCGTGTCGACCCTTCCCAAGCGCGGTTTGACCCGGCTTGGTGCATCTGTCGTCGTACCATATCCCATCGCCGTCCCACACTTAAGGGGCACGGTTCGG
>NZ_WRXL01000013.1 GCF_010119195.1 Haloarcula salina
GCGCTCATCCTGGACCAGGACTTCTACGGCCGGCGGTGGGTCCGCGCGGCCATCATCATCCCGTGGGCGGTGCCCATCGTCATTCAGGGGATGATCTTCTTCCTGATGTTCAACTCGAACGTCGGGTTCCTGACGCCCCCGCTGGCCGACCTCGGGCTACTGGCTCCCACGAACACGCTCAACGACACGCCGAGCGCGACGTTCATCATCATCGTGGCCGACATCTGGAAGACCTCGGCGTTCATGGCGCTGCTCATCCTCGCCGGCCTTCAGAGCATCGACCGCGGGCTCTACGACGTGGCGAAGGTCGCCGGCGCTACCAAGTGGCAGCAGTTCAAGCTCATCACGCTCCCGCTCATCCTACCGACCATCGGGGTCGCGGTCCTGTTCCGCTCCGTGCAGGCGATGCGTGTGTACGGTATTATCGACACGGTGTCGAGTTGCGCCGTCGTGCCGTCGCTGTCGTGCATGGTCGTCGCGACGTTCAACACCCGTGAAGGGACGTCGGCGGCCATCGCGTTCGTGACGGCCGCGATCATCGGCACCGTCGTCATGGGGCTCATCCTGTGGCAGGGGGAGGACGCGATCTGACATGGCAACTACCAACGAAGACCAATCGAGCGACGGCCCGCTCCAGCGCTGGACACAGAGCGCGATTCGGGACCCGGAGAAGGTGTATCGGGCGCTGTTCTACGCGGCGATGATTTTCTTCCTCGTGACGACGCTGTTCCCGTTCTACTGGCTCGTCGTCCTGGCGGTGACGCCCGAGGGGAACCTGCTCGCGGGGAGTTTCCTCCCGACGGTGAACCTCTTCGGCGTCAGCGGGACGTTCCCGTTGCCCGTCCCCAAGGGGTTCAATCCGGGCGCGTTCGTCAACGTCTTCATCGAGGTTCCGTTCCACCTGTTCATGCTGAACAGTTTCGCGCTGGCGATCACCACGACGGTCATCGTCCTGTTCGTCGCAAGCCTCGCCGGCTACGTGTTCGGGCGCCTCCGCTTCCCCGGTCGCGCGCTGTTGATGCTCGCGATCCTCGCGATCAGCTACTTCCCGCCGGCCGCGTTCGTCATCCCGCTGTTTCAGGCGTTCGCCGGCAACGCCCCGATAACGATTCCGTTCACGAACATCCCGCTGTTCACGCCGCCGCGGCTCCTGAACACCCCGGGATCGATGGTGCTGCCGTTCAGCGCGCTGTTCATGCCGCTGTCGATCTTCATCCTGACGACGTTCTACGGCCAGATCCCAGACGGCTTGGAGGACGCCGCGCGGGTCGAGGGGACGACGCGACTGGGCGCGCTGTTCCGGGTCATCATGCCGCTGTCCGCGCCCGGCGTGGCGACCGCCTCCGTGCTGACGTTCATCGCCGTGTACAACGAGTACTTCTTCAGTTCGATCATGGCGACCTCGCCGGAGGCCACGAAGTGGTCGCCCATCGTCGGCGGGATCCTCAGCTACCAGACCCAGTACACGACCCAGTACAACCTCATGGCGGCCGCGAGCATCATCGGGGTCCTCCCCGTCGTCATTCTCGTGGTCGTCGCCCAGGAACGCATCGTCAGCGGACTGACCTCAGGAGCACTCAAGGAGTAACACAATGGCACGAGTACGACTCGAACACGTGACGAAACGCTACGACGACCAGGGTGACGTGGTCACCGCGGTCGACGACATGAACCTGGACATCGCCCACGGCGAGTTCATCTGCTTCGTCGGGCCGTCGGGCTGCGGGAAGTCGACGACGATGGAGACCATCGCCGGGCTGACGATTCCGACGGAAGGTGAGATCTACATCGGCGACCGCGAGGTGACGAACCTCCCGCCGAAGGACCGCGGCATCGCGATGGTGTTCCAGAACATCGCGCTGTTCCCGCACATGGACGTCTACGACAACATCTCCTTTGGCCTCCGCCTGCGGGACTACCCGCAAGACGAGATCGACCGCCGGGTCGAGCGGGCCGCGGACATCGTCCAGTTAGAGGGGATGCTCGAACGGATGCCCGAGGAGATGTCGGGCGGGCAGCGCCAGCGCGTCGCCATCGCCCGCGCGATCGTGCGCGAACCGGACGTGTTCCTGATGGACGAGCCGCTGGC
>NZ_WRXL01000014.1 GCF_010119195.1 Haloarcula salina
GCTCCCGATCGGCGGCCGAGATGTCCTCGCGGCCGACGGCCTCCTCGTAGACGACGCCCCGTTCGGCGTCCAGCGTCACGGTCGATCCGGTGGACGTCCCGTCGGGCAGCGCCGCGTTCGATATCATCGGGATCGACAGCTCCCGGGCCACGATGGCCGCGTAGCTCGTCACGCCCTCGTGGGCGTCGATGATCCCGCCGATGCGGCTCGCGTCACCCACGAACTCGCCGTCGAACCCGTCCGGCACGACCACGATCGCCCCATCGGGAACCGTCGAGAGGTCGCCAGCCTCCCGGTCGGCGCTCGCCGACAGCCGGTGGATCGGTCCCGTCACCAGCCCGTCGACGATCGAGCGCCCGCTGGCGATAGTCTCCGCGGCCACGTGGACTTTCAGCATGTTCGCCGTGTTCATCCCCTCCAGTTCCGTCATCATCCCCGACAGGACGACCACCGTGTCGCCGCTGTCGGCGGCCTCGGTGTCGAGCGCCGCCTGCACCGCCGTCTGGATGATCGCGTCGGCCCCTTCGGTGGTGTAGCTCGTCGTCACCGGCGTGATGCCCCAGGAGAGCGCGAGCCGCCGACGGACCCGCTCGCTCGGCGTCGACGCGACAATGGGAATCGACGGGCGGTACTTCGCCGATTTGAGCGCGGTGTAACCGGACTCGGACGCGGCGACGACCGCCGACGCGCCGATGTCTCGGGCGAGGAAGCGTCCCGAGCGGGCGAGCGCGTCCGTGCGCGTGTCGCCCGCGTTGGGGACGCGCTGTTCACGGGACTCGGCGTACTCCTCGCTCGACTCCACGTCGCGGATGATGCGGTCCATCGTCTCGACCACGCGGGGCGGGTGGTCGCCGATGGCCGTCTCGCCCGAGAGCATGACCGCGTCCGTCCCGTCGAGGACGGCGTTGGCCACGTCCGAGGCCTCCGCGCGGGTCGGCCGCCGGGAGTGGACCATCGAGTCGAGCATCTCGGTCGCCGTGATGACGGGGACGCCCGCCTCGTGACACCGGCGGATGATGCGCTTCTGAATGATGGGCACGTCTTCGAGCGGACACTCGACGCCGAGGTCGCCGCGGGCGACCATCACGCCGTAGGCCTCGTCGATGATGGAGTCGAGGTTCTCGACGGCCCCCGCGCGCTCGATCTTGGCGATGATGGGGATGTCGACGCCGTGCTCTTCGAGCGCCTGGTTGATCTCGTAGATGTCCTCGCCCGAGCGGACGAAGGAAGCGGCCACGAAGTCCGGTTCCTTCTCGGCGGCGACCTCGATCTCTTTGCGGTCCTTCGCCGTGATGGTCGGCAGATCGAGTTCCACGCCGGGGACGTTTACCCCCTTTCGTGCGGCGAGTTCGCCGCCGTTCTCGACGGTCGCGTAGACCGTCTGGCCGTCGACGCGCTCGACGGTGGTCTCGATGCGGCCGTCGTCGAGCAACACGCGGTCGCCGGGTTCGACGGCCTCGATCGACTGGGAGAGCCCGACCTCTTCCGGCGTTGCGTCGTCGCCGACGACGTAGCGAACCGTCGCCCCCTCTTCGAGGCGGATCGGTTCGTCGATGTCTGCCGTGCGGACCTCGGGGCCGGGCATGTCGAGCATCGCCGCGACCGGTTCGTCGACGGCCGCGTCGACCTCGCGGATGCGGTCGATCATCTCGCGGCGGTGCTCGGGCGAGCCGTGGCTGGCGTTGAGTCGCGCCACGGACATCCCCGCTTTGGCCAGCGACGCGATGTCGTCGATCGAGTCCGACGCGGGCCCGAGCGTGCAGACGATCTTCGC
>NZ_WRXL01000002.1 GCF_010119195.1 Haloarcula salina
CGCTCGTGTACCTGATGCTGCCGAACTGTTTCGGTCATGAAACGGGCAGAAGCGGGATGGGCCCTGCCGGATTTGAAATGGTTGGCTGATGGTTTGGAGTCATAATCTCGTAATGAGTCAACAAGGTCGTGGCTGCGCGCGCAGCGTAGCGAGCACGGAGCGGTGGGTGGGGAGGCGGGGTCTGGGCCGGTCTGGCAGAGAAAAAAAGAAGGCCGCCTCAGCCCGCTACTCCCACCACCGACCGCGCTCGGGGAAGTGAATGGTCGACCAACCAGTGACGGCCAGAGAGGCGCGGCCCTCGTACCAGCTCACTGCCGCGCCGTGGATATGCACCTGTTCGCCTTCCTCGATCCAGGGTGCATTCGACGCCTCCCAGATCGTCAGTCGCGTCCGGCCGCTCTCGTCGCCGATGAGTCCTACCTGAGCTATCCGTGGATGAGAAGGAGTCCACCACGTCTCGACACGCCCGGAAATACACACTTCGCTGCGATTGACCTCGCCGACCTTCGCGATTGGAACCACTGTCCCAGCCGCCGTTTCGAGTTCCTCGTACACGTCGACGACCGCATCGGTCATTGTACGGCCGTCAACTAGCCGCTCGGCCAGCCGCCGACTCACTGCCGCCCGCGTCCAGCCGTCGTGTTTCCGGGCCAACCGCGCCGCCTGCTCGTTGACCGCCGCGACATCCTCCTGTGACAGCATTGTCCGAGGGTCCGCCCGGTCTGGATCCCTCCAGCCGTCCACGCTCGCTGCGCGCTTGTCGAACCGCCGTCGGGTTTGCCGTCCCGATGCTTCCACCGTCAGTCGCGTCTGTCGCTCCCGCTCTCGAATCTGCTCGCCGACCCTCGCTCGGGTTCGTGCAATCTCGATATCCCGTGCGATTGCCTTCTCTTCCTGTTCCAGGGTCATGCTCGCCCGGCAACTATCCGGGTGGTTCGTATCCACCTTCCCCTGGATCTCCTGTTCGACCGACCGCCGCAACTCGGGCGTCTCGTCGACCACCCAGCCACGCCGTTTGTCTTCTTGCCACTGCTCTACCGTACGCTTATTACGAATTACGTTCTTACCTGACATTGGATTCACCAGAATCCTGAAGGCGCTCACGCGCCCGACACCCCGTGTTACAGCACGGGGTTTTCCACGGACACCGACCGACCAGTCACGCCTGCGCTCTCGCTCGCGCCTTCGCGAGCGCCCAGTGGGCGCGAGCGAGAGCGCCACAGTGAGATCACACAGCCAGCCGCGCGCGTGGACCCGCCCGGAGCGAGCGTCCAGCGGAGTTAGCCTGTTCGCGTCCGGCCCGGACTGCGGGACCGTGTCCAGTGCGACTGTCGACGAGCACGCGCGCCGCACTGTGGCGCGCGACGGCACAGTCGGCACCAAGCACTGGAACGCGACAGCCCGCGAGGGGCGCAACCGACCGGCTAACCCGCTGGCGTCGAGACCAGATTCACTTCAGCCCGGAACGGCGAGCTTGCTCGCCGCATGCCCGGAATGGTCGGTCGCGAGCGCCGAGAGTCGTGACCGACTGCGAGCGGGGAGGCACGACCCGCGAGCAGGGAACGGCTCGCTGCGAACGGTGAGCGATGCGAACCGTGAGCACGCGGAGGGCGGCACGCGGCGCGCGCGGCGGGCCATAGACGACTCCGCCACACAGAAAAGAGAGAGCGGTCACAAACCACGGAGACATCAATCAACCACCCCAAACCGATGGCCGACTCAGCGTGATGGGCTATTGATCGACCGTCTGAGCCACGGTCGAAAGTCGAAATCTCCCTCGATATCGTCACCCTTCCCGACTTCTCTCCCGGCTGGGTTGCGCCGCCCGTCCGGGCCACCAGGCCCGCTCGCATGGCCCCACCAGTTATCTGTCGCATCTACCGTCGTATTATCGACATTGAGAGCACCTCGACGTGTGTTGTCGACAATATCGTTGAAATCGATGACCGTCTCATCGGCAGCCACTTTGACTTCGATACCCAGATTATTGCTCTCGATTATGTTCTCACTGGCCTCGAACCCGCTCCCGTCGGCTTCCACTTCGAACCCGACGCCATCGTACGGTGACGATGGATCCGACAAGACGTCAGTCAGTTCGTTGCCAACCACAGCAACGTCTTCTGGAACTTCGTTGTGATTCCCGGTCCCTCGAATCACGACACCAAAGCCGTAGGCTGTCACCTCTTCTGCGATGTCTGTCACAACGTTGTCCGCAATATCGGCATCGCTAACGTTGCCCTGGATACTGATTCCGGCGGCTCCAGCCAGATCTTCGTTCCGCACGTTCTGGACTTTGTTCTGACGGACAGTGGCATTCTCGATGGCTTCGTTCGCATCACCGCCGAAAATATTGATCCCATCTACACCGTAAAACCCGCCGTCAGGATCATCTCGCTCGAAATCCCGAACAACGTTGTTCGCAATGACAATGTCGTTCGGTGTATTGCTGGCCCTGACGGCCTCGGATGTCTGATTACTCTCAGTTGCTGGTGGTGAAACATCGAACCCGTCTAGCTCGGCCCCATCAGCCGTGAGAATCACTCGGCCTTCGATAGTTGCCTCGTCGCCACGACTCCCATCACCAGGGATCCCACTATTGGGCCCCTCAAGAGTGAGCTCGTTATTGACCGTGACATCCTCGGCGTACGTACCTGGCTCGACACAGATCGTTTCGCCACTGCTCGCACCAGCTATCACAGACTGGATTGAATCCCCGCTACTTACAGTCCAATCACAGTGATTGCTCGCCCCTGCGACACCCGTGTATGCAGCACCCGCCACGACGGCACCACTAATTGTTTGCAGAACCGCTCGTCGTCGGAATAGTCGTTTTTCGCGTGTCATAGTCTTACACCCTTGGCCGCCCTCGAGCCAGGGTGTGTCACATAGTGACACAATCTATTGTAATATAGTTATAAGGTTATCAACTATTATATCGAGGGCGAGCAATGAACACTGATCAGCGGAGTCATCGACCACCGAAGCCGAGTCCAGTCCGTCATTCGGAACCGGTTGCACGCTCAGTCGGTGTACCAGTACGCCCAGAGAATCAACACGCCCTGAAGCGGCAACCGAGCCCAGCGGGCCAGCACAGAGGGATCACCGCTACCGGGTGCTCCTTCGATGGTGACCATGGAAACGGCCATATAGACGTTTGCAGGAAAGATCGCGATGAGCAACGCGATTGTCGCCCATGCGGCGTACGAACGCGTCCGTGGTACCAACAGGCCGAGTCCCACGACGACCTCGGCGATGCCCGAGAGATACACCAGCGCAAGCGGCGCTGGTAAAATCGGCGGCATGATCTGGACGTACAGCTCCGGCACGACGAAATGCAAGGTCCCCGCGACGACGTACAAGATCGCCATCAGATAGAGTAATGGCCGTTTCAACTGCGCCAAGCCAACACGCATCTCTCACAATCTATGGCGACCAGCGGAAAACCAGTTGGGATACGATCCCAGTGGAGCTGACACGCTCGTCGGCACAGGAGCTTTCTTCGAATCGATCCAAACCCAATCATGGAATACGTCAGCACGGGTCAGACGCAAGTTCCGGCACTCGGATTAGGGACCTATCGTCTGCGCGGCCAGACCTGCACCGAGACGGTGGCTCAGGCACTGGAAATGGGCTATCGCCACATCGATACGGCCGAGTACTACGAGAATCAGGCTGCGATCGGCCAGGCGCTCGCAAACACGGCTGTCAGTAGCGACGACCTGTTCATCACGACCAAGGTCTGGCGAACGAACCTCGGCTACGAGGAGACCAAACAGTCCGTCAGAGCGTGCCGCGAGAAACTCGGCATTGAGACGATTGATCTCCTCCTGATCCACTGGCCGAGTCGATCTGTCCCCATCGAGGAGACGATAAGAGCAATGAACGAACTCCAGAGCGATGGAGTGGTTCGACACATCGGCGTGAGCAACTTTTCGGTGGAGCAGCTTGCAAACGCACGCGAAGCCTCTGAGACACCGATCTGTACGAACCAGGTCGAGTACAATCCATATACAGACCAGTCTGACGTGCTCGAATACTGCATCGACCACGACATCATGCTCACGGCGTACAGTCCGCTGGCCAAAGGTCGCGTCAACGACGACACCACATTAGCGACGATTGGAGACCGATACGAGAAGTCACCAGCACAGGTGGCGCTTCGCTGGCTCGTTCAGCAACAACAGGTCGCTGCGATACCGAAGGCAGCCAGCCATGCCCATCTGGAATCAAACCTCTCGATCTTCGACTTCGAGTTGACTGACGAGGAAATGGCACAGATCTTCGACCTGCAGGGTGGACTGCTAGAACGGGTTCGGTCGATGTTGGGACTGTAGCGTTTCAGATTTCTATATGAGTAGCAGATCGAAAATTCCGTAGCGTTACTCCGCTATTCGCCGATTTTGTACTCCGCATCTTCATTGAAGTATGCATCCCGATCGGCCCTTGACATCTCGGCAAGAGCAAACTGCGACTGGAGTTCCACACCACTCAAATCCGCGCCGGTGATGGGATCGAAATTACTCCGCTCTGCTTCTTCAGCACTGAGTTCCGTGCCATCCGGGGTAATGAAGATATCTTTGCTCGGGCTTTCCACATCTGGAGTCACAGAGTCCGAGGGCGTCACTACAATCTGATCGGGATGGTACCCTGCATCTCGAATGGTCTTGTTCATCCCTTCGTCGGAGGTATCTATATCGGTGTCAGGGCTCCTCGAGCAACGAGCGAGCTCGTTGCACATAGCTGTTTGCTCCCCAGCTACGGGCGTCACTAATCTCATCGAGGAGCAGCCGCGCATCGGCAGCCGATAGGTGTTCGGTTCGAACGAGAACCGAGAGCAGTGTCGGTGTCGTGACGAGTCGGGTATCCGCGAGTGAGGCGTGGATCAAGCCAAGTTGGTTGAACTCGTCACAGAGGAAGAGCGCAGCATCGAGATCGTTCGCGAGCGTGACCGCCGCGTTTTCACCGTCATCGAGCGGAAACTCGGCATCGAGGTCCACCGACTGTGTCGTGAATGCATCCACCCGGTCGAGGACGGCGGACGCGGCGTGGCCATGGACGTCATCGTAGGAGGCGATCTCTTGGAGTTCATCGATGACCGCAGTTGGGACGACGACCTCGTATCGGGAGAGACAGAGTGCGAGTGGATCGGGGTCGTCGTCAGTAACGATCCCGAGACTCACGAGGGCTGAGGCGTCTGCGATACACCGCGACATCTATGCGTCGGCTACCTCGTCGATGAAGTCCTCGTCCAACTGCTGTTTCAACACTCGGAGGTTTGCCGCCTCCTCGGCGCCGACGAGTGCTTTGAGTTGATCGAAGGTGATCTCGTCGTCGTAATAGGCGGCGGCGATCTCCTGGACGAGTGCGTCGTCGTGAGCGGCGTCTTGGAGGTACTCCCGAAGCGCGGTCACGAGGACGTCTGTTCGGTCTTCCCCGAGGACTGCGGCCAGTGCGTCGGCCCGGTCGATGAGTCGATCGGGGGCCCGAAACTGCACGCGCTTCTTATCGGTGCTCATGATGTGTACATTGTGAGCCAGCGCACTTAGCCGTTTTCGTGTGTACGATGTGAGCCACACTCGGCCACGCGTCACTTGTCCACGGGATGCTTCTTGAGACCGTTTGTCCAGTACGTAGCGGACTCACCAAGGCTACACTGCTCGCACAGCTGCAAGGGGCCTTCGAGACGGCCGAGTTCGACTCTGAATCCCGTGAGCGACCAGCTGAATCGGCCTGTCTCGCTCCTCCGTATCGACTCGGTCGTCTGGCAAGCTGGCCAGATTATCGGGATCCACGAACCGGATAGCGGGGCTGCCCGAACCGCGCTCGTCGAGCACGTCACATCCGTCGGAATTGACCCTGATCCTGCCGCTGAGCTGGCCGAACAATTTACTGTTGAGATGTGACTACGCTAGCACAGGACAACCAGCCATAGACGCGAAATCGGTCTCGTCAGTTGTGTGAAAACCAAGCGTGATCAACCCGCTCGGCCGAGAGACCTCTACACGTCGACGTATTTCGAGAAGATGCGAGCGTATGCAGAGCGCGAACACGACGAGTGGTGGATTCTCTCGGCGAAACACGGCCTTCTCGATCCAGACGGCGACCTGATCGAACCGTACGAGAAGACGCTGACCTCCGCCAGTGTGGCCAAACGACGTGAGTGGGCTTCTGAAGCGGTCGACCAGATGCAAGAGATGGGTGTTCTGCGTGGAGACGAAACGCTCGTTTTCCATGCTGGGAAAGCATACTACGAGGAATTGCTTCTATTGCTTGAAGATTTTCCAGATGCCGATGTTGCGATTCCGACTGAGGGCCTCGCTATCGGTGAACGAGTGGCATGGTACAGTGATCGACTCTGACTCGAACTACTCACGTTCCAGCGGCTAACTCCCGTAGGATTTCGCGGGCTTCCGTCCGGGTCTTCGGAAATAATTGGTCATCTGGTGGTGGTCTATCTCCGATGGCCCACTGAAAGGCGGCGTTGAGAAGCGATTCCGTCTCCGACGCAATACTGTCACAGAACCGCGGGTCCGAGAGGGCAGCACCTGCTTCCCAGATCGGTGCAAAGTCGCCTGAACAGCCCTCTGTACAGCATTCCGACTGTTCCTCGTTTGGCCCACTACCACCAGTATCACTCTCGGTGCCTTGGGCTGTGCCAGCGAGCTCTCGTGCCCGAGTGGCGATGAGGTCGTACAGGCCTGCGTCAAGTTCGCTTTCGGGTGAGAACTGATTTGTCGACAGCTCTCCGAACCATCTGATGCTGTGTTTGCTTGCTGTGGTCTCGAAAGTCGAGTGCGAGAGCAAGTACATCGACAGCCCGATCATGTCCTCGTAGCCCGAATCGATATTCGGCGAGAACCGGTCGAGACTGCGTATTCGTCGGAGAATCCATCCCTCTTGTTCGTCGGCGTCGCTCCAGCCAACGTCACGAGCGAGGCCGATGAGGTGATAGTGCGGGCTCCAGTAGGTTAAGTCGCGCCAGGATGCGTCCTGTTGGCGAACCCATCGCCAGAGTTTTCCGTCCCGTTCGGGCAGCCACTCTCCCGATTTGACCGCTGCGTCGTATGCATCCTTTGCGGCGTCAGCCACACGGAAGCCATGGAAGATGGCAACACCGCCACGGATGCCTTTCGCCCGTGCCAATTCGTAGGTCTCACGATATCCACGCTGGATATCGACCAGAGATTTGATCGATCCAGTGGGTGGTGAGACGACCACGTGAACCGCTCGTTTATCCAATCCCGGGTCTGCAGTCGCTCGTGCTGCGCCAAGTCGGACGGTGATCTGCTCAGCACGTCGGCGTCGCCACGCACTCCAGCAGAACGGACAGGTCCGCGTCTCACAGGTTGACTGCTCGAAGTGTGGATTGCCACAATCGGTGCAAAATTTCGACGGATAGTACGCGCCACACGATTCAGGCTGGTCACCCATCCCGGGAAGCGAGACAGAGCTCTCGGCATAGAATCGGATCGCGACGTCTTCCGGCCACTGTCCTGGCGATTCACTCATTGCAGATACGGGTACTACCTATTGTACCCCAGTTACATTCACTTGAATACTTTTCTCTGGTCGCAGGGACCAGCCGGCTTCACTCAACCGTTCTCCAAGCCAATCGCTACGAGAACGATATTCAGAAGGCTCGCACAGTGTGCCTAAAAAACTGCAACTTGGCCGATCAGCAACCGCCACCTTTCTCCAATGTCTCACACTCCTGAATTTGTTCGGTTGTCTTCCGCCACAGGCAGCGGCAGTCACCACGTTTTGCAGTGCTGTGACTGCGCTTGCTACCCACCTGACAACCGCATATTCATGGATCTCGGACATTGCACACGCGTATAGCGGGGATCGGAGTGGGGAGAGGGGATGCGGTCAAATCGGCCTATGTTCACTCAATCAAAACTCAATGCATCTTGTCGGAGCGCTTTCTGTGGAGTCGGTCCAGATATTCGACCGCCACACTCCTCGCAGATCCATATTCCCACGTGGTCGTCCATCTCCTCAGGGAGAATAATATTGACACATTCAGCGGATTCCAGTCGACAGGTGTGACAGTGAATTCTTGCAGTCGAGCCGATGTACTCGTCGAATCCCTTCCCAACAGCTGTTGGTTCAAGCGACACTCCGATGACGATCCACACTGGGTCAGTGCCTACCGTCGTCGCCTCTTCTAACGCATCTGCCGAGGTGATTTGCGTTCCCCATTCATCGTATACTATCGACTTGTTGTCCTCGAAAGAACAGACTGAGCGCATCTGAACAACAACGTCATCGTAGCCGTCATCGCCAGCCTTCGCGACTGGCGGAAGATCCTCCCATGCGGAATTTGCGACCACTCTCGGCGGTGTTTTGAACTCGCTGATTATTTCGAAGCTTTCGGTCCGTTCGTAATCCCAGAGTGTTTCTGGTCGGTCATCCCGGCAACCGAATGCAGCAGCGGCTTTGCTCAAAGCAACTATTTCTGATGTCGCGGTAACGATGGCACAGATGACTTTGTCTTCCGTCCATGTTCCGTCACCGGTGAACTCCTTACCTTTCGATATCTGCTGGTACTCTTCATAGATCTCGATGAGAGCCTCCGATTTGGAAATATCATTTTCATTATCATCCTTTCCTGATTCTTTAGTCATCTTACCATTATTTAGTTAGAAGTGATTTCAAATTTTGGGAAGTGTGCTCATTTTAACCCTCCAAAAAATAACCATCTGCTGAAATATATTTCTTCCTCCGCTCAAATTGTCTGTATAGCTCAGTTTCGATTGCTATAACGGCGATATCTGTACAATTGGTGCCTTCGTCTCGATATCTAGAGAGAAATCTCGGAAAGAATGATGTCGGGTTCGATAATCGGATTGGTGAATCGAACTACTCAAGACCACCACTGATTAAGTACGCGTCCACGCAACAGATGGTCGAATGGAGTCGGAGCCGAGCGAAGCTGTGCCGATCGAGACATTACAGGAGGCGCTCGAAGCAGAGCGGGTCACGTACGTCGACACGCTGAACGCCGATATCGGTTCCCTGCTTGAGGACGCAGAACAGCTCAGATTCGACTACGTCGTCGGTGACGTTTCTGATGCCGGTGTCTCATCGAACGACCACGTCCACTTCGATCTGGTTCACGAAGACTCGACCATCCACTGCGTGATCTTCAGCTACCGTCGCAAGCAACTGGGTCTCGCTATCGAGGACGGAACGCAAGTCGCTGTGAAAGGTTCGCTTTCGTACTACGAAGACGGAGGCAACGTCTCGATCATCGTTGATGACGTGGTGGAAGTCGGTGAAGGAACGTACCAGCGAATCTACGAACAGAACCGCCATCTGCTCGAAACCGACGGCCTGCTCGATCCTGCGGCCAAGAAATCGCTTCCGGAGCTGCCCGAACGAATTGGCATCGTCACGAGTGCAACGAGCGACGCCAGAACCGATGCGATCACCAGCATCCACGACCGCTATCCCGACGTGGACATCGTCGTCCAGAACGCCACCGTTCAGGGTGACGATGCGATGCTCTCGATCATGGGTGCGATAAGCGAATTAGATGACGACCCGCTGATCGACGTCATCGTCCTTACTCGCGGCGGTGGGGCAGACAAACATCTCCGCGTATTCAACGAGACGCCACTCTGTCGCGTCATCCACAGGACAGAGACACCGATCGTGGTCGGCGTCGGCCACGATAACGACCAGACACTGGCTGGAGAGGTAGCTGATCGGCGAGTGATGACGCCGACAGAGGTCGGATTAATCGTCACGGAGAAAGCGGCCCTGGAAGACGAACTAGACGCGCTCAGCGACAGACTGGACCGTACGTACACCGATACCGTCCAAGAGATGCTCGAGGAAACACATGACCGACTGACCCGAAGGTACGCGCAAACATTCGACTCGACATTGAGGGCGTTCGAAACAGATCTGAACCGATCGTACGAAACGCACGTTCGCGACGAACTGACCTCTCTAGAGAATCGACTGGACCGCGCCCGAACACAGTACGCACAGCAACGAAAGCGTGAACAGGACGCCGAACGGTATCGCCAACAACGACGCCATTTCATCGTGGTGCTGCTCGTTCTGGCGTTGTTCGTCGTTGCGTTGGGGCTGTTCATCCTGATCAACTTATGAAGGACGACACCATCTCCGAGAAGACGGACCGACTCGAAATGATCATCGACCAACTCGAAGCGGGAGACGTCTCGCTCGAACGCGCGAACGAACTCCACGACGAGGGGACGGAGCTGCTGGCAGAACTGGAGTCCGAACTGGCAGTTGGCGACGGTGAGATTGTTGATCGATGAGAAGGAGAGCCTAATTGCCAGTAATTGCTAATCCACCTGCACTTCGGACAGACCACAGTTTCCAGCGATACCAGTCATGAACATGTGGCGGGCAGCGACGACATCCTCCTCTACCCTGAAAAAGCCACAGTTACTCGAACGGTAGCGCTCTCCTTCCATAGAAAACGGTCTGCTATACTTTCTGTGCTGGGACTGCTTGGTTCGGCATGGCAACGGGGCGCATCATCGTGGTGGTGTGGATCGTTCTCTTGTCGATCCTCGCTGGCTGTGCAGGGACTTCGGATACACCGATTACAGAGACAGAGACACTCTCCGAAACTGAAACAGCGACAGTTGAGTCAACTGTGAGTGCTGATCCAGATTCAGAACTCAATGCCCGGATAGTCAATATCTCTGAAAACGACAGTGGTGACGTAGTCTCATTCTCACTTCGGGTGTGTGCAGATACGCGCCTTCCCAATGCCGACGGAGAAGGCAATCCAGGTGAACCGACTCTCACTGTCAGGATCAACGATATCGAAGTATCCAGAAGCGAGAATGTTAGTAGGTCTCCGAATTACAGAAAAACAATCCATCTCGACACTACAACCCTTTCACAATTTGATTCTGGCCAACTGTATCTGGGTATCGAACTCGTCGATCTCGATATCGTATTTCACGACGACATCGCGAGCTGGAATGGTACTATTGCAAATTTCAGTCAATCTACTCTGGAGACCGCTACACCAGGGTACACGATGACACCAACACCAGACAGTCCGACTCGAACGGTCGTGACACAGTCGGCATCACGATCGCCGACTGCGAGCCCGACACCAGAGCCAATCCAAACTCCAGTCGTCACTGGTACATTCACCTCAACGACAACCCCCACCCCCGAGGTACAGCCGACACCGACGCCGACTCCGGAGCCAACCCCAACGCCGGACCGAGAAGAGCGCACTGAGTTCCGAGTCACTGTGGTTGAGATCGTCGATGGTGACACCATCGATGTAAGATATGAGGATGGAGACGAGGAAAGAGTACGGCTCTTGGGCGTCGATACGCCAGAGGTACACACGACGACGGACCCCGATGAGTGGGAAGGGATTCCGGACACGGATCGTGGGAGTGATCACCTTCGAGATTGGGGCCACAAGGCGAGTGAATTCGCCAGAACAGAACTCGAACGAGGAGAAGAGATACGGATCGTCGTTGACGAGGAAGCAGACAGACGGGGAAGCTACGGACGATTACTGGTGTATATCTACGATGACGGCACCCTATTCAATCACGCACTGATTGAGCAAGGCTATGCGCGGTTGTACGACACCGCGTTCAGTAAGCGCTCGCAATTTGCCTCGACTGAAGCGAATGCACGGGCTCAGGAGATCGGCGTCTGGAATTTCGAACCTCAGACACCTGAACCGACACCAGAGCCGACTCCGACGCCCGAGCAGATCGGGGATGGGCTGATCGTTGCGAACATCCACGAAGATGCGTCTGGAAATGATCACGAAAACGAGAATGACGAATACGTTGTCTTCGAGAATACGGGAGAATCGACATTGGATCTGTCCGGGTGGACCGTTGAAGACGAAGCCGAGCACACCTATCGGTTCCCGGATGGCTTCGAACTTGATCCAGGTTCGAAAGTGACGCTGTACACTGGGAGCGGCACGGAAACCGACTCGGAACTGTACTGGGGATCAGATGCGGCCATTTGGAATAACAATGGGGACACGATATACGTGATTGACGAAAATGGAAAGACCGTGGTCAAGGAGCCGTACTGAGTGTCTGATTTCTTGTAATCTCATGTTGCGTAACAATCATCCCAACCACAGGCACAGCTCCCTATTTTAGTGTTGGTTTTAGGAGTGATTTTGTACTGTAGAGATGACTCTAAGCTGACAAACCGGTTTTTATCCTCCACTGAGGAATTATTTGATATGGAGTTAGCTGAATATCTCAATGCCGACGAAGAGATACGTGCTGAAGCACCTGTTTACGGGGATCCACACGCACTATTCTTTTCCGGTAAATCGGGAAAGATAGGTTGCACTGATACACGGATCTTGTTTTCTGGAAAACGAACAATGACTGCCATCAATCTGGCTGATATATCAACTGTTCAGTATCAAGAACCGACTTGGTCAAGAGCATATCTCTACTCTGGTCTTGCATCGTTGGCGTATAGTCTATTTAATTGGAACTCCGCCTCTGGAATTGCGATATTGACTCTTCTCATTGGTAGTGTTTTACTGTTGACTGGATACTGGCTTCGGAAGAGTCAGCTGTCAATTCACACCCGGACAGAAGTTCATGAGTTCATCTCTCGAGGCGAGTCTCTTGAACAGATTGCACGTCTATCGCGATCACAGAGCGAATAACCGGTTAGAAGGACATTTCAATAAGTGGTCTGTGTATCTCCGCGGTCGATTTGTGGCAGTGAATCAACTACGTGTCAGAATGACTGTCATATTCCACATTGGCGGGACTGAAAGGGGCGGCTGACTGCGCGACGGCGGACGACATAAGGACCGCAACGCAGTGAGGACCGCAGCGAGTCCCCCGAGCGCAGCCAGCCGGGGCTTTCTGTCTGTCTACCCTGGATCCCGTAATGAATCTCACACACAAACCACCACTCCGTCCGCAGTTCCGCGTTCTTTCCATAGATTTATACGAGATTACATCTACGTAATTTTCAATGACAACACAAGATAATTTACCAGTCCCTGTAGACGAAACCCGAAAATACATCCGCGTCACACCGACCGACGAACCACTCGATCCACAAACGGTCGAGGCGCAGTTCGAACGCCTCCACCAACTCGAATCTCAGGAGATCGAAACGAGACGCTGGACCCTCCTTCAGGAACCACCACCAGCACTCGAGATATACCTCGTCGCCCCCAAAGAGGACACTCAGACCATCCAGTATTATTTCGGGATCGACACTCCTGATCTACACGAGCCACTGGAACGCATCCTCCGAACGATATTCCCCGACACCTACGAGTTCCGCACGGTGCAGTGGTCGCCGACGCTCGTCCCAGATCAGCCACCGACTGCCGTTCGCTTCGACGGCCAGCCAGACACCCGCAAAGACTGGCAGACGCGACTCACGCCACTCGAAACGTTCCACCAAGAGAGCGACCACGTCCGAACGCCGCTCGCGAGCGTCGTCGAGGCGTTCGCAGCCACAGACGGTCCAGCCCTCTTCCAGATCCTCGTCCGTCCCAAGTCCGACTGGACGGTCGAGCGGGATATGCACAAACAGGCTCTCGAAGAGGGAAAGGAAACCTGGGTCGGCCAGGTCATCGGCGCACTCCTCGGCCCCTCCGAGCTGGACCACTCCGACGTACGGATTCCGGTCGCAGACCGCGCTCGCCTCGACGAACTCGACGAGCGAAACCCCAGACGCTCCTTCGAGGTCAACATCCGGGCGGTCCTGTGTGACGAGCGAGACAGACACGTCGCCGACGACCTCGCAACGGCCTTTACGGAGGTCAGTCACTCCTGTTACGAACTTAGTGGCACGGTCTGCAGAAACACAGACGCACAGAGACTCAGGAACAAAATAGTTAACCGGGACTTCGACCCCGCGGACTACGAATCCCTCGACAGCTACCTTCCACTCACCTCCCCCACCAGTCCGGGTATCGTTGTCGACGCGAGCGAACTCGGAAGCTTCTGTCTGCTCGACGGGAGCGCACTCCCGGCCGAAGCTCGTCGACGACTCGCGACGACGCCGGGCGAGCGGAAGGCGCTCCCGCTGCCGCCGCCAGAACAACTTCAGACGTATCGAGGACCAGGATTCCCGATCGGTAACCCAATCTCACAGGATGGGACGGTCGATCACGACCCGATATCGCTTCCGCCGTCACTGCAGCCACTCCACATCGGTTTGATCGGTAAAACCGGCTCCGGAAAGACGACGAGTGCCACGAACGCCATCTGTCGGAACCATGCGGCCACCGAGGGCGCGACCATCATCAACGAGCCAAAGGGTGACGGGATGGTCAGAGCGTATCTACGCGCTCATTACGCGATGTACGGAACCCTCGAGAACGTCCTGTATTTCGACTGTTCGAAGGTCGTGCCAGCGTTCTCGTTTTTCGACATCCGCGACGACCTCGATGCGGGCGTTGCCCGCACCACGGCCGTCGAGGAGACGGCCGACCACTACCTCGAAATCCTCGCCGGAATCATGGGTCCCGACCGCTTCGAACAGGCCGTCCGCTCGCCCGATATCATCCGCTATCTGGTCAAGGCGCTGTTCGACTCGGTCAATGGTGACGACGCGTTCTCTCATCGAGACCTCCATACGGCAGTCCGACAGATGCACGAACGGCAGTCTGCCCCCGCCGTTTCCGATGACGACCTCGAACGGATGCTCGCCGGCGTCGTCGCAAACAGCGCCCGCTCCTTCGACGAGATCATGCAGGGCGTCGCGAATCGGATCGAAAAGATCCCGATGGACCGCCGCCTCGCTCGTGTGTTCAATCACGTTCCCGAGGAGGGTGACCCCCACTTCGACCTCGATGACTATCTCGACGAGGACGTCGTCATCATCTTCGATACGAGTGGGTTGCGACGCGAGGCTCGCGAGGCGATGACTCGCGTCATTCTCTCGAACCTCTGGACCGCGCTTCGGCGACGCGCGAAACGATCTCCCGACGCAGATTCATATAACTTAGTTAATGTGTACCTCGAAGAAGCGGCGACCGTCGCTACTTCAGATATCCTACAGGAACTGCTTGCCCAGTCCCGAAGCTTCGGGTGTTCGATCACGCTGGCGATGCAGTTTCCCGAGCAACTTCGGGCCGCTGACGAGAACGCCTACCGGGAACTGCTGAACAACGTCTCGACGTACGTGATCGGGAACGTCCCCATCGACCGCCGGTTGGCCGAACGTCTTGCAACCGCGGACCTGTCAGCTGACGAGATTGGTGCTGTCCTCCGTGCCATCCGTCGCGGTGAGTGGCTCGCTCGGCTCCCGGCCGCCTTCGGTGAGCCCGAACCACGTCCGTTTCGGGTGGAATCTCTCCCCCTCCCACCGGGCCATCCAGAGGGCTCTGGCGAGACGGTGACGAACGAGACTGTCGACGAGTTGGAACGCTCGGTCGCCGAACGAACACGCGAGCACTCTGGACTGACGCTCGGGACGCCGAGTACCCCCGACGAGGAGGATGCTGAGGCGTCGACGCCGACGCTGGACCGACTCGACAGCGTCTTGCCGATGACCAACCGGCTCCCGCCGACGGTTCGGTACGTCGGAGAGGTCCACGCGCTGTGCTGTACGGGCTGTGACAACCGATACGATACGGGTATCGAGGGGATGAAGCGCGCGATTTCCTGTTGTTCGTCGATTGACGCCGTCGATCGCGACGATGTTCCGATCTGCTCGATCCAGCTCAAGCTCACGCCCGACGAGCGCGAGGCTTCCGAGTGGTCTGACACCCAGCTCCTGTTCCTGCAGGCGGTGTACAACGCCCAGCAGCTCCGATTCGATCCCCTCGAATACGATTTGCTGTCCGATTCGATGCTCCGTCTGCAGGAGTACGTCGATATCGACAGTGAGGCCATCCAGGACCTCCTCGACGCCGGCGTGCTATCCCACGATACGGACCATCCCCACCGGCTGTACACCGTGACACCAGCCGGCCGGTCCGAGATCGGTGAACACTACCGCCGCGGCGTGGAGTACGGCCACGGGAAGGGTGATCTCGAAGAGTCCAGCGAACACGTCCTGGCCGTCGAAGTCGGCCGCCGCTATCTCGAGGCCGAGTACCTCGACGACGAGGAGTCGCCAGTCGTCGACGTGGTCCCGTACTACGAACCGTCTGCCAACGATACCACGACTGTCCCCGCAGCCGCCGCGATGGGGAGCGATCCCGACGATATCGCCGACGCTGTCACCGAGTCCGAACAGCGCCGTCTGGACGTCGCCGGCCTCGACGCCGACGGTTCGATCGTCGTCGCCGTCGAAGCCGAGCGAATCAACAACGACGTGCATCGCGCTGCCCCCGCCGATTTCGATAAGATGGCCGCCTGCGGCGTCGAGGAGGCGATTTGGATCGTCATGTCCCAGTCCGACGGCCACGACCTCCTCAACGTTCTTCGCGCTCCCGCCGACGGCGAGCCCCGCATCGAGAAGTCGTATGCCGAGACGACTCCACCCCAGCAGTTCCGGCTCGATACCCCCGGGTGTACGGCGATCTATCCGGTCTCCTGGCTCCAGGGACAGTTGCCTGAATAGTACTGCTTCGAAGCCACTGTTCGCGGATTCGGTCTTCTTCGGCGCTCTCTCTCGCAGCTAGGTCCGCCCGCTGGAGTTCCGCTCAGAATCGGTGCTCATCGATTCGCCGCAACGCTCCCGAACTGCTACTCTGGACGCTCTCGTGGCCATTCTGTGACTCCATTCTGAATGCTGCTCGAGCGGGTGGTTTTCATAGTCGGCGCTGACGGCCGCAAGAAGACTCCCAGCTACGAGCGAGAGGGTGAACTAGGACGCAGTCAGCGTGGAACGGGTAGTTTGCTAGTGCCCGGTGGAACAGCAATCGTTACAGAGCGACCCGCTCCCGGCAGGGTGTGACGTTCGAGGCGTGTCGTTCGTCGTCGTCGCTTTCACACCTGCTAATCGCAAGACTGAACCCGATTATGACTCGCTCAACGGGGGTGTTTCACGGCTGAGTCGGCGTGGTCGATAGTCCCCCGCCGGAGTTGATTCAGCTCTTTCAGCCCGTTTCTCGTTGATTCTGGGGCGATATCGTGATTCGGCCGGCCCGTCCTAGTTCTGAGTGGAACCGACGGTAGAATGTTTCTTGCGGCCGCTGAAGCCAATTATGAGGTTTTCAGAGCATTTTCCTCGGCGTCCGTTGCGAGGTGGTGACCCGGTATAATGAATCATATCTGATAGCGGCTGTCAGAAATTCGGTGGGCTACAACTCCATTGAACCAGGTATCACACAGATGCAACTGGTGAGTTTATCATGGGCACCCAGGGGTGCCCCGTATGTCCAACACAACCTGTGAGCGAAGATTGAATCGACTAGCAGTGAGCAAAGAGCGGTTGAGTAGGAAGGTCATCTGTAGCGGACCCAAACTCCGTTCGCATATATACTGGCAAATTCTCGATATGAAACGAAGGATGGGAAAGAGACTGTTTATCCCGGAAGACGAGAGGAATGTATCCCGATGATTGGTAGGGGAGATATTGGTACCAGAGTTAGCAATAGTAACCAAACTAAGATTTCAGATGGCGGATTCACGGCCGACACTGAGGTACTGACGGCGGACGGTCCGATCCAGGTGGCGGAACTCGGAACAACCGACCGTGTCCTCGCACTCAATCCGACGACGAAAGTGGTGAAGCCAAAGTCGGTCGTCGATGTGATGGTACTCAACCCACCAGAAGAAATAATCAGTATCAAGATAAGACGGTCTGATATTCGAGTACTTCCAGATCATCAGATACCATACACGACAAAAGGAATTTCGTATCCACGGTTCACTCGTGCGGCGGAGCTGCTCGACCGAGAGTACTATCGATTCATCAATAGTTGGCGGGATCTGGATGGCACCAGACTGCCACAGGTCGATATCACAGATATCGTTTCGGAGTTTGAGGCCTGTGTCGCCTTCGACTGTCACGGCCACACCGTGCGGCGGATACTCCCGGACGGATGTGAGCCCTGCCGTCGAAATAGCCACTATGGCTACTTCTTCGATAAGGAGACGTTCCAAACGTACCAGAACGAACTAGAGGCCCTCGGTGAATCCGTAGAAATCCATGCGGGACGAAACCACTGGAGACGTCCGTATCGCTTTGATGGTGACGACTTTATCGAATTTCTTGGATGGTACATCACCGAGGGGTCCGTCACATGGAGGCGAACAAACTCAGCGACGATCCAAATCGCTCAAAAGACACCGGAGCATCGTGAACAAATTGAAAATCTCCTCGAGCGGATGGGGTTGTCGGAGTACAGTGATGACCGATCTTTCAGTTTCAGTTCGACGATCTATGCTGAGTTGTTGGATCAACTCTGTGGCATCGGGTCGGAGAACATGCACTTGCCTGAGTTTCTCTGGGACTGTAGTGCTGAGCAAAAGCGACTCATGCTTCGAACGCTGGTCGCCGGTGATGGACACGAACGTGGTGCTTATTCCACAGTCAGCAAGCGACTGGTCAACGACATAGTACGACTGCTCGTGGAACTCGGAATTAAACCACAGTACCACTGGTGTCGTGATAGCTGGCGAGTGTCTCTGTCACGAATGGAAGATGGATTCAGATCTTCTCAGAATGTCTCGACCGTTCAGACTGACAATCCGGTGTATCGATTGACCATCGAAGACTTCTGTCTGATCATGGCTGGGAGAAACGGGAAATTCCAGTGGATCGGTGTTAGTAATGTGAATTAGCGGTCTGGCTTGCCTCGTATTGATGTCCATCTGAACCGCTCAGTCGTCACCGTCTCGGGGACGAGCGAGAACGTGACCGTGACGCTGGAGGAGCGTCGATGACTCACTCGGACAGGACAACGACGAGCGCCGCGCCGAGGACGCCGAGCGCGCCGAAGGCGACGCCGAACCCCACGAAGACCCACACCAGTGCGCCGGTGAATCCGGGGACGCCGGACGGTGCGGCGACGCTGACGAAGCCCGCGACGGCGAAACACAGTACGGCGACGAAGCCGCCGACGAACAGCAGGTCGCCGGGGTCGAGTGACTGCACGCTCGCGCCTCCGAGTGTGACGGCGAAAAAGCCCGCGGACCGCCGTGGCCAGACCTCACTTCCCGCGCTCGGTGTCGCGCTCGTCCTGTTGACTATCGTCACCGGCCTGGGCGTCGCGATGGCCGACACCGCCATCGCCGGGGCGGACCGGACGCCGAACGAGCGGCGAGTCGCGGCCGCCGTCGCAGACCGCCTCGTCGCGGCCGACGGGCCCCTCACGGTTCGCGAGAACGTCCTCAATCGCTCGCGTGTCGACGCATTCGATCGGGCGGCGCTCGAACGCACCGCGCCTGCGGCCAGCGAGTACGCAGTCACCGTTTCTCTGGGCGGGACCGAACTCGCGAGGAGCGGCACGCCGCGGGGCGGAACCCGGATCAGTCGCGTCGTCTTGGTCGAGTCGAGTGAGCGACGGACGCTCGCGCCGGACCGTTCGAGCGGCGGAGCGGTGACGCTCCCCCGACGAAGCGCGAACGCGACGGTGACCGTCGACCCGCCGCCCGGAACGACCGTCTGGGCGGTCCGCGCCAACGACCGGACCGTCCTCTACAACCGGAGCGGTCTGAACGGGACGTTCGATGTCTCGCTGAACCCCTACGAGACGACGCGGCTCCGCTTCCAGCACGCCGGCCCGTTGTCGCCCGGAAACGCGACAGTCGGCTACGACGCGACGCGAGCGACCAAGGCGACGCTGGTGGTGACCGTCGATGCGTAGGGCCCAACTCCCGCTCTCGCTCGTGGAGGTCGCCGTCGGGACGACGCTGATACTCGGTGTGGCTCTGGGGTTCGCGCTGGGCACGCCAGCGCCGGATCGACAGGAACCGCAACTCGACGCCTACGCCGCCGACACGGCAGCCGTCCTCGCGAACGACGCGCCGCGACACGACGGCGCGACGCGGTTGCAGGAGGTCGTTTCGAGTCAGGGGGCGTTCGACCGCGAGCGAGACGCGCTGGAGCGCCGCGTCGCGCGGATCCTCCCGGCGAACGTCCTCTTTCGGGTCGAGACGCCCCACGGAACCGTCGGGACGCCGACGCCGCGGCGGGTCACTACCGGCGTCGCGACGGTCCCGACCGGCTACGGACGCGTCCGGATCACGGTGTGGTACGCGTGACCCGGCGCGGGCAGTTGGTCCTGGTCGCGGCCGTGCTCGTCGCAGTCGCGCTGGTCCCGATCCTGTTCGCGTCGATGCAACTGGGGTATCACGACGACGTGCGCGCGACCGCGGACTACGACGACCCGACCGCCGACGCGCTCCGGGTCCTCGACCGCGCGGTCGCGACGGAGAGCGCGCCGATTCCGAGACAGTTCGCCTGGGCCGCCAACGAGTCGGCGGTGACACACCTCCGAAGGGCGCTCCGGCCGCGCGTCGACCGGCTTCGAACGTCGCGGGTCGAGGGCGGCGTGTACTACGACGTCTCCTACAACGACACCGCGGCCGGTGAGTGGGCCGCCGCCAACTGTCCCACAGGCCCCGGACGACAGTTCGGGTCGTGTCACGCCGACCGCGGCGTCGCCGTCCAGAACCGGGTCAACCGCACGCACGTCCTCGCAGTCGGGTTCGACGTGACCACCACGACCGACCGCGGCGAAACGTCGGTGACGGTGGTGCTGGAAGCGACGGGTCGATCGAAGTGGTGAGCGATTCAGTTCGTGTCGGTGGCTTTAGAACTGCTCCTGACTGGAGCGGCGAGGCCGGACCATCGCGACCCTGTATCTCATCGCATCGAAGTCTCGAACTCGCTGTCTCTGGGTTCGGTCAGCGAATTTGCGGAGACGGAACGGACGGCAATCCTCCCAGCTTTCAGTTGCTGTTTCGACGGCGATCTACAGTGCAGTCATCCTCGAGCAGGTGTCCGACGACCCGGATATTGGCCGGATGTTTCACAGAGCGAACTCGAGTCCGTCGTGGTTGGCCAAGCAGGGCGTACCGCCGGAGACGAGTACCGACCTGAGCGCTCGCTCATTCGGCGAACACGAAGACGTGCGTGTCACACGACTCGCAGGCCAGGACCTCCGTCGGTCCGTCCGGCCCGAAGCCGCCACAGCAGGAGTCGTTGCCGACGGTGAGCGCCGAATCGCACGCCGGACAGGCCGAGAGGAACTGCCGGAGCGGGCGCGCCGCCTGACACGCGACGGGCCGCGAGAGGCCGTAGCCGGTGAGCGTCTCGATGGCGGCGACGTCGGCGAGAGCCACCGGCCGCGACAGGGTCGATGACGGTCGGTCCAGGTCGGCGCGGTCGAGCGAGTACCACGGGTCGCCCTGCCAGGTGTAGCGCTCGGCGCTGACGTTCGGCACTGCGGCTTCGAGCGCGGCTTCGAGGTCGGCGTCCCGGAGTTCGGTCATGCGGTCGCGCCACGCGGCGCGGAAGTCGTCGTCGAGTCGGATTTCCGCCTCGCCATGGACGATGCCGGCGTCGATCAGCGCGCCGAGGACGGCCTCGCCGTCGGCGCCGGACGCCACGGCGCTCACGTCGTCGCCTCCCTCGGTCGGCGGCGTCTCCGGTCCGGCGTGCCCCGCGTCGATCGGAAGCCGTGCGACTACGGCGGGTCCGATCCGCGGCGTGTACGGCACGACGTAGCCGCGACTCGTGATCAGTGCGAGCCCGACGAGCGCGAGTGCCGCGCCCGCAGGCGGCGACAGCCAGGCGACCGCTGCGACCGCCAGCACGAGGATCGCGACGTTGAGGACCGTACACGGCCAACAGCGGTTCTCGCCGGTGTACTCCGGCCTGACGAGGGAGTCCGTCGCGCTCGACAGTGCCGTGCGGACGCGGTCGGTCATGGGTATCGGTGGGAAACCGCCGTATCAATATTAATCCTCGGAGGCGGCCGCGACGGACACCGTACCGCCAGCCACCGAGCGTGCGGAGTCCGAAATCGAACAGTCGACAGCGATAGGACTGTCTTTCAACTCTCTTTAGTCCGTGATTATCTACATACTCTTCAAGTAAGATGTCGGAGTTTGAATACTAATCTCGTATGTGAGACTATAGAACCAGAAGTGGATCTAATGTCGATATTTATGGGTCGTAAAGAGACATATTACAGAACCTGGAGGAGTTTGTTGTATCGTCCGTCGGTTCTCGGACCGTCAGCCCGCCTGTCAGCAACCCGAGCGCGCCCCGCTCAACTGAACTGAGTCATCCGGTCGGCCTCTCAGACCCAGACGTACGATGTTGACACGTAGCAAAGACGCTAAGACGCTCGCCCCCCATCACGTGGGTAACGACGATGGTTCCGGACGACAGCGTACACGAGGACTGTCAGTTCCTGACGGGGTCGCCACAGCGCTTCGCCGTGCTGGCGCGACTCTACGACAGTCCGGCCAGACCGACCGACGTATGCGACTCGGTGGACGCGACGCGGACGACGGTCCAGCGGATCCTCGCGGGGTTCTCCGAGCGACGGTGGGTGGTCAAGCGAGACGGGGAGTACTGCCTCACGGTGACCGGCCGGCGGGTCCACGACCGCTACCGGGACCTGCTGACGGAACTCGAACGCGCCCGTGCGGTCGGTCCGCTGGCGGCGCATCTCGGTCCGATCGAGGAGGACGTCCCGGCGGCGCTGCTGGACCCGGACTCGCTGACGGTGAGTTCCGAGCAGAGCCCGCTCGCGAGCGTTCGGCGGTTCACCGAGTGGCTGCGCGACGTCGACGGCGACGTTCAGGCGATCTCACCCATCGTCACGTCGGTGTTCAACGAGGTGGCGGCGGACCTCCTCGAATCCGAGATTCGGATCGAATTCATCATCGACCACGGCGTGCTCGAACGGTCGGCGACCGACTTTCCGACCGCGCTGGAACGCAGTCTCGAACACGAGTACATCACCACCTACGTCCACGAGGCGCCGCTCGATATCGGCCTCGCGCTCGACGCGTCGCGGGTCTGTCTGGCGGCGTACGACGATCGGAACAACGTCCGCGCGATCGCGGAGTCCGACGAACCCGCCGTCTACGAGTGGGCGGAGTCGGTGTTCGATCACTATCTGGAGCGCTCGGACCCGCTCGAAGCGGCGGTCTCGACGTCGTGAGCGGTCGTCACCGCCGACGACGGTCCGCCGCAGTCGCTGTCTGACAGTGTCTCGTGGAAGGGCCGAAGCGAGTGCCGGTCGCGGCGTCGACGGCCAAGCACTCTCTGGAGGGCGGGATGGCGTATCCCCGGACCAGTATAGTTCAGTGAGGCAGGTATACTTATCCGCTGTTAACTGTCTCCGACCCAGATACGTGTTACAGGGGCTGTAACACCAGCGAGTTCGTTCGGCAACGGCGTGGCGGGTGGCTGATTCGCTCCCGTGTCACCTAGATCCCGCTCCGAGGGGAACTGAAAGAATGACCGACACTATAAGTGTGTGGCAAACGTTAACAGAAGTATGTCTCCGCCCGGACGGGAGATTCAGTACACTGAATCGGACGTGATCGAGGTGTTCAAAGACAGGAACGATTACGCGGAGCCGCTGACAGCGTCGGAGGTCGCCGAGCGACTCGGCTGTTCGCGGCGGACCGCGCTGAACAAGCTCCACGACCTCGAATCGGAGACCGACATCACGAGCAAGAAGGTCGGCGGGCGCTCGCGCGTGTGGTGGATCCCCGTGCGGACGGGGTGACCGGCGGACGCAGCCGACAGCAGCACAGACTCAGAACTCCCACTCCGCGGCCCGCTCGCGGGCTTCGGCCCGCGCCTGGTCCTTGATCGCTTCGATCTTCTCGGTGTCGTCGAGGAACGCCTCGACGGCGCTCTGTGCGTCGCCGGCGTCGTCCGTCGAGCCGCCGCGCTCCACCGCGTCTCGGCGGTCGGCCGGAGCCGCACGCCGCGTGCTGTCGGCGAGCGCCGGATCGCCGGCCAGCCGTTCGGCGGGCATCCCGGGCGGCACTCGGAGGTCGTCGGCACGGTGGGCCGGTTCGAGGTCGGCGGCGTCGAGCGCGTACAGCGAGACGTGGTACGGGCCGGGAACGGCGAGGTCGGCGAGCGCC
Source organism: Haloarcula salina (assembly GCF_010119195.1). Lineage (GTDB taxonomy): Archaea > Halobacteriota > Halobacteria > Halobacteriales > Haloarculaceae > Haloarcula > Haloarcula salina. The sequence goes on from NZ_WRXL01000002.1 coordinate 23,988, forward strand.
GGCGGCCCGCCGCGGTCCGTGCCCGTGTGGTACGCGAGCACCGGCACGCCGTCGGCGAAGGTGACGACGCCGCGGCCCTCGGCGTCGAGCAGGAGCGTCTCCTGGGACTCGAAGACGGCGTAGCCGGTCAGTCCGCGGTCGAGCACGTCGGCCAGCACGTCTCGCGGCTCGGTGACGACGCGGGACCTGCGGAGGCGGCCGCGTGGAAGCTTCATAGCTGCTCCGGGACGACGGCGCTGCGGAACCGGTCGGCGGCGTCGCCGGGGGAGCCCTCGCGGACGGTGAGCGCGTCGGCGGCCCGGCGATAGGCCGCCGCGGCCGCACAGTCCGGCGCGTGGGCGAGCAGCGGTCGGCCCGCGCGGCGCGCCTCCCGCGCTCGCTCGCTCTCGGGGACCGCCGCGAGCGTCGGCCCGTCGAAGTAGCGCTCGGTCTTCTCGGCCACGCGGTCGATGGACTCAGACTCCCGGACCTTGTTGAACAGCAGGCCGGCCACGCCCGTGTCGTAGGTCGTGGCGTACTCCTGGACCTTCAGGCCGTCGGAGATCGCCGGAATCGTCGGCTGGAGGACGACCACGATGCGGTCGGCGAGCACCACGGGGAGGACGGCGGTTCGGCTGTCGAGCGCCGGCGGCGAGTCGAGCAAGATTACGTCCGTGCCCGCCGCGAGCGTCGCGACCACCTCGCGCAGTCGGTCGGGATCGGCGTCCCTGAAGCCGTCGAGGCTCGTCCCGCAGGGGACGACCGTCATCCCGAAGCGGTCGTACGTGGCCGCTTCCACGGGCGCGTCGTCGGCCAGCACGTCGTGCAGCGTCGTCTCGGCATCCGAGAGGCCGGCGTGAAAGAGCAGGTTCGCCATCCCCGTGTCGGCGTCGACCACCGTCACGTCGTACCGCTCGGAGAGCGCCATCCCGAGCGCGACGGTGCTCGTCGTCTTACCAGTGCCGCCCTTCCCACTGGCGACCGCGAACACTTCGACCATTTCGAGAATATTGCGAGCCGATCGTATATAAACTTCTGGAAATTGAAGAGGGAATAAACGGACACATCACCGTTCGGGCAGCCCGAGGGGCGCGAGGTCGACGTGGTCCGCGACGAGCGCGGCGGCGCGGTCGTACGGGTCCGGCCGCGACTCGCCGAGGCTCGCCGGCAGGTCGATACCCGCCGACTCGAACGCATTTCGCACGAAGGCATTCCGTGCCGCGTCGTTGACGAAGAGGTCGTGCAGGTATGTTCCGAGGACGGCGTCGGTCGCGGCCCCGTCGCCCTCGAACGGGCGGGCCGCGTCGCCGATAAGCGTCGAGTCGCCCATGTGGATCTCGTAGCCCTCGACCGTCCCGCTCGCGCCGGAGAGCGGCCCGACGCCGCGGAGGTCCTGCTCGACGCGCTCGACGGTCTTGGACTCGGAGAACGCGGTCGTCACGGGCAGGAGGCCGAGCCCGTCGACGCGGTCTCGTTCGCCCGTCCCCTCGACGGCGGCGTTGGTGAGTTCCTCGCCGAGCATCTGGTAGCCGCCACAGAGGCCGACGACCGGCCCGTCGAACGCTCGGAGACGGTCCCCGAAGCCCGCGTCGGCGAGCGCCAGCAGGTCGTCGACGGTGTTCTTGCTCCCCGGCAGGACCACCGCGTCGGCGTCGTCGAGCGTCGCCACGGGCGGGACGTAGGCGACCCTGACGCCGGGTTCGCGGGCGAGCGGTTCGAGGTCCGTGAAGTTCGAGATGCGAGGGAGCCGCGGGACCGCGACCGTCACGCTCTCGCCGTCGGGCACGCCGTCGTCGGCCCCGACAACGGCGCGTTCGCCCATCGGCGGGAGCGCCACGCTGTCCTCCTCCGGGAGCCCGGGGTCGTCGTAGGGGAGCACGCCGAGGACGGGCACGCCGGTCCGCTCCTCGAACTCCTCGACGCCCGGGTCGAGCAGCGAACGGTCGCCGCGGAACTTCGTGATCACGGCGCCGGCGACTCGCTCGCGCACGTCGTCGGGCAGGAGTTCGAGCGTCCCCACGAGCGAGGCGAAGACGCCGCCGCGCTCGATGTCGGCGACCAGCAGTACATCGGCGTCGGCGAAGCGGGCGGTCTCGACGTTCGCCAGGTCCCGGTCGTGGAGGTTTATCTCGGCGATGGAGCCGGCCCCCTCGGCCACGATCACGTCGTGTGCCGCGGCGAGGCGGTCGTGGGCCGTGCGGGCGGCGTCGAGCGCGTCCGCCCAGTGGTCGTCGTAGTACGACCGCGCCGCGAAGTGCCCGACGGCCTCGCCGTCGACGACCAGTTGCGACTCGCCGTCGCCCCGGGGCTTCAGGAGGACCGGGTTGTGGTCGGTCCTCGGCGGGACGCCGGCCGCGCGGGCCTGGACGTACTGCGAGACGCCGATCTCGCCCCCGGGCGTCGCCCGGGCGTTGTTGCTCATGTTCTGGGCCTTGAACGGGGCGACGGAGACGCCCCGGTCGGCCAGACACCGGCAGAGTCCGGCCGCGACGGTCGACTTGCCGACGTGGCTCGCGGTGCCCGCGACGAGCAGGGTTTCGGCCATCACGTCTCCCGTCGGGGGCAACCGATACGTGTGTTTCGGCTCTGCGGACCGTCCCGTCGAAGCCGGGCCGCCGTCCAGGCGGTGGCGAGTCCACCGTCGCTTTGATGTGGTCTGTGTGTTTCTGTCATGGTATGTTTGACCGGACCAGGGACCGACTGTCCCGCCCGCCGGTAGCGAGCGATGCGCCTCGGTTCGACGGCTGTCGCTCGGTGTCGTCCCGGCGCGTCAGTGACGCCGTTGCGACTCCTGCCGACCCGCAGTCGACTCCCCTCACCCCAGGACGCGAATGACTTCCAGAACCGATACCGACGAGCAGTGTGCGCTGTGTGGACTGGCAGTCACCGGGACGGCCGTCGAGGGTGACTCGGGCGACCGCTACTGCTGTGTGGGCTGTCGGGACGTCCACCAGACGCTGGATTCGATGCCAGCCGTGGAGCCGGCCGACATCAGGGACGCGGTCGCGGCCGACGAGCCCGAGTCCGTCGACGACTCGCCGCCCGAGGGCCACGAGCGCCTCTTTCTGCGGGTCAACGGCATGCACTGTGCGACCTGCGAGGCGTTCATCGAATCGCTGGCGGCCGACACCGACGGCATCACCGCGGTGGCGGTCAGCTACGTCACCGAGACGGCTCGGGTGGACTACGACCCCGACCGACTCACGCCGGCCGAGGTTCGCGACGCGCTCTCGGCGGCCGGATACACCGCCACTGACCGCGAAGACACCGTGGCCGAGCACGCGGCCGAGGAGGACCTCATGTGGCGCGTCGCGGCCGGTGCCATGCTCGGCATGTGGGTGATGATGCCCTACGTCATCTTCGTCTATCCGCTGCACTTCGGCCTCTACGGCCCCGACCTGATGGCGTTCACGCGCGAGCAGGTGACGGGTCACTACCACCTCTACGGCGTGCTGTTCCTGTTCACGACGCTCGTTCTCGGCTACACCGGCGGGCCGCTGCTCCGGGGGGCGTACGTCAGCCTCCGGACCCGCAGTCCGAACATGGACCTGCTCGTCTCACTGGCGGCCGTGAGTGCCTACCTCTACAGCACACTCGCCGCTATTCTCGGGCGAATCGACCTCTACTTCGACGTGACGATCGCCATCGTCGTGGTGGTCACGGCGGGAACCTACTACGAGTCGAAGATCAAACGGTCGGCGACCGAGCGCCTCGCCGACCTGCACACCGCACGGGCGGCCGAAGCGACGGTGCAGGCCGACGATGGCACCACGCGAACGGTCCCGACCGGGGACCTCTCCGCCGGCGACGAGGTCCTCGTTCGCGCCGGCGACCGCATCCCGGTGGACGGAACGGTCTCCGAGGGCGACGGGACGGTCGACGAGGCGGTCGTCACGGGGGAATCGCTACCGGTCTCGAAACGGCCGAGCGACACCGTCGTGGGCGGCTCGGTCCTGACTGACGGGGCGATCGTCGTCGAAGTCGGCGAGGGCGCGACCAGCAGCGTCGATCGCATCTCGGATCTCATGTGGGACCTCCAGAGTACGAACCGCGGCATTCAACAGCTCGCCGACCGGCTCGCCGTGGTTTTCGTCCCCGGCGTGCTCACGCTCGCGCTGCTCGCCGGCCTGGGGTATCTCGCCGTCGGTGCCGGCGTCACCCGCGCGCTGCTCGTCGCCCTGACCGTCTTGCTGGTCTCCTGTCCGTGCTCGCTCGGCCTGGCGACGCCGCTGGCCGTCGCGTCGGCCATCAGGGAGGCAATCGAGCATGGCATCGTCGTCTTCGACGAGACGATTTTCGAGCGGGTGCGCGACGTGGACGTGGTGGTGTTCGACAAGACCGGGACGCTCACGACGGGCGACCTCCGGGTGGTCGAGACGGACGCGCCCGACGACGTGCTCGCCGCCGCCGCCGCGCTGGAACAGCGGGCCTCCCACCCCGTCGCCGGTGCCATCGTCGACGCGTTCGGCGGGCACTTCTCCGACCGGGACGGGCCGCCGACCGCCGCCGACGGCGGGACGCGTTCTGACGACGGCCGCTCGCCGGCCGAGCGTGGCCGCCCGGCCGATTCGAACGACTCCCAGGGGGCAGCGCCCTCCTCCGAAGGGGGTGCCGACGCGCTCCCCATCGAGGAGTTCCAGCGACACGGGACGGGCGTCTCGGGCCGCGTGGACGGGCACCGCGTCCTCGTCGGCCATCCCGACCTCTTTGCCGACCGCGGCTGGGCCGTTCCGGAAGCCATCGCGTCGCGCGCCGAAACGGCTCGAGAGGACGGCTCGCTTCCGGTCGTCGTCGGCCGCGACGGCGACGCTTCGGGGCTCCTCGTTCTGCGGGACGAACCCCGCGAGGCGTGGTCGGAGACCCTCGCAGCGCTGGCCGACCGCGACGTCGAGGTCGTGGTGCTGACCGGCGACGACGAACGGGCGGCCGTCGGGTTCGCCGACCACCCCGCCGTCGAACACGTCTTCGCGGGAGTACCGCCGGAGGGAAAGGCCGAGACGGTCCGCCGGTTCGGCCGCGACCGGTGCGTCGCGATGGTCGGTGACGGGACGAACGACGGCCCGGCGCTCGCCAGCGCCGACCTCGGTATCGCGCTCGGCGGCGGGACCGCGCTGGCGGTCGACGCCGCGGACATCGCCATCGTCGACGACGACCTCTCGGCGATCGAGACGGTCTTCGACCTGTCGACTGCCGCCGGAGCCCGAGTCAAACAAAACGTCGGCTGGGCGTTCTGCTACAACGCGGTCGCCATCCCGGTGGCGATCCTCGGCCTCCTCAATCCGCTGGTCGCCGCCGCGGCGATGGCGAGCAGCAGCCTGCTGGTGGTGTTCAACTCCGGGCGAGCGCTGCTCGAGTGACCGTTCCGCTCGCAGCGTCGCCGCCAGCGAAAGAACCGCCACCGGACCCGCCGACCGTACGGGGTATCGCGCGAATGACGCGAGGACGGACTTCGAGAGGCGTACCAGAAGATGCCCCTCGCTCACGGCCTCTCGCTCCTCGGTATCCCGGTGCCGCACGTCGAACCGCAGATTTATCAGCCGCTCGTGGTCCCGTAAGTCGGGCGGTCGGACTGTCGATTCGCGGCGGTCGACTCGGCCGACGTCCGCCCCGCCCGGGGTTTCCCAGCGTTCGAGAATTCTAAACCCGATTGAATAGGCGGTGTCAACGATAGTCAACGTAGGCGAGGCTACACGATGACGACACCAGATCGACGGACCGTACTCCGGGGACTCGGCCTGACAATCGGCGCTGTCGCCGGCTGTCAGTCCCGTCTTGGTTCGTCCGGTTCGGACGGCCTTCCGGACACCGCGGACGTGACGATGACGTCCATGCCCACGCCGGCGTTCGAACCAGGGCTCGTCCACGTGGGCGTCGGCGGTCGGGTCGTCTGGACCCACGAGTCCGGCGATCACGACACGGCCGCCTACCACCCCGACACGTACGGGCCGCTCCGCATCCCGGAGTCGGCCGCCCCCTGGGACAGTCCGACGCTCACCCACGTCGGTGAGACGTTCGCCCACACGTTCACCGAACCGGGCGTCTACGACTACGTCGACACGCAGGCGGTCTGCGTCGCGCACGAACAGATCGGAAACGTCGGGCGCGTCGTCGTCGGCTGGCCCGAGGCCGACCCGTCGTCCCAGCCCGGACTGGCCCCGCCGCAGTCGAACCTCCCCTCGATCGCCCGTGACCGCATCGACGAACTGAACGAGCAGACCTACTCGCTGCTCGAAAGCCGCGGACGGACACCGTCGAACGAATGACTCACAGACCCAGCCAGCCCACCAGACGAACGGTACTCCGAGCGACCGGTTCGGCCGCGGCCATCGGCCTCGCCGGTTGCCTGGGACCCAGTACGCCCGCGAACGTCGAACTACCGCCTCCGGACAACTACGAGGCCCTCCAGGAGGCGGACCTCCCGTACCCCATCTACGGCGAGGACCTCCCCGAGGCGACCGTCCCCGACGTCCTCAGCGACCAGCCGGTCTCGTCGTCGTCACTCGTCGGCGACAGCCACCTCCTGCTGACGTTCGTCTACACCCGGTGTAACGGCATCTGTCTCACCCTCGCGTCGGGGCTGGTCCACGCCCAGGCGCGGGCCGCCGAGGGCGGATACACCGACGACCTCTCCCTCGCCGTCATCACGTTCGACCCGGCCACGGACACGCCCGAGACGTTCACCGACTGGGCGGCTGACCAGGGGTTCGATTTCGACCTGGGCAACTGCTATCTGCTCCGGCCGACCTCGCCGGAACGCGCCCGGACCGTCGTCGAGGACACCTACGGGGAGGCCTACGAGAAGAACCCCGACGAGGGGATGCCGTTTCTCCACATGGGCCTGACACTGCTGGTAAACGACGAGGGCGTCGTCGAGCGGGCCTACGCCGGGTCACAGCCACAGCCGGCGACCATCGTCGACGACGTCGAAACGCTGGTGGACGGGTGATTCGATGCGTCGACGGACCTATCTGGCCGGCCTGGCGGGCCTCGGAACCGTGGGCGGCGGCGTCGCCGTCTTTCGCGCCAGGCGGTCCTCGGACGGCGTCGAACCCGTTCGCCTGGAGACCATCGAGGCACCCGGAAGCTCCGGGGAGGACGTGGCCATTCCGGAGCGCGGTCGCGTCACGTTCGTCGAGTTCTTCGCGACGTGGTGTCACGTGTGTGCGGCGTCCATGCCGGCCGTCGGCGAGGCGTACGACCGCGTCGGCGACGACGTCCAGTTCGTCTCGGTGACGAACGAACCGCTCGGCCACGCCGTGACTCGCGCGGAGATCCGAGACTGGTGGGTCGACCACGACGGTCGCTGGCCGGTCGCGACGGACTCGGATCTCCAACTGACCGAGCGACTGGACGTTCGCGCGCTACCGACCGTGCTGGTCCTCGACGCCGACAACGTCGTCCGGTGGGACGCGACGGGGAAGCACTCGGCGGCGACGCTCGTCGAGCGCATCGACGCCGCCCGCGACGAGGGACAACCGTGACCTCGCCGCAGGTGTACGGTGCGGCCAGCCTCGCCCTGGGGACGGGCGTCGCCACGTTCTTCTCTCCGTGCGCGTACGCCTTGCTCCCGGGCTACGTCGGCTACTATCTCAGCGGGACCGACGACAGCGACGACGCCCCGATCCGCGGGGCCGCGATCCGCGGGTTCGCCGCGTTCCTCGGCGTCGCGCTGGTGTTCGGGGCGCTCTCGCTACTCGTCGTCGCCGTCGGGCGTTCGATCCGACCGATCCTGACGCTTCTCGAACCTGTCGTCGGCGTCGCGCTCGTCGCGTTCGGCGTCGCCGTGGTGCTCGGCAAGGGTGCGGGCTGGCACGTCGCCCTCCCGGAACGGCGGCTGTCCGTCGCGGGGTTCGTCCTCTTCGGCGCCGGCTACGCGGTCGCGGCGGCCGGCTGTGTCGCCCCGCTGTTCCTGGCTATCGTCGTCAAGGCCGTGACGTTCTCGCCGGGAGACGCGCTCCTCGTCATGGGCGCGTACACGCTCGGATTCGGCACGCTCCTGCTGGGTGCGACGGTGGCCATCGCCGTCGGACGGCGGGAACTGTTCGACCTGCTCGGCCGGCACCAGCGCCTCCTCAACACCGTGGCGGGTGTCGCGCTCGTCCTGGCCGGCGTCTGGCAGTTGCTCACCACGCTCTGACGGGGCCGTCCGTCGACCCGTCTAGAACTCCGTCCCCTTGCGCGCGCCCTGCCCGGCGTCGATGGGGTGTTTCTCCTTTTTCACCTGCGTCACGAGGTCGGCGTGATCGAGCAGATACTCGGGGCGCTCGTGGCCGCCGGTGAGGATCAGTTCGAGGCCGTCGGGCGTCGACTCGACGAGGTCGACCACGTCCGCGGGGTCGACGAGCCCCCGGTTGGCGGCGTACAGGATCTCGTCCAGAACGAGCATGTGCAGGCCGTCCTCGGGCGGGCCGTCGGGGTCGAGCGGCGCGTCGAGGGCGGCGTCGGCGCTGGCGTCGATCAGCTCCCGGGCGCGGTCGAGCGCGCCCCTCGCGCGGGCCTCGTGCTCGTCGTCCAAACTCCCGTCCATGAAGCCGTGCCAGCCGTAGTGGCCGGCGTTCTCGTAGGAGAAGCCGGGCAGCGCCGCGATGGCGTTGTACTCGCCGCGCACGTCCTCGACGGTGCCGGTCCCGCCCTTCATGAACTGCAGCAGGTGGACGCGGTAGCCGTGGCCGACGGCGCGGGTCGCCATCCCCAGCGCCGCCGTCGTCTTGCCCTTGCCGTCGCCCCACCAGACCTGGACCAGGCCGAACTCCTCTGGCGCGCTCGGCTCGATGGGCTCGGCGGTCGGGCCGGCAGTGTTGTCGGTCATACCCGCTCGTTCACGGCTGGACCACATCGGTCTGCCGGTCGGTGACCACGCCGTGGGCGGCCTCCTCGACGGTCGGCACGTCCGCTTCGTCGTACCGCGCGTCCAGGCTCGCCCGGACGGCGTCCCGGACGCACGCGCGGGCCGCCGCGCCGACCTCGGTCGCGCTCCCGGCGAACGGCGCGCGCTCGGCGCTCGGGACGCCGCCGACGATGGCCGCGTCCGAGGTGGTCCCGGGGACGCCCGCCGCGTCGAGCAGCGTCGCGGCCTTCGCCTCGACCGCGGTCGCGAGCAGCGTCGCCAGCGCGCCGTCGTCGACCGCTCGGTCGACGCCGACGAGGACGTTGACCGTGCCGGGTCGCCAGTCCGGGGCGTCGTTCGCGGTCGCCGGCTCCCTGTCGCCCGTTCGCTCGTCCATCGGCAGCGCCGCGGGGTTCGAGAGCCCGGCCGTCGCCAGCGCCGTCACGGGGCCGCTCCGGGCGCACCGCGCGTGGGCCATGTCCACGCCGGTCAGGAGCGTCGGGCCGACCGGGAAGCCGGCGTCGACGAGCCGTTCCTCGCGGTAGGCGTCGAGGTCGGTCCGATCGAACCCCGTCGGGACCGTGACGTTGTAGACGGCGTCGCTCTCCCGGTAGCCGCCGTCCCACGCCGTCGAGAGCCAGCGCGCCCCCTCTCGGCGGACCTGACAGATCCGCTCTCGGACCGTCGTCTCAAACATCCAGCGCCTCCAGCAGTTGGTCGTTCTCCGCCGGCGACCTGACGGCGACGCGGATATGCGAGTCCAGCCCGCGGAAGGTGCGGGCGTCCCGGAGCGCGATGCCGGCCTCGCGGGCCGACGACAGCACCTCGTCGACGGTGGCCGCGCTCTCCTCGACGGAGAACAGCAGGAACGGCGCGTCCGAAGGGACCACGTCGAAGCGGTCGTCGAGTCGATCGCGAAGGCGCTCGCGCTCGCGGTCGACGCGCGCTCTCGTCTCCGCGACGAACTCCGCTTGCCGGTAGCAGTGCGCGCCGACGGCGGCCGCGGGGGCGCTCATCGACCAGGCGCGCCGGGCCGTCGCGAGGCGGTCTCGCTCCCGTCCGGTCCCGACGGCGTAGCCCATCCGAATCCCGGGCAGGCCGAACAGCTTCGTCAGCGACCGGGCGACGATCATGCCCTCGGTGCCGGCCAGCGACGGCTCGTCGGTGAACCCGAGGAAGGCCTCGTCGACCAGCAGCGTCGTGCCGGCCGCGCGACAGCGGTCGGCGAAGGCCCGGAGCGCCCCGCGCTCGGCGACCTCGCCGGTCGGATTGTTCGGATTGCAGACGACGGCGAGCGCGTGGCCCGCCGGGTCGGCGTCGAGCAGTTCGTCGTGGGGGACGAACTCGGGAGTCGCGCCCTGCAGGCGTATCTCACGGACGTACTCGCCGAAGCTGGGGTACGGGAGCAGGACGCGCTCGCCCGCACGGACCGTCGTCTGGACGGCGAGGCGGATGGCCTCCAGGCCGCCCGCGGTGGGGATCACCTGCTCGGGCGCGCAGTCGACGAACGCCGCCGCGGCCTCGCGGAACGCGGGGTAGTCGTCGGCCGGGTACGACCGCGCGGCCGCGAAGGCGTCTTCGAACACCCGACCCGCGCCGGGCGGGACCCTCGGGTTCGTGTTCGCGCTGAAGTCGAGGAGGTCCGGGTCGTCGCTGCTGCCGTGCGGGACGCGGCCGTCGGGACCGATGGCGTCACCCGCGGCGTCGCCGCCACTCGCCCGCAACCGATCCACCGTGTCCGGGTCCATGCGACGGGCCTACGGCGGGCGGTGTGGAGAAGCTTTCGCGCCCGGTTCGGTCAGTCGTCGGCGTCGACGCCGCGGACCTCGAAGCACGCACCGCCCTCGGCGCTCTCGGTCACCGCCACGTCCCAGTCGTGGGCCTCGGCGATCTCACGGACGATGGCGAGGCCGAAGCCCGTGCCCGACTCCGAGGTCGAGTAGCCGCTTTCGAACACCGCCTCCCGTTTCGACTCGGGGATTCCCGGGCCGTCGTCTTCGACGTAGAACCCGGATTCGCCGTCCAGTTCGCCGACGGCCACCGTCACGTCGTCGCCGCCGTGAACCACGCTGTTGCGAAAGAGGTTCTCGAACAGCTGCTGGAGCCGGGTCGGGTCGGCCGTGATGGAACCGTCGACGGCGACTTCGAGGTGCGCGTCGTCCGTCTTGACGTTTCGCCACCCCTGCTCGACCGCGTCGGCCAGCGCGACGGACGTGACGTCCGTGACGCCCTCTCCCTGCCGAGCCAGCGTCAGGAGGTCGTCGATCAGCTCCTGCATCCGGCGTAGCGAGCGCTCGATCGTCTCGTGATGCCCGTTCGGGGCGTCGTCCTGCGCGAGCTTCAGGCGGGCCTGCGCCACGTCGAGCGGGTTCCTGAGATCGTGGCTCACGATGCTGGCGAACTCCTCGAGGCGTTCGCGCTGTCGTTCGACGTGCTGCTTGTACTCGACGCGTTCCGTGATGTCGGTCGCGACGCCACAGATGCCGGTCACGGTCCCGTCCTCGTCGTAGATGGGGCTCTTGAGTGTGAGGAACATCCGGGAGCCGTCCGCGGTCGGCGCTTCCTCCTCGCGCTCGATCGGGTCGCCGGTCTCGATCACCGCCCGGTCGTCCGCCCGGATTCGCTGCGCGACCGATTCGGGGAACAGGTCCTCGTCGGTCTTCCCGATCACGTCGTCCATCCCGCCCGCGATGACCTCGCGGAACTGCTCGCTGATGACCTGATAGCGCCCGTCGAGGTCCTTGACGAACACGAGCGCGGGCGTCGTCTCGAGAACGCTCTGGAGCTGTCTGTTCGTCCGGGCGAGTTCCGCCTCGCGCTCGCGGCGCGCGGAGATGTCCCGTCCGATGGCGGCGACCCACTCGCCGACCTCCGGGTGCTCGACCCGGTCGACGACGAACTCGTAGGGGGCGGTCTCGCCGTCGCCGGTCGCCAGCGGCAGTTCCATCCTGGCGTCGCCGGTCCGGAACGCGTCCGCGACGGTCTCGCGGTCCTCCGGCCGGAAGAACGCGACGCCGTCTATCGAGGAGAGGTCGGCGGGGTCACGGTCGGTCACGCGCTCCAGCGACTCGTTCCAGCGCCTGACCCGGCCGTTCTCGTCGAGCAGGAAGAACACGTCGTCGACGGCGTCGAGGATGTCGTCGGTGAACTCCTTGTACTGGCTGAGCGTCCGTTCTCGCTCCCTGAGCGCCTGCGTCGTCCGCTTCTGTTCGGTGATATCGAGCGTCGCCCCGCGGACGATGTCGTCTCGGTCGTCGGGCCGTTCCGAGATGACGCGGAGCCAGCGCTCGTTGCCCTCGCCGGTCTCGATCCGATACTCCTGGGTGAGCCCCTCGCCCTCGTCGATGAGCCGGTCGGTCTCGGCGACGACCCGCTCGTAGTCGTCCGGGTGGACGAAGCCGAGCACTTCGTCCGGCGTCATGGCGTCTTGGGGCGGGATCTCGAATATCTCGAAGAGCTGGTCCGTCCACGTCGCCTCGTACGGCGCTTCGGCGATGTCGAGTTCCCACCCGCCCACGTCCGCGATTTCCTGGGTGTGTCTGAGGAGGTCCGTCTTGCGCTGAAGCTCCGCCTTCTGGGCCTTCTGGTCGGTGATGTCGACCATCGCGCCACGGCACTTGTAGCGATCGCCAACCGATTCGACGGGGACGCCGATGGAGCGCAGCCACCGCGTCTCGTCTGCAGCCGGTGCGATTCTGACCTCGATGTCGAACGGCTCACCGCGTTCCAGCAGGCGGGTGAGCGACGACTCGACGCGGTCGCGGTCCGCCGGGTGGACGATCTCCATCGCTCGGTCGACGGGCAGCTGTCCGCCGGGTTCGAGACCGTGCAATCGGTAGAAGCCGTCCGTCGGTCTGCCGACGCTGCCGCCCCCGTCGCTGGGATCGATCTCCCACCCGCCCACGGACGCCAGTTCCTCCGTCTGTGCCAGCAGATTGCGGGTCCGCTCCAGTTCCTGCTCGCGCTCGACGCGCTCCGTCACGTTGCGGCCGGACACGACGAGCGAGACGATCTCGTCGTTGTCGTCTCTGACGGGGCGGACGAACCCGTGCAGGCTGTAGTCGGCGTCCGACTCGGTGTGGTCGACATCGAACTCCACGTACTCCCCGTCGGCGGCGCGCGCGACCCACTCCCGAACGTCGGCCTCGCTGCCGGTCGGCCAGCACGGCGTGTTCCAGAGCGGGGTGCCGGTCACCTCGTCGCTCGACACGCCGGCCATGTCGAGGGCGGTCTGATTGACCTGCCGGACCGTCCCGTCGGGATCGAGGACGGCGACGAGCGTCTGCGGGTCCTCGAAGACGGCTTCGAACCGCCGCTCGCTCCGCTCGCGCTCGCGTCGGGCGCGGCGTCGCTCGACGGCGTTCCGAACCCGGTTCGCCAGGATGGTGTACTGATCGGTGCCGCCGTCCTTCTGCAGGTACTCGGTGACCCCCACCGTGATGGCCTCGCTCGCCACCTCCTCGCTCCCCTTTCCGGTAAAGAGGATGAAGGGGAGGTCCGGGTGGTCCTCGCGGACCGAGCGGAAGAACTCGAGTCCGTCCCGGTCGGGCATGTCGTAGTCGCTGATGACGCAGTCGACGGGTGACTGCTCCAGTATCCGCAGCCCGTCTCCGGGAGTCGTCGCCGTCACGACCGAGAACTCACCGGCCGACTCCAGAAACGCGGCCGCTGTGTCCGCGAAATCCGGTGCGTCGTCGACGTGGAGGACGCGTATCGGATCGGCCATTGGGAGACGTAGTTACTCGTCTGACATAATTGTTCGGCGCGCGCTCGGTGACTCCCCTCACAGCCACTGTTCGGCCACTCGACCGTCGGCGAGCGTGTTGACGTTGACCGCCAGCCGTCGGTCGGGAACGACCGCTGCGTCGTCCGGGCCGTCGCCGACGACGTTGACGCCGGTCGGCGCGACTTCACGGCCGTCGTCGACGAAGGTCGCGTCGTCGCTCACGCCGAGATCGCGCTTCAGCGCCGCCGGTACGAGCACCGTCAGCGACCCGTTCTCGTGGACGTCCAGCACGCGGTCGAGTACCTCGCCGTCGAGCAGCGGGAGATCGGCGGCGACGGTCAGCACCGGCGTCGAGACGCGGTCGTCGTCCAGCGCCGCGCCGAGGTCTGCGACGTAGCCCTCGCCCGGCGTCTCGATGCAGGGCAGGTCGAGGTGCGCCGCCGTCTCGGGGGCGTTCGGCGAGACGACAGCGTAGATTCCCTCGAGGGAACTACGGCGAAGTGCCCTGACGACGCGGTCGACCATCGGGACGCCGCCGACGCGGAACAGGGGCTTCTCGGCGTCGCTGTCGAGTCGCGTCCCCCGACCGCCGCACATCACGAGAGCGTCCACGCGAGCACCTCCCGGAACCCGGTCGAGAGGGGTCCCCAGCCACCGAGGACCGACCACGCGGCGACGCCGACGTGGAGCGCCGCGGCGCGCGCGAGTTCGTTCGCCGCGCCGAAGGCGTCGCCGCCCACGCCGTCGAGCCGCCGGTTCGCCCACCGCGAGACGAGCAGCGCCAGCGCCGGTCCCGAGAGGACCGCGAGCGCGGTCGCGGGGACGGCGAGCGCGGCGGCCGGGAGCGCGGCGACCAGCGGCGCGAGGAGGTGTCGCGGTCGCTTCCCGTCGAGGACCGTCGACCCGAACCCCTCGTGGCTCGGCCGCCCGACGCAGGCGAGCGTGGCCATCGACAGTTTCGCGCCGACTTCGGCGGCGACGACGAGCGCGACGGCGACGAGCGGCGGGAGCCCGGCGACGGCGAGTGCGCCGAGGGCGAGCGCCAGGAGGACGGTTCCGAGCGCGAGGACGGCCCCGACGCCGACGGTGGTGTCCCGCATCACGGCCCGCCGCTCGTCGGGGTCGCCGTGGACGACGGCGGCGTCGCCGAGGTCGGCGAGGCCGTCGGCGTGGTTGACGCCGGCGATCAGGACGACCGCTGTCAGGTACGCCGCGGCGACGACCGGGGCGGGGAGCGCGTCCGCCGCGAGAACGGGGACGGCGACGAGGACGCCGACGACGTAGCCGGCCAGCGGGAACGCCGCGGGGGTCGCGACGAAGGCCTCCCAGGCGGCCTCGGTGTGCCCGACCGGGAGCCGCGAGAGGAAGCCGAGCGCGCCGCGGACGGCGGTCAGGACCACGCGAGCACCCCCGCGCCAGCGAGCAGATACGCGAGCAGGCCGGCGACGCCGACGCGCGTGATCCCTCGACGGGCCGCCGCCCCGCTCGGGAGGTCGGAAGCGGGATTCAGGACGTACGTACCGGGCTTTTCGAGGCGGACCCCGAGCGCCGCGGCGGTCGTCCCCATCGGCCAGCCGGAGTTCGGCGAGGGGACGGCGTCCAGCCACTCGCGGGCGCGCGCCAGCGACGACGGCGAGGCGAACGCGACGGCCAGCAAGAGCGCGCTCGCCCGTGCCGGCAGCCACATCGCCGCGTCGTCGAGCCGCGCGGCCGGCGTCCCGACGCGCTTCGAGCGGTAGCCGAGCATCGAGTCCATCGTGTTGACGGTCTTGACCCACGCCGCCGCGCCAGCGGCGACGGGGAGCGCCGGCAGGCCGACGCCGCCCGCGAGCAGGCCGCCGAGGACGAACGCCCCAAGCGACGCGACCAGCCCGTCGGCGAGGTTCTCGGCGGCGCTCTCGACGGCGGCGCTCCGGACCTGCCCCGCCGAGAGGGCGCTGGCGTCCCGGCCGGCGAGGGCGAGCAGGCCGTCTCGCGCCGCGGGGAGGTCGGCGTCGGAAGCGTCGACGACGCGGCCGGCCGCGGCGAGGAGTTCCCGGAGGCTGGTCGTCAGGAACAGCGCGAGACCGGCCGTGGAGACACCGGCGATAGTCGACACCGAGGACGCGGTTGCGACCAAAATACCTACGAACGAACCAAACGCGAGCGGGAGCGAAACGGCCGCGACCGCGCCGACGAGGAGCGGCCGGTCCCACTGCCGGTCGAGCGGCGCGACGACCCGGCCGAGCCACGCGACGGGATGGAACCGGTTCGAGGGCTCGCCGACCGCCAGTTCGAGCGCGGCGGCGACGGCGACGGCCGCGAGCGCCGCGAGCCCGTTGCCGGCCAGACCGTCGATGGCGCGTAGCGCGGTCAGCACAGCCGTCCCTCCCGGATGGCGGCGGCGAGGTCGGGGAGCGGCCGGTCGTCGAGGAGGACCGACCGCGCGCCGGCCCGCCCGGCCCCGCCGTCGGTCCGGGCGTCGTCGCCGACGTGGACGAGGGCCGCGAGCGGGACGCCGAGCGCGTCGGCGGTCGCCTCGAAGATTTCGGCGTGGGGCTTTCGCCAGCCGCAGTCGACGCTCGTGACGACGGCGTCGAAGTCCCGGCCGGCGGCTCCTTCGAGGCCGGCGCGGGAGAGCGTGCGTTCGACCAGTCCCGGCACGGAGCAGTTCGAGCAGACGCCGATCGGGCCGCGGTCCGCCGCGGCGCTGAGCGCGTCGACGGCCCCGTCGCGCACCGTCACCGGGCTGTCGAAGGCCGCGAGGACGGCCTCGCGTGCGGTCGCCTCGGACACGTCGACGCCGCGATTCGCGAGCGCCAGGCGGACGTGCTCGTCGAGCGGGGCCTCGCGGCCGCGCTCGTAGTCGCGGTGCGACGAGCGGTAGGCGGTCTCCCAGTCGTCGGGGACGCGGATCGATCGGTCGGCGAGCGCGTCCGCGACGGCGTCCCACGGGGCGGCCGGCCGGTCGGCCGTGACGAGCGTCCCGAACAGGTCGAACGAGAGTGCCACACTCCCGTGGTTACTGCAAGCGCACTTGAACTGTGCGGTGGTCGGCCGCTCGCCGACGCGGCCGCCGAACCGGGCTTGCGCCATTCCAAACCGTTTATACCGAAACAGGGGTAATCCGGCGGTATGGCAAGAGAGCAGACCGAAGTTCGAGAGCTCGACGAGGGCAGCTACGTCATGATCGACGACACGCCGTGTAAGATCAACTCCTACAGCACGGCCAAGCCGGGCAAGCACGGCAGCGCCAAGGCCCGAATCGACGCCAAGGGCGTCTTCGACGAGAAGAAGCGCTCGCTGTCCCAGCCGGTCGACGCGAAGGTCTGGGTCCCGATCATCAACCGGAAGCAGGGCCAGGTCGTCTCGACCGACGGCAACGACGCCCAGGTCATGGACCTCGACACCTACGACACGTTCACGATGCGCGTCCCCGAGGACATCGACCTCCAGCCCGACGACGAGATCGAGTACCTCCAGTACGAAGAGCAGCGCAAGATCACGCGCTCGTAACGATGTTTCCCGGTGCGGGGGCCGAGCGCGAGGCGGCCGACTACGCCGTCGTCGGCGCGCCTCTCGACGCCTCGACCTCGTTTCGCCCCGGCGCGCGCTTCGGTCCGCGCCGCGTGCGCCAGTTCGCCCAGGGGTTCGACGACTACGACCGCCGCACCGACCGCCACTTCACCGCCTGTTCCGTCCACGACCACGGCGACATCGGCCCCACGGCCGACACCGCCGAGTACCTCACCTACCTCGAGGGGACCCTCTCAGACTACGACGCCGAGGGGACCGTCCCGCTCCTCGTCGGCGGCGAGCACACCGTCTCCGTCGCCGGCGTCCGCGCGCTCGACCCGGACGTGTTCGTCTGTCTCGACGCCCACCTCGACCTGCGGGAGTCCTACGCCGGCGACGAGTACTCCCACGCGACGGTGACGCGTCACGCGCTCGCGGTTGCCGACGAGGCCGTCGTCGTCGGCGCGCGCACCGGTTCCGAGGCCGAGTGGGACCGGGCGAGCGACGACGACGTGACCGTCGTCCCGCCCGAAGACGCGGCCGACTGGACGCCAGACTTCGACGGCGAGGACGTGTACCTCTCGGTCGACATCGACGCCGCCGACCCGGGCTTCGCGCCCGGCACCGGGACGCCGGAGCCGTTCGGCCTCGCTCCCCGAGAGATGCACGAGGCCGTCCGGGCGGTCGCCCCCCAGTGCGTCGGCTTCGACGTGGTCGAGGTCAACGACCGCGACGACGGCCAGGCCGGGACGCTGGCCGCGAAACTCCTGCGGGCGTTCGTGTTCGCCCACGCGGCCGCCGAGTGACGGGGGGCAAGAGGGCGAGAGCCGACGGCGGCGACCCGTCCGGCCGGGCGACGGCCGACCCGCTCGGACGCCGGCCGTCCGAACCGCGGGCCGCGGTGTACTGATGAGGCTCCGGGCAGACGGTCCGCCTATGCGAACGGATGTCCTCCCGGACGACCGCCCGCTGTCGCCCGACGACTGGCCCGATCCGGCCGAGCAGCGCTACGCGGAGCGACAGGCCCGCCTCGCCGACCGGTACGACGTGGACGCGGAGTCGCGCGTCCTCCACACCGACGCGGCGGGCCGGATTCACTACCTCGCCGCTGGCGAGCCCGACGGCGAACCGGTCCTGTTGCTCCACGGCGTCAGCCTGCCGGCGGCGACGTGGCTCCCCTTGCTCCCGCATCTCACCGACGAATACCGCGTGTACGCCCCCGACAGGCCGGGGCTCGGGCTCTCGGCCGCACCGAGCTACCGGGACCGCGATCTCCGGTCGTTCCTGGTGACGTACCTGCTGGACCTGCTCGACGACCGCGGCGTCGATAGCCCGCACGTGGTCGGCAACTCCCACGGCGGCCTCCAGGCGTTCCTGCTCGCACTCGACCACGACCGCGTGGACAGGCTGGCGCTGGTCGGCGCGCCGGGCGGCGTCTCGCGGGACCTCCCGCTGCTCTTTCGCCTGCTGACGGTGCGCGGCGTCAACCGCGCCCTGTTCTGGCTGCTGAGCCGCGGCGACCCGGTCGAGAACGCGCGCCAGTCGATGGCGCGGGTGAACGTCGTCGACGACGGGGCGCTCCCCGAGGCGTTCTACGAACTGCTGGCCGCGGGCGCACGGCTCCCGGGCCGCGAGGCGAGCCAGCGCTCGCTGGCGACCGCGCAGGGCTCGTTCGGCCGCGCGCACCCGCTGTTCGACCTCCGCGACGAACTGTACGGTCTCGACCGTCCGACGCGATTCGTCTGGGGGACCGAGGACTCGTTCTGGCCGCCGGCCGTGGGCCGTCAGGTCGCCGAGCGGATGCCTGACGCCGGCTTCCACGAGCTACCTGGCCACGGCCACACCCCGTGGCTGGAACCGGGCGACGAGGCCGCGGCGCTCGTCCGACTGTTCCTCGACGAGTGAGTGCGTATTCAAACGAATACAGCGCATACGACCACCGTTCGGCGAGCGGGAGGCCTATTACGACGCGGATGTGTACCTCCTGCGCATGGAGCAGCTATCCTCGTGTTACTTCTGTGGCGGGGCACTCGACGCCTCGCTGGCCGAGTATCCGATCGTCCCGAAGTCCCTCCGGCCCGACGCCGAGACGCAGGGCACCGTCGTCCTGTGTTCGACCTGTCGCCAGAAGCTCGCGGCCATCGTCGAGCCGGTGGTCGAGGCGGCCAAGGCGAGCGACGGTGAACGCGAGAGCGCCGCTCTCGACGATTCGGAGCGCGGGCTCGCGGACGAACCCGAGTCCGAGTCGCCGCCTGACGACGGCATCGTCGATCCGGCCTCCGACGGGACGCTCCTCGGCGGCGCGAACGGGGGCTCGCCTGGGACGGACGCCGACGCGACCGCGGCCGACCCGGATGCGGGAACCGGGACCGCGACAGACGCGACGGCGTCGGACGCCGCCGAGAACGACACTGAGTCGACGGCCGAGACCGCGACGGAGTCGGAGACGGGTGACGCGACGGTCTCCGGCGAGACGGACGCGGACTCGGAAGCCCAGTCGACGGCCGATCGGGAGCCGTCGCTCACGAAGCTGGAGTACAACAAGGTGATGCGCCTGCTCCAGAACCGGGAGCTGCCGGTCGACCGGGCCGAGATCCGCGAGGTAGCCGTCAACGCATACGACATCGAGCCCGAGCAGTTCGACGCCGTCATCGACGCCGCCGTGGAGCGCGACCTCCTCGGCCAGTCGAACGGCCGCCTGGTCGAGGCCGAATGAGGTCGGGCCAGCGGTAGAGAAAGACATACCACCGCCCCTCGCAAAGCACGGGCCATGAACGCAGGCGACATCGCGAGCCGTCTCGACGACCGCCTCGACATCGACGCGTACGCCGACATCGACGCCAGCCCGAACGGCCTCCAGGTCGGCCCGGCGAGCCAGCCGGTCGACCACGCGGCCTTCGCGGTCGACGCCGCGGTCGAGACCATCGACCGGGCCGCCGAGGCCGGCGCGGACCTCCTCGTGACCCACCACGGCGTCGTGTGGGGTGGGATGGAGCGCGTGACCGGGACTCACTACCGCCGTATCGCGCCGCTCATCGACGACGACCTGGCGCTGTACGTCGCGCACCTCCCGCTCGACGGCCACCAGACGCTCGGCAACGCGGCCGGCGTGGCGGACCTCCTCGACCTGGACAACCGCGCGCCGTTCGGGTCGATGAGCGGCGGGCACATCGGCCAGCGGGGGACTCTCGCGGAGCCGACGACCGTCTCCGACCTCGCTTCTTCCCTCGAAGGCAATTTAGACACCGGCGGCGAGCACGTCCAGGTCCTCGACTTCGGCCCGTCGACGGTCGAGGACGTGGCGATCGTCACGGGCAGCGGCGTCGACTGGCTGGAGGCGGCCGCCGAGACGGGCGCGGACGTGCTCGTCACCGGCGAGGGGAAACAGCAGGCCTACCACGAGGCCCGCGAGGCCGGCGTCCACGTCGTCCTCGCCGGGCACTACGCGACCGAGACGTTCGGCGTCCGGTCCCTTCAGGAGACCGTCGCGGACTGGGGGCCGGAGACGACGTACATCGACTGCCCGACCGGGCTCTGAACCCCGGAGATGGATCTTTCCTACGACAGTATCGAGTCCGACGCCGACCTGATCGAGTGGTCACGCGCGTACTGCCGGACGGTCCGCAGGGAGCGCGGCGTGTCGGTCCGGTTCGACCTCGTCGACTGGGAGGTGTCCCACCGCGCCAAGCGCCGCGCCGCCGCTGTCAAGCGGCCGAAGCTCGACGGCGCAATAGTCGGGGAGCCGTTCGACTGGGAGTCCCTCGACGGGAGCGACGGTCGGCCGCTCCGGTGCACCGTCTCGCTCACGCGTGAGGCCTTCGAGACCTTCGACCGCGACGAGTGGGAGTCGACGCTGCGCCACGAGCTCGTCCACGTCGAGCAGTACCAGCGCGACGGGACGACCGACCACGGCCCCGCCTTCCGCGAGCGGGCCGCGCATCTCGACACCGACGTCCACTGCCCCGCGTTCAGCGACCCGAAGTACGTCCTCACCTGCGGCGACTGCGGCGACCTCGTGGCGCGCAGATACCGCGACTGCAAACTGGTCGACGAGCGCGAGAGCTATCGGTCGAACTGCTGTGGCGCGTCGCTCGAACTGACCTGAAACGGCGCGACTCAGAACAGGAACCGGACGGCCCAGAGGACGCCCATTCCCGTCGCCATCGTCGCGAACACGTCCTCGGTCTTCCAGGCCACGCCCGCCGCGAGCGCCCCCGCGACGAACTTGTCGGCGGCGAAGGTCGCGGCGTCGAGCGTCACGAACGAGGGTAGCACGAGCGCGGCGAGAACTGCGGCGGGGACGAATCGCAGGAGTCGCTCGACGCCGGACGGAATCTCGTCGAGGCGGCCGAACAGCGCGATAAAGGAGAGCCGGCAGGCGTACGTCAGGACGCCGATGGCCGCGACGGCGGCGGCGACCGCGACCGGGTCGTAGCTAGTCGCCATCGCTCGCCCCCCAGACGGACTCGGTGACGACGCCGGCGGTGATACCGACCGCCGACCCGACGAGCAGGCCGAGGTTGAGCGGGAGGCCCGCGCCGAGGACCGCCAGCGCGCCCCCGACGACGGCCGCGACCGCGGACGCCCGGTCCTCGATGGCCGGGACGAGGATGGCCAGGAAGACCAGCGGGATGGCGAACTCTAGCCCCCAGGCGTCGGGGACGCCGGTCCCGAGCAGCGCGCCGGCGACGGTGGTGACCTGCCACACCGCCCAGAGCGTGACCGCCGCGCCGAGGTAGTACCACTTGCGGTCGACGGGGCGGTCTGACCGGTAGCTGGCGACGGAGATGGCGTACGCCTGGTCGGTCAGGACGTACGCGAGGACGGCCTTCCACCGGGCGGTGAACTCGCGGAAGTACGGCGCGATGGAGGCCGAGTACATCAGGTAGCGGAGGTTGATGACGACCGCGGTCGCCACGACCACGGTGAGCGGGGCGTCCTGTCCGAGCAGTTCCAGGGCGGCGATCTGCGACGCGCCGGCGAAGACGACGACGGAGAGTCCGACCGCCGTCGTGAGTCCGAACCCGGCGTTGACGGCGGCGATGCCGGCGACGAGCCCGAAGGGGACGATGCCGAGCAGCAGCGGAACCGCGTCGCGGGCGCCGCGGCGGAACGCGGAAGTGTCCATAGCTGTGGGTCAGCGTCGGTGACGCTAAGACCACCGTTTCGACTGGCGTGTGATACGTCGAGACGGGGCACGAAAGTATTCCCCAGATGGAGTGGCATGGCGACTCGGGACGCCTGCGAAGTGATCATCCACTCCGGGGAATATGTTTGAGAATGCACTTATGACAGGAATTGTATATATAGGGTGATGCTCCGAAGGAATTTCCTCATACTCTCGTCCTCCACCTGTGTTTATTTGGCAGGCTGTTCTTCCACATCAGACAATACAAACACACAGTCAGAAACGACTGATGAATCCCAAGATCAGTATCTTGAAATCCGTAACCGAACCGAAGATGAAGTGAGCTTATCCCTCAAAGTAGAAGGTTCAGATTCAGTTATATTGCAGGAAGACTCTGAGGTGAAAGCTGGCCAAACCGAAAAAATCCCACTTCAAATCGCTGAAGAGGGCAAATACGAGTTAACAGTTTCTCGCTTAGGCGGCAACGAAGTTTCGCAAACGTTGGTAATCGGAGACTATGACTTAGAACATGACCCAAATGTCATTATCGAGGTCCGAGACGAAAAGATAGAAATAGTTGAGTTAGAGTGAGCTAATAAGACTCGTCCGATGAACTGACCGCTACGGCTGTGAATCGATTCGCTGTCTTAACAACAACTGTTATCGGACCGATTGAAACGATTCACACACCGATCCCACGACGGCAGTGCGATCGAGTGTGCCGTGATTTTCGATGGCCACTATCGGTCGACAGGCCGCTCGGCGGACGCGGCGAACCGCGACGTTGAAACCGCGGCGCGCCCGACTGGCGTCCAATGAGCGACCACACCGACGAGCGAGAGACGTTCCGTCACGACCCCATCGGGCACGCGGAGGCGCGGGCCGGGATGACGGTCGGCGAGCTGGCCGACAGCTACGGGCAGGCGGGCATCGGCGCGAGCGACCTCCACGAGGCCGTCGACGTCTACAGCGAGATGCTCGACGACGACGTGACGACGTTCTTCGGGCTGGCCGGCGCGATGGTTCCGACGGGGATGCGGGCCATCGTCAGCGAACTCATCCGCGACGGGCACATCGACGTGCTGGTGACGACCGGCGCGAACTGCACGCACGACAGCATCGAGGCCATCGGCGGCAAGCACCACCACGGCGAGGTCACCCCCGAAGACCGGACCGAGCGCGAGCACGACGAGACGCTGCGCGACGAGGGCGTCGACCGCATCTACAACGTCTACCTCCCCCAGGAGCACTTCGCGCTGTTCGAGAACCACCTCCGGAGCGAGGTGTTCTCGACGCTGGAAGACGAGGGAGCCGTCTCCATCCAGCGCCTGACCGAGGAACTCGGCCGAGCTAACAGCGAAGTCAACGAGCGCGAGGACGTGGCCGAGGACGCCGGCGTGCTGGCGGCGGCCTACGAGAACGACGTACCGGTGTACTGCCCGGCGTTCCAGGACTCGGTGCTCGGTCTGCAGGCGTGGATGTACTCCCAGACGAGCGAGTTCACCGTGGACGCGCTCGCGGACATGACGGGGATCACCGACATCGCCTACGAGGCCGACAGCGCCGGCGCGATGGTCGTCGGCGGCGGCGTCCCGAAGAACTACGTCCTCCAGACGATGCTCGTCTCGCCGGACGCCTACGACTACGCCGTCCAGCTGACGATGGACCCCTCGAACACCGGCGGCCTCTCCGGGGCGACCCTGGACGAGGCCCGCTCGTGGGGCAAACTGGAGAAGGACGCGCGCAACGTCTCGGTGTACGCCGACGCCACCATCACGCTCCCGCTGGTCGTCGCCGCGGCCCGCGAACGCGCCGGCGAGTGATCCCCTGACTCGTCCGGTATGTACGGCTATACACCTGACCGCTGGCGGGGACCGCTCCCGAGAGGCCGTACCGATACGTACCACTCATATAAAACGTCTTTCGCGGGCCACCGGGACCCTCGACTGTCATGTCACGCTACATCGGTCGGCGGACGTTCGTCGAGGGAACGGCGGCGACGCTCGCTGGCGCGGGCCTCGCAGGGACGGTCAGCGCACAGCAGTCCGAGGACGCGGACGACGGGGACGGCGAACAGGGCGAGCGCGGAGAGCGCGGACAGGGCGAACACGACGACGGCGCGGAGGACGCGATGACCGACGACCCGACGCTCGTCGCGCATCGCGGGTTCGCCGGCGTTTACCCCGAGAACACGGAACTGGCGGTCGAGGCCGCCTCGTTCGGCGGCCCGGGCACGGACACCGCCCACCGCCGGGCGGACGTGATCGAAGTCGACGTGGTCCCGACCGCCGACGGGACGCTCGTGACGTTCCACGACGACGGCCTCGCCGGGCGCGACGGCGGCGAGCGCGGTCTGACGGACGCGGAGGGCCTGGTCTTCGAGACTGATACGGACACCGTCACGAGCGCGGCCGTCCTCGGGACCGAGGAGACCGTCCCGACTCTCGAAACGGTGCTCGACTCGATTCCGCCGAGCGTGGGCGTCAATCTGGAGTTCAAGAACCCCGGGAGCGAGGACCTCCGCTTCGCCGAGTCGCTGTCCGAGGACGCGCTCGCGACCCAGAAAGAACTCTGGCGGCCCTACACCGAGCGCGCCCTCTCCCTCGCGAGCGAGTACGACAACGAGGTCCTCGTCTCGTCGTTCTACGAGGCCGCGCTGGCGACGGTGCGCGAGACCGACGACTCGATTCCCGTCGCGTTCCTCTTCTGGGACAGCATCGAGACCGGCCTGGAAATCACCCGCCGGTACGACTGCGAGGCGCTGAACGTCCCCCGAAACATGGTGCAGGGGACGCCCCTGTTCAACGACGAGTACTACGTCGAGGGCGGGTTCAGCGACGTGGACCTGGTCGAGATCGCCCACGGCGAGGATCGCGAGGTGAACGTCTGGACGGTCGAGACGTGGTACCAGGCCCAGGAACTCGGGCGGGCCGGCGTCGACGGTCTCATCGCGGACTACCCGACGATTCTCTGAGGAGGTCGTCGCGCGGAGCCCACAGTTCTATTGTGATCCGAGCTAAACGTTCGCACATGTCATTTCAGACGACTGTCCGGCCGGCCGAACCGGTGGACGTCGCGGACATCCGGCGGGTCGCCAGCGCCGCGTGGCATACCGTGTACGACGACATCCTCGGCGCGGAGACCGTCGACGACCTCCTCGACGAGGGCTACGCCACCGAGGTGCTGGAGCGGATGATCGAACTCGACGACATCGGGCTGTTCGTCTCGACCGCGGACGGGGACGTGGTCGGGTACGCGAGCTGCGGGATGACCGACGCCGCGGGTTTCGGCGACCTCGACCTGTACGTCCACCCGGACTACTGGGGCGAGGGCATCGGCACGGACCTGCTCAACCGGGGCGAGAGTCACCTGCGCGACCTCTCGGTCCGGAAGATCCGCGACGAGGTGCTCGCGGACAACGAGGTCGGTAACGGCTTCTACCGGACGCACTTCGAGAAGATCGGCGAGCGGACGACCGAGGTCGCCGGTCGCGAGTACCCGGTGAACGTCTACGAGCGGACGGTGTGAGTACGGCTTGATTTCGAATGCGTATGTGACGCACACTCGCTCTCAGTCCGTGTAACAGCGCTTAAGCCGCCGAACGTCCTTCCCCGGTGCAATGAGCTACAAGATCGGACTCGTCGGCAAGCCCTCCGTCGGCAAGTCCACGTTCTTCAACGCAGCGACGATGAACGACGTCCCGGAGGGGGCGTACCCGTTCACGACGATCGACCCGTCGATGGGCGAGGCCTACGTCCGGGTCGACTGCGCCGCCCCGGAGTTCGACCACTCCTGTACCCCGAACCACGGCTACTGCGCGGACGGCGTCCGGTTCGTCCCGACGAAACTGGTCGACGTGGCCGGCCTGGTCCCCGGCGCACACGAGGGGAAGGGACTGGGGAACCAGTTCCTCTCGGACCTCAACGAGGCCGACGTGCTCATCCACGTCGTCGACTTCACCGGCGAGACCGACCTCGAAGGCGAGCCGACCGAGGGCCACGACCCCCGCGAGGACATCGACTTCCTCGAAGACGAACTGGACATGTGGTACCTCGACGTGCTGGAGAAGGGCATCGAGCGGTACCGCTCTGGCTACCACGGCGAGGACGCCGACATCGAGGCCGACCTCGCCGAGCAGCTGTCCGCGTTCAAGATCAGCGAGGAGGAAGTGAAGCAGGTCATCCTGACCCAGGACCTCGAACTCGACCCGGACGAGTGGGACGAGGCCGACAGGGAGGCGCTGGCCCGCGAGATCCGCATCCGGACCAAGCCGATGGTCGTCGCCGCGAACAAGATGGACACCGAGGCGGCCCAGGACAACTGGGAGGCCGTCACGAACGACCCCGAGTACGAGCACCTGACGTTCGTCCCCGTCTCGGCTCACGCGGAGAAGGCCCTGAAGAACGGCGACGAGCAGGACGTGCTCGACTACCGCCCCGGCGACGACGACTTCACCGTGACCGCCGACCTCCCCGAGGAGAAGGCCGCCGGCCTCGAACAGATCCGCGAGTTCGTCGCCGCGTTCGGCGGGACCGGCGTCCAGCAGGCCCTCGAGACGGCGCTGTTCGAGGAACTGGAGGCCATCGCGGTGTTTCCCGGCGCGCGCAAGCCCCAGGAGGACGGCACCTTCCTGCAGGACTGCTTCGTCCTCCCCGACGGCTCGACCGCCGAGGACTTCGCGTACTTCCTTCACACGGACATCGGCGACGGCTTCCTCCACGCCCACGACGTTCGCTCCGGCCGCCAGGTCGGGGCCGACACCGAACTCGACCACCGCGACGTGGTCGAGATCACGACGACGAACTGAGCCGCCCGGGACCGTCGCTAGCCGCCGTCACAACAGCAGGTGAGCCAGCAGGGCGACGATGGCGATCTTCTTGACGAGGATGACGACGATGATCCACTGCGTCGTCGAGAGGCCGCGCAGGCGCTGGACACCCCGCCGGAGGAAGGCGGGCGAGTGGGCGACCTCGCGCACCAGCAGTCGCCACTCCGCTCGGAACGTCTCCAGGGCCGACCCCTGTCCCTCCGTGTAGGCGGCTTCCGGTGCGGGGAGCCACTCCGCGCCGGTGTATTCGAGTTCGACGAGCGCGCCCTCCAGGTGGGCGACCTGCTCGAACGAGAAGCCGCTGGCCTCACAGAGCCGTTCGAGGCGGGCCACGTCGCGGTCGCTGTCGAGGTCGTAGGTCCGCCGGATCGGATCGGTCGCCCAGTCGAACCGGAACCGACAGACGATCTGGTCGTCGCCGACCCACACGTCGTCCACCTCGGCGAGTTCGACCGTGCCCGCCGTCTCCTTTCGCTTGCGCTTCAGGTGCTCGTACTCGGAGGGGTCCGCCGCAGTCGTCAGCTGGGACTCCGTCTCGGACATGTCTTCCCTCCCGTGTTTGGCTCTCGACGCTATACGTTTTCTCCCGCTACGGCGGGTCGACCGGACAGCCGTTGATCTCGCCGCCGCGCATCCCCTCGGCGAGCCAGTAGATCGACAGCGTCAGCACGACCAGTGCCCCCACCGCGAACTCCAGGCCGTCGAGCGGCAGGAAGAGCAGCGAGGTCGACACCCCGAGCAGCGAGAGCAGGGCCAGCAGGACCGCCGAGCCACAGGCCGCACAGCCCGCGCCCAGCGTGCCCAGCAAGAGCCCGGCCGCGCCCGCTCCGCCCTGTTGCAGGTCGAGGCCGTGCTCCCGGAAGTGGTACGCCGCGAGCGCGATGTCGACGCCGGTCAGCAGGGCGACGGCGACGAGCAGGACGCCCTGCGCGGCCGTGAACGACGTGCCGACGAAGGGGTACAGTTCGACCAGCACCCGGAGCCGACTGTCGAGCGGGAGCGACCCGCCGACGACGAGGTCCGACACCAGCGTGACCTGGAGCGAGAGGACGAACACCGACAGCGCGACGACGGCCGCGACGGCGGCCACGACTGCGTAGGCCGGCAGCGTGAGCACGAGCCGAACCGTGCGCCCCATCAGCCGCCAGTCGCGACCGCGCGTCGGCAGCCTGACTCGCCACACGCGGCTCACGGCGTCATCCCTCGCTCTCTCCCAGCGCCTCCGCGATGAGCTCGTAGCTGACGGAGCCGTTGACCTTCGTCACGAACTCGCCGTCCTCGAACAGCAGGATGATCGGCGTCGTCTCGCCCAGGCCGGCGTTCTCGGCCGCCCGGACGTCCGCCTGGACGGCGTCGGCGTGGGCCTCGTTCGCCGCGTCGGTCCTGACGGCATCGCCGTCGACCGCCGTCTCGCTATCGAGGAACGTTGCCGTCCGCTCAAGGACGTTCTCCGTGGTGAACGACGACTGCTCGGCGAAGTAATGGCCGAACAGCGACCAGAACGCCTCGCCGTCGCGGGCGAACGTCGATTCGAGGGCCTGCGTCGCCGGCTCGCCCCAGGGGTAGATGACCGGGTAGGTCCGCACGACGTAGGCCCCCTTGCCCGTCTCGACGATGTTCGACTCGATGTCCGGCACGGTGTCCTCGTGAAAGCGCCGGCACGTCGGACAGGAGGGGTCCTCGAACGCCAGGACGACGTGCCCGCCGAGTTCGCCCCGACGCGGCTGGGCGTCGAGATCGGCCGCCGCGGGGTGGTCCGAGATGGACTCGCCGGTGGTCTCGCTGTCCGAACAGCCAGCGAGC
This sequence comes from Haloarcula salina, assembly GCF_010119195.1. Lineage (GTDB taxonomy): Archaea > Halobacteriota > Halobacteria > Halobacteriales > Haloarculaceae > Haloarcula > Haloarcula salina. The sequence continues at coordinate 52,774 of NZ_WRXL01000002.1, forward strand.
CCGCCGACGACCCCGGCCCCCGTGAGCGACAGAAAGCGTCGTCTGTTCATGATCGACCCGACGGCCCGCTGTGGTATAGCGTTTGTTCCAGTGTTCGCTCGCGAGGAGAAACCGTCTTGTCGCCGGCCGCGCTATCCCCGGGCGGCCGATGACGACGCCAGCGGGCCGAACCGGGGTGACTCCCCGGTGGTGACGAGCCCTATGAGTGCCGAGGCCGAACTATTACCGACCCTTCGTTTCGCTCGTTCATTGCAGAACAATAGGATGCAGCAGCGGGCAACGTGAGTGTTGAAACCGACCTCTCACCGAGAAAACGATAAACTCGGCCTGACGCTCAGCCCAAACAACAAAAATTATATAAGGACACAGTCTGCCATCCAGTGGAAACAATCATGTCGGGCTCTGAAGTTCCAGATGGTTACGTACGCGATTATCTTACGGGAAAAGTAGTTGAAGATTCCGAAACAGAAGAGGCAAGACAAGTATTAGGAAAGAGATTGGCCGAGGAGTATCGATACGACAACCAATCAGCGGGAATTGACGTCACGGTTTCAGGGTTAGACGAGGAAATTGATATAGTCCTTTATGAAGATGAAGGGAATCGCACCCCTCAAATAGTTATTGTCACCTCGGTTGGCGATAGAAAAGACGGCGAGGAGAGAATAAAATCCGCTTTAGAGAACACGCCTGCTAATCTCGGTGTTTGGTTTAACGGAGAAGATAGAATCTGTCTTCATCAATCAGATGCCGGTATAGTTGAGCAGATTCCGGACATCCCAAAATCGGGGGAAACACTCGATGAAATTGGAGTATACAAATACGAGGACTTGGTTCCTGCGCCGGATTTACAGAACATATTTGATGTAATTTACTACCATCTCTACTCGAATAGCGATATCTCAAGAGCTGAACGGCTTGGTCCGGAAATGATACGGCTATTATTTTGTAAACTCCATGACGAGAAAACGAATGAGGTTTGCCAATTTGTAGCTCGAGTTGATGAAAACTCGGACGACGTTGCTGAACGGATTAAGAAATTATTCGAGGAAGTAAAAGAATCATATCCGGATGCGTTTAATTCAGATGAGCGTTTAGTTCTGGACTCCGATTCCATCGAGTATGTCGTTGGGGAGCTCCAACGAATTGGTCTGACAAAGACTGACCGAGACGCAGTTGGAGATGCGTTTGAGGTGTTCATTGGCCCATCTCTCCGAGGCGATAAGGGGCAATTCTTCACTCCTCAGAACTTAGTAGATATGACTGTAGAAATTATTGACCCAGACCCGACTGATGAGGTTCTAGACCCCGCTTGTGGTTCAGGTCGATTCCTTATTTCCTCCTTGGAAAAGATGCGGCAAAAAGTCCAGACAGACGGTGGTGAGTTCCAGCAGGACCTATCTACTTTTTCTGCAGCCGAAGATGAAACAGAGAAGGAGACAATTGAAGAGCCTACGTTCACCCAGACTATTGATTATTCTGACGAATCTGGTCCAAGTTCAAATATCTACGGTATAGATAAGGATTTTGACATGGCTAAAATTAGCAAGGCGTATATGGCCATTGCAGGGAATGGGAGCAGCCATATCGTCTGTGAAAGCAGCCTAGACCTCCCAAAATCATGGAGTCAACAAGCTAAAGATATTCTGACACAGAAGGGAGATTTGCGAAAATTTGATATTATTCTCACGAACCCTCCATTCGGCTCCAATATTCCTGTTAAAAGTAAAGAGGTCCTTGAGGAATATGACCTTGGATATAAATGGAATTACATAAAAAAGCGAAGTCAATGGGAAAAGACGAAGCAGGTACTCGATGGACAGGCCCCACAAGTTCTGTTCATTGAGCGATGTTTAGATATGCTCCGGCCAGGCGGTAGAATGGGAATCGTGCTGCCGGATGGAATTCTTGGAAATCAGACTAACGGGCACATTCGCCAGTACATGATGGAGAATGCTCATATCGTTGCAGTAATTGATACTCCAATTGAGACATTCTTGCCAAGCACTAGTACCAAAACGTCCGTGGTTGTTCTTCAAAAGAAAGGAGAGGGAGTTGAACCGCCGGAAAACGTCTTCATGGCAATCGCTGAAGAATGTGGCCATGACCGTCGAGGTAACCCGATTCCAGAAGATGACTTCCCCCAGATTATTGAGGAGTACAAGGAGTTTCAGAACCAATGATTTCGTTTGATTTCCCTCAATCGGAGTTAGATAACAAACTCGCAGTTCCGCACTATGAAGTGCGCAATATTCTTAACAACCTTAGCCGGGAATTCGAGACTGTATCCATCGGCGACTGTGCTAAGGTGGCAAGTGGAAGTTATATTCCTGAATACGTTTCTGACGGAACCCCATATCTTAGAGTCGGTAATATTGGAGAATTCCAATTTAATTTGAACGACGAAGACACCGAGTTCGTTGACCCAGACCATCCGGACCTAACTGATAGAGTGTTTGTCGAGGAAGGAGATGTAGTTATTCCACGAACGGGGACGTTAGGAAACGCATCTATTGCAACTCATCAGACAGTTGGAGCAGTCATGAGTCAACACGTTACTCGGATATCTTTTGACGGTGTTGACCCATATTACGCAGTGGCCTTTCTAAACACCGAGTTCGGGAAAGAACAGATGTTACACAGCGGCCACGGTTCGACTAGAAAGGAACTCACCCACAAATCTCTAAAGAGGATTGAGATTCCTATCGTCGAAGACGGCATCGAGGATATTGCTCAGTCAGTAAGAGAGGCAATGGAAGCGGAACACAAGGCGAATGGGAAACTCGAGAAGGCGTTAGACCTGTTTCGAGAGGGAATACAAATTGGCATCTCCAAGGAATTAGGTTCTGCGTCATTTTCTGTCCGAACGAATGATATCCAGGACGAGAAGTATTTCAGCTTCATCCCGGAACACTATAGGCCAGAGTATAGAGATGTAGTCAGAGAGATAAGGGCGAATTACAAGACGAAGCAGTTGGGTGATATCGCTAAAATCAACCGAGGACAGGGAACCACAGTAGACGAATACTCGACCGAGGGAATCCCATTTGTACGACCTTCTGACCTAGTAAATTGGGAGATTGACCCTTATCCTGACCATTATGCTACCTTAGACACTTATGAAAAATTTGACCAAGAAGTTCAAGAAAATGATATTCTCTATTCTATTGAGGGGAAGGTTGGCCAGTCAGCAATCCTACTAGAAGATGAAAAATGTGTGTTCAAAAACCACATAGAACGAATAAGAATTCAAAATGAACAAGTCGACCCTGTCTTTGCATTCTTGTTCTTAAATACCGAATATGGAGACTACCAAGTAAGGACAAAGAAGGTAATCCAAACAACTATCCCCGGTATCGCGGGGCGAATACGAGAGGTATATATCCCCATATCTCCGGCTGATTCGGATGACTTCAATGAGGAAATCCACGAAGCTATATCTGTGGCTAAAGAAGGACTTCAACTCAAAAAACAGAAGAAAGACAGTCTCTCAAGCGCTAAAACAAAGATAAGTAAGATACTGGAGGACCAAATCGAGCGGTAAACTATATTCGGTTATTGTTTCTCAGAACCTTTTCCATCCAATCTAACGTTCTATCCACACCATCGTCGTGAGCTACTTGATTGCAATGATGGTGTCCCCATCCAAGTTTGTATGGCTTGTGAGTAAACCTTCCAGGCTCTAAGGCATCCAGATGAAAGAGATTTGCCTCAGTAATTCTGTTGTGTAGATTTTCTCTCCCCTGAGTTTGCTCGACTTGGCTCATCAACTCTTCTGCTTTAATCGGCTCTCTACATAAGGGGCAAATCGTCGTATCGTCTTTTATCATATTCTGCTCCTCGAACTTTTCTCGGTCTATCAACTCGCGTTGTTCAAGTATTGTTTTGAGATGGTTTGGTAGAGATGTCCCCGCCTTATCCTCCATATCTTCCGTTTTCCATGCTAGATATGCCAACTGAAACTGCGCTTCTCTCGTATCTCGTTCAGAAGCATATTCGAAGAACCTAATTCCCTGGGCTTCACCCCTCACTACCTTCTCTTCTGCTACCGTTGCTGGAGCTCTCGCGATATATTCGCCCTCGTGATATACCTCTCCTCTCATACTCCGCTTTTCATTGCCCTCGGAATCTACATATTTACAAGGTTCCCAGTCATCTTTCGGAGGGAACATATCCCATTCCTGACGGGTAGAGTAGAAAATGAACGCGTTATCGCCAATGTTCACGTCCCCAGGGAAGTCCTCTCTCTCTTCCCCAGTTTCTTCGTCAAAGTATTGCGAGGGACGAACCATTATCGTGTAGCCGTTATCATACCCTCCATCTGGGGATGTGTTTTTGAACTCTAAGGGAATAACAGCCCTGTTCCATCTGCGAACCCTATTCTGATATGGAACCCTATCTTTTGGTTGGGCCCCCCTGGTCATTGCAGTTTTATCGAGCTTGTTATACACTTCCTCAGGAAGGTCATCCACCATTCCTTTTGAGAAGAACTTACATTTTCCACTATGGCTTGGAAGACGGTTGCAATACTTCTCTTTTGGACACAATTCTACCGATGAACTCCCGTCAGTCCATTCTTCTAATCCCATTGACTGTTACAAAAGTGAGTTAAACAGGTACTTGTATGTCACGGTTGATTGGAGCTTAGCGCGGACGCTAACGGAATATTTCTCAACTCTGGATATCGGTCTTCGTTCGTCCGGTGGACTCGTTCAGCAGTCCTGAAATTGTGTACTCACTTCTCTTCAGGGGCGTCCAGCGGATTCTGGTGATTAAGTAAGTAATTTGATATTCGTTTCCGGCGTCTCTCTGAATAGGTCCTACTGTCGCCGCTAGTTCTAGCAGCGACGGCTTTGGCCGGGAGACTACGATGACTGAATCCGACAGCGACCAGCAAGGCGAATCGCGCGGCATCCAAATAGGCGGCATCCACATCGGTCCGATAGAGTACGGATTTCTCAAGCTAGTCGCCTACGCTGTTATCGGACTATTCCTCTGGCCGTATCTCCTTCTGCTGTACATCTACCTCTCTATCCGTCGATTCAACAAGGGTATCATCAAGGTCTCAAAGCGGGCGTCGGAGACGCTACGTGAGGAATACGAAGCTGGCTACGAGGAGGGGAGTTCTGAGGACTGATTCACGCTTCGAGGGTCGAAGACTGTACGGAGGTCCCCGTACTCGGCGCTGAAAATCCGTTTCTCCCTCACGGAATCATATCTATCGGATGCTGTAAGGACTGCGTGAGAAGACGACTGATGGAGACCTGCGGCAAATCTTTGCCAGAGGTACTGGACGAATGCGTTCAGCGTCGATTACGCGATATCTCTGCTCTTACCGTCGCTGTGTCGCTCTTGCAGAAGGTGGGCTGCAAGTTCACCATCAATCTCGCCGTTCATCAGTAGCTCACCGATTTCCTCATCACTGTACTCACTGATGTCTCGCGTCTCATCGAGGACGAGTCTTGTTTCGACGTTGAACTCTACATCTACCTCAACGCGATTTTCGGATTCCTTTCGCGCTAGCTTCTCCTCCGCGTTTGTCACCGCTTCCTCCAGGTAGTCTTTGAAATCGAGGTTCTGTTCTTTCAGAGCGAGGTATGTGAATTCGAGTGCGGCGATGATTCCCCGGTGGAAATCTCGGTCATCGGGTAAGTCCTCGAACACGCTTCTCCGGTCGCGTTCTTCTAACTCACTGTTGATGAGCCTGAAATCTATGTAGGCGTTGTAGAGTCGCTTTCGGATTCGGGACCTAGCGACTCGTTCTGCGGAGCTTTTCGGCGCGATTCCAGCACCGCTTCCGAGGTAGTTGCGGTCTTTGGTGCTGAGGATGCCGCGTTCTCGTTCGCCGTCAGATGCCATGTGATATTCTATTACGGTGAGTCTAATGAAGCTACTGAATCAGCATATATTGGACAAACCGTATCGTATTCTATCACGGCGTAATGCTTATTGCATATGCTATCATAGAGTAAGATGGGTTGCGGGACGACTCGCAACCGCAAGAAAGAGAGCTACTCAGAGACCCGACAGCATCAGACGCTGACGAACCTAGACGGCGCGTAGAGGATTCTCTAAGCGTTGCTCCAAAGAGACATGATATGAAACCAACTAATTGTATTACAGGCGGCAGGCATCACATCAAGACTACTGCGACTACAGTATCGCAGTCGTTCTGGGGGGCACTCTAATGATTGCTCCCTGTCGAGAATACTGGTGGCGAGAGGTTCTTCCGGGGGAGGAGGATTGGAGGGGACCCTATATCAATCTAAATCTTGTTGAGCGAATTGCCGACAAAGAAGAAATCTCACCTCTTGCAGCAAGGTACATCGTGATTGGGGCAACCAAAGATGGTATTCTCTCAGACGGCGGGCCGTTATATTTTGAGGGTGTCGACCACCTCGACCCTCAAGAGGTACCAGAATGGCTAGTGTTCGCTCGAAATATCGAGCGAGACGGCGTCACCAAGCTTCCAGTAGGCGAGGACACGATTTCTATCGATGCTTCACAGCTCGTTCAGAGAGCATCCGAGAAAACCCATCCTCACACCGACGACCTCAATTTCAATCAGCTCGTATTGCACGTTCACAATTCGACTGGCGTCGAATTGGGAGTCGCAAAGGACCGCGTAGAGAGCTTCATCGAAGACGGGGTCCTCGAACGAGATGGTGACACCATGGCGCTCGGTAGTCGGGGGAGTCCTGGGAACGCAAAATTGGGATAGTCCGACTGCGATAGGAACCAATTCTTTTGACCGTAATCAACGCGAGAGGTTCTATGATGGCGACGAGCGTACCGTGAGAGGACTAGAGAATGCGTTCTTTCGCGTTCATGGGTTCTCTATCATTCGAGAAACGAACCGTCCGTACGGCACGGAAATGCGGACCTAGTGTCTGTTGCTACCCCCGTTCAAATCCCTTTCTGATATCCCTCCGAAATGCTGGGTTCTCGCGGCCCCGGTTTTCTGAGTTCGTAGCGGACTTCTCCGGTTCGGGTATTTCTCCAGCCTCGACCTCCGCGCGGCCCCTTGTACGGGACCCATGTGAAGTACGGGAGTTCTTCGCCCGTGTTGATATCCGTCGTTGTGACGTTGCTTATCTCGTCGCTCGCGTTCCGTTCCTGGTATTCCTGATATTTCGCCTCGAATTGCTCGATTTCTCTCGCGTCTTCGTCCTCTGCGGGGTCGGTGTCTGCGACGTCTTCGCCGTACCGTCGCTCGTCGTCAGTCTGCATCTGCGTCCATATGCGTGTGAGATAGCGGTCCCACCATGACTTGTGCATTATATGGTCCTCCTGTTTGAAGCGTGTCTCGTGCGATGCGAGCGGCAGCATCGAATTACTATGGGGTTCATAGCGAAACTCATCAAACGCACAGTTGTATAAGTGTTACGCCAGTGACGAAGCCCAAACGTTTGGAAATTCGTTTGTAACCTTTGGAATGGGTTTTTCTCCGTTCCAAAGGTTACAAGCGGAGAGAACAGTAAAATTACATATATTTTGTTGGATGAATTAATTGAGTTTCTTCTCGCACGACATCTGCACTAATCAGGATGTAGGGTAGCATCTTCTACAAATCGCAACGCACCGAATCTCCGCAAATCGGTATACCGCGCCGAGGTGACGAAATGCATAATTATAATATTATAATAGTCTAGAAAGAGGGGGACTCATACACCCTGTTTCTATGACTCTACTTACTCTGATTCGGGACTGGCTTTGTTGCTGAGTTTCTGTAGTAGATACTCTCTCTTCTGTTCGGTCCACTCTTCTTCAGTTATTAGTTTATCTAGGTATTCTCTTTCTTTAGTATAGAACGTATCTAGGTCATGTCTGTCCGCTATCCAGTACGTGTATATGCCTCGTTTTTCATCGGTGACATACCCCATTCTCCGAAGCTCTTGCAGCACGTTGAGGACCTGCCGTTTCTGACGAGTCTCATACTCAGACTCGACTATTTGCTTAGTTCTAGCTTCACCTCCCAACTCTTGCAATGTTCTAACGACATTGACGAACGTATTAAACAGAATCCCACCGCCGTTGCTATTAGACATCTAATCTCTCGTTGGCCCTGACACGATAATAATTCTACTCCGTAGATACTGTACACCGTGTATATCCCATTACAGATGCGGAGAGCACACGGTGACGTTATTAGAGAGTATGTGTCCGTAGGTTCCCCTATTTATAGTATATATGGGACGGTCACTTGTCGACGACTTTCGTAATCAGATGTGGTCCATCATACGCTGCCAAGATTCTCTCAGAGTCATCGAGGTCGGGAGTTGTCGGCTGGCTTAGCTCCCATCGAATCCAGTCTTCAAAGCCCTCCTCGATGCTTTCGACCACGTCGCCATCCTCAATGATACCGAGGTCGTGTAGCTCGCCGGCGTGGTACATTTGGAAGAGAATCCGCATTAGCTATTCCTCGTCCTCTGCCAGTGGAACGGCATTGATGTAGTGATTATTGAACGCTCGCCTCAGGTGGCCTTCGTCATCCAAATCGTACGCTCCTTTCACCGTTGCTTCAAGCTCGCCGGTCGGGTCCTCGACTATCTCGCCGTCAGCAATCTTCCCGAGAACGTCCCAGCCGTCTCGGTCCTCGTTGAGTCCTAGAAAGAGCAATGCCACGTCGAATCACCGTATTCAGTAATCGCTCTGTTCCATCATAAGACTCCCGAGCAGCGGACTGATTCAGCCTCTCTTGGTCTGCAACAGCGTGCAGGTCCAAGCTGGGAGAACAAAGAATGCGTTCATCGGCAATCGAATACCAGTCATCATCGAGGACAGCAACCCGTTCTCTGGAGCAATCACGCACACCAGGGGACACCCATCGATTGATAGAGAAAATATCGGGACTCCTCGGTCCAAGCCAGCGTAGGACTGAGTGTTACCTATCAGGAGTAGAGCGCCGTTCGAGGACGACTGGGAGACAATCTATTCAATTCGCTCAGAAATGTGTGAGCAGTTGAGGGACTACTACCAGCGTACAGTCTTCGAGATTCAGAGTCGGGTGTCGAGCCCAGAGTCTTGAACCCAGTCTCGATATTCGTCGTCGCTCAGGTCCTCAATGACTCGCAGCGACTCTTCGCTATCGTAGTTCGCCATGACGTAGCCATTCGAGTACGACGAAGCGATGTACCGGAGGAGTTCGCGGCCATCGATGTATTCGCTGATGATTGGGTCGTTCTTGTCGCCAATCCGCTCTCGAAGGGATTCAGCCGTCGGTGTCTGTCCTTTCACCTCTCCCTCAATGGTAACTCGGGCTACCTCCTCAGGGTCTTCCCATGGATTTCTGTAGATGATGACTTCGACCATGCTTCTGCCTTCTACAGTCCGATTTCCTTGATGCAGTTCAGGTACTCTTCTTTCGCTTCGTCACGGTCGACGCGAGTGTAGATGTCCATCGTCTCGGTCTTGGCGTCCCCACGGATGTATTTCAGAATGTACGGCTTCATCCCCTGCTTCCGCATCAGGGTCGTGAAGACGGTCCTGAACGTGTGAGGTGTGAACTTCTTCTCGAATCGTCGCTCCTCTTTGGGGGCGACGCCAGCTCTATCGGCTGCCTCCTTCACTTCACGTCGAATCCGTTCTTTCGAGAGTCGACCGCCTCGATTGCTCGTGAAGAGATACGGTGAATCAGAATCGACGTTGACGAACTGGTAGCGTTTGATAGCGTAGATTGTTTCGTCATCGATTGGAACGACAGTCTGTTTGCCTCCCTTGCGCTCTCGGAGACGAATGAATCCTTTCTCTAAGTCTACGTCGTCCTCTTCGATGGAGAGGACTTCCAGGAGTCGAGCACCAGTCTTTGCGAGGATGATGGCGACCGTCTTGTCTCGTGGGTCAGGAATCGCGTTGATGAGTTTGCAGGCATTCTCCCACGTCGCGCAGTCTGGTCGGTCTGGACGAATTCGAGGAATCTCTTCCATCACGACCGCAGCGGGATTACTCGTGATTCCCTCAAACTGCGGCCGTTTCATCGTGTAGCCGTAGAAGCTGGAGAGGACTTCCAGGTACTTCTTTTTCGAGTTTTGGGAGACACCGCGGTCTGTGAGCGCCATTAGATAGTCCTCGACGTGTCGAATCTCGACCTCGTCGGGGGAGAGGTCTGGGAACTGGTCGTGGAAGAACTCTCGAAGGATACGACTGTAGGAATTGAGCGTTCGGGTGCTACGGCCGGTCGCCTCTTTGCGAGTAAGGAAGTAGGTGACCTCATCGTGCTTGTTGTCGTAGATTTTCGAGGCGTTGGGTTCGGCTCCCATGTTAGTTCCCCTCCTTGAGCCGCCAGCCGTGCCCACGTTGATACTCGACCTGCCTGTTTTCGGCTAGGGAATACAGCCGATTCTCGATTTGTCCTTGCAGGTGGTTGGTGACTTCGTCGCTAGCTGAGATTCGCTCGACGAGTTCGTCTAATGATTGGTACTGTTGGTCCAGAACCCGGGTGACGAGGTCATCTATACTGAGATGGGTTCGACCACCGCCACCTTGTCGAGCCTCTTCGAGTTGCGTTTGGAGGTCGTCGATTTTGTTCTGGAGTTGCTTGACCGTCTGGTCCTGTGTCTGGATGAACGGAGCACCGCTGTCCCGGTACATCCGGGCTTCCTGAATCAGGTCGTAGAGGTAACGGCTAAGGCTAGACCCTTCGTGTTCGGCTTCTTCCCACCATTCCTTTTTGTGCTGTTTCGCGGGGAAGAGTTCTGCTCGCGTCGTGTTCTCGTGAAGCGTTTGAAAGTCCCGCTCGTCGCTGGGGCTGTCCATAGACGTCTCTGTCATGCTAGAATCTCCGAATAATCATTCGGTTGTTAGGTTAAAGAGATTACCGGTAGAAACGCGGTCTATGTCCCGATTTCGGAGGAAAACGGACTTTGGAACTTCGTCGTCTCAGTCGTCGTTATGGCGCTGCCAGCGAGCTTCCTGAACGAGTTCAACCAGATAGCGACTCAGGCTTATTCCTTGTTCGTCGGCTTCTTGTTGCCATTGGCCTTTGTGCTGGCGGTGACAGTAGATATCGACGCTGGTCATTCCTTCGCCTAATCCTTTGTTGTCGTCCATCGGTCGACGGGGCGCTAATGGTGCATCAGTCATCGAGAATCGCCATTTAATCGGATGGCTGTCAGGATATTAATGATACTGCTCGGTTGATATTACGCGTCTTGAGTCTCCTCGGGACCAAATTTGTTCAGCAGGTCCTCAATGATGAGTTCTTCGCGCTTCTCGATGAACTCGGGGAAGTTCTCTAAGCGGTGGAGGTCCTCGTCCTGTGGGATGTGATGCTTCTCGAAGTAAGAGTCATCCTGGGACTCCAGCCATTCGAGGAAGGAACGGCCGCTCTTTGAGCGGTTTTCATTCTCGTTGAGAAGTTGGAGGTTTCCGATTCGGTCTTTGTGTTCCACGTATCGTTCTGCCTCAACCTGGTCTAGTCCGTAGTCTTGAACCAGCGTTTCCGTGTCGAACTGGTCCTGTGGGAAGATGTGGTCGACATCATGGCGCGTGTTGCTTCGGGCTGGTCCGGGGTGATAGAGCAGTGAGAGAAACGAGAAGGTCTTTCGACTCCCGTATTCGAGGCTGTCGAGTTGCAGTTCCAGTAGGTCACGGTCGAATCTGGAGACACGCCCATCGCTTCGTAGTTCACGGTGAATCTCGTCGCCGGGGAATGTCATAGCAGGCGCAGTCTGCATTAGTGACCGCGCTCGTTCGATGGCTCCTCGACCAACAGAGAACGTGCCGTTGAGAATTGACGTACAGAGCCATTGGTGAATCTCTTGCCTAGCCGAAATCTCCTCGTGACCGCTACTCCATTCGAGGTTCGGATTGTCGTTGATATAGAAGAAATATGCAACCGGGACGAGGGCGTTCCGACTCGTGAGGCTGCGGGAGTCGAGGCCGAAGTCAACAATGAGGTCAACAGCGTTTCGTACTGCCTGCTGCATCTTGCCGTTGTCCGTCCAGGTCTGCTTCATCCTCTGGAGGTTCGACTGGTTGAAGTGACGAACTGATTCAGAGGTTGGCAGGTCGGAGCACATCAGGAGATTACGAAGCGCGAAGTCAATATCGAAACTAAAACCAGCGTCTTGGCGTCGACGATTGAGGTCGTCAATGAACTCTGTAATCTCCTCTCGGGCATTAATGGCGTCTGCACCGCCACCATTCGCCCACTGAGCGGTTGCGATAGAGAGCAGGACTTCGGAGGTACTGAGTTGAGTTCCGCCGCGATTTGTCCGGATAAACATATCCAGAACCTTCCCCAAGTCGTCCTCTTCTTTCTCGTCGTAGTTGATGAGGCTGCGTTCGTGAACAGCGCGATAGAGGGCAGTGAGGTTCTTGTTGATGAACTTCCACTGCGAGGGATGGTCAATCTCCTGCTCAGAGAGTTCGGCATCAATCTCTTCGGTGATATCGTGAATGCCGTCGTATTCGTTGAGTTCGAGGATGTCCTTCGCTCGGTACCAGTATTCGTCTTCGGACATCTCAGGGTCAGTTTTGAACTCGAACTCATACCGCATCTTGAGGTCGTCGTCGCTAACCTCGTTGGGGTCAGAGAGAACGTTGAGATAGAGCTGCTTTCGGTCCCATGCGCTCGGATTGGTCCGATGGCGGTGTTTCTGCTTGGTCGTCAGCGTTCCTTGTAATCCAATGTAGAGCGCCGTGAGTCGCTGTTGGCCGTCGAGGACTAACTGAATTCCGTTGGGGACGTCCTCGTAGTCTTCGACCTCAGGGTTACGGTGGTGGACGTTTCCTAAGCTCTCCGGGTGGACGGGGTCAGTGACGTAGTGCTGAACGAACTTGTATTTGATTTGCTCTTGAGCGAGGTCGCCTCGAACCCGCCAAAAGAGGAGGGAACCGATTGGGTAGTCACGTAGGATGGAATCAAAGAGTTGGATGATTTGCTCTTCGGTCCAGACGAATTCTCGTTGGATAGCGGGGACAAAGGTCGCCGTATTGAGTTCCTGAATGGCGTTGGCGATGGTTTTAGATTGAAAACTCATTGACCCGATACTGGCGTGACGCAGCACTAAAATACTCCCGTTGGTGACTGTCGATTACGCTACACCGCTTCCGTATTCTCGATAGCCGCACTCACATCATCAAGGAATGCAGGGTCGTAGTCCTCATCGACGTGATTCACGTTCCACAGTCCTGATTTGCGGATTTTCTCGCTCCGACTGTGTTTGCCGAGCCAGTCGTCTGAGCGAGCATCAACGGCGTCTCGCTGGTAGTTACTGAGGAGTGCAATCATGTTTCGTTCGATGTAGGCCCGCTGGCTATCAGCACTCGGTTCGTCGTTGACGTTCAACCAGAGGAACGGCAGGTCCCGAAGATAGTCGCTCACTCGCTGCTCCATCTCAAGTTCACTGAGTCGCTGTTCCCGCTTCGCGCTCGAACCCTTGCCCCAGTGCGGATACGCTTCGTGGAGTGCGTCGCGTTCGACGAACGCCTCTCCGACTCGTTTCCGAAAAACGGAACCTCGGTGGTTTCCCCCGCCTTCGTAGGTCCCACGTTTCGCTCCTCGATGTGTTCTGAGGCGGTCCCAGAGTGACGTACTACTCCCCTCAGAAACAGCGTGAGTTCCGACACGAGTTACTCGAAGTTGGTCACCAGACTCTCGGTATTCGTCCGGTGCGAAGAAAATGTAGACGCCCCGGTCGGGCCAGTCCATGTAGCCAGTGCAATCCTTTAGCTTCTGTTTGCCTCCGACTATTTCCTCTAGCTCTTCGAGAAGTCGATACAGACGCTCGATATCCCTTTTTCTCGTCATATCTATTCAATTCTCTTCGTCCGGCAATTGAAATGGTTCTGTGTTGTCGATGTACATTGCTTCTGAATCTCGAGGAGCCTTCGCACCAACGACGAGGCAGCCGAAGCAGTACGAAACGGTAAGCGTCTCTCCGTGTATGCCTTCTTCAAAGAACCCTCCTTGTTGGGCAGCAACTTGCTCAGCAAACTGTCCCTCGGTCATTTCCTGCATATCTGGTTCGTACGTGAACCGGTTCTGACCGAGAGCTACCATCGGCTGATTGCATTTTGGACAATCCCAACTCTCCCCTTCGGAGTACGATTCCTCAACCGAGTCTATGACTCTCTCTTTCACATCAGAGAACGAATCTTCACTCTGAATTGATTCGGTGTCCGAGTCGAATAGCACAGAATCAGTATGTAGTTTCGCTTGGTCTCCCATCACTGAGTGAATCGCAGTGAGATATCGTTTGTTCATCTTTAGACTATACTCATCGAGGTCCCCGGCGAGACGATTGAAATCTGGAAGACTCGGTACGCCTTTACAATAGTGGCTATAGACCGCGTTGAGGAGATGATAATAGAGGGCTTCTTTGGCTGATTTGATATCATTCACCCGGTCGTACCATTGGGAGAATGCGGGAGCGTCGGTATCATCGTAGTCCTGCTCGGCGGAGACAATGACAGGAACATCGATTTCGGACTTGCGGTCGTTCCTATCGGTGGCTGCAAACACCAGGTCGATACTCGCGGGGTCACTCCATCCAGATTTCCCATCAGTTGAGTGGCCGTGCTTGAGAAAATCACTTACGTCTTTCTCAACCTCGAGTACTTTCTGCTTGCCGTCGTGGACTACTTCGTAGTCTCCACGCTTCCCGGATACTTTCTTGTCGAGGTTGGCGTGAATGCTGATGCCAATTTCATCACCGAATTCCTCGAGGTAGTACTTCACCCAGTACTCTCGGCTAACTGATTGAGGATGCTGGTCGTAGTCATTCGAGTCGGAGTCAACCGAGCTCCGGAGTCTGGTTAGAATTTCATCGCCCTTCTCGTCGCTTAGATTGTACCTGTAGACGCTCGCATAGCCACCTCCAGGCCATGCTTTTCTGATTTTCTTGTTGCGTGTCAGGTCCATAGAGGCTCCTTTGGTGATGAACAACTTAACTTGATAGTACGGTCTGTCTCGTAGGATATACGATTCATCGGGAGGCATCGGGAACTATGGAGCCAAACGTATTGGTCGTCTCACCTTGCTCTGGAAGCAAGAGATACGACGCAGTAGCTGACTGTAGACGAGTCGACGAGAACTCAAGGGAGGCATTGAATGAGGAGTTCTCCGAGTCTGTCGCTTCGGCGGCTGAGATGTACACGGGGAGGGAACACGGACACATTCAGTCTGCCATAGAACAGCTTTCGGAGGTCGCCAACGTCGATTGGCGTATCATCTCCGCCGGCTTTGGTGTGCTCTCTTCCGGCACAGAGATTCCTTCCTACGAGTGCACGTTTAACGAAATCGAGCAGGTTCGAGAACGAGCGGAGAGATTCGGGCTAGACGTAGAGAAGATGACCAACAACGAGTTGATAGCCGCCGTCAGCTGGGAGAAGAATATTCCTCAAGAGCTCCAGCAAATCTTTGCCGAAGGCTACGACTTGGTCTTCGCCGCATTGGGAACCAAGTACCTGATTGCTGCTCAGGAAGCGTTGACGTCAGTGCCGGAAGAGACGGCTGGATTCGCATTCGCGTCTAAAGGAAGCAAGGAGTTCATCGGGGACTGCTATTGGATTCCTGCAACCGAGTCTGAGCGGAGCCAGCTTGAGACAACGTGGCTTGAACTACGAGGGAGAGAATTACTCACTTTGGCTCAGAGTATCGAGAATCAACAGCACCTCGAACGGGTACGAGAGAACCCCGGAATGGCACGAGAACTGAGTATTCCAAGCTAATCTATATCGGGCCAGAATACAATCTCCATCTCTCTTCCCCGAACGTCATCATATTCTGGACTGGATTCTTTCGGAAGCCGAGGTGGATTCTCCCCGCATTCTCTGGCAGTGAGTGCTATGAGTATCGCATTCACAATATCATCCGCCCATTCTTCCTGATTACTAGAGTCCACGGACAACCCACTTAGACTCATAGTGATGCAATGAGTTGAAGCGTGAAGCCACCCATCAGAACAATACCACCCTGTGTTCTAATCCAAGTCAGGTGGCGCTCCAGTCTCTCAATCTCCTCGCCAAGCCATTGATAGAATAGAGTTTGTTGGGCAACCCAATCATAATCTTCACCCCCGAACACTGCTTCCTCTAAGGAATACTCATCAGGGTCCATTGTCTGAGTTCGTTCTATTGGTGTTTCTGCCTCTTCTGCAGATTTGTACAGGACGAGTATCCCTTTCTCTGAACTACGACCCTGTCCTGGCGGAAAAACTCTCTTCACATAGACTTCCTGGCATTGGTCTCGGAGGTTCCCTCCCCAGTAGGACTCAATGACTTTTTCAATCACCTCAAAAAGCTCAGTTGAACCGTCATTACGGGTCGCATGCCCGACTTGGAATAGCTGGTTCCGAACTTCTCTTAATTTGTTTGGCGTAGTTAGATACTGTCGAACAGCTAGGTCAGGAAGTGCAAGAAGGAGAGCCCCAATGATATCGATAGTTAATCCGACAGCGATGACTGTTGGTTTATCAATTTTGTCTTGGGTGAAACCAAGGACGATGCCTAGAAAAAAGATAGCGAACGGAAACAGGAGATAGTTGAGAAGTGGAATGTCCTCAAACAAGGGCTTACGCTGTTCCTCAATAGGGAGGCTCGTCGACATAATCGGAGTCTCGATACTCTGGATATATTAGACATGCTAAACAGCTTCACTTTCGAGTGGGGGGTCAGAGATTTACACGCGGCTTTTGTTAGGAAGAGTATGTCCTACGGAAATCGCTCTGTGTGGCGCGAGTGCCCTGAGTGCGGGGAAAAGCAGAAAGTGAAGGCAGGGCAGTGGGCTACCTGCCGAAGTTGTGATGAGAGCTTTCACGCATGACCGAGACCAGATGAAGCTAGTCAAGTCGATTAGTACCAATAATTATCAGACTCGTCGGCAGACATAGTTTATGAGCGATATCCGGAACGAAATCTGGAACAACTCAAAATCAGCTAAAGGACCGTGTCAGGGTTGTCCGAAGGCTGGAAGTGACTACAATCACCCTGGATTTTTCAACTACGATGCCGACATTTTAGTCGTAGAAGAAGCACCCTCGTTCACACACTTCGAGTTTTCCGGCTATGAGAGGTCTCACGATTACGAGTGGTACAGGAGCTTCTACGAGGAGGAACATCTGAATTCTATCCTTTCTTGGCCTCCTGTCAGGCTGTTTCTCCGCCCAGTATTCGAACCCTTGGGCTTTGATGAGTCCGAGATAATCGAGGAAGTCTACATGACGAGTAGCGTCAAGTGTCCTGTAAAGAACCGCAAGTTGGATGAACCCTTCACATCTTGTCGGTCGTACCTCGAACAGGAAATCAGGGAGATGGACCCCGAGGTAATCGTTACTGCAGGCAAATTAGCGACTGAAGGAACTGCTGAGCTACTGGGGGTGTCATCCACGGATATACGTAACCTCAGTATTTCTAAGTCGGAGTGGTGGGGCTTGAGCAAGTTCGACACTGACCCGCCGCTGATTCATATCCCTCATTGGGGGTATTACGACAACCACAATCGACTGACCGATGAGGAATGGGGCGAATGTATCCACTCAGTACGAAAGGGACTACGAGATACGGTTTATACGAACTGAGCAGGCTTGATAGAGGTCTAAACACATTCGCTATTGACAGGTTGTGAGCCGCAAGTGCGTGGTCGTCCAAAACGCGAGCAATCTGCTTTACTTCGTTTAGGTAGCGCAGATGGTTGCGAGCGGCCGGAGAGTATTCCACAACATAGGGCGCGTTCCGCTGGCCATCCCCGCGCAGTCTCTCGATTAAGTGAGAATCGATTTTTCTTCTATAAATAGTTTCGTGAGTCGGTAATAATTACTGGTTCGAGTGCGTGTTCATCCAAAAAGCGCGCGAATAGGTTTACTTCGTTTGGGTAGCGCGAATGATTCCCTTCAGGCGAGAGAGATTCCACAACATAGGGCGCATCGCAGTAGTCATCCCTACGCTGTCTATCGATTTGACCGTGAATCGGTTTTTCTATAAATATCTTCGTAAGTCGGTAATGATTGCTGGTTCGAGTGCGTGTTCGTTCAAAAAGCGCGCAAATCGGTTTACTTCGTTTGGGTAGCGCGAATGATTCCCTTCAGTCGAGGGGAGTTCCGTTACATAGGGCGCATTGCTCGATGTATCCTACCGCAGTCTATCGGTTTGAGTGAGAATTCAGTTTCATTCTATAAATAGTTTCGTAAGTCGGTAATAATTACTGGTTCGAGTGCGTGTTCGTCCAAAAAGCGAGCAAATCGGTTTACTTCGTTTGGGAAGCGCAGATGGTTGCGAGCAGCCGAGAGAGATTCCGAAACATAGGGCGCATCTCGGTAATTATCCCTTCGCCGTCTCTCGGTTTAAGCGTGAATCGGTCTTTCTTCTATAAATAGTTTCGTGAGTCGGTAATACTTACTGGTTCGAGTGCGTGTTCGTAAGGAAAGCGCGCAAATCAGTTTACTTCTATTAGGAAGCACGGATGATTGCGAGCAGCCGTGGCGCATTCCAGAACATAGGGCGCATCTCGGTAATTATCCCTTCGCCGTCTCTCGGTTTAAGCGTGAATCGGTCTTTCTTCTATAAATAGTTTCGTGAGTCGGTAATACTTACTGGTTCGAGTGCCGAGGCCATCGATTTACCTGGATCACATCCTTTGATCGGCTGGCGTGACCGAGAGCTCAATCGTCGAAGACGGGGCGAAGACTCCGCTCCACGGCACGCTCGACGTGAAGTGCAGTCGTATCGAACAGCGGGGTCTCGGGACAGTCCCGCTGCTCGATCAGGAGTTCGATTTCGGTACACCCGAGGACGATTCCCTGGGCACCCGCCTCGACCAGACCGTCGATCACGTCGAGATATCTCCCTCGAGACTCCTCTCGCACCTGTCCGGTCGTCAGTTCCTCGAAGATGATCCGGTCGACGGCTTCGCGGTCGTCGATACCGGGCACGACCGTTTCGATTCCGTGCGAGCCGAACCGCTCGTGGTAGAACGACCCCTCCATCACGGCTTTCGTCCCGAGCACTCCGACCGTCTCGACCCCGTCGGCGCGGATCGCGTCAACTACGGCGTCGACGATGTGGAGAAACGGGATCGACAGCCCGTCGACGAGTCGTGGAGCGACGCGATGCATCGTGTTCGTCGCCATGACGACGAAGTCGGCACCGCCGGCTTCTAGATCGAGCGCCGCGTCGACCAGTATCTCACCCGCCTCTTCCCACCGTTGGTCCCGAATACAGCGTTCGATCCGGGCGAAGTTGACGCTTCGAATGAGGATGTCACCTGCGTTGTGCCCGCCGAGCGCATCGTTCACGTTGCTATCGATGAGCCGGTAGTACGTCCTGGTCGACTCGCTGCTCATTCCGCCGAGGATGCCGATCGTCTGGGGTTCTGTAACGGACATTCGACTGTCACTCGCGGTCAGTTCTACGCCCATCCGTTTAGCGATATCTGAATGCACGTCGAACCGGCCCAGTGGGTCCTCCAGCGCAAGCCGCGCCGCCGCTCACCCGTCGTCGGAGCGTTCCTCGGGCGGAACGAACGGACCGACGGAGACGGTCCGGCGAGCGATCGTCGCGGCCCGGAACACGTAGGCGATGAAGAACGCGAGCGGCGTGACGATGACGCCGATACCGACGCTGACGAGCACCGGGAGATACCGCGCCGGGACGGTAGTCGAACCGGTTCGGTAGACGAGCGCCAGCGCGACACTCGCGACCAGTGCGAGCAGGCCGGTGTAGGCGATGACGCGTGAAAGCCGCGCGAAGTCCTGCTGGAGCGACAGCGTCTTGAAGAACTGTCGCGTGACCGCGATGGCCTCCAGCAGGTCGTCGATGGCCTGGAGATCCGCCGTCGCCGTCTCCGAGAGCTGGTCGCCGTACTCGTTTCGGACCCACTCCGTCGCGGTGAGGTTCTGGGCGTACTCGGTCCCCAGGATCACTTCGAGGACGTTCACGATGGCCGTCTGACTCTCGACTTGCTCGGTAATGTTCTCGCCGTAGGCGCCGATGTCGGCGGCGTAGTCGCCCACGTCGCTCGGGTAGTCGCCGTCGGCGTTCTCACAGGCCGATACCAGTCGGTTCGCGCGTTCGGTGAGCGTCTCGGCGACGAGTTCGAGGAACTCGGCAGGGTCGTTCGGGGCGGCCGATTCGTTGGCGTGGTCACGGATTCGCTGGCGGAGGTCACGGGTCCCGTTCAGCTGGTCGAACAGCTCGTTGGGCGAGCCGAACACGCGCGAGAGGATGAGCTGATTGATCGAGAGCGCGATGGTCACGAGCGTCACCGTCCCGGAGATGAAGCCGCTCGCGAACGCCGACGCGGCGGCGCTTTTCGGTCCGACGGCGAGCAGCCCCGTCTGCGCCGAGACGGCGAAGAAGGCGACGACGACCGAAACGAGGACCGCCGCGACGGCGGCTCGGTTTCCGCTCAGCAGGAGCCAGTGGAGCGCCCGCTCCAGGGATCCATCGATGTTTCTGACGGACCTCTCCGTCGTCACTTGTCCACTCATCGACAACCTCGACATCTCGGTTGCTGTTGGAGGGAATGCATCTCTGTGGACGCTTCAGGTCCCGGCCGGTTACCGCTGCGCCTTGCATACTCCTGTTCGTGCGGTCCGTCGGTGGGACGGACACTTTTGTCGCGGCTGGCCGCAGTGTCGGTATGGAGTACACCACGTTCGGCTCCACCGGCATGACGGTCTCGGAGATCTGCCTCGGGTGCATGAGCTTCGGCACCGACTGGGACGAGTGGACGCTCGACCGCGAGGAGAGCCGCGAGGTGATCGAGCGCGCCATCGACCTCGGGATCACCTTCTTCGACACGGCGAACGTCTACTCCAACGGCGAGTCCGAGGAGATTCTCGGCGAGGTGCTCGACGACTACGACCGCGACGAGTTCGTCGTGGCGACGAAGGGGTACGGCCAGATGCGCGAGGACGACCCGAACTCGGGCGGGCTCTCGCGGAAGGCCATCGAGCAGGAACTGTCGAACTCCCTCGACCGGCTGGGCATGGAGACGGTCGACCTGTATCAGATCCACCGCTGGGACTACGACACGCCCATCGAGGAGACCATGCGAGCGCTCGACGACGCGGTGCGGCGCGGCCAGACGCGGTACGTCGGTGCGTCGTCGATGTGGGCCCACCAGTTCGCCGAGGCGCTGCACGCCTCGGATCGGCTCGGGCTGGAGCGCTTCGTCTCCATGCAGGACCTCTACAACCTCGCTTACCGGGAGGAGGAGCGCGAGATGCTGCCGCTGTGTGCGAACGAGGGCGTCGCGGTGATGCCCTGGAGCCCGCTCGGGGCGGGCTTTCTCACCCGGCCGCACGAGGCGTTCGACGCGACGACGCGGGGCGAACACGAGGCCGAACTCGGGCGGCCGTACGCCGAGGGCGGCGGCCGCGAGATCAACGAGCGCGTGCAGGAACTCGCCGACGAGCGGGACGTGACGATGGCCCAGATCGCGCTCGCCTGGCAGTTCCACAAGGAGTGGGTCACGACGCCGATTCTGGGAACGTCGAGCGTCGAGCACCTCGAAGCCGCCGTCGAGGCCCTGGAGATCGACCTCTCCGAGAGCGACGTGGAGTACCTGGAAGCGCCCTACGAGCCGGTCCCCGTCTCGGGCCACGAGTAAGGTCGGGATTCGATCCCTGCCCGGGCCTGAACCGGGTGATCGCGGGACTCTCGTGTGACAGCACGGTGATCGGCGCCGGCCGGACGTAACTATCTGTTACCGGGACATAGCCACCGAGTATATAATCGGGTCTTTCGCGTCCGGGGCGTATGAGACTCTTACAGGTCTTCGTACCGAACGAAGACCGAGCCGCGGTGCGACAGACGTTGCTTGAGATGGAGGTGGAGTACCTGTTCACCGACGAGGACAGCGACCGGGACGGGGCGGTCGCGTACGTCCCGGTACCGTCCGGCGCGGTCGACGCGGTCCTCGACGAGCTGTACGACGCCGGCCTCGACGAGGACACGTACACCGTGGTGACGGACGTTCACCGGGCGACGGTGCCCAACGTCGACGAGGTGACCGACCGGTACGTCGACGGGCCGAAGGGCGACCGGGGGGCCTCTCACCCCGAGATCCGGGAGCGCGCGGCCGATCTCAAGCCCGACACGGCGACGTACCTCGCGTTCGCGGCGCTGAGCGCCATCGTCGCCGTGGGCGGGCTCTTGCTCGACTCGGCCATCGTCATCGTGGGCGCGATGGTCATCGCGCCGTTCGCCGGCTCCACGCTGTCGGCGAGCGTCGGCGCGGTCATCAGCGACCGGGAGATGGTCGTCGACAGCGCGACCTCGCAGGCGACCGGTCTCGTGCTGGCCTTCGCCGGGTCGGTGGCGATGAGCGCGTTCTTACAGCGGACCGGCTTCGTCCCAGCGTCGCTCGTCATCTCCCGCGTCGACCAGGTGAGCGCCTTCGCCACGCCGAACCTACTGACGCTCGCTATCGCCATCGCCGCCGGCATCGCCGGCGCGCTCGCCCTGGCGACGGACCTCCCGGTCTCGATAGCCGGGGTCGCCGTCGCGGCGGCCATCGTTCCGGCGGCCGCGACGGCCGGTATCGGGGTCGTGTGGGGCGAACTCCTCCTCGTCCTCGGTGCCCTCGTCCTGTTGCTCATGAACATCGTGTTCATCAACCTCGCCGCCTACCTCGCGCTCGTCTCGCTGGGGTATCGGTCGTCGGTGATACGGAGCCTCCGCGAGGACGTGCACCTCTCGCTCCGGTCGGGCGCGTACGCCGCCGTCGTCGTCGTCTTCGTCTGCATGGTCGCGCTGACCAGCGCCGGCACGTACCAGCACCTCGTCTTCGAACAGCGCGTCAACCAGGAGGTCGAGACCGTTCTCGACGACGACGCGTACAGCGACCTCGAACTCGCCACCGTGAAGTCCGGCTACAACGACATGAACCTGCTCGGACGCGCCGAGACGGTGACGGTCACCGTGAGTCGGACGAGCGAGACCGACTACGGCGGGCTCGACGAGGACCTCCAGGCGAACGTGAGCGCGGCGACGGACCGGCCCGTGACCGTCCAGGTCCGCTTCGTGGACTACGAGACGGCCGAGGCGGCCGAGCAGTCGCCACGCCTCGACGACCTGTTCGCCCGGTACGCCGACCGACTGTCCGCGTTCGGGAGCCGCCTCACTCGCGCAGTCGGCGTAACAGCCGGGTCCCCGTGCGGCGCGCCTTGTTGAGGAGGGACCCGACTTTGCGGACCCCGGCAAGCGCCCGGAGCGCCCGGAGCCCGCGTCCGATTCGCAGCGCCCGCAGCGGCCGGAACCACGGGACGACCGTGAGGATCCAGAACCAGTTCGAGCGGACGAACGCAAGCGGCCGTTGCTCCGACCAGCGATAGAGCACCACCACGTCGAGCAGGAAGACGAGCAACAGAGTCTGCAGGCCCCACCTGACGCCGGCGCTGACCGCCGGTGAGAGGGTCACGTGGCCGTAGGCCGCCCCCATGTCGGTCACGAACAGCCCGGTCCAGACGACGGCCGCGACGTCGACGAACCGCGGCCACCAGCGTTCGGCGTTCATCCGTTCCGTTCGTACGCCTTGCCGGGCGACGACCGTCGGTGTTCGGGTTCCCGTCCGGTTCGCTTTCGCTGGTGGCCCGCCGTCACTGGCTCACCGCCGATTTCACTTTCACTTTCACTCCGCCCCCGGCTGGCGTATAAGACACTGCTCTCGAAAACGGCCGACCATGAATAGTCAGCTTCCGACGCTCGAGCCCGGCGTGACCTTCCTCGACGACGGGGACACGCCGGCGGCGCTGTACCGGCTGGTCGGCCGTCACCTCGCCGACGCGAACGGGTCGACGTACTGGCTGGACGCCCGGAACGCGGCGTCGCCGG
This sequence comes from Haloarcula salina, assembly GCF_010119195.1. GTDB lineage: Archaea > Halobacteriota > Halobacteria > Halobacteriales > Haloarculaceae > Haloarcula > Haloarcula salina. The sequence continues at coordinate 76,549 of NZ_WRXL01000002.1, forward strand.
ACGCGATACGGCGGCACGCGGACGGCCGGGTCGCCCGGTCCGTCCGCGTCGCCCGCGCGTTCACGGGCTACCAGCACTACGAACTGGTCCGATCGCTGCCGGCCGAAGTGACGCCGCGGACCGCCCTGGTGGTCGTCCCGAACGTCGCGTCGCTGTACGCGGAGGACGACGTGCCGGCGTTCGAGGCCGAGGCGATGTTCGACGCGACGCTCGAACTGCTCGCCGCGCTGGCCGACGCGCTGGCCGTCCCGGTGCTCGTCACCGCTCGCGAGCGCCGCGACCGGGTCCGTGACGCGGCCGATCGGACGGTCACGGCCCAGCGCACGCAAGCCGGTCTCCGCGTCGACGGGCCGTCCTTTCGGACGGACGTGTACTGGCACGACTGGGGGTTCCAGACGACCATCCCGTACTGGGTCGACCTGCTCGGTGCGGCGGACGCCGACGCCGAACCCGCCCCGGTCGAGCCCGCGGCCCCGGAGGTGTGAGCCGTGGGCCGAACCGGTCCCACGGTGCGCGAGCAGTTCGACCGCCTGGAGCGTGAGTGGCGGCCGTTCCGGCGGTCGCTCCGCCGCCGTCACCAGCCGGCGTTCGACGGGCTGTTCGAGCGGGCGCGCGCCCACGCCGACGCCGCGAGCCAGCAGAACGCCCGCGACCCGTGGCGGGCGTTCGTGATGACGGTCCTGCTGGCCCAGGAGGCGGAACTGCGAGCGCGCCGCGACGCCGATGGCGTTCAAGATTGACGTCCGCGAGGACGGCGTGCCGGTCCGCTGGGCGACCGACGGCGAGGGCGTCGCGGCGACCGCCGACCCGGAGTACGAGCCCGCGCTCTACGCCGCCGCCCGGAACGACCGGACGCGCTACCTCGACTGGCTCGCAGACGCGGTCGCGCCCGACCCGAAGGTTACCGCCGTCGAGCGCGAGCGGCGATTCACGGCGCTGGGCGCGACCGAGCGCTCGCCGGTCCTCCGGCTCTCGATCGACCGGCTGGGCGAGGTCCGGCAGGTGGGCCGCGAGATCCGCCAGCGCGAGCACGAGGCCCACGCGCCCGGCGTGCTCTCGCTGTACGACGTGGACCTCGATCCGCAGTTCCGCTACTGCCTCGACACCGGGCGCGACCCGACGCCCGGGCGGGACCTCCGCACGCTCTCGCTGTCGCTCCCGCCGGCCGCCCTCGCCGCCGACGACCTGACGGCGCTGACCGTCGACGGCGACTCGGCCGGCGACGACGCGGCGGCGGTTCGACGGGGCGTCGAGCGGGCCCTCGAATCGTGCGACCCCGACGTGCTCGTCCTCTCCTCGGGCGACATCGTCGCGCTCCTGGCCGACGCGGGCGTCGACCTCGGGCGGCGGCCGGGCCACCGAAAGCTCGCCGGCGAGAGCACGTACGCCAGCTACGGCCGCGTCGGCCACTCCCCGGCGCGCTACGACGTGCCCGGGCGGGTCGTGGTCGACCGCTCGAACAGCTTCCTGCTCGGGCACTCGAGCATGGCCGGCCTGCGGTACTTCGTCGAGCGAGCGGGCAAGCCGCTCCAGGAGGTCGCCAGGGACAGCATCGGCGGCGTCCTCACGGCGCTGGAGGTCCGGCACGCTCGCGAGCGGGATGTGCTGGCCCCGTGGCAGAAGCGCCAGACGGAACGCTGGAAGTCGCTGGACACGCTCCACGCGGCCGACCGGGGCGGGTTCACGTTCCAGCCGGACACCGGCGGCTCGGCGGGCGGCGCGAACGGCGACGCGGGGGGCTCCGGCGTCCACGAGGCCGTCCACGAACTCGACTTCGCCTCGCTGTACCCCAATATCATCCGCGAGTACAACGTCTCGCCGGAGACGATCTGCTGTGACTGTCACGACGGCGCGGCCGTGCCCGAACTCGGCTACAGCGTCTGCGAGCGCGACGGCTTCCTCGGCGACGTGCTCGGGCCGCTGCTCGACGACCGGGCGGGCTGGAAGGCCCGCATCGCCGCGGCCGACGAGAGGGCCTCGACCGACGACCTCGAAGCGAAGGCCGACGCCGTCAAGTGGGTCCTCGTCTCCTGTTTCGGCTACCAGGGCTACCGCCACGCGAAGTTCGGACGCATCGAGACCCACGAGGCGATCAACGCCTTCGCCCGCGAGATCATGCTCACGGCCAAGGAACGGCTCGAAGCCGCTGGCTGGCACGTCGTCCACGGCATCGTCGACAGCCTCTGGGTGACGGCCGCTCCCGACCGCGAGCAGACGCCGGTCCGCGAGGTCGCCGCGGCCGTGACCGACGAGGTGGGGATCGAACTGGAGTACGAGGGGCGCTTCGACTGGATCGCGTTCTGTCCGCGAAAGCGGGCCAGCGGCGCGGCGCTGATGCGGTACTTCGGGCGCTGGGCCGACGGGACGGCGGCGAGCGCGTCGGAGCGGTACAAACTGCGAGGTATCGAGGCCCGACAGCGGAGCACGTCGCCGTTCGTCGCGGCGGCCCAGCGCGACCTGCTCGACGCCTTCGACCGCGGGCGCGCGCCGGAACCGGTCTGCGACCGCCTCGCCCGGCACCTGGCGACGCTTCGGCGGGGCGACGTTCCGCGGGACGACCTGGTCGTCACGCAGCGCGTCTCGAAGCGCGCCGGCGAGTACCGGCGGGCCTCCCGGGCGAAGGCCGCGCTCGAACGGGCGGCCGAACGCGGCTTCGAGCGCAACCCCGGGCAGTCAATCGAGTACGTCGTCGTCGACGACGACCGCTCGGGGGCCGAGCGAGTCAGACTCGCGTTCGAGGACGGGACGGCGTACGACGCCGACTGCTACGCCGACCGCCTCGTCCGGGCCTGCGCCAGCGTCCTCGGGCCGCTCGGCTGGGACGAGCGCCGGATCCGGCAGTACCTCGACGGAACCCGCGACGCGTCGCTGTCGTCGTTCGGCGACGGGCGGTAGTCGGCGGCCGCCGCTCGCTCGGAATCAGGACCGTAATGAGGGAGTTCGTCTAACGGTGTCCATGGAGAAGCTTCGCGAGTCGCTGCACGAGGCCCCGATCATCGACAAGGACGGCTATTCCTATCTCGTCCACCCGCTGAGCAACGGCGTGCCGATGCTCGACCCCCAGCTCCTGCGGGAGGTCGTCGTCGGCGTGACGCGGGTGGCCGACCTGGACGTGGACAAGATCGTCGCGCCCGAGGCGATGGGCATCCACATCGCGACGGCGCTCTCGCTGCAGACGGACATCCCGCTCGTCGTCATCCGCAAGCGCTCGTACGGCCTGGACGAGGAGGTGGCGCTGCACAAGACGACGGGCTACTCCGACTCGGAGATGTTCATCAACGACATCGAGGCCGACGACGACCTGCTCATCGTCGACGACCTGCTGTCGACGGGCGGGACGATGGCGGCCATCTGCGACGCGCTCGACGACATCGGCGCGAACATCTCGGACATCGTCGTTGTCTTCCGAAAGGTCGGCGGGTCGGCCCTCGACGAGACCGACTACGAGGTGACCAGCCTCCTCGACATCTCGGTCGACCAGTCCGGCGTGACCATCCACGACTGAGCGGGGTCGGTGAGGTCCGGGGGCGGCCTCAGTCCCGCGACGCGGCCGCGGCCATGTGCTCTCTGGCCTCTTCGGGCGTCATCCCGCGGACGCCGCAGGCACAGGAGAGCAGTTCCGGGTCGGTCAGGTCGTCGACCTCCTCGGCGTCGGCGCGGTCCAGCGCGTCCGCCTCGGCGTCGTAATCGAAGGTCACGCGGTAGGTGACCTGCGCGACCCCCTCGATGCGGTGTGACTCCTCGGGGTCGGGGTTCGAGATCGCCTCGCTGTGTTCTTCCTGCATCGCCGACTTCCACTGTTCGAGGTTCGACTCGGGGTCGCGCTCGTCACTCATACGGGGACCGTCGGCGGCGCGCCTGAAAAAGCGGTCGGGGCACGGGACGCCTCCACCGCTCTCGGAACGCTTTTGCCCGCGAGGGCCGCTGGCTTCGCTGTGGCCGACGCTCGACGCACGGACCTGACGCGCCCGCTCCTCGCCGCCGCCACGGTCGTCGCCGCCGTGGCGACGGTCGGGAGCCTCTATCTCTCGCTCGGTCTCGGGCTGACGCCGTGTCGGCTCTGCTGGTACCAGCGCATCTGCATGTACCCGCTGGTCGTCGTCCTCGGCGTGGCGACGCTCGAAGACCGGCCCGCCGTGGCTCGCACCGCGCTGCCGCTGTCGGTCCTCGGGGGAACCATCGCGGCCTACCACTCCTGGCTCCAGGTGACCCAGACGGCCTGCGGGCTGGGCGCGTTCAGTTGCGCGCAGGTCCAGTACCGCGTGGCCGGGCTGACGGTTCCGAACCTCGCGCTGACGGCGTTCGTCCTCGTCACGGCGCTCGTCGCCGCGGCGTACGCGGGGCGGTCGTAGGGGTACCGGCGGCCGCTCGCCGCGACCCGACCCCTTTTTCGACAGCCCGCCGTTGGCCCGGACATGGAGTACACACGACTCGGTTCGACCGGGACGACGGTCTCACAGCTGTGTTTCGGCACGTGGCGCTTCGGGCGCGACACCGGCGGCGTGGTCGAGACCGACCGCGAGGAGGCCCACGACCTGCTCGACGCGGCGTGGGACCGCGGCGTCAACTTCATCGACACGGCCAACGTCTACGGCAATCCGAACGGCACGAGCGAGGAGTACATCGGCGAGTGGCTGGACGACTACGACCGCGAGGACTTCGTCATCGCCTCGAAGGTGTACTTCCCCTTCGACGGCCGCGGCGAACCGGGTCCGAACGACTCCGGGCTGGGCCGCAAGCACATCTGTGCTCAGGTCGAGGGAACGCTCGACCGCCTCGACACGGACTACCTCGACCTCTACTACATCCACCGCTGGGACGAGGACAGCGACATCGAGGAGACGCTGGCGACGCTCGACGACCTCGTCCGCGAGGGGAAAGTCCACCACCTCGGCGCGTCGACGATGGCCGCCTGGCAGCTGACGAAGGCGCTCTGGACGAGCGACGTGGAAGACTACGAGCGCTTCGAGGTGACACAGCCGCTCTTTCACGCGGGCTACCGCGACGACGTGAAAGACTACCTCGACGTGTGCGCCGACCAGGACCTCGCGGTCTGTCCGTACTCGCCGCTGGCCGGCGGCTTCCTCACCGGGAAGTACGAGCGCGCCGACCCCGACGACCCGAAGCAGTTCGAGGGGCCGGAGGGCTCGCGGGGCGACATCTACGACTCCTTCGAGGACTACTACCTCTCCGAGCGGGGCTGGCACGTCCTCGACGAGCTCCGGGCGGTCGCCGACGAACTCGACGCTACGCCCGCGCAGGTCGCGCTCCGCTGGCTCGTCGAACAGCCCGACATCACCTGCGTCCCCATCGTCGGCGCGCGCACCGTCGACCAGCTCGACGAGAACGTCGGCGCGGTGGACATCTCGCTGTCGGACGAGCAGTTCAACCGCATCGTCAGCGCCCGCTACGCCGACGACGGCGAGCGCTGGGGCCACCGCGACTGAGACCGTCGCCCACTGGCGGCGCGACCACGTGCGTCCCACGACCTCGCGGCGTGACGACTGTCGGGACAATCGCCGGGGTATTCAATTAGGCATTCTTCTTATTCCGTCGGCACACGTATCGCCCCTGGAATGGCAACAGTTGCGGAGTTTCGCCTCCCGATCGAGGCGTTCGTTCTCGGTCGCCTCTTCGAGCACTATCCCGACGCAGTCGTCGAGATCGAGCGGGTCGTTCCCACCGCGGACACCGTCCTCCCGTACGTCTGGCTGGACGGCGTCGACGGCGACGACGCGGCGGCGGCCCTCGACGGGACGCCGGGACTGCAGTCCGTCGAGGTCATCGACACGGTGAACGGCTCGTCGCTGCTCCGGTGCAACTACGCTTCGGAAGACGGCGGCGTGAGAGCGATCACCGCCGCCGACGTGACGCTGTTGAGCGCCGTCGGCGACGCCGACGGCTGGACCGTCCAGGTTCGAGGAGACTTACCGGCCGACGTCTCTGCGTTCCACCGGGCGTGTACCGACGCGGACCTCGACCCGGCGCTGGTCGAACTGCACGACCTCACGGAGACGGGCAGCGCACCGTCGCTGACCGAATCCCAGCGGGAAGCCCTCGTCCTCGCCGACGAGATGGGGTACTTCGACGACGACCGGCGGGTGACGCTCGACGACATCGCCGACGAACTCGGCATCTCCCGCCAGGCGCTGTCGAACCGACTGCGTCGCGGCCACCGAACGCTGATTCGACGCGACGTTCACTGACGACGCGCGCTGGTCACCTAAATAAGGGTTACATAGTCAATGCGATTTCCTATCCACGTTCAACGTGTGTAGGGTAGTACATGTCTGGCTCTGACGATCGTTGCGACGACGCTCCCGCCGCTGACCTCTTGGGCGCGTCCGAGACAGTCTTTAATTCTCTCAGTTATCACGACGAGACCAAGGCCACGGTCGGCGAGTTCGACGGCGATGCGGCGTCGGTATCACAGGCCGTCGTCGAACTCGTCGCGTACCAGAGCGACTGCGACGCCCTGGACCTCTCGCCGCTCCAGGACACGATCGACACCGAGGCCCTGGACGAACTGTTCGCCGACCGCGACGGAACTCCCTCGACGGTCACGATGACGTTTCTCTACGAGGGCGTCTCCGTCTCGCTCCGCGACGGCGCCGTCGAGACGGTCCCGCTCTGACCCGGCCCGAGCAGTCGGTCGGACCGGCTCGGTTCGGGACGCCACGGCACCTCACTCCACCGTCTCGGCCGGGTCGACGACCTCGCCGCTCATCGGATAGACGCCGACCTGGTCGCAGCGGCCGGCCAGCGGGCAGGCGTCGGGGTCGTCGAGACAGGCCGGTTTGCGCGCGGTGCAGTACTCGCGACCGAACTGGATCATCGCGGTGTGCCCGAAGCCGCACTTTTCGGGCGGCACGTCCCGCTCCAAATGCTCTCGAACGCCCTCGTGGTCGGCGTCGGCCGGAGCGAGCCCCATCCGCCGGGCGATGCGGTGGACGTGCGTGTCGACGGGAAAGACGCCCTCGCGGCCCCCGGCGAACAGGAGGACACAGTCGGCGGTCTTCGGGCCGACGCCGTTCATGTCGAGTAAGGTCTCCCTGACCTCGTCGGGATCGCGCTCCCTGACGAACTCGTCGAAGCCGCCCTCGCCGCCGTAGACCTCGCAGATCCGCTGGGCCAGCGCGACGATGCGCGCTGACTTCTGGTTGTAGAGCCCGGCCGAGGAGATGACCTCGGCGAGTTCCTCCTGGTCCGCGTCGGCGAGTGCGCGGGCGAGGTCCCCGTCCGACGACTCGCTCCCGTACCGGGCCACGAGGCTGTCGTGGGCCGGCTGACTCGCCTTGTCGGAGGTGTTCTGGCTGAGGATCGTGCGGACGAGGCACTCGAAGGCGTCCCGGCCGCCGTAGGTCTTCTGCCAGTACAGATCGCCGAGGCGGTCGACGACGGCCTCGGCACGCGTCCCCGCGGTCTCGGGATCGAACGCGGCCGCGCGGCCGCCGCCCGACGCGCCGCCGCTGATGTTCTCGTCCGGTTCCGGGTCGCTCATGTCCGAACCGAGGGGCGGGACGGCCAAAACGCCTGCCCCGAATCGCGTCCCGTCGGTTGGGTCCCCGGCAAATGCCGGCAGCGCGTTATTGCGACCGGGGGTCGTATCCCCCCGGCGATGGGAGAGGCCGACCTCGGACTCACGGAAGCGGTCTCGATCGCACTGGGCGGGATGATCGGCGGTGGCATCTACGCCGTGATGGGCGTCGTCGCGAAGGTCACGATGACGGCCACGTGGGCGGCGTTCGCCCTCGCCGGCGTCGTCGCGCTCTGTGCGGGCTACTCGTACAACGCGCTCAACGAACGCAGCGACGACCGCGGGGGAGCGGTGTCGTTCGTGCAGTGTTACCTCGGGAACTCCACGCTGGCCGGGATGGTCGGCTGGACGCTCCTCTTCGGCTATATCGGGTCGATGGCGATGTACGCCTTCGCGTTCGCGGAGTTCGCGATCACGCTCGGGCTCCCCGCCGGACTCGCCGGCCTCCCGACGCGGCCGGTGGTGTCCGTGCTCGCGGTCGCCGGCTTCGTCGGCCTGAATCTGCTGGGTGCGCGCTCGACGGGGATGGCGGAGAACGTCCTCGTCGCGCTGAAGGTCGCCATCCTCGTGGCCTTCGGGATCCTCGGGCTGGTCTACGCCACCGGCTACAGTTCCGCACCGCTCGAACTCGGGTTCGGGCGGCTCGCCGGCGTCAGCCCGCTCGTCGCGGCGGCCATCTCCTTCGTGGCGTTCCAGGGCTGGCAACTGCTGTTCTACGACCAGGACAGCATCGAGAACCCGACAGAGACGATCCGGAAGGCGGTGTACGTCTCGATCCCGGCTGCGGTCGTGGTGTACGTGCTGGTCGGCGTCGTCACCGTCAACCTCGTACCGGACGCGCTGACGAGTCACCCGCACGTCGCGCTGAAGGACGCCGCGTCGATGATGATGCAACCCTACGGGCTGGCGTCGGTCGGCGCGATACTGCTCTCCGTGTCGGCGCTGTTCTCGACCGGAAGCGCCATCAACGCGACGCTGTTCTCCGCGGCGCACTTCGCGAAGGGAATGTTGACCGACGACCTGTTGCCGGACGACCTGGGCGATAGCGACGCGGACGGCGTCCCCCAGCGCACGCTCCTGGTCATCGGCGTCATCACGGCCGCGTTCTCGGCGGTGGGGAGCTTGAGCGCGATCACCTCCTTCGCCTCGCTGTCGTTCATCGTCATCTTCGGCGCGATGAGCGTCCTCGCCTTCAGCCGGCGGGACGCGGACGGCGTCAATCCGATCCCGCCCGCGATCGGCGCGGTCGGCTCGGCCGCCTTCTTCCCGCTGATGCTGTACAACCTCTACAGCCGCGAACCGAACACGTTCTACATGGTGCTCGTCGTCGCCGCGGCCGTCGTCGCCGTCGAACTGCTCTACTTCGAGCGGTCGTATCTCGAACGGGAGGTCACGCGGGTCGAGAGCGCCGTCACCGACGCTGTCGGGTCGGACGACTGAGCGGACGCAGTTCGATGGCCCAGCGGCAAAAGCGTCGCCGCTGGGAACGACGAGTTCTGGGGCGAAAACGGAGGGCGTCTGTCGACGCCCGGGACAGACACGAGAGATACCTCGTGGCGCGCAGCGACGGGCCATGCCCACGGTATCCGTCGCTGAAGATGGTCGATCGTGACGATTAGGGGTCGCCTCGTTCGGTCTCACCTCCGTGCTGGGACAGACGCGCGCGGACGCCAGGCAGGGCGACACCCGACTCGCTGGGCCGACAGTGGTCGCGCCGCCGCGTGTCCTGTTCGTCCGGCATACACTAATTTAGGCAACCCTAAAACACAAAAAGGCATCGATTTTTCGGCCACCCAAAAAACAGCAGTCGCGCCCGGGCCGAGCGACCCTACTCTTCGACGACGACGGTCCCGACCATGCCGGCGGCCTCGTGCGGAATGCAGACGTAGGGGTGCTCGCCGGCCGTCTCGAACGTGTGGACGTAGCTCTGGCCCGACTGAACTGCGCCCTCGCCGTTCTCCCAGCCCTCGCGGGCCGCCGACTCGCTCTCGAAGCCGCCGGAGGCCCAGTACGTGGCGCCCTCGGGGAGGTCGGCCTCGACCGCAGTGACCGAGTGCGGCTCGCCGCCGACGTGCTTCCAGGCGACTTTGTCGCCGACGCTGACGGTAAGTTCCTCCGGCGCGTACGCGACGGCCTCCATGTCGACGATGTGGTTCGCGTCCTCGGGCACGCCCTCGACGACGTCCGGGCCGCCGGACAGCGACGTCTCGGTCTCCTCGCCGCCGTGGTCGCCGTGACCGCCGGAGTCACTCGGGGCGCTGTCGACAGCGCCGACGACGGCGAAGGCCCCGGTCCGGGCGGCGTTCGCGAACGCGGTCGCGCCGTCGGTCGACCCGCTCTCCAGTCCGGCGACGTAGTCGTTCAGTGCGGCTTCGAAGGACTCGTAGGCCTCGGCGTCGGCGTTTTCGAGCATGTCGTGGACCGTCGCGTTCTCGAAGGTGGCGAACACGTCGCTGACGATACTGGCGGCTCCGGGGCCGGTCCCGCCGCCGCTCGACCCGACGATGGCCCTCACCGATTCGACGGCCGCGCCGTAGAACGTCTTCGCGGCCGCGTACACGTCGCCGCCGTCGTTCGCGGCGGAGATGACGCCCCCGAGCGCCTCGTCCTCGAAGCGGTGGTAGAGGTCCTCGTCCGCCTCCTCCAGCGCCTCGTGGTAGCCGGCGGCCCCTGACTCGAAGAACGCCAGCGCCCCCTGGGCGGTCGACGCCGCGCGGTCGGCGTTCCCGAGCGCGTTCGTCGCCGCGGCGTCGAACGCGAGCCCGACCATGTACGTCGCGCCGGACCCGCTGGCGACGGCGGCGCTGTGGGCCGATTCGAACTCCAGCAGGGCCGCGAGGACGCCGTCGTGGTGGGTCCCGACCGCGTCGTCGTCACCGTTCTCGTAGGCCGTCTGGAGGCTCGCGAGGTGTTCCTCCTCGAAGCGGTGATAGAGGTCCTCGCTGGTCTCCTCCAGCGTCTCGTGGAAGTCGAGTTGATTCTCCTCGAACCGGGCGAACAGGTCGGAGACGAGCGTCGCCGCCCGCCCCGCCTGGCCCTGTCGGTACAGCTCGCGCGCGTCAGCGAACCGGGCCTTGAAGAAGCCCGACTGGAGGGCCGGCGCGTTCCCGCCGGCCAGTGCCTCGATGCCGGCGACGAGATTGGTGTCGACGGTCTCGGCTGCCGACGCGATCCCCTCGCTGTTCCCGTTCTCGACGGCCGTCGACAGGTCCGACAGCCCGCCCTCGAAGGCCTCGTAGGCCTCGCCGTCAGCCTCTTCGAGGGCGTCGTGAGCGGCCGCGCCCTCGAAGTGCGCGAACACGTCCTCGACCATCGTCGCCGCCGTGTCCGTCTCGCCGGCGCGGGCCAGCCACGCGGCGTCGTGGACGCGGGCCCGGTACGTGTTCAGCGTCGTCGCGTGGGCGTAGTCCGCTCCGACGCCGCCGCCCGACGCGAGCGCGGCCGCGTCCCAGCCGCGGGCCTGCATCGCGGAGAGGTGGCCGGCCCCGGCGACCGAGTCGGTCGGCGCGATGGCGTACGCGCCCTGCACGGCCGCGTCGAGCGCGGCGCGGGCCTGCTCGGTGACGCCGGCCGCGTCCTCGCTGCTCGCCGCCTCGCCGATACCCGCGAGCCCGCTCTCGAAGGCCTCGTAGGCCTCGCCGTCGGCCTCCTCCACGGCGCTGTAGACCGGGCCGTCCTCGAAGGCGACCGTCGTCTCCTCGGCCACCGTCGCGGCCCCCTCGAAGGAGCCGAGCCTGGCGGCGACGACGGCGTTGCTCGCGCGACTTCCGAGCAGGAGCAGGTCGAAGGCCCGCGTCGCCCTCTGGCCGGCGGCGGACTGCTGGGCCGTCTGGAGCTTCCCGGACGCCTCGCTCGCGGCGTCGGCCGCGGCCCCCACCTCGCCCTCGGAGAGCGACGACTGGAGTTCCCCGAGGGCCTCCTCGAACCCCTCGTAGGCGGACTCGGAGACCGATTCCAGCTGCTCGTGTGCGCCGTACTCGCCCGACGCGCCCTCGAAGCGGGCGAAGACGGACTGAGCGACGCTCGCCCCCGCGCTCGGCGCGCCCGCTCGCCCGAGCGCGACGGCGTCGAACAACCGCGCCCGGTAGGCGTTCCACTCGGCCGCGACGGCGGTCATCGGGCCGACCGAGACCTCGCTCTCGGTCTGCGTGCCTTCGGTCTCGGTTTGTGTCCGTGTCCCGGTCGCGTCACTGCCAGAGGTCTCGGTACTCGGGCCACCGGATTGCGTGCCCGGACAGCCGGCAAGCAGTCCGGTCGCGGTGATCCCCACGGTCTTCAGCAAGTCGCGTCTGCGTGGCATACACTCGATTAGGTGCACCTAAAACACTTAATTGCTCCGAACTTTCGGGCACCCTAAAAATTCGGGGAACCGGACTCTCGTCGGTGGATACCGCGAATATTCGCGGTTCAGAACGGAATCAGTTCAGCGGACGCTGGACCCTCGAAACCAACGGGTACCTGAGCTGACCGTTCGTGGTCGTCTCCGCCGTCCTGAACGCTGCACGGTCTCACAGCGACAGCGTCACGCCGTCCCCGGCCGCGACGCCGAAGGCCTCGTCGCCGCGGCCCCGGTTGACGGCGAGCTCGACGTTGCCGTGGCTGCCGACGGTGACGAGGCGCTGTCCGGAGTCGACGGCCGCGTACGCGCGCCGGACCGGCACGTCGTCACCGCCGACCGCGACCGTCTCGCCGAAGCGCTCGGCGAGCACGTCGCCGGGAACGTTCGTGATCGCGTTGCCGAAGCCGTCGACGACGAGGATCTCGCCGGTCGCCCCGTCGTCGTCGACCGACGGCTCGGGGAACCGCAGGTCGACGCAGTCCCCGGACGGCGCTGTCTCCGGTCGCTCCTCGACGCGCTCGACGCCGGAGTCGTGGACGGCGGCGGCCGCGGGCGCGAAGACGTCCCGGCCGTGGAACGTCGTGCTGGCGGTGTCGTCGTAGGCCCACGTGAACGCCTCGACGCCGCCCTCGTCACCGGCGGCCGCGGCCAGCTCGCGGGCGACCGGCAGGAGGACGCCGTTGTCGGGACCGACGAGCGCGTGCCCGCCCGCGCGGACGACCAGCGCGTCCCGGTCGGTCCCGACGCCTGGGTCGACGACGACGCAGTGGACCGCCGGCGGGAAGTACGGGAGCGTCTGCGTGAGCCAGAACGCGCTCGCGCGCACGTCCTGGCGCGGGAAGTCGTGGGCCACGTCCTCGATGCGGGCGTCGCTTCGCCCGCAGATGACGCCCTTCATCGCCGCGGGGTACGGCGACCCGAAGTCGGAACTGAGCGTGATCATCGCTCGTCGAAGCCGTCGAGTTTCTCCTCGACCGACTCGTCGGCCGCGGTGTAGCGGTCGAGCGAGTCGCTGGCCGAGACGTGCTGGAGGCGCTTGATGCCGTGGATCTCCTCGATGACCTCGACCACGGACGGCGGGACGCGGTCGCGCCAGGACTCGTCGTCGATCATGCGCTGGCGGATCTCGCTGCCCTCCAGGCGGTCCCGGTCGAACATCGGGGACTGACGGACCTCGATGCCGGCCTCCTCGAACAGGCGGACGACGAGCGGGTTGTTCGAGTAGGCCACGTCGAAGTCCGGGCACATGCTCTCGACGTGGCTCACCCAGACGGCGTTGCGGTTGATGTCTTCGAGGGGTACGACGTACGTCGTCAGATCGTACTCCGAGACGGCCTTCGTGATCATCATGATCCGCTCACCGGCGGTAAACGGGTCGTGAGTGGTGTGCGAGTCGTCGGCGCTTCCGATGCCGAGGACGAGCTCGTCCACCTCCTCGGCGATGCGTTCGACCATCGAGTGATGGCCGTTGTGATACGGCTGGAAGCGGCCGATGTAGAACCCACGCATACACGTGAGTGAGACGGGTGGTTTCAAAAAGGCGACGACGGGGAACGGCCGGCGCACTCGAACCGAGACACCCGGACGCAGTCTGGCGGTTTCGGGGGTGTGGTACGGACGAACGCGGGGAGAAAGTATATCAGTCGACAGTCCTTCGATACCGATGTTAGCAACGTTTGTATGAGCGACAACACCGACACCGACGCGGCTCCCGACCCCGACCGGGAGGCGAGTGACGCCGGGGAGGAGGCGTCCAGTGACGGGGCCGAACGAGACCCCGACGCCCCCGCTTCTGACCCCTCGGCCGACGAGCCATCCGGCGCGCCCGAGGACTCTCAGGCGGGCGACGGAGCAACGTCCGAAACGACACTCGGCAGCGACGTCCAGGTCGACGGCGAATCCGAACTGGAAGGCGACGAGGAGGCCTTGCTCGGCGGGCTCGAAATCGAGTCGACCGCCGACATCGAGGTCCCCGACCGTCTCGTCGACCAGGTCATCGGCCAGGACCACGCCCGTGACGTGATCAAGAAGGCGGCCAAACAGCGCCGCCACGTGATGATGATCGGCTCCCCCGGGACGGGGAAGTCGATGCTCGCGAAGGCGATGAGCCAGCTGCTCCCGCGGGAGGAACTACAGGACGTTCTCGTCTATCACAACCCCGACGACGGCAACGAGCCGAAAGTGCGCACGGTCCCCGGCGGGAAGGGAGAACAGATCGTCGAGGCCCACAAGGAGGAGGCCCGCAAGCGAAATCAGATGCGGACCTTCCTGATGTGGATCATCATCGCCATCGTCATCGGCTACGCGCTGATCCTCGTCCAGCAAGTCCTGCTGGGCATCCTCGCCGCCGGTGTCATCTACCTCGCGTTCCGCTACGGCTCGCGCGGCAGCGACGCGATGATCCCGAACCTGCTGGTCAACAACGCGAACCAGAAGACCGCGCCGTTCGAGGACGCGACCGGTGCCCACGCGGGTGCCCTGCTCGGCGACGTCCGCCACGACCCGTTCCAGTCCGGCGGGATGGAGACGCCGAGCCACGACCGCGTCGAACCCGGCGCGATCCACCAGGCCAACAAAGGCGTGCTGTTCGTCGACGAGATCAACACGCTCGACATCCGCAGCCAGCAGAAGCTGATGACGGCCATCCAGGAGGGCGAGTTCTCCATCACGGGCCAGTCCGAGCGCTCCTCGGGCGCGATGGTCCAGACCGAGCCCGTCCCCTGTGACTTCATCATGATCGCGGCGGGGAACCTCGACGCGATGGAGAACATGCACCCCGCGCTCCGCAGCCGAATCAAGGGCTACGGGTACGAGGTGTACATGGACGACACCATCGACGACGACCCCGAGATGCGCCGCAAGTACGCGCGCTTCGTCGCCCAGGAGGTCGAGAACGACGGTCGGCTCCCGCACTTCACCGAGGAGGCCGTCGAAGAGGTCATCCTCGAAGCCCGCCGCCGCGCGGGCCGCAAGGGCCACCTCAGCCTGAAGTTCCGCGACCTCGGCGGACTGGTCCGCGTCGCCGGCGACATCGCCCGCGCCGAGGACCGCGAGCGCACCGAACGCGCCGACGTGCTCCAGGCCAAGCGCCGCTCCCGGTCCATCGAGCAACAGCTCGCGGACAACTACATCGAGCGCCGCAAGGACTACGAGCTGACGGTCAACACCGGCGACGTGGTCGGCCGCGTCAACGGCCTCGCCGTCATGGGCGAGGACAGCGGCATCGTCCTCCCCGTCATGGCCGAGGTCACGCCCTCGCAGGGCCCCGGCCAGGTCATCGCGACCGGCCAGCTTCAGGAGATGGCCGAGGAGGCCGTCCAGAACGTCTCGGCCATCATCAAGAAGTTCTCCGACGAGGACATCTCCGAGAAGGACGTTCACATCCAGTTCGTCCAGGCCGGCGAGGGCGGCGTCGACGGCGACTCCGCCTCGATCACGGTCGCCACGGCCGTCATCTCCGCGCTGGAGAACGTCCCGGTCGAGCAGAACATCGCCATGACCGGCTCGCTGTCGGTCCGGGGCGACGTGCTCCCGGTCGGCGGCGTCACGCACAAGATCGAGGCGGCCGCGAAGGCCGGCCTCGACACGGTCATCATCCCCGAGGCGAACACGCAGGACGTGATGATCGAAGACGAGTACGAGGACATGGTCGAGATCATCCCGGTCTCGCACATCTCCGAGGTGCTGGAGGTCGCGCTCGCCGGCGAACCCGAGAAGGACTCGCTGGTCGACCGCCTGAAGTCCATCACGGGCAAGGCCCTCGAACACGAGGTCGGGCGACAGGGCAGCGGCAGTCCCAGCCCGCAGTAACGGATGCCCGAGTGGGCCGCCTTCGTCGGCCTGACGGGTCTTCTTCTGACCGCGCTGCTCGGTCTGGCACGGCTCTCACAGGGAGCGGTGCGGACCGACGGCGGCGGGATGCAGTCGGTCGCCGGCCGGTCCCGAGCGGACCGCGACCCGACGATTCCTCGATTCGAGACGCGGCAGGCGGCGGCCGAGCGCGAACGACTGACCGAGCGACTCGCGCCGGAGGACCTGTCGACGGGCGCGCTGCTGGCCAACGTCGCGTTCACGCAGGGCCTGTTCGGCGCGCTGCTGGTCGCGGGCGCGTTCTACTTCGAGATCCCAGCGAACGCGTTCGGCGTCGCCGCCGACCCGCTCTCGACCGGACTGCCGGCGCTGGCGATCGGTGTCGGCGCGGGCGTGGGCTTCTGGATCGGCAACGAGGCCGCCGCGGCGGTCGCCGACGGCTTCGGCGTCGCCTTCGACGAGTCGCTACGGGAACTACTGGCACCGGACTCGGCCGGCGGCTGGGTCGTCTTGCTCGGCGTCGTCCTCCCCGTCATCGCCGTCGTCGAGGAACTGCTCTTCCGGGCGGCGGCCGTCGGCGTCCCCGTCGCGGGGCTGGGCGCGCCGGCGTGGGCGATGGCCGTCGTCGCCTCCGTCGCGTTCGCGCTCGGCCACGGCGCACAGGGGAAGGCCGGCATCGTCGTCACCGGTGGGCTTGGCCTCGCGCTCGCGGGGCTGTTCGTCCTCACGAACAGCCTGCTCGCGGTCGTCGTCGCTCACTACCTCGTGAACGCGCTCGAACTGATCGTCCACGAGGGGCTGGGCGTCGACCGGCTCTGGGCCTGAATGGCCCCTTGGCTGACAGGTGATAGCAATACTGAAAGCTGTCGGCGACGACATGCGAGCAGTGACCGCATCCGACCCTCTTCCGGACGAGGCGACGGCTATCGTCGCCAGCGCGCCGGTGGGAATCACCGTCTTCGACACCGAGCCGGTGCTTGTTTCGGTCAACGACCGGTTTCTGTCGCTGACGGGACACGATCGGACGGCCGTGCTGGGTCGTGGGTACCGGACGTTCCTGGGCCCCGAGACGTCGGCCGACGCCGTCGATCGACTCGACCGGGCGGTCGCCGAGCGCGTCCCCGAAACCGTCGAACTGCAGGTCCAGCGGTGCGACGGGTCGACCTTCTGGGACCGGCTCCGGCTCACGCCGCTCGCCGACGACGACGGGACGGTGACCGGATTCAGTATGTTCCACGAGGACGTCACCGCCCTGCGGACACAGCGGCAATCGCTGGAAGCGCTCAATCGGTTCGCCAGCCGGGTCCAGAGCGAGGAGAGCGTCGACGCGATCTGTGACCGCACCGTCGAGGCCGCCGCCGACATCCTCGACTTCGATATGTGTACCGTGATGCTCCGCGACGGCGAGTGGCTCGTGCCGCGCGCCACGTCGAAGGACGCGCCGCCCGGCGGGAGCAGGCGGATGCGTCTCGACCAGGGGCTCGCCGGCCTGACCTATCGGACCGGGGAGTCGCAGGTGGCGACCGACATCGACCGCGACGAGAACGCCGACCCGGCGAAGCCGACGTACAAATCGGGACTCAGCGTGCCGGTCGGCGACCTGGGCGTGTTCCAGGCGGTGATGTCCGAGGTGGACGGCTTCGAGACGCAGGACGTCGAACTGGCCGAACTGCTGGCCAGACACACCGCCACCGCCATCGAGCGCATCGAGCGCGAGCAACACCTCCGCCGGCAGAACGAGCGTCTCGACGAGTTCGCCGACGTGGTGAGCCACGACCTCCGGAACCCGATCTCGGTGCTCGAAGGGTCGCTCGAACTCGCCCAGCGAACGGGCGAGGAGGAGCACTTCGAGCGCTCGAAACGGGCCGTCGACCGGATGACCGAACTCGTCGACAGCCTCCTGACGCTCGCACGCCGCGGTGACGACGCCGGCGATCTACGCCCGGTCGCGCTGGCCGACGTGGCCGAGTCCGCCTGGGCGCACGTCGAGACCGGCGACGCCGCCCTCTCCGTCGAGACGGATCTCGTCGTCGAGGCCAACGAGGCGCGGCTCACGCAACTGTTCGAGAATCTCTTTCGAAATGCTGTCGAACACGGTTCGACAAACCTTCCTTCGGAAGCTCAGGAAGATGCCGTGGAGCACGGCTCCACGTGCAGTCAGAACGCGGCCGACGGCGAGGGCGGGCCGCTCCACGTCCGGGTCGCCGCCCTCGGTGTCGGAACCGGCTTCGCCATCAGCGACGACGGCGTCGGTATCCCCCCGGAAGACAGGGAGGCCGTGCTTCGGACGGGCTATTCAACCGCCGCCGACGGCACCGGACAGGGACTCGCCATCAGCAAGCGCATCGCCGAGGGACACGGGTGGACGTTCACGGTCGGCGCGAGCCGCGAAGGGGGCGCGCGCTTCGAGGTCTCCGGGGTCGAGGCACTCGATGCCCCGTAGTCACAGCCCTTCGACGGCGCGGAGCTTCTGCTCGACGGGCGGCGGCGCGGCGCTCGGCCCGTCGCGCACGCGGTGGTCGGGAATCAGAAGCGGCACGGGGTTTGCGGCTAGCGCCTCGCGGACCGCCGTCAGGTCTTCCTGGTCCTCGTCGTCGAGGTCCGGCGTCATCCGCGCGAGCTGTGCGACCGAGGCGTCCTCGCCGTAGGGGATCTCGCGGACGGCCTCCAGCACGCGCCGCTGGGCGGTCGGGACGGTCAGCCCGACGGTCACGTCGGCGAAGTCGTCCTCGGCTCCCTGCAGGTACTCCTCGATGCGGTCCAGCAGCGGGTGGTCGGTTCCAGCGTCCGCCTCCGGCGTCGAGGGAAACGACAGCGAGATGACTCGGTCGCCGGCCTCGCCGAACTGCACGAACTGATCGAGGTACGACGATTCCCGGGCGTAGATCCCGGCGTCGCCGGTCGGTGTCTCCATATCCCCGTCCTCGGGCGGTCGCCCCTTGAACATTCGGCCGCGCCGTCGCCCGCCGGGACAGCAAGCCTTATGTACACTTCTGTACGTTAGTGTTCAGTAATGGACGACAGTGAGGAGATAGCGCCAGCAGTTCGGTCGATTCTCGACGCGGCGCGCGAGCGCGGCGGCGGAGGCGACCGGGTATCGGTGAGTCCGCGCTCGCTGCCGGCGGCGTTCGAGGCGGCCGCGGCCGACGGCCGGACCCCGCTCGTCGCGGAGGTCAAGCCGACGAGCCCGACGGCCGACGGCGAACGGACCGACGACCCGGTGGAACTGGCGGAAGCGATGGTCGAGGGCGGCGCGGCGGCGCTGTCCGTGCTGACCGAACCGGAACACTTCGGCGGGTCGGCGGAGACGCTCGAAGCGGTGCGGGACGCCGTCGACGTGCCGGTGTTGCGCAAGGACTTCGTCCTCCACGAGGGACAGCTCGACGTGGTCGAGGCGGACGTGATCCTGCTCATCGTCCGCTTTCTCGAAGCCGAGGGGACCGACGACCTCGAAGACCTGCTCGCGGCCGCGCGGGACAGGGGTTTCCAGGTCCTCGTGGAGACCCATACCGCGGCCGAGGTCGAGACGGCGCTTTCGGCGGGCGCGGAGATCATCGGCGTCAACAACCGGGACCTCGCCGAACTCGACGTCGACCTCGGGACCTTCGAGACGGTCGCGCCCGAGGTGCCCGAGAGCGTCACCCTCATTGCGGAAAGCGGCATACAGACACCAGACGACGTCGCGCGCATGCGTGAGGCCGGCGCGGACGCCCTGCTGGTCGGCTCGGCCATCATGGACCACGGCGCGGAGACGGACGTGACAGCGAACACGCGGCGGCTGACGAACGCAGAGACGGACACGACGACACCAGACACATGAGCACTGACGACGCACACGACCCCAAGTTCGGCGAGTACGGCGGACAGTACGTACCCGAGGCACTGATGCCGGCCATGGAGGAACTGGAGGACGCCTACGAGCGGTACGTGCTCGAGAACGAGGACGGCTTCATGGACGAGTTCCGCGAGCGGTTGGCGGACTTCGGCGGCCGGCCGACCCCGCTGCAGTACGCGGAGCAACTGTCGGAGCGCTACGACACCGACGTGTACCTCAAGCGCGAGGACCTGCTCCACGGCGGCGCGCACAAGCTCAACAACGCGCTCGGCCAGGTGCTGCTGGCGAAGTACATGGGCAAGGAGCGCATCATCGCCGAGACCGGCGCGGGCCAGCACGGCACCGCGACGGCGATGGCGGCGGCCCACCTCGACATGCCCTGCGAGATCTACATGGGCGAGACCGACATCGCGCGCCAGCGCCCCAACGTCTTCCGGATGCGCATCAACGGAGCCGAGGTGAACCCGGTGACCGTCGGTCGCGGCACGCTGAAGGAGGCCATCACCGAGACGTTCCGCGACTGGGCGACGACCGTCGAGCGGACCCACTACGTCGTCGGGAGCGTCGTCGGCCCGCACCCGTTCCCGAAGCTGGTCCGGGACTTCCAGGCCGTCATCTCCGAGGAGGCCCGCGAACAGGCCATCGAACAGACCGGCGGCCTCCCCGACGCCGTCGTCGCCTGCGCCGGCGGCGGCTCGAACACGATGGGCGCGTTCGCGGAGTTCGTCGCAGACGAGTCCGTCGAACTGCACGCCGTCGAGGCCGGCGGCTCCTCGCTGGAGGTCGACGAGGAGGAGGGCGTCGCGCCGAACTCCGCGACGCTCTCGACCGGCGACGAGGGGGTCCTTCACGGCGCGCGCACGAAGCTCTTGCAGGACTCCGACGGACAGATCATGGAGTCACACTCCGTCTCGGCCGGGCTGGACTACGCCGGCGTGGGCCCCGAACTCGCCCACCTCGTCGACGAGGGCCGTGTGACGCCCGCGAACGTTGACGACGACGCGGCGCTCGAAGCCTTCCACCGCCTCTCGCAGGACGAGGGCGTCATCCCCGCCCTGGAGACGGCGCACGCGTTCGCGTATCTCGAAGAACGCCGCGACGACCTCGGGGACACCGTCGTCGTCAACGTCTCCGGCCGCGGCGACAAGGACTTAGAGACGGTCATCGAGGAGACGAGCGAACGCGACCTCGACATCGCGCCGGATCTCTCGGTCTTCGAGCGCGTGGGAGGTGGGCTCTGATGGGCCTCGAACGCGCCTTCGCCGACGAACCGGCGTTCGTCCCGTACCTCGCCGCCGGCGATCCGACCTACGAGGCCTCGCTTTCGTACGTCGAGGCGCTGGCCCGCGGCGGCGCTGACGCCATCGAACTCGGTCTGCCGTTCTCCGAGCCGATGGCGGAGGGCCGGACCATCCAGAACGCCATCGTCCGCTCGCTCGACGCCGGCATGACCGTCGAGCGCTACTTCGAGTTCGTCGCGGACCTCGACGTGGACGTGCCGGTGGTGTGTATGACCTACTACAATCTCATCTACCAGTACGGGGGCAGCGAGGCGCAGAGCGCCTCGGACGCGAGCGGTGCAACCGCGAGCAAGGGCCCACGCCCGTTCGTCGAGAAAGCTGCCGAGGTCGGCATCGAGGGGTTCGTCGTCCCGGACCTGCCGGCGGAGGAAGCCGGTCCGCTCCGCGCCGCCTGCGACGAGTTCGGCCTCGACCTGGTGTTCATCGTCGCGCCGACGACGACGGGCGAACGGCTCGACCGGATGCGCGAGCAGGTGTCGGGCTACGTCTACGTACAGGCGCGCCTGGGCGTCACCGGCGCGCGCGAGGACGTGGACGACGCCACCGAAGAATCGCTCGCCCGCCTCGCCGACTGGGACGTGCCGAAGGCCGTCGGCTTCGGCATCAAGACGGGCGACCACGCGGCGCGCATCGTCGGGGCCGGCGCGGACGGGATCATCGTCGGCTCGGCCCTCATCGACATCGTCGCCGAGGGCCACGATAACGGCGACCCCGCCGAGGCGGTCGCGGACCGCCTCGAAGCGAAGGCCCGCGAACTCAAAGAGGGGGCGCTGCGCGGCGAGTCAGAACGGCCGCAACCGGAACGCACATAATCGTACTTGCCACACAGTCTCATAACATGACCGCAGGAAAGCGCGCACGACTCGAACGCATCGGGACAGACGACACGTACGTCATCGTCCCGATGGACCACGGTATCACAATGGGGGCCGTAACGGGGCTCAAAGACATCGAATCGACGATCGACGCGGTCACGAGCGGCGGCGCGGACGCCGTCCTCACCCAGCGGGGCATCGCCGGCCGTGTCCACCCGAACAAGAACGACGCGGGCTACATCGTCCACCTCAACGGCTCGACGACCATCGGGCCCGACGAGCAGGACAAGCGGGTGACCGGAACGGTCGAGGACGCCATCCGCGCCGGGGCCGACGCCGTCTCCTTTCACATCAACGTCGGTAGCCAGCACGAACCCGGCCAGATCGAGGACCTCTCGAAGCTGACCACCGAGGCCAGTCAGTACGGCCTCCCGGTGCTGGCGATGGCCTACGCCCGCGGCCCGGACATCGATCCCGAGAACGACGATTACAATCAGTCGGTCGGCCACGCCGTCCGACTCGCGGAGGAACTCGGCGCGGACATCGTCAAGACGGGCTACACCGGTTCCGCCGACACCTTCCAGCACGTCGTCGAGTCCACGTCGCTACCCGTCGTCATCGCCGGCGGCGCGAAGGGAAGCGACGAGGAGACCGTCCGGATGGTGCGGGGCACGATGGACGCCGGGGCCGCCGGCGTCTCGATGGGGCGCTCCATCTTCCAGCACGACGACCCCGAGAAGATCGCTCGCGCCGTCTCCGCCGTCGTCCACGACGACGCCACGACCGAGGCGGCGCTGCGAGAAGCCGAACTGCCCGTCGAGGCCTAGAGGCCGAACAGCGAGCGGACCTTCGTCCCGAGACCGTCTGACGACCCATCGTTTTCCGACCCCCGTTCCTCGTCAGCGGCGGCCGCGTCGGTCGCCGACGCCGAGTCGGTCTCGTCGCCGGACCGTCGGGGCGTCGCGTCGGACCGCGACCCACCGTCGTCCTCGGCCGCCGTCTCCCCCTCGTCCGTATCGGTCGCGCCGTCGCGGTCGTCGCGGCCGGCGTCAGTCGCGGTCCCGTGCTGGCCGGCCGTCGCGACGGCGCGGTCGGCGTCGGTCACTGCGTCGGGGCCGTCGTCCCCCGCGGTTCCCGTCGCCCCCCGAGACGGCTCCGCGTCCTCCTTCGAGTCCTCGACCGTACCCGGTTCGGACTCGCCGGCGACATCGCCGGGCGCGCCGTCGGTCGGCTCCGTGGGGGCGTCTTCGGTCGGCTGTTCCGGGGCGGCGTCCGCGCTCCCTGGCGGCGACGGCCCCAGCAGGTCGCTGTCGTCGTCGAACTCGCTGGACTGGACGCGCCCGCCGTCGGTCGCGCTGTCGGCGGCCGCCTCGCCGTGACGGATCGGCCCCGCCCCGCTCGGTTCGGATCCGCTGCCGGCGTCGTCCGCTTCCTCGTGGACCGTCGCGTCGCCGCTCGACGCTTTCTCCGTCTCGACGAGCTGGCGGGCGATCTTCCGGTAGGCGACGGCCGCGCCGCTCTTCGGCGCGTCCAGCACGACGGGAGCGCCGCCGTCCTGGGCGTGCGGGACCGCGTCGTCCTCGGGGACGTGGCCGAGCAGTTCGACGCCGAGGAAGTCGGCAATCTGGTCGGCGCCGGGCGAGGCCCCGGTCCCCGACTTCGTCAGCACGAGTCCTCTGACCGGCGCGTCGACTCGGTCGGCGAGTTCCTGCGTGTTCCCGACGTTTCGGATCGACGAGACCCGCGGCGTGGAGACGAGCAACACGTCGTCGGCGAGCTGCAGCGGCCGAATCGTCTCCTCGCTCAGCCCCGCCGGCGTGTCGAGGAGGACCACGTCGTGGTGCCAGCGCAGGTCCTCGACGATGTCGGGCAGTCGGTCGAGGTCCGTCGCCGCGTAGCCGTCGAGAGTCGTCCCGCTCGGAACGACAGACAGTCCGACCTCGGTCTCGTACATCGCGTCCGCGATCGGCGCGTCGCCGGCGAGCACGTCGTGAAACGTCGTCGCCTCGTCCGTGTCCAGGTCCATGTCGAGGAAGTCGACGACGTTCGCCATCGCCAGATCCATCTCGACGACGACCGTCGAGTAGCCCGCCTCGGCCAGCATCGTCCCGAGATTGATGCTCGTCGTGGTCTTCCCGACGCCCCCTTTCGCCCCCGCGACCGTGTATACGTGGTTAGTAACCATATCTATCTGGACCTTATCAGTCAAGTTGCCTGTTAGTAATATTCGATGATAAGTCTACTGACTAACATTTGGTTTCTTATGAATGTCCTGCCTAAACTAACGACAACTCGGGTAGAATTTGTTCTTCGAACGAAACCGCCTCTATTTCTGCCGACTTTCCACCGTGGGCTGAACGGTCGCGGTACCCCGTCACGCGCGCCCGTCGTCGGGGCCGGAAACGAGCCACCGACGCCGGGTCCGCCACGTTCAAGCCCCACCGTCGCACACGTGGGGGTATGACACGAAGCGTGTGGCTCAAAGCCGACGGCGAGGTCGGCGACTGGGAGACACGAAAGCGACGAATCACCGCCGGCATCGAGGCCGGCGTCGACTGGGTCCTCGTCGACGAGGCCGACGTGGAGCGCGTCTCCGAACTCGGCGCGATCAACATCGCCGCGTTCACCAACGGCGACGTCCACGTCATGGAGGCCGAGGCCGAGGAGTCAAACGCCGACGCGACCATCGTCGGGAAGGACGGCGAGGGCGACGGCACGGTCGATCTACCCTCCGATTTCTCCGGTTCTGCGGACCTCTCCACGCTCCGGCAGAACGGCGCGGCCCCCGACGGCGGCTACGTCCGCATCTTCGACGAGGACTACGAGGCCTTCGCCGAGGCGGTCGCTGCCGAGGCCGACTTCACCATCGTCATCGGCGAGGACTGGCAGATCATCCCGCTGGAGAACCTCATCGCCCGCGTCGGCGACGAGACGGACCTCATCACCGGCGTCAAGACCGCCGAGGACGCCCGCACGGCGTACGAGACGCTGGAGCACGGTGCCGACGGCGTCCTGCTCGACACGGACGACCTCGACGAGATCAGGCGGACCGTGGAGGTCCGCGACGAGATGGGCCGCGAGTCCCTCGACCTGCAGTACGCCGAGGTGACCGCGATCGAACAGACCGGGTCGGCCGACCGCGTCTGCATCGACACGGGCAACCTCATGGAGCACGACGAGGGGATGCTCGTCGGGTCGATGGCCCGCGGCCTGTTCTTCGTCCACGCCGAGACGGCCGAGTCGCCCTACGTCGCCTCCCGGCCGTTCCGGGTCAACGCCGGCGCGGTCCACGCCTACGTCCGCACCCCCGACGGCGGGACGAAGTACCTCTCGGAACTCCAGTCAGGTGACGAGGTCCAGATCGTCGACGCGAACGGGCGCACTCGCGAGGCCATCGTCGGCCGGGCGAAGATCGAGAAGCGCCCGATGTTTCGGGTGCAGGCCGAGACCGAGGACGGCGACCGCATCGAGACGCTGCTGCAGAACGCGGAGACCATCAAGGTCCACACCCGCGACGGGCGCACGGCCGTCACCGACCTCGAACCCGGCGACGAGATCCTCGTCTACCACGAGGACACGGCGACGCACTTCGGCGAGAAGATCGAAGAGAGCATCATCGAGAAGTAGGTCCGGCGAGCGCCGGTCGACCGCGACCGCTACTGGCCGTCCGCTTCGACCGGTTCGAGCCGGGTCGTACACCAGTGACAGAAGTCGATGTCCTGGTCCAGTTCTCGGCCGCAGTTGGGGCACTTCCTGCCCGATTCGACCTCCTGAGACCGGTTCTCTCTGATCGCCACCCAGTAGGCGTCGGCGACGTTGAGCGTCGAGACCACGACCGAGGCGATGGTCGCCTCCTGGGGCCGCGCTCGATACGCCGCCAGGACGGCCTCCGTGCTGAACTCGTCGACCATCTGGACGGTCCCGGTGACGACGAGGAGTGTGGACACCGCGAGCGTGAGCCCGAGCCAGAGCAGTCCCCGCCCCCACTTGCGGAGATAGAAGTGTCCGAGCCCGGGGAAGATGAACGCAAGCACGACAGCCAGCAGCGGCCGCTTGCGCCCTGAATCAGTCATACTCGCCGGGTCCGGTTCGCACGCCCCTATATCTTCCGACCCGCCGATTCCGGCCGACGACGCCGCTCCGGGAGCCTCTCAGATTCCGCTCAGTAGCGCACTCGGCGACCGAGGCGCTCACTCGACCGCCTCGTGGACGACGCGGAAGCCGTCGTCGGTCGCCTCGACCGATTCGACGGCGTAGAAACGGACGCGCCGCTCCTGTTTCGTGTTCACGGCGAAGTCGTAGTACTCGGCCTCGTAGCCCGGTTCCTTGCCGTCGGCGCGCCGGCGTTCGACCCACTCGCGGTGGGCGTCGAGGCGCTCGCGGGCCAGCGAGCGGGAGCGTTCGGAAGCGTCGCCGACCCGGCGGTCCAGCGCGGCAAGCAGGTCCGGGTCGCGGTCGACCCCGACGGAGTTCCGGCCGGCGACCATCGCCGCGAGCGTCGTCGTCCCGGTGCCGAGAAACGGGTCGAGCACGGTGTCGCCGTACACCGAGAACATCGAGACGAGACGGTAGGGGACCGTCAGGGGGAACGCGCCGGAGCGGTCCCGGAGGCCGTCGTCGATCGCCTGTGTCTCCCCTGGCAGTTCCCAGAGGTCCGAGAACCACTCGTTGCGCTCCTCCCAGAAGTAGGCGCTCTCGTAGCGTCGGTCCGCTCCCGGTTCGAGGCGGCGGCGCTCGCCGTTGCGGAAGACGAGAACGTGCTCGTGTTCGAGCGTCGGATAGGCGTTGGGCGGGACCATGCCCGACCCCATGAACTTCGCGCCGCTGTTGGTCGGCTTCCGCCAGAGGATGTCCGGCAGCGCGCGCAGTCCGTGGCCGGTCAGCCGGTTCGTGATCTCCGCGTGGTTGGGGTACGAGCGGAAGCCGTCCTCGAGCGAGCGCGTCGCGTCGCCGACGTTGATACAGGCGATCCCGCCGGGGGCGAGCACGCGCGCCAGTTCGTCCCAGGCCGAATCGAGCACGTCGTGCATCAGCGCGAACGCGCGGTCGCCGTCGCCGTCGTCCAGCGCGTCCCCGATTGCGGGATCGAGGCTGGCGAAGATGTCGTCCCACATCTCGATCATCGGGTACGGGGGCGACGTGACGACGAGCTCGACGCTGTCGTCCGGGAGCGGCAGGTCGCGGGCGTCACCGGTGTGGACCCGGTGTGTCGTCTCCATACCGGTCCCAGCGGAGGGACCGACTCTAGTCTTGCGGTTACCGCTCGCCGAGCTCGCGCTGCACCTCGTTGATCTTCGCCGTCTGCTGCTCGTTCGCGGCGGCGATCTGCTCGATCTCGTCGGCAACCCGCTCGGCGCTGTCGGCCGTCTCGTCGATCATGCTGGCGACTTCTTCGGTCGAGGCGGCCTGCTCGTCGGTCGCGGAGGCGACCTCCTCGGCGCTGCGGGCGGCCTCCTTGACCGCGTCGTCGATGTCGCGCAGGATCTCGACGGCCCGGCGCACCTGGTCGATCCCCTCCTCGACCTCGTCGTTCGCGTGGTCGATGCTGGAGACGGTGTCCTCGGTGTCCGCCTTGATGTTGGCGACGAGCTGTTCGATCTCCGTCGCGTTCTGCTGGGACTCCTCGGCGAGACTCTTGACCTCGTTTGCCACGACGGCGAACCCGCTCCCGGCCTCGCCGGCGCGTGCGGCCTCGATGGAGGCGTTCAGCGCCAGCATGTTCGTCTGGTCGGCGATGTCGTTGATGACCTCGACGATGTCGTCGATCTCGTCGATGCGGTCGCGGAGTTGCTCCACGTCCTCGGCCACGTCGGTGTTGGCCTCGTCGACGGACTCCATCGCGTCGATAGCGTCGTCTGCCACCTCACGGCCCTCGTCGGCGAGGTCTCGGGCCCTGTCGCTGACCTGCCGGACCTGGCTCGCGCTGGAGGCGACCTCCTCGACGGTCGCCGAGAGATTCGAGACCTCGCTCGCGACCTCGCGCATCGTGTCGGACTGGTCGTGTGCGAGCTCGCTGATCTCCTGTGAGCTCTGTGAGACGTCCTCGGACGTGTGCAGCAGTTCGTCGATCGCCGTTCCGATGTCGGAAACGGATACGTCAGTCTCGCCAGTCAGTTGCTGACTGGTCTCGTCCGGATTTACCGTCATTTACCGGAGAAAACGCCGCCACCGCAGTAAACGTACCTCCGCAGTTATCACCCCTGATTCTACGTGCGGGGCGCTCTCACGCGACGGGGAGGTCCTGCTCCGCTTCCAACAGCTCGTGGTAGCGGTTTCGGATGGTGACCTCGGAGATGTCGGCGACCTCGGAGACGGCGGCCTGCGTGGTCTTCTCGTTGGTCAGGAGTGCGGCGGCGTAGACGGCGGCGGCGGCGAGGCCGACCGGCGACTTCCCGGAGTGGACGCCCTGCTCCTTGGCGTTCTGGAGGAGCTGGCGGGCGCGGTGCTCGGCCTCGTCGGAGAGTTCGAGCGAAGAGGCAAAGCGCGGCACGTAGCTCTCGGGGTCAGCGGGCCGGACTTCGAGGCCGAGCTCGCGGACGACGTAGCGGTAGGTCCGCGCGATCTCGCTCTTCTCGACGCGGGAGACTTCCGTGATCTCGTCGAGCGAGCGCGGGACGCCCGCCTGCCGCGCGGCGGCGTAGACAGAGGCCGTCGAGACGCCCTCGATGGAACGACCGGGCAGGAGGTCCTCGTCGAGCGCGCGGCGGTAGATGACGCTGGCGGTCTCGCGGACGTTCTCCGGGAGACCCAGGGCGCTCGCCATGCGGTCGATCTCGCCCAGCGCCTGCTTGAGGTTGCGCTCCTTGGAGTCGCGGGTACGGAAGCGCTCGTTCCACTTGCGCAGGCGCTGCATCTTCTGGCGCTGCTTGCCCGACAGGGAGTTGCCGTAGGCGTCCTTGTCTCGCCAGTCGATGTTGGTCGAGAGGCCCTTGTCGTGCATCATGTTCGTCGTCGGCGCGCCGACGCGGGACTTCTCGTCTTTCTCGCTGGAGTCGAACGCGCGCCACTCGGGGCCGCGGTCGATCTCGTCGGACTCGACGACGAGGCCGCAGTCCTCACAGACCGTCTCGCCGTGCTCGTCGTCGATGACGAGCGAGCCGCTGCATTCCGGACACGCCGTGGCCGTCGATTCGGTCGATTCGGTCGACTCCGTCTGTTCCTCACGTTGCTGTCGCGTCAGTGTGTGTTCACTCATTGGTTGCGAAGGCGGGGGCTCACCGGGTAGGATACGTCGTAAAACCCGGAGGCAGTCGGTAATACTGTGTTCCAACGAAAGTTATTAAATGGTTTCGGTATCCGGTCAGATATCCACCGCACACGTCACGAGACGTACGTTTGGGGCACTCACCCATGCCGATTAAAGTAACAATGATGAGGGTTACCCGGTCGCTGTCGTTCACGCGGATCGCAGTCCGTCAGTTCGGCAGTGACTATCCGAAATCGACGGTCTCGGTGATAGCCACTGCAGCGGTCCGTCTCAGTCGTTGGTCTCCGGTTCGACGGCCTCGGCCGTTCGGGACTCCTCGACCGCCGTCGTCAGCGAGACGTTGAGCCAGGCCATCGAGCCCAGGCCCCCGGCGATGGTGACGCCGTTCTTGACCGCGTGGTCGACGATGGAGACGCCGAGCGCTGCGGCGACGCCGACCGGTGTCAGCGACGCGACGATGACGGTGAACGCGCCCTCGTAGAGGCCGATGCCGCCGGGCGTCAGCGGCAGCACCTTCGCGAGGTTCCCGACGCTGACGGCGAAGAAGCCGACGGCGACCAGCGAGGGCGTCAGCCCGTAGCCGAAGGCCTCGAAGACGATCAGCGCCGTGACCACGTCGAGCGTCCAGATGAGCAGGCTGCCCGCGCCGACGCGGGCGAAGGCCGGGCCGTCCGCGGCGACGGTCTGGACGTCGCCGACGAACCGCTCGACGACGCCCGCGACGTAGTCGGCGTAGGAGTCCTCACTCAGGCGGCCGACGACCGTCCGGACGAAGTTCCGGTCCGTGCGGGCGCTCCCGACGATGACGGCGACCGCCGCGATTGCCGCGAGGCCGACCCCGCCGGCCACCGCGACGGCCGTCCGTCCGCTGCTCGCCGCGTCGCCGCCGACCGACCCGCCCGAGAGCGCCGACAGCAGTTCGCCGGCCGACCCCGTCGCGGCCAGACCCATCATGACGACGCCGGCGAGCAGCGTGATGGTCAGCAGGTCGAAGACGCGCTCGACGGCCAGCGACGCGAAGCCGCTGGGGTAAGGGATCGAGCGGCGGGCCTTCACGACGTAGGCCCGGACAGCGTCGCCCGCCCTCGCGGGGAACACGAGGTTCCCGGTCTGGCTGATGAATACAGCGCCGGTGAGGAACTGCCAGCGCTCGCGATACCCCATCGAGACGAGGATGTCCCGGTAGCGCAAGCCACGGAGCGGCCAGGAGGCGGCGTAGACGAGCGCCGAGAGCGCCACGACCTCGGGGGCCGCGCCGGCCATCTCCGCCAGCACCCGCTCGGGGTTCAGGTACTGCGTCATCAGGAGGAGGGCGAGCACGACGAGCATCGTGCCCGCGCCCAGCGACACCTCGCGCGTGATGCGCGGGCTGACCGACAGCTCCCAGAACGTCCGGAGGATCTGGCTGCCCATGCCGAAGACGTCGCGGACGATGTCGACCTTCGAGTCGCCCTTGGGCGTCCAGTCGACCGGGAACTCCTTGACCCGGTAGCCGTCGCGCTGGGCCTTGACGAGCAGTTCCGTGTCCCAGAACCAGTGCTCGTCCTGCACGCGGGGCAGCAGCGTCTCCAGCGCCGTCCGGTCGAACGCCTTGAAGCCGCACTGGTGGTCTCGCAGGTCGGACCGCAGCACCGTCCGGACGAGCGCGTTGTAGCCGAAGCTCGGGACGCCGCGCTTGGCCGGCCGGTCGGCGCGGTTCTCGGGGAGCCATCGGGATCCAGTCGCCACGTCGTAGCCCTCGACCCGGATCGCGTCCACGAGCTCCTGAAGGTGGTCCATGTCCGTCGCGAGGTCCGTGTCGAAGTACACCAGCGTCTCGCCGACGGCCCGCTCGAACGCGTACTCGAGCGCGCCGCCGCGACCGAGGCGCTGGTCGCTGTGGACGTGGCGGACGCGATCGTCCTCGCGCGCGAGCCGCGTCGCGATCTCCGGCGTCCGGTCGGAGCACCCGTCCTCAGCGACGATGACCTCGTACGTGCCCTCGGGGAGGAAGGCGTCGAGCGTCGCGAGCGTCGTCGAGACCGTTTGCTCGATGGTGTCCGCCTCGTTGTAGGCGGGGAGGACGACGCTCACCTCGACGCCGGAACTCATTGCCCTATGGTTGCGAGAGCGACACAAAAGTACCTTCTGTTCGGCTCGAACCGCGGTCGACCGACGAAATCGGCACGCTCGCAGCCAGCACCGTCAGTCCGCGCCCTCGGGCGACCGCGCGGTCACGAACTTCGCGAGGTCATCGTCCACTTCGCCGGCGGTCTGGTAGGGCCGACCGACGAGGATGTCGCCGGCGCGGCTCTTCCCGACGCCCGGAATCGTCGCCAGTTCCGCCATCGACGCGCTGTTGAGGTCGAGCGGGTAGGGGACGCCGGTCACGGAGCGGTAGCCGTGGTCGGTGACGGCCACGTCGATGGTCCGCCCGAGTTCGCGCTCGCCGGGGATACCGACCAGCAGCGGGTAGGTGCCCAGCTGCCGGCCGAACGTCTTTCCGTCCTGATGGTACTCCAGGTGCACGTCGGGCAGGACGGTCCCCGGCGGCGCGACCCGCTGGAGCATCGGATTGTCGATCTCCTCGCGGACCTCGCGCTTGTACTGCTTGAACAGCTTCTTGTGGTCGCGGGCGATCTCCGCGCCGGTGTCGGCCATGTCCGTCCCCTCGAAGGCCATCACCTGGCGGATGTTCACCCGGCGGAGCATCAGTCCCTCGTCGTAGACGCGCTGGAGGAACCGCTTGTTGTGTTCGAACGTCTCCTTCGTCTCGCCTTTCAGCCCGTGGACGAGGTTGATGCCGGGCAGCAGCTTCGGAAGGCGGCGGGCGGCGTCGTCGCCGAAGTTCGGAGCAGTATCCGACTCTCCTCCAGGCCGCCAGCCGGCCACCTCGTTGACGATCTTCACCGCCTCGAAGCACTGGTCGGCGGTGACGTTGAGGTTGTTGTCGCTCATCACGTTCGGGTCGGCCGACTCCAGGCCGAAGGCGGCGGTGTCGCCGGGCGTGTTGTGCTCGGCGATGATGCGGATTCCCTCGCGGGCCTTCTCGGGCCACTTCACGACCGTGATGGGGTTCATGTTGTCGAGGTGGAGCGTCTCCAGATCCGGGGCCACCTCGCGGATGCCGCCGTAGAGCCGTCGGAGCGCGTCGGGGTTCGGGGCCTCGCCGTCGCCGCCGTAGGCGAGGATGTCGGCCTGCCGGCCCAGCCGAAAGTGTCCGACGCCGCGGTCGGAGAGGGCGTCCACCTCGTCGACGACGCTCTCGGGCGGGCGGAAGTCCGGGTCGCCGTACATCGGCTCCGTGCAGAACGAACACCGGTACGGACAGCCCCGGGAGGTCTCCAGTTCGCAGATGAGGTAGTCGGGGTGGTTCGGGTGCTGTTCGACGACGAACGCGCCGGCGCGGGCCCAGCGGGTCTCCTCCTCGACCGAGCGGTAGCGGTCGTTGAACCCCTCCAGCCCGGAGTCGACGAGGTCGTACACCGCGGCCTCCACGTCGGCCATCGCCAGGAAGTCGAAGTCCAGATCGTCGCGCGCCGTCTCGCTCGCGCCCTCGTTGGCCTCGCCGACGCCGAAGCGGACGGGACCGCCCATCAGCGAGGCGCCGTTCGCCGTCCAGGCGAGCTTTCGCACCTCGTCGGGCTCGGCCGGCGTCCCGCCGACGTACTTGCCGGGCACGGTCATCCCGCCGACGTACACGAGCAGGTCCGCCTCCTCCACGTCGCGCCAGACGGCGTTGTCATCCCGGAGTTCGTCGATGGTGTGGTACGTGATCTGCTCGCGGGGGACGCCGGCGTCGACCATCGCGCCGGCGGCGTACCGCGGGTACGTCGAGACGTACGGCGGGACCCCGAAGTGCGCGGGCTCGTCGACGTAGCCGTCGACGATGGTCACGTCGAGCGTCTCGGGGTCGGTCATACCCGTCGCTTGACGCTCGACACTCAAAACCGTGTCTGGTCGGCCTCAGTCGTCGGCGTCGAGGGCCGCCGCGAGGAGGTTCGCGTTCTTCACGTTAGCCTTCCAGTAGGCGTCGAAGAAGTCGCCGACGAACGGGACGCTCCCGAGCAGCGTGTCCAGCGCGACGTTGAACAGCATCCGGACCAGCGTCCGCTTGCGGACGCCCAGTCGGGCGGCCTCGGCGACGATGTACAGCGAGCAGAGCGCGGCCAGCACGTCGCCGACGAACGGGACGAGGCCCAGCAGCGGGTCGAGACCGACGCGGAAGCCGGTTCCGGGGACGCGGACGCTCTCGTCGAGCAGGTGGGCGATCGTTCGGACGCGGCCGAGCGCCGGCGGTTCGGTCGCCATACGTCGTCCACGACGGGACGGACCAAGGAAGTGTCGGTCAGGCAAACAGTCGGCACGGTCGGCTCAGTCGTCGGCGCTGACCGCACGGTCGTCGGCCTGTGCGTACCAGAGGTCGGCGTAATCGCCGTCCGCCGCGAGCAGTTCGTCGTGCGTGCCGCGCTCGACGATCTCGCCGTCGTCCATCACGACGATGCGGTCGGCGTCCCGGATCGTCGACAGCCGGTGGGCGATGACGAACGCGGTGCGGTCCGCGACCAATCGCTCGATGCTCTCCTGGATGCGGTCTTCCGTCTCCGTGTCCACGTCGCTGGTCGCCTCGTCGAAGACGATGATCTCCGGGTCGTTCAGGAGGGCGCGGGCGATGGCGACGCGCTGGCGCTGGCCGCCCGAGAGCTTGATGCCGCGCTCCCCGATCTGGGTGTCGTAGCCCTCGGGCAGATCGCTGACGAACTCGTGGGCCTGCGCGGCGCGGGCGGCCTCGCGGACGCGCTCGCGGGCCGCCTGGTGGTCGTCGCCGGGTCCCGCCGCCGGCCGCTCACGGTCCGTCTCGTCCCCGTCCGCAACGGCTTGCTCGGCGTCGAGCACGTCGCGGTCCCCGTAGGCGATGTTCTCGGCGACGGTCCCGGAGAACAGGTACGGCTGCTGTTCGACGACGGCGATGTCGCGCCGGAGCGCCTGAAGACCGTACTCGCGCACGTCGACGCCGTCCACTCGGACGGTCCCCTCGTCCACGTCGTGGAACCGGGGCAGCAGTTTCAGCAGGGTGGACTTCCCGGCTCCGGTCGGCCCGGCCAGCCCGACCGTCGCCCCGTCGGGCACGTCGAGCGAGACGTTCCGGACGACCGGGGGCTCGTCTCCGTAGCCGAAAGTCACGTCGTCGAACGTCACGTCGCCGTCGACGCGCTCCGGTTCGTACGGGTCCGACGGGTCGGTGACGGACGGCTCCTGCCCGAGCAGGCCGAAGACGCGCTCGGCGCTGGACTTGGCGAGCTGGTACTTGTTCGCGGACTTGCCGACGCGGCGCATCGGCGAGTACAGTCGCCGGATGTAGAGGAAGAAGGCGGTGAACGCGCCGGCTGACAGCGCCGCCTCGCCGTCGGGGCTGGTGACGAAGTCGAGCCCGGCGACGTAGAGGATCAGGACGAACACGACGCCGGTCAGCAGGCGGAGGCCGGCGAAGAAGGCCCGGCGGACGCGCAGGGCGGCGACCTTCTCGTCGTGGTAGGTCTGGCTCTGTTCGGTCACGCGCCGGCGCTCGAAGTCGTAGCGGTCGAAGGCCTTGATGACCGCCGCACCGCTGAGGTTGTTCTCCAGGCGGGTGTTGAGCCGCGAGACGGTCTGACGGATCGAGCGGTACCGCGGCTCGATCCACGTCAGGAAGAAGCCGCTCGCCACGCCGATGACCGGGACCGGCGCGAGCGCGATGAGCGCCAGTCTCGGCGAGTAGGTGTAGAGGACGACGGCGATGCCCCCGACGGTCGCCACCACCCGGATGAGCTGGCGGAACTCCGTGTTGAGAAACGACTCCAGCCTGTTGATGTCGCTGTTGAGTATCGACATCATGGCGCCGGTCTGGTGGTTCGCGAAGAACGACAGCGAGAGGTGCTGGAGGTGGTCGTAGGTGTCGTTGCGCAGGTCGCGCTGAATCTTCTGCGCGCTGGACTGCAGGAGGTACCGCGAGCCGAAGCGCGTGGCAGACCGGACGAGGTACGCGATGGCGGCGATGGCGACGAGCCGCCGGAGGAAGGTGAGCTTCGCGGCCTCGGTCGCGATCTCGCCGGCCGGCAGCAGCCCCGCGTCGGTCAGCAGCCCCGGCGTCCCGCTACTGAGGACGACGCGGTCGATGGCCGCGGCGACGACGATCGGCGGGACGAGGCGGGCGAAGCGGGTGCAAAACGCCGCCAGCACGCCGACGGTCAGCCGGAGCCAGTACGGCGACGCGTACCCGACGAGGCTGACCATCGGGTGGCCGTCGACGTTCTCGCGGACGCCCTCGAAGCCGCCGTGGTCGTCGGGCATAGACGGTCATTGGGGCGGAAACTGAAATATGGCGGCTTTCGTCGCAGAAGTACCGGCGACCCGTCGCGGCCGCGGACCCGCCCGGTCAGACGTAGATGTGGCCCTCGCTCTCGGGGCCGGACAGCGGCGGGGCGGCCCCGTCGGCGAGGCGGGCGGCGGAGACGGCGGCGGCCAGCGAGTCGAGCGCGTCGTGGCTGTCGAGGTACGACCCGCGGTGCTCGCCGAGCGCGACGCTACAGGCCTCGACCGCCGCGACGTTGGCCTCCCGGCGCGGGCGCGCTCCGTCGGCGTTCTTGTACCCCTCGCGGTAGCAGCCCAGCCAGCCGAAGGTCGCGGCGGGGTACACCTCCGCGACGACCGTGTCTGCGTCCCGTTCTTGCATCGGAACGACGGCCGTCGAGTCGTCGTCTCGAAGCTTCCCGAGCACGTCGCGGACGCCGTAGAGCGTCATGCTCCGGGTCCGATTGGTGTAGGGGCAGAGCGCGCCCCGACGGAAGTCCGTCTCCCGGCGGAGGTCACGGCTGCCAGCGACCATCTCGGCGGTGTGTCGGCAGACCTCCGAGAGCGACTCCGGGTCGGTGGGTCCGCCGGCGCTCGCCACCCAGTCGACGAACCCAGCCCACGTCCCGCCGCACTGGGCGTCGAGCAGCGCCTGCGGGAGGCTGAACGGGAAGTCGAGCCCGGCCGCATCGACCTCGTCGTCGGCGATGCGGGCGACCAGTCCGGCGTGGGCCGCCTCGCGGTCCCGGCCCCACCGGTCGGTCCCGCGGTAGCAGTCCTCGACGCGCAGTCCGTCGGCCGTCGGCGTCGCCTCGGTGACCCAGAGCGCGTCGCCGGCGGCCGCCGCGCCGCTGAAGTCGACACCGAGGACCAGTGAACACATACCACCCAGTTCGATGGAATCGACATCAATGTTGGGACCCGTCGGTTCGACGCTTTCCAGCGTTCACCGACGCCGGGCGCGCCGCGGTCACGGCCTGGGCCTCGCCCCGTCCGTAAGGGGTTTGTCCGCGACGGACCAACGGAATACTATGCCAGCCACGATGGAGGTCGTCTGCACGGACGACGACTGCGAACTCGACATGTTCGAGATGCACTACACGTACGACATGCCGGACGATGTCGAACTCGCGGCGTTCTCGTGTCCGTACTGCGGCGGGACCGAGTGCCTGGACGAGATCGAGCTATGATCCGGGATATCGGGTCGTCCATCGGCAACGCCATCTTCGAGAACCTGGGGCGGGCCGCGAGTCGCGTCCAGGAGAACAAATCCCTGCCGTCGGACCTGCTGGAGTCCGACGACGCCTACCTCGTCGTCTTCGACACCCCGGGCGCGACGGCCTCGGACATCCAGGTGCGTTACGTCGACGACCGCGTCGAAGTCCGCGTCGACCGCTTCCGGGAGTTCTACGAGGGCTTCGACATGCGCTACCCCGGCCGCGGCCTCTCGCTCGACGGGAGCGTCACCCTCCCCGGGGACGCCGACGTCGACCCGGAGACGGCTCGGGCGACGCTCAAGAGCAACGGGACGCTCCACGTCCGCGTCCCGAAAGTCGCGGAGTCGGCCGAAGACGACGAGGACGAATCCGCCGAAGACGCCGTCGAATCGGGCGACGAGACCGACGTGGCCGTGGACACCGCCGATGCCGACGACGCTGACGAGCAGACCGACGGGACCGAGGACTGAGCGGCCGTCTACGTTTTCTGACGCTGTCTTTCACCTCACCAGTCACGGGTGGGGTCGGCAAGCGCGTCGAACGACTCCGACCCGTCGAACCGGGTCGGGTCGACGCGGGCCGGCAGGTGCTCCGAGAGCGGATTCGGCCGGTCGAGCACGTCGGCCGCGAGGTAGTCGGCCATCGCCGGGGCGCGCATGAGCCCGTGGCCCTGCCACCCGGTCGCCACCCAGAGGCCGTCCGCGATCCGGCCGACGAGCGGGTCGCCGTCCGGCGTCGCCGTACAGAGGCCGGCCCACGACCGGTCCCGCGTCGGATCGAGCGTCGTCGACCGGGCGACGCGGGCCAGGCTCCGCTCGACGAACTCGGGATCCGCGTCCCGGTTCCAGTCCGCGGGGTCGACCTCGTGTGCGCCGTTCCCGACGAGCAGGCCGTCGCCCTTCGGCCGCCAGTAGAACTCGGCCGTCGCGTCGTAGAACGAGGGCAGGTCGGCGTCCACCGGCGCTGTGACGAGCGCCTGCGCCCGGTAGGGTTTCACCGCGAGCGAGACATCGACGGCCGCGACCAACGGCGCGCTCGCGTGGCCGGCCGCGACCACGACGGCGTCGAAGTCGCGCGCCTCCGTGTCTGTTTCGACCGTCATCGGCGACGCCAGCGACGCCGTCGTTCCGGTCTCGATGGTCGCGCCGGCCTCGCGAGCGCGGTCAGCAAGCGTCGAGACGACGCGCTCGGGGTCGAGGAGGCCGGCGTCGCGGGCGAGTCCCGCGACCTCGACCCCGCCGGTCGCGAGCGCGGGGTAGCGCTCGCCGAGTTCGCCCGGAGAGAGCGTCTCGACCGCGACGCCGTTCGCTCGCATCCCTTCGACCTGCTCGCGGACCGCCCGCGCGTCGCTCTCGTCGCGGGCGACCCAGACGTACGGCCGGGACTCGAACAGATCCAGATCGCGGTAGCGGGCAAGGGCGGCCCGGGCGACGCTCGCGTCCACGTCGTCGGCGAACGCGTCGTAGCAGATGCCCGCTGCGCGCCCGGTCGCGCCGCTGCCGAGTTCGGCGCGTTCGTAGACGGTCACCGACGCGCCGCGGCGAGCGAGCGCACCGGCGGTCGCCAGGCCGACGGCCCCGCCGCCGACGACGGCGACGGTGGTCATCTACGGGAGGAAGGGGTCCAGTCCGCGTGCCGGGTAGCCGACGACGGCGTCCACGCCGAGGTCGTGCAGTCGCTCGGTCCGCTCGGCCACCGTCTCCACCGATCCGACGAGCGCGTAGTCGCGGACGGCCTGGGCCAGTACGTCGCGGGCGCGCCCCGTGGCGCGGCTGTCGGTCGGCGCGCCCTCGGGCAGCGCCTTTCGGACCGGCGCGCGCCGGGCGGCGTAGTCGCCGACGGCGTCGAGCACCGCGTCCTCGCTGGCCGAGAGGACCAGCGGCGCGTACACCGCGATGTCGCCCTCGAAGCCGGCTGTCCGGAGCGTCCGCACGTCACGGGCCGTGGTCCGCGAGAGGAGTTCGTACTGCGTCCCGCCGACGGCGAGCGCGAGCCGCTCGATGCCCTCCGTTCCGACCCACGGGTCGTCGGTCGCGTCGGCGGCGGCCCGCAGTCGCGGCGCGACGGCACGATTCACCTCGTCGTCCGAGAGGTAGGCGCTGTGGCCCGCGACGAGGACGCGCTTCGCGCGCGCCGGGAGCCGCTCGACCGCGCTCGCGTCGTCGAGCGGGTCGTAGCCGTCGGCTCGGATCGGCGTGGTGACGCGCACCTCGGCGTGGTCGGACAGCCGTTCGACGGCCTCCGGGGCCGGCACGTGGTCGGCCCCCTCGTAGTCGATGGCGAACGTGTCTACGTCGAGGTCGACCGCGCGTGACACGTCGACCTCGGTCGGCTTCAGCGCCACTGCGTCGATGCCGGCCGCGGCGAGTCGCGGCCCAGTGAGCGAAGTCATTCAGTTAGCCTATCACGTACCCGGGGTCGCAAAATCCTGTCGTTCTCGTCCGCCGGCAGTCACTGTACCTCGTCGCGCACGCTCGGCGGCAGGTCGTCGTCGGGGCCCGTATAGCGGTCCGGTTCGGGCGGCACGTCCCAGTCGGTCGCGAGTTCGAGCAGTTGGACGAGCATCCGCGCGGTCGCTCCCCAGACGGTGTAGCCGTCGACGTAGAAGAAGTGGAGCCGAATCTCGCCGTAGTGGGGGTGGTCGCGCTGCTCGGACTCGTAGTTCTCCAGGTCGATCAGCTCCGACACCGGGAGCGTCACGACCTCGGCGACTTCCTCGTCCGACGGCTGGTAGGTGCGGTCGGGAATCCGGGCGACGAACGGCCGGACCGAGTAGCGCGTGATCGTCCGGATGTCGTCGAGGCGGCCGACGACGTTGACCGCCATCGGGTCGAGCCCGATCTCCTCGTTGGCTTCCCGGAGGGCGGTCTGTAGCAGGTCGTCGTCCTCGGGCTCGTAGCCGCCGCCGGGGAACGACATCTGCCCGGGGTGGTCCGGCAGGTGGTCGGCGCGCTTCGTGAACAGGATCGACTCGCCGTCGGCGCGGCTGACGACCGGAACGACGACGGCCGCCTCCCGCGGCTCGTCCTCCACGGTGACCGGCTCGTGGGCCGCCACCCGGTCGAACTCCATACCACGTCGTAGGCAACGGGCGGCCTTAATTCGCGTGGGTCGTCAGCGGCTCGACGGTCGCGTCCGCCGATCGGCTCACACGTCGTCGAGTCGGTCCCGGAGGCCGTCCATGTCCACGTCCTCCCAGGCCTCGATGTCGTAGCTCACGTCGAGCAGCGTCCGGATTCGGTCGTCGTCACCGGCCTTGACGGCCACTACGGCGTCGTCGCGAAAGCGCGACTTGACGGCTTCCACGACGGCTTGACGGGAGAGGTCCCGCGGTGGCACGTCCATGATGTGCGGCAGGTCAGCCGCCCCTTCTGGCAGCGCGGGGAACGCGACCGGCCCGACCACCAGCAGGGGCTCGTCGGCGTCCGCGTCGTGGTCCGGGACGGCGACGAGGTGGTACGAGGCGACGGCGTCGTCGACAGCCGACTCGAAGTCGTCCGGGTCGGTCTCGACGCCCCGCTTGAACGCGAGTTCGTCCCGGGCCGTCCGGAGTTCCGCCCGCGTGAGCGACCCGAAGAGGTCGACCACGCCGGCGAGTTCGTCCGGCGTCAGGTCCATACTGGTCACGCGGTGTCGAGGGGCTTCAGCCTTTAGGCTTCGGCCGCCCGCGGGAGGCGGCCGTCGAGGTGCAGCGCGACGAGCGCGAGCAGGACCGCGAGCAGCGCGAAGCCCAGCCAGCGGAAGATGGTCGGGAACGCGACGCCCCGGTCGAGGAGGGTCCCGATCAGCGCGCTCCCCGGAGCCTGACACAGCATCATCCCCGCGCCGTAGGTCGCGTAGGCGCTCCCGCGGTGGCGGTCCGGGAGCGAGCCCAGCAGGTACGTGTCGATCGCCGGAAAGAGGCTGTGGATGACGTAGCCGACGACGACGCTGAACGCGGCCAGCGACCAGAATCCGGACAGCGACGGCAACGCCAGCACGCACCCGGTGAACGCCGTCAAGATGACGAGGAGGTACGGGACCGACGGGAGGCGGTCGGCCAGCCGGCCGCTGACGTAGAACGCGGGGATGCCGGCCCCGAACGCCACTGTCAGGAGCGTCCGGCCCTGGCCCGCGGTCAGCCCGACGCTCGTGGCGTAGGTGACGTAGAAGTTGAACAGGCCGTTCCAGGTCATCCCCGCGACGCCGATGGTGGCGACGCTCGTGGCGATGATGTGCCACTGGGCGCGGGCCGCCCCGAGCAGGTCGCGGTCTTCGGTACCCGCCTCCGGCAGGTCGACGCGCCGTGCGACGAGCGTGAAGACGACGGTCATCACCGCGGCGGCAACCGCCATCCACTGGAGCGCCGTCCGCCAGGTGCCGACGACGAGCACGAACGAGACCAGCGCGGGCGCACCGACGGCGGCGAGCTGGGCGGCGACGCCGTGCCCCCCGAGCGCGCGACCGGGTCGGCTCGGGAACAGCTCGCTGACCAGCGTGTTCGCCGCGGTGAGGTACACGCCGCTCGCCAGTCCCATGACGAACGCGCCGATCAGCAGGTGTCGCGGCTCGACCACCAGCGCCGCGACCGTCGTGCCGAGCGTCAGCACGACGCCCGAGCCGAGGATGGCCTTCGCCCGCGAGACGCGGGTCAGCAGGTAGCCGGTCGGGAGGCGGGGGAGCGCGCTACCGGCCCACGCCATCGTCGCCAGCAGGCCGAGCGTCGCGTCGGTCGCACCCGTCGCCGCCCGGATGGGCTCGATGAGCGGCGCGAACACGACTCTGGCGAGGTTGATGACGAACACCATCCCCAGCAGCGATCCGAAGACGCGACGGCGAGACACGGCCGATCCTTCTCCGGAATCCGTGAACAACGTTCCGAAACTGCCCCACGGGGTTTTTACTCGCGGGTGGCACAGAGTCTGGTATGGACTCAGTGCGAAAGGCCCTGCGGGCCGGCGACGTCGAGAAGGACAACTACGGCCGGCTCTCCTGTACCGCCTGCGACGAGCCGCTCGCGACGGACAACGACCCCGACGAGGTCGGCAAGATCCGGGTCTGCCCCGAGTGCGGCAGCGAGTGGAAAGAGCTCGGGTAGCTACTGGAAGACGGCGTCGAACGCGTCCGCGCCGAGCGGTTCGTACCGGCCCGCGTCGACGTTTTCTCTCGCGTGTTCGACCGAGCCGGTGCCGACCAGCGAGCAGGTCACCCCCGGCGCGCTCCGCGCGAAGTTGATCGCGCGCTGTGCGCTCGTCTCGCCCGAGAGCCGCGCGGCCACCTCGTCGGGAATCTCGGCGGCCAACTGGCCCTGCATGATGGACGCACTCGTGAACACGTCCAGCCCGGCCTCGTGGGCGAACCACAGCGCCGACTGCGGTCCTTCAGCTCCGTCGTGGGCCGCGACGGTGAACGCGTCGGCCATCGCGACGTTGAACGGGAGCTGGATCGCCCGGAGGTGCGTCGCCGTGTTGCCGACGGCCGACGCCGCCGTACGGGCGCGCTCGACGACTTCGGGCAGCGAGAGGTAGCTGTCGTGGTCCGCCGGGACGCGGAACGCCTCCCACGTCGCGACGCCGTAGTAGCGGAGGTCGCCCGCGGCCGCCCGCTCCTCCAGGCGCTCGAAGGTCCCTTCGAGCTGATCGTACACCGCGTCGCGGGACTTCGACTGCAGTTGCGTCTCGGGGTTGTGGACGTAGTAGAGGTCCACTGTGTCGAGCCCGAGGTTGTCGAGCGACCGGTCGAACTGGTCGTCGACGAACGCCGGCGCGATGCAGTGCTGGCCCGCGACGAGGTCGTCGCGGTCGACGAGACCGGTGTCGACGTACTCCGACCGGACGAACGCGCCGGGGTCGTCCGG
This sequence comes from Haloarcula salina, assembly GCF_010119195.1. Lineage (GTDB taxonomy): Archaea > Halobacteriota > Halobacteria > Halobacteriales > Haloarculaceae > Haloarcula > Haloarcula salina. Next base: position 118,755 of record NZ_WRXL01000002.1, read on the forward strand.
GTGGTCCCCGTCGAAGGGGACGAACCCGCCCTTGGTCGCGACGGCGACGGCCTCGCGGTCCACGTCGGCGTCCGCGACGGCCTCGCCGACGACGCGCTCGGAGCGCTGGTGGCGGTAGTTGATCGCCGTGTCGACGACGTTGACGCCCGATTCCAGCGCCGTGACGATGGCGTCGCGGTAGCTCGCGTCGCGCTCGTCGGTCGGGTCGCCGAGGTACGTGCCGACGCCGACGCTGGAGACGACGCCGTCGCCGAACCGGCGGTAGAAGGTGCGCGCGAACTCGTCGTGGTCGTCCCGGTACGCCCAGGTCGCCTCCCGTGTGGCCATACCGACCGTTGGCGGGCGAGCGACAAAAGGACCGAGATTGCCCTACAGCTCGCCGGCCATCGCGGCGAACACGCGCTCTTTGAACTCCTCGCGCGAGACGCCGCTGCTCGGCCCGAGGCCGGCCATGTGTTCGACGGGGACCTTCCCGCCGCCCATCCGGGCGTGGCCGCCGCCCTCGGCCATGGGGATGTCGTCGACGACGGCCTCGATGGCCCGGCCGATGTGGACGCGGTCGTCCCGGGAGCGGCCGGCGACGCGGATGCTCCCCTCGCTCTCGCCGACGACGACCACCGCCGAGACCCCTTCGAGCGTCTCCAGTTCGTCGGCCGCCTGCGGGATGGCGTCCGTGTTGGACACCTCGCCCACGTCGCTGAACGCGTAGGGAGCGCGCACCTCCCGGCTCGTGATCGCCCGCGACTTCACGTCGAGCACCTCGGCGTCGACCTGGGGGTTGGCGATGCGGTTGAGCAGGTCGCCGTCCATCCCGTCGTAGAGGAAGGCGGCGGCCGCGAAGTCCGACGACGTACAGCCGTTGGTCAGCGAGCGCGTGTCCGACTGGATGCCGTACATCATCCCCGTCGCGAGCGCGGTGGGGATGGTGTCGGCCGGGGCCGCGTCGATGTCGAGATCGCCGTTCGTCTGTGACTCGGTGAACTCGAACTCGAGTTCGTTGAAGTAGCTCGCGAGGATCGTCGCGCACGCCCCGTAGTCCGTCCGAACGTCGGTGAAGCGCTCGCCCTCCCCGTCGCCCGGATGGTGGTCGACGACGGCCACGGGATCGATCTGTTCCGCGCCCGGGAAGCCCCGCGCACGGTTGTGGTCGACGAGGACGACGGCCTCCGCGTCCACGTCGTCGACGCTCTCGATCCGGTCGAAGTCCAGATCCAGGACGGTCTGAAACGCCCGGTTCTCCGGGCGACGAATCTCGCCGGAGTACAGCAGCGACACCGACGTGTCGGTGCCCGCGACGAGCTGGTCGACGGCGAGCGCCGAGGCCATCGCGTCGGGGTCCGGATTGGGGTGCATCAGGACCGCGAGCCGATCGTAGTCCGAAAGCGCCCGTCGCAACCGCTCCCCGGGCGTCCGGCCGAGATACCGATAGAGCCAGACGCCGGCCCCGGCGAGCACGACCAGCGCGACGACGACGCCGGCGACCAGCAGGGGGTTCTCGATGGCGTACGCCGCGGCGGCGTCGATCTGTAACCCGCCGGCGGCAACGCGTCTCATACCACGCTCATGGCCAGCCTGTTGTTATCAAAGTTCCCCAAGAACAAGCTATTGTTGCCGGTAGTCCCGGATCGCGTCCCGGTATCCCTCCCGGAACGTCGGGTACGCGAACTCGTATCCCAGCGACCGCAGTCGGTCGTTCGAGCAGCGCTTGCTCGTCTGGATGCGCCGCTTCGCCGTCTCCGAGAGGTCGGGGTCGTCCAGTCGCTCCTCGGTCGTCTGCTTGGGCGGGAAGGGCACGTCGCACTGCTCGGCGAGCCAGTCGGCGAAGGCCCACTTCTCGACGGGTTCGTCGTCGACGACCAGCACGCCCTCCTCGCGGCGCCCCTCGGTCAGCAGGAAGCGGACCGCGCCGGCCGCGTCGTCCCGGTGGACCATGTTGAGGTAGCCCGCCGTCACCGGTCCGTCGAGGTACCGCTCCAGCCGGTAGCGGTCCGGACCGTACAGCCCGGCGAAGCGGGCGACGCTCCCGTGGCCGCCGTACTCCGTCGGCCGTTCGCGGGCGACGCGCTCGGCTTCGGCCAGCACCTCGGTCTTCTCGGTCTGCGGGTCCAGCGGCGTCTCCTCGTCGACCCACGCGCCGCCGTGGTCGCCGTAGACGCCGGTGCTCGACGTGTACACCAGCCGCTCTGGGGCGTCCTCGCGCGACCAGAAGTGGTCGATGGCCGTCTCCAGCCCGTCGACGTACACCTCGCGCGCGGCGTCGGCCCCCCTGCCGCCGGAACTCGCGGCGAAGACGAGCCAGTCGGCGTCCGGGACGGCGGACAGCGAGTCCGGGTCGGTCACGTCGGCGCGAACGCCGTCGAAGCCCGCGTCCTCGATTCGTGCGACGCCCTCGTCGGAGCGGCGGACGCCGACGACCTCGTGCTCGTCGCGGAGCTGCCGGCCGAGTTCGAGGCCGACGTAGCCACAGCCCAGTATCGCGACGCGCGCCGTCACGGCTTTTCGCCCTCGATGTGGCTGTGGAGCGTGGCGTACTCCTCGAGCGTGATCGGGAACCGGCCCTCGATCTTCTGCTGGATCTCCTTGGGCTCCAGCCGGTCGTCGAGGCCGGACGCCAGCGACTCCACGTCCATCACGGCCGTCGTCATCCCCATCAGGAGGATGTCCTGGGCCTCCGCCTGGAGCGCGTCGGCGTCAGGTCGATCAGGGTCAGTCGCCAGCACGGCGACCGCCTCTTCCAGCGTCCGGTCAGCGATGTCCCCGTCGGCGAACGCTCCCACGACGCCTCGGTCGAGCCCCGACGCCTCGACGACGGCGTCGACGCCGACTGAATCGACCGTCTCGGTCAGTACTGTCGCGTAGGCCGCGAGCAACGCCTCTGGTGACTGCTCCCCAGCCTCGGGAAACTCGCCTCTGAGCATGAGCGTCGGTATGTCCCCGGGGTATTTTACTTCGGGTATGTCGCTCGGACGGCCGCTCGTCCGTCTCAGTCGCCCGCGTTCGGCCAGCCGCCGGATTCCTCCACGGCGGTTCCGTCCTTGTCGCCGACGCCGCGTGGCTTCGGCGGGACCACCACGACGACGCCGGTGTCGGCCCGGAACGAGAGTCGGTCGGCTGTCCCCAGCGTCTCCGGCGCCCCGTCGCCGTCGACGTCGAGCGTGACCGCGCTCCCGTCGCGAGCGTACGTGGTCTGTGCCCCCGGTTCCGTCGGCGGCCCGTGGCTCGCGGTCACCGCGAACCGGGCGTACTCCCCGCGGACCGTCACCCACCAGACGTTAACCGTCGCGAACCGGGCCGTCCACGGCGGGCCGAGCGGTAGGCCGGCCGGAAGTCCGTCCACGTCGACGCGTCGTTCGACCTTCGACCGGCCGGCATCGGCCAGCGCTCGCGTCGCCTGCTCTCGGGCCACGTCGCGAAGGGCGCTTCCCGTCCGGTTCGTAGCACCCGCGGTCGGGACCGCCTCCGGCGCGGCGACGGCCGCGCGCAACTGCAGGCGGAGCCAGTCCCGTTCCGCCCGCGTGAGGTTCCGCCGCTGTCCGGCCAGGCGAGCGACGCGGTCGGGAGCCGACCCGTTGGTCAGCGCCAGCGCCCGCCCCGCGGGACTGTCCCACGGGGCCAGTGCGTCGACGACGATGGCGCTGTCGCTCGTGGCTCCGGTCTCGGTCTCGACCGTCCGCCGCATCGCGGTGACGAGTTCGACGTTCGACCGACGCACCTGCGTTCGGAGCCGGTCGCGCTTCGCCGCGAGCGTGGCGTTCGACTCGTTCTGCAGCGTCGCGTTGGCGGCGGCGAGCGTCCTCGCGGCGGACGAGAGCCTGACGCGGCGGCTGGGTCCCGGGACCGATCCGATCACCGTCTCGGCCGCGTCGCCGTAGGGAACGGTGAACACGTTCACGTTCCGCGCCACGAGCGGGTGTTCGCTCCCGTTCAGGGCCCGATACCGACGCTCGTCGAGTTCGGCGAGCGGCAGGTACGGCGTCCGAGCGTCGACGCGCGTCCGAACGGGGCCGGCCGGTCCGACCGGCACCGGGCGCGAACGCGGGACACGCGTCTCGCGTGCGGTGAGCCCGCGCCGGAGCTCGCGGAGCGAGCCCTCGGTCTCCGCGGCGAGCCGGCTTCTGACCTTCCGCTCGCTCTCCGCTCGCCCGGCTGCCTGCCGAGCCAGTTCCGCGTCGACCGCGTTCAGATACGCGATTCGCGCCGCGACGCGCGCTTTCTGCGCGGCGCTGTCGTAGGTGGCCGGCACGTCGGCGAGGCCGGCACGGCGCGCTCGGAGCCGGTCCCGGAGCCGCTTCGGCGGGTTCGTCTCGAACGTCCCGACTCTCCCTCGCTCGGCGCTGGCGCTGACGTTCCGGACCCGCTCCCGCAAGTCCATCAGATCTCGGTACACCCACGCGTCCAGGCCCGGCGGTCGGTCGGCCGTCACGGTCGCGTTGGTTCGTTCGAGATCGCCGCTGACGACGCGCTCGGCGATCCGGTCCCTGCCGCCGGCAGCGCCGACGAGTCGCGTCTCGGCCTTCCCCGCAACGTCAGCGAGATTGGCCCCGCCCAGCGGGCTCGCGCTCGCGTCGTGGGCCGTCGCTATCGAGCGGTTCGGTGCGGGGGACCGACCGTGGTGGCGGCCGATGACGGCCACCGTCACGCGATAGCGCGCGGTACTCGTCGCCGCAGTCCGGCGACTCGTCCCCGCGTTCTCCCAGACTGCCGTCCGCCGGTACCGCCGCTCGACGACGCGGCCGAACGAGTCGAGGGCGTGCCACCCGTCGGGCGCAGCGACCGACCCGTCGGTGGGTTCGACTGCCGCCACCGAAGCGGTGGTCCGTTGGCTCACCAGCGTCCAGTTCGCGCCCGGCGAGGGCGGTTTCGGCGGCCGACCGCCACTGACCCGCTCCCGATCGGTCTCCAGCACGACTTCGACGGTGTACGCGTCGGCGAGCGTCTCGTTCAGCGCCGCCGGTGCGGCGACGGTTCGGAACGCCGCGTCTGCGGTTCCGTTGACGCCAACGGTCATCGAGTCGCCCGCGCCGGGCCGCCCCGGCGATCGCTGACGGACGGGCGTCTCGCTGACGGGCCTGTACTCGGCGCGGTTCAGCACCTCGCTGGCGACCGCAGAGCCGTTGCTCCCGCGGACGAGGTCCTCGATACCGGTCATCGCCGTCGCCTCGGTCAGCGCGCGGCGGCCGTCCGGGTCGCTCCGGCCGAAGATCGACCGCTGGACGCCGAGGAGCGCGCCGTTGGCCGCCAACGAGACGTGGCGGTTCGCGACGACGTTCTCGATGCCCGCACCGCCGTACTGTGCGTAGCCTCTGGCGTACGCGATCGGATAGAGCCGTGCGGTCAGCCGTTGACTCAGTCCCGGATGCGCGATCGAGGCGTTCACCCTCGTCTGATAGGTCGACACCTGATCGTGGAGCATGAGCGCCGGCGTCGGGACGACGACCGTCGGCGAGACCCGTCGTTCGGCGACGACGCGCCCGTGACGACGGACCGTCAACAGCACGTCGGTGACAGTCGCACGCATCGCTGTTTCGTTCGCACCAGCCCGCGAGACCGACACACGTCGCTTGGCCGCCCGCAGGTCGCTCGCGTTCGAGACCGGCGGGAGGCTGGCCGCGACGGTCACGTCGCCGCTGCGATACGAGACCCCCTCCAGTCGCTCACTGACCCGCAGGTAGACGCGGATGCGGAGCGCGTCGCGGAACGGTTCGGACTCGTTTAGCACCCGGCCCGCGGGCGTGTCGGCGGGCGTGACGACCGGGTTCGCCGCCGCCCGCCGACCGGCCGTCGCGACGCCGCTCCGGACGGCGCTCTGCGTCTCGGCCGTCGCCCGGTCCAACGCTCGCTCGACGGCTGTGTCGGTCGGCACGGGAGCGCCGACGAACGTCGGGGCCAGCGCGAGACTGCTCACGAGCAGGAGGACGCCCAGCAGCGCGAACGGGACCCGGCCTCGCGTGTCGTCCGCCACGGTGAGTCCCCGTCCGCCGCGCGTCACGGCGACCACGTCCTGACCGTCACGCGAATCTCGCTCGTTCGAACGGCGCGGGCAGCGGCCGCTGGCGAATCGAACCGGGACCGCATATCGGCGCGCAACTGTCGTGCCAGCGCCGCGGTCACCTCCCGGTTCATCGCGACCGTCGACTGGCGCTCGGGGGCCACTTCGACCCCGGTCAGTTCGGCCGCCCGCTCGTAGCGCGTCCGCATCAACACGTCGGCGGGGTAGTCTCCCCGGAGCGCGTACCGCGTCCGGTCCGCCGGGAACAGGCCGTCGACGACCTCGCGGGCGACGACCGTCGAGACTCCGTCGTACCCCTGCGAGGCCGCCGCCGAGCGCGCCGCCGCGGAGGCGTTCTGCATCCCGCTCGGAACCGTCACTGTGGCCGCTCGCACGTCCGTGTCAGCAGGTGGCCGGTCCCCGACACGGTATTTGCCGTTAATCGGTGCGCCGGGATACGGCTCCCACGTGACGCGGACCGACGCTTTCCGCCCAGGACTGCCAAGACGGTCGCGTGCGGTCGACCGCATCGCGGACTCGAAGTCTTTGCCTGCGATCGAGAGTCGATTTCCTTCGACAGACACGTTGCTCATCGCCGCTTCGCCGAGGAGTTGTGCGACCGTTCCGTGAGCCGTCCGTCGGTGTCGGGTGACGTGCTCGGGCGGCAAGTGGTCGTCCGTGTCCGGGACGGTCAGATCGTAGGAGACGTGAGCCGTGCTCGCGGCCAGCATCGACGCCTGTTCGGCGGCCGGGTTCGCCGTCGGTGGGTGCTCGGCGCTCGCGCCGCTCAGAATAACCGTGGCGGCGGCCCCGACGAGCAGGAGGAACACCGTCACGTCGGCGACGGCGCTCGTGGCTCGCGTCATCGCCACACCCGAACTCGGAGCCGCCCGCGACGGACCGTTCCCGGGGCCATACGCACGCTCACGGTCCGTGTGTCGCTGTCGGCCCCGGACGGCGGTGTCGGTCCGGTACTCCACCGGCCGCCGTCGTCGACGGTGACCGTGACGTTTCCGCGATAGCCCGCCGGAACAGCATCGAGCGCCGCGTTGGTTCGCGCTGGATCGACGATCCCGGCTGACGAGAGGCGCTGCTCGACGGCGTCCGCGGTCGGCGCGGCGACGGATCGGTCCTGATTCATCGTCCCGAACGCCTCGTCGAGGACGCCCGCGTACAGCGACAGTCCGACGCCGACGGCGAAGACGGCGACGAGCGCCGCCAGCGGCTCCGTCGTCGCCCTACCCGACGAGCGTGACATCGACTCCTCCCCAGGCGACGTGACCGATACTCAGCCGTTCGGGTGCAGGCCGCCACGTCTCGTTCCGTGCTCGCGCCCGGTCGAGGGCCGCGCGAAAGGCGGCGGGCGAGTCGTAGACGCTCGCCGGCGCGGTTCCGTCGAGGACGGTCCGTAGCCGCTCGGAGTCGGCCGCGACCGCGTACTGCGTGAGCCCGGCCTGTGCCGTCCCGCCGTCGTTGCGGAGCCGGAGCGCTCCGGCTTCGAGCGCCCACTCGTCGGCGAGCAGCCGTCGCTTCTCGACCGACCCGGGCGGACTCGTCGCCACTTCGTCGATGGTCGCCGCGGTCGCCGTCGCGTTCGGCGGCGCCGTCATCGGCAGTCCGGCGACGACGCCGAGGACGGCGACGCTCACCGCGCTCAGGCCTACCCAGAGGTACAGCGCGTCGACGTGTGTCTCGAACATGGACCCTCTTGGTCCCGTATTCGGACTTAAACGTCCGGTCAGACCAGCAGTCCCGTCGCGACGACGGCGGCGAGAAAAGTCGCCGTGGCGGACAGGAGCGCGAGGCCGACTCGGTAGCCGACGAGCGCACGGTCCAGTCCGCGATGGAGCCCGGTCGACAGCGCGGTCAGGAGCACGGCCAACACGAGGACGTACCAGCCGACGACGGGGCCCAGCGTCGCGCTCGGGACGGCGCTGAACTGCCCGCCGCCGCCCATCGTCCCGGAGAGCGCGACGGTGGCGCCGCCGACCAGCGGCCCGAACAGCGCGGCGGTGTTCGAGAGCGTCTCGGTGATCCGCGCGAGGTCCCGGCGCGTCTCGCGTTCGACGGCCCGTAGCTCGTCGAGGTGGTCGCCCATCGCCGTGAGCGACTCGCCCGCCGGCGGACCGACGGTCGCTGCCGTCCCGAGCAGCGTCGCCGCTCGCCGGGCGCGCCTGCTCGGGAGGGTCGAGAGCGCGCCGTGGGGCCCCAGAAACGCGCCCTCGACGCTCGTTCTCAAGTGTTCCTGACGGGCGACCGCGGCGTCGACAATTTCCTTGGTGGGGGACCGTGCTTCGGAAGCGGCCTCGGCCAGCGCTGACTCGACCGACTGTCCGGCGTCCAGCCGTCGGCCGACGGACGAGAGCAGGTCCGGTAGGCCCGCCTCGACGGCGTTGACGCGGTCGCGGACGCGCTTTGCGGGGCGATAGCGAAAGACGAGCGCTGTCCCCGTCCCAGTTCCGAGCGCACCGACGGGCGTCGCCCACGGCGCGACGAGCGCGGTCGCGAGACCGCCGCCGGCGACCGCGCCAGCGACGCCAGCCATCACCGCCGGCAGGGCGGTGGCCGGCACGTCCGGATGCGAACGTGGAATCGGCTTCGGCGGGAAGGCGACCGGTCGCCGGCCGAGCAGCCAGGCCGATGCGACTAGCAGCGCCGCGGGCAAGGCGACACCGTAGAGACCCGCCAGCGCCGGTCCCGTGACGGGGACCCCGGCCGCGGCCGCGGCGGGCAACAGCGACACCATCGCCAGCGGGAGCAGGACGCCGAACGCGTACAGTCCGGTGGCCGGGCCGCGGAGTGCGGCCGCGAACGCCGCCATCTCGTCCCGCGTCCCGTCGAGAATCTGTCGTCGGGCGCTGTCGAGGATCGCCGGCCGCTCGCTCGCCTGAGCCGCCGTGGCGCGCTCGACGAGGCCGACGGCGCGTTCGAGCGCCGGAAACGACTCTCCCCACGCGGCCGCGAACGCACTCAGGCCGCTTTGCGGTGTCCCGGCTGCACGCCGCCGGTGGGTATCGAGTCGGGCTGCCAGCGGTGTGTCGCTCGCACGTGTGGCGAACGCGGTCGCCCGCTCCGCGCTCGGCCACAGCGTCGCGCCGAGCACCAGCGCGGAGACGAGCGAGGGGGCCGCTCCGAGTGTCCGGACCCGCTTCGCGTCGGCCGCGAACGGAACGCCGTAGCGTGCGAGTGCGACGATGCCGAGCGCGCCGGTGATGAGTGCCAGCGAAACGAGCGACGCCAGCGGACCCCCGACGGCGACCGCGAGCACTGCGAGTCCGGCGGCACAGCTCGCGATTCCGTAGCCAGCGGTCAGTATCGCCGCTGCAGGCCGCGAGAGCGACAGCGAGCGACACGCCCGCCGGTAGCCGTCGGGAACCGAGGCGGTATAGGGAACGGTCGCTGCGACTGCGTCCGCGGTCGCTGCGATTGCGGCGAGGAGCGAGCGCGGCGCGCCTCCGTCCGAGCCCGAAGCTTCGGTCGATCCACTCGCGCCGCTCATTCACCTCTCCCGTCCGGAATCGCGTCGGTCACGTCGGAGGCCGTCTCGCCGCCGCCGGTCGCGCTCCTGGGCGAGCGACGGACCGTCTCCGTCCGCCTCTCGATCGCCGCGAGGACGTCGGCGTAGCGCTCTCCGGGCGCGGTCAGCGATTCGACCAGCCGGCTGTTACCCCGTTCGAGGCGGCCGGTGGCAGTCGCCGCCGGCCCGTCGCGTTCGTACAGCGACTCGAAGGCGACTCCGTCACCGCGGGCGACGACCTCCGCGACAGACGCGACGCCGCGGCCGTGCGCTGCCGTCGGTGGCGCGAGCGTGACCACGAGGTCCGTCGCGGCGAACGACCGGACGGGGACGCCGAGATCAGATACCAGTCGCTCGCGGATTGCGTCGGGGCCGTCGCCGTGAATCGTGCCGAGGACGGCCCCGTCACCGCCGCCGACGCGCATCGCCTCGTAGAGGACGCCGGCCTCCTCACCGCGGACCTCGCCGACGACGAGCGCGCCCTCACCGAGGCGGAGCGCCGTCCGAAGCGCCTCTGTCGCGGTGATCGAGGGGCCGTCGCCGCTTGCCGTTCGCAGCGGCTGGACGTCCCGGCCGCTGGCCTGAAGCGCCGAGACCGGTAGCTCCGGCGTGTCCTCGATGAGGACTGTCCTGACCTCGCGGGGGAGCTCCCAGAGCAGCGCGCCGAGCGTCGTCGTCTTGCCGGCCCCGCGGGGACCGGCAACGAGACAGGCTCCGCCCCGCTCGGCCACCACCGAGAGCAGTCCCGCCACCGCCGCGGGCATGGTCCCGCCGGCGACGAAGTCGCTCAGTCGCCACGCGTTCGCGTCGTGGGCGCGGAACGCGAACGCCAGACCGTCGCTGACCGGCTCGGTCACGCCGGCGACTCGAATCTGCCTGCCAGCGACCGTCGCCGTCGCGTCCAGCGTCGGGTTCGCTCGCGAAAACGCACGGCCGCTGGTGCGCCGGAACGTCGATGCGAGCGCGCTGGCCCCGCCCCCGGTCAGCCTCACGTTGGTCCGCATCGTCTCGCCGTCGACGCGGACGCGGAGCGCCGTCTCGCTGACGGGGGCCGTCGCGAACACGTCCGAGACGCGCTCGTCGGCGAAGACGTCCTCGAGAATCCCGAGACCGGTGGTGTGCTTTTCGACGACCGAGCCGACCGCTGCCGCGGTCGCACCGTCGTCGACCGCGTCCCCGGCCGCCGAATACGGGTCACAGCCCCCGTCGACCGCCGTGCTCGCGAGCCGCTCGTACACGGCCGCCAGCGCCCGCATCGCCGTCGGGCCGAACCGCTGTTCTCGCGGCTCGACGTGGTAGACAGGCAATCGGCCTGACGGCGTGTCGTACCGGCGTACGACCGCCTCGGTCGTGAGTGTGCGCCGGTCTCGGAGCGACGACTCCGGCGGGGGCGACGCCGCGACGCGGGCGTCGCTGAGCGTCGGTCCGCGATATGCCGTCAGCGCCGCCGCGCTGCCGTCGAACCGCTCCGTGGCGACCGCGAGTCCGGTCTCCGCCGCGAGGTCCGCGACCGGTCCCGCGCGCCCCGTCGCTTCCGTGGCGGCCGCGACCGGGTCGCGTCGGGCCCGCACCGCGAGCCGCTCGTCGACGGCCTGTGCACGCACGGCGAACCGACCGGCGGCGACGAGTACCGCGGCCGCCCGGTCGACGTAGGCCCTCGTTCGCCCGCAGTGCGTCGTGGTCACGGAGTCGATGTCTCCGCCGTCGAGCGAGCCGATAACCGTCGCTCGGCAGTCGGCGGACTCGGCGAGGTCACCCTCGCCGGGACAGTCGTCCGCGGCCACAGCGAGCGAATTACCCTCGAAGGACGGACTGCACAGACACCCTTCATCCGCCGTGTCGCCGCCGAACCACTCACGCACGGCTGCGCCCCTCTCCGGACCGCGCCCCCAGGCGTTCGACCGTCAGGACCCGTCGCCCGTCCGCGCGAGTGAGCGCGAAGACGAGCCGGTGGCTGCCCGGCTCGCTGAGTCGCCTTGTGCCACGCGATGGTCGGACCGGGAGCGGTGCGACTCGCCGGGAGACGGTCCTGTTTTCGACCCGCCACGTCGCGACGCCGGTACCGGCCCGACCGTGAAAACGGAGCCAGTCGACGCCGGCGCTCGTGTAGCTCCGAGCGGGCAGCCGAAGTGCAGCCACGCGCCGCGCGTCGCCCGACGCCGTCGGGTCGTCGGTGGCGACGAGCGCGTCGAGTCGCGACGCGAGTGTCTCCAGTTGCCGCTCCACCGTACCGGTCGCCGCGTCGGCTCTGGCCGCCGACAGCGCGGGCGCGGAGGCGGCAACGAGCGCCGTCAGTACTGCCACCGAGAGGACGACGCGCAGTATCACAGTCGCTCACGGATCCGTTCCAGGACCCCCGGACTCGGTTCCTCGGTCGTCTCGCCGTCGCCACCGTTGGTGATCGCCCCGAAGTCGGTGTGGCCTTCGCCTCCGGGCACTGGAGGGCCGGAGTGTGAGTCAGCTCTCGTGCCATCGTAGGTCGTTTCGTTCGATCGCTCGGCGGCATCTCCACTCACTACCGGGCGTTCTGCGGGTGCGGGCTCGTCCAGTCGCGCTTCGAGTCGGTCGACCGCCGCGAGCGCCGCGTTGGCGCGGGACTCCACGTCCTCGTTGACCGCGCGGACGTTCCCGACGTACCCGCGCAGCGCCTGCGTCGCGGCTTCCAGTTCGGCTGTTCGGGTCTCCAGGTCGTCGACCCGTCCTTCGAGGCCATCGATTCGGTCTTCGAACTCGCCGCGGTCGGTGACCTCCGGGAACTCCGTCTCGCCGTCGGTGACCGCTCGCTCGACCGCTTGGAGGCGTTCGGCCAGCGTCTCGACGTCTGTCATGGCCGTGGCTGGTCCCGTGCTGATATTTGAACGCTCGGGCGAGCGTCGGCGAACGTTTATCAGTGAATCCGCGGCCAGCGGAGGTATGGTCGACAGCGAGGACGTGCGGGCGGCGCTCGCGGCGCTGGCGAGCGGTGAGGCCGAGAGCGCCGACGGCTTCGGCGAGATCGAACTGGCGCGAACCCCGAACCAGGGGGACGCGCCCGAACGGCCGCGGCCGGAATCGGGACCGAACGACTACCGCGCGATCATCGAACGGGCCAGCGCGGCGGTAGAGGACCTCGACGCGGCCGCGGCGTTCGCCGAGGAAGTCGGTGTCGACGCGCTCGACGCGGCGGTTCGGCAGGCGGAGCGAGAGGTGAGTGCGCTGGCCGGCGATGGCCGAGCGGCGCGCGCCGCGTTTCGACGGTATCGACACGCCGCACGGGACGGCGAGAGTGAGTGAGTGGGTCGGGCCGCGGACGGCGATTCCGGGGCCGTCACGCCGCGTCGCCGTCGACCACTTTCACCGCGGTTACGATACCCCTTTAGGCGGGGCTGGCATACGAACGGGCAAATGACACGGGTGATACACACCGGCGACACCCACGTCGGGTACCAGCAGTACAACGTGCCCGACCGCCGGGCGGACTTCCTCGACGCCTTCCGGCAGGTGATCGCCGACGCCGTCGAAGACGACGTGGACGCCGTCGTCCACGCCGGCGACCTCTTTCACGACCGTCGGCCGACCCTGACGGACATCATGGGCACGCTCGACGTACTCGAGACGCTCTCCGACGCCGGCATTCCCTTTCTAGCCGTCGTAGGAAATCACGAGGCCAAGCGCGACGCGCAGTGGCTCGACCTCTACGAGTCGCTCGGGCTGGCGACGCGCCTCGGGGGCGACCCGACCGTGATCGGCGACACCGCCTTCTACGGCCTCGATTTCGTTCCCCGATCCCAGCGCGACGACCTCGACTACGACTTCGCCCCCCACGACGCCGACGCCGCGGCGCTCGTCACCCACGGCCTGTTCCAGCCCTTCGACTACGGCGACTGGGACGCCGCAGAGATCCTGACCGAGGCGTCGGTCGACTTCGACGCGATGCTCCTCGGCGACAACCACGACCCCGGGAAGCAGCGGGTCGACGATGCGTGGGTCACCTACTGCGGGTCGACCGAGCGCGCGAGCGCCAGCGAACGCGAGGACCGGGGCTACAACATCGTCACCTTCGACGACGAGGTCCGCATCACTCGCCGCGGCCTCGATACCCGGGAGTTCGTCTTCGTCGACGTGGAACTCGGCCCCGAGGAGGGCGTCGAGCGCGTTCGGAGCCGCGTCGGCCAGCACGACCTCGAAGAAGCCGTGGTCGTCGTCTCCATCGACGGCGACGGCGAGCCGGTCACCCCCGCGAGCGTCGAATCGTTCGCGCTGGAGCGCGGCGCGCTCGTGGCCCGGGTCACCGACCACCGTGAGATCGCAGTCGAGGAGGGCGAGACGGAGGTCAGTTTCGCCGACCCCGACGACGCCGTCACCGAGCGGGTCCGCGATCTCGGACTGAGCGAGGCCGCGCGCGACATCGACGAGACGATCCGCGCCTCGAAAGTGGCCGACGCGAACGTCAAAGACGAGGTCGAGCGCCGCGTGCGCGAACTCGTCGACGAGGGAGCGGACGCGTTCGGGACCGCCGCGGAGGCCTCCGACGGTGAGACCGACGGAGCGACTGAGAGCGACGACCCGTCTGTCGACGTTGACGAGGCGGCCGGTGCGGACGACTCGACTGCCGCGGCCGAGACGCCCCGCAAGTCGACGGGCGACGGCGAGGACGGAGAGGCACAGACGGACGGCCAGGCGAGCGTGGAGGAGTTCCTGTGATGGAGGGACACCGATGAGGTTCGAACGCGTCAGGCTGGAGCATTTCAAGTGCTACGACGACGCCGACCTGCGACTCGACGGGGGCGTGACCGTCATCCACGGCCTCAACGGCAGCGGGAAGTCCTCGCTGCTCGAAGCCTGCTTCTTCGCGCTGTACGGCTCGAAAGCGCTGGACGAGACCCTCGACGACGTGGTCACCATCGGGGCCGACGACTGCACCGTCGAACTGTGGTTCTCCCACGCCGGCGGCGACTACCACATCACCAGACGGATCCGCGCGACGGGCGAGCGGGCCCAGACGGCCAAGTGCGTGCTGGAGACGCCCGACGGGAGCTACGAGGGAGCCCGCGACGTGCGCCGGCGCGTCACCGAACTCCTGCGGATGGACAGCGAGGCGTTCGTCAACTGCGCGTACGTCCGCCAGGGCGAGGTGAACAAGCTCATCAACGCCTCGCCGGGCGACCGACAGGACATGCTCGACGACCTCCTCCAGTTAGGCAAGCTGGAGGCGTACCGGGAGCGCGCCAGCGACGCCCGCGTCGGCGTGGGTCGCGTTCGCGACGACAAGCAGGGCGCGCTCTCGCAGCTCGACGAGCAGATCGACGAGAAGGAAGCCAAGGACCTTCACGAGCGGCTGAACGGGCTGGAGACGAAGGAGAACGAGCTCCAGACGGAGATCGACCACATCGAGGACCAGAAGGCCACTGCCGAGGAGACGCTCTCGCAGGCCCAGTCGGTCCTCGACGAGTACGAACAGAAGCGCGAGGAGCTGTCCGACCTCGAGTCCGACATCGAGGACCTCCGGGAGACGATCACCGAGGCGGAGACCGAACGGAGCCGGCTCACGGAGCGGATCGGTGAGCTGAACGACCGCCGCGAGTCGCTGGAGACGGACCTCGACGAGACGGTCGCGGAGACGGAGCTCGACGGCGCGGACCCGTCGGCGGTCGAGCGGCGACTCGAGGAACTGCGGTCCCGCGACGACGAACTCCAGTCCCGCATCGAGGACCAGCGCGTCGACGCCAAGGAGCACAGCAGCACGGCCGAGGCCCTCGCGGAGAACGCCGCGGACCTCGAATCGCGGGCCGAGCGCAAGCGCGAGGAGGCGAGCGACCTGGCGGCGGATCTGGAGGACGCGCGCGAGACCATCGCCGCCCGCCGCGAGCAACTCGGCGACATCGACGAGCAGATTGCCGAACTCGAATCGCGGTTCGAGGACGCGCCAGCGGACCGCGACGGCGTCGGGGCGTACGAGCAGTCGGTCGCCGACGACCTCGACGACGCCCGCCAGCGGGTCACGGAACTGGAGACGAAGCTGAAGAGCGCCCGCGAGTCGCTCGCGGAGGCCGAAGACCTCCTCGACGCCGGCAAGTGTCCCGAGTGCGGCCAGGACGTGGGCGAGTCCCCGCACGTCGACTCCATCGAGGACGACCGCGAGCGCGCCGCGGATCTCGAAGCGACCCTCGACGAGGCCCGCGACCGGGTCGAGGACCTGGAAACGAAGCACGAGCGCGCTCGGGACCTCGCCGACGCGGCGGACGAACTGGACACGCTGGAGAGCAACCGCGCGAACGTCGTTCAGCTCGTCGAGGAGAAGGAGGCCGGACTGGCGGACGACGAGGCGCGCGCCGAGCGACTCCGCGAGGAGGCGGCGGAGCACGAAGACGAGGCGTCGTCGAAACGCGAGGAGGCGACCGAGGCGCGGGAGCGAGCGGACGACTGCCGGTCGGTCGTCGCCGAGTGCAACCAGGAGCGCCAGCGCGTCAAGGAGGCGATCCAGCGCCTGGAACGGATCGAGGACCTGCTGGACGACGTCGAGGACTGCGAGGCCGAGATCGAGCGCCTGCGCGAGAAACGCAGCCAGCAGGACGAACTGAACGACCAGCGACGCGACCGCCTCGCGGAGAAGCGCGAGCGCAGACAGGACCTCTCGGAGTCCTTCGACGAGGACCGCATCGAGGAGGCCCGCGGCGAGAAACAGCGCGCCGAGCAGTACATCGAGCAGGCAACCGACGCGCTCGCGACGAAGCGCGAGAAACGCGACGAGCTTCAGAACGCCATCGGTGCCGTCAGGAACGAAATCGAGGAACTGGAGTCACTTCGCGAGCGCCGCGAGGAGCTGAAAACGACGCTCGAACGGCTCGAAACGCTGTACGATGAGACCGAACAGCTCCAGGAGATGTACGGCTCGCTCCGGGCGGAGCTCCGCCAGCGCAACGTCGAGACGCTCGAACGGATGCTCAACGAGACGTTCGATCTGGTGTACCAGAACGACTCGTACTCCCACATCGAACTGGACGGCGAGTACCGGCTGACGGTGTACCAGAAGGACGGCGAGCCCCTGGAGCCCGAACAGCTCTCCGGCGGCGAGCGGGCGCTGTTCAATCTCAGCCTCCGGTGTGCCATCTATCGCCTGCTGGCGGAGGGTATCGAGGGCGCGGCCCCGATGCCGCCGCTCATCCTCGACGAGCCGACGGTGTTCCTCGACTCGGGCCACGTCACGCAGTTGCTCGACGTGATCGAGTACATGCGCGACGAGGTCGGCGTCGAGCAGATCCTCGTGGTCAGCCACGACGAGGAACTGGTCGGGGCCGCAGACGACCTCGTGCGCGTCGAGAAGGACGCGACCACCAACCGTTCGCGCGTCGAGCGCGTCGAGACGACCGTCGCGGAACTGGCCTGAACGCCGGTCTGGGCGTCAGTCGGCGCGGGCGGACCCTACGCGCGGAGGACGGCCAGCGCCTCGCTCGTCGTCTCGGTCGCGTCGTAGCCCCGTCGGCCGTGCACCGTCGCCTCGGTCAGCAGGCCCGCGGCGCGGAACTCGCCGAGCAGCCCGTGGAGGTCGCTCTCGCAGAGGTCGTAGGCGTCGAGGAGTTCCTGGACCGACAGCGGGCCCCTGTCGTCGAGTTCGACCAGCAGGCCGAGCGCCCGGTCGCCGTGGGCCGCGGTGACGACGGTTCGGACCGCGTCCGGAACGGCCGTCGCCGCGGTCGAGAGTGGCGACGCGCCGTCGACCGACTCGAGGTCGGCGTTCGGGACGTGGCGCTCCGCGCCGGTCTCGGGGTCGCGGACCAGACTCGACTCGGCGGACTCCTTGACGAGCAGATAGCGTCGGCCCGACTCGTCGCGGACGGTACGCATAACGGGCTCTAACCGAGCGATTCGGTTAGCCGTTACGGTCGCTCGGGTCCGAGTCGCTCCCGCTCGCGTCGTCGGCCTCGCCGTCCGATCCGTCACCTCTGGCCTTGCGCTCGCGTTCGAACTTGACGTACCGGTAGGTCCCGTATCCGAACAGGATGACGCCGGCGAGGAAGATTCGCAGCCCCAGGTCGACCTGGCCCTCGAAGTACGCCAGCATCGGGCCGATCGTGAGCGCGAGCAGCGCGACGTTGAAGACGACGACCAGCCTGACGAACAGGCCGGCGGCGTCGCTCTGGTAGTCGCCCGAGGACGGCGTCGGCACGTCGGGGCCGAGGCTGGACGGGTCGAACTCCTCGGGCTCGAACTCGCTCTTTTCGGAGAGGACGCTTCCGCCATCGTCGTCCTCGCCGGGACCGTCTATCACGGGCTAGCTACGACGGTCGGGCGGTAAAAGTGCTTAGTTGTCAGGCGATCTCCTGGAGGGTGACCGCCGTGTCCGTCTGCAGCCACGCCAGCGGATTCTCGGCGTCGTAGAATACTGTCCCCTCCTCGGTCTCGTAAGTCTCGGTCGTCCGGATGGCATCCGGAAGCGCGGGTTCCGACCGCAGTTCTTCGGACCGATCCGCCTCGCCGTGGGGGGATGCGTGGTGCGACATTGGGTCGTCACCAGGTGGTATGGTACTGCGTGGCATATACTTTCTGCCTGTGGCAAGACCCCGTCGACCGTCGGTGTTTTTATCCGGCATCTCGAAGCATCCCCAAGAATGAGCGACGGGACCCAGGGAACGCTGGGGGATTTCGGGCAGGATGCGGACGCAGACACGGGCACGGGCGACCGGCCAGTCGCCGACGAGGCGGCGGCTGTCGCCGGCAACGGCAACGGCGGCACGAGCGTCGTCGACCTCGACGAGCGCCAGTTCCCGCCGGTCGAGGAGACCGTCGAATTCGTCGTCACCCAGGTCGACTACACCATCGAGGGTCAGGGCGACGACGAGTTCCCGGTCGTCCACGTCTTCGGTCGCACCGAGGACAACGACCCGGTCCACGCGCGCGTCTTCGACTTCAAACCGTACTTCTACGCGCCGACGGACAGCGTCTCCGACGACCGCCTCCGCCAGTACGACCGCATCACCGACTGGGAGGAGGCCGGCGCGGACGGCGAGCCATACGAGTCGATCCGGGGCGAGCGCCTGACCAAGATCTTCGGCCAGACGCCACGCGACGTGGGCCAGATGCGCGACGACTTCGACCACTACGAGGCGGACATCCTGTTTCCCAACCGCCTGCTGATCGACAAGGACATCACCAGCGGCGTGCGCGTGCCCGCTCGGGAACTCGACGACGGGAGCCTGAAGGTACACCACGAGGAGGTCACGCCGACCGAGGTCACCGCCGACCTGCGGGTGAACACCTTCGACATCGAGGTCGACGACCGCCACGGCTTCCCCGAGGACGGCGAGGAGACGATCGTCTGTCTGACCTCGCACGACTCCTACCGCGACGAGTACGTCGTCTGGCTGTACGAGTCACCGGACGGCATCGACGGCCCGGCGGCGCTTTCCGGCTACGACCCGATTCGGGAGGACTTCGAGGCCGACGTGCGCGTCTTCGAGGCGGAAGAGGCCATGCTGGAGGCGTTCATCGAGTACATCGACGAGACCGATCCTGACGTGCTCACGGGGTGGAACTTCGACGACTTCGACGCGCCGTACTTCCTCGACCGCCTGGAGGAACTCCAGAGCTTCGACCACGACTACGACCTGTCCGTCGACCGACTCTCCCGCGTCGACGAGGTGTGGCGGTCGGGCTGGGGCGGCCCGGACATCAAGGGCCGGGTCGTCTTCGACCTCCTCTACGCCTACAAGCGTACGCAGTTCACCGAACTCGAGTCCTACCGGCTCGACGCCGTCGGCGAGCAGGAACTCGGCGTCGGCAAGGAGCGCTACGCCGGCGACATCGGCGACCTCTGGGAGGACGACCCCGAGCGCCTGCTGGAGTACAACCTCCGGGACGTGGAGCTGTGCGTCGAACTCGACCGCGAACAGGACATCGTGGACTTCTGGGACGAGGTCCGCACGTTCGTCGGCTGCAAGCTCGAAGACGCGACGACGCCCGGCGACGCCGTCGACATGTACGTCCTGCACAAGCTCCACGGCGAGTTCGCGCTCCCCTCGAAGGGCCAACAGGAGAGCGAGGACTACGAGGGCGGCGCGGTCTTCGACCCAATCACGGGCGTCCGCGAGAACGTCACCGTGCTGGACCTGAAGTCGCTCTACCCGATGTGCATGGTGACGACGAACGCGAGTCCCGAGACGAAGGTCGACCCCGATACCTACGACGGCGACACCTATCGCGCGCCCAACGGGACCCACTTCCGGAAGGAACCGGACGGCGTCATCCGGGAGATGGTCGACGAGCTCCTGTCTGAAAGAGAAGAAAAGAAATCCCACCGGAACAGCTAC
Organism: Haloarcula salina; assembly: GCF_010119195.1. Classification (GTDB taxonomy): domain Archaea; phylum Halobacteriota; class Halobacteria; order Halobacteriales; family Haloarculaceae; genus Haloarcula; species Haloarcula salina. Next base: position 138,547 of record NZ_WRXL01000002.1, read on the forward strand.
GACCCTGGTAATCCGGAGTACGAGCGATTTGACCGGCAGCAGCAAGCTGTCAAGGTAATTATGAATTCGTTGTATGGGGTTCTCGGATGGGATCGGTTCCGCCTCTACGACAAGGAGATGGGAGCGGCCGTCACCGCAACCGGCCGGGAGGTCATCGACTACACCGACGAAGTCGTCGAAAACGAGGGGTACGAGGTCGTATACGGGGATACGGATTCCGTCATGTTGCAGTTAGGTGACGTTTCGGCGGACGATGTTCAGGCCGACGTGACCGTCACCGAAGAGATGCGCGAGAAGCACCCGGTGATGAGTGACGACGAACTCGAACTCATCGCCGCGACCATCCAGAAAGGGTTCGAGCTGGAGGAGACGATCAACGACTCGTACGACGAGTTCGCCACCGAGCGGCTCAACGCCGACGAGCATCGCTTCCAGATCGAGTTCGAGAAGCTCTACCGGCGGTTCTTCCAGGCGGGCAAGAAGAAGCGCTACGCCGGCCACATCGTCTGGAAGGAGGGCAAGCACGTCGACGACATCGACATCACCGGCTTCGAGTACCAGCGCTCCGATATCGCGCCCATCACAAAGCGGGTCCAGAAAGAGGTCATCGACCGCATCGTCCACGGCGAGGACGCGGAGTCGATCAAGCAGTACGTCGGCGACGTGATCGAGGACTTCCAGGACGGCAACGTCGACTACGACGACGTGGGCATCCCCGGCGGTATCGGGAAGAAACTCGACAACTACGACACCGACACCGCGCAGGTCCGCGGCGCGAAGTACGCGAACATGCTGCTGGGGACGAACTTCCAGAGCGGCTCGAAGCCGAAGCGGCTGTACCTGGACCGGGTCCACTCGGACTTCTTCCAGCGCGTCGAAGCGGAGCGGGATCTCGACCCGCAACGGGACCCGCTGTACGGCGAGTTCCGGCGCGACCCCGACGTGATCTGTTTCGAGTACGCAGACCAGGTTCCCGAGGAGTTCGAGGTCGACTGGGACAAGATGCTCGACAAGACGCTGAAAGGGCCGATCGCCCGCATCCTCGAAGCCCTGGACATCTCCTGGGAGGAGGTCAAGTCGGGGCAGGAGCAGACGGGGCTCGGCAGCTTCATGTAACCCGGTGCGGGCGGCGGTTTTTCTCTCGAAGAAATATTATTTCTATATACTGAACTGGATTTCACGACAATGCGAAAGCTTCATGGGTGAAACGGACCTCCTTTCGGGTGACCTAAGAGATACCTATGGCAACACTCGAAATCAACAATCTCCACGCTGAAGTCGCGGAAGAGGACGGTGAGACGATCCTTCGCGGTGTCAACCTCGAAGTCGAGTCGGGCGAGATCCACGCGCTGATGGGTCCCAACGGCTCGGGCAAGTCGACCACGGCGAAGATCATCGCCGGCCACCCCGCCTACGAGGTAACCGACGGCGAAGTGCTCATCCACCTCGACGAGGACGAGTTCGGCGACGAGGAGATCCCCGAGGATCTCCGAACCTGGAACCTGCTCGACCTCGAACCGAACGAGCGGGCCGCCCTCGGCGTCTTCCTCGGCTTCCAGTACCCGGCCGAGATCGAGGGCGTCACGATGGTGAACTTCCTTCGCACCGCGCTCAACGCCAAGCTCGAAGAGCGCGAGGAGCTGTTCGAGGAGGACGACGAGGAGGAAGACGACGCCGAGGCCACCAACGAGGACGCCGCCGGCTACGACACCTCCCCGATGGAGGGCAACGTCGAAGAGGGCGAGATCGGCGTCGCCGAGTTCCAGGAGATCCTCCAGGAGAAGATGGAGCAACTCGACATGGACGAGAAGTTCGCCTCGCGGTATCTCAACGCCGGCTTCTCCGGCGGCGAGAAGAAACAGAACGAGGTCCTCCAGGCCGCGATCCTCGAGCCGTCGATCGCCGTGCTCGACGAGATCGACTCCGGGCTGGACATCGACCGACTGCAGGACGTCTCGAACGGCATCAACGCGCTCCGCGACGAGCAGGGCGCGGGCATCCTCCAGATCACCCACTACCAGCGCATCCTCGACTACGTCGAGCCCGACCACGTCCACGTGATGCTCGACGGCCAGATCGCCCAGAGCGGCGGTCCGGAACTCGCCGAGAAGCTCGAAGACGAGGGGTACGACTGGGTCCGCGAGGAAGCCTACGAGGCCGCGTAACGCCCATCAACCCAGACACACAACATCAAACTATGAGTTCAGATCAAGACCACCTCAAAGAAACCGACACCGAAGCCCGATTCGAGTTCAAGAAGGAGGAGAAGGCCGCCTTCGAGACCGAGAAGGGACTCACCGAGGAGACCGTCCGGGTCATCTCCGAAGACAAGGACGAGCCCGAGTGGATGCTCGAGCGCCGCCTGCGCGCGCTGGAGCAGTTCCAGGAGATGCCCATGCCGGAAGGCTGGCCGGGCGCGCCCGACCTCTCCGAGGTCGACATCGACCACATCGTTCCCTACATCCGTCCGGACATCGAGACGCGCGGCGGCGCCGACTCCTGGGAGGACCTCCCGGAGGAGATCCAAGACACATTCGACAAGCTGGGCATCCCCGAGGCCGAGAAGAACGCCCTCTCCGGCGTCGGCGCGCAGTACGAGTCCGAGATCGTCTACCAGAACATGCAGGAGCGCTGGGAGGAGAAGGGCGTCATCTTCTGTGACATGGACAAGGCCGTCCAGGAGCACGAAGACCTCGTCAAAGAGCACTTCATGACGAAGTGCGTCCCCCCGAGCGACAACAAGTTCGCCGCGCTCCACGGCGCGGTCTGGTCCGGCGGGTCGTTCGTCTACGTCCCGGAGGACACGACCGTCGAGATGCCCGTGCAGGCGTACTTCCGCATGAACAGCGAGGGGATGGGCCAGTTCGAGCACACGCTCATCATCGCCGAGGACAACTCCGAGGTCCACTACATCGAGGGCTGTTCCGCCCCGAAGTACTCGGCGTTCAACCTCCACTCCGGCGGCGTCGAGGTGTTCGTCGGCGAGGACGCCCACGTCCAGTACTCCACGGTCCAGAACTGGTCGAAGAACACCTACAACCTCAACACCAAGCGCGCCATCGTCGAGGCCGACGGCACGATGGAGTGGGTCTCCGGGTCGATGGGCTCGAAGGCCACGATGCTGTACCCCGCGACCATCCTCAAGGGGCCCGGCGCGACGGACAACCACATCACCATCGCCTTCGCGGGCGAGGGCCAGGACATCGACACCGGCGCGAAGGTGTACCACAACGCGCCCGACACGAAGTCCACCATCGAGTCCAAGTCCATCAGCAAGGACGGCGGCCGCACGAACTACCGCGGTCTCGTCCACATCAGCGACGGGGCCGAGGACTCCTCGACCTCCGTCGAGTGTGACGCGCTCATGTTCGACAACGAGTCCACGTCGGACACGATGCCGTACATGGAGATCCAGGAGTCCAAGGTCGACGTGGCCCACGAGGCGACCGTCGGCAAGATCGGCGACGAGGACGTGTTCTACCTCCAGAGCCGCGGGCTCGACGACGACGACGCAAAGCAGATGATCGTCGCCGGCTTCATCGAGCCGATCACGGAGGAACTGCCCATTGAGTACGCGGTCGAACTGAACCGCCTCATCGAACTGGAGATGGAGGGGTCGCTCGGATAACAATGAGCACGCAGGTACACGCCAATCTCACAGCGAGCCAGGTCGAACAGATTTCCGAGGATCTCGGCGAGCCCGAGTGGCTGCTCGAGACGCGCAAGGAGGCCCTCGCGGCGCTCGACGACCTCGACATGCCGGACGTCATCCGGACGCCGGGGCGCACGTGGACGAACCTCGACGCGCTCGACTACGAGTCGCTGGTCGACCCGCTCGACTACGCCCAGGACAAGGACCGCGTCGACGCCGAGGGCGTCGAGGTCCTCTCCTGGAGCGAGGCGCTCGACGAACACGAAGACCTCGTGAAAGAGCACTTCGGGACCGTCGTCGACACCCAGCGGGACTACCTCACCGCGCTGTCGACGGCGCTGTTCTCGGCCGGCACGGTCGTCTACGTCCCCGAGGGCGTCGACGCCGAGGACGTGAAGATTCGGACGACGATGAACAGCCAGTCGCTGTTCAACTACACGCTCGTCGTCGCCGAGGAGTCCTCGTCCGTGACGATCCTCGAACGCCAGCAGACCGGTGAAGAGACCGACGGCGACCGCTACTACTCGGGCGTCGTCGAGGCCGTCGCCGGCGAGAACGCCTACGTCCAGTACGGCGCGCTCCAGAACCTCTCTGAGAAGACGTACAACTTCTCCGCCAAGCGCGGCCACGCCGACACCTACGCCACGGTCAACTGGATCGAGGGCAACATCGGCTCTCGGCTGACCAAGTCCAGCGTCGAGACGCGCCTGCTCGGCGACTCCTCGGAGTCCCAAATCCTCGGAGCCTTCTTCGGCCACGAGGACCAGCACTTCGACATCGCCAGCCGCGTCTGGCACGAGGCCGAGCACACCGTCGCCGACCTCGTCACCCGCGGCGTCCTCGACGACGAGGCCCGCTCGGTGTACGAGGGCGTCCAGGACGTGGGCCGAGAGGCCTGGGACACCTCGTCGTACCAGCGCGAGAACACGCTGATGCTCTCCGACGAGTCCGAGGCCGACGCGTCGCCGAAGCTCATCATCAACAACCACGACACCGAGGCCTCTCACTCCGCGACGGTGGGACAGGTCGACGCGGAGGACATGTTCTACATGACCTCCCGCGGTGTCAACCCCGAGGCGGCGAAGAACATGCTCGTCGAGGGCTTCTTCGTCCCCGTCCTGGAAGAGGTCCAGGTCGACGAACTCCGCGAGGACCTCGACCAGCTGATTTACGAGCGTCTGCGGGAGTGAAACGACCGCAGGCTCGTCGGAGCTTCGCTCTCTCGGCGTCTGCGCGACTAACGTGAGCACAGACTCGTCGGACCTTTCTCTGATGCTGTCTTCGTGAGTAGCGAGGTTGCGTAGCGACCTCGGATAGCAGGCGGGGAGCGAAGCGATCGGCGAGCAGTCTATCGACCGCGAACGAACGCTCGCACGATTCCATTTGCCCGTGTTGCCGTCCGATATGTGCCTAACAGGTCTGCGCCGCTCGGCGGTGAACGGGGCGCCGACAGGGAACCGCTTAAGTCCGCCCCTCCCCGAATTACGTCCATGACTGCATCACAGCGCCGCGTGGGGGTGATGTCGTGAGCCTCACGCAGCCGGTGGGATCGGACCATCAGCTCGCCCGGTTGCTGCAGATCGGGATCGTCCTCGAAGAGGTCGTCGAGGCCCGATCCGCGAAACACGCGGAGGAGACCGGTGACGAACTGGACCCCGACGTGATCGAACTCCTCGAACACGCCTCGACGGAGTCGGCGGAGCACCGCCGTCGACTGGAGGAACTGGTCGACGACCTGGAGGCGGACACCGTCGCCTTCGAGGAGATCGAGATGCTGGTCGAGGCCCAGTACGAGTCCGACGAGGACTTCGACGGCGTCCTCTACGATCAGCTCTGTAACGAGGAGACGGCGTACAAATTCTACGACGACCTCATCGAGGCCATCGAGGCGTCGGACGTGTCGTTCAGCGTCGACCGAGCGCGACTGCTCGACGTGCTCTCGGACATCCGTGCGGACGAGGCCGAGGGTGTCGAGGAAGTGACCGATCTGATGGAGGCTCAGCAATGAACTCACAGGCCCAGTACCTGAAGGCGATCTATCTCACACAGCAGCAGAAGGACGGTCCCGCATCGACCGGCGACGTGGCCGACATGCTCGACGTGAGCCCGGCCAGCGCCAACGAGATGATCGGGAAGCTCGAGGACCGCGGACTGCTCAACCACGAGAAGTACAAGGGCGTCGACCTGACCGACGACGGCATCCACCAGGCCCGCGAGGCCCTCCAGAACTACTGCATCATCGAGCGGTTCCTCGTCGAGGTGCTCGAAGTCGAGGAATTCCGCACCGAGGCCAAACAGCTCGAAGGCGTCATCGACGAGACCGTCGCCGAGCGACTGGATACGATCATCGAGCGCGATCCCAAGTGCCCGGACTGCTTCGACGCCGAGGACGACGTCTGTGGTCTCCTGGAAGTCGAAGTCGAGGCCACGAGCGACTGACTCTCGAAGCGTTCAAGTGCGTTCCGTCGGTTACTCAGAGTACAGCCCGCGAGCGAGTCGCGGGACTACAGTCCCGTGGTGTAGTGGCCAATCATAAGGGCCTTTGGAGCCCTTGACGGCGGTTCGAATCCGCCCGGGACTATGTTGCGGCGAGCAATCCGCGAGCCGCACTTATCCGCAGCGGTTCGAACCCCAGAAGACGAGCGAAGCGAGTCTTCGGACGGTTCGAATCCGCCCGGGACTATTCTGCGACGAACGAGGTCGTGAGCCGCCCCTCTGTCCACCGACCGGGGGCCCCGAAGGTCTGTGTAACATCCTCTTCCGGGAACGACAACTGAATCGGGCCTGAGTACCAAAGCCGTTCAGGTCGCCTCCGATACGCAGACGTACGTGACACTCCACGAGACATAACTGTAGATTTATAATGCGGCGTGCCAACTAGTGGCATATGCGAATCCGAGAAGCGGAGCCGGCCGACCGGCCGGCGGTCCGGGACGTGGCGCGACGGTCGCTGGATGCATCGTACTCGCTGGGCCCCGAGGCCATCACCAGCGCTATCGAGGAGTGGTACGACGAGGACCGCATCGAGGAGATACTGGAGGGAGACGACCGACTCCTCCTCGTCGCCGACCGGGACGGACAGGTCGTCGGGGTCTCGGAGAGCGTCTTCTCGGGCGACCACGTCGGGACGATTCTGTGGCTGCACGTCGACCCGTCCTATCGGGGCGAAGGCATCGGGTCAGCACTGTTCGACGAGACCGACCGCGTGCTTCGCGACCGCGGGGCCGAGACGATCCACGGCCGGGTGCTCGCGGACAACGTCGAAGGGAACACGTTCTACGAGGACCGCGGCTTCGAGCGAGTCGGTACCGGCGAGGTCGACATCGGCGAGCGCACCTACGTCGAGAATCTCTACACCGACGCCGACGAGATCGGGCGCGATCCGGTCACAGACGAGTCGGGGAAAACCGTCTACGTCGATCACGATACTCACGAGAAGGGGTCGATCGAGCCGTTCCACGTGGTGTACATGACCGAGGACGGCGACGACCGCTACGGGTACTTCTGTAGCAACTGCGAATCGCTCGCGAACGCGATGAACTCGATGGGACGGATCGAGTGCAACAACTGCGGGAACGTGCGAAAACCCCTCCGCTGGGACGCCGCCTACCTCTAGTTCCCCGTATTCCCCGGCGGCGGACTCCCCTGTGAGGTCTTGCGCTCGCTGGCCGGAACGAGGATCAGCCTGTAGTAGAGGCCGAACAGGCACAGCGCGATGAACACGCCGACCAGGATGTCCGAGACGAGGTGTTCGTTGATCACGTGGCCGATGCTTCCACCGGCATCACCGGAGACGTGAAGCAGGGCTGGGTACATACGTCCTCATTATCCAACTAGAACTAAAAATCCAGGACCGGGTTCCCGGACGCTGAGAACCGGGGCGGAGGACTCACCGGGGTCGGGCGGCTTCCGTCCCGTAGACTGCCCGCGACAGATCCTCCGGAAGGGCGACAGATGGCCGATAAAACCCGCACTGTCTACGCTCGTCGGGGGCGCGATACGGCGGCCGTGCCAGTCGTTCTCCCTGTCGTAACGCTAAAGAGTCGAACGTACCTCTATATGTGTAAGATGAATATCGGAATACGTCGCCGGAGGTGGTGCTGTGGGCGTCGAGATTAGGGAGTCACCTGTCTCGGCGGACGCGTTCGAGGACATGAAGGAGTTCGTCCACGGCTATCTCGCCGCGAGCGTCGAAAACGAGGAGGAAGGGGGTCGCATGCGGTGGTATCCGTGGCACTCGGCGGAGTACCGCTTCAACCACATCCTCAACGTCGTCGACATCGCGACGAAGATCGCCCGCAAAGAGGGGGCGAACGTGGACGTGACGCGCGTGGCCGCGCTCTTTCACGACATCGCGAAACTGGAGGCCGAGCAGGACGTCCACGCCGAAGCGGGCGCGCGGATCGCCCGCGAGTACCTCACGACCCACGGAGACTACCCCGAGTCGTTCGTCGAGCAGGTGTGTTCGGCCGTCGAGGCCCATTCGTACCAGGGCCCGCTGACCGACCTGCCCCTCGAGGTCCAGTGTCTGATCGAGGCGGACATCCTCGACAAGGTCGGCGCGAACGGGACGGCGCTCATGCTGTTGCGCATGGGCTACGAGTCCCGGACGCACATGGACGCCGCCGAGATGGTCGACCGGGTCATCGAACGCGGCGAGGACGCCAGCGAGCGCGTCGAGAGCGACACGGCCGAGTCCATCATCCACCAGCGGCTCAAGCGGACCCGCTGGTTCCAGGAGTGGCTGACGATGGAGGTGGCCGAGATGGCCGTCGAGGAGGAACTCGACGACGTGGCGACCGGCATGGGCGACTCATAGCGCCCGAACGACGAAGAGGACACCCGTGCCGGCCAGCACGGCGGCGCTGACCCACGCGACCAGCGGTGCGAATCGCTCGACGCGGTTCCTCGCGGCGACGATCGCCGCCGGGAACCCCGTGATCCAGAGGACGATGCCGCCGAAGAAGCCGGCCATCAGCACCGGGTGTCCGGTCTGAATCACCAGCGCGTCCGTCGCGCCGGCCGAGAGCGCCGGGACGTACGACGCCACGTCGACCGTCCCCGGTTCGAGCAGGCCGACGCCGACGGTGAGCCAGAAGGCGACCTGATACGGATTCGTCAGCGCCAGCACCAGCGCCTTCCGGAAGCCGCGGCTCTCGTCGTCGTCGACCGCGTGGTCCGCGGTCGCCACCGCGTGGGCCTCCCGAACCGCGCCGTAGGCGAACCAGAGCATCAGGAGGCCGCCCGCGCCGATCATCACGCGTCGCAGGCCCGGCGTCTCTGTCACGACGGCCGCGACGCCGAGCACTGCGAGCACGAAGAAGCAGGCGTCGGCCGTCATCGCGCCGAGTCCGGCGAAGAAGCCGGCCCGCCAGCCGCGGACCGCGCTCTCCTCGGCGATGACCGCGTTCATCGGTCCGGGCGGGGCGGCGAGCGCGAGCCCGAAGAGGACGCCGCCCAGCGCCGTCGGCAGTAACGCCAATCCGCTGACGCCGGTGCTCAGCGACGCGAACGCGCCGAGCGGCGGCGAGACGAGCGTGAGATACATCTATGGAGTCGAGAAAACAGAGAGAGAGAGTCGGGCGAGCTTACAGCTTGCCAGCTTTCTGCAGCTTCATCAGGTCCTCGGTGTCGAGGGTCTCGCCTTCCTTGAACTTCTGGTAGATCTCCTCGGCCTCCTCGCGGGCGGCCTCCTGCTTTTCCTCGCGCTGGGAGCGCTCCTGCTCCTCTTCCTTCTTGTCGAGTTCGCGCAGGCGCTTCTGGACGCGGACGAAGTCCTCGTGGTGCTGGTCGGCCGCCTCCTGGGCCTCGACGAACTCCTCGTGCTTCTCGTCGGCCTCGTCACGGATCTCGTCGGCCTCGCGGTAGGCCTCGATCATCTCGTTGTGGTGCTTCTGGGCCTCGTCGGCCAGTTCCGTGACCTTCTGGTGGTGCTTCGAGGCCTCTGATCGGACCTCTTCGGCCTCCTCTTTGAGCTCTTCGAGGTCGCCGCCCTGGTCGAGCTTCTCCTGTTTCTCCTGAAGCTTCTCGCGCTTGGTCTCGATCTTCTCGATGAGCTCCTTCTCGTCTTCCGAGGAGAGGACCTCCGTCTGCTGCTTGAACTCGAGGTCTTCGATCTCCTCTTTGAGCTGGTCGACGGACGTGCCCTCGTCGAGTTCGAGGTCGTTCTTGAGCTTGTCGACCTTGTCGAAGAGCTCGTTGGCCTCGGCGTTGAGCTCGTTTCGCTTGTCCTTGTGCTCCTGGACCTGTTCGTTGAGCTCGTCGCGCTTCTCGCGGTGTTCCTGGGCCTCGTCGACCTTCTCGCGCGTCTTGGCGTTCAGGTCGTCGCGGGCCGACGCCCGCTCGGACGCCATCTGGTTCAGCTCGTTACGGCGGTCGCGGAGCTGGCCGGCGAGTTTGATGAGCTCGCCCTTCGATTTGTTTTCGAGATCCTCTTCGGTTACTGTAACGTTCTTTGATTCGTCTATCGAGTCTGCCATTGTTGAAACCTCTATGCCATCACCGCTTCAGCACAGGCAGTCAAGCCGCTACTGAGGGGCTGGCACCAATAACAAGGGTTCCCTCTCATGTTGGGCTGAAAGCGATACTGCCTGAACGCGGAAGCGTTCTGGTGTCTACAGATAGAGGTGGATATTGTTTAAATATTCCGGTGCACCGAATACCGCGTCAACGCCTCACACGCCCTATATTCGGGGGTGAGGCCCTCACACGAATGTGAAAGCGCCTTATATATCACGGAGATATATTACTCCGAGATAGTGTACTCGTTCGTGGCGACCCGCTGGCCGTCGGTCACGGCGAGCGTCACGTCGTCGCCGGCCGAGAGCGAGAGAGTCTCGACGGTGACGCGGGCGAACGGGCCGACGGTGTGTTCGACCTGCTCGCGGTCGCCGTTGCGGTCCCACTCGACGGTGAGGTCCGCGCGGCGCGGGCGGTCGTGGAGGATCACGACCTCGCGCTCGCCGGGACGCGGATCGGAGAGGACGATCTGTGTCGGCTCGTATCCGTTCGCCAGCGCGTCGTACGCGGGTTTCTCGTCCCTGTCGACGGTCAACAGTCCCATGCCGGCGTCGCCCGCGTCTCGCAGGCTGTCGGCGACGAGCACCGTCGCCTCGCGCTGACGGAGTCGCTCGGTGACCCGACGGACGACGGTCGCCTGATACGTTTGCGACGCGTCGACGCCGCCCTCGACGTGGCGGTCGTGGCACGAGCGGTCGAACCCGGGGGCCGCCTCCGGGTCCGCCCGTCCCAGCGACCCAGCGCCGAAGCCGCCGACGATCTCGCCGACACCGAAGCGCTCGCAGAGCCACTCGAGGTCGTCCACGGAGCCGTAGCGCCACCCGGGATAGAGCGTGACGGCGTCCGGGTCGATTCCGGGCGGCCCGACGACCGGAAACGTCGGGACGGACTCGACCGCCTCGGCGACGGCCTCTGCATCGCTCGCGTCGTAGCCGGCCCGCCACGCCCGAAAGCGAAAGCGCAGGCGGTCGAGGAACCCCGACCCGAGCCCGTCGGCGTACGGCGACACCGGGTCGTCGTGGACGCCCACCGCGGCGAAGCTCGGGTGCCGCCCGTAGGTCTCATCGAGCCGTCGGGCGAGGTCCGAACCGCGCTCGGGGTCGAACTCGTCGGGCCCCGACAGCGGGAGGTCCTGCCAGAGGAGGACGCCGTGTTCGTCGCAGGCTTCCGCCACGTCGGGCGGCGTCCCCTGAGCGCGGACGCGGACGAGATTCGCGTTTGCCCGGACGGCCCGCTCGACGTCCGCCACCGTCGGGTCGACGAGCGTCACGCCGCGAGCCCGGACGGTTTCGCCGTTGACCGTCAGGCCGTCGTCGTACTCGACGCTCGCCAGGCCGGTCGTCGCGGTGTGCTCGTCGTCGCCGAGCTTCGCCCGGACGACGTAGCGCGACTGCTCGCCGCGGTCGTGGGGCCACCACAGCGAGGGGTCGCGCACGTCCATCGCGTAGGTCACCGTCTCCGTACCCGGGTCGGTCGAGACGCGCGCCCGGTCCATCATCCCCCCGCCCCGCACGTCGCCCTCGGGCCGGAGCGAGAGCGTGAGTCGGTCGTCGAGCGACTCGTCGGTCGCGACGGTGGCCGTCACCTCGACGGATGCACCGTCGTCGTGCAGCCGCGGTCGCGCGGACAGGTCGCGCACGCAGGGGTCCGGCCGGGTCGCTATCTCTGCGCCCCACCAGATCCCCGGAACGCAGCGGTCGTCCGGGAGCCGGTCGGTCGCGTGCAGGCCGCCGAAGCGGTCCTCGGGCGCGCGACACTCCACCACCACCCGCAGTTCTTCGGCGTCGGGCAACGCCACCTGAAGCGGCTCGAAGTAGGCGTCGTGGCTGGCGAGCAGGTCGCCGTCGCACCACACCCGCGTGTGCGCGAACGCCCCGTCGAGAACGAGAAACGCGTGCTCGTCGCCCGCCGAGCGCGGGTCCGAAAGCGTCGTCTCGTAGGCGACGGCGTCCGCGCCGGCGAACTGGTCCGGCCGCCCGGGGACCGTCACCGGTTCCCACTCCTCCGGGGTCGGCATCTCGTCGTCCGGCGCAACCGCCGCGCCGCGCCACTCCAGCGACATACCTTGTGGCGCGTTCTCCGCGGCCATATCCTTTGCGCCGTGCTTCACTTTCACTTTCACTCCGGACATGGCTCGCCTTGAGGTAGGTGGCCCCCCTACAGTCTGGTATGTTCACCGAACTGCACGAGGCGACGACGCCGACCTGTGACGCGCCGGACTGCGAGCGGCCGCTCGGCGAACCGGCACTGGCCTTCGAGACAGCGGCCGGCCGACGGGAGGCCCACGAGTGTCCCTGCGGTGCGGTGACAGTGACCGTCGCTCGCCCGGAGTCGTCTCGCTGAAGTAGCCCGGCGTCCGACCGGCAGATATGCCACGCGAAGAGGTGGTCCGCGCGAGCGGCCACGAGAACGTCACGGGCGAGCACGCGAGCACGCTCGAAGTCACCAGCGACGATTTCCTGACCCCCGCCGGCGACTGCATTCTCGCCGTCGATGCTGACCGCGTCCCGGCGGACTTCGACGACGCCTTCGTCTCGGCCTGCCGGGACGCCGACGCGACCATCACGGCCACCGTCGCGGCCGGCGACCACAGCGACACCGTGACCGGCACCGGCCACCCTGATCTTACTTTCGAGAACGAACGCAGCCACGTCCTCCGGACGAGCGACTACGTCGACGACCGGACGGTGATGGTGAACGCCGACGCCGCCGCCGGCGACGTCGACCGCGCCCTCGTTTCCGCGCTCGCCGACGGCCACGACGCGACGCTGACGCTGACGGTCGAATCGCCGGACTGACCGGACTGACCGGACTGACGATTCTCGGTGGCGGGCGAGCCGGCGCGAGGGCTGCCGCTCCCGGTTCGCTTCTCCGAAAGAAATCAGGTGTTGAGAGGCCGACACGGCCGCGAGGCGACCTCGCGTAACTCGACTCGGGATCTCGTCGACTTCTGCTCTCGCGACGAGGCGCTCGAGTCGCTAACTCGACGAGATAACGTCGTCGATGCGGACGATCATCGTCGCCGCCTCGGTCGCGGACTCGATGGCCTCGCGCTTGACCGCGGCGGGGTCGAGGATGCCGTACTCGACGGGGTCACCGACGACGCCGGTCTGGCCTTCGCTGATGACGCCGGCGATGCCCTCGCTCTCGTGTTCCGCGCGGAGGTCGACGAGCGCGTCGATGGCGTCGAGGCCCGTGTTCTCCGCGAGGGTGCGGGGCAGCACGTCGACGGCGTCGGCGAACGCCTCGACGGCGAGCTGCTTGCGGCCCTCGATGGAGGCCGCCTCGGAGCGGATGTGGTCGGCGATCGCGATCTCGGTCGCGCCGGCACCGGGGACGACGCCGCCCGCGTCGAGCGCGGCGACGACGGTGTCGAGCGCGTCGTTGAGCGCGCGCTCGATCTCGTCGACGACGTGCTGAGTGGAGCCGCGGGCCATGATCGTGACGGACTCGGCGGTCGCGCCGCCGGTGATGACCGTCGCCTCGTCGTCGCCGTGCTTCTCGACCTCGACGGCGTCGGCGTGGCCGAGGGCGTCCTCGTCGAGCGCGTCGAGCGAGCCGACGCGCTTCGCGCCCGTCGCCTCGACGATGTCCTTGGCCGTCGAGGAGCTGACGCTCTCGACGGCGAAGACGCCCGCCTTGGCGAGCTGGGAGGCGACGCGGTCGGCCACGTCCTCCGTGACGAAGACCACGTCAGCGCCGCTGTCGACGATCTCCTCGGCGTAGCCGCTGAGCTCCTGCTCCTCGGCGTCGAGGGCGGCGTTGAGCTGGTCGACGCTGGAGACGTTGTACTCGGCGTCGATGTTGCTCTCGCGCACGTCGAGCTCGGTGTCGACGACGGCGATGGACGCGTCGTCGACGGACTGGGGCATGTTGTCGTGGACGGCCGTCTCGTCGACGATGACGCCCTCGACGAGTTCCGTCGCGGAGGAGGCCGCGCCCGTCTGGGCGTGGACCTCGATGTTGTCCCGGATGACGCCGTTATCGCTCTTGGCGTGGCGGACCGCGTCGACGACGACTTCGGCGAGGCGCTCGGCCTCGACGTCGCCGGTGCCCTTGCCGGTCATCGAGGACTCGGCGACCTCGACCAGCGTCTCGTCGTCCAGGTCGACGTCGAGGACGGACTCGTCGACGGCCTCCTGAGCCAGTTCCGCGGCGACGGAGTACCCCTCGACGATGGTCGTCGGGTGCACGTCGTCGTCGAGCAGGTCCTCGCCCTTCGCCAGCAGTTCGCCGGCCAGGACGGACGCCGTCGTCGTGCCGTCGCCCACTTCGTCCTCCTGGGTCTGGGCGACCTCGACGATCATCTGTGCGGCGGGGTGTTCGATGTCCATCTCCGAGAGGATGGTCGCCCCGTCGTTGGTGATGACGACGTCGCCGTCGTCGGAGACGAGCATCTTGTCCATGCCGCGGGGGCCGAGCGTGGTCCGTACGGACTCGCTTACGGCCTTGCCGGCAGAGATGTTCGACGACTGTGCGTCCTTCCCGTGTGTGCGCTGGGCGTCCTCATCGAGGATGAAAAGAGGCTGGCCGCCCATGCGTCGCTGGCCAGATGACATGTGTATTGAACCTCACCTAAGACAAGGCAAGCGGTTCTATATAAATCTTTCTAACGGAACGGGCCGCGACATCCGGTGACAGCGCCGTCCCGGGCGCGGATTCGGGTGCGCCGACGCATGTTTTAATAGAGGGGTATACACACCGTACTGTAGATGCTCGAGTTGGAGCACGGGTTCCGCGTCGTCGACGCTCACGCGCGCCTGGAACCAGACGAGCAGCGCCGTCCCCGCGACGGCATGGGCGACCCGGAGCAACTGGAGCGGGAGATGCATCAGGCTGGCGTCGTCCGTGCCGTGGTCTTTCCGGGCAAGCGCGAGGGGTCGTACCTGAAAGCCAACAACGCCGTCGCCCGGATGACCGTCGAGCGGCCGATGGTGGCCCTCGCCAGGGTCAACGGCGCCCGCGATCCCGGCAGCGGTCCCGGATCGACCCTGCGGAACCTTACGAGCAGCAGGACCGACGCCCACACGTCGCCCGACGACATCGAGCAGTACGCCTACGACGACCGGTTCTGCGGCTTCAAGCTCCATCCCCCGGTCGACGGCCTGCCCGACGAGGAGGTCCTCTCGCAACTGGAGGCCGTCTCGCTGCCGGTCATCGTCCACGGCGGCGAGTCGTTCCCGCCCGAGACCGCCGCCGAGACGCTGTTGCGCTACGACTTCCCGGTCGTCCTCTCGCACTTCGGGGCCCATCCGCTCCGACGGAACCTGATGGACGCGGCCATCGACCTGCTCGACTCGCACGACCAACTGTATCTCGACACTAGCGCCGTCCGCTACCGCCGGCCGATGGAGCGTGCGATCCTCGAACACCCCGACCGCGTCCTCTTCGGCAGCGGCGTTCCGAGCGTCCACCCGAACGTCGCCGTCATGGAGATTCTCACGCTCGACGTACCGGAGGACGCGATGCGGAAGGTATTCTCGAACAATCCCAGTCGCGTCGTCGAAGAACTGGCTCCGTAGCGGTCGATGCGCGGGCCGTGCGCCCGTCGACTACCGCCAGTCGTACACCGTCACCGCGCGGTCCGCCCGCGCGGAGCGACCGTTGGGATTTCGCCGAACGCTCCGGTCGCCGAGGCGGGCGCGGACCCCGTCCGCGACGCCCGCGCCGACGCCCGATACCACGTCCTGGCCGGTGCCGAGCCACTGCGACGGCGTCGCGTCGCCGCGGATCACGTCGAACATCGAGTCCTTCGCGTCGGATGCGGCGTGCCCGGCGATGCGGCGGACGACGGTCGGCCTGAGGTTGTAGTTCTTCACCAGGCGGTAGGTGAGCGACCGGTACTTCGGGGTCCAGTCCGTCTCGCGGATGCCGCCGTCGGCTTCGAACTCGCGGCTGACGCACATCTCGGAACTCCAGGAGAGGCCGTGGTCGCCCGCTGCCATCCGGTGAGCGAAGTCCCGCGCGCTCCCGACCGAGAGGTACTCGTCGAACCCGTCGAGGCTCTCCAGTACGTCCGCGCCGAACGCCACGTTGCCGGGGTTGAAGTACGTCACTTCGCGGCCGGCGATCGTCCGCGCCTCCTTCGACTCGGTGGTCATCCCGGCTCTGAGTCGCTCGTGCGTCGGACCGGTGACCGCCTGAGCCGCCCCCGAGAGCCCCTCGCGGACCGCGTCGGCCCAGCCGTCTTCGACGGACAGCCCCTGGTTCACGAACGCGACGATGTCGCCGGTGGCGCGGTCGAGGCCGGCGTTGCGGGCGACGGTGACAGAGCGGTCGGCGATCTCGACGAGGACCGACACGTCGTCGCGGTCCCGGACCATCCCCGTCGTGCCGTCGGCGGACGGCCCGTTGACGACGATGGTCTCGGCGTCGGGGACCTGCTCGGCGAGTGCGTCCAGACAGCCGGCCAGTTCCTCCCGGCCGTTCAGCGTCGGGACCACTACCGAAATAGTCATGTCTCAGGGTACGTCGGCGAAGGCGCATAAAAGTCGCGGGCCGAACGTCCGCGTGTAGCACACCGAACGAGCGGCCGTCTCCCGGGAACCGGCCGCGGTACGCGTCAGACGTGGGTGTTCCAGTACGACACCGAGGCCATCTTCTCGCCCAGCGGGGTCCCGCCCAGCGCCGTGTCGAGGGAGCGAAACGAGGCGGCCAGTTCGTTCGGGATCTTCCGGTAGAATCCGTAGGGCAGCAGCCAGTCGTGGTCCGAGTCGGTCAGTTCGAGTCCGGCGCCATCGAGCAGCCTGTCGATCTCCCACCGGGAGTACAGCCGCGACCCCATCGGGAGCGCCCAGTTGTAGATCGACCGGGTCGAGAACCGATTGAAGGTGTCGAAGAAGACCTGCTCCTTCGAGACGCGGCGCATCTCCGCGAGGAACGCCGCCGGCGTGTCGGCGAGGTGGAAAAACCGCATCGCGAACACCGTATCGAAGTGGTCGTCGGGGAACGGCAGGCGGGCCGCGTCGCCGCGCATGAACTCGACGTGGTCGTCGACGCCGGTCGCCTGTGCCTTCTCGCGGCCCTGCTGGAGCATCGGCCCGGAGATGTCGAGCCCCGTGATGTTCGCGCCGCGCTCGGCGAGCATCACCGTGAACCGGCCGGTCCCGCAGGCGACTTCGAGCACGTTCTTGTCCGCCACGGGTCCGATGGCGTCGAGCACCGCCTGCTTCTCGCGGCGGTCGATCAACCGACCCCCGCGGGAGAATCGCTTGGCCTCGTACTCTTCGGCCACGGTGTCGGCCTGATACCACTCCTGCCCTTTCACGCTCTATTGCTCACCCCGCGGGGGATAAAACGATACTGGAATCCCGCCTCGGGCGGCGGGGCTGGGACGTCCGCCGTCCGCCCGCCCGCACGAGTCCGTCCCGGCCCGCTCCAGCGACGGCCCGACCGAAACCACACGATGACGGCCGTGTTTAAGGTCACATTATACACTTCATAGAATCTGTATTGTTTGGTCATGCATATAGCCAAGTTTTACCATCAAGACTTGAATATCACAGAGTATGAGCGCACTTACTGAAAACGCCGCGCCAGCCCCCTTCACCGACGAGGAGTTCCGCGAGACGCTCCGGGAACTCCCGCCGAGCGCCAAGCTCGTGGCGAAGGTGCTGGAAGACGACGCCCCGCTGTCGCAGGGCCAGCTCGCCGAAGACTCGCTGCTCCCGGACCGGACCGTCCGGTACGCCCTGAACCGCCTCGAGGAGTCCGGACTGGTGGACTCCCGCTATAGCTTCACGGACGCGCGCAAACAGGTTTATTTCCTCACGGTCTGACCCGCCGGTATGGACTGGCAGCGGGCCGACGCGTCCGTTCCGACGCGCGCCCCGACCGGCGAGACGGCAGGGTACCTCCTTGGCGACGACGACGCACTTTTGATCGATCCGGCCGACGCGACCGACGCGCTGGACGACCTTCTCAGCGGCCGCACCGTCTCTCACATCGCCGTTACACACACGCATCCCGACCACGTCGGCGGCGTCGCACACTACGCCGCGACGACCGACGCGACCGTCTGGGCGCGCCGGGGTCGCGTCGCGGACTTCGAAGCCGCGACCGGCGTCCGGCCGGACCGCGTCTTCGGCGAGGGGACGACCATCCCGACCGACGCCGGGCCGGCGACCGTCGTCGAGACGCCCGGCCACGCGCCGGACCACGTCGCGTTCGCGGCCGGGGGAAGCGTCGTCTCCGGTGACCTGGCCGTCGCCGAGGGGAGCGTCGTCGTGGGCGCGCCCGGGGGCGACGTTCGCGCGTACCTGTCCTCGCTGCGTCGCCTCCACGCCCGTCGTCCGGACCGCCTGCTCCCGAGCCACGGCCCCGCTATCGAGGACCCGCGTGCGACGTGCGAACGGCTGATCGCCCATCGCCTCGATCGCGAGCGGCGGGTGCGCGAGGCGATCCGCTCGGGCGCGCGGTCGCTCGACGAGATCGTCGAAGCCGCCTACGCGAAGGACCTCTCCGGCGTCCGAGACCTCGCTCGGGCCACGGTTCGCGCGCACGTCGAGAAACTTGCCGTCGAAGGAGAACTCACGTGGGACGGCGAGCGGGCCCGCCTTGTCGGGGCCACCGAGCGCGATTCGCCGTTGGGGTGACGCCTTTTTGCCCGTCCGGGCGCTACTGCGCGTGTGAAATCGCTCGAATCCGAACTCGAACGCGCCCGCGACCTCGACGAGTCGGCGCTCGCCGATGCCATCGAGGCCATCGGGTTCGAGTGTACGCGCTGCGGGGCCTGCTGCAAGGCGAAAACGGGCGGCTGTGGCGGGGAAGCCGACGATCAGAGTGAGAGCGACCCCCACACCGCGACGGTGTTCCCCGACGAGATCCGACAACTGCAGGCCGCGGGGGACTACGACTTCCGCGACGTGGCCCGACCGATGCCGTACGGGCTAGAGGAAGGCCCGGACGGCCCCGAGGGCGAGACCTTCGAGTGGGCGCTCCAGACAGACGACTGCGGCGACTGTTCGTTCTACGCCGAGGCCGACGACGGGACGGGGGCCTGTACGGTCCACGAGGACCGCCCGCTCATCTGCCGGACCTACCCGTTCAGCGTCGCGCTCGGCGGCACGAGCCAGCCGATGGGCGAGGCGGTCGACGAGGAGGGACTGGTCAGGGCCCACGAGTGCGAGGGCCTCGGCCGCGACATCCCGCGAGGCGAGGCAGAAGAACTGGCCGCGGCGCTCAAAGCGCGAGCGGTACGGGAACTGGAAGAAGCGATCGGCGTTCGCGACAGCTACCGGCCGACTGACCCGGCCGACGGAGAGGTCGTCGTCCACGACTCGGAGGGGGCGAAACGCCCCGACGGGACGCCCTACGAGCGGTGATCTCAGACCTCGTCGATGATCTCACCGACGGCGAAGTTCGACTTGACCTCGGTGACCTCGATCTTGACGCGCTCGTCGATCTCGGCGCCCGGAACGATGATGACGTAGCCGCGTTCGACCCGCGCGATGCCGTCGCCCTGCTTGCCGATGTCCTCGATCTCGACGTATCGCGTCTCGCCAGGTTCGACCGGTGGTTGGGGCTGGTCCGGCGGCGTCTCCGTCTCCGACGTGGACTCCTCGCTCGACGCCGACCCGTCGTCCGCCGAAATGAGTGCGACGCGGTACGTCCCGTTCGGGTCGACGCCGCCGGTCTCGATCTCGCGTCGCGGGATCTCGACGACGTAGCGGTCCCCCTCCTCGCGGACGTCAGCACTGAACAGACACAGCAGTTGATCCGAGATTTCCAATGTGATAGACCTCCGTTCGCCCACAAAACGGCCCATTACTAAAGAACTGCCGGAGGGAACGACCGGCGTCGTACCCACTCAGGTGGTGGCCCGGCGGTGTTTCCCACCTGTACCAACGCCCGGGCGCGCGGTCCGACTGGCGGGGATATCGCTCCCCGACATTCTGAAAAACCGCAAGACGGCAAGCCGTTAACCGACTGTACCAAACCCCCTAAGGGCGTCTCGGTCCTGCACCTAAACAGAGCAATGAGCGCCACCGCACAGACCACCGACAGTCCCCTCTCGGACAAGCAGCGTCGCATCCTCGAGTACCTGCGGGACAACGCCGACGAGCAGACGTACTTCAAGTCGCGGCTCATCGGCGACGAACTCGGGCTCTCGGCCAAGGAGGTCGGGACGAACATGACCGCCATCGCGAACGGCGATCACGACCTGGCTGTCGAGAAGTGGGGCTACTCCTCCTCGACGACGTGGATGGTCGACGCCTGAGTCGAGTCAACCGACTGACTCCCGAGGCGGCTCCCGGCCGCGAACCGTCACATTCGTGTACGATTCGCTTACTATTCTCGCCGGATATTCTTCGAAACACCGTCTCGAAGTCCGAGAACCGTGAACTGGATTTATTAGATTCGGTGGCGTTTGTGTCGGTATGTCGTCACAGGAGGTCACACTTACTAGCACGGTCGCGGGGTTCACTGCGGAGGGCAAGCTCCACACGCTGAGCGTGTGGTTCATCCTCGCGCTGCGGTTGATGATGGGGATCGCGTTCTTCCAGAGCGGGATCGACAAGGCACTGTCTGGCAGTTTCAGTGCCGCGGGCTATCTCCAGAACGCCCCGCCGGCCAACGGGAGCCCCGTCGCCGGCGTCTTCGTGGCCATGGGGAACTCGCCGGCGTTCGTCGACTTCGTGAACGTCGCCGTCCCGTGGGGCGAGGTGTTCATCGGTCTCGGTCTGATCGTCGGCGCGTTCACCCGCCTCGCGGCGTTCTGGGGCGCGTTCATGATGCTCCTGTTCTACTTCGGGAACTGGGACATCGCCCACGGCTACATCAACGGCGACTTCGCGTACATGCTCGTCTTCCTCGCCGTCGCCGCGTTCGGGGCCGGGCGAATCCTCGGGCTCGACCCGTACATCGAGCAGTACGAGGTGGGCGGTACGCCGCTGATCGAGCGCTACCCGTGGATGCGGTATCTGCTCGGGTAAGACGGAACCCGACGCTCAGGGGTCGTACCGCAACAGCGAGTCGGCCTCACCGGCCAGCGCGGCGGCGTCGTCGCCGAAGGAGTCTGCGTACCTGATGACGAGCGTTAGCACCGTCTCGGGCTCCGTGACAGCGTAGCCGTCTTCGCGCGACAGCAGGTCGGCGGCTTCGAGGTCGGCGGCGTAGTTGCTCACCGTCGGGCGCGACACGTCGAGTTCGCTCGCAAGCTCCGAGGCGGTCGCGTCCGGGCGTCGGAGCAGCGTGACGAGCATCCCCCGCGCGGTCGAGCGTCGGAGGTAGCCGAGCGTCACCTGCTCGAACGCGGAGAACTGTCCGTCGGGGAAGTAGCGGCGGTAGTCGCCGTCTTTGCGCGAGGCGACGATGCCCTCGTTCTCCAGCCGATGGAGGTGGTGCTGGGCCTCGCCGGTCCCGAGTTTGAGGTCGTCCCGGAGCTTCGAGAAGTGGGTTCCGGGGCGGGCCGAGACGTAGCCCGCGATGGCGTCGGGCGCGTCGCTGTCGCTCCCGTCGTCGGTGAAGCGAGCGAGCGGACTCGCCGCGCCGAGGGCGGCGAAGCGGCGGAGCGTGGCCCGCTTGTCCTCGTCGACCTCGCCCTCGCGGCTCATTGCTACGGAAAAGGCGGGTCGATGGTAAAACGTCTTCGCCTGCTATCAGGATTGACTATCTTTGTCGACCTCGGAGGGCTGGGCCGTGTCGTCGGGGCCGCCCGCCACGTCCGTCTGCGACCCGCCCTCGAACTCGGCGTCCATCTCCTCGATGACGTCGTCGGCGTTGTCGACGCCGGAGTCCTCGCCGTGTTTGATCTTCTGGGCCTCCTCTTCCATCGCTTCCACGTCGACTTGGGCCTCCTCGTCGATCTGGCCGAGGATCTCCTCGATGTCGTCCAGGCCGAGCATCTCGCGGGTCTCGTCGTCGAAGTCGAGCGCGTCGAGCGTGTGGCCGTTCTCCTTCACGTCCGAGCCCTGGAGGTGCTTGCCGTAGCGGCCGACGAGCGACGTGAGTTCCTGCGGGAGGACGAACTTCGTCGACTCGCCCTGGCCGATCTCGGCGAGCGTCTCCATCCCCTTGTCGATGACGGCGCGCTCGCCCATCGACTCGGCGGACTTCGCACGCAGGACGGTCGAGATGGCGTCACCCTGGGCTTCCAGGATCTGGCTCTGTTTCTCACCCTGGGCGCGGATGATGTTGGACTGCTTGTCACCTTCCGCCGTCTCGATGGCGGAGCGCCGTTCACCCTGGGCTTCCAGGATCATGGCGCGGCGTTTCCGCTCGGCGGAGGTCTGTTGCTCCATGGCCTGCTGGACGTCCTTCGAGGGGTTGACCTCGCGGACCTCGACGCTCTCGACGCGGACGCCCCACTCGTCGGTCGGTTCGTCCAGTTCCTTGCGGATGCGGGCGTTGATCTCGCCGCGCTTGTTGAGCGTGTCGTCCAGTTCCATGTCGCCCAGCACGGCGCGCAGCGTGGTCTGGGCGAGGTTGGAGACGGCGCGCTCGTAGTTGTCGACTTCCAGGAACGCCTTCTTCGGGTCCATCACCTTGATGTAGACGACGGCGTCGGCGGTCACCGGCGAGTTGTCGCGGGTGATGGCCTCCTGACGCGGCACGTCGAGCGTCTGGGTACGCATGTCGAAGCGCGTCACGTCGGAGACGAAGGGGTAGATGAAGTGGATCCCCTGATCGAGGACGCCGCGGTAGGTCCCCAGGACCGTGTAGGCACCTTTCTGGTACGGGCGGATGATCACGACGCTCGAGTAGACGAGCGCGATAGCGAGCAGGAGGAAGATTACCGTGACGAAGCCGATAATCCCTCCGAGCGCTGACTGCAGCGGTACTGTCGCGGGGAACATGACAGTCAGAACTCCGGAGCGCGCAAGGAAAAGACTTCGGTGTCTGTGTCACACACTACCGAATCGCATGATTCTCACGCACGCTCGGACTCGCGCTCGGTTTCGGCGTCGGAATTCGCGTCGCTTTTGCTCCGTTCGCGTGCCAGTTCGCGGTCGATGCTGTCGGTTCCGGTTTCGACCGACTCAACCGTGAGGACGTTCCCGCCCCCGGGGTCGATGACCATCACCTCGGCCCCCTCCTCGATCGGATCGCCGTCGCTGCGGGCCTGATAGTAGGGGTTGAAGCCGCCGTCCTCCAGTTTGACCTCGCCGTCGCTCCGGGTCACGCGCTCCGTCACGGTCCCGAACTGCCCGCGCAGCGAGTCCGAACTCAGCGTCTGGCCGCGCCCCTGACCGGCGAAGTCGAGCTTTCGGTAGCCCCACAGCGTCGCGGCCGTCGTCGCCAGCACCACGACGGTGAGGATGAGCGGCGCGAAGATGCCCAGGCTCGCCGGGATGAACAGCCCGACCAGCCCCGCCGTCAGCAGCGCCACGCCGAGGACGAAAAAGTGCGTCCCGGGCGCGAGCGCCTCGCCGACGATGAGTCCCGCGCCGGCCAGGAACAGCAGGATGGAGAGCGACATGCTCAGCAGCGGTTCGGCCTGCAGGGGGGCGAGCGCCGCCAGCGGGTTCACCATGCCTCGCTGTTGGGTCGGCGCGGGATTAAGTGTCGGGGTCGGTTGACCGAATTTACGCGTCGCCGGTCCGAACGAACAGGCCGTACAGCGCCGCCGTTCCGACGAGCACCACGAGGATCACGCCGGCGAGCGTCGTCGGCGCGTACATCTGCTGGCCGAGGAACATCCGGCCGAGCGCGAGAATCGCAAAGATGACGCCGAGCGCGACGAACGCCACGTTCTCCGCTTTCGGCGTGCCCGGCGTCACCTCCAGGTCGGGCGCGAACGAGCCCGCGACCGCCCCTTCCCCTTCCTCGGCGTCGTCCTCGACCTCGATGACGTCGGCTTCGGTGGCCAGTTCGTACTCCTCGGTGAACCCGCCGTCACGAGCGGCCGTCTCGTCGCGGCCGGCGTCGTCGTCCATACCTCGAATACGGCCCGCGGCTACAAAAGCGCTGGCGACCGCGGTTACTTGACGCGAGTCCCCAGCGGGGCGTCCTCGTGGGTGGTCAGCAGGTCGGCCTCGTCGCCGGCCGCCAGCACCATCCCGTCGGACTCGACGCCGAACAGCTCTGCCTTCTCCATGTTCGCGAGCAGGATGACCCGCGTGCCGGGCAGGTCCTCGGCGTCGTGTAGCTGGCGGAGCCCGGCGACGACCTGCCGGACCTCGTGACCGATGTCGACTTCGAGGCGCAGGAGCTTGTCCGCGCCCTCGACGGCCTCGGCGCTACGGACCTCGCCGACGCGCATGTCGACGCCCTCGAAGTCCTCGAAGCCGATGCGCTCCTCGACCAGCGGTTCGAGGTCCACGTCGTCGCTTTCATCACTCTCGTCGGCGTCTTCGTCGCCTTCGCCTCCGTTCGAGGCGTCGGCCGGCGCCTCGCTCTCGACGCGCTCCTGAAGCTCTTCGTTCAGCGCCTCGATGTGGTCGTCCTCGACCTGCTCGAACAGCTCCGCCGGCTCGTCGAACTCGGCGGGCGGCGCGTCCAGCGCCGCGTCGAGCGTCACGTCCGCCGCAGAGCCCTGTTCGCCCAGCTGGCCCCACAGTCGCTCGGCCTTGCCCGGCAGGACGGGCTGCATGAGCACCGCGACGGCCTTCGTCAGCTGGACGCAGTCGCGGATGACCTGCTCGGCGCGCTCGGGGTCGTCGTCCACGAGGTTCCAGGGCTCGTTGCGCTGGATGTACTCGTTCCCGTAGTTCGAGAGTTCGATGGCGATTTCGGCCAGTTCGCGCACGTCGTACGCGCGGACGGCGGCCTCGAAGTCCGCGATGGCGTCCTCGATGCGCTCGCGCACGTCGTCGCTGACGGGCGCGTCGGGCGTGCCGTCGTAGTTGCGCTCGGCGAACAGCAGCGAGCGGTAGATGAAGTTCCCGACGTTGCCGACGAGCTCGCCGTTGACGCGCTCCTGGAAGCGGTCCCAGGAGAAGTCCACGTCCGTGTCGAGCTCCGCGCCGGTCGCGATGTAGTACCGGAACAGGTCGGGGTGGAAGCCCGCGTCGAGGTACTCGTCGGCCCAGACCGCGCGGTTGCGCGAGGTCGAGAGGGCCTTGCCGTCGATGCCGACGAACCCGGTCGCCAGGATCGCTCGCGGTTCGTTGTAGCCCGCGCCGCGCAACATAGCTGGCCAGAAGACGGCGTGGTGCTGGATGATGTCGCGGCCGATGACGTGGATTATCTCGCCGCTCTCGCCGGCCCAGTCGTCGTCCCACTGCGGGCCGTGGCGCTCCTCGCCGCCGACCTTCCAGACATCCTCCCAGTTGTACTCGTCGGCCCCGACCCGCTCGGAGTACTGCCTCGTGGAGGCGACGTACTCGATGGGCGCGTCGACCCAGACGTATAACACCAGGTCCTCCCCACCGTCGGCCTCGTCGGGGTAGTCCACGCCCCAGTCCATGTCCCGCGTGATACAGAGGTCCTGGAGTTCGCCCTCGATCCACTCGCGGGGCTGGTTCTGCGCGTTGTCGGTCCCTTCGAGGCGGTCGAGAAAGCCCTGGAGGTACTCCTGGAAGTCCGAGAGTCGGAGGAACTTGTGCTCGCGGGTGCGGTACTCGGCGGGGTTCCCGGTGATGGTGCTGACTGGGTCCTCGATCTCGCCGGGTTCGAGGTGGCGCTGGCACCCCTCGTCACACTCGTCGCCGCGCGCCTGTTCGCCGCAGTAGGGGCAGGTCCCCTCGACGAAGCGGTCGGGGAGGGGCTGGTCCTCCTCGGTGTCCCAGGCGACCTGGATCTCCTTCTCGTGGACGTGGTCGTTCTCGACCCACGAGCGGACGAACTCCTGGGTGAGTTCGACGTTCGCCGCGTCGTCGGTGTGGCCGTAGTTGTCGAACTCGATGTTGAACTGCGGGAACGTCTCGGCGTAGGTCTCGTGGAAGTCCAGCGCGAACTCGCGGGGCTCGACGCCCGCCTCGGCGGCGTTGACCGCCACCGGCGTGCCGTGCATGTCCGACCCGGAGACGAACGCAGTCTGCTGGCCGATGCGTCGCAGCGCGCGCGAGAGCGCGTCGCCGTCGACGTACGTCCGGAGGTGACCGACGTGCAGGTCGCCGTTCGCGTAGGGCAACCCGCAGGTCACGACCGCCGGGCGCTCCGTCGGGAACTCGTCGTGGCTCATACCTGTTCGTGTGCCGCCCACGGGTCAAAAGGAGGTTGGTTTCGGCGTCACGTGAGCCTGCCCGGCGTCCGTCGCGGCGTGACTGCCGTCCGTCAATCAAGCAGTTCCAGGCCGCCGAACGCCACGAAACCGGTGACGACGAGGTCGACCTCATCGTGTTCGTCGTCGGCGCGAGGTCGCGAATCCTCCGCCGCGCCGAACAGCGGCAGCACGTCGATGCGGACGTTCCACTCCCGCGGGACCCGTATCTCGGTCCCGCCGAAGATGGTCGTCGTGCTCACGTGCGCCGGCGCGTCGGCGATGCCCGCGTCCCGGAGGTCGAGTTCGATGCCGCCGAACAGGGCCGTCAGGTCGGCGCTCCGGAACGCGTCGGCGGTGACGCGTCGCTCCGAACCGCCGAAGAACGCGAACAGCAGGACGTGGTCGCTCTGCTCCGCCCGCGCCTTCGCCCGGTACTGCCCGAGGAGCAGCGAGAGTCCGAACAGGACGATCAGGAGCGGCCAGAACTGCACCACGGCACTCGCCGCGAGGAGGTCCAGCGCGACCAACTGCCACGCGCCGGCGACGAGGACGACCAGCAGCGGACCCACGAGGTTACGCAGTCCGCCGGTCACCAGCGCGTAGAGGCCGAGGAGGACGAACAGCGACGGGACGTAGACGAACAGCGCGCCGAGGTCGAACAGCCCGGTGGACCGTCCGAGCAGCGCGAGACCGATCAGCACGACGATTCCGCCGAGGAGGGTCTGGGCCGTCAAACGGCGTCGGGACATGCGTCCGTTTACTCAAACGGATTACATAAATCTGTGCGGCGGCCGTTCACAGGAGCGCGAGCGTGCCGCCAGCGAGCCCGAGGGTGACGAGCAGCCGCCCCGCGCTCCCCGCGAACGTCGCCGCTCCGAAGCGGAGGTAGTCCTCCTCGAGGACGGTGAACGCGTAGATGGAGAGCGTGTCGGGGAAGAACGGGACACACAGCGCCAGCGCGAGGCCGACGTAGCCGTACTTCTTCGCCAGCTGGATGGTGGTCTTCTCGGACCACTCGATGATGTCGAACCGGGACTGCTTGATGCGACGCACGAGCGGGCCGTACTCCTTCGCTTCCTGACCGATGTGGAACGCGACGAGGCTCCCGAAGGCCTTTCCGAGGGCACTGACGACGACGATGGCCGCCAGGTTGCCGGTCGTCGAGAGGCCGAGGCGGAGCGTCTCGGCCGGGACGAGCACGACTTCGCTCGGAAGCGGCAGCACGAACGCGATGAGAAACGAGTAGACCGCGATGATGCCGAGGCCGGTCGGGCCAGTGGCCGTACAGACGGCGTCCTCGAGCGGGGTCAGGGCCGAGCCGGTCGTCGTACAGTCGCCGACGAACGCGACGAGCATCGGTGTCGAGACTACCAGGTCCACAGCACTCTCTAGCAAACAACGGGTCCTAAATGTTCGTATGTTTACTCCGGAGCGTTCTATAGTGAGTCAAACGCTCGGCTTCAGTCCGGTCACGCCAGGGCCGGCTCAGTACCACCCGAAATCTGCTACAGTCCACTCAATACCAGTCCAGGTCCGCTACAGTCCACTCAGTACCAGTCCAGGTCCGCCACGAACGACCGTAGCATCGACCGCGTCACGTGGGACACCACCTTTTTCTGCGTCGGGTGTCCTCGGCTGCACAGCAGCCTGCGGGCACCACTCCTTGAAAAACGTGGGTGAAAAAAGCCGACTGCTCGGCCGAATGCCTCGCAGTCGGGGACCGCCGCTCGCTCCGCTCGCGGCGACGTCTTTCACTCTCACCGCCGCAGTCTCTCAGTACCAGTCCAGGTCCGCCACGAACGACCGCAGCATCGACCGCGTCACGTGGGGCATACACACCACGCGCATCTCGCCCGCGCCGGTCTTCGAGACGCGCCAGCCGCGCTCACGGAGCTCGTCGGTCATCGGCATCGAGAGGTCCGCCGCGACCAGCGGGAGCTCCGGGTCGACGACCTCGTGGCCCCGGGCCGACAGCTGCTCGGCCAGCCAGTCCGCGTTGGCCATCGAGGTCTCGTACTGCTGGCGGTAGCCCGACGGCCACAGCGCCTCCATCGCCGCGACGGCCGAGGCGACGCCCGCGCCCGAGCGCGTGCCGGTCAGGGTCAGCTGGTCCGTCGATTCGAGGTACGGCGTCTCGACGGCGAGTTCGTCCAGCAGCGTCCGGTCGCGGGCCAGCAGGCCGCCGGCGGGGACCGCCGCCTGTCCGACCTTGTGGGGGTCGATGGTCATCGTGTCCACGTCGGCGTGGCCGAAGTGCCAGTCGTGGTCGGTAAAGGGGAGGTAGAAGCCGCCCCACGCCGCGTCGACGTGACAGAGCGCGTCGACGGACTCCGCGAGGTCGGCGATGGCCGGAATCGGGTCGACGTAGCCGTACTCGGTCGAGCCGGCGACGCCGACCACGCAGACCGTGTCCTCGTCGACGAGTTCGGCCATCGCGTCGATGTTGACGCGGTGGTCCCGCGCGGGCGCGGTCCGTAGCTCGACCCCGAGCACGTCCGCGGCCTTGGTGAAGGAGAAGTGCGCGTGGACGGGCGCGACGACGTTCGGGTCGTCGGTGTCGGCGCGGTTCCGGGCGACGCGGATCGCCTGGATGTTGGCCTCAGTCCCGCCCGAGGATACGTAGCCCGCGGGGTCGGTCAGCCCGGTCACCTCGCCGAGGGACTCGACGGCCTCGCGCTCCAGGTCCGCGACGGTCTCGTAGGTCCCCGGGTCGCCCGGGTTCGTTGCGAGGAAGCGCTCGGCGGCCTCGCGCGCCGCGGGGTGGGGGACGGTGCACATCGACGAAAGAATGCGGTCGAAATCCTGTGGCTCGGCCCGCTGAAGCATCTAACCTGCATATGGTGGGTCGCCGTTTTATGCGTTGTGCTCGGGGCTACCAGTTCGAGGGCCCGATCTTCTTCGTCGCCTTCGCGCGGAAACCGGCCGGGCCGATCCGGGACTCGAACACCGTCTGGCGCTCGGTGTCGAGCGCGCCGCCGAAGGAGCCGACCCGCATCGTCCGGTACGTCTCGAACCCCTTGTCGTTGGAGTAGAAGTAGACGCTGCCGTGGAGGAGTCCGTGGATGAGTTCGTCCGAGCGGACGGCGCTCGCGGGCCGGTCGAGCTTCACGAACGCGACGGTCCCCCAGTTGACGACGGCCTCGCGAAGCCCCATCAGGAACGCCACCTCGTGGTTCCTCGGGAGGCCGAACTCGGTCGCCCGTTCCAGGTCGGTCAGCGAATCCACGACGACGAGCGTGTCCGCGGCGTCGGTCACCCGCTCGCTCACGTCTTCGAGGAACTTCTCGAAGGTCTCCTCCGACGGCTCCGTCGCCGACGGGTCCGGCTCCGTCTCGGGCTGTTCGATGTCGTCGGCCGACCGCCGCGCGTCGAACAGCGGGTTCGGGACCGGGAGCAGTTCCATGTACCGCTGGGAGAAGTCCGCGACGGTCATGTTCGCCGTCAGCGCCTCGAACTGGTAGCCGTCCAGCACGGCGTCGAGTTCGCTGTAGAGGTGGTCCCGGTCGTGCGAGAGCGTGACGTACGTAACGGAGTCGGGGATCGCCGCGGTGCGGTCGGCGACGCCGTTCGGGACCATCTCCGGGCGGTGTTTCGCGAGCATCAGCGTCGCGAGGCTGGTGTAGGTGAAGGCGTCGCCGCCGGCGTCGGACGCCCCCGCCAGCAGGACCGTGCTCCCGGTCGGGATGCCCCTGACGTGGCCGTCCAGCCCCGGAATCCCGAACGGGATGTAGGAGACGCCGGAGCTGATCCCCTTGGCCGTCGATGTCGGGTCTGCAGTCATACCCGAACGACGGCAAAGAGCAGGAAAAGTCTGCTGTCCGCGACCGTCTCGATTACCGAATCGATTCCAGCAGGAGGCGCTGTTCGACGCGCTTGACCTCGTGTTGCACGTCGCGAACGGCGTCGATGTTCGGCGAGATGGAGGTGACGCCCTCGTCGACGAGGAAGTTCACCATCTGTGGCTTCGAGGCCGCCTGCCCGCAGATGCTCGTCGACACGTCGTGCTCGCGGCAGGTCCCGATGACCTGGCTCATGAGTTCGAGGACGGCGGGGTGCAGTTCGTCGAAGCGGTCGGCGACGTTGCCGTTGTTGCGGTCGACGGCGAGCGTGTACTGGGTCAGGTCGTTCGTCCCGAAGGAGACGAAGTCGACGCCGGCCTCGCAGATCTCCTCGATGGAGAGTGCGCTCGCCGGCGTCTCGACCATGACGCCCCAGTCGCGCTTCTCGGGGTCGATGCCGACCTCTTGCATGAGCGCCTTCGCCCGCAGGATGTCCTCGGCGTCGGTGACCAGGGGGAGCATCAGTTCGACGTTGTCGTAGCCGAGGTCGTACAGCCGCTCGAAGGCGCGGAGTTCGAGCTTGAATTCGCCGGGCCGGTCGAGCGAGCGGCGGATGCCGCGGTAGCCGAGCATCGGGTTGTGCTCGCTGGGCTCGTCCTCGCCGCCCTCAAGCTGGCGGAACTCGTCGGAGGGGGCATCGAGCGTTCGGACGCGGACGGGTCGCGGGTAGAACGCCTCGGCGACCGAGCGGACGCCGTCGACGATCTCGTCGATGTAGGCTCGCTCGCCGTGGTCCTCGACGTACCGCGAGGGCGTCTTGTCCGTCGAGAGGACCATGTGCTCGGTGCGCAGCAGGCCGACGCCGTCGGCCCCCGTTGCGGCGGCGCGTTCGGCGGCCTCCGGGATGGAGACGTTGACCTTGACCTCGGTCCCGGTCATCGGCTTGACCGGCGAGTGCTGCTGGACCGGTTCCTCGTCCTCCTCATCTGCTGTCTGGGGGACCTCGGCCCCCTTCTCGACCGTGCCCCGTTCGCCGTCGAGGGTGACGGTCTCGCCGTCGCGGAGCTTCTCGGTCGCGTCCTCGGCTCCGACGACGGCCGGGACGCCGAGTTCGCGCGAGACGATGGCGGCGTGACTCGTCATCCCGCCCTCGTCGGTGACGATGCCGTTGGCGCGTTTCATCGCCGGCACCATGTCGGGCGTCGTCATCTCGGCGACGATGATGTCGCCGTCCTCGACCTTGTCGAGGTTGTCGAGCTTGTCGACGATGCGGACGACGCCGGTGACGCGGCCAGGCGCGGACCCGATGCCCGAGATCCTGACCGGCTCGGACTGGCTCTGCATCGAGCCGCCGTCGGCGACGCCGGAGTCGGTGCCGTCGGGCTGGCTCTCCGCGTCGGCGGACGCGTCGGCGCTCTCAGCGCTCTCGTCGATGGTGGTGATCGGTCGCGACTGGAGCAGGTACACCTCGTCCTCGTAGATCGCCCACTCCACGTCTTGGGGCGTGTCGTAGTGGTCCTCGACGCGCTCGCCGACCTCGATGAGGCGGTGGATCTCCTCGTCGGAGAGGACGCGCTCGTTGCGCTTGTCATCGGGGACGGCGCGCTCGATGGTCTCGCCGTCGTCGCCGCGGACGCACATCACCTTCTTGTCGGCGACGGTGACTTCCTCGATCTCGCCGCTCTCGCGGTCGACGACGTAGTTGTCGGGCGAGACGGCGCCGGAGACGACCGCTTCGCCGAGCCCCCACGCGGCCTCCAAGATCGCCGTCGGGCCGCCCGTCGAGGGGTGGCTCGTGAACATGACGCCGGACTTCTCCGCGTCGACCATCTGCTGGACGACGACGGCGATGTCGACGGCGTCGTGGGCGAAGCCGTTCTCGTTGCGGTAGTAGATGGCCCGCTGGGTGAACAGCGACGCCCAGCACTCCTTGACGCGCTGGAGGAGGTCGGCGCGCGAGACGTTGAGGTACGTCTCCTGTTGCCCGGCGAAGGAGGCGTCGGGGAGGTCCTCGGCCGTCGCCGAGGAGCGGACCGCCACGTCCTCGTCGCCCATCTCGTCGTAGGCGGCCAGCAGGTCCTCGCGGACCGACGGCGGGGTGTCAGTTTCGAGGATCAGTTCCTGGGCGCGCTCGGCCGCCTCGGCCAGCGCCTGCGAGTCGTCGCTGTCGATGTCGACGGTCTCGAAGAGTTCCTCGTCGATCCCGGTTGCTTCGATGAACGACCGATACGTGTCGGCAGTGACGACGAACGCCGACGGAACGGGCAGGCCCGCCCCGGTCAGTTCTCCGAGAGACGCCGCCTTGCCGCCGACCCGCTCGAGGTCGTCGGCACCTATCTCGTCGAGCCACAGTGTTGGCATGGACTCACCTGTATCATCTCCAACGACAAGTAAGGACCTTCCGGTCTGGCTCTCGACAGCACTCGAATTCACTCGATAGCGAGTGAACCAGCCCCTCTCGACGGCGTCTCCGCTCGCCGCTCAGACCTCGATGATGTCGTCGTCGCTGGGGTCGGGGACCGAGACGGACCCGTCCAGCGCCGTCGCGCCGCGGCCGCCGACCCACACCTCGTCGCCGTCGGTGTCGACCGACACCGTCCCGGGCCGGTCCCGGAAGTGTCCCCCCTCGACGACGACCTGTTCGATGGTGGAATCGAGCGCGCCGCGGCGGCGGACGAACGCCGCGACCGCCCCCGCCGCGCTGCCGAGAATCGGGTCTTCGGTCCCGCCAGCACCGGCCCGGAAGGCTCGCCCGTGCAGCGTCGACCGGCGGGTCGCGTCGCCGCCCACCGTGTCGAAGGTGAACGGGTACACGCCGTCGGCGTCGACGGCGTCGCACAGGTCGTCGACGGCGGCGGCGTCCACCGACAGCCCGCTCAGGTGCTCGAAGTAGTTGACCGGGACGGCGAGCCAGGACTCGCCGGCGTCGGCCGTCGCGAGCGGGAGGTCCGCTCCAACGTCCTGTAGTGCCGCCGGGTCGACGCCCAGGGCCGCTGCCACCTCGTCGTACCCGAGGTCGACCTCGGTCACCGCGGCGCGGCCCAGGTCGACCCACACCGTTCCGTCCTCCTTCGTCTCCCCGTCGACCACGCCGTCGCCGGTGGCGACCGTCCACTCGCCCGCCTCGGCGAGTCCGCGCTCGGACAGCGCCGCGTGGGCGGCGACCGTCGCCGTGGCCGACCGCTCGACCTCCCCGGTCGGCGTGAAAAAGCGGAGCCGTCGGTCGGCCCCCTCGGCCGGCAGCACGAACGCCGTCGCCCGCGCCCCCAGTTCGTTGGCGACGGCCCGCAGCTGGTCGTCTGTCAGTCCCGCCGCGTCCGGCACGACGCCGGCCGGCGTCCCGACCGTCGGTTCGGCGGCGAACGCGTCGACGAGCAACGCCTGTCGGGTCTCCATGGCACGGCATTGTGTCGACCTCGGGATAACCTTTTCCGGACCACGGTTCGCGATCCCGACGGGCGACTTTTGTACGGGGGTCTCCCACCTGAAGTCATGAGTGACGACGTGGAGGTCCCCCAAAGTCACCCCCGTTACGAATCGCTGCTGACCCGCCACCGCATCGAGGCCGGCGTCGACCGCGGCATCACGTCCCGACAGGGCCTCATCGCCCAGGGCCGCGGCGAGGCCTTCGACTACCTGCTCGGCGAGCGGACCATCGACAGCGCCGACCGCGCCGAGCGGGCCGCCGCCGCATACCTCCTCTCGGCCGACCACGCCGTGATTTCCGTCAACGGCAACGCCGCCGCGCTGGTCCCCGGCGAACTGGTCGAACTGGCCGAAGTGACCGGTGCGGACCTCGAAGTGAATCTGTTCAATCGCACGGAGGAGCGGATCGAGGCCATCGCCGAGTACCTCCGCGAGCACGGCGCGAGCGACGTGAAGGGACTGACCGCCGACGGCCGCATCCCCGGGCTGGACCACGAGCGCGCGAAGGTCGACGCCGACGGCATCGGCGACGCCGACGTGGTGCTGGTCCCGCTGGAGGACGGCGACCGCGCCGAGGCGCTGGGCGAGATGGGCAAGACCGAACTCGTCGTCGACCTCAATCCGCGGAGCCGCTCGGCCGAGGTCGCGGCCGTCCCCATCGTCGACAACATCATCCGAGCGGTCCCGAACGTGACCGAACACGCCCGGGACCTCCGGGGCGACGCCGAGGCCCAGCGGGCCGCAATCGAGGGCTTCGACGCCGACAGCGCCCGCGCCGACGCGGAGCGCACCATCCGCGAGGGCGACCTGGAATGAGCCTGCCGCCGTACGTCTACGCCGACCGCCGGCTCCCCGACGAGGACACCGTCCGGGCCGAACTCGACGAGCGGACGCTGACGGAGTTCGGGGAGCGCGAGGAACTCGAACGCCTCCACCGCGTGTTCTACCCGGTGTTCGCCGTCGAGTACGCCTACGAGACGGGGAAGGGCAAGCTGTTCGGGACGGAGGAAAAGCGGGCGACGGCGTTGCTCGACGGCCTCTGGACCGACAACGACCGGGCCGTCGCCCAGTACGCCGACGGGACCGAGGACGTGGTCCGGCGCGCCACCGCCGACTACGACTTCGGCATCGGCGACCCGGCGCTCGGCCGGTCCGTCCTGCTCCAGTTCCAGGTGACCGACGACGAGGCGCGGTCGCTGCTGCCCCGGCGCGTCTCGGAGTACCGCGACCAGCGGCGGACGGCCGCCTCGGGGACAGCGAACGTGTTCCTGCGGAAGCTCCGGGAGTCCTACGGGCTCCCCGGCGACTTCGACCCGGACGGCTTCGACGCGGTGACGAGCGTCGACCGGCTGTACCTCCCGTTCTGGCTCGCCGAGTACCACACGCCGGACCGCGAGGAGGTGAAGCTCGTCACGTTCCGGGACCCCTCGGCACCTGTCGAGGACCTGAAGCGCCACGCGTGGCTCTCGCAGTTCCTCAGCGCCGACCCGCGACGGCTCGCCGAGTACGGCTACGACGTGAACCCCGACCGGCTCGAACGGAACATCCGCGAGCGCATCGAAGGGGCCACCGAGACAGACGAGTCGGCCGGCCGGGACGCCCGCGGGCGACGCGACGGGACCGCGCCGGACCGCGGTGACGGCGCGCCGACCGTCGACCACGAACGCCCCTCGGACGAGGACAGCGTGGTCCAGCCCGACGGCGTCGACCTGCGGGCCGAGCGGCTGGTCGACCCGAACCCCTCGCGGAGCTTCGCCGACGTGGGCGGAATGTCCGACCTGCTGGAGACGCTCAACCACAAGGTCGTCCGGCCGCTACAGGACCCCGAGACCTTCGAGGAGTACGGTATCGGCGTCGTCAACGGCGTCCTCCTGCACGGCCCGCCGGGCTGTGGCAAGACCCACGTCGCCGGCGCGCTGGCGGGCGAGGTCGACCACGCCTTCGTCGAGGTCAGCCCCGCGGACGTGACGAGCAAGTACATGGGCGAGCCCGCCCAGAAGGTCGAGGAGCTGTTCCAGATCGCCCGCGCGAACGCCCCATGCGTGCTGTTCATCGACGAGATCGACGGCGTCGCCGGCGCGCGCGACGGCGACAGCAACATGAACAGCAGCGAGCAACAGCTCGTGAACCAACTGCTCACCGAACTGGAGGGAATCGCCGAGGACGACGTGGTGGTCCTGGGCGCGACGAACCTCGTCGAGGATGTGGACGGCGCGATCCGCCGCTCGGGCCGGTTCGACGAGCGCGTAGAGGTGCCGCCGCCGGACGCCGAGGCCCGCCGGCAGATCCTCGACATCCACCTCGCAGGGCGGCCGACGGAGACCGACCTCGACCACGGTCCCGTCGTCGAGGAGACGGCCGGCTTCGCCGCCAGCGACGTGGAACTCGTGGCGGACGACGCCGCGCGCCACGCGCTACGAGAGGACGCCCCCATCGGGACGGCCCACCTCCTGCGGGCCGCCCGGGACATCGACACCAGCATCGCGGACTGGGTCGACCCCGAGACGGTGGCCGGGGACGGCGTCGTCCAACCGGACGGCGTCGACCTGCAGGCCGCCTCGCTCGTCGAACCAGACCCGGGACGCGACTTCGACGACGTGGGCGGAATGGGCGACCTGAAGGCGCGGCTCCGCGATGCCGTCGTCGACCCCATCGAGAACGCCGACGCCTACGACGAGTACGGCATCGACGTGCTCTCCGGCCTGCTGTTGTACGGCCCGCCGGGCTGCGGGAA
Organism: Haloarcula salina; assembly: GCF_010119195.1. Classification (GTDB taxonomy): domain Archaea; phylum Halobacteriota; class Halobacteria; order Halobacteriales; family Haloarculaceae; genus Haloarcula; species Haloarcula salina. The sequence continues at coordinate 174,744 of NZ_WRXL01000002.1, forward strand.
GACCCACCTGGCGGGCGCGCTGGCCGGCGAACTCGGCCACAGCTTCGTCGAGATCAGCCCCGCGGACGTGACGAGCAAGTGGATGGGCGAGCCGGCGCGCAACGTCGCCGAGGTGTTCGAGATCGCCCGCGCGAACGCGCCGTGCGTGCTGTTCGTCGACGAGATCGACGGCATCGCCGGGTCGCGTCGCGGCTCGATGAACGCGAGCGAACAGCAGCTCGTGAACCAGCTGCTCACCGAACTGGAGGGCGCGGCCGAGGAGGACGTGGTCGCGGTCGCGGCGACGAACTTCGTCGAGGACATCGACGCGGCGCTGCGCCGCTCGGGCCGGTTCGACGAGCGCGTGGAGGTGCCGCCGCCGGACGCCGAGGCGCGGGCGGCGATCCTCGATATTCACCTCCGCGACCGCCCGGTGGCGGACGACATCGACCGCGCGGCCGTCGCCGGACTGAGCGCGGGCTACGCCGCGAGCGACCTCGAACTGCTGGTCGAGGACGCCGCCAGACACGCCTTCCGGGACGGCTCGGAGATCGCACAGGAACACCTCGAAACCGCCGCCCGGGAGACGCATTCGAGCATCGCCGACTGGGACGACCGGGAGCGCTACCAGCGGGCCGACGATACGGCGGACCTCGGACGCAGTCGGTGAGCGGGGACCGCGGCGGCCGCCGCGGGACGGTCGTCCGCCTCACTCAAGGTCGCCGTCGAGCGCCGCCGCCACGCGGCCCGCGAACGCCGCCGACTCGGCGAGAGCGCTCGCGGCCTCGATGTCATCGTGGACCGGCCGGTCCTCGGTCAGCGGCGGGACGACCTCGCGGACGGCGTCGTAGGCCGCCGCCGACCCGACGCCGAGGGCGAGGCCGTCGTCGACGAACTCGGCCGCCTGCGCCCCGCAGCAGAGTTCGACGCCGAGGACGGACGCGACGTTTCGGACCGCGCGCCGGGCGAACAGGGCCGACTGCGCGCTCATGCTGACGTGGTCCTCCTGATTGCCGCTGACGGGCGTGTTGTCCATCGAGGGGCGGCCGAGCGACCGGCACTCGTTGACCAGCGCCGCGGCGGTGTACTGGGCGATCATGTAGCCCGAGCGGACGCCGCTGTCGGCCGTGAGAAACGGCGGGAGGTGGGACTCCTGGAGGTTCGGATTGAGCAGCCTGTCGACGCGGCGCTCCGAGATGGCGGCGAGTTCGGTGAGCGCGCTCACGAGGTAGTCGAGGCGGAGCGCGAGCGGCGCGCCGTGGAAGTTTCCGCCCGAGAGCACGGCCGCGCTGTCGGTCCCCGAGGCCCGGTCGTCGACTCGATCGCGGGCGAACACCAGCGGATTGTCAGTCGCGCTGTTGAGTTCGACTTCGACGGCCTCGCGGAGGTGCGAGACGGCGTCACGGACCGCGCCGTGGACCTGCGGGAGACAGCGGAAGGAGTAGGCGTCCTGCACGCGGTCGCAGTTCCGGTGGGACTCGACCACGTCGGAGTCGGCGGTGAGGCGGCGGACGTTCCGCGCGCTCGCGGCCTGGCCCGCGTGGGGCCGCACGGCGCTGACGGCCTCGTGGGACGGGACCGTCGAGGCCAGCGTCACCTCCGTCGAGAGCGCGCCGGCCACGTCGGCGGCGCTCACCAGCCGCTCGGCGTCAACGAGGGCGAGCGCGGCCAGGCCGACCGTCACCTGCGTCCCGTTGACGAGCGCCAGTCCCTCCTTGGCCCGCAGGGTCACCGGCTCCAGTCCGGCGGCCGCGAGCGCGTCAGCGCCGTCGAGTCGCTCGCCGTCGACGTCTGCCTCGCCCTCCCCGATGCAGACCAGCGAGAGGTGGGCGAGGGGCGCGAGGTCGCCGCTCGCGCCGAGGCTGCCCCGCGAGGGGACGACGGGCGTGACGCCAGCGTTCAGCATCGCCACCAGCAGGTCCACCACCGCCTCGCGGACGCCGGAGTAGCCCTTCGCGAGCGTGTTCGCGCGGGCCACCGTCGCCGCGCGGACCTCCTCGCGAGTGAGTTCGCGGCCGACGCCGGCGGCGTGGCTCCGCAGGAGGTTCGCTTGGAGGGCTTCGAGTTCGTCGGCCGGGATTCGCTCGTCCACGAGGTCGCCGAAGCCGGTGTTGACGCCGTACACCGCCTCGCCGCTCCCCAGGACGCTCTCGACGCGCTCGCGGGACGCCCGGATCTCCTCGCGGGCCGCGTCGGCGATCGCGACGGTCGCGTCGTCCCGCGCGACGGCGACCACGTCGGCGGGGGAGAGCGATTCCCCGTCGAGGACGACCTCGGCCGTGGTGTCGTCTGGCATGCTACCCACTACGGCCCCGAGGACTGATACGTTGGGGTACCGCTCTCTGCGACGACCGCGCCGCCCTTGAGGACGGTGTCGACGACGTTCGTCCCGTACTGGTAGGGGACGTGGACGTGCGTCGGCGCGTCGAGCACGAGCGCGTCGCCCGGCGCGCCCGCGCGGAGCGTTCCGAGACCGTCGGTGCGGTCGAGCGCGAGCGCGGCGTTGCGCGTCCCGGCGATCAGCGCCTCGGCCGGCGTCAGCCCCATCTCGACGCAGGACAGCGACAGCGCGAACCCCACGCTGTGGCTGTGGCAGTTCGGATTGAAGTCCGTCGCGACGGCCGCGGGCGCACCGGCGTCGAGGAACGCCTCGGCGTCGGCGTACTCGGCTCCGAGGCCGAACGCCGTCCCGGGCAGGAGAACGGGCGTCACGCCCGCCTCGACCAGCGCCGCGATGTCGTCGTCAGTGGCGTGCAGGAGGTGGTCGGCGCTCGCGGCCCCGAGTTCGGCCGCCAACTGGGTCCCGCCGAGATGCGCCAGTTCCTCGGCGTGGACCTTCGGCGTCAGCCCGGCCTCCCGCCCCGCGTCGAGGACGCGGCGGGACTGCGCGACGGAGAAGACGCCCTCCTCGCAGAACACGTCGCAGAACTCGGCGATCCCCTGCGATTCGACGGCCGGTATCTGCTCGTCGACGACCTCGTCGACGTACTCGTCGGCGTCGCGGCCCTCCGGCACGGCGTGTGCGCCCATGAAGGTCGGCACCACGTCGACCGGGTGGGCGTCGTCCGCGCGCTCGGCGACCCGCAGCATCCGAAGCTCCGTCTCGGTGTCGAGGCCGTAGCCAGACTTCACCTCCACCGTCGTCGTCCCGTGGGCGAGCATCGTATCGAGATGGCCGAGGAGGTTCGAGAGGAGCGTCTCGTCGTCGGCCTCCCTGACGGCGCGGACCGTCCGGAGGATGCCCCCGCCCTCGGCGAGGATGTCCTGGTAGGACTTCCCGCGCAGTTTCGCGGCGAACTCGTCGGAGCGGTCCCCGGCGAACAGCGCGTGGGTGTGCGGGTCGACGAATCCCGGCAGGACGGCCCGCCCGCTCGCGTCGACGGCGGTGGCGGCGTTCTCCGGCGGGTACTCCCGCGTCACCTCCTCGGTCGGCCCGACGGCGGCCACCGACCCGTCGACCACGGCGAGCGCGCCGTCCGAGACGGTTTCGAGGCCGCGGCCGCGCTCGTCCGGGCCGACCACGAGTTCGTTCGCGCCGTGGACCACGGCGTCGAGGCCGGTCATCGGGCCGCCCCCAGTCCGGAGAGGAAGTGCGCGACGGCGCGGGCACCGACGCGGGCCGTCCGGGTCCCGTCGTCCAGCGGCGGCGCGCACTCGACGACCTCGAAGCCCGCCACGCGGGGGTCGCCGGCCACGCGGCCGAGCATCCGAAACAGCTCTCGAGTCGTGAGGCCGCCGGGTGTCGGCGCGCTCACGCCGGGCGCGGCCGCCGCCTCCAGCACGTCGAGGTCGAGGCTGACGTAGACGGCGTCCACGTCGCCCAGCGCGGCCAGCGCCTCGTCGACCGCGCCGAGCGGGTCACCGCCCACGGCGTCTGGCGGCAGGACGCGCCCGCCCTGCTCGGCGAGGTAGTCGTGGTACGCCGTCGAGGTCTCGAAGTGGCGCGCGCCGACGACGGCCAGCGTGTCGAGGCCGGCGCGGTGGAGCTGTCGGTACGGCGTCCCGCTGGTCGGGGCGTCCCGGACCGCCCGGCAGTCGAGGTGCGCGTCGAAGCTGATCGCCCCCACGGTCGAGTGCGTCAACAGGGGCGCGGCGTTGGGGACCGTCAGGGAGTTGTCGCCGCCGAGGAACACGGGCACGGTGTTCGTCGCGTGGATATCGGTGGTCACCGATCGGACGGCGTTCTGGACGCGCTCGACGCCGCCGGGCGGAATCTCCACGTCGCCGAGGTCCGCGACGGAGTCGACCGCGCCGCGCTCGACGTGGTGGGTCTTCGTCCCGGCGAGTTCGCGGCGGATGGCCGCCGGCCCCTCTCGCGCACCCGGGCGACCGATGACGGCTCCGTCGTAGGGTTCGCCCACCAGCACGGCGTCGTACTCGCCGGCGCTGTCGAGGTCGGCCGCCTCGACCACGTCGCCGAACTGCTCGTCGTTCGGGTCGCTCGACGGCCCCTCCCACGGCGCGGGGTCGGTCAGTCCCGTCATCGCTCGCGCTCGTCCTCGCGGTCGCGCATCGGGACGGCCACGCCGTGGGCGTCGGCCACGTCCTCGGCGACCTCGTAGCCGGCGTCGGCGTGGCGGATCACGCCCATGCCGGGGTCCGTGGTGAACACGCGCCGGGCCTTCTCGGCGGCGAGGTCGGACCCGTCGAGGACGACGTGGTTGTTGGTGTGCAGGGCGTTGCCGATGCCCACGCCGCCGCCGTCGTGGACGCTGACGATGTCCGCGCCGGCCGCGCAGTTCAGCAGGGCGTTCAGGATGGGCCAGTCCGCGACCGCGTCGGACCCGTCCTTCATCGCCTCCGTCTCGCGGTTCGGCGAGGCGACGCTCCCGGCGTCGAGGTGGTCGCGCGTGACGACGACGGGCGCGGAGATCTCGCCGTCGGCGACCAGTTCGTTGATGCGCAGGGCGAAGCGGGCGCGCTCGGTCAGGCCGTCCTCGGTCGCGTAGCCGAGCCAGCACACGCGCGAGGGGAGGCCCTGAAACGACACCCGCTCCTGTGCGAGGTCGATCCAGCGGTGCAGGTCGTCCTTTTCTGGGAACAACTCCTTGACGGCCTCGTCGGTCCGGTGGATGTCCGCGGGGTTTCCCGAGAGCGCGGCCCAGCGGAAGGGCCCCTTCCCCTCGCAGAACAGCGGGCGGATGTACGCCGGGACGAAGCCGGGGAAGTCGAAGGCCGCGTCGAGGTCGCGGTGGTCTTCGACCTGCCCCCGGATGTTGTTGCCGTACTCGAAGGCGATCGCGCCGCGCTCTTGCATCTCGAGGATGCCATCGACGTGGCGCTCCATCGTGTCGAGGCTCTCCTCGACGTAGGTCTCGGGGTCACGCTCGCGGAGGGCGTCGGCCTCCGCGACGGTGTGGCCCGACGGGTAGTAGCCCTCGAGTTCGTCGTGGGCGCTGGTCTGGTCGGTGACCACGTCCGGAACGAAGTCCCGTTCGAGCATCGCCTCCAGCATGTCGGCGGCGTTCGCGTGGACGCCGACGCTGTAGGGCTCGCCGTTGTCGGCGGCCTCGCGGGCGCGCTCGATGGCCTCGTCCAAGTCGTCGGTCTTCTCCTGGCAGTAGCCCGTCTCGATGCGGCGGTCGATGCGCTCCTCGTCGACCTCGGCGGCGATGCAGACGCCGTGGTTCATCGTCACCGCGAGCGGCTGTGCGCCGCCCATCCCGCCGAGGCCGCCGGTGACGACGATTTTCCCGCGCAGGCCGTCGTTGCCCGGGTAGTGCTCGCGCGCGAGGGCGGCCAGCGTCTCGTAGGTCCCCTGGATGATGCCCTGGGTGCCGATGTAGGCCCACGAGCCCGCGGTCATCTGGCCGTACATGATGAGGCCCTTCGCTTCGAGTTCGTGGAAGTGCTCCCAGGTGTCCCACTTCCCGACGAGGTTGGAGTTGGCGATGAGGACGCGGGGCGCTCGCTCGTGGGTCTCGAAGCGGCCGACCGGCTTGCCGCTCTGGACCAGCAGCGTCTCGGTGTCGCCGAGGTCCCGGAGTTCGTCCATGATCGCGTCGTAGGCGTCCCACGAGCGGGCCGCGCGGCCGGTACCGCCGTAGACGACGAGGTCCTCGGGCCGCTCGCCCACCTCGGGGTCGAGATTGTTGTTCAGCATCCGGAGGGCGGCCTCCTGTCGCCACCCCTCGCACTCGATGTCCGTCCCGGTGGGCGCGCCCCGGTACTCGCGCCACTGCTCGGAGGGAGTGCCGATGCCGTTCGCGTCGTCGGGTGCTGACTGCTGTGCCATACCACGACAAAGGGTCGCGAGCGTGATAGCGACCCCGCACCGCTCGGAAGTGTTTTTAAATATCCCTGTGAAACGATAGCTATGTACGAGGCGGTGTTCCGGGTGTACGGCGACGGAGCTTACGAGGCGGCGACGGACGGGACCGGGACCGTCGTCGAGCTGTGGTGCAACGACCACAGCGACCTGCTGCACGTCAGCGGCCGCGACGCGGACGCCGTGCTCGCCGAGGTGCGCGAGACGGTCGGTATCGGCGAGCGCCTGGAGAAGGGCGACGAACAGGTGCTCGTCACCGAGGACTGCCTGAAATCCCACCTCGACAACAACGTCGAGCGCTACCTGGCGAGCGAGGGGTGTCTGCTCGTCCCGCCGCTGAAGTACGCGGAGGGCGGGAAGCTGGTCCGGGCGCTGGCGCTCAGCGCCGACTCGCTGTCGGGGGTGTACCGCTCGCTGGCCGCCGAGTTCGACGTGACGGTCGAGTCCAAGCGCGAGGTGCAGTCGGTGACGCCGGACGCCCCGCTGCTGACGGTCGGCGCGGTGCTCCCGGACCTCTCGCCGCGCCAGCGCGAGGTGTTCCTGGCGGCGTACGAGGACGGGTACTACGAACTGCCCCGCGAGACGACGACCGAGGCCGTCGCGGAGCGCGTGGGCGTGCAGCGCCGAACCGCGGAGGACCACCTGCGACGGGCGGAGAAGAAGCTGGCCGAGGCGCTGGTGGAGTACCTATAGGAAGCCCAGCGCGGCCAGCGCGTGGGTGATGCCGGCGACGAGCGGGACGAGGATGACCGTCCGCATGACGAACAGCGCGACGAGGTCACGGAAGCGGATGGGGACGTCGCTGAACATGTCCATCATCATCGGGCCGACGCTGGAGAAGAAGATGAGCTGGGAGACGGCGAGGACGCCGACGAAGAACTTCGCCTTCGTCGCCGTCTCGGTCACCAGCAGGACAGGGACGTACATCTCGGTGATGCCGACGATGGTCGCGGGCGCGACCACCTCGGCGTTCGGGATGCCGAGCGCCGCGATGATCGGCGTCAGCGGGCGACCGAGGATGTCGAACACCGGCGTGTGCGCCGACAGGAGCGTGGCCGCGAGGCCGACTGCGAGGATGGTACCGAGAATGAGACTCGTCAGCTTCAGCCCGTCGACGAAGCCGCGCTTCGCCGCCTGCGCGAACGTCTCGCCCTCCGCGGCCTTCCCGACGGCCTCGCTGATCGCGAGCCTGACGTAGTCCGTCGGCGACCCGGAGAACGCGACCTCCGGGTCCGGCTCGGCGATGTACTCCTCCGGCATCGTCGAGATGGGCGGGAGACGGACGAGGATGGCCCCGGTGACGACGACACAGAGGAAGTACGCGCCGAAGATCAGCGGGAACTGGGGCAGCATCTCCAGCGTGGCGGCGACGACGCCGACGAAGCCGATGGACACCGTCGAGAAGCACGTCGCGATGGTGAACACGTCGCGCTTGTGGTAGCCGCCCTGTTCGAAGACGTTCCGCGTCACGTAGAGGCCGACGCTGTAGGAGCCGACCCACGAGGCGAGGCTGTCGAGCGCAGCCCGGCCGGGCACCTTGAACAGCGGGCGCATGACGGGGCGGGCGAGCGTCCCGACGAACTCCAGGCCGCCGAGTTCGACGAAGATGGTGATGAAGACAGCGCCGATGGGGATGATGACGCCGACGCTGTAGACGAGCGTCCCCCACATCAGGCCGCCGGTGCCCGGCGTGTGGAGCCACTCGGGGCCGAGCTTGAGAAACATCACGGGCGCGAGCAGCAGGCCGGCGACCCGGAGCGCCCAGAAGACGCCCGAGGTCTCGAAGTACGACAGGTCGTAGCCCGCGACGTCCTCGTCGCCGACCATCGCCAGCGTCGTCAGTACCCCGCCCGCGGCGATGATCGCAAGCGAGTAGACGCCGACGGCGGTCGGGAACGTCTCGGTGACCGCGCTGACGACGATGTCGAACGGTACCGTGACCTCGCCCTGATAGGGCACGGGCAGGAGGAAGAACACGCCGCCGACGAGGAAGGCGACGAGGAACTTCACCACCGGCCGCGCGTCGTACTCGTGGAGATCGATGTCGTCGATGTCTCTGGCGCTCGGTTCCGTGTCGACCGTGTACGTCCCGCCGGTTTCGGTAGACATTACCACACACTACCCCTGTTCGGCCGTTAGTCCTGAAACCACCGTGTGGGGGTGGGTTTATACGTAATGGCGGCCGGCCCGGCCGCGCGAGCGACGCGCCGCATCAGAACGACTTTGTACCACCACAAAATATCACTAAGTGGTATGAGCGACTTCGACCAGTTCAGCGACGTTGGCGAGGCGGAAGTGACCCGCGCGATCGGCCAGGAGTGGACCGAGGAGTTCATGGACTTTTCCGACTCCGACGTCATCATCGTCGGGGGCGGTCCTTCGGGGCTGATGGCCGCGAAGGAACTCTCGGAGCGCGGCGTCCAGACGATGGTCGTCGAGAAGAACAACTACCTCGGCGGCGGGTTCTGGCTCGGCGGCTTCCTGATGAACAAGGTCACGGTGCGCGACCCGGCCCAGCAGGTCCTCTCCGAACTCGACGTGGACTACAAGCAGTCCAAGGACAGCGACGGCCTCTACGTCGCCAACGGCCCGGAGGCCTGTTCGGGCCTCATCAAGGCCGCCTGCGACGCCGGCGCGAAGATGCAGAACATGACGGAGTTCACCGACATCGTCATCCGCGAGGACCACCGCGTCGGCGGCATCGTCATGAACTGGACGCCGGTCCACGCGCTGCCCCGCGAGATCACCTGCGTCGACCCCATCGCCGTCGAGGCGGACCTCGTCATCGACGCGACGGGCCACGACGCGATGGCCGTCAAGAAACTCGACGAGCGCGGCGTCCTGAACGCCCCGGGCATCGAGGACGCGAAGTCCAACTCCGGCATGGACCAGACGAGCGACGACACCTACGGCGCGCCCGGCCACGACTCGCCCGGCCACGACTCGATGTGGGTCGGCGAGAGCGAGGACGCCGTCGTCGAGCACACCGGCCTCGCCCACGACGGCCTCGTCGTCACGGGCATGGCCACGGCGACGACGTACGGCCTCCCGCGCATGGGCCCGACGTTCGGCGCGATGCTCGTCTCCGGCAAGCGCGCCGCCCAGGTCGCGCTCGACGAACTGGAGGTCGACGCCGACCCCGTCGACATCACGAGCCGCGACGCCGCGACGCCCGCGGACGACTGAGCCCACAGCCGTCGCGCGACGGACGGCCCGGTCGCGGCACGTCGCCGTGCCGCCCTCTGGCAGTTTACATTTAGGCTATTTTCACCGCCAAGAATGAACATTCAGACACTAATATTGCACTAACACCAACAATTATGCTATAGCGGGTAGAAAGTGCGTGTAATTACCACCCATGCCTGAGAAGATGCAGCGGACGGACGACGATCCCTTCGACGACGTCGAAGCCGGCACCGTCACGGTCCGCCTGTGGAGTCGTCGGCCGGTCTGTGGGCCGCGAACGACGGTCATCGATCGACTCACCGAACTCCGTGCCGCGGGCGTCCTCGACGACGTGGAGATCCAGACCTGGCCCGAGGAAATCGCCGTGTCGGAGCACAGCGTACACAGCGACGTTCTCGACACCGTCGAGCGCTACGAGACCTGGGCGAGCGAGCGGGGCCTGAGCCTCCGTCCGCCGTTCGAGACGCGCACGTCGTCGCTGCTCGTCGGCGGGAGCAAGGAGGTGCTCCGCACCCCGATGCTGGTCGCCGCCGCCTACGAGGGAGACGAACTGCTCGGCGTCTACCCCTGTACCGACGGTACCTCGGACTGGTCGATCACGGACTTCCTCGACGCGCTCGAAGGCGGTCTCACCGAACTGCCCCACGAATCCCCCGCCTGACGCCGCTGGCCTTCCGACGCCCGGATCCGTGCGGTCGTCACACTCGCCTGTCGCCGCCTCGCCGTCATCCCAGACCAGGGGATGCCACTGCGCCAGTCTCTGCCGGGACAGAAACGCGGGAGCGAAAACGGTATCACTCAGCGATACCACCGGCCGATACGATGGAGTCCGTCACGCTGTACCGCGCGCCGACGGCCGCGGTCGACGCAGACGCGATCGCCGCGTGGCTCGACGAGCGCGTCGATGCCGCCGTCGCCGTCCGGGATCGGTTCCTCTCGCTGCACGGCGACTCGGACCTCGCCGAATCGTTCGCGGAGGCCCGCGTGCTCTCGCCCCACGACCGGGAGACGGGCAACACGATGCTGGGCATCGTCCGCTACGAGGAGCGGGCGCTGGACTCGCCCGAGCGCGCCGGCGGCGTCATCTACGACGGGCTGGCGGTCCAGCGCGCGCTCCACGAGCGACTCCCCGCCGACGAACGCTCGCTCGACCACCTCCACGTCCCGCTGCTGGACCGCGTGGTCGGGACCTGGGGCGACCACGACGGCCGCTGGCACAAGCGCGTGACCGTCCTCGGCCAGCCCGCCATTGTCTCCGTGCCGGGGCTGTACGAAGCGCCCGCCAAGCCCGAGGCGTACTACAAGGAACAGCAGAAACACGCCCTCCTCTCCGGCGACGCGCCGCCCCGCGAGGTGCTCGAAACCGAGGTCGAGGGCGACTTCCTCGTGGCCGACGACCCGCGCACGACCGACGCGCTGACGGGCTACGTCCTGCAGGCGTACCACTACCTCGACACCGGCGAGGCATTCTGCGAGGACGAGGGCTGTCGGCTCCACAACCCCCATCGCCAGCCCGGCGTCGTCGACGCCCAGTTGCGCGGCACCGACTTCTGTCCGCGCCACGCCGACCGCTACGGGCGTTAGACTGTCGGTCCGAAGTCGTCCATGACAGCACGGACGAGTTTCGCCTCGGCGCGCTGGAGGTGGTCGCTGACCGTCGCGGGGGCACACTCCAGTTCGGCGGCCACGTCCTCGTGGGTCGCACCGCGAGGCCGGTCGTAATATCCCAGGGCGAGGGCCGTCTTCACGGCCTGGCGCTGACGCTCGCTGAGCTTGGACGCCGGCTGCGCCAGTCCATCGCTGACGGCGCCGATGCTGTCCAGCCGTACGTCGATGGGCGCTGGCGCGTCGTCGAGGGCGTCCTGCAGCGGCCCCGCTTCGCCGACCACGCGACAGGAAACCGTGCCGTCGCGATAGATGAGCGGCTTGAGGACGACGATGCCGAGCCGAGTGCTGGCGTCGTGTATCGCGTCGAACATCGGCATCGACAGCGGCCGGTTCTCGACGAGTGCGTACGTCCGTCGCCGCTTGGCCCCCGAGAGCGTCACCGATTCGACGCCGGGCGTCGAGGGCGCGCGGTCGGCGAACCGGGTCGCGTCGCCGTCGATGGCGAACAGCACGGTATCACACCCTTTGGAGGTACGATTCCAGTCGATAATACGCGACTCCTTGACTTCGGAGTCGTTCGCCAGCAGATCGAAGAACTCCGGCGCGTAGTTGGGCGGAACGCGAGCGGTGACCCGGAGATGTTTCATGTCCGAATTGTGCCAGAATCGTCATATAAATCCACCTCTCATACGTCACAGAATGCTCTCGGTGTCGGCGAGCGACAACGCTGACGACGATGGCGAAACCGAAACAGCAACGTGGTGCGAGCGAGCCCGACCGGGCGGTCGCCGCTTCGACGGCGGCGATACGTGCCGACGGCCTCCGCGTCACCTACGCGGACGGAACGACAGCCGTCCAGAACGTGACGCTCACCGTCCCTCGCGGCGAGTTCTTCGGATTTCTCGGGCCGAACGGCGCCGGCAAGACGACTGCCGTCAAGGTGTTGGCGACGCTGCTGGAACCGACCGAGGGGGGAGTCATCGTCAACAGTCACGACGCGACCGCGGCGCAGACGGCGGTCAGAGAGACCATCGGATACATGGCACAGGACGTGAGCGTCGACGAGGAATTGACGGCGCGAGAGAACGTCGCCTTTGCCTGCGAGGCTTACGGCGTCCCGCGCGGTCGGCGAGCAGAGCGAATCGAAGAGTTGCTCGACCTCGCAGACCTCGGAGATGTCGCCGACACGCCCGCCGGACGGTTCTCCGGTGGGATGAAGAAGCGACTCGACGCCGTGACGGCGCTCGTCCACGACCCGGACCTCGTCTTCCTTGACGAACCGACGACGGGGATGGACCCGAAGGCGCGAAACCGCCTGTGGGATCACTTCCGCCGACTCAACGAGGCGGGGACCACGATATTCCTCACGACCCAGTATCTCGAAGAAGCCGACGCGCTCTGTGACCGCGTCGCCGTCCTCCGGGACGGCCGCATCGCCGCGACGGGGTCGCCCGCCGAACTGAAGCGCCGCGTCGGCGGTCAGATCCTCGAAGTCGACGTGGACGGCGGCCGTGAGACTGCCGAAACGGCTGCCGACCTGGCCCGTGAGGGGACGCGCTTCGGTCCGGACGCGACGATCGAAACCGTCGACGACACGGTTCGGGTGACGACGACGGACGCCGCCGAACGCGGCACGGACTACCTGCTTGCGCTCCACGAGGCGGGCATCGCCGTGACCGGTTTCGACGTGGACGAACCGACGCTCGACGACGTTTTTCTCGCCATCGCGGACGGGCGAACCGACGGCTTCGACGTCGGGGACGACGGCGAGACCGGGCCGGGGACGTCCGGAGGGACACGATGAGTTCCGCGGGCGTCGACGCCGGTCCGTCGCGGTCGGTCGAAAACTCCCTCGTCGGAGACATCTGGGTCAATTTCAAGCGGTGGGCCCGGAAGGCGATTCGGAATCCGACCGTCGTCTTCCTCGAACTCTTCATGGCGGTGTTCTCCCTGCTGATGTTCACGGCCGTCTTCGGCGATGTCGGCACCCTCGCTATCGAACGGGCCGGATTCGAGGGCGTCGGCTACCTCCCCTTCGTCCTCCCCGCAGCCGTCGTCCAGGTGTCGATGTCGTCGTCGCTCTCCTCTGGCCTCGGACTGGTCGAGGACCTCCAGACGGGGATGTTCGAGAAGGTGACCGTCTCGCCGATGCGCTGGACCGCCGTCCTCGCCGGCAAGGCCGCCGCCGAACTGTTCCGCCTCGTCTGTTACGTGTTCGTCATCTTCGGTCTCGGATTGGCGATGGGTGCCACCGTCGAGACCGGACTCGTGGGGCTGTTCGGCATCGCCCTCGTCTGTGTCCTCTTCGCGCTCTGGTACATGGCGCTCTCGAACGCCGTCGCGGTGGTGACCCGGGACGAGGAGACGCTCGACGCCGTCGGGAACCTCCTCCTGTTCCCGCTTCTGTTTCTTTCCTCGGCGTTCCTCCCCGTGTCGTCGCTGCCAGAGGCGGTGCAGGTGGTCGCCATGGTCAATCCGGTCACCTACGGCGTCGACGCGATTCGAGCGCTGGTCCTCGGACGGGACGTGCTGACAGTCGTCGAGGTGACGGCGTTCGGCGGCGTCTCCGATACCCTCGTGCCGGCGCTCGCGGTTCTCTGTGCGCTCGATGTCGTCTTCGGTGCCGTCTCCGTCTGGCTCATGGGCCGTGCGACGGGATCCGAGGTGATGTGATCGGGCCGCTCTGACCTACCCGCCGAATCCGCTGGAAGTGTTTCGGCCCTCCCGGCCTCCCCCGAGACCCGCGTGCGCTACGCAATTGTCCCGCTGAGCAGGCCGACGAAGCCGCCGGCCATCGTCTCGTAGCGCCGCTCGGTCGTCCGATCGGTGAGTCGCTCCCGGGCCGCGGCCACCCGGCGCTCGAACGCGCTGGCGTGAGACTGCCGGGACAGCCGCGTCCCCGACGCTGAGAGCCTGACAAACCCCTCGAAGGCGACGTTCAGCGGGGCGGCGAGCGCGCTCGGACTCCGCTGGAAGTTCAGCAGCGCGACCCGTCCACCCGGGCGGACGCTGTCGCACCACGCGTCGACGGCGGCCGCGGGGTCCTCGAAGATGCCGGCGACGAACGTCGCGAGCACGGCGTCGACGTCTCTGACCGGTGGTCGGGCGGCGTCGGCCCGGACGTAGTGGACGCTCTCGCCGGTCCGAGCGGGGCGCTCGCGCGCCCGGTCGAGCATCTCGCGGGTCACGTCGACGCCGATCACTCGGCCTGCCGGCCCGACGTGCTCGCGGAGGACCGGCACGTTCGCCCCGGTCCCACAGCCCATCTCGACGACGGTGTCGCCGGGTGAGAGCGCGAGCGCGTCCGCGGTCCGCTCGCGCCAGGACGAGACGCCCGGCGCGCTCGCGAGGCGGTCGTAGACGGCAGCCCACCGGCCGTAGAAGGACTGCGCGTCGGTCACAGGATCTCGCGCGCCGTCTCGGCGACCGACGCGGCGTCGTCGCCGAGCAGGTACACCACCGGCTCGATGCCCATCGCGCCGGTCTGATACAGCGCGTCCGCTCCGGGGTCGTCCGCCAGCGCGGCCGCGACGGCGGTCTCGACGGTCTCACCGGCGTCGAACTCGACGGCCGTGTAGCCCGCGTCCTCTAGCGCGGCCACGACGGACTCGTCGTACCGGACGTTCAGGACCGCGCGAGCGTCGCTGCCGGCGGCCCGCGCCGCGAGCAACAGCGTGGCGACGTGCTCGCTGACGCCGAACTCCGGCTCGGCCGGGATGGTCGCCCGCCCCTTCACGTCGAGGATGCGACCGGGGACCGCCGCCACGTCCTCGATGCCCTCCGCGTCGGGGAGGCACTGGACGAGGTTCGACCCGACCGCCGGGATGAGCGTCGCGAAGCCGCTCGTGTTCTCCAGGACCGAGAGCCCGCGGCGGACCGACGCGAGCGTCTGCTCGGCCGTCCGGAGCGTCGAATCGGGGTCGTGGACGGCGAAGTCGTCGAAGGCCGACAGCTCCGGCACGGCGTCCTCGTGCAGTTTTGCCAGCGCGCCGCCCTGTTCGAGTTCGCGGACGAACACCTCGGTCTCGACGAGCGCCTGGACGGGGCTCATCTCGCCCGACGCCAGCCCGTCGGCCAGTCGCTCGACGAGTTCGTTCAGGCCGCGGTGGTCCAGCAGGTCCGCGTGACGTTCCACGTCGCCGTGGACGTACTTCGAGACGGCGCTCTGGCTGATCCCCAGCAGGTCGGCGACCTCGGACTGGGTCAGCCCGCGCTCTCTGAGCGCGTCGGCCAGCAGCGAGCGAAACGTCGGCAGGAAGTCGTCGACGACGATCTCCTCGACGAAGCGCATCTATCTGGTGCCCCCGCTGCATGGTGTTCCGCTCATTGGTCGCCTCCGAACTCACTCGCACCCAGCCGAGATTCACGGCCCGCTCGCAGTGCTCCCGGCCCGCTCATTGGTCGCCTCCGAACTCGACCGACTTTCTCGCCGATACCGCGACGCCACGCATTGCGGCCATCACTGATCGCCTCCGAACTCGCGATCTCCCTGTATCTTGCTCGCCTGCGGCCCGGTCTGGCCCTGATACTTCGAGCCTCGCTCGGCCCCGTACGGGCGGTCGGCGGGCGTCTTGAGTTCCGTGAAGGTGAGTTGCGAGATGCGCATGCCGGGCGTGAGCGCGACCGGTGCGGTGCCGAGGTTCGAGAGTTCGAGCGTGATCTGGCCCTCGTACCCGGGGTCGCATAATCCGGCAGTTGCATGCACCACAATCGCCAGCCGACCGAGCGACGACCGGCCCTCGACGTGGGCGATGAGGTCGTCGGGGATGGCGACTCGCTCGTGGGTGGTCCCGAGCACGAAGTCGCCCGGGTGGAGGATGAACTCCCCGTCATCCTCGACGACGGTCTCGTCGACGTAGTCCGCGACCTCGTCCTCGGAGTTCGGGTGGATACAGGGGATGTTGGCGTGCTGGAACTCCAGGAACTCCCGGCCCAGCCGCAGGTCGACGCTGGCGGGCTGGATCTGGATGTCCGGGTCGTCGAGCGGCTCGACGACGAGGTCGCCCTCCTCGAGTCGCCGGAGGATATCCGCGTCTGAGAGTATCATGAGAGGGCCGTTTGCGGGCGCAGGCCTAAACTTCCCGGTTCCCGTCCACCCCGGAGACGGCGAGTTCGGCGCGGAAGCTATCAGTCCGCTATAGCGTCCGTCGCCTGACGACCGTCATACCGACCAGCGTGCCGCCGAACCCGAGCAGCATGAGCGCGGTCAGTCGTTCCGCCGACGAACTCGGCCCGCTGGACGGCTGCGGGACACTGATGGTCAGCGTTCCGGTCTCGCCGGCGCTGAAGGTCCCGCTGGTAGTCGCGTGCAGTTCCTGCTGGGGGACTTCGGAGTAGTTGAACGGTCCGGGCATCGTGAACGACGCGAGGTGGAGCGTCCGGTTCGGTCCGTCCTCGGGAACCGTGAACTCTACCGTTACCTGTGTCGGGTCGTCCGGGTCGTCAAAGGTGAACGACTGCCCGGTGATAGTGACGTTCTTCAACTGACCCGCTCTGTTCTGGTGGAGCACGGACGGGTTCTGCTCGACGCCGTCCTCGGAGTTCCCCAGCGCGGACATCAGGTCGCGGTCGTTCTCCGCGTAGTACGGCGGTTCGGGTGGCGCTTCGCCCGGTCCGAAGTCTATCTGCCAGTACACCGGCTCTTCCGGCGTTTCGGTTGGCTCCTCCGGCGTTTCGGTCGGCTCTTCCGGCGTTTCGGTCGGCTCCTCCGGCGTTTCGGTCGGCTCCTCCGGCGTTTCGGTTGGCTCCTCCGGCGTTTCGGTCGGCGTCGACGGTACCGTACAGAACGCCAGGAAACTGATTCCCTGTTGCGAGGTGACCACCCCGGTCGTCTGCGGCGGGTCCTGTTCGATGGCCTGGTTTATGGTACTCCCACCGCCGGACTTGACGACCACGACGTCGACGGGGACCTGTGAGGTCCAGTTGACTTCCGTGGGACCCTCAGCGGGATTCCCGTCATCGTAGGCTGTCTCGTTGAACGTAACGACGTCGTTCGCCCCCTTCTCGAAGACGAAGCCGTAGTCGCCGTTGGTCGACGCCCAGTTGTACTTCGCCAGCAACTCCTCGCCCGGAGCGCAGGGCTGTGGCGGGCTCCGGTCGTCTGTCTGTACCAGTAGCGACTGCGTGGACTGGGTCACCTGCGACAGTCCGACCCCGGCGACGGCGACGGTCGATCCGACGACGACCAGCGCGATCGCGGCCGTGACGACGACGAGTGGGAGGCTGGCGCTTCCCGACCCGTCACTCATCGCACGACTCCCTGCCCGGTTTCCGGTCCGGGCGACGCGGCTCCCCAGCAACTGTAGCTCTGATCGATAATCTCGACGACATCGAGCATTAGTGACAATGGTGTATGCTTCGTTAGTACCCAATTTACAGCGGTAAGACTACGCTTCGACCATTTTATCAGCCAACAAGGATTGTGTGATCAAAGTTACAACCCAGATACTCTACTCGGCGGCGGACCGCGGCGGTGCCCATGGGAACGGCGAGAAGGGGTGCGGCTACCGGGTATCGCGAACGCCGCCGGGCTGGCCGGTCCACTAACCGAAGACCGAGAGAGTCTCGGGAGCAACTGCCTGGGGACGGAGCGCAGTGCCGGGGCCTGCTCGGCCACGGCGTATGTACTCTATGGTATGTGCAACCGTGCGGGTACTCCGACGGGCGTTTAAGCCAGGATGTCTATGACAGAATATGAAGCAGGCTATCGTCGCGCGGGCCGACGTCGGGATGGGCGAGGGCAAACTCGCCGCGCAGGTCGCCCACGCCTCCCTGTCGGCTTACGAGGACGCCGGTCGGAAGCCCCGGAAGGCCTGGAAGGGCGAGGGGCAGAAGAAGGTCGTCCTGAAGGCCACCAGCGAGTCCGAGCTGTTCGAACTCGCCGACGTGGCCGAGCGCGAGGGCCTGCCGCATGCGGTCGTCCGCGACGCCGGCCACACACAGCTCGATCCCGGGACCGTCACGGCGCTGGCCGTCGGCCCCGCCGAGGACGAGCTTGTGGACCGCGTCACCGGCGACCTGCCGCTGTACTGAGGGCAGTCGGCACGCGCGATAGGACTATATAATAGTAACCCTAACCTCAGGTGAACAACAGACATCACACATCATGCAAGGAAACGAACAACAGGCGTACGACCGCGGGATCACCATCTTCTCGCCGGACGGACGCCTCTACCAGGTCGAGTACGCACGGGAAGCCGTAAAGCGCGGGACCGCGAGCGTCGGCGTCCGCACCGCGGACGGCGTCGTCATCGCGGCCGACCGCCACGCCCGGTCGCCGCTCATCGAGCGCGACAGCATCGAGAAGATCCACGAGATCGACTCCCACGTCGGCGTCGCGAGCGCCGGTCACGTGGCCGACGCGCGCCAGCTCATCGACGTGGCGCGCCGGCAGGCCCAGGTCAACCGCCTGCGGTACGACGAGCCGGCGTCGGTCGAGTCGCTGACCAAGGAGATCACCGACTACATCCAGCAGTACACGCAGACGGGCGGCGCGCGCCCGTTCGGCGTCGCGCTGCTCGTGGCCGGTATCGAGGACGGCCAGCCGCGGCTGTTCGAGACTGACCCGTCGGGGACGCCCTACGAGTGGCAGGCCGTCGCCATCGGCGGCTCGCGCGAGGACATCCAGTCGTTCCTCGAGGACGAGTACGGCGAGGAGATGGACCTCGAAGGCGGCATCGAACTCGCGCTCCGGGCGCTCGCGTCGGTCAACGACGAGGGCCTCGACGCCACCGGCGTCGACATCGCCACCATCGACGTGGAGACCGAGCAGTTCCGGAAGCTCTCGGAGGAGGACATCGCCGAACGCCTCGAGGAGTTCGAACTCGGAGGTGAGAACTGATGTACGACCCCGAGAACCGACTCACCGACGCCTACGAGCCCGAGGTCGGGACTCTCCCCAACGAGGACGAGGGCCGCGACGAGGAGAACGTCGTCAAGACCGGGACCACGACCGTCGGCCTCTCGACCGAGGACGGCGTCATCATCGCGACGGACCGGCGCGCCTCGCTGGGCGGCCGCTTCGTCTCGAACAAGCAGGTCACGAAGGTGGAGCAGATCCACCCGACGGCCGCCATGACGCTGGTCGGCAGCGTCGGGGGCGCGCAGTCGTTCATCCGCTCGCTGCGCGCGGAGGCCGACCTCTACGAGGTCCGCCGGGACGAGCCGCTCTCGATCCACGCGCTGGCGACGCTCGCGGGTAACTTCGCCCGCGGCGGCCCGTACTTCGCCATCAACCCCATCGTCGGCGGGGTCGACGAGGAGGGCAGTCACGTCTACTCCGTCGACCCGGCCGGCGGCGTCCTCCAGGACGACTACACCGTCACCGGCTCCGGGACGATGGTCGCGACGGGGACCATCGAGGGCCAGTACGACCCCGAGATGAGCCTCGAAGAGGCGCGCTCGCTCGCTATCCGCGCGGTCGAGGCCGCCGCCGAGCGCGACACCGGCTCCGGCAACGGCGTCGTGATCGCCGAGATCACCGCCGAGGGCGTCGAGGTCGACGCCTTCGACGACTACGAGTCGGCGTCGTAGACCGGCCGTTTTTCGGATTGTAGTCCGGCGGTCGTCGCGGTCGGTACAGCGGCTTCTCTCACTCCCGCGGGACGACGCGCATCGGGTAGTCCGACTGGCGCATGATGTCCTGGGCGACGCTACCGAAGAGCAGCCGGTCTGTCTGACTGCGCTTGCGGACGCCGATGACCAGTTCGTCGGCGTCGATCTCCGCCGCGATGTCGAAGATATCGGTCGCCGGGCTGTTCCCCCGGATGATCTGGTAGGTTTCCACCGTCGCCTGTTCTCCGAGTCGGTCGGGAACGACCTCCAGTGCGGTCTTCCCGTCCGCGATGGCCCGCTCCGACGTGTTGGCACCGCCGCGCTGTGAGTTGACCGCGTACACGACGTCCTCGGCGTCGAGCACCCTCTGCAGGTACGAACACAGCGTTTCGCTGACTGACACCGCGTTCGTCGCGAGCACGAAGGTCGTCATGTCCTCGTTCCCGTCGGCCTGAATAATAAGTATGTTCTACGTTATCACACGTCACCTAAAGTCGGGCGGCTACCGCTCGCTGAGCACGAGCCAGCAGACCGCGGCGAAGACGGCGAGGACGAGGCAGATCGAGCCCCACGCGAGCGCCGCGAAGGCCGTCGGTCCGAGCGCTGCCAGCGCGACGAGACTCATCGCTCGTGCCCCCCGTCGGTGACCGGGTCATCGAGCGAGCGAACGTCGCGACCCAGCGTCTCCAGGTCGGCGTCCGCGTCGCCGAGCGCCGTCGCGGCCGCGGTCAGGGCCGCCGAGACGAGCGTCGCGCCGGCGAAGGCGACGAGGAACGACGGCGTCGGCAGGACGCTCCCGAGGCCCGGTATCGCGGCAAGGAGGCCTCGGAGCGTCGGGAAGTACGCGAAGCCGACGGCGAGTCCCGCCAGCCCAGCGACGATGGCGCCCGGGCCGGTGAGCCGCTCGGTGTACAGCCCCGCGAGGAAGGGGACGAACACGCCGGCGGCGAGCAGATCGGCCGTCAGGAACAGCTGGAGGACGCTGTAGCCCTGCGCGCCGATGAAGATCGCGCCGAGCGCGACGGCGACCGTCAGGCCGCGCCCGCCCAGCCAGAGGGTCCGCTCGTCCGGGTCGTCGAGCGCGCGGGCGAGGTCGGCGGTGACGACGCTGGCGATGGCGTTGAACATCGTGTCGGCGGAGCTCATCACGAGCAGGACGGCGAGGACGACGACGGCGAGCGTGACCCACGCGGGGAACGCCTCGGCCATCACGAGGAAGAAGGCGATGCTCGCGGAGCCCGACTCGGTGAGGCCCAGGCCCGCCGCGGCGATACCGAACAGGCCGGAGAGCACGAGCATCGGGACGACGACGACCGCGGCGAGGCCCATCCCGCGGCGCAGCGAGCGCTCCCCGTCGGCGGCGTAGACGCGCTGCCAGACGCCCTGGTTCAGCATGTTCGCGCCGAGCAGGGCGAAGGCGACGTAGAGCCCGAACTCCAGGCCGGGGCCGAACGCCGGGTCGAGCAGGACCGGGTCGGTCGACACCGCCGCGGCGTGGAGGTCGCCCGCGCCGCCCAGCGACAGGAGCGCGCCCGCGAAGCCCACCGCGAGCAGCGGGAGGATGACCAGCGTCTGGACGGTGTCGGTGACGATGCTCGCCAGCAGACCGCCGTAAGTGGTGTACAGCAGGACGAACCCGCCGACGAGCAGCGAGGTCTGCCAGTGGGGCACGCCGGCGACGAACGCGAGCGCGCCGGCGATACCGGTCATCTCCGCGGCGAGGAAGACGAACATGTAGAACACCGACACCGCGAGGACGAACACGTACATCCCGGTCCCGAAGCGGGCGTAGGCGAACTCCGTCAGCGAGTGGCCGGCGGGCATCACCTCGCGGATGCGCGCGCCGACGGGGATAAAAAGCGCCAGCGGGACGGCGCTCCCGATGGCGTAGCCGAGCACGGCGGGCAGGCCGCCGAACGCGGCTCCCGCCTCGGCCGGACTGAACAGGATCCAGACGCCCATCATCGACGCGATGACGGTCGCGGCGAGGGTCCCGCTCCCCGCGGAGTCGCGCGCCGAGATGAATGACTCCACCGAGTCGACGCGGCCGCGCGAGACCAGCAGGCCGACGCCGGTGAAGACGAGGACCGTCACCGCCGTCGCGGCGAGCGCGACCGTCGCGGAGACCATCTACGGGCTCACCTCGCGCTCGTCCGTCGCCGTCGTCGCGTCGGACGCCGCGTCGAAGAACTGCCGTTCGAGTTCGACGGTCCGGTCGAACAGCGTCGCGACGCGGGCCTCCCGCCGGGGCGACAGCGTCGGGCCGACGGCGTCGAGCTGGCCGCTGAGCCAGCCCACGAACGCCCGGAACGGTTCGACGGCGTGGAGGTCGACCCACTCCGCGAAGTAGAAGGGGAGACCCATGCCGGCGCTCGGCGGCCCGTCGGCGTCCGGGTCACCGTGGCGTTCGGCGGCCGCCGTCGCCCACGTCTCGTAGACCCACTCGGCTGGGACCAGCACGGCCAGCGTCTCCGCGTAGCCCCCCTCGCGGGCGGCGCGCCCGAGCAGGTCGCGGAACTGCGCCGTCACGGCCGATGGCTCGGGGTCCCGCCAGCGCGAGTCGTCGACGCCCAGCGCGGTGAACGAGCGCTCGAAGTAGTCGTCCTCCTCGTCGGTCACCGTGTCGAGGAACTCGACGAGGCTGCGCTTCGCGGCCATGTCGGGGGCCTGCCCGACGGCGTAGCCGAACGTCCCGACGAGTTCGCCGACGAAGGCGTAGTCCTGCACCAGGTAGCGCGCGAACGCGTCCTCCGAGAGCGTCCCGGCCCCGAGTTCGCGGACGAATCGGTGGTCGACGGCGGCGTCCCACGCGGCCCGGTCCCGGTCGCGGAGCCACTCGGTGAAGCGCGGGTCCTCGACGCCGGCGGCGTAGTCCGCGTACGTCTCGCCGCCGCTCATAGCTCCCAGCCCTCCCGCGTGTAGGCCATCTCCCAGAAGCGGTGTTCGAGCTTCGCGCTCGTCAGGAACGCCCGCTCCATCGCGTCGTGCTGGCCGGGGTAGCGGTCGCCGCAGCGGTCGACGTACGCGCGACACCACTCGGTCGCCTCGCGGAACTCTGCGCCGGTGTACATCTCGATGAACGGCGTGTAGCGGTGCTCCTCCTCGGCGAGGTCGGCCATGTGCTCGGCCACGTCGAGGTAGCCCTGCATGCACGGATAGAGCGCGGCGGCGATCTCGGCCTCGCGGCCCTCGTAGGCCGTCCGGACGAGGAAGTTCGTGTAGGCGAGGCACGTCGGCGCCTTCTCCGTCGTTTCCAGGTCGGCCGCGGCGATGCCGTAGTCGGCCGCGAACTCCCGGTGGAGGTCCATCTCGGTGTCGAGCACCTGGTGGGCCACGCCGAGTAAGTGCGCCATCGTCTCCTCCTCGCGGGCCGTCGCACCGGCCAGCGCGAACAGGCGCGCGTAGTCCTGCAGGTACCGGTAGTCCTGTCGAACCCAGTGCCGGAACGCCGCCTCGTCGAGCGTGCCGGCGGCCAGTTCCGTGACGAACGGGTGGGCCTTCTGTGCCGCCCAGATGTCCTCCCCGGCGTCGAGGAGTCGGTCGCTGAATGCCATGGGTGGCCGGTCAAACACGTTCCGTCGTGTTATAGGCTTCTAATATAACTTGGTTGTAGCATTCGGGCGAGCGGCGAGGGCCGGCAGGCTACTTGTGGCCGGGGCGTCTCACGTGGGGTAATGACACTGCAGTTGCCGAGCGAGATCGTCGTCGAGCGGTTCCTGCCGACGGCTCGCGCGATGCTCGCGGCGGAACTCGACGCGGAGGGGTGGACCCAACAGGAGATCGCCGACCAGCTCGGCGTCACGCAGGCCGCGGTCAGCAAGTACAAGAGCGGCGAGGTCTCCGTCGAGGAGCGCTTCCGCGAGGACCGGCGGATGGTCCAGACCATCGAGCGCATCGCCGCGGGGCTGGCCGCCGACGAGATGGACGAGTATGCAGTGCTCGACGAACTGCTCGCGCTCGTCCGCGAGTTCGAGGACCGCGGCCCCATCTGTGCGGTCCACGAGGAGGAGATGCCGGCCCTGCAGGGGATGGGCTGTGACCTCTGTGTGCGGGGCACGGACGCGGCGGTGCTCGAAGAGCGGACCGTCCTCTCCTCGGTTCGGCGGGCCACGCGCCTGCTCTCGGACGCCGCCGTCGTGGTCGCCGCCATCCCGAACGTGGGGATGAACGTCGGGATGGCGCTGCCCGGCGCCGACGACGCGCTCGACGTCGCCGCGGTCCCCGGCCGCATCCACGACCTCCGGGGCCGCGTGAACGTCCCGTCGAACCCGGAGTTCGGAGCCTCCGAGCACGTCGCGGGGACGATTCTGGCCGCGACGGCCGTCGATCCGACGCGCCGGGCCGCGCTCAATCTCGTGACCGACGAGGCGGTCCTCGACAGCGCCCGCGAGCGCGGCGTCGACCCCCTGCAGTTCGACGCGGGCTACGAGGACCGGGACGACCGCCTCGAAGCGGCGTTCCGCGAGCGCGGGGCGGTCCCGCGAGTCATCTATCACGAGGGCGCGTTCGGCGTCGAGCCGATCACCTACGTCTTCGGCGAGACGGCGGTCGACGCGGCGGAGTTCGCCGTCGAACTGCTGGAAGACGCGGCCGGATAGCCCGGCGATTCGGGCGGCCCGTCGAATCAGTCCGGGGACCGCCTCAGAACCAGCCCGTCTCGGGGTCGATCGGGTTGTTCGGCTCCTCGCCCCGGAGCACGCGCAGCACGTCCTCCGTCACCGTCTCGGTCAGTTCAGCCCGGGACTCCTCGGAGTACCACGCGACGTGAGGGCTACAGACGACGCCGTCGAGGTCGTGCAGCGGCGACTCGCCGGGCGGCTCCGAGGCGCGAACGTCGAGTCCCGCGCCGGCGATGTCGCCGTTCGTCAGCGCGTCGTACAGCGCCTTTTCGTCGACGAGGCCGCCCCGGGCCGTGTTCACCAGGAGCGCGTCGTCGCGCATCCGATCGAAGGCGTCGGCGTCGAACAGCCCGCGCGTCTCGTCGGTCAGCGGCGCGTGGACCGAGACGATATCCGACTCGGAAAGCAGCGTCTCGAAGTCGTCCACCTTCTCGACGCCGAGGTCGCCCATCCGGTAGGCCGGGACGTACGGGTCGTAGGCGATCACGTCCACGTCGAATCCCCGGAGCTTCGCGGCGAACCGGCTCGCCAGTTTGCCGAAGGCGACGAGGCCCACGGTCTGGCCCGCGAGGCGGTGCATCGGCTGGCCGACCGCCCACTCCCACTCGCCGCCCTTGACCGAGCGGTCGAAGGTGGGAATCTTCCGCAGGCAGGCCAGCATCAGCGCGAACGCGTGGGTCGACACCTCCTCGACGGAGTAGTCGGGGACGTTGAGGACCGTGACGCCGGCGTCGGCCGCGGCCTGCACGTCGATGTTGTCGACGCCGATGCCGGCCCGGCCGACGACTTCCAGCGAGTCCGCGGCGTCGACGACCTCGGCGGTGACCTGCGTGCCCGCGTCGACGATCAGCGCGTCCGCGTCCGCGACCGCCTCGGCGACGGCGGCCGGCTCCTTCGCGTCCGTCGTCTCGACCGTCGCGTCCGCCGCGTCGAGCACGGCCGCCCGCGTCGCTTCGTCCATGACTTTCGTGTCCGAGACCACGACTCGATGTGTCATACCGTGGCGTTCCGCTCGGGTCGAAATAAACCCACCACACGGCACGCGGACGGCGCTCCTCCCTCGCCGGTTTTCTCGACTATAAGTCGAGCCCGAAAGTACCGCTAGCCGATGGCCACCGATACCGAGGGGGGCGTCGACCTGCTCGACTCCTTCCGGCAATTCTTCGCACTGGAGCGGGACGTGTTGGTCCTCTCGCTGTCGATGCTGGCGTTCAGCCTCGCCTTTCAGATGACCAGCCGGTACGTCCCGGAGTACATGCGAATCCTGGGGGCCAGCGCGGGCGTCATCGGCCTCTACGGGAGCGTCGGCAACCTCATCAGCGCGGTGTACCCCTATCCCGGCGGCGCGGTCTCGGACCGAATCGGCTCGCGCCTCGCGCTGACCGCCTTCGCGACGCTTGCGACGCTCGGGTTCGGCGTCTGGTACCTCGCGAGCGTCGTCGGCGACGTGACCGTCGGCGCGTGGACGCTTCCGGCGTGGTGGCTGGTGTTTCTCGGCCTCTTCCTCGCGCAGGCGTGGAAGTCCTTCGGGCTGGGCGCGACCTTCGCCATCGTCAAGCAGAGCGTCCCGCCGGAGCGGCTGGCGATGGGCTTCGCCAGCACCGAGGTGTTCCGGCGCATCGGCTTCCTCGTCGGGCCGCTGGCCGCCGCGGCGCTGCTCGCGGCGACCGCGACGTTCGTCGGCGGCTTCCAGCGGGTCCTCCTGCTCGCCGTCGCCTGCGGGTTCGTCGCCACGGTCGCCCAGCACCTGCTGTACGACGCCAGCGAGGACACGCTCGGAAAGTCCTTCGAGGGGGTCGGCCAGGCCCTTCGGGACCTGCGGACGATGCCGGCGACCCTGCGGCCGCTGCTGGTCGCCGACACGCTCATCCGGTTCGCCAACGGCATGGTGTACGTCTTCTTCGTCATCGTCGTCACCGACTTCCTCTCCGTCGGGTTCACCGGATTCGGCGTCTCGCTGCGCCCGGACGCCTTCTTCGGCGTCCTGCTCGGCGTCGAGATGGTCGTCGCCGTCGTCTCGATGGCACCCGTCTCGAAGTTCGCCGAGTGGGCCGGCCTCAAGCCCGCCGTCGCCCTGGGCTTTCTGGTGTACGCGACGTTCCCGCTCTTGCTCATCGTCGCCCCCGCCGATCAGTGGCTCGTCCTCCTCCTGTTCGCCTTCTCCGGCCTCCGGTTCGCCGGTCTGCCCGCCCACAAGGCGCTCATCGTCGGCCCGGCCGAGCGCAACGCCGGCGGTCGCGTCACGGGGACGTACTACCTCGTCAGAAACGTCGTCGTCGTCCCGAGCGCCGCGCTCGGCGGCTGGCTCTACGGCAGCGAGTGGGCCCTGACCGTCCGCGGGCTGACGCTCCGGGCGGGCCCCGAACTCGCCTTCGGCGCGGCGACCGCCGTCGGACTGGTCGGCGTCGCGTACTTCCTCGCCTTCGGCCGGGAGTTCGAGGCGTACGCCTGAGCCGCCCTCACAGCGCCTCCCACTCCTCTTCCGGCGGGAGCTCCTCGCCGCAGCGCGGGCAGTACCGCATCGGCGCGCGCGATTCCTGGCCGTCCCTGTCGAACGTGATCCGTCGGCCGCAGTGCTCGCATGCTATCTTTGCCATCGTGGTGTTCACTGGCCGTCCGCCGTTCGACGACCTACCCGTACCTGGGACGCCCAGCGTGGTAAGTCTGCGCACGGGTCGGCTAGCGGTGGGACGTTCGGCGGCTAGCGGCCCGGATCGCTGCGTCACGCTCCCCCGCGACGCGCCGCCCGAGAGCGCCAGCCCTAAGCGTCGACCCGCGAACACCCCACCATGCGCGAGGCCCACCCCATCGAGCGGGCGGTCGGCATGGAGCACTACGTCAGCGACGCGGCGGGGGTGGGCGGTCGCCTCCGCGACAGGCCCGCGGACTTCCGCGTCCGGGAGCTGGAGGCGTTCGACACCGAACCGGTCGACGCCGACACCGGCGCGTACCCGCACCTCGTCTTCCGGGCGGAACTGGCCAACTGGGACACCAACGACTTCGCCAGTCGCCTCTCGGACCGACTGGGCATCTCCCGCGAGCGGGTGTCCTGGGCGGGGACGAAGGACAAGCGCGCCGTCACGACGCAGTTGTTCTCGGTGAAGGGAATCGACGCCGACGCGCTCCCCGAAATCGACGGCGCGACCGTCGAGGCCGTGGGTCGCGCGGGCCGCCCCATCCTCTTTGGCGACCTCGCGGGCAACGCCTTCGAGATCGTCGTCCGCGACGCCGAGCGGCCCGAGAACGCCGCCTCGGTCGTGGCGGACCTGGCGGCCTTCGCCTGCGGAGAGGACCCGACGGCGGACGACGGGGCGAGTGCCACCGAGGACTTGCCGGACGGCGAGACGACGGTCGGCGTGCCGAACTACTTCGGCCAGCAGCGCTTCGGGTCGCGCCGCCCGGTCACCCACGAGGTCGGCCTCGCCATCGCCCGCGGCGACTGGGAGGCCGCCGTCCTGGCGTACGTCGGCAATCCGCACGAGCGCGAGCCGGAGGCCACCCGCGAGGCCCGCGCCTACGCGGACGAGACCCGCGACTGGGCGGGGGCGCTCGACAGGCTGCCCGGGGCGCTGGGCTACGAGCGCTCCATCTGTCACCGCCTCGTCGAGAACGGGGCCGACGAGCCGGCGGACTTCCGCGAGGCCCTCGAATCCCTGCCGTCGAACCTCCAGTCGCTGTTCGTCAACGCCGCCCAGTCGTACGTGTTCAACCGCATCCTCTCGGAGCGCCTGGAGCGGGGCCTGCCGTTCGACCGCCCCGTCGAGGGCGACGTGGTGTGTTTCCGCGACGGCGACGCGCCGAGCGACCTCGCGGTCCCGGACCCCGGCCGCGTCCAGCGCGTCACGGAAAAGCGGCTGTCCACCGTCGAGCGCCACTGCGAGCGCGGCCGGGCGTTCGTCACCGCGCCGCTGGTGGGGACCGAGACGGACCTCGGCGACGGCGAACCGGGCGACATCGAACGCGCGGCGCTCGACGACGTGGGCCTCGAACCCGGCGACTTCGATCTCCCGGGCGAGTTCCACAGCGATGGGACACGGCGCGCGATACTGCTCCGGACCGACCTCGGCGTCGACCGCGACGGCGACGATCTGACGTTCGCCTTCGCGCTCCCGAAGGGGAGCTACGCGACGGTGGTCCTCCGGGAGTTCCGGAAGGGCGACCCGGCCGCGTGAGCCGCCGTTCGGGACCGCCGCGACTCGTCCCGATCGTCCACTCCGGCGAGTAGAAACGGGTAAGTCCGGTCGCCCGCCCCTTCCGGTATGGGCGAGCTACCGGACGAGTTCTCGTGTACCATCACCGACTGGGAGTACATCTACGGGCTCTGTCGCGACGTGGCCGACGACGTGAAGGCCGCCGACTTCGAGCCCGACGTGGTCGTCGCGCTGGCCCGCGGGGGCTGGTTCGGCGGGCGCTGTCTCTGTGACTTCCTCGGGCTGGACGACCTCGCGAGCCTGAAGGTCGAACACTACGTCGGGACCGCCGAGAAGGGCGAGGAGGCGCAGGTCCGCTACCCGCTCGCCGACGGCGCGGTCGAAGGCAAGGACGTGCTCGTCGTCGACGACATCGCCGACACCGGCCAGTCCATCGAGACGGCCGCTGAGTGCGTCCGCGACCGGGACCCGAGCGGCGTTCGGACGGCGACGCTCCAGTTGCTCCAGACCAGCGACCACGAACCGGACTTCGTCGGCGAGCACCTCGACGAGTGGGCCTGGGTCGTCTATCCCTGGAACTTCGTCGAAGACATGATCGAACTCGCCGCCGGCGTCATGGAAAAGAGCGACCGCTCGGTCCACAGCGAGGACGACCTCCGGCGACTGCTCCGGGAGTACCACGGCGTCTCGCGGACGGAACTGGAGATCGCCCAGCCGAACCGACTGGACGAGGTCACGAGCGAGATGGAGCGGCGCGGCGTCGTCGAGTCGACCGGCGACGGCTGGCGACTGGCCGAGAACTGACGGGAGCGAGCGCGGCGGCTATCGTCGCGGTCGCGGTTCTGTCACCGCTTCCGGTCAGCGGCGCGTTCGGCCGTCGTCGCGGACGTATTCGAGCGCGCTGAGGAACAGCTCGGTGTCGACGCGGTCCTCCGACTCTTCGAGGCGCTCGCGGATCTTGGCCGGTGTCATGGTTACTGTTAACATACGACTTGATGCGTGATAACTCTTTCTCACGGAGCGACAGGTCCGGTTCGCGTCCGCTCGACGGCCGCCGCGGCTACGCGCGGTTCACGGGCCGCGGTTACGCGCGTTCGACGAACCGCGCGTCGGCGGAGGTGTGACCGCGATTGAACGAGAGCACCTTCGCGCGGATCACGTCGCCGGGCGAGACCGACGCGGGCACGTCGTCGGTGAACAGCACGAACCCCTCGACCTTCCCGACCGCGACGCGGTCGCCGGAGTGGTGATCGGTGAACTCCGTGACGCCGAACTCGTAGGTCTCGCCGAGTTCGACGGGCGGGTCGCGCTGCTGTGCGGCGTCGTGGGCGCGCTTCGACGCGCGTTCGCCCGAGGAGCGTCGCCGGAGGAGGCCGCCGAGGGCGAGCACCGCGAGGGCGGCCCCGCCGGCGATGAGCCAGACGAGTTGCATAGCTGGTCTCTCAGGCCGGAGCGTATTACCGTTCGGGGTTCAGAGTCCGAGGCGGTCTCGCAGTCCGCCGCTCGACTCCCGAGAACTGGAGTCGGATTCGCCGGCGTCGCCGTCCCACTCCCCGGGGAGCTCGTCGGCGAGGCCGGCGACCTCCTCGTCGCTGAACCGCGGGTCCGAGGCGGCCTCGTCCAGCCAGTCCTCCCACTCCGCCGGCGTCAGCAGGCCCTCGGCGTCGACCTCCCACTGGTCGACGAGCGCTTCCCGGTCGCGAAACGGGATGTCCATGCCGCTGTCGCCCCAGTACAGCGGTGAGAAGGCAAAGTCGTGGGCGTCGCCGTCGAGCCAGACGAGCCGGTACGGGTAGTCGTTGTAGTTGAACACGTCGTCCGGCGAGACCACGTCGCCGTTTGGCAGTTCCAGCGTCTCGGACATACTCGCCGCTACGGGCCTCGGCCCTTTCAGGATTCCGCGGGCGCGGACGCCGACCTCGGGCCGCAGTCGACGCTACACGAGCGGGTCGCACAGCGCCCACTCGTCGGCCGCGGGGTCGAGGTTCGACGGCTCCGCGCCGCGGGTCGTCAGGACGCCGGCGTGGTAGTACATCGCCTTCAGCTGGAACACGGTGGGCGAGTGGTACACGCTCCCGTCGGTGAGCGCCTCGCGCCGGAGGTCGCCGTCCCCGGTCAGGACTCGCTGGCGCACGTCGTCGTCGCCGCGGAGGAACAGTTCGACGGTGAACTCGGGATGGAGCGCGTGGAGGTACTCGACGAACTCCACGAGCGAGGGCGTCGCGTGGCCGTCGCGGTGGAGGGCGTACAGTTCCTCGACGAGCAACTGGGTCGCAGGGTAGTGATAGACGATCCGGCGGACGAGTTCGCCCCACTGGGGCGCGACCTCCACGAACCGCTTCCGCGAGCGCTTCCAGTCCGCGAACCCGTCGAGCGCGGCGTCGACGGAGCCGGCCGTGCGGAGCGCGAAGCGGACGACCTCGCGACCGAGCGGCGTCAGCGCGAGCGAGCCGCGACTGTCGTCGACCAGATTCAGGAAGACAGCGCCGGCCACGGCCGAGTCGACCGCGCCGACGACTCGGTCCTCGACGAGCGACCGGGCGTCGCCGTCGTGTGCGACGGCCAGCGGGACGCCGACGTAGTTCTTGGGGTGATTGAGGCCGAAGTTCCGGTCGGCGACGCCCTGGGCGCTCGCCTGGAACCGGATGGCCGAGGCGGCGTCGGTCGAGCCGTGGCCGACGACGCGCGGGCGTTCGAGCACCGTCACCTCGCCGTCGGCTTCGACGCCGAGGACGCCGACGTTGAGTTCGCGGGCCATCGTCCGCGCCGCGGTCGGGATGGCCCCGCGCGGCGCGCTCACGAAGGCGACGTTGGCCTCGTTGAGTCGGTCGTGGGCCTGGACGACGGCGCGCTCGGCGTCGACGGTCCCGGCGTCGGTGTACCCCTTCGCCTCGACTGCGATCAGCGGCGGGTCGTCGCCCAGTCGGTCGACGGCCAGCAGGTCCGACCCGAGCCGGTCGACCCCGACGAGGTCCGGGTAGCCCGTCCCGACCTGAACGTGGTTGAACGGGGCGAGCGCGTCCCGCACCGACTCCGAAATCGGCGTCTCGTCCAGCCAGCGGGCCTGTGCGAACTGCGTGTCGGCGACGACGTAGGCGTCCTCGCCGCCGTCGAACAGCCTGTCCTTGGTCCGGGCGAGCACCTGTGGTTCGGCGAGCCCGTCCGCCGCGGTAGCCATGGCCGGCGTTCACACAGGACCGGCATGAGTGTTGTCCACGGCGGCGCGGCTAAGGGGAGTCGGTGGCGAGGGGCAGAAGCGGCGACGGCCGATCGGGACGACTGCCGCGGGCGGCGAGTGGGAATGTCGATTGGGTCCTCAGTACTCGTGGAGCGGCCGCTGTCGGATCTTCGTCCGGAGGTCGGCGAGCGAGGGGTCGTTCTCGCCGACGAACTGCTGACAGACGGTGTGGACCTCCTCGCGGGAGATCTTGACGTTGCCCTGCTGGATCACGTCCGCGGGGCGCTCGCGGAGTTCGCGGATGGTCCCGACGGCCAGCAGGAACGGGATGGCCCACGCCGAGAGCGTGTTCCCGCGGGTCTCGGGCATGGCTTCGAGCCACTGGTGGGCGTCGTCGAGGTAGCCCTCGGCGCGCCGGGTGACCTGCTCGATGACCGGGACCAGCGAGTCGACGTTGTCGGGGTCGCCCACGTCGCTGTGGTCGAGCCCCTGCTCGTCGAGCAACTCCAGTGGGAGGTAGACGTTGTTCTCTTCCTCCATGTCGGTCGCGGCGTCCTTCGCGACGTTGACGAGCTGGAGCAACAGCGCGAACGAGCGGGCGTTCTCCTCCATCTGGGCGACCTGCTCGTCGGTGGCCTCGTGGGAGACGAGACCGGTGACGAGCGTCCCGACGGTGCCGGCGGCGTACCAGCAGTACTCTTCCAGTTCGTCGAGCGTCTCGATGCGCAGGCCGCCGGCGTCGGCATAGCGGTCGACGAACATCGCCATGCCGTCGACGAGTTCCCGGACCGGCCCGCGGATGGCTCGCGCGGAGTGGTCGTCGAGCGTGCGGAACACGTCGACGACGCGGCCGGCGTTCGCGACGACCTCCCAGTCGGCGTCCGTCGTCGCCGGGATCCACTCCCCGACGGTGTCGTGAAACGCCGCGATGGAGGTCCCGTTCGACGGTTCGAGGACGCGGCTGTACGTCCGGAGCAGTTCGGCCTGGACCGCTGGCGGCAGGTGACCGGCGTCTTCGATCGTATCGGCGACGCGACAGAGGAGATAGCCCAGACAGATGTCCCGGGCCATCGGTTCGTTGAGTTCCGAAATCGTCAGACTAAACGTCCGCGACACGCGGTGAACGGCATCGTAACACCACTCGACGTCTTCCGAAGACGACCGGCCTGTGTGGTTTTGAGACATTCCCGACATCCGGGGTAGGGCATACGATGATAAAAATGGGACGGCTACAACGTCGTTTGCCGTCCGCGCCCGACGGGCGGTCCGACAGAATCACCTGTTCGGAGTCCGAACGGCAGGTATGGTTGCTCGACACAACGGGGGGTTCCGGTCGTGAACGCACAGGACGCGGTCGTGCTCTCGCTGACGGTCATCGCCGTCGTCGTGCTTCCGGGACTGGCGAACTGGGCGCTCAGCGCGCTCGGTCGGCCGTGGCTCGGGAGCGCCGTCTGGGCGCTCGGCTACGGGCTCGGCGTCGTGTTCCTCTGGTACGAGTGGATCCGCCCGCTGGACATCACCGGCCCCGACGGCGTCGAGCGGGGCGAGGACGCCCACGAGTAGCGTTCCCGTCGGTGGCCGTCCGTCTCGGAGCCGTCGAGCCGGATCAAATCGTATACAACACCTGTTGTACCTTCGAGGAACACTTATTGCGCTCGTCGGTCCAACGTTCGGCATGACCAACGAGACGCTCGGCGACGGGTCACCGGGGACGGGGGCCCGCACCGGCTGGACGCGCGAGCAGGCGAGTCGAATCGAGCGGACGGAGGACACCGTCGCGCCCATCGTCTACCCGCCCGAGACCGACCAGATTCCCGAGGTCCACATCTGGGACACGTGGTTCCTCCGGGAGCGCGACGGCACGCTCGCCTCGGTCGACGGCTACCGCGTCTGTTTCTCGCTGACGGCTCCCTCGGACCTCTTGCCGGGCAAGCGCCACGACGTGGCGACGATCCGATGTTTCTACTCCGACGACGGCCGGACCTGGCACGACGCCGGCCCGGTGTTCGAGGGCGCGCTCGGCCAGCGCCAGTGGGCCGGGTCGGCGCTGTACGACGACGACGGAAGCGCCTACCTGTTCTACACCGCGGCCGGCGAGGAGGGGAGCGAGGACCTGACCTACACCCAGCGCATCGTCGGCGCGAGCGGCGGGCGCATCGACACCGCCGGCGGCTTCGAGCTATCCGGGCCCTGGACGCACCACGAACTGCTCACGCCGGACGGCGAGCGCTACGAGCGCGAGGACCAGTCCCGCGGGATGATCTACACCTTTCGAGACCCGTGGTTCTTCGAGGACCCCGGGACCGGCGAGACGTGGCTCCTGTTCGAGGCGAACACGCCCGTCCCAGAGGGGAGCGACGCCTGCGGCGGCGACGCCGCGCTGCAGGCGTTCAACGGCAGCGTCGGCGTCGCCCGCTCGCCGACGGGCGACCCGCTGGAGTGGGAGCTCGCGGACCCCTTGCTGGACGCCGTCTGCGTAAATCAGGAGCTCGAACGGCCCCACGTCGTCTACCGCGACGGCCTGTACTACCTGTTCGTCTCCAGCCACCTCCACACGTTCGCGCCGGGGCTGGAGGGGTTCGACGCGCTGTACGGCTTCGTCGCCGAGGACCTCCGGGGCGAGTACGTGCCGCTGAACGACTCCGGCCTGGTCGCCACGAACCCCGAGAACGCGCCGTTCCAGTCGTATTCGTGGATGGCCTTCCCTCACGGCGAGGAGGTGCTGGTCCAGAGCTTCTTCAACTACTACGACTTCGCCGGCGAGACGCTGGACGAGATCGCGCACCTCTCCGGGGCAGAGCAGATGCGCCGCTTCGGCGGGACGCTCGGGCCGACGCTCCGACTCGACGTGGCGGGGACGCGGACGCGAATCCTCGGGGCGCTGGGCCACTGGCACATCCCGCTGGCCGGCGAGGAACTGCCGCCGACGGACCGCGAACTGATCCGGCGCGGGAAGGCGAGCGAGAATGGCGAGACCGGCGCTGGCTACGGTGCGCGGCCGGCTGACCGCGACGCCGACAGCGAGTAACGGTTGTCTACCTCCCGCACGCGCCCTGTAACTCCCCGATTATCGCTCCCACGCGCTCCGTAACTCCCACACGTCGAGCGACGCGACCGTCGCCCGACCGCCCTCGGCCGCCAGCGAGACGCCGGTGGCGTCGTCGCGGGTGGGGTAGACGCGGCTGGTCAGGCAGTGGCGCTCGTTGGCGAACACCTCGACGACGCTCCCGTCGACGAAGACGCGAAGCGACAGCGGCGCGTCGTACGGCGTGACGCGCATCGACTGCGTGTCGACCGTCGCCTGCGGGTTCTCGCTCGACCGGGAGCGGTCGACGGCGATCTCGCTCTCGGAGGTGTAGCGTATCGGCGTCCGCTCCGCCCCGTCGGGCGATTCGAGGACCCGGAGTTCGACGGCCTCGGCGTCCTCCAGGCGGACGGTCGCGCGCAGCTCGAACGTCCGACTCTCGACCGGCAGGCGCTCCGTGTCGCCGGACCCGAGCCGCACCGCGTCGCGGCTCGTCTCGTCCCCGCGAAGCTCGGTGAGTTCGGGGGCCGGCCGCTGGCACAGTCCGCCGTCGTCGGCCAGCGACAGCTCCCGGGGCAGCGACAGCGCGCCGGACCAGCCGGCGTCCCACTGGGCCTCGCGGTCGCGGGCCTCGGGAATCCACCCCCAGGTCAGGACGCGACCGTCGTCCGTCCACATCGACTGGGGCGCGTAGAAGTCGCCGTGGTCGAGCTTGTCGCGGCGCTCGGCGTCGAACTCGCCGTCCTCGTAGGTGCCCAGGAAGTACACCACGTCCTCGTAGTTCGAGACGTGCAGCAGCTGTCGGTCGCCGAAGTCGAGCAGTTCGGGGCACTCCCAGACGGTGCCGGCCGTGTCGCGGTCGCCGGCGAGGATCGGGCCGCGGTACTCCCAGTCCCGGAGGTCGGCGGACTCGTACAGCAGCGCCGCGCCGCCGCCGCCCTCCATGCCGGCCCCGATGAGCTGATACCAGGTCTCGCCCTCGCGCCAGACGCAGTGGTCCCGGAACTCGCCCTCCCAGTCCTCGGTCCGGAGCACCTCCGGATCGGTGGGCAGTTCCTCGATGATCGGGTTCTCGGGGTCCTTCTCCCAGGAGGTGAGGCCGTCGTCGGCCGCGGTGGCGATACAGGGGAGTTGGCGCTTGTCCCGGCCGCCGGTGTACAGGACGGTGGCGACGCCGTCGTCGTCGACCGCGCAGCCCGACCAGCAGCCGTCTCGGTCCGGCCCGTCGGGCGAGGGCGACAGCGCCACCGGGCGGTCCTCCCAGTTGACGAGGTCGTCGCTGACCGCGTGGCCCCAGTGGATGGTGCCGTGGAACGGCCCGGCGGGGTTGTACTGGTAGAACAGGTGATAGCGGCCGTTCCAGTGGATGAGCCCGTTCGGGTCGTTGAGCCAGTTCGCGGGCGGGGTGACGT
Organism: Haloarcula salina; assembly: GCF_010119195.1. Classification (GTDB taxonomy): domain Archaea; phylum Halobacteriota; class Halobacteria; order Halobacteriales; family Haloarculaceae; genus Haloarcula; species Haloarcula salina. The sequence goes on from NZ_WRXL01000002.1 coordinate 210,723, forward strand.
GATAGGCCGGGCGGTTCGGGTCGTCGTCGAGGCGTTCGCGCCACCGACCGAGCGCCGCGGCGTCCGCCGGCCGGCCCGTCAGCGGGTAGCGCTCGCCGTCCGCGAGGTACGCGAGCGAGTTCTCGATCAGCGTCTCGCGGTTCATCCGACACACGTCGTGGGTCGGCTGTGCGAACGTCACCGGCGAGCCGATGCCGAGCACCCGTCCGTCCCCGGGCTCCCAGGAGACGATCGACAACTGCGAGACCGCGTCGCGCTCGCCGCGGACAGTGCTCGCGAGCACGTCGCCGGACTCCGGCAGGACGGACTCGTAGCGCGCGTAGGGCGCGGTGACGCCCGCGCCGCGGGTGTGGACCCGGAGCGTGTCGTAGTCGTCTTGTATCGGGTGGTCGGCGTACAGCGACTTCCAGAGGTGGCCTGTCGGCTCCGCGATCTCCTCCCAGCCGGTCGCGTCCGGGCCGACCGCGTCGATACCGAGTGGTTCGACGGCGGACAACGCTCGTAGCGTCAGCAGCAACGTTCCCCCCTCGCGGACGTACGCGGCCAGCGCGGCCGCGCGTTCCTCGGGGAGCGCTCGCTCGTCGAAGCCCTCGTCCCGATGCCACCAGAGCACGTCGTACTCCGACGGGTCGACCTCGCTGAGGGGCCGGCGGTCCGCGCCGTCGAGCGCGGTGCTACACCAGTCGTACGCCGACCGCTGCTCGTCCGTACAGGAGTCGGCGTACAGACAGCCGACGCGTCGCGACTGCGTCATTGGCCGAGGGTGGTCGTGTGAGACGTAAAAACATTCGGTAACCGTTTCTGCACTGGTGTGATCGGGATTGCACGATTCGGCGGTGCCAGCGGAGCGGTCGACGGAGAGACGACGCGCCGGTGATGTGCCCGTACCCGAGGCTACGGGTGATGCAATTACGACAGGAGGAGACCGTGATCAGTGGACGCGGGCGCTGCGGGCTTCCGACTTCCAGTCGATGACCGTGTCGTGGCAACTGGGACAGACGAACTCTGTGAGCTTCGTCGTCTGGTCGTTGTACGACATCCGTGTGCCGCAGTTAGGGCAACGCATTATAATTGTATATACTTAATTAAGGACTATAAGCTTTCCCCCGATCGGCGGACTGTTCCCGGGAGAGACGGCCTGAGTACCGATAATTGTGGGGTTTCATCACATGGTCCTAGAGAGTAGTTACCGCGAGACGTGGTCTGGCTACGACCCGGGGGCCGTCGGATCCAGGCCCGTGTCCGTCCCGTCGAGCGCGCGCTCGATGTCAGAGAGGTCGGCGGCGTCGGCGGGAGCGAGCGTGTCGGTCGAAGGACCGACGTCGACGTCCGGTTCGGGGCGGTCGTCGAATCGGTCGTCGGGGTCCACGCCGTCACCCTCGGCCCGTGCGCGTGCCCGCTTGAGACGGTGCGTGAGGGCGTCGAGTTCGGCCTCCAGGTGGTCGACCGCGTCTGGATAGCAGTCGCGAGCGGCTTCGAGCGCCGACTCGAACGCCTCTCGGGCCGATTCGTAGTCCTCCAGAGCGACCTCGGGTCGGCCGGCGTCCGCGTACCAGTCGCCCGCCTCCATCGCGTCGGTCGCGACGGTCCGGCGAGCGGCGACGAGGTTTTCGGCGACGGCCCGCAGTCTGTCCCTGATCTTCTCGGGACCGCCGGCGAATCGCCGCTCGTCCGCGCCCCAGTCGAGTTCGAGGACGGCGCGGTACGCCTCCAGGGCGTCGGTCCAGTGCGCCGCGGCCTCGGCGGGGTCGTCGGCCGCGATCGCGGCGTTATCGGCCTCGACGGCGAGCCGGAGCGGCGACTGGGAGAGCGCGTCGACGACGCTGTCGAGGCGCTCGCTCTCGGCCCGAATCGCGTCGGCCTCGTCGAGTAACGCCTCCGGCGTGGCGAGTATCGCGTCGTACTCGGCCCGCGCGTCCTCGTAGGCCTCGTAGGCCGCCTCGAACGCCTCGTCCCGCCAGTGGGTCTCGGCGGCGTCCGCCGCCCGCCGCGCCCGACTCCGGCGGACGTCGGTGAGGGCGTCCGCGTGGCGCTTGCGCACCGCCCGGACTCGCCGTTCGAGCGCGCTCGCGCCGTCGGCCGCTCCGAAGTCCGCGGCCGTCTCGACTGCCTCGTCGAGGCGCTCGCCGGCGGCTTCGACGGCGGTCAGCGCCGCGTCGTACTCGCCGCGATCGCGCCGTTCGGCCGCCGTCACCAGCGTCCGCGTCGCTTCGTCGAGGGTGTTCTCGACGTGGACCCACGCCTGGGTCGCGTGCGAGAGGTACGCCGTCAGCTCGAGGAGTCCCTGTTTCCCGCAGTAGACGTGCCAGACGGCCCCGTTCCCGCGGCGGACGGTACAGCGGCCGTGACTCAGACCGGTCTCGCCGTCCACCTGTTCGATCTCGGCGTAGGGCAGCGTGAGCCGTCCGTCCCCGTCGGCGTCCCCGACCAGCACGAGGAGCCGTTTGTCGGTCGCGACGCCGACCATTCGATAGCCCCGACTCGGCCGGATCGCGTCGGTTTCGTCGCCGCGCTCGATCTCCAGCCCTCGCTTCGCGCTGGTGAGGACGAAGCGCGGCCGCTCGTGGTCGTCGAGCGCCGCCGCTGCCGGCGCGTCCCGGAGATAGCCCGACGAGAGAAGCCCGCCAGCGCCCGTCTCGGTGAGGGCGTCGGGGAGTTCGCCATCAAAATTATCTAGATTGATAATATCGCCCATTAACTGGACAGAAAACGTCTGAAGACTTGATATTCACTTATCTATTCTGATATTGGATGGGTAAAATAAGCCGGTTCGTGTCGAGATGTATCGGCTGTGGTCCGTCGTCCATCGCCCCTCGAAGCCGCGCGGGAACGGCCGTCTGCCAGTCGACGGACGCGCGTCTGACTTGGCTTTAGGTGTCAGGTCGGTGTAGCCGGGTGTATGCCTCGTGTCCGTCTCGGTGGGGAGTCGAACGGGCGAGCGAACCGACGCCCACCGACCGCAGAACGTCACGTTCGCATCGACACCGACGTGTTCGAGAGCCTCTCGAAGAAGCCGTGGGTCGACAGCCCCCTGTCGCGGCCCCGAATCGAGCGCTGGCTGAACTGTTGGCAGCGCCGTTAGCTGTTCTCGACGAGTCGCGCCGCGATGCGCTGTGCGCCGACCGTCGGTGCGACGTCCGGTTCGTCGGCGGCGATGGCCTCGATCTCGCGGTTCAGCTCCGCGCTGAGGCGCTCCTCGAACTCCTCGACGATGCCGGGGATACAGGCCATCCCGCCGGTGAGGACGATCGGGCGGTCCAGCGCGAGCTGGTAGACCTTCATGTAGTCGTTCGCCAGTTCCGGCAGGAAGGTGTTGGCGAGCTCGTCGACCGCGTCGTCGACGTACTCGTCGACCGCGTCCATGACGGAGCGCTCGATAGTGAACTCGTGTGAGCCGCCGCCGGGCTGCTGGATGATGTCGGTGAACGGCTCGAACTCGACGAAGTCCGCGTGTTCCTCTTTGTACTCGCGGGCGGTCTGGGTGTCGATGTTGACCCGGCCCTGGGTCTCCTCCTCGACGTAGTTCGCGATCATGCGGTCGACCTCGTTGCCCGTCACGGCCCCGGTCGTGAACGGCGAGAGCTGTTCGCCGCGCCGGTAGGCCGAGGCTTCGAGGTTCGTCGAGCCCATGTTGACGGCGACGAAGATCTCGTCGATGGCTTCGAGGTCGTCGCCGAAGGCCGGAATCGCACCACAGAGCGACTCCGGATAGCTCTCGACGAGGTTCAGGCCGATGGAGGAGTCCTCGATGACGCCCCGGAGGTTGTCCAGTCCGGTGGGGTTATCGATGGTCGGGATGGCGTAGACGACGCCGCTGTTGGCCGGGATGTCGTTCTCCTCGATGACCGCCTCGAAGAACGTCTTGGTCATCTCGGCGCGGTCGGCGTCCTCGGGCAGTCCCGACCGGAGCATGTACTGGACGCGGTCCGGGTACTCGCGGGCCGCCTCCTCGCCGTAGAGGACCTTCTCCTCGCCGGTCAGTGCGTCCTCGTAGGTCGCCATACACGTCAGCGTCTTGATAATGCGATTCTCCGTGCCGTGTTCGCCCGGGAGGGCGATGACAGTCCGCGTGCTGCCGAGTTTCACCCCGACCGGAACTGCCGCGCTCCCGCCGGACGGCGCGGCGGAGTCGCCTCCCGCGTCGTCCGCGTCGTCGTCACTCATGTACGGTGGTGGTTATCGACCGCCCGGTATATATCCTCCCCTCAAATATCAGCAGTGATATAGTGTCTACGGAGACGTGAGAACGAGGAGATCGGTTTCTGCGGGTCGGGTACCCTCGACCGGACGGCCCCAGTCAGGTCATCGCCGTCAGCTTCGCGACGTACACCAGGCTCAGCATGTGGTCGTCGACGCTCAGATCGTTGTCGTCGTTGGTGGCGGACTCGTCGATGCCGAGCAGGTAGTCCGAGAGGTCGGCCTGCACCTCGGCCGTGATCCAGTCGATGGACTCGTAGTAGTCGAGCGCCTCGTCGGCCCCCTGATAGCCCGAGTGCATCAACAGGAACTCCAGCCACTCGAAGACGACGAACTCCGCGGCGTAGGTCTCGGGGAGCGATTCGAGGTAGGGCTTCTCCTGACTCTCGCCGCCGAGGAACGGTAGCAACTCGCGGTACAGCCCCGAACGGAAGGAACTCCCAGCGAGCACCTCCTCCTCGCTGTCGTCGAGGCCCACGTCGAGATCGGTCGGGTCGGGCACGTCCTCGCCCACCCCGTTGCCCGACTCCCCGCGCTCGCGAGCCATCTTCCGGAGCTCGTCGAGGTCGTAATCGCGTGGGTTGATCGTCATGATACTGTCCCTTCAACGCACACGTTCATAAATCTTGCACACCGTCAGACGACCGTCTTGCGCGCGTTCCCGGGCGTTCCCGCGGTCGCCCGTGACCCGTCCCCGAATTGCGACCGTTGATAATCGGGACCGTATTTTTATAGTTGCCCGGGCTCGACCTGAGAGCACTTAGACGATGAACCGGCAATCAGAAACCGGTCCGGCTCGCTTCTGCGTGACCAACGCGAAAGGCGGGACCGGAAAGACGACGATCGCCATCAACGTGGCCGGGGCACTGAACGACCGCGGACGGGACGTCCTCTTTATCGACCTCGATCCGCAGGGCAACGCCACGGAGGGCGTCGGCCTGGTCGAGGAGTACGACGCCGAACCCCCGACGCTGTTCGACGCGCTGACCGGCGACCCGTCGGCGCTCGGCGACCTCGTCGTCGAGGGCGAGGAGATGGACGTGATCCCCTCGAGCATCGACATGCTCCAGGCGGAACACGAACTGACAATCGCGGACCTCATCGCCCGCGTCAACGCCCGCGGCGGCGGTGTCGACCCGGACGCGCTGGCCTCCTTCGCCATCAACGTCACGCCGGAGATGGTCACGGGGACCCACGCGCTCGACACGCTCGACCGGGCGCTCGACACGCTCGACCGCGCGTACGACTACGTCGTCATCGACTGCCCGCCGTTCTACGGGAAGCTGACCGACACCGGCATGTACGCCGCACAGAACGTCCTCATCCCGGCGCTGACCGAGGCGACCTCCGAGCGCGCCATCGAGCTGCTGATGGACCAGACGGCGGCGATGGAGCGCCAGACCGACGCGTCGATCCGCACGCTCGGCGTCGTCGCCAACCGCGTCGAGACGACCTCCGAGGACGAGACGATGCTCGAGTGGTTCAACATGGCGTTCCCCGACAGCCCCGTCTGGGAGGTCCGCAAGCGGGTGGCACTGCAGCGCGCCTTCAGTTCGGGGCAGTCGGTATTCGCGACCGAGGAGTCGTGTGACATGGCGGCCGTCTTCGAAGACATCGCGGCGGAACTGGACGAGCAATTCGGATTCACGGAGACCGAGGTAACAGCATGAGTGACGACGAACGGATGGACAGGGCGGAGCGCATCCGCCGGATGCGCGAGGGGAACAAAGCCGAAACCACCGACGACGAAGCGTCGACCGACGCGGACGACGCGGCTGCGGGGTCCGACGACGAGGCAACTGCCGAGCCCGACGACGTGGCGGCTGCCGACGAGTCGGACGACACCTTCACCGACGACAGCGATCTGCTCACGGGCGACGCCGAGAACGCTACCCCGGCCGACGCTGCGGGGGACGCCGACCCGGCCGAGTCCGATGACGGGGACGAATCCGACGGAACCGACGATGCCGTCGCCGCTGCCCAGCGGGCGGCCGAGGCGTCTTCTCAGTTGGCCGGCGCGAGCGGCGACACCGCCGTCGACCAGCCCAGCGACGACCTCTCGGTATCGGCCAACCCGATGCAGGGGCCGACCGGCGTCGAACTGCCGGATCAGGAGCTCATTCAGGAGGCCATGGAATCGAGCACCGCCGCCACCGCCGAGGGGGCGTCCCGGGCCGCCGCGCTGGACGACGAGGAGAGCACGCAGACCGAAGAACTCGTCCGCGTCCTCGAGTTCGCGCTCGGCGAGGAGTACTACTGCATCGACATCGAGTACGTCGAGGAGATCGTCAAGCGCGAGACCGTCACCCGCGTCCCGAACACGGACGACTACGTCGAGGGCGTCGTCGACCTCCGCGGGCAGATCACGACCATCCTCGACCCCAAGGAGATGATGGACATCGACGACGAGGGGACCCAGAACCTCATCGTCGTCTTCGACCCGGACGTGTTCGAAGAACAGGGCGCGATGGGCTGGATCGTCGACGAGGTCCGGCAGGTCGTCCCCGTCGCCGAGTCGGACGTCAACACCGCGCCCGTCGACGGCGAGTACATCAACGGCGTCGTCGACCGCGACGACGAGAGCGACTTCGTCATCTGGGTCGAACCGGACGAGGTGCTCGCAGACGCGACCCAGACCGAGTCGGACTGATCCGGTTCCGTTCTCTCGCCTTCCCAGTCGCTGTGAGTGCGGTTTTTTAGTCAGAAGGACTGGAATTGCGACTCGGTACGCCGCGAGCGTACTGACGAACGTCCCGTCCGGTTACGTCTTCAATCCATGTCCCGTGAGTGGCATCACCACCTCTGCATCTGGCTCAAGCGTACTACGCTCTCGATAGGCAGCAAGTGCCGCAGGCGCAATCGCACAGGTCGGTTCCACGTAGAAGCCGTGTGAGTGGAGCCGGTCTAACTCAGTTTGCACCGCATCTTCCGTAATCGCAATCGCATCACCGTCGGTCTCAGCGATCGCATTCAGGAGGTGGCGTTTTCGTGTCGGCTCCCGTATCTGGATGCCATCTGCGACATCGTTCTCGCTCTCGGGGACTGCGTTGAGTTCGCTCGCTATCGGGGCATATCCCGCGGCTTGCGCGCCGAGCAGACGTGGAACGGAATCAATCCACCCTGCTTCAGACAACGCCGTGAATCCACGATACACGCCCAAAAACAGGGTTCCATGGCCGAGCGGCATCACGATCGCATCAGGGACGTTCCAGTCTCGTTGGAGTGCGAGTTCGTACGCGAATGTCGCCGTCCCTGCGAAGAATGCTGGACTCCATGAGTGACTCGCATACCACGCATCGCCCGACTCGACAGCCGCGATGCACGCATTAGTCACGGCTTGGCGTCCGCCTTCGATTCGAATCGGCGTTGCACCCGCCCGTTCGATTGCTCGGAGCTTCGCGTCTTTCACCGACGCTGGAACGTAAATCTCCGCGTCGAGTCCAGCACGAGCCGCGTAGGTTGCGATTGCCGCTCCAGCGTTCCCCGATGAATCTTCGACGACTCGATCTGCGCCACACTGGATTGCGTGGCTGATCGTCGTGGTTGCACCCCGATCCTTGAAGCTACCCGTTGGCGAGACGTATTCCAGTTTAAACTGAGCATCCCACTCCGATGACGAAACCAGCGGCGTCATTCCTTCGCCGAGAGAGGCCCTCTTCTCGACAGGAATGAACATATCGAACGACCAGAGTCCATCTCGCGTATCGAACTGTGCTGGGTCCGGCTGGTCGGCTGTGGGTAGCGGTTGGTGAGTAAAGTCAAGGACGCCGCCACATTCACACCGCCACTGATCGGTGTACGTCCGGCCACACGAAGAACAGAGAAGATCTGGAGTATCCATGCGCTCTCTTGGTTACGTATCATCGAAGGCACTTTGATGGTGGCAACGTAGCTATCACTGCGCGACGGTAGGTGAGTGCCCTGTACCGCCCGCTACGGCTGTGGATACACTCGCTGTATCCGCGCCAACTGTTATCTCTCCTCTTCGAGCGCCCCGTCGTCGAGGTGCAGTTCCTCTCGCACGAGGTCGACCGCGTTCTCGACGGCCCCGACCGATCCCAGATAGCCCGCGCCGACGGTCGTCTTGAGCGCCAGCGCGGCCGGGCCCGTGACGACGGAGGGGCCGACCTTCGCGACCGCGTCGTCGCCGACCGAGACGAGCCAGCCCGGCACGTCGAACTGATAGCGCGCGAGCCGCGGCCTGAACTCGCCCTCGCCGTCCATCCGGTGGTCGACGAGCGCGCGGGCGTTGTCGGCGGCGACGCGGGCCTCGCGGATGGCGGCCGACGCGCTCGCCGGCACGGCCTCGCCGTCGCCGTCGACGACTCGCACGGCGTCGCCCACGCCGAACGTCGCGTCGCCGAGTCGGAGGTCCGCCCGGACCACGGGCCGGTCGTCGCCCATCGCCGGCGACCCGGTGATACCGCCGGTCCAGACGAACTGGGCCGCTTCCAGTTCCGTCCCGTCGTTGAGCGTGATCGCCTCGGCGTCGGCCCCGCGGACGCCCGTGCCGGTGCGGACGGTCACGCCGGCGTCGACCAGCGCGTCGTGGACCGCGTCCTGGAACGACGGCGGGAACGACGGCGCGACCTGCGCTTCCTGTTCCAGCAGCACCACGTCGACGTCTCGCCCGTCGCGCATCTCGGCCAGTTCTCCGGCGACCTGCACGCCCGAGAGGCCCGCGCCGCCGACGACCGCCCGGTCGCCGTCGCCGAGGTCGAGGAAGCGCTCGCGGATTTCGCGGGCGTGGTCGAGTCGCTTCAGCGGCGTGGCGTGCTCGCGCACGCCCGGGAGGTCGTAGAACGCCGTCCGCGCGCCCAGACACACCGCGCCCACGTCGTACGATAGCGTCTCCGAGCCGTCGAGCGTCGCGACGCCGGCGTCGGCGTCCACGTCGGTGACCGCGGCCCGCCTGATCTCGCAGTCCAGCACCTCGTCCAGATCGACGGTGATCTCGTCGGCCAGCGACGGCCGGCGGACCACCCGGTGGAGCTCGTGCTGGACGAGGTGGGACTCCTGTTCGTCGACGACGACGAGCGAGACGCCGTCTGGGAGGGTCTGTTCGAGTTTCCGTGCCAGTGTCAGCCCGGCGTATCCGGCTCCGAGGACGGCGACGCGCATTGTAGGCGGCAGTTAGGGCGGCGCTGGGTTAACCCTGTGGCCGGCCGGTCACAATCGGGGCCGCCTCAGAACAGCGCCTCGTCCTCGTCGAGGACCTGCGCCGGGCCGCCGACCTCCCAGACGCGCGTGTCGACGCCGCAGTCGGCGACCGTCTCCTCGACGCGGTCGACGTGCTCGGCCGTGGTGTTGATGTAGACGCTCGCGCCCGTGTCGACGGAGAAGTACACCGGCACGTCCTCGCTGGTCCGGAGCTCGCGGACGGCGTTGAAGATCTCGATTGTGCGGGGCTGCCAGTACACCCAGCCGGCGGGGCCGGTCATCGTCGCCGCGGCCAGCGACAGCGAGTCCTTCTCGGCGATCTCGAACGTCCGGTGGAAATCGGCGTCGTACAGCGCGTCCCGCATGTCCGAGATCTGACCGTGGATGTGGGCCATCCGCGACTCGAACATGTGGCTCTCGGCGGCCTCCTTGTGTGCCTCCTCGGTCTCCTTGTAAGAGGGGACCATCCCGGCGACGATGCGGAGGTCGTCTTCGAGGTCCGTCTCGATGCGCTCGCTCCGGCAGTCCCGGTCGTTCATCCCGGTCCGCAGGTGCGAGAACGCGCCGGTCACTGCGCGCGCGGCCGAGGAGGACCCGCGCCGGGCGACCGTCGAGATCTCCGGTCGGGTCATGTCCAGCCCGGCGGCCTCGACCAGGGCCATCGCGGCCGCGGCGAAGCCCGACGACGAGGAGCCAAAGCCGATGTTCGTCGGGAAGTCGTTGGCCGACTCGAAGCGCACGCCGTGGTCGATGCCGGCGAGGTCCCGGACGTGGTCGACGACGGCGTCGATGCGCTCGGCCCCGCGGCCCGTGACCTCCTCGCCGTCGATGACGTACACGTCCTCTTCGCGGTCGGGCTCGAAGGCCGCGGTCGTCTTCGAGTGGCTCGGCGCGGTGCAGACGGAGATGCTGTCGTGGTACGGCAGCCGCAGTTCCTCGTCGCGCATCCCGTGGTACTTCACCAGCCCCTGAATCGGGTGTGCCTTCGCGGTCGCTTTCATACCTCACCCTTCCGGGCCGGTCACTTTGCTATTGCGAACGCCGGCGGTCGGCCGTTCGCGGGTGTCTCGCACGCTATAGTATCAATTGAGACGATTTACACACCGATCGCACTGCAGTCGTGCGATCGGGTGTGCACTGACTTTCAATGGCTACTATAGTGCGACGCACCGGCACGGAAACGGTTCCCGGCCGCCCGCGGAAATCGAAACCCCTAAAGAGCAGACGGCGAAACTCTGGGGTGAGCCGAGGTAGCCTAGCCTGGCCAAGGCGGTTGCTTCGAGAGCAACTGTCCTCACGGACTCAGGAGTTCAAATCTCCTCCTCGGCGTTCTCTGCAGCCGACCCGACGAGCGTAGCGAGCAGTCTGTTCTGGCGACCGTGTCCGACTACGTCAACAGGAAGATCAGCACGCTGACGGTCATCACGGCGAGGATGAACATCGCGGCCAGCGCGCCCCCCATCGACACCATGGCGTTCGCCGTCGAGGCCAGCGTCTCGGTGCGGTCGTTGCCGAACACCGTCACACGCGCTCGTTCGCTGGCCATCCCCGCCTCGACGGGTTCGAGGTCGGCGACCGCTCGTTCGGTGAGGTCCGCGATGAGCGCGACGATTTCCTTCTCGGGGATGACCTGTCCGACCTGGTTCTCGGCCTCGACGGTGTTGACGATGTGGGTGTCGCTGGTCATCACCTCCATCGTGTCGACGCTGTCGACGGCGTCGACGATCTCCTCCCGGAGACCGGGCTCCATGTTGTTGCCGTCGATGAGGACGTAGGCCGTCCGCTGGCCCGCGACCTCGAAGACGCAGACGCGGATGCCCAGCGGGCCGATGCCCTCCATCGGGCCCCACGGCGTCTCGTCCCAGGCGACGCCGCAGTGGATCGGTCCCGTCTCGGCGTCGGTGAGCAGACTGCCGAGCTTTCCCGCGCCGTGGAGCATGTCGAACGAGCGCTCGCTCCCCGGGACGACGTGGCCGAGGTCGTCCCCTTCGAGGCCGTCGTTGCAGTTGTGGGCGTCGACGAGCAACACGTCGTCGAGCCCGTCGGCGCGCGCCTCGGACATGGCCGAGAGGCCGACGGCGTACTCCACGTCGTCGGCGCACCCGGGCGCGTACGTGTTCACGACCAGCGCGTCCGAGCCGAACGCCTGGCCCGTCAGCGTGGCTTCCCCCTCGGACACGCGGTGGCCCACCGTCGCCTCGCTGTCGTACTCGAGCTGCTGGTAGGCCGCGTTCGCGGTCGAGAGGATCGTGTCGACCTCGCGCTCGGTGACGAGGTTGAAGTCGTGGCCGGCGGTCGCGTGCGGCGGGAACGCCAGCCCGTCGGCGGACTCGGCGACGCGCTTGGGAAGGTTCCCGCCGCCGATCTCGCCCATCGGTCCGGGGTGGATCATCGGCAGGACGAACCGTGCCTTCTCCGCGCCGCCGGGTCGTCGCACCGACAGGACGGTGACAGGGACGACGGCCTCCTCGCCGATCTCCTCGAAGAACTCCTCCAGTTCGCGGGTCCCCTCGGCGATGTGGCCGATGAACCCCCGCAGGAAGTCGAGCGCGGAGACGCCGAGCGAGGAGCGCCAGGGCTGGTCGATGACGACGAGGAACAGCCAGACCGCAAGCGCGTATATGACGCAGATGACCGCGAGGATGATGAAGTCCTGGGGCAGGAATCCCTGCACCTGCGGGGGGACCTCTTCCGGGCGCGAGAGGTACTCCCGGAGCATCGGGTCCTCGAGGATGAACGCCGTCGCACCGGAGTACACCGCGAGCAGGACGGCGGCGGCGACGGTCTGGACGCTCGCCGGCACCGCGGCCTTCAGCAGCGAGTGCCGCGAGACGGCCATCAGGATCAGCAGCCGGAAGGCGAAGATCGAGGCCAGCGCGACCAGCAGGGCGTCGAAGACGAAGTTCTGGCCGAGCCGGACGGTCAACAGGGCGATGACGCCGGCCACGGTGAGGATGGCGATGGTGACGAGCTCGCAGATGACGGCGAGCAGGGTGGCGCGGTTGGGCGTCAGCTGACCGCCCATCTGTCGGTCGACCCACGGCGTGACCGCGCTGGCGATGAACGTGGGGAGACCGACGAGGAACACGCCCTGCCAGGCGTCGTCGAGGACGAACCGCGAGTCGAACGCGGCGATGCCGGTCATCGCCGCGATGAGCAACGCGAACGCCAGACTCCGGTACCACCTGGGGGCCCGGAAAATGAACCGCGAGAGGCTGGCGAGGTTGCCCTGTGTCGCCGTCATTTACGTATCACTCCCCACGCCGACATATAAATCCCGTCACCTGTAGAGACCGGAACTCACTGACGGGCGACGGATCGCCGCTCGCAGACCGAAAGGAAGTTTTCGAACACTTCCTCGCCCTCCTCGGTGTGAGCGACTTCCGGGTGCCACTGCACGCCGAAGATGTCCTCGTCGGCGTTGCTCATCGCCTCGACGCCGCAGACGTCCGAGGTCGCGGTCCGCTCGAAGCCGGGCGGGACCTCCTTGACCTCGTCCGCGTGGCTCGCCCAGACTCGCGTCTCGGGGTACAGCGATCCGATCAGCGGGTCGTCCTCGTCGAGGACCTCGACCGTCACGTCCGCGTAGCCGCCGTACTCGCCGCCGCCGACGCGCCCGCCGAGTTCCGCGGCGATCAGTTGCATTCCCAGACAGATGCCGAGTACCGGTACGTCGAGGTCGAGGTACGCCGGGGAGTTGCCGATGTCGTCCATGTCGGGGCCGCCCGAGAGGACGATGCCGTCGGCGTCGATCTCCTCCGGCGGCGTCGTGTTGTCCCGGAGCGAGACGTCGACGCCCATGTCTCGGAGCGCGCGCTGCTCGAGGTGGGTGAACTGGCCGTGGTTGTCGATCACGTCGATTCGGGTCATTACTGACGCGAAGGCCACGAAGCCGTATATATTTCCTGATGCGGTTCGAGGCGCTCTGACACCGTCTCAGAGCCGCGACTGGAGCCACTCCCACAGGCGGTCGAGGCGGGTGGGGCCGCGCAGTTCGAGGCGCACGGTGTTGCCGTCGTCGCTCGAGTCGAGGGAGAGCGCGCCGCCGTAGCTCTCGACGATCCACGTCGTCAGCCACAGGCCGATGCCCTTCGAGTGGTGCAGCGGCGTCTCCGTCCCGCTGTCGAAGACCGCCAGTTCGTGTTGCGGGATCGAGGGGCAGTTGTCGCTGACCCGAACGAAGACGCGGCCGTCGCGGCTCTCGACCGAGACGTACAGCGAGGGCGTCTCCTCGCAGTGGACGACCGCGTTCTCCAGGACGTTTTCGAGGACGGTGCCGAGCATCCAGTCCGCGTACGCCGGGGCCTGGTCCGGGAGGTCCGTCTCGACGCTCACCGCGGGGTGACAGCGCTCGACGGTCGCCACCTGCTCTCTGACGTGCGGGACGACGTCGACGGGCCGCCGTGCGCGCTTGTCCGCGTCGAACGCGAACGCGATCTGTCGCGCCTTTTCCGTGGTGTCGATGAGGGCCTCGACGGACTCGCTCAGCTTGCACACGTGTGCCTGCGGCTCGCCGACCGACGCTCGGCGGTCGGAGTGCTCTCGCTTGAGTTCGCCGAGATGGCCGAGCGCGACGTTCAGGTCGTTCCGGAGGTCGTGTCGCAGGACGCGAAACAGCACGTCGTTGCTCTGTTTCAGCCGCCGCCGGCTCCGTCTGAGTTCGAGCAGCCACCCGACGAGCGTGCCCCCGAACCCGCCGACGGCGACGCTGCTCGCCAGGATCGAGGGGACCATCGAGCTGTGGGGCAGTGGGGAGAGGAGGATGACGACGTTGATGACGGTAAACAGCGCGACGCCACAGCCACACCACTCCGCGGCGGTCCAGATCTGTTCGCCGTCGAGCCCGCTCATCGGCAGCCAGTAGTGTGCCGCGACCAGCGTCAGCGCCGGTGTCAGCCCCACGGCGAGTATCACGCCGTCGGTGACAGTCAGTCGGATCATCGAAACGGCGTGTGCGAGCAGTGCGACCGAGAGTGCCACGCCTGTGGCGACGACGTAGCCCGTACCCAGCGACTGCTTCGAAAGCGCTGGAGCGGTCACGATAGTTCGGGGCTACCGCGAGCGAGCACTTAGTTCTCGCCCACTCGTTATCTTATTTGATATTCGACTACGGCTCGTCGTACCGGTCGGCGGCCGACTCGAATCCGAGCTCCGACTGTTCGCGGGAGCGACGTTCCTCACGCGCTGCAATCGCGTCGGGGTCGGGGTTGGCGTCGTCGTCGACGCGGGCCCACGACTGGTGAATCTTGGCGTGACACCACCGACAGAGGTAGACCGTTATCTCGTGTGAGAGCGACTCGCCGTCGTCGTAGGAGAGGTGGTGTTCCTCCAGTAGCGGGCGCTCGTCGGAGTGAGCCAGCCGCCGCTCGTCGAGGCCACAGCGGACGCACTCGCGGTCGTGGTTCCGCGACCGGAAGTGCGGGCAGTCGGCCCAGTCCCACTCGGGCCCGCTCTCGTCGTCGGAGCCCACGGCCGCGGGACAGCGGAATCCGTCGGCGCTCCGTGCGTTCGCGAACTCGGGATCGTGGTGGCCGTGCTCGCGCGCCCACCGGCACTTCCCCCCGTCGGTGACGAAGTCGCACCGCTCGACGTGGGCGTAGGGGTCGTCGACGCCGACGGAGGTGCCCTGCGACGTTTTCCGGACCATCTGTGCGGCGGTAGTTGCCGACGAAGTAAAGCCCTTGCTCGCCGCCCAGCAGAATCATAAGCCCCGCTCGACTACCGTGGGGCCATGAAGCTCGTCCACGAGTCGTCGGGTGCGGCCCGCACCCTCGCTACGGAGGTGGAGTTCGCCGAGTCGATGCTCGAACAGGGCCGCGGGCTGATGTTCCGCTCGTCGGTCCCCGACGACTACGCGCTCGTCTTCCCGTTCGACCGGCCCAGCCGGCAGTTCATCCACATGCTGTTCGTCCGGTTCCCCCTCGACGTGCTCTGGCTCGTCGACGACGAGGTCCGGCAGGTGTCGACCCTTCGGCCGTGGCTGTCGCTCGACTACGCGACCGCCGACACCGTCGTCGAACTGCCCGGCGGCGCGGCCGAGGGCGTCACGGAAGGGGACACGGTGCGCCTGGACCCGTGAGCCCTCTCGACACGTCGTCGCGGGGTTCACCGCTCGCCGCGCTTTCGCCACCTTTTAGACCGTGAGGGTTAGAGTACTCAGTACTATGTCGGAACACCCGACGGAGGATAGAGGAAGTCGCCGCGAGGCGGCTGGCCGTGAAATTCGCGACGCTGTGTGATGGAAGTGGACCTTCTGTGAGCCAGAATACGTTATTCGGAGGGCACCCAGCGATGCGTGCGCTCTCAGACGTCGGTGAGGTACAGTTTCTCGACACGACGCTGCGCGACGGCGAGCAGGCCCCCGGCGTCTCGCTGACGCCCGACGACAAGGCCGATATCGCCGGCAAGCTCGACGCGGCGCGTATCGACGTTATCGAGGCCGGCAGCGCGTGTACGGGCCCGGGCGAGCGCGAGACCATCTCGCGAGTCGCGGGGCTCGATCTCGACGCGACGGTCACCAGCTTCTGTCGCGGCATCCAGAACGACATCGACCTCGCGCTGGAGTGCGGCGTCGACGGGATCAACCTCGTCGTGCCGGCCAGCGACAAGCACGTCGAGCAGAAGGTCGGCACCTCGAAGGCCGACAACGTCCAGAACACGGTCGAACTGGTGGAGTACGCGGCCGACCACGGGCTGTGGGTCGAGGTCATCGGCGAGGACGGCTCGCGCGCCGACCTGGACTACCTCGAAGAACTGCTCGGGGCGGCGCTCGATGCCGGCGCGGACCGCGTCTGCTGGGCTGACACCGTCGGTCACGCGACGCCGGATCGCGCGCTGGAGTGCGTCTCACGGCTCTCGGACCTCGGTCCGGTCAGCACCCACACGCACGACGACCTCGGGCTGGCCGTGACCAACGCGCTGGTCTCCGTGGCGGCGGGCGCGGACCTCGTCCACGGGACGATCAACGGCATCGGCGAGCGCGCCGGAAACGTCGCGCTCGAGGAGGTCGCCATCGCGCTGGACCACGGCTACGGGGTCGAGACGATGGACCTGACCGAGGTCCACGACCTCGCCCAGCTCATCGCCAACCGGACCGGTATCCCGCTGGCCCCGAACAAGGCCGTGGTCGGCGAGAACGCCTTCACCCACGAGTCCGGCATCCACACCGACGGGACGCTCAAGGACGACTCGATGTACGAGCCGTACCCGCCGGAGAAAGTCGGCCGGGAGCGCCGCCTCGCGCTCGGCAAGCACGCCGGCCGCGCGGGCGTCCGGGCCGCCCTCGACGAACACGACGTCGAGGTCACCGACGAGCAACTCTCCGACATCGTCGCCCGCGTCAAGGAGATCGGCGACCGCGGCAAGCGCGTCACCGACGCGGACCTGCTGACTATCGCAGACGAGGTGACCGGCGACGCGCGCGACCGACGGGTCGAACTGCTCGGCCTGACGGCCGTCTCCGGCTCCGACACGCCGACAGCGAGCGTCCGCCTCTCGGTCGACGGCGAGGAGCGCAAGGAGGCGGCGGTCGGCTCCGGGCCGGTCGACGCCGCGATGAACGCGGCGGAGGTGGCGCTGTCCCACACCGCCGACGCGACGCTCGAAGACTACCACGTCGACGCGATCACCGGCGGGACGGACGCGCTCGTCACCGTCGAGATCGAGATGTCGCGGCGCGACGATCACGTCGTCGTCACCGCGAGCGACTCCGACATCACCCGCGCCTCGGTGCGGGCGATGGTCGACGCGATGGACCGCCTCGTCGCCGACGACGAGGAACCGCTCGTGGCGGACGACTGAGCGGCGCTCGGATCCCGACACCGGTTTTTCGCCGTTCGCTGACGGACAGAACTGACTCTCGAGCGACAGCGTGGCCGGTGTGAAAACGGGTCGGCGGAACGGTTCGGTGCGATTACTTGTGGCCGCGGCTGGCCTCGTGGTACTGGAACACCGTCTCCATTCCACGGACGAGCGCGTCGAGGTCGACGCTTTCAGTGTCGAACTCCCTGTCGCGGACCGCCCGATACCGGTCGGCCCACCGGTCGCGGAACCGGCGCTCGAACTGCTCGGATTTGATCTTCTCGATGATGTCGGTCTTCCGGTCGTCGGAGCCGCTGAGGTCGCTCGGCGAGACGAGTCCCTCCTGGAGCGCGAGGACCACGATTCCCGCGGTGTAGTCACCCTCCTTGACCTCGCGCTCCCAGGTCGTGAGCCAGTTTCCGATCCGAGCCATCTCCTGGAGGTCCCAGAGCAGGTCCCGGACCGTCCCGAAGTCAGAGTGGACGAAATCGGAGGAGTACATCAGGTCCACGTCGGCGTAGGGGAACATTACCATGTTGTGGGCGCCGTATCGCTCGGCGCCGCTCAGGTTCGCGATGCGGGGGTTCTCGTTGACGACCGCGCTGTAGTCCATCGCGTTGAGCGTCTGGCGCATGTCGTACTGGAAGATGTCCGCGAACTCGTCGACGCGGGGCGCGTCCGCCAGTCCGCTCTCGAACTCGCGCCAGACGCGCTCGATGAAGGCGAAGTATTCGTCGCTTACCGCGGCACGGCGCGGGTCCACGGCAGACGGATTGTGGACGAGGCGACGGGCCTCCTCGAAGGTAGCGCGGTCGCCGTCGTTCTCGACGACGTCGTCGAGGATCGTGACGTACATCGTGAGGATGGTCTTCTGCGTGCGAACGTGGTCGGCGTGTTTCGCGTCGACCGACGAGAGGGTGAACTCGGGAAACAGCGAGTAGATCCACTGCCAGAGGAACCGGTCGCGTTCGCCACAGACGCGCTCGTACTCGTCCGCGAGCTCTTCGACCTGGTCGGGCAGCGACGTGGTTCGAATCTCTTCGAGGAACTCGCCCGTATCCGGTGCGGCCGCGTCGGCGCTCACCGAGAATCACCTGTGAACGACTGCGTCCGGTCTGTGGACGAGTAATGTTCAGCTACCTTACTGTTAGACGTGTATGATCCGGTCGTGTCTTCAGTCGCTTCGTGCTCTTCACCCGTTTCCGGGGCGAGTATCACACGTTGTTGTCCGCGGCCCATACATCCGAGAGGTAACGTTGTCCTTAAAGTGGTACTGACGCGTAAGATACGTATAACGACACAATAATTGACTATTTTGACCGCATTTGGAGTGAGATACGTACCAGTTTTTCTATTCATACCGCCTTGCTCGCTCGGAGAAATGATACCTTACTACCAAATTTGAGAAATACGGGGCGGATTTCGTTGGCGACTGTCCCGAGCGATGGCTCGTCGCTAAGTTATCACATATCCAAGTACTGCTGTGTAGACGACAGCGATCGCAGAAGAAGCTACGCCTGGACGCCGGACGCGTTCGATCGCTCTCGGCAGGGCGTCACGAGGACCGAACGGTCCCCCTCGACTTCGATCCGACAGCCGGCCATGCTGAAAACGACCAGCCCGTCCGGGCTCGGCTCGCCGGGCTCCCCGGTCCGGAACAGTCGGTCCAGCGCGTCGGGGTCGATACAGTCGCTGATGCGGTCGTCGAGGTCGACAGGATCGATGCCAAGCGTGTCCGCCACCGCGTGGACGATGGTCTCGCTCAGCGGCTCGTTCGGCGACGGTCGGTAGACCAATTTTGCCTGAGACATGTGATCTCTATCGTCTCTTGCCTCCATACTCGAAAGGTGATTGTGGCTACACTGATACGTGACCGTCCGGGCCGTCACTAACAGTATAGCGCCGTCAGCGGTCGCCGAAGACGAACTCCAGAAGCTTCCGCTCGCTGACGCGGAGGTGCCGGTTGACCGTCGGCTGAGACACCTCGAGGATCGAGGCGATTTCCTGGCCCGTCGTCTCCCGTGGCCAGTCGAAGAAGCCGCTCAGATACGCCGTCTGGAGGACTTCGAGCTGTCGGTCGGTGAGCCGATCCTCGAGTGCCGAGCGGGCCTTCCCCCCGTGTGGGCTGTCCGAGTCCGTCCCGTCGCGCCTCGCGACGAGCCGCACGTCGGCGTAGCGCTCGCCGAGTCGGCTGACGAACTGTCTGACATCCGTCTCGCCGGAGACGGCGACGGTCACCTCGACTCCGTCCGGCGTCGTCCGAAGCGTCGTCAGCCGACCGCCCTGTTCCAGGAGCGTCCCGGCGACGGTCCGCCCCGAGACCACGACCTCGTAGAGTCCGTCGCGCTGGTCCGTCGAGATGGGACGGGCGGACTCGACTCGGGCCATCGAGGACGCCTCTCGTTCGACGATCGACGGGTCACAGTCGGAAATCGAGAGGAACAGCCGAACGGTGTCGTCGCTCCGCGGCACGGCCCCTTCGCAGACGACCGGGACGCCCAGTCGGTCCGCGAACTGCGAGAGGAACGACTGCGGGGCAGCCATCGTCAGTTCCAGTTCGATGGTCCCGTCGCCGGCCCGTCGCTGCCTGGACTCGACCTCGCGTATGGCGTTCGCGATGGTCTCTCCGAGTTCGGTGAACACCTCCTGGAGCATCTCGTCGAACCCGTCTTCCTGGTTCGCGTACACCGTCAGCACGCCGTAGACGAACTCGTCGTACTGGAGCGGGACGCTGAGCGCCGACTGGAAGTCGCGCGAGATGGCTTCGGTCCGCCAGTGTTCTCCCCGGAGCCCGTCGGCGATCGCGGGGATCACCGCCATCTGCTCGGACTGGGCGGTCTGGACGGCCGGCGGGCCACCTTCGCGTTCGAGCGACAGCGAGACGGCGTCGAGATAGCTCGCAGTGTCGCCGGCCCAGGCCCGCGGGACGAGCTCGGTCGCGTCCTGCCGGCCGAGCCAGGCGAACGAGAACCACTGCGACTCGGCCAGTTCCTCACAGACCGCCTGCTCGATCTCCTCGCAGGTGTCGGCGTCGACGAGCACCCGGTCGATGCGCCGGATGATGGCGTTGACTTGTTTGAGCCGCCGCAGCTCGCGGTTCTGTTCCCGGCGCTCGGCCTCTCGTTCGCGGAGCGTCGTCTCGCGGTCCACGCGGGCGAGCGCGGCCTCCGCGCTGGCGGCGAGCAGGTCGATCATCTCTCGAATCCGGGCGTCGCCGTGCTTCTCGCCCGTCTCGACGTAGAACACGCCGTGGTCGGCCAGCGGGAGACAGAGCCGATCGGCGTCGACCGCGGCCGGTCCGTCCCCGAGATCGATCGGGTCGCCGGCCGCCAGTTCGACTGCGTTGTCCTCGACGAAGACATCCCAGAGCAGCCCGTCGCCGGGTCCCACGGTTCGTTCCCGAGCCGCTCCGTCCTCGCTCCCGTCGACGGCGCGCAACACGTTGTCGCTCCGGTCGAAGAGGTAGATCGCCGCGTCGGGGAGTCCGAGGATGTCGACGGCGGTCCCGACGATCTGTCGGGCCACCGCCGCTTTTGTCTCGGTGTGCAGCAGCTTCCGCGTCGACTTGTGCAGCGCTTCGAGCGTCTCCTCGAAGCGTTTCCGATCGGAGATATCGCGGACGACCCCGATCTGCCGATAGCCGCCGTCGTCGAGGTCGTACATCGTGAACCGCGTTTCGATTGGGAGCGTCCCGCCGTCGCCGGTACTGAGATCCGTCGTGAGCGTCCCGACTTCGCGTTCGCCCTCGAGGAACTGCCGGGTCATCTCAGCGACCCCGTCGATGACGTCGTCGTCGGCGAGCAGCGCCGCGTTCGCCCCGACGAGCGTGTCCTCCTCGTAGCCCATCATCGACTCTACGGCGCTGTTGACGGTCTGAATCGTGAACGACTCGTCGAGCGTGTAGATACCGTCCTCGATTGTCTCGAAGATGCGCTCGTACTCCTCTAGCATCTGTGTCCGCTCGTGCCGCTCGGTCACGTCGTGGACGACGCCGAGGTAGTGCGTCTCGCCGTCCCACTCCTGGGGTTCGAACGCGATCTCGACCCAGCGGTCGGTGTCGCCACCGCGGTACTCGGCGGTGACCGGGCCCGCCGATCCCTCGCAGTGCTCGGCGAGGTCGAGCGGTTCCAGCGCCGGGAAGAACGCGCCGAGCCGCGTACCGAACACGTCCGCCGGCGCTTCGCCGAGGAGGTCACAGAGGAGGTCGTTGCCCGTGAGAATCTGGCCCTCGCTGTCGACCACGACGATCGGTTCCGGCATCCGTGACGCGAGCGTCTCCAGAAGGACGGGCGGTGACTGCTGTGTCGAGGGCTGGTCCTCCTGTTCGTTCCCGTCTGTTCCACTGGCCGGCTTCTCCATACCCCACCACAGCACTTGCCGGTTGAAAGGTTGATCCAGGAATGCGTCCCAGATAGTTACGTTTCACACACTGCTGTATGTCGACTGGCTACCGAATTTCCGGGCGTCAGCCGGCGAGGTCGACCACGTCGTCGAGCCCCCGAACGTCGTGGTCGGGGTCGACTCCGAGTTCCGCGTCGACCCGGTGCGGTCGGCGGATGAACGCCGAGTCGACGCCGGCCCGGTGGGCCGCCTCGATGTCCGATTCGTTGTCGCCGACGAACAGCGCGTTATCGACGCCTAAGTCGTCCATCGCCCGCTCCAGATAGTACGGACGGGGCTTCTTGCGACGCAGGCTCTCGACGGTCGGCTCGCGGGCCCACACGCTGTCGAAGTGCCGCGCGAGGCCGAAGTGCTCGAACGCGAAGGCCACCGTCTCGCGCTGGTTCGAAGACACCACGCCAAGCGGGCAGTCCAGCCGATCGAGCGCCGCGATGTCGCCGTACGGCTGTTTCTCGCCCGCAAGAATCAGCGACCGCTGTGTCTCTGCCATCGCCTCGTCGCGCGCCCGGAAGAACCGCTCGGGGTCGATGTCGTACGTCTCACAGACCGCGGTGAGTTCGGGCACGGTCACGCCGATGCTCATCGCCTCGACGTGGGCCGTCGTCGGCGACGCGACGCCCACGGTCTCGAAGGCACGTCGTGCGCCGGCGTAGTGGGCGTCCATGTCCGTCAGTGTCAACAGCACGCCGTCGTTGTCGAAGATGACCGATTCGTAGCCCATCAAGCGTACCTACGACGCCGTCAGTGAGAAGCGTTTCGCGGCGTCACAGCCCCAGGTCTTCGCCGCCCTCGTGGTCGAACTGCTCCGGCGGCCGGCCCGCCTCGTCGATTACCTCGTCGGAGACGATGATAGGGCACTCCACCCGGAGGGCGACGGCGATGGCGTCGGACGGGCGGGCGTCGAACACCATGTCCTTCCGGCGGTCTTCGGTGTACTGCTCCGCGTCGATCTTGCCGTAGAAGGTCCCGTCGGCCAGGTCGTCGATGCGGACCCGGTCAATCGCGCTCCCGAACTCGGTTATCATCTCCACCATGAGGTCGTGGGTCAGCGGGCGCTCGAAGGGCTCCCCGGACAGCGCCAGCTGCATGGACTGTGCCTGGTCCGTGCTGACGAATATCGGAACGATTTCCTCGCGCGCACGGAGGAGAACGACCGGCGTTCCGGCACCTTCCTCGCTGACGCCGACGCCGATCCCCTCAACCGTGGCATCGTGTTCCATGCCACCGGATATGGCTCGCGGGTATGAAAAGCTAGCCCGACGCTCCTGCTCGCGTGGAGGCGGTGGGGTGAAGCACACGGAAGCCCCGGCCCGCGTCGCCTCCGTGACAGTCCCACCGGAGCGCGTGAACCGCCGCCGACGGTCACCGACACCTGCGGTGCCGTCGTCGCGGTTCGACCACTCTAAATCCCGATTAAGCCGAATTAAAACGGAGAATAGCGTATTCAGATCGGCTAAAATCGGCTTAATCCGCCTTTCTCGCTTGCCCCCTTGATATGCCACCGGGACAGAGCGTCGAGCGGAGGCACCGAACACGATGAAGCTCACCAAGATCGCCGGCGCGCTGCTGGCCGTGCTCGTCATCACGGGCTCGGCGGCGGCGCTGCCCGGTGCGGCAGACGCACAGGCCGACGACCACGCGGACAACGCACAGGCGGACGAACACGCGTCGGACGACGCTACCGACCCGGACGCGAACGGCTCCGAGAACGAGTCCGCCGCGCAGGCTGACCGACGCGGACCGCCAGCCGACGCCGGGAGCGCGGCCGACCGACGCGGACCGCCCGCTGACCTCCCCGCACAGGTCCCGGACTTCGTCGGCGACATCCACGATCTGATCCGCCAGAAGATGTCCGGCGACCTCACCGGCGACCTCGGCGCGCAGATCAGCGATCTGACGCCGGACGAGAACGACACGGACGAGACCGCCGAGGATCCGGCCGCGACGAACGCCACGGCGAACGGTACCACTGCGACGGACGACGCGACGCCGACCGACGGCGACCAGTAACCCCCTGACGCGCTGGCTCTCCCCATAGCCGATCGCACAAACGCGGTTTTTTTGCCCGCTGAACTCCGAGAGGCGTGTATGGACGACACCGCCGAGCCCAGCGCCCGCACCGACGACGGAGCCGGGACCCGCACGACAGCGGACCTGCTCGCGGGCGACGACGCGGACTCGTCGGACGGGCTGCTCGACGCGGAGGGCATGAACCGGTGGCAGGCGACGAAGTACATCGCGCCGTTCGTCGGCATCGGGCTGTTCGACCTCGCCCTGTTGCTCGGCTGGGGCCTCGATCCGCTGTGGGGGTTCATGATCCTGCCGCCCATCCTGTTCGTCTCGGTGCTCGGCTGGATCGCGTTCCGGACCGGCTTCGCGAGCGACCGGACCGGCGACCCGAGGGCGGACGACGACTGACGGCCGTCGCTCGACATCGCACGCTCGATTCGAAAACCGCTATTCAGCAGCCACGAACGCAACCCACGTAGCAACAGCTAGCAGGAGAACGGAAGAAAACGGCGGTGCGTGACCGCCTCACTCCTCGAACAGGTCGTCGACCGCGGACCGCGCGGCGAGCGCGGCGTCGTCCGCGACCCGCTCCTCGTCCCGCCGAGCGTCGGGCGCGTTGAGGTACACGTCGACTTCGAGCAGGTCGTCCTCGAAGGACACCGTCACGTCGAGGTCCTCGACCTCGCTGGCGTCGAACCGAGAGAAGACGACGTTTTCGGCCGCCTGCGCGGCCGTCTCGACGACCTCGTCGTCGGTCGGCATCGCCTTACGCGCCGCCAGCGCCGGGGCCGCCGGCCGGACCCGCGCCGCCCGCGCCGCCGAGCATCTGCTGGAGCTCGCCCTGCAGGTCCTCGAACTGCTCCTGAACGCGCTGTTCCTGCTTTTCGAGCGTCTCGACGCGGACTTCGAGGCTGCTGACCTTCTCTTCGAGGTCGTCCTGAGCCTCGTCGAACCCCGTCTTCACGAGGAGCTCGCCGACCTCGCGGTACATGGTGGCGTCCTCGTCGATGTCGTCTAGCTCGTCGAGGGCGGTCTGGGACTCCTGCAGTTCCGTCTCGGCCTGCTGCTTCTGGGCCGCGACCTGCTGTGCTGTCTGCTGGAGGTCCTGCAGTTCCTCGAGCTTCTCCTGTGCTTCAGGCGGAAGATTACCCTGCATACTCCGAGGGTCGGGGCCCGCACTGTTAAACCCACGCTTTCGATACTATCGGCGATGCGCTCACCCGCGTGCCGCTCGCCGGACTCGCGGCGGTTCCAACTCAGGCGACCTCGCCGACGGCCCGCTCGCGCAGTTCTCCCGTCAGGTGCGTTCCGTGCCGGTGTACCTTTTTCGTCGTCGGGTGGACACCGCACACCCTCCTCGAAAAACCTACGCGAAAAGGCCGCCGCTCGCCGGACTCGCGGCGGTTTCAACTCAGGCGACCTCGCCGACGGCCCGCTCGCGCAGTTCTCCCGTCAGGTGCGTTCCGTGCTGATCGATCCGCCTGACGATGCGCTTTGCCTGCGTCGGTTTCAGGTACTTGTCCTCGATGGCCGCCCGGACCACGACGCCGAAGCTGCTCGTCACCTCGGCCCCGAGCCCCTGGGCCATCCGGCGGACGGTTCGGTCCTCCGAGACGACGGCCACGGCCGTGCGGTCGGCGCTGTCGCGGTGCGCGAGGACGCCGGCGAGCACCGTGACGGCCGCGCCCAGGTCCTTCTCGCCGAGCAGCGCCTCGGCCTGTTCGATGTGGTCCTCGTCGACGGCGGTGTCGACGCCGCCCTCGCGGTACTCGGCCAGGTTCGTCGCGGTCGGTTCCACCTGCACGTCGTCGACGACCGGCTCTGGAATCACGATGTCGCCGTCGAAGGCGTCCAGCAGCGAGAGCTCGCCCACCTGTCCCAGCGAGTACAGGGCGGTCGGGCCCACGTAGATACGCGTCATAGCTCCGCGGCGGTGTCGGCGTCGAGTTCCAGGTCGGACAGTTCCAGTTGCGTCGTGAGGTTTCGCTCCCGGGCCACGTCGAGCCACTCGGCGATGGAGAGGTCCGCGAGCTGTGCGGCCTCGGCGGCCGACACGTCGCCGGACTGGTACTGCTCGACGGCGACGCGGATTCGGAGCGTCTCCAGGCCCTCCCGGAGCGCCTTTCGGATGGTCGTCGAGCGGTCCTCCGAGAGCAGTTCCGCTACGTCGTCGAGTTCCGCTTTCTCCTCGGCGGGGAGGCGAGCGCTGATAGTGGGCATGTTTGCGCAGTCATGCGGTGTAAACGCACATCAAACTACGGGTCGGCAAAGCGCTTGTCGGGGAAGTGACTCCTTCCGTCCCAATCTCGCCCGGTCGCGACGCCGCGACCGCCAACGCTTAATCGCACCCGGTCCGACGGGTGGCCAATGAGCGACGCAGCACACGCGTTCGTCCCCGGTCACGTCACCGGCTTCTTCACGGTGGCTCGGGGCGAAGACCCCATCGAGACGGGGTCGCGCGGCGGCGGCATCGCGCTGTCGGACGGGGTCGCCGTCACGGTTCGCCCCGGCGACGACACGCGGGTCACGCTGAACGGCGAAGCGATCGAGGTCGAGGCCGTCGAGCGGGTCCTGAACGCGCTGCGAACCACGGCGACGGTCACCGCCGAGACGCCGCTCCCGCTGGGGTCGGGCTTCGGGGTCTCCGGCGGGCTGGCGCTCGGGACCGCGCTCGCGGCCAACGCCGCCTTCGACCGGCGGCTCTCGTACAACGAACTGGTGACGGTCGCCCACGGCGCGGAGGTCCAGTCGGGGTCCGGACTCGGTGACGTGGTGGGACAGGCCCGCGGCGGCGTGCCGCTCCGCCTCGAACCCGGCGGCCCGCAGTACAACTATCTCGACGCGATTCCGGCCCGCAGCCGCGTCGAGTACGTCACGCTCGGCGAACTCTCGACCGAGGACGTGGTCGGCGGCGACACCGACGCGCTGACCGAAGCGGGCGAGCGCGCGCTCTCGTCGGTGGTCGAGGAGCCGACGCTGGCGACGTTCACGCGAGCGTCGCGGCGCTTTTCCCGCGAAGCGGACCTGCTGACGCCGGCGGTGAAGGAGGTCATCGACGACGTGGCCGCGGCCGGCGGCGACGCCGCGATGGCGATGCTCGGCGAGACCGTGTTCGCACTCGGGACCGGCCTCACCGACGCCGGCTACGACGCGAGCGTCTGTTCCGTGTACCCCGCAGGTGCGACCGTCGAGGACGGGCCGCCCACGGCGTAGCGCCGCGGCGAACCGCCCTCCTTATCCGCACCGACGCGTAGCCACGGATATGGACTGCCGGCAGTGTGCGACGCCGCTCGACCGACCGGGCGACTACTGCCTGGTCTGTCACACTGCCAACGCCGACGCGGTCGTCCTCGAACTCGGTCGCGAGCGGGCGACGGTGACCGCCGTCTTCGACGGCTCGGTCGTCGGTCAGCGGACAGTGACGACGACCCCGGAGGGCGAGGGGAGCGACGAGTCCGTCGTCGTCGAACTCCGGAACTTCGCCGGCCTCGTCGCCGACGAGGTCCGGCGCAAGCGCCCGGAGGAGGTGTACGTCACCGGCGACCGCGACGTCATCGCGGCCGTCCGGCCGCAACTGCACTACGAGTTCTTCCGCGTCGAGGGCGACGACCCCGTCCAGCGCGTCCTCGACCGGCAGGGCGAACCGGCGCTGGAAGTCGTCGACGCCGCGCCGGCGGAGAAACTCGGCGGGAGCCACACGACCCTCATCGGCGGTCGAGCGGGCCAGCGGGTCGTTCAGACGGTGGCCGGCCACCCCCACGTCAAGAAGGTCATCCCCGGCCCCATCGACGCCGGCGGCGCGAGTTCTCCCACCGGCGTCCGGGCCAAGGCGACGCGCGCCGACGACAACGGGAACGTCCGGGTGCTCATCCGCGACGGCTCCAGCGTCCAGGAGAACCGCGTCGTCACGACGGCCGGCGACCGCGAACTCGGCGAACACGTCAGGGCCGACCTGAACGACGCGCTCCGCGAGGCCGAGCTACAGGAGTGACCGGCGGACAGTCACCGTCCCGCTATACCACGCTGCCAGCACCGAGAGCGGCGGCCACACCGAGCGCGACGACGGTCGCTCGCGAGCGCGCGGGCAATGCCGTCCGCACGTCGAGGACGAGCGGGAGCGCGTGCAGCGCTCCGAGCGCGAGATAGCGCGTCGACTCGACGCGGTCGACGGCGAGGACGCCGACCGCGAGCAGGCCGAGGCCGACGACGCCGGCCCCGAGATAGCCGCGGCCGCGGACGGGCTGGCCGGCCCCCTCCAGCACGCCGCCGGACCAGCAGTAGCCGACGGCCGTCGCGGCGACCCACGCGTGCCAGAACGCCACTGCGGCGGGAACGAGCCCGAGCAGGCCGCCGACGGTCAGTGCCATCGCGCCGCCGTTGACCGCCCCCCAGACGAACAGCACGTCCGAGAAGCGGAGCGACTCGGGCGCGTGCAGGACCGTCAGTCCGACGAAGCCGCCGGCGATGAAAACCCACAGCGTCGTCGCGAGGACGGCCCCCGCGTCGGGATCGACCCGGGCGAGCGCCTGCGTGCCGCTCCACCCGAGCGCGCCGGCCGCGGCTCCCGAGAGGAGGAACTCGGCCGGTGTCAGCCGGCCGCTGGTGGCCGGAGCGACCCGTTGCAGCCGACGGCGGAGCGCGTCGGACGCTGCCATGTCACGCGCTTCGGCTGCCCGCCCCTTCAGTGGTTACGCCAGTTCGGCGGCGAACAGGAGGACGCTCGGTGCGACGAGCAGGACAAGGCCGACGAGAACCAACAGTGCGGGCACGACGAGCAGTCCCATCTCGGTGAACAGCCACAGTCCCAGCCCCGCGAGCAGGGCGACGAGACCGACGACCCGCACGAGCCACGTGACGATACCCTCGAGTCCGGAGTCCGCCAGCAGGTCGACCGCGTCGAGTATCTCGTCCATACCGGGCGGGGGTTGACGACGGAGCCTGTTAGTTGCTGTGGCCGCTCGACCGCCGGCTGGGGCGAAACGCCCGCGGTCCGCGGCGGGACCGCATCTCGAAGGCCTTATGTGGACGCTCGGCGGACAACAGACCACTATGGCCACGAAGAAAGGACGCACCGGGAGCGCCGGCCGGTTCGGCGCTCGCTACGGGCGTGTGTCCCGGCGGCGCGTCGCGGAGATCGAATCGGAGATGAACGAGGACCACGCCTGCCCCAACTGCGGCGAGGACCGCGTCGACCGTCAGGGAACGGGCATCTGGCAGTGCGGCTACTGCGACTACACGTTCACCGGCGGCAGCTACACGCCGGAGACCCCCGGCGGCAAGACCGTCCGTCGCTCGATTCGGGCCGCGCTGTCCGAAGACGAGGAGTAAAGGACCGTCACCCCTATCTCTCAGCTATGAGCTACAAGTGTTCACGCTGTAAGCGCGACGTGACGCTGGACGAGTACGGCGGCGTCCGCTGTCCGTACTGCGGACACCGCGTCCTGCTCAAGGAGCGGTCGCCGGACGTCAAAGAGATCGACGTCAATTGACCGCGCCCCACCGGACGCTTCTCTCCGTCGAGTACGACAGCCCCGAGCGAGCCCGAATCGTCGAGCGGAGCGTGCGACCCGAGATCGGCGCGATCGACGGCGACCGGACCACGGCGACGCTCCACCGCGACGACGAGACCGTCGAAGTCCGCGTCGCTGCGGACGACCTCGTCGCCCTCCGGGCCGGAATCAACACGTGGCTGACGCTCCTGTCGGTCGCGGAGGAGAGCGACCGCGCGGCCACAGAACAGTTTTAAGCGTCGGGTGACGTGTAGTATCGGTACCCCCTCATGGGAGACGAACCCGACGAACCGACGCCACCCGAGACGCGGCCCGACTCCGCCGAGCGCGAACTCGAGGTGCTGGTCCTCGACGCCGACGAGACGGCTCGGCGAGCCACCCACGACGCGCTGTCGACCCACCGGCCGACGCTGCGGGTGACGAGCGTCGGGACGCCGGACGACGCGCTTGCTGCCGCGGCGTCGTCGGCGGTGGACTGCCTCGTCGTCGACCCGGCCGGCCTCGACGACGTCCCGGACTCGCTCGTCTCGAACGACCGGTTCCCCGTCGTTCTCTACAGCGACCGCGACCCGAGCGACCTCGATTCGAAACTACGCGAATCCGCCGCGACGACCGTCCAGAAGCAGACCGACGACCGGAGAGAGTTCCTGGCCCAGAAGATCAAGAGCGTCGTCTCGCCGCCGATCGATCGGCGCGAATACGCGCTGAGCGACGCGCTCTCGGCCATCGAGTCGCGTGCCGCGGACGGAGAAATCGCCGCGCTCGTCGACGAACGCGGCGATATCGTCTGGACCAACGGGTCGGTGTCGTCGTTCGTCGCGGGCGACGAGGCGGACGCCGACATCGAGGGACTCTACGACGTTCTGGCTGCCGCGATGCCGGACACACCCCGGAGCGAACGGCGGCTCGAACAGTTGCGGGACCGACCCACGGCACCGCTCACCGTCCGCGTGACCGCGGGCGATGGCGACCGGTACCTGCTCCGGCGCGGCTACGACCTCCCGGACGCCGCGGGCGGACACACGCTCGTGGTGCTCGAAGACGTGACCGACACCGCGACCCGAGAGGCGAGAACGGCGTTGCTGGAGCTCCTGGTGGACCACGCCCAGGACGGGCTCTACACGCTCGACGAGCGGGGCGTCATCGACTTCTGTAACGACTCGTTCGCGGCCCACCTCGGGTACGAGCCCTCGGAACTCCGGGGCCGCCACGCCTCGACGATTCTCGCACCCGGCGAACTCGAAACGGGCCAGCGAACCATCGAGCACCTCCTCGAAACCCCCGGCAAGCAGAGTACCACGGTCGACCTGACGTTCGTCCAGAAGGACGGGACGAAACAGGACGTGTCGATCCACTACACGCTGATCTACGGCGAAGGCGACCGGTATCGCGGCCTGATGGGCGTGGTCCGGAACATCACGGAGCGCCGCGAGCGCGAGCGGAAGCTCCGGGAGACGACCGAGCGGCTGAATCTCGCGCTCGAAGGCGCCGAACTCGGCGTCTGGGACTGGAACCCGAAGACCAACGAGGTAGCATTCGACGAACGCTGGACGGGGATGCTCGGGTTCGACCCCGACGAACTTGAGCCGTGCTACCAGTCGTGGGCGGACCTGGTGCACCCTGAGGACTTGCCGGAGGCGGAGCGCGAACTCGAGAAGCTCAAGCGCGGCGACATCGAACTGTACGAGACCGAGTTCCGGATGCGAACCACGTCGGGGGAGTGGAAGTGGGTTCGAGACATCGGGAAGGTCTTCGAGCGAAACGACGACGGCGAGGCGGTCCGGGCGGTCGGCATCCATCAGGACGTCACCGAGCGGCGGGAGCGCCAGCGAGCCATCGAGCGCCAGCGCGACGAACTGGCGACGCTCGACCGCATCAACGTCCTGATTCAGGATCTCATCGGGGCGCTCGGCGGGGCGACCACCCGGGCCGAGATCGCGGAGTCGGTGTGCGACCGGATCGTCGAGTCCGCCTTCTTCGAGGTGGCGTGGATCGGCGAGCGGACGGGGGCGAACGACCGGGTCGTGCCGCGGACCGTTTCCGCCGCCGCCGATATCGACCCGCCGCTCGTCGACGAGGAGGAGAACTGTCCGAGCGCGGAGGCGCTCAAGACTCGCGAGGTCCGAACGGTACGGCTCGCGGACACAGACGACGAGCGATGGCACCGCGCGCTCGACGAGCGGGATCTGGCTGCCACGGCGGCGATTCCGCTCGTCCGGGGCGACGTTGCCCACGGCGTCCTCTGCGTGTGCGCGACCCGGCAAAACGCGTTCAGCCCCAGGGCGGTCGAGAGCTTCGCCGTCCTCGGCGAGATGATCGGGCTCGCGTTCACCGCCGCCCAGAACCGGCGGTTACTGGCCCGCGACACCGTTCTCGAACTGACCTTCGAGTCCGAACGGCCGGACCACTCGCTGCTCACGATCGCGACCGAGTACGACTGCCGACTCGAATCCGCGGGCCACGTCGACCTCGGTGCGGAGGTCCTCTTCTATCTCTCGGTCGAGGGTGCCTCGCCGGTGCGTGTTCTCGACGGGCTTGTGGCCATCGCCGACATCGTCGATGGCCGAGTCGTCCGCGGCGACGAGACCGGCGGCGTCGTCGAACTCCAGGTCGAGGACGTCTTCCAGTCGCGCCTGCTCGACGTCGGCGCGCGGGCCACCGAACTGGTGGTCGAGGGGGGGACACTCACGATCACTGTCGAGGCCCCACCCGACGCTGACTCCCGGACGATACAGGAGACGCTCTCCGAGTGTCTCCCGCCGCTCTCGCTGACGTCGAGGCGGGAGCGCGAGCGAGAGCGCGTGAGCCCCGACGGCGACGATGGGCCACGGGACAGCCTGACAGACCGTCAGCGAGAGGTCCTCCGCACGGCCTATCTCGCCGGATACTACGCCTGGCCCAGGGACACGAACGCGGAGGAACTCGCGGACACGCTCGGTATCGCGTCGCCGACGCTCCACCAGCACCTCCGGCGCGCCGAGCGGAACCTCATCGACGACGTGTTCGACTTCTGACGGTCGCCGCACTGCGCTGGTCACCCGCCACTGGCACGACTACCTAACCGTCTAGGCACTCATTTGATACCAGAGAAGGGAGTAAGTTTAACACGCAGATAATGGGTAATCAAGCACGCGGGAGTCCGAAGAGCGAACAGTGGCACGGGATGACGCCGGACGACCGGGACCTCTCGACGTCGGCGGTCGACGACGTATTCGAGGTCCTCTCGGACTGGCGGCGACGAGCGGTGTGTCTGTACTTCGCGACCCGTGACGAGAACGGAACCGACGTCGAGACGCTGGCGGCCGCCGTCGCCAGACGAGGGTCGGCGGCGGCGGTCGACGACGGCGACACGTCGGCGTCGGCCGTGCAGTCGCAACTCGAATCCGAGCATCTGCCGACGCTCCACCGCATCGGCCTCGTCGACTACGACGAGCGCAGCGGCGCGGTCAAGTACTGGGGGTCACCCACCGTCGAGAAGTGGGCCCAGCACGCGGCAGCGGTCACGCGGCGCGACGAGTTCTAACAGGGTCACGGTGGGCCCGTGCGCCGTCCGGGGGGACGGCCGCGGCGACCACCATTATGCTGTCCGCGCGCGAGGAGCGACGCATGGACCTGCCACCGGTCGGGCTGGGAACGATGGGCATCGACGACGAGCGCGTCGTTCGGACGGCCATCGACGCCGGCTACCGGCACCTCGACACCGCACAGATATACGACAACGAGGCCGTCGTGGGCGCTGGAATCGACGCGGCCGCCGTCGACAGGTCCGACCTGCTCGTCGCGACCAAGCTCTGGGTCGACAGCCTCGGACCGTCGGCGGTCCGGCCCGGAACCGCCGCGAGCCTCGACCGGCTCGGGCTCGACGCCGTCGACCTCCTCTACGTTCACCGGCCGCGCGGCGACTACGACCCCGAGGAGACGCTCCCGGCGATCGAGGCGGTCCGCGAGGACGGGCTCGCTCGGCACGTCGGCGTCTCGAACTTCGAACCGGAACAGCTCGCGGCGGCGCGCGAGTACGTCGACATCGCCGCCCACCAGGTGGAGTTCCACCCGCTGTACTGGCGTGAGGACCTGCTGGCGGACGCCCGAGCCAACGGGTACCCGCTGGTCGCGTACTCGCCGCTGGCCGGCGGTCGCGTGTTCGACGAGCCGGTCATCCGCGACATCGCGGAGCGCCGAGACGCCTCGCCGGCCGCCGTGAGCATCGCCTGGGTGACCAGCTACGAGCCCGTCGTGACCATCCCGAAGGCGTCGTCGCGGGCCCACCTCGAAGCGAACCTGGCGGCCGCGGAGCTCGAACTGGCCGACGCGGAGATCGAGCGCATCGAGGGGATCGACCGCGAAGAAGAGCTGTTTCCGGAGTGAGCCGGTGACCGCCGTCCGGCCACGACCGCGTCGCACGTACCGATACGGTTCGGTGCCACGACCTTACGTACTGCGTCCCAAGAACTAGTATATGACACCCGTACCACCAGGAGCACCGCTCCAGGCGACACAGACCGACGCCTTCGAGGCGATCCAGAGCGACGCGCTCCTCTCGTCGTCGCTGTGGGTGAACGTCGCGCTCGCGGGCGTGTCGATACTGCTGTTCGTGTATATGGGACGGCGCGTCACGGACACTCGCGCGCGGTTCATCTGGGGCGCGACGCTGCTGGTCCCGCTCGTCTCGCTCTCCAGTTACCTGGCGCTTATCTCCGGCCTGACCGTCGGCTTCACCACGATGCCGGCTGGGCATCCGCTCGCGGGGCAGGAGGTCATGAGCCAGTGGGGTCGGTATCTCACGTGGACGCTCTCGACGCCGATGATACTGCTCGCGCTCGGCCTGCTCGCCGACGTAGACCGGTCTAGCCTCTTCACCGTTATCGCGGCGGACGTGGGGATGTGCGTGACCGGGCTCGCGGCCGCGCTCGTCACCTCGTCGTACGCGCTCCGCTGGGCGTTCTACGTGATCAGTTGCGCGTTCTTCGTGGTCGTGCTGTACGCGATTCTCGTCGAGTGGCCACAGCGCGCCGCCGCGGCCGGCACCGACGAGATATTCGGGACGCTCCGGGCGCTCACCGTCGTGCTGTGGCTCGGGTACCCGATCATCTGGGCGCTCGGCGTCGAGGGGCTGGCAGTCGTCCAGTCCGTCGGCCTCACCTCGTGGGGCTACTCCGCCCTCGACGTCGGCGCGAAGTACCTGTTCGCGTACCTCCTGCTTCGCTGGGTCGCGGCCAACGAGGGGACGGTGAGTGTCGGATCGGCCGCCGCCGATACCGCGACACCGGCAGACGACTGACGATCCGTCTTGGCCCCGAAAAGCGTTCCGCGGTCCCGTCAGGGACTCAGACGCTGGCGATCCCGCGGGAAGATGACCGCTTCGCGGATGTTCTCCAGTCCGAGCATCGTCATGACGAGGCGCTCGCCGCCCAGTCCCCAGCCGGCGTGGGGCGGCATGCCGTACTTGAACATCTTGGTGTAGTACTCGAAGGCCTCGGGGTCGAGGCCCTGCTGCTCGAAGCCGGCGACGAGCCGGTCGTAGCGGTGCTCACGCTGGCCGCCGGAGACCAGTTCCATCGACGGGTGCATCATGTCGAAGCCGGTCGAGACCTCCTCGTCGTCGTCGTGGTCCTTGATGTAGAACGGCTTGATCTCGCTGGGCCAGTCGGTGATGAAGTAGTGCTCGCCGACCTCCTGGCCGAGGACGTGTTCGGCCTCCGTCGAGAGGTCGTCGCCCCACACGAGCGGCTCGTCGAGCTCGCCGGTGGCGTTGATGCGGTCGAGCGCGTCCTCGTAACTGAGCCGCGGGAAGTCGCCCGCCGGCGCTTCGAACTCGTCTTCGAGGCCGAGCGCTTCCAGTTCGTCCTGGCAGTTCTCGGCGACGCCCTCGTAGGCCGAGCGGACGACGTGCTCGCAGGCGTCCATGGCCTCGGTGTGGTCGTAGAAGGCCGACTCGAAGTCGATGGAGGTCGCCTCGTTGAGGTGCCGGGGCGTGTTGTGCTCCTCGGCGCGGAAGATCGGACCGATCTCGAAGACGCGCTCCAGGCCGGAGCCGACCATCAGCTGCTTGAACAGCTGCGGGCTCTGGTTCATGAACGCCTCGCGGCCGAAGTACGTGATGGGGAACAGCTCCGTGCCGCCTTCGGTCCCCGTGGCGACGATCTTCGGCGTGTTGATCTCGGTGCAGCCGATCTCGCGGAACGCCTCGCGGACCGAGCGCAGGACCTCCGCGCGGATCTCGAAGATCGCCTTGACCTCGTCTTTGCGGAGGTCGAGCGTGCGGTTGTCGAGACGGGTCGGGAGCTCGGCATCGACCTTCCCGGACGGGTCGAGGGGGAGTTCCGGGTCGGCCTCGGAGATCACGTCGACCGACTCGGGCGTGACCTCGACGCCGGTGGGCGCGCGCGGTTCCTCCTCTACGTCCCCGGTCACCGAGATGACCGACTCGCGGTGGACGTTGAGGCCGGTCTCGACGAGGTCGTCGGCCATCTCGTCTTTCTCGAACTTGACCTGGATCTTCCCGGTGGTGTCCCGGAGGATGAGGAAGGCGATGCCACCGAGATCGCGAATCTCGTGGACCCAGCCGGCGACCGTGACGCTGTCGCCCGGCTCTGCGTCCGCCGTGTAAGTGCGGTTTTCCATGCGGGTTCGTTCTGGACGGTGTGACTTAAGGACAGTCTTTCAGAGCGAGGGTCGCGAGGGGCCGAACGGAGTGAGGGCCCTCGATATTGCGAACGGCGAACGAGGTGAGCCGTGAGTAGCGAGGGCCCGACCGAAGGGAGGGGCCTCGGCTATGGCGAACGGCGAACGAAGTGAGCCGTGAGCAGCGAGGGGCCCGACCGGAGGAAAGGACCTCGGTATCGCGAGCGGGGGCGATAGCGACTCGCCGCGCTCGCGAAGCGGTATCTTCTCTGAACGCACACCCTGAACCTTTGTACCGGTTGGTGCTGAACGGCCGACATGGCAGACCCGGACTATCCGATCGACGATCTGGACCGGAACATCATCTACGCGCTCCAGCAGGACGCGAGACACACGTCCGCGAGCGAGATCGCCGAGTCGCTTGACGTCTCTGCCCGGACCGTTCGGAACCGGATCAACAAACTCGAAGAGGCCGGCGTCATCGCCGGCTACGACGTCGAAGTCGATTACGAGGCGGCGGGCTATCAGCTCCACACGCTCATCGTCTGTACCGCACCCATCCACGAGCGCGAGGAGATCGCACAGCGAGCGCTCGACGTGTCCGGCGTCGTGGCCATCCGCGAGGTCATGACCGGGGCCGACAACGTCCACGTCGAGGTTGTCGGAACCGACGGAAACGACCTCAGCCGAATCGGGAGGGACCTCAACGAAATCGGTCTGGAGGTCGTCGACGAGGACCTCATCCGGAACGAGTACACCCGGCCGTTCCACCGGTTCGGGACCGACGACTACGACGCCGATACGGACTCGTAGGTTCTTCCGGGAATGGATTATATATCTATTTAGATCCGGAATCGGAATTATTTCCTAGATATTTATCGGGTGTCGGAATAAAGAGAGAGAGAGCTATCAGCCGGGATGGTCCGGCTTCCACGAACCCCATGATATCTCTCACACGGCTTCGCGAACGAGTGGACGACGACGTCGACCCGCCATCGGTACTGGTAATCAGCGACTGTCACGTCGGATCTGAAGTAGTACGGACGTTACATCGAGCCGCCAACGCCTGCCTCGTCACCGACCACGACGGCGTTGCCGGGCAAACGCCCGAGGACATCAGTGTGGTGGTCGGTGACGGGCGAGACGGTGCTGTTCTCCGAGACGCCGGAGCTGAACAGACCGATCTGGCCCTGGTTTCGATGCGGACGGACCACTGCGCTCTTCTGGTGACGCAACTGCTTCGGACGCGGTTCGACGTCGAGACCGTCGTCGTCGTGCTCAACGACCCACAGAACCGAGCGGCGTTCGAGCCGGTCGCCTCGACAGTGATCTGTGGCTCGCGGGTCCTGGCGACGGAACTGCAAGGTGCTGTCGAAACAGCGCTCCAGTCCCCCGAAACCGCCTAACCATGGCAAAGGACCTGGAACGCGACCTCGGACTGCTGTCAGTGGTAGCGATATCCATCGGCGCGATGGTCGGGAGCGGCATCTTCATCTTGCCGGCGCTGGCGGTGAAAGACGCCGGGGCCGGTGTCATCGCCGCCTATCTCCTCGCCGGCGTCCTCGTGCTTCCCGCGGCGCTCAGCAAGGCCGAGATGGCGACGGCAATGCCCGAGGCCGGCGGCACGTACGTCTATATCGAGCGGTCGATGGGGCCGCTTCTGGGGACAGTCTCCGGACTCGGGACGTGGTTCTCTCTCTCGTTCAAGGGTGCGCTCGCGCTCGTCGGCGGCGTCCCGTACCTCGTGCTCCTGTTCGACCTCCCGATCCGTCCGGTCGCGATCGCGCTCGCCGTCGTTCTCGTCCTCGTCAACATCCTCGGCGCGGAACAGACCGGCCGGCTCCAGATCGGTATCGTCGCGGTGATGCTCGTGGCGATCGGCTGGTTCGTCGCCGGCGGCGGTCCGGCGGTCGATCCCGCCAGCTACGGCGGGATGTGGGACTACGGTGTCGAGGGGATATTCGCCGCGACCGGCCTGGTGTTCGTCTCCTTCGCGGGCGTGACCAAGATCGCCTCCATCGCCGAGGAGGTCGAGGACCCGGACCGCGTTATCCCGCTCGGGATGCTCGGTTCGCTCGCCTTCACCACGCTGCTGTACGTGCTCGTCGTCGCCGTCGTCGTCGGCGTCATCCCGCTCGACCAGCTCGCCGGGAGCACGACGCCGATCGCGGACGCGGCGGCGGCGACGCTCGGCACTACCGGCGTCGCGGCCGTCGTCCTCGCGGCGATTCTGGCTCTGGTCAGTACGGCCAACGCCGGCATCCTCTCCTCCTCGCGCTACCCGTTCGCCATGAGCCGCGACGGACTCGCACCCGGACTGTTCAGCACGGTCAGCGACCGATTCGGCACCCCGGTGACCGCGATCACGCTGACCGGCGGCGTGATGCTCCTCCTCATCCTCTTCGTTCCGATTCTGGAAATCGCGAAACTCGCGAGCGCGTTCAAGATACTCGTGTTCGCGCTCATCAACGTCGCGCTCATCGGTTTCCGGGAGAGCGACGCCCCGGACTACGACCCCTCTTTCGAGGTGCCGCTGTACCCGTGGACGCCGATATTCGGCACCCTGACCGGCTTCGCCCTGCTGACACAGATGGGCCTCATCGCGATGGTCGGGGCCGTCGGCATCGTCGCCGCCAGTGTCGTCTGGTATCTGGGGTACGTCCGGCCGAGAGTCACCAGAGAGGGAGCGATCAAGGGGTCCGTCCGCCGGAGCCTCGGCGACCGCGCGCTCGACCGGACCGAGGAGACGCTCGACGGGTCGGCAGAGTCCTCGGTGCTGGTCGCGCTTCCCGAGGGCGCTTCGCGGGAGAGCGAAGCGACGCTGCTGGAGATCGGAGCCGCGCTCTCGCCCGACGGCAGCCGTCTCTCCGTCGTCCAGTTCGACGAGGTCCCCGACCAGCAGCCCCTCGATTACGCCTCCGGCGTGCAGTCTTCCGACGACCTCGAATTCGAACGCCGCACCGATGCGCTGTCGGCCGACCTCGACGTCCCCGTCGAGTACGGCGAGCTCGTGAGCCACCATCCCGAACGGGCCGTCGCCAACGCGGTCGACGAGCGAGCCGTCGACATCCTCCTGGTGGAACAGGGCGCGACGTTCGAGGACTCGCTGCTGGGCGACAGTATCGAGCGCATCCGAAAGCAAGCTGACTGTGACACTATCGCCGTCGATGCCCACCCACTCGACGCGCTGGAGACGATCACCCTCGTCACGACCCGCGGCCCGTACGACCCGCTGAAGGTCCGCGTCGGCAACGCCGTGGCGACTGAGACCGGGGCCGCCCTCCGGTTCCTCTATCCGCTCGACGAGCGCCAGTCGACCGAGGAACGGGCACAACTCGAAGCGTACCACGACGACCTACTGGACCTCTGTGACGTGCCGACGGAGCGGACGTTCGTCGACCGGAACGACCTCTCGGCGGCGATCGACGCGGCTGGGAGCGACAGGGAATTGCTGGTGCACGCGAACAACGGGGGGCTTTCGGCCCGCGCATCAGACGAGGGCAGGACCGCGCAGT
The DNA here is from genome assembly GCF_010119195.1 of Haloarcula salina. GTDB lineage: Archaea > Halobacteriota > Halobacteria > Halobacteriales > Haloarculaceae > Haloarcula > Haloarcula salina. The sequence continues at coordinate 249,937 of NZ_WRXL01000002.1, forward strand.
CGGCGATCGAGGACGGCGACCACGCGTCGATGGAGGTGCACACGAAAACGCATCCCGACGGCGTCGTCGGTCGCTTCCTCGAACGGCTGGCGTTCTAGCTATCTGACCGTCGCGGTCGCGTCCTGTGCGCCCTTCACCGTCTCGCGGACGGCGTCGACGCCCTCGTCGTGGACGAGGTCGCCGACGACGATGGTGTCGGCGTGCTGGGCCATCGCGCGGGCGGACTCGTAGTCGTGGATGCCGCCGCCGTAGAACAGCGTGGCGTCGTCGAGAATGTCGGCGGCGGCGGCGACCTTCTCGGTGTCGCCGAGCATCCCGGAGTACTCGACGTAGACGATCTCCTGACCCAGCAGGTGTTCGGCGGCCTCGGCGTAGGCGGCGACCTCGTCGGCGTCGAGGTCGCAGTTGGCCTGCGTGTAGGCGGCCACGGAGGCGTCGGGGTTCATGACGATGTAGGCCTCGGTGAAGGTGCGCGACCAGTCGATGTCGTCGTCGATGCGGATCCACTCCTTGTGCGCGCCGGTGATCCACGTCACGTCGCCGGCGTTCATCACGACGGGGATGAGGTAGCCGTCGTGGCGGTCGCTGTGGACTACGGACGCGGGGTTCGAGGGCTCGATGTAGACGGGGATGTCGTACTTGCCGCAGGCGTCGACGACCCGCTTCATCTTCTCCTCGGTCATGCCGGTCGTCCCGCCGACCTCGATGGCGTCGGTCCCCGTCGCGGCCACGTCCTCGTAGGTCTCGCCGTCGACCAGCGTCTTGTCCGGGTCGATCTTCACGATGTGGTCCCAGTCCGCCCAGTCGCTCATACCTGCCAGACTTGCGCGTGGCCGTATAACCGCTTCGGATACACCGATGTCGGCCCGCGCCGGCCTGTCGAACCGCTCTGCACGCTAACAGTCGACTATATACGTCTCCGAAGATTTATGACGGTTATGTTACAAACGTCTGACGATGATCCCTGACGGTCGACGGTACGTCCTCGCCACCATTCGGGGCGTACTCGTGCTCTCCGGTCTCGTCGTCACGGTGGCGGTCCTGTACTCCTTCGCGTCGATGCCGGCGTCGACGGCGGAGCACGGCGGCTTCGTCCGGGGACTCGCCTACCTGTTCGGGAGCGCCCTCTTCCTCCTCGCGCTCGGCGGCATCGGGCTCGGAATCGTCCTGCCGTCGCTACTGGGCACTGGCGAGAGATTCGGATTCGGCCACTGGCAGTGGCGCTGTCTCCAGGGAGCCGGCGGCCTGTTTCTCGGCGGATTCGCCGTCGGTTTGGCGATCGGACTGATCACGCAGTTGCAACTCGGCCTCCTCGTCTGGTTCGTGGCCATCGTGCTCGGGGCGTTCGCCGTCAGCGGCGTGCTGGCCTGGCGGCTGTTCGAGGTGTTCGTCGACGCGGTGGCGCGACTCGTCGCCGAGGAAGCCGCGGACTGACGGCGGGCGGCCGAAGGCTGATGCCGTCGGGCGTCCAACGGGCCGCCGTGCATAATCTGACGACGGTCGATTCGGTCCACGAGGAGGGGTCGTACCTGTTCACCGCCGACGGCCCGCACGGCGACCCGGAGGAGGTGATTCTCGTCCCCTGCGAGGACGGTGTCGAGGCCTGGATCAATCGGTGTACGCACGAGGCCCAGCGCTTCGACACCGGCCGGGGGGTCCCGATGCGGGACGACCAGCTCATCTGTCCGCGACACGGCTCGCTGTTCGACGCCTGCGAGGGCGACTGCGACAACGGCGAGGCGGCCGGCACGACGCTCCCCTCCGTCGACATCTCCGAGACGCACGGCGACGTGTACCTCACCGACGACGACTACGCGTTCGCTCACGAGGGCGGCATCGACGACGACGACGGCCCGAGTTCCACGTCGCACCTGCAACTGTGAACCGCCGACGGTGATTCCCGTTCGATCGTCGGGCTATCCGCCGGTGAGCACCTCATCAGCGCGGATACCGAGGATCACGCGCTCGGTCTCGATCGGGTTCGGGTACTCGTCTTCGCCCATGTAGCGCTTCGCCAGCGTGTCGATGTGTTCGCGTGCGCCCTCCGTCGTCACCTCGTCGACCTCGCCGGTCACGGAGAGGAACCGATAGGGGTTGTCCGGATCGGTCATGCTCACGGAGACGGTGGGGTCGGCGTCGACGTTGCGGGCCTTCCGCCGCCCGCGTTCGGTGTTGACGAGCAGCCGGTCACCGTCGTCGTCGTAGTCGATCCAGACGGGTGTCGTGTGGGGCTTTCCGTCCGGATTCATGGTCGTCACGTGCGCGAACGTCGCCTTCTCGAACAGGTCGTGAAACTCCTCGGGTATCGATGGCACGCGTCGACGCACTCTCGCCGGCCGATTAACTGTACCGCCGTCGAGAACGGCGGCGACGCGAAGCGACTCAGGCCTCCAGTTCGCCCTGCCACTCCCGGACCTGGGTGGCGCTGACGCCCTGGACCTCCGTGGCGATCACGTCGGGGTCGACGTCGCGGAGCGCGTCGAGCGAGTCCACGCCCGCGTCTTCGAGCTTCTCGGCGGTCGCCGAGCCGATGCCGTTCAGGTCTTCGAGGTCCTCGACGGCGGTCCGGGCCTGGTACTCCTCGAAGTTACAGATCGGACAGCCAAGCTCCCACGGGTCGTCGCTGTCGGGGTCGACGACGAGTTCGGGCAGGTCGTGCTCCTCGCAGACCTCGTCGGTCACCTCGATGTCGCCGTTGCGCGGCAGCGGGAGCGAGTAGTCGCAGTCCGGGTAGCGCGTACAGCCGACGAGACGGGACCCCGAGCGGAGGTGCTTGATTGCGAGTTCTCCGCCGTGCGCTTCGGCGGCTTCGCCGCCTTCGCCTCGTTGCTCCTCCGGAGCAACGCCGTCACCGCACTCTGGACACGGCCCGATCACTTCGTCCTCGCTCGCGTCGGCCTTCTCGGCCTCGCAGCGGGGACAGCCGTGGACGAAGGTGTCCCGGCCGGCGAGCATCTTCACGTGGTGCATGTCGTGGTCCTCGCAGTGGTCGTCCAGCACGAGCGGCTCGCCGGTCGACGGGAGGGGGAGCGTGTTGCGGCAGTCCGGGAACCCGTCGCAGCCGACGAAGTACGAGCCCTGTCGCGAGCGCCGAATTAGCATGTCCTCGCCGCACTCCGGACACGGGCCGACCGTCTTGTCGGCCTTCAGCGACTCCTGGAGGTGCTCGCCGATCTCCTCGCGGGAATCCCGAAGCTCATCGAAGACGCGCTTGAGCATCTCGCGGGACTCGTCGGCCACCGTGTCGAGCGTCTCCTCTCCGTTGGCGATGGCGGTCATGTCCGCTTCCAACTGGGCGGTCATCTCGTCGCTGACCACGTGGTCGGCGAACTCCTCGGCGGCCTCGACGACGGCCATCGCGAGGGTCGTCGGCCGCGGCGGGTCGCCCTCGATGTAGCCCCGGTCGTACAGCTTCTCTATGGAGTTGTGCCGCGTGGACTTCGTTCCGAGTCCCCGGTCCTCCATGGTCTGGATGAGCCGCGACTGGCCGTAGCGACGCGGCGGCTGGGTCTGCTTGTCCTCCATGCGGACTTCGGTGATCGACAGCTCCTCGCCTTCTTCCACGTCGGGGACGTGGTTCTCGCTGGCGCTGGAGTAGGGGTAGACCTCGTGGTAGCCCGCTTCGACGAGGCGCTTCCCGTTGGCCTTCAGCGAGCGACCGCCCGCTTCGGCGACGACGCGCAGGTGCTCCCAGGTCGCGGCCTCGGCCACCGTCGCGAAGAAGCGCCGGACGACCAGTTCGTAGATCTCCCACTCGTCGTCCGAGAGGTCGACCTTCGGCGGGATCTCGCCGGTCGGGTGGATCGGCGGGTGGTCGGTCGTCTCCTCGTCGCCCTCCGTGGCGGTGATCTCGTCTTGCTCCAGCAGCGATTCGGCGTCCTCGCCGAAGGAGCCGGCCCCGACGAACTCGTCGAGGAGCTCCTCCTCGTCCAGGTCCTCGGGATAGACCGTGTTGTCCGTGCGCGGGTAGGTCATGTACCCGGCGGTGTAGAGCTCCTCGGCGATGGACATCGCGCGCTGGGCGGAGTAGCCGAGCGACCCGGCCGCCGAGATGAAGGCGGTGGTGTTGAACGGCGTCGGCGGACTGTCGGTGCGGGTCCGGCGGCGGACGCTCGTCACCGTCGCCGCGTCGACGCTCCGCAGGTCGGCGTAGGCGGCCTCGGCGTCGCCCTCGTCCCAGACGCGCTCGGCCTCTTTCCCGTCGTCGTCGTAGAAGTACTGGGCCTCGAAGCCCGAGCCGTTCTTCTGCAGGTCCGCGAAGATCTCCCAGTAGTCCTCGGGGTCGAACGCCTGGATCTCTCGCTCGCGGTCGACGATGAGCTTCAGGGTCGGCGACTGGACCCGGCCGACCGAGATGAAGTCGTCGCCCAGTTGGCGCGCGGACAGCGAGAGGAAGCGGGTCAGCGCCGCGCCCCAGACCAGGTCGATGATCTGGCGCGCCTCGCCCGCGGCCGCGAGGTCGAAGTCGATGTCGTCGGGGTTGGCGAAGGCCTCGCGGACCTCACGCTCGGTGATCGAGGAGAAGCGCACGCGGTCGACGGGCGCGTCGGTCACCTCGCGGATGAGCTCGTAGGCCTCCTTGCCGATGAGTTCGCCCTCGCGGTCGTAGTCCGTCGCGATGGTGGCCTCGTCGGCCTTCTCGGCCAACTGTTGCAGCGTCGTGACGATGTTCTCCTGGGTCGGTTCCTTGGTCACGTCTGCGTCGATGAGTTCGACCGGCTCTACGTCGCGCCAGTCGCTGTACTCCGCGGGGAAGTCGACGCCGACGACGTGCCCGGAGAGGCCGACGACGCGGGTGTCGCCCCACCGGTAGACGTTGACGCCGTTGCGTCGCTGCGCGGAGGCGCTCCCCTCCGAGAGGATCTCCGCGATCCGGCGTGCGGCGTTGTCCTTCTCGGTGATGATCAGCCTCATCAGACACCACCTGTCTCTGTCATTACGGGTCGCTACGCCGCGACACGTTCTAAAAGCTTTCGGCAAAATCGGCCGACAGCGCGGGTGTGCGAGCGCTTGCGTCACACCCGCGGGTGTACGCGCGGGCAGGAACAATCGGCCTCTCCGCTCGTCTGCGTCGCTGATGTCGAGCCGCCGCTGACGCTGACGTCGGCGACACTGCCCGTTCTGACACGTGCAACGGTACCAACCCTCGCGTACTGCAGATCGTGCACGAATAGCGCGCAGAATTTGAGCAATTCTGTTCATCTGCGCATTCAAAACTGGAAATGCTCACGGCAATAGTCGAGACGAGAACCGGACCAAATCCCCCATATATCGTGTATTGGGGTGATCTGGTCGCTTTCCTGAGCTATATCCGCAATGAACGTATTCGAGCATAATTCCACATGATTTATATACCATGGGCATATCGTGAGTATTTGTATGCAGGGAGACCACAGTCACACTCGGCGGCGGTTCATCAAAGGCGCGGGAACTATCGGCACTATCGCACTCGCGGGCTGCGGCGGCAACGCCGGTTCGGACGGCTCGGACGGGTCGGGCGGCACGGAAGGTTCCGACGGCTCTGACGGCTCCGGCGGGAGCACGGGGACCGGCTCGGAGTCGATGGCCGACAGCATCGTCTTCTACAACGCCGGGAGCCTGAAGTACGACCCCGGGACGGAGGAGAACATCACCCGGTTCGAGGAGGAGACGGGCATCTCCGTCGAGGTCAACGAGGTCCCGTGGAACAACCTCAAGACCAGCCTCACCACCATCTGGCGGAACAAGGACGCCACTGTCGACGCGTTCAACGGCCCGACGTGGTGGCTGGCCGACTTCGTCGCCTCCGACTGGCTCGAACCGCTCGAACTGAGCGACAGCCACATGTCGAACTTCCCGGAGAACCTCCGGAACCTCGTCACGCTCGACGGGAAGACGTACATGGCCCCGGAGTTCGGCAAGTGGGGAACCTACCTCTACGACGCGGCCCACTTCGAGGAACAGGGCGTCAGCGAACCGCCCCAGACCTGGGACGAGGTCGTCTCGAAGGGGAAACAGCTCAACACCGAGGACACGTCGCCGTTCGCCTTCACGTGGTCGAACAAGGACGTGTTCACGTTCAAGCAGTTCCTCTACCAGGCCGGCGGCCAGCTGTTCAACGACAGCAACGAGCCGACGTTCGTCGACGCGGGGATGGACGTGATGAACTTCTTCACCCGACTCCGCGAGAACGACCTCCTGCCCAACGGCATCTCCAGCATGGGCGAGGGCGGGGCGGGCGACACGTTCATCGCGGGCCAACTGGCGTCCGTGGAGTCCTGGACGCCGCTGGGCGCTCGCGCGCTCGACGCCGACGGCTGGGGCGCGGACCGCCTCGGCAGCGCGAAGCCCCCCGAAGGGCCGGACTCGCGCGCCACCTTCCAGGACACGAACGGCATCAGCGTCTCGGCGTTCTCGGAGAACAAGCGAGCGGCGAAGAAGTTCGCGCAGTACATGACCACGCCGGCGTCCTCGAAGACCAACATGAAGGTCGAAGGCAACCCCGCGGTCATCCCGTCGGTCTACGACGAGCCGGAGATTCAGGACCAGTACCCGTCCTGGCTGCTGGAGGACATGAAGTTCAACCTCGAACACGCCAAGAGCGAGACGTACCTCGCGCAACCGCAGGTCGACGACTACCTCTCCGAGCAGATCACGCCCGCGCTGCTGGGCGACAAGGATCCGCAGGACGCCCTCGAAACCGCCCAGAGCAACATCGAGCGGCTGTACCAGGACATCGGACTGCTCTGATCGCGGGCTGAACACACCACACCCAACTGAACTGACCATTCCACTACATGTCGACAGAAAAACAATCGCTTCGACGCACACTCGACCGGCTGTTCGTGCCGCTGACGGTCGGGCCGACGATGCTCTGGATCGCCGCCGTCATCGTCTACCCGACCCTGAAGCTGTTCTGGAGCAGCGTCTTCTGGACGAATCCCATCAACGGACAGCGGGAGTTCGTCGGGCTTCGAAACTTCCAGCGGCTCATCTTCGCCGAGGAAGGCGGCGCGTTCCTCGGACTGGCGCCGGACTTCGTCTCGATCACCTGGCACACTATCGTCTACGTCGGCCTCAGCGTGAGTATCTCGTTCGCACTGGGCCTCGGCATCGCGCTCCTGCTCGATAAGGACCTCAAGGGACGGGGCTGGTTCAGGACCGCCGTCATCGTCCCGTGGATCCTGCCGTACGTGATGAGCGGCCTGATGTGGCGCTGGATGTTCCAGTCCGAGTACGGCGCGATCAACGGCCTGCTCACCCAGTCCGGGCTTCTCTCCAGCAAGATCGCGTTCTTCTCGGACGGGACGCTGGCGATGATGGCGCTCATCATCGCGGACATCTGGGTGTTCACGCCGTTCATCATCATCATCCTGCTCGCCGGACTGCAGAACGTCCCGGAGCAGTTGTACGACGCAGCGGAAGTCGACGGCGCGGGACGGATCTCGCGGTTCGTCAACGTGACCTACCCGTTCCTGAAGCCGTCGATCCTGGTCGCGCTGACCATCCGCATCATCTTCGACATCCGCGCGCTCGACCTCGTCTGGGTGATGACCCAGGGCGGTCCGGGCAAGTCCACGGAAGTCTGGGCCTCCTGGCTCTACCGCACCGCACAGGTCTTCAACCGTCCCGGAGAGGGCGCGGCGCTCGGCGTCGTCCTGCTCGCGGTCACGTTCATGATCGTGGCCGTGCTGTACAACGTCTTCGGTGACTCCCCCTACTGACAATGAGTACGAACCAATCCACCCTCGGCCAACTGATCGCGGCGCTCGGACTCGACACCGACAACGAGTGGCCCCACGTCGTTCGCGAGCGCCTCGTCGCTTACGGACTGCTGGGCCTGTACGTCTTCGTCATCTGGTTCCCGATCTACTTCATCTTCATCACCAGCATCAAGCCGTCCGGGGCCGTCCTCGACATCCCCATCTCGTTCCTCCCGACCCAGCCGACGGTCAGCAACTACGTCGAAATCTTCCAGAACCGACCGTTCGAACTGTACACGCTCAACAGCCTCATCGTCGCTAGCACGACGACCCTCATCTGCGTCACGCTGGGGACCGTCACGGGCTACTCGTTCTCCCGGTACGACTTCGTGGGCAACAAGGCGCTGTTGCTGTCCATCGTCGGCGCGCGGATGATCCCGCCGATCGCGCTCATCGTTCCGTTCTTCACCATCATGTCGAACCCGCCGCTCATCGGCGGGCTCACGGGGAGTCTGTACGACACCCGAATCGCGCTCATCCTGACGTACACGTTCTTCAATCTCCCCTTCGCCGTCTGGATCATGAAGAACTACTTCGACGGCGTCCCCGAGTCGCTGGACGAACAGGCCCGCATCGACGGCTGTTCGCGCTGGGAGGGGTTCGTCAAGATCATCCTCCCGATGGCGAAGCCGGGCATCGCGGCCACGGCGATTCTCGCCTTCATCTTCTCGTGGAACGAGTTCGTCTTCGCGCTCGTTCTCACGTCTTCGGAGCAGGCACAGACGCTGCCCATCGCCGTCTCGCTGTTCGTCGCCGACGACTTCGTGGACTGGGCGCACCTCGCCGCCGGAGGGATGATCGCGGCACTGCCCGGCATCCTGTTCGGGCTGTTCTTCCAGCAGTACATCGTGAGCGGACTAACGCAAGGAGCGGTCAAGGAGTAATCACTATGGCACACGTAGAACTCAACGAACTCGTAAAGGAATTCGACGACGTCACGGCTGTCGACGGCATCTCGCTCGACATCCCCGACGAGAGCTTCACCGTCCTCGTCGGGCCGTCCGGCTGTGGGAAAACGACGACCCTGCGCCTCATCGCGGGGCTCGAACGGGCGACCGACGGCGAGATCCGCATCGGCGACGAGGTCGTCAACGACCAGCGCGCCTACGAGCGGGACATCGCCATGGTGTTCCAGAACTACGCGCTGTACCCGCACAAGACGGTCCGCGAGAACATGCGCTTCGGCCTCGAACAGCACGACACCGCCGAGGACATCATCCAGGACCGCGTCGCCGAGGCCGCCGAACTGCTGCAGATCGAGGAACTGCTCGAACGCCGCCCGGCGGAGCTCTCGGGCGGCCAGCAACAGCGCGTGGCGCTCGGCCGCGCCATCGTCCGCGACCCGGCCGTCTTCCTGATGGACGAGCCGCTGTCGAACCTCGACGCGAAGCTCCGCGTCCAGATGCGCGCCGAACTCAACAAGCTCCACGACGAGCTGTCGACGACGACCGTGTACGTCACCCACGATCAGGTCGAGGCGATGACGCTGGCCGATCAGATCGCCGTCATGGACAACGGCCAGATCCAGCAGGTCGGCGCGCCCACGCACGTCTACTCGAACCCGCAGAACATGTTCGTCGCCGGCTTCCTCGGATCCCCGAGCATGAACTTCCTCGAAGGCACGCTCGGGCGAGACTCCGACGGGAAACTGCAACTCGACCTCGGGACGGACACGCACGACGTGCCCGCCGAATTCGCAGACGAACTCGAGGGATACATCGGCGAGCGCGTCGTCCTCGGCATCCGACCCGAGAACATCTCGCTCAATCAGGACGGCATCGCCGCGAACGTCCACCCCGCGACCGTTCAGGTCGTCGAACCGCAGGGCGAGAAGACGGTCCTCGAACTCGACCTCGACACAGACCAGACGATCAAGGCCGCCGTCGACCCCGACACGACGGTCGAGATGGACGACAGCGTCAATCTGCGCTTCGACCGCGACTCGCTCCAGTACTTCGATCCGCAGACGGGTGAGTCCCTGACCTACGAGACGGCGTCGGAACAGAAAGTAACCGCCTGACGATGCGAGCAGAGACTGTGCATGTCCCGTCTCGCGTCTCTCTGACAGCGTTCGCCATCGCCGGCGTACTGGCGGCGATCGCGATATACAACTACGCGTCCGGGGTCTACGGTGGCGCGATCGTCAGCAGCATCGGGACGGTCGTCGCGACGCTGCTGGGGACCCTCGCCGAATAAGTCGCGGACCACACAGCCATGTGTGTCACAAACAATATAAATACCGAAATAGAAACCGTGCAATATATCTCTGAGACTTCCACTGGCCGCCGAACGCCCGTCTCCGCTCGACGCCATGGACGCCGACTCCACGAGTGACCAGAATGAAACGAATAACTACTAATTTACGTCCCACGCCTGTACGTGGACGTAGACCACAGACTCGCTTGCCCGGGTTTGACACGTGACTATGTTGCCTGACAAACGTCGGAAGGAGATCGTGCGGAAAGTCAACGAGTCAGATCGGGTGACGGTCGAGGAACTCACGGAGGCGTTCGGGGTCTCGGGGGCGACGATCCGGCGTGACCTCGCTTCGCTGGCCGAAGACGGGCTTATCGAGCGGTTCCACGGCGGTGCGCTACCGGCGCCGGACCACAACGGGAGTGAGGGACGGGTCCAGGACGACGTGAAGAACCCGAGCGGGAAGCAGGCCATCGCCGAGCGGGCGGTCGAGGAACTCGAAGACGGCGACGCGGTCTTCTTCGACACGGGCCAGACCGCGATGGAGGTGGCGAAGGCGATTCCCGACTCCGTGTCCCTCCTCGTGGCGACGAACTCCCCGGAGACCGCCTTCGAGCTCAGGGAGTCCTGCGGCGAGGTGAAAGTCGTCGGCGACTCGCTGCGGCCCACCTCGGACGCGCTCGTCGGACCCAGCGGCGAGTCCTACCTCAAGAAGACGAACTTCGACCTCGTCTTTCTGGAGACCGACGCCATCCACGACGACGGCAGCCTCTCCGTGTCCAACGAGGACGAGGCGCGCATCAAGTCGCTGCTCGTCGACGGCGGTCACCGCGTCATCCTCGTCGCCGACGGGAGCAAGCTCGGGAAGCAGAGCTTCCGCGAGTTCGCCACCATCGACGACATCGACATCTTCATCACCGACGTGGCGCTCGACGAGGAGATGCGAGACGTGTTCGAACGGGCCGACGTGCGCATGATCGACAACCAACTCGTCGTGAGCTGACGCCGCTCGCCGTCCGGACCGTCGACTTCGACGCACTCTTGTCGCCGATGGCCGAACACCGTGTATGGACCGCCGGACCAGCAAAGTCCTTCGTGGCGTCGCCGCGGCGCTCGTGTTCGCGACGGCCGCGTTTCACCTCTGGTGGGGTCTCCCGCGGAGCATCATCTACGCGCAGGCGATGGACGGACTCCTCGGTCAGGGACTGCCGCCGGACCCGCGTCCGTTCCTGTTCGTCGCCTTCGCCGCGCTGTTGCTGGCCGGCCCGTACCTCGTGACCCGTGGCGTCGTCGGCCTCCGGAACGCCTACCTCGCCGGCATGCTCCTCATGGTCGCGTCCATCGCCGCGTGGGTGTTCTGGCACGCCACCGGCCACGGCGCGTTCCTCGTCGACGGCTTCTCCGCCCCCTCCTCGGGCGGTAGCGGCCACCACAACGGAGGCAGCACCGTCCTGCTGATACTGGACCACTTCAACACCGAACCGGTGGAGTCGGCGATCAAGACCATCGAGGCCGTCGCGGCCGCGATATTCGTCACGCTGCTGTGGAGAGACCCCGCGATACTCCCGGCCGAACGCCGGGACCGCGCGGAGTCGAACGCGTCCAGCGATTCGTAGCTCGCCCTCTTACCCGTCCAGTTCCTCGCGCAGCAGTCCGTTCACGTCACCCCACCTTTTTCGACCTCGGGTGCGCTCCCGTCGGTCGCGCACCACTCGTCGAAAAATCTGGACCAAAACGCGCTCGTTCGCTCGCCCCGCTCGCTCACGACCGTGAACCGTGGCCGACGGCCACGGATGCTACCCGTCCAGCTCCTCGCGCAGCAGTCCGTTCACGTCGCCGGGGTCGGCGCTCCCGCCGGTCTTGCTGCCACCTTTTTACTCGTTGGGTTCGCTCGCTGCGCTCGCGAACCGCGCCTCGAAAAACGTGGGCGAAAATGCCGCTCACTCCCGACGGTCGTTCGCGGTCAGTTTAGCTCTTCTCGCAGCAGCCCGTTCACGTCGCCGGGGTCGGCGCTCCCACCGGTCTTCTGCATGACCTGGCCCACGAGGAAGTTGAGCGCGCCGTCCTCGCCGGCGTGATAGTCGGAGACCGCGTCGGGGTTCTCGTCGATAGCGGCTTCGACGGCCTGCTGCACCTCGTCGCCGGAGGTCTTGCCGAGGCCCTCGCGGTCGACGATGGCGTCGGGGTCGTCGCCTGTGTCGAGCATCTCCCGCAGGACCGTCTCGTGGGCGTTCTTGGCGGTGATCTCGTCCTCAGCGACGAGTTCGACCAGGCGCGTCACCTCGTCGAAGCGGTCGTCCAGGTCGGTGATTTCCATGTCGCGGTAGTTCAGTTCGCCCAGTAGGTTGTCGGCGACCCACGTGGCCGCGAGGTCGGCGTCGAAGCGCTCGGCGACGCTCTCGAAGAAGTCGGCGACCTGCTTCGTGCTGGTGAGCTTCGACGCCGCTTCCTCGCTCAGGCCGTACTCGGCGACGAAGCGCTCGCGGCGGGCGTCGGGCAGTTCCGGGATGGGGACCTCGTCTTTCCAGTGGCTGACCCGCAGCGGGGGCAGGTCGGCCTCCCGGAAGTAGCGGTAGTCCTTCTCCTCCTCCTTCGAGCGCATCGACACCGTGTTGCCGTGGGTCTCGTTGAAGTGGCGGGTCTCCTGCGCGACGGCGCGGCCCGACTGGATGAGCTTGCGCTGGCGCGAGGCCTCGAAGGCGAGGGCCTGCTCGGCCCCCTTGTGGCTGGAGATGTTCTTGACCTCGGTTCGGTTGGCGTCTTCGAGCACCGCGTCGTCGATGTCGCCGCCCTCGCCCACCTCGTCGGCGTCGACCATCGAGAGGTTCGCGTCGATGCGGAGGCTGCCGTCCCGGGTCGCGTCGAAGACGCCGAGGTACTCGAGGACTTCTTCGAGCTTTTCGAGGAAGGCGCGGACCTCGCCCGGCGCGCGGAAGTCCGGTTCGGTGACGATCTCCATCAGGGGCGTGCCGGCGCGGTTGTAGTCGACGAGCGTGTAGTCCGCGCGCTCGATGGAGCAGGTCCGGGACTCCAGCGGGCCGGTCCCTTCACGGACGTGCTTGATGGAGCCGGGGTCCTCTTCGAGGTGCGCCCGTCGGATATCGACGCTCCGGCGCTCGCTCTCGACGGCGAACTCCAGTTCGCCGTCCTGGCAGATGGGCGAGTCGTACTGCGTGATCTGGAAGTTCTTCGGGAGGTCGGGGTAGTAGTAGTTCTTCCGGTGGAACGTCGTTTCTTCGGGGATGTCGGCGTCGATGGCCTTGCCGACCTTCACCGCCGCCTCGACGGCCCCCTCGTTGACCACGGGGAGCGCGCCGGGCAGGCCGAGACACACCGGGCACGTGTGGGTGTTGGGCTCGGCGTCGGCGACGTCGGTCGAACAGCCACAGAAGATCTTCGTCTCCGTCTCGAGCTGGACGTGGACCTCCAGCCCGATGACGGCCGCGAGGTCGCGGGACTCGGACGCTTGTGCGGTCATTGTCCGGGGTTCGGTGGCGCGTGGCTAAAGGCTAACGACCCGTCAGAGACGGGTCAGCCGACGTGCCCGCCGGCGGTCGCTTCCAGTCAGCGAGTGCGAACGTATCAGCCGTAGTGCCAATGTCTGACGTAGGTATAAGTGTCCAGACCGGCTGGGTAACGGGTATGTGCGGCAATCGCGTCGAGGAACTCGAAACGCGCGTCAGAGAACTGGAAGCGTCGGTCGAGGGGCTGACCGACGAACTGGTCGAGTGCAAGGTCCGCATCCGTGAACTGGAGAGCGCCGTCGACGAAGACAGCGGGTTCGAGGCCGACTCCGCCGATTCGTCCGACGACGAGATCGTCACCCCGAACGAGGCCGACACACCTAACACCGAGGATACCGAGGAATCGGATAACAGGGAGGAAGCCGAGGCCGAGTCGGAGACCGAGTCCGAAGAGGAGTCGGGGTCCGACATCATCGTCGCGTAGGCCGTCGGTCACACCACCGCATGCACATCAAAGAGCTCGTCCTCGACAACTTCAAGAGCTTCGGGCGGAAGACCCGAATCCCGTTCTACGAAGATTTCACTACCATCAGCGGCCCGAACGGCTCGGGCAAGTCGAACATCATCGACGCCGTGCTCTTCGCGCTGGGACTGGCTCGAACCTCCGGCATCCGCGCCGAGAAGCTGACCGATCTCATCTACAACCCCGGCCACGCCGACGAGGAGACCGACTACGACGGCGAGCGCCAGGCCAGCGTCGAGGTGATTCTCGCCAACGAAGACCGGACGCTCGAACGGTCGCAGGTCGTCAACGCCGCCGGCACGGAGGACGTGGGCGACGTGGACGAGATCGCCATCAAGCGCCGCGTCAAGGAGACCGAGGACAACTACTACTCCTACTACTACATCAACGGCCGCTCGGTCAACCTCTCGGACATTCAGGACCTGCTCGCTCAGGCCGGCGTCACGCCGGAGGGCTACAACGTCGTCATGCAGGGCGACGTGACCGAGATCATCAACATGACGGCCGGCTCTCGCCGGGAGATCATCGACGAGATCGCCGGCGTCGCTCAGTTCGACGCGAAGAAGGCCGACGCCTTCGACGAACTGGAGGTCGTCCAGGACCGCATCGACGAGGCCGAACTCCGCATCGAGGAGAAACGAGAGCGGCTCGACCAACTGGAAGACGAGCGCGAGACGGCCCTGCAGTACCAGGAACTGCGCGACGAGAAAGAAGAGTACGAGGGCTACCGGAAGGCCGCCGAACTCGAAGACAAACGGGACGAACTGACGGCGGTCGAGGAAACGATCGACGACCTCGAAGACGAACTCACCGAACTCCAGACCGAACTGGACGAGCGACAGGGGAAGGTCATCCGACTCGAAGACGAGCTCCACGGGCTCAATCAGGAGATCGAGCGCAAGGGCGAGGACGAACAGCTCGCCATCAAGCGCGATATCGAGGAGATCAAAGGCGACATCTCGCGGCTCGAAGACAAGATCGAGTCGGCCGAGGAGGCGGTCGAGAGCGCCGAGAACGAGCGCCGGCAGGCGTTCGTCCAGATCGACCGCAAGCAGGAGACCATCGACGACCTGGAGAGCGACATCCGCGAGACGAAGGTCGCGAAGTCGAACGTCAAGGCCGACATCGCCGAGAAGGAGTCCGAACTCGCCGAGGTCCAGCAGCGCATCGACGAGGTCGGCGAGGAGTTCCAGGAGGTCAAGGACGAACTCGAAGCGAAGCGCTCGACGCTGGAGACGCTCAAGAGCGAGAAGAACGACCTCCAGCGCGAGCAGGACCGACTGCTCGACGAGGCCCGACGGCGCTCGAACGCCGAGGACGAGAAGCGCGCGGCCATCGAGGAGGCCGAGGCGCAGATCCCCGACCTCGAAGCCGAGATCGACGACCTGCAGACGGAACTGGAGAAAGCCGAGAAGAACAAGGCGACCATCGCCGACGTGGTCGACGATCTGCGCGCCGAGAAACGGGAACTCCAGTCGGACCTCGACGACCTCGAAGACGAGATCAGCGCGAAGCAACAGGAGTACGCCCAACTGGAGGCGAAGGCCGGCGAAGACGGCGACTCCTCGTACGGCCGCGCGGTGACGGCCATCCTCAACGCCGGCCGGGACGGCGTCCACGGCACGGTCGGCCAACTGGGCGGCGTCGACCCCGAGTACGCCACGGCCTGTGAGACGGCGGCCGGCGGGCGACTCACCCACGTCGTGGTCGACGACGACGGCGTCGGTCAGCGCTGTATCGAGTACCTCAAATCGCGCAACGCCGGCCGGGCGACGTTCCTGCCGATCACGCAGATGCAGAACCGCTCGCTCCCGTCGCTGCCGAACGTTGACGGCGTCGTCGACTTCGCGTACAACCTCGTCGACTTCGACCCCGAGTACGCGGGCGTGTTCTCTTACGTCCTCGGCGACACGGTCGTCGTCGACAGCATGGATACCGCCCGCGACCTGATGGGCGACTACCGGATGGTGACGCTCGACGGCGACCTCGTCGAGAAGTCCGGCGCGATGACCGGCGGCTCCTCTTCGGGGACGCGGTTCTCCTTCTCCGGTGGAGCAGGGAAGCTCGAACGCGTCGCAAAGCGCATCAACGAACTCGAAGACGAGCGGGCCGACGTGCGCGACGACCTCCGAGACGTGGAGGAGCGCCTCGACGACGCCCGCGACCGCGAGTCCGACGCGACCGAGCAACTCCGCGATATCGAGGCCAGTATCGAGCGGAAAGAGGAGACCCTTCAGGACACGCGCGACAGCATCGAGCAACTGGAGGCCGACCTCGAAGAGATCGCGGCCGAGCGCGAGGACGTGGCCGACCAGATGGACGAACTGGAGGCCGATATCGAGGACAAGACCGCTGAGATCGAGTCCCTCCAGTCCGACATCGACGAGCTCGAATCGGAGGTCGCCGACTCCGCGCTCCCGGACCTGACCGACCGGCGCGAAGCCATCAAGGACGACGTCGACGCGCTCGAAGACCGGCAGGACGACCTCGACGCCGAGCTCAACGAGTACCAACTGGAGAAGCAGTACGCCGAGGAGGCCATCGAGGACCTCCACGACGACATCGAGGCCGCACAGAACCGCAAGGCCGAACACGAGGAACGCATCGACGACCTCGAAGCGGAGATCGAGGAGAAGCGAGAGCTGAAAGCCGAGAAGGAACAGGCCGTCGCGGACCTCGAGGACGAACTGGCCGATCTCAAAGCGGAGCGAGAGGAACTGCGAGAGACCCTCCAGGACGCGAAGGAGGCCCGCGACGAACAGCAGGCCGCCGTCTCCGAGGTCGAGCGAGACCTCGAAGGCGAGCGCGAGGAGCGCGAGCGCCTCGAGTGGGAGATCGACGAACTCGAAGCGCAGGTCGGTGACTACGACCCCGACGACGTGCCGGACCACGAGACCGTCGAGCGCGAGATCGAGCGGCTGGCGAGCGAGATGGAGAAGCTGGAGCCGGTCAACATGCGCGCCATCGAAGAGTACGACCGGGTGGCCGACGACCTCGAGGAACTGGAGGAGAAGAAGGCCACGCTCGTCGAGGAGGCCGACGGCATCAGAGAGCGGATCGACACCTACGAGGCGCGCAAGAAGGAGACGTTCATGGAGTCGTTCACCGAGATCAACGAGCAGTTCGAGGACATCTTCGAACGGCTCTCGAACGGCACCGGCCACCTCCACCTGGAGGACGAGGAAGACCCCTTCGAAGGCGGGCTGACGATGAAGGCCCAGCCGGGCGACAAGCCCATCCAGCGGCTGAACGCGATGTCCGGCGGCGAGAAGTCGCTGACCGCGCTGGCGTTCATCTTCGCCATCCAGCGTCACAACCCCGCGCCGTTCTACGCGCTGGACGAGGTCGACGCGTTCCTCGACGCGGCCAACGCCGACCTCGTCGGCGAGATGGTCGACGAACTCGCCGGCGACGCCCAGTTCGTCGTCGTCTCGCACCGCTCGGCCCTGCTGGAGCGCTCCGAGCGCGCCATCGGGGTGATGATGCAGGGCGACAACGTCTCGGCCGTCACCGGCATCGACCTCTCGGGTGACGGAGCGGACGACGGCGACGAGGAGGTGCCGGCGGATGACTGACGACGACATCCCGCTGAACATCACCGGACACGAGGACCGCGAGCCGCCCGAGGGGGCGTCGTCGCTTCTCGGCGGTGCGGAGCAGTCGGACTCCGAGGCAGACTCCGACGAGGACGAAGCGACCGACGACGTCGAACCGGTAGAGGTCCTCGTGCAGTTGGCCGACGACGGTGAGATCGATCCGTGGGACATCGACGTGGTTCGGGTCACCGACAAGTTCCTCACGCGCATCGACGACGCGGACCTCCGGACCTCCGGCCGGGCGCTGTTCTACGCGAGCGTCCTGATCCGGATGAAGAGCGACGCGATGCTCGGCGAGGACGACGCCGAGGAGGACCCCGCCGAGCCGTGGGAGCAGGCGATGACCGAGGACGCGCCCATCGAGCAGCCGGACCCGTTCTCGGCGCTGGAGTCAGAGATGGATCGGCGGCTCGAACGCCGCCGCGCCCGCGGGATGCCACAGACGCTCGACGAACTGGTTCGCGACCTCCGGGACGCCGAGCGGGACTCGTGGTGGAAGGAGTCCCGCGAGTACGACACCAGCGACTCTCCGAGCGGCTTCCAGCGCGGGACACAGGAACTGGACTACCGCGGGGCCGACGACTTTCGGATGGACGACGAGCCGACCGCGGCCGACGTGACCGGCACGGCCCACGCCGAGAACATCGATGACATCATCGATGACGTCCACGACGCCGTGCGCGAACACTACGACCAGGGACGCGACGAAGTGCTGTACCGCGAGGTCGAGACGGCCGGCGGGACGCGCGTCGAGACGTTTCTCGGACTGCTTTTCCTGGCCCACCGCGGCCAGGTTCGCCTCCAGCAGGACGACCTGTTCGGCGACCTCTGGATTCAGGACCCGAACACGGCGACCGGGTCGGGCGAGGCCGTCGCGGACTGAGCCGGCGGGCGGCGAGGTCGTGGAGGCGGGACGCTTACGGTTCTGTGGACCCAAGTCCGGCGCGTGCAGTACGACGACCTCTCGAAGGGAGTCGCAGCGGTGTTCGCCGTCCTGACGGTCGTCCTCACAGCGATCGGTGTCGTCGTCAATCCGGCCGTGCTCTTCCTGGCGCTGATGTTCGGCGTCTCGACGTACGTCATGTACTACCACCTCAGCGGCAAGATGGCCGCGAGTCTCTACGAACGGGTGGAACGCCGCGCCGCGCAGAACACCGGCGGCGCTCGCCGAGGTGGGTTCGGGGCCGGGCCGCGCGAGGAGTGGGAGCCGCCGCGTGACGGCCGAACCGCACGCGGTACGCGCCGCGCTCGCGAGTCCCAACAGCGCGGCCGTCAGTCGACGCGGCGACGGCAACAGCGTCAAGGGAAGCAACGACGTCGCCGACAGCGGGTCCAGGCGGCCGACGGGCCCAGCCCCACAGAGGCCTATCGGACGCTCGGGCTCGACCCGGACGCGGACCAGGGCGCGATCAAGCGGGCCTACCGGGAGAAGGTCAAGGAGGTCCACCCCGATACCGACAGCGGGAGCGAGGCCGAGTTCAAGCAGGTGAAGGCGGCCTACGAGCGACTGTCGGACGACTGACCGCAATCCACATATCCGGCCGACCGGAGTGAGAGACATGGACAGCGACGTGCCGCCGCTCGTCGTCGATATAGACGGGACATTGACTGACGAGTCACGAGCGCTCGACCCCCGTGTCGTCCCCGTACTTCGGGAGTGGCCCGAACGGGTCGTCGTCGCGACCGGAAAGGCGATGCCCTTCCCTATCGCCCTCTGTGAGTTCCTCGGTATCGAACGGACCGTCGTCGCAGAGAACGGCGGCGTCGTGTTCGTCGAGGCGACCGACGAACTCAGGCTGGAAGGGGACTACGAAGCCGCCGTCGCGGTCGCCGAGGCGTACCGCGACCTCGGATACGATTTCGGGTTCGGAGAGATCGACCTGGCGAACCGCTGGCGCGAGACGGAACTGGTCGTGAGTCTCGACCGGCCCCTGGAACCGCTGGAGGAACTGGCGGCCGCGAAGGGGCTGGTGGTCCTCGACACCGGATTCGCCTATCACGTCACGGACCCGGTCGTCGACAAGGGGACCGGTCTGGAGGCGGTCTGCGAGGAACTGACGCTCGACCCTGGCGACTTCCTCGCGGTCGGCGACTCCGTCAACGACGCGCAGATGTTCGATCTCGCCGGCGAGGCAGTCGCCGTCGCGAACGCCGACGAGACCGCTCGCGACCGTGCGGACCGTGTGACAGACGCGTCCTTCGCCGACGGGTTCCTCGAAGCCGTCGCACCGTACCGGGCCTGAATCGCGTTCGGGTCGCTCGTCGCGCTTGTGTCTGGCGAACAGGCGACACCGCCGGCCTTTCCTTCCACGCGGGATGGCGTCGCACGACCGCGGGTCCCGCGTGGCCGCTCAGTCCATCGGTCGTTCTGGACTCGGCTTCGGTCAAGAACCCTCTCACGAGCGTTATTGTGAGAGAGACACTCAGCCATCGGCCACAGGACCGCTCAGGAGCCGAAAATCCGGGGAAGGCTTTTATCTCCGCCACCGTTACGGAGTGACATGAGCCCCGACCGGGCCGTCCTCCGGCGCGCGCTCGAGCGCGGCGAGCGGGAGGGCGGCAGCGTCGAGTTCAAGGAACGGCTCACCGAGAACCTCCACCTGTCCGAGGGGCGACTCGAATCGCTCGCGGCGCAGTTGCGCCACCGCGTCCTCTCCGGCGACGGGGAGGCGACCTACGTCGTCGGCGTCACCGACGACGGCGGCCTCGCCGGCATCTCGCCGGCCGAGTTCTCCGAGTCGATGGACGTGCTGAGCCTGCTCGCCGACGAGGCGAACGCTCACATCGAGGACGTGAAGACGTGGGGCGTCGACGGCGTCGGGGGCGACGGCGCGGCCGACGGCATCGTCGGCGTCGCGACCGTCACCGAGGGATCGGTCCTCGCGGACGACGACCACATCGTCGTCGGGACCGCCGGCCACGTCGACCACGGGAAATCGACGCTCGTCGGGTCGCTCGTCACGGGCGACGCGGACGACGGCCAGGGCGGGACTCGCGGCTTCCTGGACGTACAGCCACACGAGGTCGAGCGTGGGCTGTCGGCGGACCTCTCCTACGGCGTCTACGGCTTCGACGACGACGGGGAGCCGATTCGGATGGACAACCCACACCGGAAAGACGACCGCGCACGCGTCGTCGAGGAGTCCGACCGCCTCGTCTCGTTCGTCGACACCGTCGGCCACGAGCCGTGGCTCCGGACGACGATCCGCGGCCTGGTCGGGCAGAAACTGGACTACGGACTGTTGACCGTCGCGGCCGACGACGGCGTGACCGAGACCACGCGCGAACACCTCGGCATCCTGCTTGCGACGGACCTCCCGACGGTCGTCGCGATAACGAAGATCGATCTGGTCGACGAGCAGCGCGTTGCCGACGTGGAACGCTCCGTCGAGCGGGCGCTGCGAGAGGTCGACAAGACGCCGCTGCGGGTCGAGCGCCACGGCGTCCGGACGGCGATCGACGAGATCTCGGAGACCGTCGTTCCCGTCATCACCACGAGCGCAGTCACCCAGGAAGGTCTCGGTGACCTCGACGCCATGTTCGAGGCGCTGCCGAAGACCGCCGGCGAGGTCGGCGACTTCCGGATGTACGTCGACCGGACCTACAACGTCCAGGGCGTCGGTGCGGTCGCGTCGGGGACGATCAAGTCGGGCGAGGTCGAGGCCGGCGACGAACTGCTGATCGGGCCGATGCAGGACGGGAGCCTCCGTCCGGTCGAGGTCCGTTCGATCGAGATGCACTACCATCGCGTCGACGAGGCCAAGGCCGGTCGAATCGTCGGAATCGCGCTCAAGGGCGTCCGAGAAGCGGATATCGAACGCGGGATGGTCCTGCTCCCGCGCGACGCCGACCCCACGCCGGTCCGGGAGTTCGAGGCCGAGGTGATGGTGTTGAATCACCCGACGCGCATCGGCGACGGCTACGAACCGGTCGTCCACCTCGAGACGGTCAGCGAGGCCGCGGTGTTCCACCCCGAGGGCGGACAGCTGCTGCCGGGCGACGCCGGCGAGACGACGGTCCGGTTCAAGTTCCGCTCCTATCTCGTCGAGGAGGGCCAGAAGTTCGTCTTCCGTGAGGGCCGCTCGAAGGGCGTCGGAACGGTGACCGACATCACCCCGGCGGAGTAACGCCTACTCTCTGCGAGCGACGTACTCGCCAGCAGTCTTCTCGGCGAGACCGAACTCGACCGCCCACTCCAGTAGATTCTCGGTTCGCTCCCGCCAGACGACTTCCCAGTCGGCGTGGCGTTCGCGCTCCCAGCGGGGAATATCCTCGCGGAGCGCATCGAACGCATCGTCGGGGTCCAGCGACCCGTCAGCGAACGCGTCGACGAGCGCGTCGACGCCGAACACCGACCGTCTGAACGCCTCGGCGGCCTGTTCCGGTTCGAAGTCACGCTTGGTGCGGTAGTAGCCGCGATCGCTCTCGGCAACGAGACCGAGGGCTCGCAGGAAGACGAGATACGCCTGTGCGGTCTCGCGGTCTCCCACGTCCGTCTCTTGCTGGATCGCTCGACAGCAGTCCGCTTCGTCGCCGGGAACGAGCGGAATCGCGCCGCGGGCCCGTTCCAGGAAGACGAGCGAGCGCGGCGGCGGGGCGACCTTGTATCGCACGGTCAGAGGCCGAAGCTCTCGGCCAGCACGTCGTCGCGCGTCCCGCCGACGACGTGCGTGTCGTCGCCGACGACGTCGATGGTCACCGCGGCGGGGCCGAACAGTTCGACCGGGAGCTCCGCGAAGTCCCAGTCAACGTCTTCGAAGACGCCTTCGAGCGGTTCCGCGTACTCCGCGGCCGCGACGGACGGGACCTCCTCGAAGCGGTCGAACGGCTCGTCGACGGTGAGGTGGACCTCACTCCCGTAGGCCAGCGCGTCCGTGGTTCGGGCCATCGCCGTCGCCTCGTCGCCGGCGACGGGCGCGACCGGCGCGCGGCCACTGGCCGACAGCACCGAGACCGGATCGTAGCCGAGTTCGGTCAGTCGGAAGACGGCGAGTTCGGCGGCTCGGGCCGCGGCGACGACGCTTCCGGTGACGCTCGCGGTCGCGAACGACGGGAGGAACACGCCGGTCTCGGGGACGCCGGTCCGCTCGGCCACTCGACTCGCAACGGCTTCGTCCGGGAGTTCGTCCGTCTCGACGGCCAGCACGGCGAAGTCGGCGTCCTCGCGGTAGCCGATCCGCTGGAAGGCGTCTTCCTCCGCGACGAGCGCGCGGGCCGGGCCGCTCCCGAGCCCCTCGAAGCCGTCGACGGCGAGCTCCCAGCCGCCCTTCTGCGAGCACAGCAGCGCGAGCGCCGGGTGATCGGTCGCCAGTTCCACGTGGGTCAGCGGCGCGCCGTCGACGGTGTCCATCGTCGACTGGACCGTCGCCAGGCCGGCGGTCTGGATCTCCGCGAGCAACATCCCGGCCTCGACAGCGCCGGGGACCTCGACGCCGAAGTCGAGCACCGCGGCGTCGCCGTCGAGCGCGTGTACGTCTATCGTGAGTTCGTCGGCGAAGTCGATGGCCTCGTCGATAAGTTCCGTGGCCATCCGATTGAGGCTGTCCATGCGCGGTCTTTGGCACCCTCCCCTTTAATCTCCACCTTCGGACGCGCCGCTGCGGGCCTCGCGGCCGAGGTGGTCTTCGACGGCGTCCACTTTGTCGCTCGCCCGCTGGTCGACGGTCCGCTTGTCGTCGACCTTCAGGAACGTGCTCACTCGGTCGCTCTGCGCGCCGACGGCCTCGTGGGCGGCGTGGGTGGCAGCGAACAACTCTTCGCTGTCCTCCGCTTCGATGATCGTCCCCATCGGCATCGTCTCGTACTCCACGTCGAAGTCGTCGAGGGCCGCGACGGCGTCCGCGACGTACGGCGACATGCTGTCTTCGATGACCGGTGCGACCGAGAGGAACCCGATACAGGTCATGCGCGTTCGCACGCGCGCCTGTGACTAAATATTGCTCCTTGGCTCCACGGCCCTTGCCGGATCGCGAGTCGGGACGGAGCGAACTGCCCTTCCCGCAGGGCGGGACGCTGTGGCCTACTCGGCGTCCTCGACAGGTGCGCCGCGGGCGTTCTTCTGAACGCTTCGGAGGCCCTGCTTGGCCTTCTGCTTCGAGGCGTAGCCCTGGCCGCAGTCCGCGATGATGTCGCCGTTGTCGTGGCGGAGCCGCCAGCGCGGCTTGCCCTCGCTGTCCTCGAACAGTTCGAACGTCGCCTTGCTACCGCCCTCTGCGGGCGTCTCCGGCTCGTCGTCTCTCGTCTGGTCGACGACGTACGCGCCGGGAGCGTTTTTCTTGACGCTTTCGAGGCCCTGTTTGGCCTTCTGCTTCGATGCGTACCCCTCGCCACCATCGGCGATGATGTTCCCGTTGCGGTGGACGAGTCGCCAGCGCCACTGTTCGGCGCTGTCCTCGTAGACCTCGAACGTCGCTAAGCTCGCCTGGGCGTCCGTGTCGATCTCGCCCGCGTCCGCGGGCCACTCCATCTGGATATCGAGGCTGACGGTGTCGTCCGCGCGCTCGATCTCGACCGCCAGGTCGGTTTCTGCCGGTGGGTCGACCGTCACAGTCTGTTCGTCGTCTGCCGGAACGGGCTCGCCGCGGCCAAGTGCGTCCGCCAGCCGCCGGAAGTACGACGCGATTCCTCTTCGACTGCGCTTCTCTGACGACTCGTGGACCGTCTCGTCTGTCATGCGGCCGAACAATCGACCGGTCGACAGATAATGGTATTCCCAAACCGGGCCCGAGTTCCGACCCGGGCGAACCGAGCGATTCGGCGGACCGTCCGCTCGGGAGTTGCGTTCGACAGAAATGCGCTGGCTGGGAGTGAGCAATCGCGGAGCGATTGCGATTCCCGACAGACGAAGTCTGTCGGTGTTTGAACCCGGTGCAAATCCTCGCTACGGTCGAATTTCCGCGACTCAAATCCGAGTGCGAGTTCACGACTCACGGAAGACACGCACACGCGACGCGGTACTCGACGGGATTGTTCACCGTAGAACTGCGCTGGCTGGGATTTGACCCGGACCGAGAAATGCTCGCTCACGCTGGTCGCTGCGCGCTCCTCGTAGCGTTCAAATCAGGACGATTTCGTCTCGCGACGCGACTCGCTGCGCTCGTCGGTCAGCGTCAGTAGAAATGCGCTGGCTGGGATTTGAACCCAGGTTGTGACCATGGCAAGGTCACGTGATACCAACTACACTACCAGCGCGCACTTCGTTCGCCCTGACCCTCGCGACCGTCGGTCGCTCGGTACCAGCGCGCAACGCCTCGTTGCAATCAAATCTGGGGAGGGTGATAGTAAAAAGCCTTCCGTTTTCCGGGAAAACCGTGGGAAGTGAGGCCAATCGCCCCGCCGGACCTTCGGGGAGCGTGTGTTGTGGTCACACGACATGGACTTTCGAAAGCGGCAACGGTTCGAACCGCGCGTTCGGTCTCGAGGCGGCATGACGGACCATGTGAACGCGCCGCACCGCGAGCGCGAAACGCGGTCTTTTTAAGGACGGGAAGGGGAGATACCGGCACAGTCTAGTGGCGCGACGTGGAAGCGTCACGGCATGACGACCAGCGTACTCGTGCCGTCTTCCCTCGCACGGGAAGCCGAAGACAGACGCGAGGCAACTCGCAAGCTCGGATACGTGGCCCGCGCGGCCGCGGTCTTCCGGGTGGATCGGCTGACAGTGTACCCCGACCCTGACGGGGCGGGCAAGTGGGAAGACGGGTTCGTCGAAACCGTGCTGCGGTACGCCGCGACGCCCCCGCACCTCCGAAAGGAGATGTGGGATAAGCGGGACGAACTGGAGTACGTCGGCGTCCTGCCGCCGCTCCGCGTGCGTTCACAGACCGGCTCCGGATCTGAGGGTTCGGGGTCGTTAAGACAGGGAATCGTGACCGAGGTCGGAGCTGATGGGCGCGTCCGGGTCAATTGCGGCATGCAACACCCGATCTCCCTCCCCGTTCCAGACGGACTGGACGCGGGCGAGGGGGAGCGCGTGACCGTCAGGGTCTCTTCGCGACGGCCGGTCCGGGCGAAACTCGTCGACGTCCCACAGTCGGGATTCGACGTTGTCGCCGCGGACCTCGATGCGGCACTCTCGCGCGACGATGCCGGGCACACTATCGCGTCCTCGCGATACGGCGAGCCGGTAACGTCGACCCGTCTCGGCCAGCTGGCCGAGCGGCGCGACGCCGAGGGCGGCATGACCGTCGCCTTCGGGGCACCCGAGCGCGGGTTACCGTCGATACTCGACGTCGCCCCGGACGCCGTCGGGGGAGACCAGACAGACGACGATCCAGCAGGGTTCGACCTCTGGCTGAATACGGTTCCGAACCAGGGCAGCGAGGTCGTGCGAACGGAGGAAGCTCTGTTCGCCTCCCTCGCCTGTCTAACCCTCACGGAGTAAACGAATGCCACAACCAAGCAGACCACGCAAAGGCTCGCTGGGCTTCGGCCCGCGCAAGCGCTCGACGAGCGAGACGCCTCGCTTCAACAGCTGGCCGTCCGACGACGGCCAGCCGGGCGTCCAGGGGTTCGCCGGCTACAAGGCGGGCATGACCCACGTCGTGCTCGTCAACGACGAGCCCAACTCCCCCCGCGAGGGGATGGAGGAGACCGTCCCCGTGACGGTCGTCGAGACGCCGCCGATGCGCGCCGTCGCCCTGCGTGCGTACGAAGACACGCCGTACGGTCAGCGTCCGCTGACGGAAGTCTGGACCGACGAGTTCCACTCGGAACTCGATCGGACACTGGACGTTCCGGAGGACCACGATCCGGACGCTGCAGAGGAACAGGTACGAGACGCACTCGAGGCCGGTACTCTCGGGGACGTGCGACTTATCACGCACACCGTCCCTGACGCCGTCCCGAACGTCCCGAAGAAAAAGCCCGACGTGATGGAGACTCGCGTCGGCGGCGGCTCCGTCTCGGACCGCCTCGACTACGCGCTCGACCTCGTCGCCGACGGCGGCGAGCACGCCATGAACGACATCTTCCGCGCCGGCGAGTACGCCGACGTGGCCGGTGTCACGAAGGGCAAGGGGACCCAGGGTCCCGTCAAGCGCTGGGGCGTCCAGAAGCGGAAGGGCAAGCACGCCCGCCAGGGATGGCGTCGACGGATCGGAAACCTCGGTCCGTGGAACCCGTCCCGCGTGCGCTCGACGGTCCCCCAGCAGGGGCAGACCGGCTACCACCAGCGCACCGAGCTGAACAAGCGCCTCGTCGACATCGGCGAGGGCGACGAGCCCTCCGTCGACGGCGGCTTCGTCAACTACGGCGAGGTCGACGGGTCCTACACGCTCGTGAAGGGCTCCGTGCCCGGCCCGGACAAGCGCCTGGTGCGCTTCCGGCCCGCAGTGCGTCCGAACGACCAGCCGCGCCTCGACCCCGAGGTGCGCTACGTCTCCACCGAATCGAACCAGGGATAACCCATGCAGGCAACAATCTACGACCTGGACGGCGACGCCGACGGCGAGGTCGACCTGCCGGACGTCTTCGAGACGCCGGTTCGGTCCGACCTCATCGCCAAGGCCGTACGCGCCGCCCAGGCAAACCGGAAGCAGGACTACGGGTCCGACGAGTACGCCGGCCTCCGAACGCCGGCCGAGTCCTTCGGTAGCGGTCGCGGTCAGGCGCACGTCCCGAAGCAGGACGGCCGCGCCCGCCGCGTCCCGCAGGCGGTCAAGGGGCGACGCGCCCACCCGCCGAAAGCCGAGAAGGACCGCTCGATCGACCTCAACGACAAGGAACGGCAACTGGCCGTTCGCTCGGCGCTGGCCGCCACGGCCGACGCCGACCTCGTCGCCGAGCGCGGCCACGACTTCGACCGCGACGAGGTCCCCGTCGTCGTCTCCGACGACTTCGAGGACCTGGTCAAGACGCAGGAAGTCGTCGACGTGCTGGAGGCGCTGTCCGTCCACGCGGACATCGACCGCGCCGACGACACGAAGATCAAGGCCGGACAGGGGAAGGGCCGCGGCCGGAAGTACCGCCGTCCCTCCTCGATTCTGTTCGTCACCAGCGACGAGCCGTCGACGGCCGCCCGCAACCTCGCCGGGGCCACCGTGGCCACGGCACAGGAGGTCAACGCGGAGGACCTGGCCCCCGGCGGCCAGCCCGGCCGACTCACCGTCTTCACCGAGTCCGCACTCGCGGAGGTGGCCGACAGATGAGCTGGGACGTCATCAAGTACCCGCACGTCACCGAGAAGGCCATGAACGACATGGACTTCCAGAACAAGCTGCAGTTCGTCGTCGACGACCGGTCGAGCAAGACCGACGTGGCCGACGCCGTCGAGGCGCAGTACGAGGTGACGGTCGAGAGCGTGAACACGCAGAACACGATGGACGGCGAGAAGAAGGCCGTCGTTCGCCTCTCCGAGGACGACGACGCCCAGGAAGTCGCCTCCAGGATCGGGGTGTTCTAACGATGGGACGACGAATCCAAGGGCAACGGCGCGGCCGCGGGACCTCCACGTTCCGCGCCCCGTCGCACCGCTACAAGGCTGATCTGGAGCACCGCAAGGTCGAGGACGGCGACGTCATCGCCGGCACGGTCGTCGACATCGAGCACGACCCGGCCCGCTCGGCTCCGGTCGCCGCAGTCGAGTTCGAGGACGGCGACCGCCGCCTCGTCCTCGCGCCGGAAGGCGTCGGCGTGGGCGACGAACTACAGGTCGGCGTCAGCGCCGAGATCGCGCCCGGGAACACGCTCCCGCTCGCCGAGATCCCGGAAGGGGTCCCGGTGTGCAACGTCGAGGCCAGCGCCGGCGACGGCGGGAAGTTCGCCCGCGCGTCCGGCGTCAACGCGACGCTGCTCACCCACGACCGCAACGTCGCGGTCGTCAAGCTCCCCTCCGGAGAGATGAAACGGCTCGACCCGCAGTGTCGCGCCACCATCGGCGTCGTCGCCGGTGGCGGCCGCACTGACAAGCCGATGGTCAAGGCCGGAAACAAGTACCACAAGATGAAAGCGCGCGGGACGAAGTGGCCCAACGTCCGCGGTGTCGCGATGAACGCCGTCGACCACCCGTTCGGTGGCGGCGGCCGACAGCACCCGGGCAAGCCGAAGTCCATTTCGCGTAACGCCCCGCCTGGCCGCAAGGTCGGGGACATCGCCTCGAAGCGAACAGGTCGAGGTGGCAACGAATGAGTTCAGAGTATCAAATCGGCCACGAAGGAGATTTCTCCTTCCGCGGCCACACGCTCGACGAGCTGCAGGAGATGGAGCTCGACGAAGTCGCGGAACTGCTCCCCGCTCGACAGCGGCGAAGTATCACACGCGGCCTGACCGAGGAGAAGCAGAAGCTGCTCGAGAAGGCCCGCGAGGCCGGCGAAGAGGAGACGGCCAACGACCCGATCCGGACGCACCTGCGCGACATGCCGGTGCTGCCGGTGATGGTCGGTCTCACCTTCGCCGTCCACGACGGCCAGAACTTCGAGCGTGTCAAAGTCGAGCCCGAGATGCTCGGTCACTACCTCGGTGAGTTCCAGCTCACCCGGAGTAGCGTCGAACACGGTCAGGCCGGTATCGGGGCAACACGCTCCTCGAAGTTCGTACCGCTCAAGTAATCATGGGAATCAGCTACTCAGTCGAAGCCGACCCGGACACGACGGCCAAAGCGATGCTCCGGGAGCGGCAGATGAGCTTCAAGCACAGCAAGGCCATCGCCCGAGCGATCAAGGGCAAGACGGCCGGC
Organism: Haloarcula salina; assembly: GCF_010119195.1. Lineage (GTDB taxonomy): Archaea > Halobacteriota > Halobacteria > Halobacteriales > Haloarculaceae > Haloarcula > Haloarcula salina. The sequence continues at coordinate 279,132 of NZ_WRXL01000002.1, forward strand.
GAGGCTGTCGACTACCTCGAAGCGGTCATCGAGGGCGACCAGCCCGTTCCGTTCAAACAGCACAACTCGGGCGTCGGCCACAAGCGCAAGGTCGACGGCTGGGACGCCGGTCGCTACCCGCAGAAGGCGAGCGAGGCGTTCCTGGACCTGCTCGAGAACGCCGTCGGCAACGCCGACCACCAGGGCTTCGACGGTGAAGCCATGGAGATCATGCACGTCGCCGCCCACAAGGTCGGCGAACAGCAGGGTCGCAAGCCCCGCGCGATGGGGCGCGCCTCGGCGTGGAACAGCCCGCAGGTCGACGTGGAACTCATCCTCGAAGAACAGGAGGAGGCCGAATAATGGCCGACGAACAGCAGTTCATCGAGGACGGACTCCAGCGGACCCAGATCGACGAGTTCTTCGCTGACGAACTCGGTCGCGCCGGCTACGGCGGCATGGACGTCGCCAAGACGCCGATGGGGACCCAGATCGTCCTGAAGGCCGAAAAGCCCGGTATGGTGATCGGCAAGGGCGGGAAGAACATCCGGAAGATCACGACCGAACTCGAAGAGCGCTTCGACCTCGACGACCCGCAGGTCGACGTGCAGGAGGTCGAGGAACCGGATCTCAACGCCCGCATCGTCGCGGACCGACTGGCCAACGCCCTCGAGCGTGGCTGGTACTTCCGCAAGGCGGGCCACACCACGATCGACCGGATCATGGAATCCGGCGCGCTGGGCGCGGAGATCGTCCTCTCGGGGAAGGTCACCGGCGCTCGCTCGCGGGTGGAGAAGTTCAACCGCGGCTACGTCAAGCACAATGGCGAGCCCGCCGAGGAGATCGTCGACAGCGGCGTCGGCGTCGCCGTGATGAAGCTCGGCACCATCGGCGTCCGCGTGAAGATCATCCCGCCGGACGCGGAGCTCCCCGACGACTTCGAGATCTACGAGGACGTCGAGGTCGAGGACTACGTCGCCGACACCGACGGCGAGTCGGTCGAGGAACTCCTCGAAGGCGAGCCCGAGGAAGACGCAGAGACCACCGAGGTCGGCCACGCCGACCCCGAGGAAGTCGACGACGACGTCGACGAGGAGGTCATCGAAGAGGAGATCGTCGAAGAGGACGTCGAAGTCCCGACTGACGAGGACGTCGAGGACGTCGACGTCGACGAACTCGAAGACGCGGTCGACGAGGAACTCGACGAAGACGTCGAAGCCGAAGCCGAAGAGCTGATGGACGAAATGGACGAGGAGGATGACGACGAATGACCGTCCTGCACGTCCAGGAAGTCCGCGACATGACGCCCGCCGAGCGGGAGTCTGAGCTCGACGAACTGAAGACCGAACTGCTGAACGCCCGGGCCGTGCAGGCCGCGGGTGGCGCGCCGGAGAACCCCGGCCGCATCAAGGAACTGAAGAAGGCCATCGCGCGGATCAAGACGGTCCAGCGCGAAGAAGGCGACCTTCAGGAGAACGAATAATGCCACTGACGCCCGAGACGCTCCCCCGTCACGAACTCGTCGGCCTCGACTGCGAGGTCGTCGCCGCGTCCAGCGTGGACGCCGTCGGCATCAGCGGAACGGTCGTCGCCGAGACGACCCAGACGCTTGCCATCGAGGGTGCAGACCGGGTGTGGCACGTGCCGAAGGACACGGCGACGTTCGCGTTCGCGCTCCCCGCGGGCGAGAGAGTCCGCGTGGAGGGTGACCGTCTCGTCGCCCGTCCCGCTCGTCGCACAGAGAACACAGGAGATTCACAATGGCGCTAGGACTGAACGTACAGGAACCGGAGGAAGCCTGTGCCGACCAGAACTGCCCGTTCCACGGAGAGCTCTCCGTGCGCGGTCAGACGCTGGACGGCGAGGTAGCCTCCACCGACATGGAGAAGACTGTCGTCGTCGAGCGCGAGTACGACGTGAAGGTGCCCAAGTACGACCGCTTCATGAAGCGGCGGAGCCGCGTTCCGGCTCACGCACCCGACTGTCTCGACCTCGCGGTCGGCGACACGGTCACGATAGCAGAGTGTCGACCGCTCTCGAAAACGAAAAGCCACGTCGTCGTCAGCGTGGGCTCTGACGAGCCCACAGACGGCGAACAGGACGGTGATGCCTGATGGAAGCACTCGGTGCTGACGTCACGCAGGGCCTCGAAAAGGGCTCGCTCATCACGTGTGCGGACAACACTGGTGCGCGACAGCTCAAGGTCATTTCCGTCCACGGCTACTCGGGAACGAAGAACCGCCACCCCAAGGCTGGGCTGGGCGACAAGATCACGGTCTCGGTCACCAAGGGGACGCCGGAGATGCGTCGCCAGGTGCTCGAAGCCGTCGTCGTCCGCCAGCGAAAGCCGATCCGTCGACCCGACGGTACCCGCGTCAAGTTCGAAGACAACGCGGCCGTCATCGTCGACGAGAACGAGGACCCGCGCGGGACCGAGCTGAAAGGTCCCATCGCACGGGAAGTCGCACAGCGATACGGCAGCGTGGCATCCGCAGCGACGATGATCGTATAGAACCATGAGCAAGCAACCACACAAACAGCGAACGAGTCAACGACGCGCGCCGCTTCACGAGAAGCACAAGCAGGTCCGCGCGACGCTGTCCGACGACCTCCGCGAGGAGTACGGGCAGCGCAACGTCCGCGTCAACGCCGGCGACACCGTCGAGGTGCTCCGCGGCGACTTCGCCGGCGAGGAAGGCGAGGTCGTCGACGTCGACCTCGACGACGCCGTCATCCACGTCGAAGACGTCACGCTCGAGAAGACCGACGGCGAGGAGGTCCCGCGACCGCTGGACACCTCGAACGTCCGCGTGACGGATCTGGACCTCGACGACGAGAAGCGCGAGGCGCGTCTCGAATCGGAGGATGATTCCGCATGAGTAACCACCAGAAGCGGCTCTCGGTGCCCGACAGCTGGCCCGTAGAGCGCAAGACGGCGACGTTTACGGTCAAGGCCGGCGCCGGCCCGCACGGCGAGTCGGGGGTCCCCCTGCTCATCGTCCTGCGGGACGTGCTCGGCTACGCCGACAACCGCAAAGAAGCCCGCTACGCCCTCAACGAGGACAACGTCCTCATCAACGGCAAGGCCATCTCCGACGAGGAGCGCCCCGTCGGGATGTTCGACATCCTGGCGTTCACCGAGCGCGAGGAGTACTACCGCGTGTTCCCCGGCGAGGGCGGTCGGCTGGCGCTGACCGCGATCGACCCGGACGCGGCCGAGTCCAAGCTCGGCAAGATCGTCACCAAGACGCGCGTCCCGGGCGGGGACGTCCAGCTCGGTCTCCACGACGGCGAGACGCTCGTCGTCGACGACGACCAGACCTACGCCGTCGACGACTCCGTCGTCGTCGGCAACGAGGACGGCGAGATCGTCGCTCACTTCGAGTACGAGGAGGGCGCGCTCGTCACCGCCGTCGACGGCGCTCACGCCGGCGAGATCGGCGAAATCGACGAGATTCAGGTCACGCCGGGCTCGGCGCAGAACAACGTGTTGGTCTCCCAGGACGACGGCGAGGGCTTCGAGACGGTCGAAGAGTACGTCGTCGTCATCGACGAGAACTTCACGGGTGATGACGATGAGTAGCGAGAGCGAAGCCGGCGGCGACTTCCACGAGATGCGCGAACCGCGCGTCGAGAAGGTCGTCGTCCACATGGGCATCGGCCACGGTGGCCGCGACCTCGCCAACGCCGAGGACATCCTCGGCGAGATCACCGGCCAGACGCCGGTGCGCACGAAGGCCAAGCGGACCGTCGGCGAGTTCGACATCCGCGAGGGCGACCCCATCGGTGCGAAGGTCACGCTTCGGGACGAGATCGCAGAGGAGTTCCTCACGACCGCGCTGCCGCTCGCCGACCTGTCGGCGACTCAGTTCGACGACACCGGCAACTTCAGCTTCGGCGTCGAGGAACACACCGAGTTCCCGAGCCAGGAGTACGACCCGAGCATCGGAATCTACGGGCTGGACGTGACGGTCAATCTCGTCCGCCCCGGCTACCGTGTCGCGAAGCGCGACAAGGCGTCGCGCTCGATTCCGACGAACCATCGACTCAACCCGGCCGACGCGGTCGCCTTCGTCGAGTCGACTTACGACGTGGAGGTGAGCGAATGAGCGAAAGTGAAACCACAGACGAGCCCGATTCCGAGACGGCAGCCAGCGAACGGACTGGCCAGCTCGAGTCCTGTCAGCGCTGCGGGCGCGAACAGGGACTCGTCGGCAAGTACGACATCTGGCTGTGCCGCCAGTGCTTCCGCGAGATTTCGCGGGGTATGGGCTTCAAGAAGTACAGCTAACAATGACAGGGAACGACCCATTCGCCAGCGCACTGTCGGCACTCAACAACGCCGAGAGCGTCGGGCACTTAGAGCAGACAGTATCGCCCGCTTCGAACGAGATCGGTTCCGTCCTCGAGGTCTTCTACGACCGCGGGTACATCGACGGGTTCAGCTTCGTCGACGACGGCAAAGCCGGTGAGTTCGAAGTCGAACTGAAAGGAGCCATCAACGAGTGTGGCCCGGTCAAGCCCCGCTACTCGGCGGGCGCCGACGAGTTCGAGAAGTGGGAGAAGCGGTTCCTCCCCGCCCGTGACTACGGGACCCTCGTCGTCACCACCAGCCACGGCGTCATGAGCCACTACGAGGCTCGTGAGGAGGGCGTTGGTGGCCAGGTCATCGCGTACGTATACTAACAATGCCACGAGTAGAACTGGAAATTCCGGAGGACGTGTCCGCCGAGCAGGACCATCTCGACGTCACCGTCGAGGGCCCCAACGGCAGTGTCACACGTCGGCTCTGGTACCCCGACATCGACGTGAGCGTCGACGGCGACGCCATCGCAATCGAGTCCGACGAGGACGACGCAAAGACGATGTCGACGATCGGTACCTTCGAGAGCCACATCGAGAACATGTTCCACGGCGTGACCGAGGGCTGGGAGTACGAGATGGAAGTCTTCTACTCTCACTTCCCGATGCAGGTCAACGTCGAGAGTGACGAGGTCGTCATCGAGAACTTCCTCGGCGAGAAGGCCGCCCGCCGCACGTCGATCCACGGCGACACGGACGTCGAGATCGACGGCGAGGAGCTCACGCTCACCGGCCCCGACATCGAGGCCGTCGGCCAGACCGCCGCGGACATCGAACAGCTCACGCGCATCAACGACAAGGACGTGCGCGTGTTCCAGGACGGGGTGTACATCACCCAGAAACCGAACCGAGGTGACGCCTGATGGCAGACAACCCCGACAGGAAGAGCAGCGACGCCGACGCGAACGAAGAGGCGCTCACGCAGGGCGACGGCCCGCAGGAAGACGTCGAGTCGGAACAGCCGCTCGACGGCGAGCGCGCCGAAGACCCCGACAAGGTGGCCGAGCAAGCGCAGGAAGACGACGACGAGTACGCCGACCTGACCGACATCAGCGGCGTCGGTGACGCGAAGGCGGACTCCCTGCGCGAGGCCGGCTTCGAGACTGTCGACGACGTCCGCGCCGCCGACCAGTCCGCACTGGCGGAAGTGAGCGGCATCGGGAACGCGCTCGCGGCCCGTATCAAGGCCGACGTTGGCGGACTCGAAGTCGAGTCCGAGACCGAGGCCGAAGTCGAAGAGGAAGGCGACGAAGCGACCGAGGCCGACGAGGACGTGGAGACGGAACTCCAGGCCCGCGGCCTCAGCGAGAAGACGCCTGACCTCGACGACGAGGAAGCGCGGCTGCTGGCCCAGCGACGACGGGTCGGCAAGCCGCAGTTCAACCGGCAGGATCACCACAAGAAAAAGCGCGTCTCGACCTCGTGGCGCCGCCCGCGCGGCCAGCTCTCGAAGCAGCGCCGCGGCATCAAGGGCAAGGGCGACACCGTCGAGGCGGGCTTCCGCTCGCCGACCGCGGTCCGCGGCAAGCACCCCTCGGGCTTCGAGGAGGTCCGCGTGCACAACGTGGCCGACCTCGACGGCGTCGACGGGGACACCGAAGCGGTCCGCATCGCCTCCAAGGTCGGCGCTCGCAAGCGCGAGCGAATCGAGGAGGCCGCCGAGGACGCCGGCATTCGCGTCCTCAACCCCACCTACGTCGAAGTCGAGGTGAGTGAGTGATGACAGACCTCTCCGCACAGAAGCGACTCGCGGCGGACGTACTCGACGTCGGGAAGAACCGCGTCTGGTTCAACCCCGACCGACAGGGCGACATCGCCGACGCGATCACCCGCGAGGACGTTCGCGAACTGGTCGATGAGGGCGCCATCCAGGCGAAAGACGAGAAAGGCAACTCCCGGGGACGCGCCCGGGAGCGACAGCGGAAACGCGCCTACGGCCACCAGAAGGGAGCCGGTTCCCGGAAGGGCAAGGCCGGGGCGCGACAGGACCCCAAGAAGGATTGGGAGTCGCGCATCCGCGCGCAGCGCAAGAAGCTGCGCGAACTGCGCGACGACGGCTCGCTGTCGAGTTCGCAGTACCGCGACCTCTACGACAAGGCCGGCGGTGGCGAGTTCGACAGCGTCGCCGATCTCGAACGATATATCGACGCAAACCACGGTGACGCATAATGGCGACAGGACCACGATACAAAGTGCCGATGCGGCGACGCCGCGAGGCCCGAACCGATTACCATCAGCGGTTGCGCCTGCTGAAATCCGGCAAGCCCCGTCTCGTTGCTCGAAAGAGTAACAAACACGTCAGGGCGCAGCTGGTGACTCTCGGGCAGAACGGTGACGACACCCTTGCGTCCGCTCACTCGAGCGACCTCGCCGAGTACGGCTGGGAGGCTCCGACGGGCAACATGCCCTCGGCGTACCTCACCGGTCTGCTCGCCGGGCTTCGCGCACAGGAAGCGGGCGTCGAAGAGGCGGTGCTCGACATCGGCCTCAACAGCCCGACACCCGGAAGCAAAGTATTCGCGATCCAGGAGGGCGCGATCGACGCCGGCCTGGAGATCCCGCACAACGACGACGTACTCGCCGACTGGCAGCGCACGCGCGGTGCCCACATCGCCGAGTACGACGAGCAGCTCGACGAGCCGCTGTACAGCGGCGACTTCGACGCTGCAGATCTCCCGGAGCACTTCGACGAGCTCCGCGAGACCCTACTGGAAGGTGACATCGAACTATGAGTGCTAACAACGGATGGGAGCCGCGGACACGCCTCGGCAAGCAGGTCGTCGAGGGCGAAATCGACTCCATGCAGGAGGCGCTGAACTCCGGGCTCCCGCTGAAGGAATCGGAAGTCGTCGACCAGCTCGTTCCCGACCTGGAAGACGAAGTGCTGGACATCAACATGGTCCAGCGGATGACAGACTCCGGCCGCCGCGTGAAGTTCCGCTGCGTGGTCGCGGTCGGTAACCGCAACGGCCTCGTCGGCTACGCCGAGGGGCGAGACGATCAGGTCGGCGGTGCGATCCAGAAAGCGATCGACATCGCGAAGCTGAACCTCATCGACGTCTCCCGCGGCTGCGGGTCCTGGGAGTGTGGCTGTGGCCGTCCGCACACGGTCGCGCTGCGAACCGAGGGCAAGGCCGGGAGCGTCGAGGTCGAGCTCCAGCCGGCCCCGCGCGGGCTGGGCCTCGCGGGCGGAGAGACCGTCCGCAAGGTGCTCGAACTCGCCGGCATCGAGGACATCTGGACGCGCAGTAGCGGTAACACGCGGACCACGGTCAACTTCGCGAAGGCGACGTTCAACGCCCTCCAGAACACGGCCGAGGCCCGCGTCCCCGAACGGACCTTCGAGAAGCGAGAGGTGATCGAGTGATGCACGCGCTCGTCCAGCTCCGCGGCACGGTCAACATGGACGGAGACATCGAAGACACGCTGGAGATGCTCAACATCCACCACGTGAACCACTGCACGCTCGTCCCCGACACGGACGCCTATCGCGGCATGGTGACGAAGGTCAACGACTTCGTCGCCTACGGCGAGCCGAGCCAGGAGACCCTCGAGACGGTCCTGGAGACGCGCGCCGAGCCGCTCGAAGGCGACGCCGACGTCGACGACGAGTGGGTCGCCGAGAACACCGAGTACGACGACGTCGCCGGACTCGCGTGGGCGCTCATCTCCGAGGAGACGACGCTGCGAGAGCAGGGGCTCTCCCCGACGCTCCGTCTGCACCCGCCCCGCGGCGGCCACGACGGAGTCAAGCACCCGGTCAAGGAAGGCGGTCAGATCGGGAAGCACGACACCGACGGTATCGACGACCTCCTGGAGGCGATGCGATAATGACGAGCAAGAAGCGACGACAGCGCGGCTCGCGAACGCACGGCGGCGGCTCGCACAAGAACCGTCGCGGTGCCGGTCACCGCGGTGGTCGCGGTGCCGCCGGTCGTGACAAGCACGAGATGCACAACTACGAGCCGCTCGGCAAGAGCGGCTTCAAGCGTCCCCAGAAGGTCCAGGAAGACGTCGCGACGATCGACGTCCGCGAGATCGACGAGAACGTCACGCTCCTGGCCGCCGAAGACGTCGCCGAGGTCGAAGATGGCGGCTTCCGCGTTGACGCACGCGACGTCGTCGACGACGCCGAGGACGCCGATTACGTGAAGGTCCTCGGTGCCGGGCAGGTCCGACACGAGCTCACGCTCGTCGCGGACGACTTCTCCGAGGGCGCTCGCGAGAAGGTAGAGGCCGCGGGCGGCAGCGTCGAACTGACCGACCTCGGACAGGAACGGCAGGACGAGGCCGAAACAGACGCGGACGAGGAGTAACGACCGATGAGCTGGAAGGACACCGCCGAACCACTGCTCGTCCGGATGCCCGCAGTCCGCCGTCCGGAGGGCCACGTCCCGTTCAAGCGCAAGCTCACCTGGACCGGGGGCGTGTTGCTGATGTACTTCTTCCTGACGAACGTGAAGCTGTTCGGGCTGGACCTCGACGCCAGCCAGCAGGTGTTCGGGCGCTTCTCGTCCATCCTCGCGTCCGGGCAGGGGAGCATCATGCAACTCGGCATCGGTCCGATCGTCACGGCGTCCATCGTGCTACAGCTCCTCGGTGGTGCGGACCTGCTGGGACTGAACACCCAGGAGGACCCGCGTGACCAGATCCTCTATCAGGGCCTCCAGAAGCTGCTGGTGCTCGTGATGATCTGCCTGACGGGGATCCCGATGGTGTTCGCCGGCAATTTCCTGCCGGCAGACACGGCGGTCGCGAGTTCGCTGGGCATCGGGACCTTCGGTGTCCAGTGGCTCATCTTCGCCCAGATGTTCGTCGGCGGTGTCCTCATCCTGTTCATGGACGAGGTCATCTCCAAGTGGGGCGTCGGCTCCGGTATCGGCCTGTTCATCGTCGCCGGCGTGAGCCAACGGCTCGTCGGCGGCGTGCTGACGACGCCGTTCATCGGGAACAGCGAGGGGATCCTCTACACGTGGTACCTGTTCATCACCGGCGAGCGCGGGACCGGACCCGTGCTCGCGGCCGACGGCCTCCAGACGGTGTTGCTCCAGGGCGAGCTGCTCGGCCTGGTCACCACCGTGCTCATCTTCGCCGTCGTCGTCTACGCCGAGTCGGTCCGCGTCGAGATCCCGCTCTCGAACGCCCGCGTGAAAGGTGCGCGTGGCCGGTTCCCGGTCAAGCTCATCTACGCGAGCGTCCTGCCGATGATTCTCGTCCGGGCGCTGCAGGCCAACGTTCAGTTCCTGGGCCGGATCCTCAACGCCCAGTTACAGGCGGACATGCCCGCGTTCCTCGGCACGTACGCCAACGGGCAGCCGACCAGTGGGCTGTTCTACTATCTCGCCCCCGTCCAGAGCCGTGCCGACTGGATGTGGTGGCTCGAAGGGACGACCCAACCGATCTGGCAGATCCTCATCCGCGTCGGCATCGACCTCACGGTCATGCTGGTCGGTGGGGCGATCTTCGCCGTCTTCTGGGTCGAGACGACCGACATGGGCCCGGAGGCGACGGCCAAGCAGATCCACAACTCCGGGATGCAGATCCCCGGCTTCCGCCAGAACGTCGGCGTCATCGAGAAGGTCCTCGAGCGCTACATCCCGCAGGTGACGATCATCGGCGGCGCGCTCGTCGGCCTCCTGGCCGTCATGGCCAACATGCTCGGTACTATCGGCGGCGTCTCCGGTACCGGGCTGCTGCTGACGGTCTCCATCACGTACAAGCTGTACGAGGAGATCGCCGAAGAGCAGCTCATGGAGATGCATCCGATGATGCGCCAGATGTTCGGCTGATCTGGGCCGCGTTCGGTCGACCGGCGGCCGATCACACCCGTTCTGCGTTTCACTTACCGACCGCCAGTGGGATTATCTGGACAATTGCGTCGTTGGGTGTCCAGTGAACCCGTGTTTGGTACTCCCTTGAGGGCATATATTTAATAGCGTCCTCAACTAAGTAGTCCCATGGCCGCATACGGCCGGCCGTCCCTTCGAGACTTGTTCGACGAATCACCGACCCCGCACATCGCGCATCCGCCGCGGAGTCACCATCGAGACTTCTACATCGCTACAGACGGGTCGTTCAAACCCCACAGCGGTGCGACAGTCACCGATGGCGATTCGAAGCGACCGACCGGTGGACTCGGTGTCGTCGTCGAGACGCTCGACGGCGAGCGCGTGGTCCGGCTGTCGGTCCCCGACACGTGCCCCGACAACAACGTCGCGGAGTATCGAGCGCTCCACCTGGGCCTCGACGTGCTCGCGGCGCGCGCACCGCCGAACGCCCGCGTCGGGCTCCTCATCGACCACGACCAGCTCGCGGCGAACGTCAACGCCGAGGTGCTGGCGACCCACGGCTCCGCGTACGACCCGCCCCACTCCGTGTCCGTCCCGCCAGCGACGGGGCTTCACTGGCGAGGGATTCAGGCGCGTATCAACGGCTTCGGCGAGGTCCGTGCCGCTCGCATCTCCGGGGACCGTAACCCCGCGCATCCGCTGGCGAACGCGCCCGACCAGTACGCCCACGTCAACGGCGAACCGGACCGCTGTGTCCTGCCGGAGTCCCCGTCGGTCGACGAGCGGGTCCCGCCGCCGTCGCGCGCTGAACGCGGCGGCGTCTCCGACTGAGCGGCCGGCCGCAGTGAGCGTCCCGGAACCGGCGGCGATAGCGTCGTCGCTCGGCTCTCTTTCTGAACCCGCCGACGCGCGGCGGCCGTGACGGGGCCTGAGACCGCGGTTCGGTGACCGGCTTGCACACCGGTGATGTCACTCGATTCGGCCGATAGTACCACCAGAAAGGAGTCGAAAAACGTGGGCGAAACGCGCCCGCGTCGCTCGCGTGTCTACTCCTGCTGTGCGTCGACGACGGCGACGCCGGCGAGGTTCACGATGTCCTTGACCTCGTCGCCGCGCTGGAGGACGTGGACGGGTTTGTCCATGCCGACGAGCATCGGGCCGATGGCCTCCGCGCCGCCGAGGCGCTGGAGCAGTTTGTAGCCGATGTTACCGGCTTCGAGGTTCGGGAACACGAGGACGTTCGCGGCGTCGTCGAGTTCGGAGAACTCGTAGGTCTCGTTGAGGATGTCCTCGACGACGGCGGTGTCGGCCTGCATCTCGCCGTCGACGGGGAAGTCGACGCGGCCGTCGTTCTGCAGGCGCTCGACGGCGCGGCGGATCTTGTAGGTCCCCTCGTTGTCGACGCTGCCGAAGTTCGAGTACGACAGCATCGCGGCGCGCGGCTCGACGTTGAAGCTCCGGGCTAGTTCGCCGGTGTGGCGCGTGACCTCGGCGAGCACGTCGGTGTCGGGGTCCTGATTGACCGTGGTGTCCGCACAGAAGATGACGCGGTTCTTGAACGTCAGCATGTAGACGCCGGCGGCGTAGTCGGCGTCGTCGGCCGTCCCGATGACCTGCAGCGGCGGACGTAGCGCCGAGGGGTAGTGGTGGGTCAGGCCGGTCAGCATCGCGTCGGCGTCGCCCATCTCGACCATGACGCTGCCGAGGTAGTTCCCGTCGCGGATCAGTTCGTCGGCCTCGCGGCGCGTGACCCCCTTCCGCTGGCGGAGTTCGTACAGCCGATCGGCGTAGTCGCCCACGTCGGCCGTTTCGGGGTCGACGACGACGGGGTCGAACTCCAGGCCGAACTTCCGGCGGGTGGACTCGATGCGGTCGGCGTCGCCGATGAGGATGGGCTCGGCGATGCCCTGCTCGACGAGCTGGTAGGCCGCGCGGATCATCTTCTCGTCGTGGCCCTCGGCGAGGACGACCCGCTTCGGGTCGCTCTTGGCCTTGTTGAGGACGACCCGCATCATCTCGCGGGACTTGCCCAGGCGGGCTTCGAGCTTCTCGACGTAGCCAGTCGTGTCGATCTCCTTTCGCGCCGCACCGCTCTCGATGGCCGCTCGCGCGACGGCGGGCGTCACCTCGAACAGGACGCGCGGGTCGAGCGGTTTCGGGATGATGTAGTCCGGGCCGAACTGGAGCGGTTGGTCGCCGTAGGCCTTCACGACCTCGTCGGGCACGTCCTGCTTGGCGAGGTCCGCGAGGGCGCGGGCCGCGGCGACCTTCATGTCCTCGTTGATCTCGGTCGCGCGAACGTCGAGCGCACCGCGGAAGATGAACGGGAAACCGAGCACGTTGTTGACCTGGTTCGGGTAGTCGGAGCGCCCGGTCGCCATGATGACCGTGTCGTCCCGGGCGGCCTTGGCGTCCTCGTAGGCGATCTCGGGGTCGGGGTTGGCCATCGCGAAGATGATCGGGTCGCTCGCCATGGATCGCACCATCTCCTGGTCGACGATGCCGCCGACCGAGAGGCCGACGAACACGTCGGCACCTCGCATCGCGTCGCTGAGGTCGCCCCCCGGAATGTCGCGGGCGAACTCCTGTTTGAACTGATTGAGGTCCTCGTGGGCGGCCCGCTCCTCGGTGATGATCCCCGAGGAGTCACACATCGTGATGTTCTCCTTCTCGACGCCGAGCGAGACGTAGAACTTCGCCGAGGCGATGGCCGAGGCCCCGGCGCCGGAGAAGACGACCTCTAGCTCGTCGAGTTCCTTGTCGGCGATCTCGGCGGCGTTGACCAGCGCCGCGCCGGAGATGATAGCGGTCCCGTGCTGGTCGTCGTGGAACACCGGGATGTCGAGGTCCTCGCTCAGGCGGCGTTCGACCTCGAAGCACTCGGGCGCGGCGATGTCTTCGAGGTTGATGCCGCCGAAGGTCGGCTCCATCGCGCTGATCGTCTGGATCATCGACTCGGCGTCGTCCGTGTCGAGTTCGATGTCGAAGACGTCGATGTCGGCGAAGCGCTTGAACAGCACGCCCTTCCCCTCCATGACCGGCTTCCCGGCCTCGGGGCCGATGTCGCCGAGGCCGAGCACTGCCGACCCGTCGGAGACGACGCCGACGAGGTTCCCCTTCGCCGTGTACTCGAAGGCCCGCTCGGCGTCCTCGGCGATCTCTTCGCACGGCGCGGCAACGCCCGGCGAGTACGCGAGCGAGAGGTCGCGCTGCGTGTTCGTCGGCTTCGTCGTCGCTATCTCGATCTTTCCTGGCGGCTCCCGCCGATGATACTCGAGGGCGTCCTCGTCAAGTCCCATATCGCGGGGTCGAACGCATCCCTAAAAAAGACAACTTTACCGTCAATAAACGAGCGTTACACCGACAGTCGTCGAATCGATGGCGCGCGTCGACCGCCTCGCCGCTCACGAGCCGTCGCTGGTCAGGTCGTCGACGCGGTCAGTGAGTTCGTCGACGGCGTCCTGCTGGCGTTCGGTCGCCGCCACGATCTGGTTCGTCGCCGCCTCGGCGTCCTCGGCGTGTTCCTGGACGTCCTCGACCATCGCGGTGATGTCTTCGATGTCGCCGGCCTGGTCGTCGTTCGCGTTCGCGACCTCCTGAATCCCGTTCGTGGCCTCCTCGACCGCCTCGGAGATCTCACCGAGCGCGTCGAGCACCTGGGTGATCTCGGCCTCGGCGCGCTCGATCTGCTCGTGGGTGGAGTCGACGATCTCGGTGGTCTCGGTCGCCTGGTCCTGAATCGTGTTGATGCTCGCGGAGATCTCGGAGGCGTACTCTCCGGTCTCGTTCGCCAGCGTCTTGACCTCGTCTGCGACCACGGCGAACCCGCTCCCGCTCTCGCCGGCGCGAGCGGCCTCGATGTTGGCGTTGAGCGCGAGCATGTTCGTCTGCTCGGCCACGTCGGCGATGATCTCGACGATCTCGCTCACTTCGTCCATCTGCTCGTCCAGGCCCTCGACCGTCTCGACGAGGTCCTGGCTCGTCTCCGTGAGGCCGTCGGTGACGTCCTTGACCGCCTCGCCCGCGTCCGACCCCTCTTCGGCGGCGCTTTTGGCTCGCTTGGCCGCCGACGCGACCTCGCTCGACGTGGCGGCGACCTCCTCCATCCCGGCTCCGATGTTCTGGATGTTCTCGGCCGCTCTGGTCAGCGACTGGGACTGCTGGCTCACCCGCTCTTCGACGGTCTCCGCGGACGACGCCGTCTGTCCGATGGTCGCGGCCAGTTCCTGTGCCTGTTCGTCGACCTTGTGGGTCAACTGCTGGACCTGCTCGGCCATGTCGTTGAGCGACGTGACGACCTCGTAGAGCTGGTCGTCGACGTACTCTTCGTTCTCGTCGCGGTCGAAGGACGCCCGGGCGTCGAGTCGGCCGTTCTGGAGCGCCGACATCGTCGACTTGACCTCCTCGACCAGTTCCGTCACCGCCTCGTGACGCCTGGCTTCGTCGGTCCGGTCCTGAACCATTTCGACGACGGCGACGAGCTCGTCCCCGTCGTATATCGGCGCCGCGCTGAACGAGATGTGGCGCTCGCTGCCGTACTGGTCGGCCATCACGCTCGTGTCGCGGTAGAGCGTGAAGTCCGCGTCCTCGACCCTCGGCACGTCGTACTCCTCGTGGGTCCGTTCCGGCGCGTCGAGGACCTTATCGGCGAGCGTCTTGCCTCGGCGCCCGTCGGGATAAAACGCCATGCTCGACATCTCCATCTCCTGTGCCTCCGCTTCGGAGACGCCGGTGAGCTCTTCGATCGAGCTGTTCCACGTGAGGATGTCCCCGTCTGTGCCGAGGACGAACAGCGGCGTGCCGATGTGGTCGAGTACGCTGTGGAAGTCCAGGCCCGCCACCGGATCGGCGGCTGCTGTCGGCGACGCCGCAGAGTCGTCGGCGGCCGCGTAGGCGTCGACGCCCGTTCGCGTCACGAACTGGGCCGTTTCGAGCCCGTCCCGGAGTTCGTTCTCGACCGCGTCCAGGGTGGCGTGCGCGTCGGAATCGAGTTCTTGCCGGAGGTGTCCGAACGCGGCCTCGACGAGCGACTCGACGACGAAGCCCTGAGACGCGACGAACTCGTCGGGGCCGATGCCGTCTCGCTCGTACTCGGCGATCAGGTCGCGAATGGTCGCCGGGTCCAGCGCGAACTGGCGCTCTACGTGTTGTCGCCCGACCTCGGCGGCGTCGTCGCCGTCGAAGACATCGGCGAGCCGAGGCGACTCGGCGTCGATTGCGTCGTCCAGAAAGCGCGTCTGTCCGTCTGCGACGCCCACTCCCCCGTCGGACCGCGGCCGTGCTGAGGACCCTGTTCGCGGGTCCCGTTCACGGATCCGTTCGGTGATGTCTTCGAACATGATCTGACTGATTTCTGGTCTTTTCTTCACCCGCATAAAAGTGAGCCCAATAATATCATGGACGATAATCACGTACTGTCGCGCGCGAAAAGAGAGCATAAGTACGTGCGACCGAAGTTCTAGGTATGACCACCCGTTTCCGCCGACTGGTGGCGACGACGACCGTCCTGACGTTCGCGCTCATCCTGCTCGGCGTGTACACCGGTGCCGTCGGTGCGGGACTGACCTGTGCGGCGCGCTGGCCGTTCTGCGACGGCTGGATGGGACTGTTCCCGGCAAACTGGGCGAGCTTCGTCGAGTGGTTCCATCGCCTCGTCGCGATGATCACCGGCTTCGCCATCCTCGGGTCGACGATCGCCGCCTGGCGCGGCGGGTACAGCCGGCGGATCAGGCTCGCGACGGCCGTCGCGACGGTCGTCCTCCCGGTCCAGGTCCTGCTGGGCGCGAACACCATCTTCAACTTCGGCGTGCTCGCCCAGGTGCTGCACCACGGCGCCGCACAGCTCATCTTCGGGGCGATGGTCGCGGCCACCGCGTGGGCCTACAGCGACACGGGCGAAGCAGAGGCCGCGCGGACCGCCGACAGCGCCCGGGCGGCCAGCGCGGACGACTGAGTCCGACTGCCGTGCGGTCGCGGTCAGTTCGAGTCACACCGCGTTCGGCGGAAAACTGGACGGAACAACCACGCAGATTGTAAATCCTTCGTAAGACTCATATCTGTCGGGAAGTTCGCAATGCGTATGTCCGAGAATCGAACGTCTCGACGCGAGTACCTCACAGTCGTCGGTAGCACCGCAGTCACGCTCTCGGTCGCCGGCTGTATGGGCGGCGGTGGCGGTGGCAGCGACGAGAACGAAGTCGTCGCCGGGACTGCACCGGGATTCCCGCCCTTCGAGATGAAGCAGGACGGCGAACTCGTCGGCTTCGACATCGACCTACTCGAAGCGGTCATCGACGAGACGGAGTACACCCTGGCGAGCTGGAAGGAGTTCGAGTTCAAGTCGCTGATCCCGGCGCTGACGAACGACAACATCGACGTGGTCGCCGCGGGGATGACCATCAACGACGAGCGCGATCAGACGATCGACTTCACCGACCCGTACTACAGTTCGAATCAGGCCATCGTCGTCCGTGCCGAGGGCGACTTCTCGCCGGGCTCGCTGTCCGACCTCTCGGGGCACGCGATCGGGGCACAGAAGGGGACAACCGGCGAGAGCGTCGTTCAGGAGCAACTCATCGACGGCGGCTCCCTCGACGAGAGCAACTACAACTCCTACGGGAACTACGTGCTGGCGGTCGAGGACCTCCAGAACGGCAACATCGACGCCGTCGTCATCGACCAGCCGGTCGCCGAGACGTTCGCCGCACAGCGGCCCGTCACAATCGCGTTCACCTACGAGACCGGCGAGAACTTCGGGTTCGGCGTCCGGGAAGAAGACGACGAGTTCACGCAGGCGCTGAACAGCGGCCTGGCCGCGGTCCAGGACGGAAGCACCTACCAGGACCTGACCAACAAGTGGTTCGGCCAGCAGTGACCGATGCACGCGTTTCCGTTGCAGAGTGACTGGGCGTTCGTCCTCGGCAGCCTCGACCTGCTGTTCGAGGGGCTGGTCGTCACGGTCGCACTGACCGCGGCCAGCATCGCCCTCGGGTTCCTGCTCGGGTTTCCGGCCGGGGCGGTGGAGGTGTACGGCCGCGGCCCGCTCGCAAGCATCGTCGAGACGGCCGGCGTCGTTCTTCGCGGGACGCCGCTGCTGGTCATCATCATCATCCTGTTCTTCGTCGTCTCCGTCTCGAGCAGCGCGTTCGTCACCGCGGCCGTCGCGCTCGGCCTCCGGAGCGGGGCCTACCAGTCACAGATCTTCCGCGGCGCGCTCCAGAGCGTCGACGAGGGCCAACTGGAGGCCGCGCGTTCCGTCGGGATGGGGCGTCTGCAGGCCATCCGTCACGTCGTCGTCCCGCAGGCGCTCCGGCGGAGCGTCCCCGGGTTTCAAAACGAGTTCACCATCGTCCTGAAAGACACCAGTATCGCCATCGTCATCGGTCTCGGCGAACTACTGACCGTCGGACAGAACCTCTATCAGGGCGGGCAGTCGACCGCGGCACTGGAGATCTTCCTCACCGTGAGCCTCATCTACTTCGTCCTCACGTTCACCACGAACCGTACGCTCGACTACGTCGACGATCACTTCACAATCCCCGGAGGTGAGCAGGCGTGAGCGACCCGCTGTTGCGCCTCGACGACGTCTACAAGTCCTACGGCGACGAGCGGGTCCTCTCCGGCGTCAGCTTCGAGATGGAGACCGGCGACGTGGACGTGGTCATCGGCCCGAGCGGGTCCGGGAAATCGACGATGCTGCGTTGCGTGAACCGACTGACAGAGATCGACAGCGGGGCCATCTACCTCGACGGCGACTGCGTCACCGACGCCGACACCGACGTGAACGAACTGCGAAAGCAGGTCGGGATGGTGTTCCAGGACTTCAATCTGTTCGCGCACCTGACCGCGCTGGGCAACGTCACGCTCGGCCTCCGGAAGGTCCGCGGCATGGAGAAATCTGCCGCTCGCGAGAAGGGGTACGAACACCTCGAACAGGTGGGCCTGCTCGACCAGGCGGACTCCTACCCGGCGGAACTCTCGGGCGGGCAGAAACAGCGCGTCGGCATCGCTCGGGCGCTCGCGATGGACCCGAAGCTCCTGCTGTTCGACGAGCCGACCAGCGCGCTCGATCCGGAACTCGTCGGCGAGGTCGTCGACGTGATGCGCGACCTCGCGGCCGAGGGGATCACGATGCTCGTCGTCAGCCACGAGATGGGCTTCGCCCGCTCAGCCGCGTCGGACATCGTCTTCCTCGACGGCGGCGAAATCGTCGAGCACGGCCCGCCCGAACAGCTGTTCGAGAACCCGCGGGCCGACCGGACCCGGGAGTTCCTCGGTCGCTTGCGGACCGAACACGAGGAGGGCTGACGGATGGGGGCCGAGACACAGGAGTCCGCGTCCGCGGCCGGCGGCCGGACGGTCCGCGCCCGGGCCGCCGACCTGACCGACCAGCCGCTCACGGCGCTCGCCGTCGCCGTCTTCTGGGCGTGGCTCGTCGTCCGGTGGACGAACGACTTCCTCCTCGACGGCTCGCTCGCCCCCCGCGGAACGTCGTTCTTCCCGACCGCGCCGATCGAGTTCGCCGCGTCCACGCTGTCCGGCGTCGCCGCGGACCTCGGCGTCTTCGGCCTCCCGTTCCGGTGGCTCGCGGGTCTCGTCGGGTTCGTCGCGGCCTCGGTTCCCTACCTGCCGGAACTGGCGACCGGCGTGTGGGTGACCGTCCTGCTGACGGTCTCGGGCATCGCCTTCGGGTTCGTCATCGCCGTCCCGCTCAGCATCGCCCGGGTGTACGGCGGGACGATCACCCGATCTGTCGCACTGGCCTACACGGAGCTGTTCCGGGGCACGCCGCTGCTGGCACAGCTGTTCGTGCTGTACTTCGCGACGCCGCTCTCGATCTACATCCGCGAACTGCCCGCCGTCGGGACCGGCTTCGTGCCCGCCCAGGCGTTCTGGGTCGCGGTCGTCGCGTTCACGCTCAACAGCGCGGCCTACCAGTCAGAGTACATCAGGTCGGCGCTGAACTCCGTCCCCGAGGGACAGCTCACCGCCGCGCGCTCGATCGGCCTCTCGAAGGTCGAGGGGATCCGGCACGTCGTCCTGCCACAGGGGCTGCGCTACGCCATCCCCGGCTGGTCGAACGAGCTCGTCTACCTCATCAAGTACTCCTCGCTCGCGAGCTTCATCACCGTCCGAGAGCTGTTCGAGCAGGCCGACGCCATCGCCAGCGAGACCTACCGCTACACGGAGCTGTTCGTCCTCGCCGGCCTGCTGTACCTCGCGCTGGTCGTCTCCGCGTCGCTGCTGATGGACGCCGTCGAACGGTACGTCGCGATTCCCGGCCTCGGCACGTCCGGCCGGTGACTACATGAAGTCGGAGAGCCCGGACTGCTGGTCGTCGTCTTCGGCCGCCTCGCTCGCTCGCTCGTCGTCCCCGTCGCCGTCGGCGTCCGCCGTCTCCGCCGCGTCGTCCCCGTCGCCGCCGAGCGTCACCTGCTGTTCGGACGAGCCGCCGTCGCCGACTGACTCGTCCTCGTCGCCCTCCGTCGCGCCGTCAGCGTCACCGCCGGCGTCAGCACTTGCGCCTTCGAACGCGCCGCCGGAGTGCTCGACGGCCGCTTCCTCGCGGCGTTCCTCGGCGTCCTCGACGATGGACTGGACCTTGTTCGTGTCCTTGCCGGACCCGGTGACGAACGAGACGTGCTCGGCGTCCAGGTCGTAGGTGGCCGCCATCGCCACCGTCAGGTCGCGGTTCCGGCAGTGGTGGGTCATCGTCGAGAGGAAGGGAAGGATCTCCCGGCGGGCCGTCCGCATCGAGACGCCGTCGATGGTCGCGATCTGTTGTGCGATGTAGTCGCGGGTGTTTCGCGTCCCCTTCGAGCGCCCGAGCTTCGACCAGTAGCTCGGCGGACCGTAGCGCGTCCAGCCGCCCTTTTTGCCGTCGCGGGCCGCGGCGACGCCGGCGGTCATGTTGTCGCCGGCGTAGCGCCAGAACGAGTAGTTCTGCGTCTCGCGGACCCGCCCGAGCCACTGGTCCGCGTCGGAGAGCGCGGCGTAGGCGCGGACCAGTTCGGCCCCCTCGTAGTCCTTGGGCATGTTGTCCTCGATCCAGTTGATGAGGTCGTCCGGCGTCTCGTCCACGTCGTAGCTCGCCTCCAGGGCCTCCCGCGCGCCGCCCTCTTTGAGAACCACGTCGAGATACTCGAAGATACCCTCGGTAGTGTCACGCTCGCCGGTCACCACGTCCTCGGCGGTGAGGCGCTCGGTCGTCTCGGCAATGGCCTGAAGGTCCTTCACCGCGCCCCGCAGGTCGCCGCTGTTCTGCTCGGCGATGGCCTCTAGGGCTTCGGCCTCGAACTCGATGCCCTCCTGTCGACAGAGGTCCCGGAGGACGGGAACGATGGACCGCGGCGACACGTCCCGGAACTCGATGTCCCGGCAGTTGTTCCGCAGGCCGTTGGACATGTCGTAGTACTCGTTGGCGATGAGGATCATCGGCTGGCTGGCCTCTTTGACCAGCGCGGTGACGGCCCGCGCGCCGCCGCGGTCGGCGTTCCCGTGGATGTTGTCCGCCTCGTCCATGACGACGAGCCGTCGGCCGCCGCCACCGGCTGTGAGCGTTCCAGATTTGGCGGCCTCACCGGCCACCCGCTCGATCACGTCCTTCGTCCGGGAGTCGCTGGCGTTGAGTTCGATGGTCGGCCACCCCATGTCGTTGGCCAGCGCGTGCGCGGCGGAGGTCTTCCCGATCCCGGGCGAGCCGTGGAGGATGACCGCCTCGCGGTGGTCGTCCCACGTGTCCGCCCACTCCTTGAGCGCGTCGCGGGCCTTGTCGTTGCCCCGCACTTCCGACAGCGTCGTCGGGCGGTACTTCTCCGTCCAGTCCATTGGGACGTGGTTGGCGCGACCGGCGTTTAGGGATTGCGGAGCGTCACTCCTCGGTGATCGCTTTCGGATTGGGGACCGTCTCACAGCCAGAAGACATATCCCGAACACCGCTCGTTCCCCAGCTATGAGTGACACACAGCGGCGAAGCTACGCCGTCGGTGCAGTTGCCGGCGTCGCGGCGTTCGCTCTCGCGTACGTCCTCGTCTACGCCCTCAGCATCTCGGTGGTCCGGGACGCGCTGTTGACCGAGGTCGCCGAGGCGTTCGGCGACGAGCGGGCGGCCTGGAAGATCGTCGGCTGGGTGCTGTTCAACGCCCAGTTCGTGACGACGACGATCACCGTCGACGTTCCGTTCATCGGCGGCACGTCGGCGGTCAACTTCATCGCCGAGAACGACTCGCTGTCGCCGGCCCTGTACGCGATTCCGCCCGCGCTGTTGACGGCCGCTGGCGTCGCGACGGCCCGACTCGACGGCGCTACAGATCTCGGGCGTGCGGTCCGCGTCGGCCCTGCGGTCGCGCTCGGCTATCTCCCGCTGTCGGTCCTCGGTGCGGTCCTGTTCACCGTCACTGCGGGCGAGGCCGGACAGGGCGCGCCGACCCTGCTGACCGCGGTCGTCGTCGCCGGCCTCCTCTACCCGGTCGTCTTCGGGACCGTCGGGGCCGCGCTCGCGACGGCGCTGGACGGCTCGTAGCGCGCGAGCGCCGCGGAGGTTTATGTGGGAAGCCGCGGCAAGCCCGGGACAGCCGTGACACCGTCCCGACGCACCGTCCGACTCGCCCGCGACCGCCGCGGCGTCACGCCCGTCGTCGGCGTGGCGCTCATGGTCTCGATCACAGTCCTCCTGGCGGCGGTGGTCGGCGGATACGCGATGAGCGCCGCGGCTGACGCGGGCCGGCCGATCCCGACCGTCGCTCGCTCGACGGGGAGCTTCGAGACCGGCCCCTCCGGCGGCTGTGGCGACAACACGATTCTGGTCCGCCACGAGGGCGGCGAGCGGATCGCGCCCGAAGACATCGAGGTCGCAGTTCGGCTCCCTGACGCCGACGCCGAGGCGCGGCTGGTCGACCTCC
The DNA here is from genome assembly GCF_010119195.1 of Haloarcula salina. GTDB lineage: Archaea > Halobacteriota > Halobacteria > Halobacteriales > Haloarculaceae > Haloarcula > Haloarcula salina. The sequence continues at coordinate 301,162 of NZ_WRXL01000002.1, forward strand.
CTGTATCCGGGACCGCCCTCGGCCCGTCCGCCGTCTCTGATCCCGACAATATCGTCTACGACTACTGCGTCGGCGGCGTCATCGCCGACGGCGGTCGGCCGTGGACGGCGGGTCGCGCCATCGCGTTCCAGGTGAACGCCGGTGGAGGGACGGTCGCGCCCGGCGACCGAATCGAGGTGTCTGTCGTCCACGAGCCCTCCGGCGGAATCCTCGCGGCGGTCACCATCACCGCTCGCCCTGAGTGACCACCGTTCCGACACCCTTTTATTCGAGACACGCCACCGTGTGAACTAATGGCAGGGGGAGCGCGCGACGATCTCGCGGAAAAGATGGCGGGCGAGGTAGCGCTGAGCGACGAACCGGGCGCGACCCTCCGGAAGTGGCGAACGGACTTCGACGTGGCCCAGACGGAACTCGCCGAGGAACTCGACGTGTCGCCGTCCGTCGTGTCCGACTACGAGAGCGGCCGACGGGACAACCCCGGCATCGGCGTCGTCAGGCGACTCGTCGTCGCGCTGCTCGATATCGACGAGAATCGGGGCGGCGACCACATCCGCCAGCACGCCCGCGTCCTCTCGGCCGGCTTCGACAGCGACGTGGTCCACGACCTCAGGGAGTACTCGGCCAACGTCCCGGTGGAGCGCGTCTACGACGCCACCGACGCCGAGGAACTGTTCCGGGGCAGTCAGGACACCGTCGCCGGCCACACCGTCATCAACTCCATCGCGGCCATCACGCGGCTCTCCTCCGACGAGTTCTACCAGCTGTACGGCCAGTCGACCAACCGCGCCCTCGTGTTCACGAACGTGACCCGGGGGGAGTCTCCGCTCGTGGCACTCAGGGTCGTCTCCCCGACGCCCAACGCGGTCATCCTCCACGGCCTGAACGACGACGCCGTCTGGGAGCACGCCGAGGACCTCGCGCGCATCGACGACTTCTCACTGGCGATCACCGACATGGATCTCGACTCCCTCCTCGGGGGCCTGCGGACCCTCCCCTAGCGCCCCCAGTACGCTCTCGGCGGCGCGAAGCCGTCGTCGAGGTCCCGCTTCGTCTCGTTGCCCAGGTACTCGCCGCCGGTTCCGAGCCAGCCCGATCCCGGATGGGACTGCCCGCCGACCAGCCCCGCGGTGTTGTGCAGCAGTTCGTGCGTCGTCACCGCCACTCGAAAGGTCACCGAGCCGTTGTAGGCCGGGACGCGCTCGGCGTCGACGATCGAGACGAACCCGGGCCGGTCTCCGTAGCCCGCGAGCGAGTCGCCGGCGACCGTCCCCACCGCGACGAGGTGGTACCGACAGCGGCCCGCGCCCATCGTCTCGCGGGTGTAGTACCGATCTCGGACGGGCTGGAGGTCGTTCGCGATCGCGATGGGCGACTCCATCCGTCCGCCGTCGGGAACCCTGTCGACGAAGTGGAGCGCGATCCCCGTCTCGCCGCCGGGGTTCGAGACGGGCATCTCGTCCCAGACGCGGCGCAGTTGCGCCTTCTCCGTCGCGGTGAACCGCTCGGCCCCGGCCGCGTAGATCGGTTGCACGTAGACGTCCTTGCGGTCCGGGTCGGCGTCCGGGAGCGGTGCGCCGTCCGGCGTCGACTCGTTTCGCTCCCAGGCGTCCGGCAACCGGTCGCCGTCGCTGTCGACGCCGGTCGGCCGCGAACACCGACCGGTCGCGTTCGAGAGGCTCGCCGGCGCGACCGTGTCTCCTTCGACCGCCGCGCCGATCGACGAGGACATCCCCGCGCGCTGGACGTCGCTCGCGACGCCGGTCGCGCCCGCGTCGCTGTCCCACATCGAACCGGTCCCGCCGAGCACAAGCAACATCGACCCGAAACAGACCGCAAGCAGAACCACGCTCCCGACCGCGAACACGGCCTTCGGCGACGACGGGCCGCCGGGTGCGAGACGAGCGCCGAGTCTGAACAGTCGGTAGCCGAGCGTCGCTGCGAGCCACAGCACGGCACCGGCCGTGACGAGCCCGAGTACCGCGCCGCCGACCAGCAGGGCCTCGCGCGGGAGGCGTCCGATCGCGTCGACGAGCGCGCCCACCGAGAGCGACGGCGGGGCGACTACACCGAGTCGGAGTGTGCCGGCGTACGCTCCTCCGGCGAGGACAAGCACGGCGAGAAGCGCCCGTCTGACCATACGGCCACTTGTCGGAAAATTCGGCTTAAGCGTTGCGTGCGCGCTATCAATCGCGAGAGTCTAGCGGGACGGCGTCGACCGTTGGTCGCTCGGTGATTCCTCGCTGCTCACGGGTCACTACGTTCCCCGTTCGCGTTCGAGGGCCGCGCTACGCGCGCCCCTCGCTACTCCACGTACCGATACTTCCGCTCACCCATCCGGCCCCAGCCGTCGAAGACGAACTCCTGCTCGGGCGGGGTGAACTCCTCCACGTCGGCGTCGGTGTCGTGGTTGTGCACGTCGTGGATCTGCTCGTACTCCTCGAAGGTGATGTCGTGGCGGTTCCGGATCTGGGTGTCCACGTCCAGCGCCGCGATCTCCTCCTCCCAGCCAGGGACGATCGTCTCGGCGTGGACCTCGGCCTGCGCGCCGGAGCCGTAGGAGGCGACCAACAGCCTGGCATCGTCGAGGTCGAGTCCGTTTTCACGGGCGTGCTTGAGGCCGGCGGCGCGGGCGATGTGGACGGAGCCGGTGTACCAGTTCCCGACCTCGCGGGAGATTTCGAGCGTCGGCTCGATGGCGTCGGCGTACCAGTCCTTGTAGCGCTCCGTCTCTGTCAGGTCGTCGGTGTACTCCTTGATTGCGGCGTGGAACTCGTCGTCGGTCTCGAACTCCTCGCGCACCGGCTGGTGGCCAATCTCCTCGGCGAGCAGGTCCTCCACGTCGGTCCCGCGGACGATGTGTCGGTAGCCCAGGGCGGCTGCCTTCCGGACCATGCCGGGGAAGGGCGTGTGGAAGGGGATCATCTCGTAGTCGCCCGGGTGGATGTCGCCGGCCACCTCTGCGAAGTCGTCGAGCGCCTCCCGCATGCGGGCGAGGTAGACGTTCACCGAGCGCTTGCCGTCGACCGACGGAAACTGCTGGTTCGGTTTGAGGAAGTCCGTCTCGTCGGCGCTCCCGAAGCCCTGCTCGGCGGAGAGTTCGACCAGGCTCGGGTCCTCGTCGACGAGCATGGCGACCGCGCCGGCTCCCTGCGTGGCCTCGCCGGGGTCGTCGCGGGCGTACAGCGCCGTGTCGGTGGCGATGACGAGCGCGGCGCGGCCGCGGTTTCGGCCCGCGCGGATCCAGTTGTATGCGTCGTCTAGGCTCTGGGTTCCGGCGATGCAGGCGAACTTCCGCTCGCCCTTGTTGGCGTGGTGGAAGTCCTCGTCGAACACCTGTTCGAGACAGCCGGCGACGTACGTCGACACCGGCTTGGAGTTGTCGAAGGCGCTCTCGGTCGCCACGTCGATTCGACCGATGTCGTCGGGCGTCAGCCCCTTGCGCTCCATCAGGCGGTACGCGGCGTTCGACGCCATCGTGACGATGTCCTCGTAGACGTCGGGGAACGACGAGGCGCGCAGTCCCAGCCCCTTCGTGTACTTCCCCGGATCGTCGCCCTGGGCCGGCGCGAACGTCTCGGCGAGGTCGAGTTTGAGCTTCCCGGTCCGGATTTCCATGGCGTCGATACCGACTGCAGTCATACACGCACGAACAATGCGATTGTATATGGGTTTGTCGACTCTAGCATCGACAGCTGTCTAATACCGTGGTCGACAGCGTGGAAACCCGACAGTCGCTATCCACTCTCTGTCCCGGCTAACTCCGTGCTGAACGAGAAATCGACGATACACTCGCCCTCGACGGCGTCGTACGGTTCGTCCGGTGACGGTATGGCGCGCGACCAGGCCGTGTTGTTGACCACCAGTCGGTACGCGCCCGGCGAGACGGTGACCCGATTCTCCGCGATGTTGGTCTCGTGGAACTTCGACACCTCCACCAGGTGTCGCGCGCGGTACTCGCGCTGGAAGGCCTGGTACTCCTCCTCGGTAAACAGGAGCACGTCGACCGGCGGTCCACGGCGGACGATCATGTCGTAGGTCAGCGCGAACTGCTCGGTCGACTCGACCCCGTAGTCCTGGTACGTGTCTTCTTCGAGCCGGAACGTGGCCTCCATCGACCGCCTGTCCGTCTTTGGCTCCGGCGTCTCCGTCTCGACCTGAATCCGTGCGGGACTGTCCGTCGTCCCGTCCGCCGGGGCTGAGGCGGACGGCTGGGGCGTCGCGGTGTCGGCGGCCGCAGGCGGACTGTCAGCGGGCGTCGAAACCTCGGCGCGTTCGGGCGTTGCGGGCGACTGCGACGCCGTCGCCTCGGGGACCGGCGTCGTGTCTGATTCCTGTCGTGAACGCGTTCCGAGACAGCCGGCAGAGAACGCGGCGAGCAGCGCCACCCCGAATCCGCGGCGCGACAGGTCGTTCATATCTCAGGACACTCACCGACCGTTAAGATGTTTACGGGCGTGTTTTCGTCGCTGGTAATCGGCGGGCCGATTTCGTCCAAACATATTTGTGGAGTGAAAGCCGACCCTACGGTACTCGTATCAGCCTCCAAATACATGTTCTCGAATCGTCATCTCTCGGGGCGGGACACACTTCACACATGAACAGGTGGCTCCTTACGCTCGGGTTCGTGGTGTTGGCGGCGGTGAGCGCCCCCCTGGTCGTCGGTTCGGTCGCGGACGGACCGACGGCGGCCGACAGCGCGGACTCGGCGAAGACCGCGCCGCTGTCAACCACGGGCGCGCCGCCGTCGACGCCGAAAGCGGCCGATGCGGCGGTGGCAACAGCGGCCGGTGGCGACGCCGACGAGGGGGCTGCGGGGACCCATCGCGCGCTCTCGACGCCGACAGCGGCTTCACAGACGGCACCCGACTCCGGTATCGACGAGGCCCGCTTCGAAGCCCACCTCGTCGCGGCGATCAACGACCGTCGGGGCGACCCGCTCGCCGACGACGCCGTCGACGCGTCTCTCGCCACCGACACGAAGACCGGGCGAACGCTCTCGTCCCTCGCCCGCAACCACAGCGAACGGATGGCCGCGCAGGGGCACGCCTCGCCTATCGCCGGCGGCATGGACACCCGGGACCGCTACGCGGCCGCCGGCCTGGCCGAGCGGTGCCGGCCGCGCCACGGGACGAACGCGTACTTCAGGCCGGTGACCGACCTCGAACTGGTCACGAGCGTCGACCCCAACGGCGCGAACGCGACCCGGACCGCGGACGCCGTCGCCGACTACTGGTTCGACCTGTCCGGGCCGCGCGATACGCTGTACATGCAAAACGTGAACCACGTCGGCGTGGGCGCGGCGACCGCCGACGGCGTCGTCTACGTCACCGTCGTGCTCTGCTAAGTTCGGGGACGGCGCGACCGGGTTACGGAACGTCCTTTCGAATGGTGTCCGCGTTCCCCGCGGGATCGACGACCCGGAGCGACACCGTCGTACCGGACGACACTTTTTCGCTCTGTAGGGTCTGGCCCGTCTCGTCGTCGAAGAGTCCGTCTCCGTCTAAGTCCCACTCGTAGTCCAGACTGTCTCCCTGTGGGTCGCTGGACGAACCGGCGTCGAAGTCCCACTTGTCGTTCGACTGCGGTCCGTCGGAGGAGATCGTGAACTCGGCGTTCGGTCGCTGACTCTCGCTCGCACCGCCGGGGGTGACCGTGAACATCTTCGAGCCCGTGCCGCCGCTCGCCCGCTCGTAGGTCACCGTTATCGTGACGCTCTCGCCGCTCATGTCCGTCCGGCTCCCGAACCGTTCGAACTCGAACAGGTGGAACGTCGCACTCGACGTGTCTGACATCACCGGGTTCTGGCCGTTCAGGTCGCCGTCGTCGTCGACGTCCACCGTCCGCGGGATATCGGCTCCGCCGCCGAAGTCAGTGTGGCCGTCGGTGTCCGCTTCGATGTACAGTTCGTTCCGCTGGGGAGCCGGGGGAAGGTAGTTGCTGACCGTGTCGCTGAGGTAGTCGATGTCGTCGTCTACGGGATCGATCGCGACCGTCGTGATCTCGATGCTCTCGCCGACTTCGTTGGTGACGGTAAACCGGACCCCGCTCTCGGTCGAGCCGTCGCTCGCGACCGCGACCGCGTCCTCGTTGTAGATGAGGCCGCTGTTTCCGGAGCCGCCGTCGGACCCGCCGCCGCCATCGGTGACCGACACGTCCATCGACACGTTTTCGGGGGTCGACCCGTCGAACGTGCCGTCGAGACCTTGGATACTGAAGTTCAACTGGTTCGTCCCGAGCGGCGTGGAGTCGCTGGTCTGGTACTCGAAGGTGACCCGACCGTCGCCGTTGATCGTCGCTTCGTTCCGGTCGAGGCTCCCGCCACTTCCGCCGTCGACACCTCCTTCAACCGTGATGCTCTCCCTGACAGTCGGATTGTTGTACGCGTCCCGGACCTCCAGAACGAGTTCGGTCGTCTCGCCGCGTGAGACCGTCTTCCCGTCCCCCTCGATGTCCGTGAGATACGCGACTGGCTCTGACGTTCGCCGGTTCCCGACACCGACTTTCGTCATCTGTAGCTGGTACGTCTCGCCGGGGTCAAGCTTCACGAGCACCGTGTGGTAGCCCGGCGGTGCGGGCGTCGGCGCGTCTTCGACCGCGGTGACCTTCGACTGGGTGGTCTCCAGGAACTCCCACTGTGCCGGAGCGCGTCTGGTGACGAGCAGGAGCGTGATCGGCGAGTCGTCGTCGGGGGCGTCGATCTGGACCTCGCGCGTGGAGCTACTGATCGGCCGCACGTCGACCGACACGCTCCCGGACGAGGCGCGGTCGAGCGAGCCGTTGAGCGTGACGAGTGAGATCTGCGTTCCGTCCACGAGCGACTGGTTCGCCATCGTGAGCTGTGCGGTCCGGAAATCGTTGTACAGCATCGTCTGGTCGTACACCGTCTGTGGCGGCGTCGTATAGACGTTGTACGACGGGTCGTACACGATGCTCCCCGTCGAGTAGACGCGACCCTGTCCTGGCTGAGTCGTGACGTTCCAGAAGTCGCCCGTCTCGCCGGTCACCGTCGCGTTTCGGACCGTCAGATTGACCGCGTCGGTCGCCGTGCCGTTCGTTCGGAGCGACCCGGACGGCGGACCGGGGTTCACCGCGACCGCGCGACTCGGGTAGTTCGTCCCGAGCGTCACCGACACCGCGGTCAGCGATCCGCCACCGGACTGCGAGACGACGGCGTTTCGAAGGTCCTGGAGCTGGAACTGCACCTGCTGATTGTGGTTGAACTCCACCTCGCGGTTCTGTTCCGGGACGACGAACGCCTGATACGAGGAAAAAGCGAGTATCAGCACGGCGAACAGCAACACGGCCCCGATCTGGACCGACTGGCCGCGCTCGTCGCCCGTGAAATCCATGCCGTCAGTTGCGGAGTCGGTGATAAAAAGCTGACTGCGCAATTATCAGCTTTCGTCTTCCTCTTCGACGACCTCGGGGTCGCTCATCGCGGTCTGCAGGCTGTCGAGTCCGTTGACCCACTCCGAGACCAGCCCGTACTCCAGTTCCTCGGCGACCTCCATCGGGAGGTCCTCGCCGTCGATTATCTGTGTCCCGGCCTGCACGCAGTAGCCGAGTGCGGCGTCTAAGTCCTCTTCTGCCTCGGCGTCGGCCGCGGCCTCGATGTAGTCGGCGACGGTGGCGTCGGCCGCGACGCCCTCCGCGACGTACTCCTCGGCGGCGTAGAACACGCACAGCAGCGAGGTCTGGACGCCGTCGATCAGCATCAGCGTCTCCTCGTCGTCGATATCGATGTCGTCGAGGACGATGCTTCGGACCCCCGCCAGCTCGTCGAGGGTCGTCTCCTCGTCGAGCGTGTCGTCCTCGTAGTCGGTGATGATCTTCGCGACCGCGATGGCGGCGTCGTCCTGCAGGTTCAACAGGAGGCGCGCGGAGTCCTCGTCTTCAGGGTCGACGTCTTCCTCGTCGATGCGGTCGAGCCAGTTCTGCCAGCGTTCCTCGGTGTAATACTCCCCCGGCGGAGTGCTCATACCACTCCGTTCGTCCCGTTGGGGATAGTAGTTTCGACCGGCGTTCCACGGTCACTGTGTCGTCTGAACCGCGAACCGGCAACTCACGGCGACGGACGGCCGATCCCGGACCTTCGGTCCGCTGGGACGCACCTCTCGACCGCCCGGAATCAGAACAACAGCGCCGGAACGGTGTTCCGAAAGATGTTGAGCGAGATCACGAACAGCAGGGCGACGACGAATCGGTTGAACCGCCGTTCGTCGATCTCGATGCGACGGAGGTACGTCCCGAGGAGGAGGCCGACGATCGTCACGACCGCGATGACCGAGCCGAGCCAGAGTCGATAGGGCGTCAGGAGGTCGGTAAACAGGGCCATCTGGACGATTCTGACGGTGAATATCGCACCGAGAACCATCGAGAGGCCGCCGATGTACCGTTCGGTGTCGCGCTCGAAGGTATGGAAGTAGGCCGGAAGCAGCGGACCGAGGTTGGCGACGGCCAGCAGGAACCCTTCGAGGAAGCCGGCCGTGCTCACTGCGATGGGGTTGTGCGTGCGATCGACGGTCACGAAGTCCTGTACGAGCTGGAAGACGACGTACCCGAGTATCACGAGCCCGATCAGGAAGGGGACGATCGGCCCGGTGCTGAACTCCGCGAGGAAGACGACGCCGAGGACCGAGCCGACGATTGCCATGAGGAGCAGGACCCACTCCTCGCGGACGAACGCCAGTCCGGTGTCGGTCTCGCCGATCTGGAACATGTTGAGCATCCACGGCGGAATCGCCAGCACGGCGACGGCGACCGTCGGGTCGATCACCGAGGCGAATATCGGGGTCGTGATGAGCGCGTACCCGAACCCGAGCATCCCCTTGACGACGCCGGCGACGATGGCCACGAGGACGAACGCCGCGAGCAGTCCGAGCGACAGGTCGGACCGGAGTCCCGTGCTCAGATCGTCGAACCCGGGGAAAAAGACGACCGAGCCGACGACGACGGCCAGGGTCGCGACGGCCATCATCACTTCGCGATACCGGAACTCGACGAGATTCGAAGCGAACTGTTCGACGTCGATGTGGGACTCTGATGAACTCATGACTCTGCGCTGTGGGGCCCGCGGCGGGCCCGCGCTCGCCGGAGCCTAGCGACCGGGCCCTAACCCTCCGGCTATCGCGGAGAGATCGACAGCAACTCGCGTCGAACCGCGACGAGCGAACCGGCGATACGCGGGTCCGATAGCGCCTGGGATCGGGAATTCGGCCAGATCTATCCGTCATAGATTCGGGCAATATTCTCATCGACGTGCGCCGAGACACGGGGCAACCGCTCTGCCGCCCGCCCGGTTCGCCGAGCGACGCCCGTGGCTTTATGGCGTCAGAGGATGTTATGTCACCACATGGCACAGCGTCAGTCGACCCGTCGCTACGGCGACCCCACCGATCCGGTCACGGCCGCGGCGCTGGCGGAGCGTGTCGGACTCGCGCTGGTCGCCGTGACGCTCCCGCTCGCGCTCGTCGCGTTCACGGGTCTGGCCATGCAGGCGGCGTCGCCGTCGGCCGCGCTGACGACGGCAGCGGCTGCCATGCAGGGGCCAGTGCTGGCGGGGCGCGGGCTCACGGTGCTGTTCCACGCCGGCGCGCTCGGGACACTCCTCGGCTGTTGGCTTCTCGGCCTGGGACTGCTCCTGGACGGTCTCTACGACTGAGCGTCGCCGTCGGATCGCATCGTGGCGCTGAGTTCCAGTTCCTCGTCGAGCAGCGCGCCCTCGCGGTTCGAGAGGGTCCGCTGGGGGAAGGGAATCGTGATCCCCTCGTCGTCGAAGGCGTCTTTGATGCCTCGAACCACCGCTGAGACTGCTCGCCACTTCCGGGGCGGCGTGGGATGGTCGATCCAGAAGCGACACTCCATGACGACGGCGGAGTCGCCGAAGGACTTCGGAACCACGTCGGGGGCCGGCGACTCGACGACGTGTTCGATGTCCGCCATCGCTTCGAGAGCGAGGTCCATCGCTCGGTCCACGTCCGCGTCGTAGTCGACGCCGACGTCGATTGTGAGCCGGAGAAGTCCCTTCCGACTACGGTTCGTGACGGCCCGGTCGCCGACCCTGTCGTTGGGGATGATGATGAACTCCCCGTCGAAGTTCTCGAGCCGCGTGTTGAATATGGTGATGTCGGTGACGATGCCCTCGTTGTCGCCGATCTGCACCCAGTCGCCGATCGTGAAGGGCCGCGAGAACATCAGCACGAACCCGGCGATGAGCGACCCGAGCGTCTGCCGGGCCGCGAAACCGACGACGATGCCGAGAAAGCCCGCCCCGACCAGCAGTCCGCTGAGGTTGATCCCCCACAACGTGAGTGCGCTGGCCACGACGGTGACGAACAGCGCTACCTGTCCCACCCGGAGGATGATCTCCTCCTGGTGTTCGGTGATACGGTCAGAGCCGTCGCCGAGCTGTGACACCGCCTTCTTGAGCTGCTCGGAGGCCGCGAAGCTCAACAGGAGCAGCAGTAGCGTCAGCCCGGCCTTGAACAGGTCCGGCACGGCCGAGGAGACGATGTCGACCATCGCGATGGCCCACTCGAACAGCCCCCAGACGATCAACAGCGCGAAGACAGAGCCCAGCAGGACGGTCACTTGCCCGAGGCGGAGGACCACACCCGAGAACGAGGTCGGCATGTAGTCGCCGACGATGTCCACCGTCTCGCCGACCTGCCCGGTCATGTAGCGCGAGGTCAGCGCTCGGCGGAGCTGGCGAATCGCCAGCGGAAGAACGAGGATCGCAACGAGCGCCGTCACCACGAGGACGCCCGCGCTGACCACGAGCCGTCCCTCGGTCGAGGTCAGCTGCTCCAGAATCGTCCTGGCCTGCTGGACGACCGCCTCGGACTGCTGCATAGGCTACACACGCAGGTGGGTGGACTTGGGTGTTTGCCTTCGATAGCGAAGAACTGTTCTGCTCGATCCGCCGGCGTCTCCCGTCAGACCCCGCGGCCCTGGAGCTTCTCTTCCTCGGGGAGGTCGGCGTTCGCGTCGCCTTTCATGCCGCTGCCGATGTCCTTGCTGATCTCGGCGAGCGCCTCGGGGTCGTCCCAGTTGTTGACGGCCTCGACGACGGCGGTGCCCATCGTTTCGGGGTCCTCCGCGCCGAAGATGCCGCTGCCGACGAAGATGCCGTCACAGCCGTGGTGCATCATCAGCGCCGCGTCGGCCGGCGTGGCGATGCCGCCGGCGGCGAAGTTCACGACGGGGAGGCGGCCCATCTCGGCGGTCTCGTGGACGAGTTCGGCGGGGGCTTCGTTCTCGCGGGCCCACTTCTCGCGCTCCTCGTAGCTCGCGCCTTCGAGCTCGCGGATCGAGCCCTTGATGTTGCGCTGGTGGTGAACGGCCTGGTTCACGTCGCCCGTACCGGCCTCGCCCTTCGTACGGATCATCGCCGCGCCCTCGTCGATGCGTCGCAGCGCCTCGCCGAGGTTGCGCGCGCCGCAGACGAACGGCGCGGTGAACTCACGCTTGTCGATGTGGTAGCGATCGTCGGCGGGGGTGAGCACCTCGCTCTCGTCGATCATGTCGACGCCCGTGGCTTCCAGAATCTGGGCCTCTTTGGTGTGGCCGATGCGGGACTTGCCCATCACGGGGATCGACACCTCGTCGATGATCTCCTCGACCTCGGCCGGGTCGGCCATCCGGGCCACGCCGCCGCGCTTGCGGATGTCGGCCGGAACGGCCTCCAGCGACATCACCGCGACCGCGCCCACGTCCTCGGCGATGCGGGCCTGCTCGCGGGTGACGACGTCCATGATGACGCCCCCCTTCTGCATCTTCGCGAAGCCGCGCTTGACGAGGTCAGTACCGCGGCGGAGGTCCTCCAGATCGGTAGCTTCAGCCATTATCTGCGGGTTAGAACTGGATTTACTTAACGCGTGTCCTTCCGCCGGCGGGCCCGGTCACGGCGACTCGCCGAGGCGCGCACCGAGCGTCCGAGCGGCTGAGACCACTACCGTTTTCATCGCCTCTCCCCACTGCCTCGACATGGCTACTGACGAGGGCGTCGGTGGGCGCATCGACGCGGCCGTCGCCCGGCTGTTCGGACGCGAACCGCCCGATGCCGAGGGGCTACCGCGCTACGTCGCGCCACTGCCGGAGTGGCTGGAGAACGTCGGGCTGCGGCTGGCCTGGCCCGTCGCCCTCGTCAACCTCGTCGGGACGCTGTTCGGTTTCTGGTACTACGCCGGCCGACCGCTTGAGGCCGCGCCGCCGCTCGTCGAGGGACAGCTCGGCGCGGCGCCAATCGCCGCCTATCCGCTGATTCCCGACTCGCCCGCGGCGACGATGTTCATCGGGCTCTCGCTGGTCGCCTGGCGGCTCGACTGGGACGCACAGTGGCTCCACATGCTCGGCTTCTTCGGCTGCATCAAGCTGGGCCTGTGGACGCCGTTCGTCCAGCTCGTCCTCAACGGCCCCGGCGGCATCGCCCCGTGGCTCTACTGGTTCCTGATCCTGAGCCATCTCGCGATGGCGCTTGAGGCGTTTCTCATCCACCGCTATGCGACCTTTTCCGTCCCGGCCGTCGCCGTCGCCCTGTTCTGGTACGGCCTCAACGACGTGGTCGACTACTTCGTGCCCGTGCTCGGCGGGCCACACCACACCTGGCTGCGCGCCGAGCCGCTCGTCGCCGCCGGGCAGTTCGACCACACGGTCCTCGCTCACGACCTCGCCGCCGGGTGGGCCGTCGTGCTGACGCTCCTCGCGACGTTCTTCGCGCTCGCGACACGCGTCGAGAAAGTGAAGCGTCGGTCGTGAGCGTCCGTCGCGGCTCGGTCGGTTCTCGGTTCGCACTCCGCCGTCACGTCAGGTCGTGAACCCCTCGTCGGCGTCGCGCTCGTCGAGGACCCACTCCAGTTCCTCGATGGCGCGCAGTATCGCGACCTCGGCCTCGTCCTCCAGCTCCGTCGACGGCGGGTCGTGGCTGTCGTACTCGTCTCGGAGCGCCTCGATGCGGTCCCGGATGGTCTCCTCCGTTCGCATGGTGGAATCGACCACGCCGCGCGCCTTGATGGTACTGGTGGCGGTCATCGAGGGACCGACGAGGGCGACGAGACTCGCCCCGGTCCTCGACCCGCTTTACCGACCGCTCGCTTCGGGGTCGCCGTGTCCACAGCCCGCGAGACGGGCGACCAGAAGATTATTCCGGCGACGTTTCGGACGCCCTGGTGTGCCCTCCATCCACCACGCTGTACGGTTGCAGCCGCAACGCGCCGAACGCAGTCTTCACGGAACCAGGCGGAGTGATTCGAATGCCTGAGATCACGGGATTTTCGATCAACGGTCCGGAGACGCTCCGCGGGGCGGTACTCCTGGTGCTCGTCGGCCTGCTGGTGACCGGATACGGAGCCTACGACTACGCCCAGCAGTCGGACGCCCTCACGAACGCCGTCGAAGTCGACGGCGAACTCGTCGAGAAGGGCGTCGAAACCAGTTCCGGCGGGCGACGGTCCGGTGTCAGCCACCGGCCGACGGTCCGATACACGTACGAGTACGACGGGACCGCCTACACGAGCACGAACGTCTTCCCAGCGAACATCGCCCCGACGTACGATACGGAGGACGCGGCCCGGTCGGTCCTGGACGGGTACGAGACCGGGACCACCGTGACGGTGTACGTGCCACCCGGCGACCCCGACGACGCCTATCTGAAGCACCAGGAATCGAACGCGCCGCTGTTCGCCGTCGGTATCGGCCTGTTCTTCGTCATCTTCAGCGGCGTCTCCGCGGTGAGACACCTGTGAGCGAGAAATCGCCGCTCTCGTGACTGCCAACCGGGTCGGCTTTCGAACGCCGGCCGGGCTTACCGAACGACGACGACGGCGCTCTCGGTCTCGGTCATCTCGCCCTCGCCGGAGTAGGTGCGGGTCTCCTCGACGGCGAACATCTCGTCGGTGAGCGCGACGCCGGCGACGCGGAGTTCGTCGCCGTCGATCTCGTAGTCGCCGTCCTCGATGGCGGCGTCGATCGCGCCGACCTCGTTCCCGAACTCGGGGCCGACCAGCGAGTAATCGAGGTCGATGCCGCTGACCTCGGTGGTGATCTCCGGCGCTTCGTCGTGGGCCTCCAGCGTCGCGACGTGCATGGCCTCGGCGATCGCGTCCTCGAACCCGGCGACGTGGCCGTACACCTCGACGTGGTCGAGGTCGGCGTTCAGCGGCAGGCCGTTCTCGGTCTTGTACCGGCGGAGCGCGGAGACGACCTCCATCGCCGTCTCGCCTGCTTCGAGGTCGGCGTCGTAGCCGCCCGCGGTCGGCCAGTCGGTCGTGTGGACCGACCCGTCCTCGTTGTAGACGCGCTCCCACAGTTCCTCGGTGATGTGGGGCAGGAACGGCGCGAACAGCTGCAAGAAGGTCCGGTGGGCTTGCAGGAGCGTGAACTCGGTCGAGGCGTCTCCTCCATTTGAAAGTCGCTGCTTGGCGATTTCGAGGTAGTCGTCACAGAACGTGTTCCAGAAGAACGAGCGGAGTTCGTTCCGGGCCTTCGAGAACTCGTACTCCTCGAACTTTGTTGTGACCGACTCGACGGTCGCGTCCAGTTCGGCCAGCAACCACTCGTCGACCGCGGCCAAATCCGCTGGCTCGTCGGGCTGACTTGCGGGCGTGAGCTGGTCGACCAGCCGCGAGGCGTTCCAGAGCTTCTGAAGCAGGCGCTCGCCGGCCTCCAGGTCGCCCTCCTTGTACGGGAAGTCGTCCCCGATGGACGTGCCGGCGGCCCAGTAGCGGGCGGCGTCGACCGGGAACTGCTCCAGCACCTCGCTGGGCGGGATGACGTTGCCCTTGGACTTCGACATCGCCTCGCGGTTCTCGTCCAGCACCATCCCGTTGATCATCACGTTCTCGAAGGGGACCTCGCCGGTGTGCTCGTAGCACTTGACGACGGTGTGGAACAGCCAGAACGAGATGATGTCGTGGCCCTGCGGGCGCAGGTCGAAGGGGTACAGCTCGGGGTTGTCCCAGGCGAACTCTCCCGCGTCGTCGTCCCAGTCCCAGCCGGCGTTCACGAGGGGGGTCAGCGACGACGTTGCCCACGTGTCGAAGACGTCCTCCTCGGGCGTCAGCGAGTCGTGGCCGCACTCGGGACAGCTATCCACCGGCGGGTCGTCCGACAGCGGGTCGACGGGGAGCCGGTCGCGCTCGGCCAGCACCGGCTCGCCGCAGTCGTCGCAGTACCACACCGGGATCGGGATGCCGGAGTCGCGCTGGCGCGAGATGCACCAGTCCCACTCCAGGCCCTCGATCCAGTGCTCGTACCGGGTGACCATCTTCTCGGGGAACCAGTTCATCTGGCGGCCCGCCTCGATGTACTCCTCCTTCTTGTCGAGCAGTTCGATGTACCACTGCTCGGTGACGAGGTACTCGACCTCCTCCTCGCAGCGCTCGTGGACCTGGACGGTGTGGTCGTGGTCGCGGCTCTCCAGCAGCGCCCCCTCCTCGTCCAAGTCCTCGATGATGGCCTCGCGGGCCTCGGTGGTGTGCATCCCCGCGTAGTCGCCGGCGAGGTCGGTCATCGTCGCGGACTCGTCGATGGCGAGGCGGAGCGGCAGGTCGTGGGCCTGGTACCACTCGATGTCGTTCTGGTCGCCGAACGTACAGCACATCACGATGCCGCTGCCGGTCTCCATGTCGACGCGCTCGTCGGCGATGATGGGGACCTCCTGCTCGAAGATGGGGACGCGTGCCGTCCCGCCCACGAGGTGCTGATTGTCGTCGTCCTCGGGGTGGACGAAGACGGCGACGCACGCGGGGAGCAGTTCCGGCCGGGTGGTCGAGATGGTGAACGTCGCGCCGTCGTCTGCGGGACCCTCGCCCGTCTCCACGAGGTCGAAGGCGATGTCGTTGAACAGCGTCGACTTGTCCTTGTCCTCCTGTTCGACCTGCGAGATGGCCGTCTCGCAGTCGGGACACCAGATGGTCGGCGCGCGCTGGCGGTACTCGCGGCCCTTCTCGTAGAGGTCGAGGAAGGACAGCTGGGAGACGCGCTGGACGTTCGGCGCGATGGTCTTGTAGGTGTTGTCCCAGTCGACGGAGATGGCGAGCGACTGCACGTCCTGCGTGAACTCGTCTTCGTACTCCGTGCAGACGTCGCGGCACTTCTCCTGGAACTCACGGCGGGTGAAGTCCTGGTGGCGGATGCCGAGTTCGCGCTCGGTCAG
Organism: Haloarcula salina; assembly: GCF_010119195.1. GTDB lineage: Archaea > Halobacteriota > Halobacteria > Halobacteriales > Haloarculaceae > Haloarcula > Haloarcula salina. The sequence goes on from NZ_WRXL01000002.1 coordinate 317,318, forward strand.
ACGCTCCGAGGCGATGCCGTTGTCGTCGTAGCCGAAGGGGAAGTAGACGGTGTCGTCGGCCATCCGGTGGTAGCGGGCGACGAAGTCCTGCAGGGTGAACTGATAGAGGTGGCCCATGTGGAGGTTCCCGGACACCGTCGGCGGCGGCGTGTCGATGGTGAAGCGGGTGTCGGCGTCCTCGTCGTAGGCGTAGGTCCCGTCGGCGACCCAGCGCTCTTGCCACTCGGGCTCTACCTCGCGGGGGTCGTACTCCCCGTCGAGGGCGTCGGTTTGCTGGTCTGCGGTCGATTCCTCCTGCGGTGGGTCCTGTGTGTCACTCATGTTCGAACGGTGGGCGTAGCGCCCGGATAGCGGTGGACTGCGGCGCGGTTGTCAGCGGTGCGTGCGTCGAGTGGTGGGGGTGGTGTGGGGCGTGGGAACCCCTACACCGACCGGAGCGAGAACCAGCGTCTGCGAGAGTCGACGCACCATCTGGTCAGTACTCGGCCGAGGGCGGGATTAACGACTTCGGTTTTCGGCGGCGAGTCACGCCTTCGGTCTCGGCCCGCGCACCGACTCAGATCAGGTCAGGTCCGGTTCGCGACGCTCGCGGTCCTCGGCGCTGTGTGCCCGCACCCACAGCTCGCCGATGCGCGAGAGCGTCGTCCGGTAGGACTTGCCGTGTTCCTCCTGCTCGATGTAGCCCTTCCCGCCGGGGCCGAGGCGGTCGACGTTGTAGATGACCTTCGAGCGGAAGGAGTCGGTGTACTCCTCGCCCATGTCGCGGGCCAGCTCCTGGGCCAGTTCGGAGACGGACTCGAACTCGCCGTGCTCGCCCAGCGTGAACAGGATGACCTCCTCGAAGGGCTTGACGTTCGAGAAGGAGGCCACGGGCAGTTCGACGATGTGCGAGCCGTCGATCTCCTTCGCGCCGATGGTGGTCCCGCGCTCGTCGAACTCGTCGAGGAGGTCGCGGGCGGTTTCGAGGCGCTCGTCGACGCGCTCGGAGACGTTCTCGCCGGTCTGTAAGTCCTCCAGCATCGCGGTCTGCTTGCGAAGTTCCTCGGCGAGCTCGGTCTCCAGGTACTTCTCGGGGACCGTGTAGTAGGTGTGGATGCGCTCGCGGTCCCCCTCGCGCTCGACCATGATAGAGTGGGCCGCGGTGGCGAAGGCAAAGGAGACCGTCCGGGGCATCGCCGAGACGTTGACCCACACCTCGTTGCCCGCGTCGAGCTCGGCGTTGATGAGCTCGAAGGCCTGCTCGAAGGCCTCGTCGTAGTCGTACACGTCGTCGACCACGAACTGCTCCGTCTCGGCCCCCAGTAGGTTCCGGTAGTCCTTCTCCAGTTTCTTCGCGAGGTTGCGCGAGTACTCGACGTTGGCCTCGCTCCCGACCGCGCCCTCCAGCAGGATGACGCGGTCCACGTCGAGTTGCTCGCGCACGAGCGGCGCGATGAGCCGGTCGTAATCGAAGCCGACCGGGACGATGTGGGTCTGCATACCTGACACGGAGGCGCGGCGGTAATAAAAAGCACCAGACTCGCCGCGGCCGGTCGGCGCGACGGATCTCGCGCCGACGCGGGACTTACTCGCAGCTCTCGTGGACGGTCGCGCCCGCGTCGTTGGGGCCGCGTCGCTGGCCGGGAACGATGGGCTCGTCACAGACGGCACAGGTCAGCGCTCCGTTCGAGCGGGCGTTGACGGACTGCGCGTCGGTGTCGTCGGCAGTCGTGAAGTCCACGTCGACTTCGGTCGCGTCGTCGTCGGTCTCGTCGATCTCGAAGGGGTCGTCCTCGTCGTCCCCGGCGGTGGTGTCGACGCCGAGAGACTCGTTGACGCCGCAGTAGCCGGTCGTCGCGTTGAAGCCGAGGCCGAGCGCGCCGACGCCCGCGAGGAGGCCGCGCTTGCGCTTGCCGCTCTTGAGCCAGCGGACGGAGACGATCGTCAGGACGACTGCCAGTGCCGCTCGGAGCAGGCGGTCGCGCCCGCCGACGTTTTCCTTGGAGTCCATACCCCCACTATTGGGCCGGATGCTTTTGTAGGTTTACATGTCGGCACGGCGGCGACCGCCGTCGAGCGGTTCGGCAGGTCTGTGGTTCATATCGCTCAATCGCTCTCGACCCCGGAGACGGCGTAGGCCGTGCGGTTCTCCGTGGCGGCCGGCGAGGTGACCAGCGAGACGGCGACCGTCAGCACGAGACCGACGAGGATACCGACGACGCCCGGCGTCCAGCCGAGATACGCCGTCGGCAGGGCCACCTCGACGCCGACCAGCCCCGCGAGCGTCGACACGATCGGGAACACGTGCAGGGTGTAGAACGCCTGGCTGCCGAGGACGCCGGCGTACATCCCCGAGCGGGTGGTGCCCCGCCAGTACAGCGCCAGCGCGACGGGGACGGTCAGTTGGGCGAACCCGCTGAAAGCGGTGTCACCGATCTGGACGAGCGTCCCCGGCGTGTAGAGGCTCGCGACGAACGACAGCGTCGCGAAGACGACCACGCCCACGCGGGCGACGAGCGCCTCGCGGCGGTCGGTCCGCTCGTCGCTGGCGTCGCCCCGGCCCGTCAGCGGTCGGTAGAGGTCGCGGGTGAGGTACGACGACCCCGAGAGGAGCATCGAGTCGCTGGAGGACATCATCGCGGCCATCGCGCCGGCGATGACCAGGGCGGTGAACCACGTCGGGGTGTACTCGCCCAGCAGCGCCGGAATGACGTTGCCGCCCTCCGGCACCGCGACGCCGAGGCCGGCCGCCCACGCGCCGAGCATGAACGCGGGGACGAACAGGAGGAGGACGAGGACGGGCCACAGCGCGAAGGTCCGCTTGAGGACGCGCTTGGAGCCGGCGGCGAAGAACCGCTGATTGATCTGCGGGAACATCGTCACGCCGAAGGCGATGCTCACCGCCGTCGAGACGACGTACTGCGGCGTGTAGAGGCCCCCGCCGAGCGCGACGAACGCCGGCTTCTCGTTCGCGAGCAGGTCGGTCGCCGCGCCCGCGCCACCGACGGCCGAGAGCACCCACGCGACGGCGACCCAGACGAGCGAGAGCATGAACAGGCCCTGGAGCGTGTCGGTCCAGGCGACGCCGCGCATCCCCGAGAGCGCGACGTAGAGGATCATGAACAGCGTGATACCGCCCGCGCCGACCCAGAACGGGACCGCGCCGTCCGTGAGGCCGACGATGGCCTGGCCTGCGCCCTTCTGCTGGAGCATCACGTACGGGAACAGCCAGAACAGGCTCACCGCGGCCACGACGACCCGGAGCGCGGTCGACCCGAAGCGGTCGCCAAGCATCTCCCCGAGCGTGACGTAGCCGTGGCGCTTACCGACGAGCCACTGCTTGTACCCCAGCACGTACCAGAGGACGGCGAAGATGATGCCGTCCATCAGCCCCATGACGAGGATCCACTCGGGGCCGGCGCTGTAGGCGATGTTGGGGCCGCCGAAGAAGGTGAAGGCCGACAGCAGCGTGGCGAAGGTGGTGAACAGGAGGACGACGGTCCCGAGCGTCCGGCTCGCGAGGTAGTAGTCCTCGGCGGTGCGCTCGGTCAGCCGGTACGCGACCGCGCCCACGGCGAGCGCGAGGACCATGTACGCCCCGACGATGCCCAGTTGGAGCGCGGTGTCAGCCACGGCGGCCAACCCCCTCGACGCCGACGCCCCAGTCCGTCCGCGCGAAGACGGCGAAGACGACGCTCGCCAGCGCCATCCAGCCGACGTGCCACCACAGCCACAGCGGCAGACCGAACGCGAGACGTGCGCTGTCCCACAGGAACCACGGCACGGCCAGTGCCATCAGCACGAGTGCGACGACGGCCCACCCGACGACTCGAGCGCGACTCATAGTTGCTCATGCTAGTCACTACCGGTATTAATCGGTGACGATTCTTCACGGAGCTTCTCTGAAGAAATATGTTCTTCAATAGACGCGCGTGCCGGGTTCCACGTCGCGCTCGGGCGTCAGGTGGACGACGCCCTCGTCGCTGTCGACGCCGGTGACCAGGCACTCGCTCTCGAAGCCGGCGACCGAGACGGTCCCGAGGTTGACGACGGCGACGACCTGTGACCCGAGGAGGTCGTCGGGCTCGTACACGTCGGTCAGCCCGGCGGCGGACTGGCGGGTCTCGTCGCCGAAGTCGACGGTGAGCTTGTAGACGTCCTTGCGGGCCTCCGGGAACCGCTCCACGTCGACGATTTCGCCGACGCGCATCTCGACGTCTTCGAGGAACCGTGCGGGGTCGATCGTCGATTCGGTGAATCCCATATCCGCGGCTTATCCGTCCAGTTATTTCACTGCGGCGCTCTCAGACGAGGTATGCAGACCGCCATTCAGCTCTGGACGCTCCGGACGCTCCGCGAACCGCTTTCGGCGGTCCTCGACCGCGTCGCGGCCGCCGGCTACGACGCCGTTGAGTTCGCGGGCGTCGGCGACCCCGGCGCGAGCAGGCGCGCGCTGGACGACGCGGGTCTCGGCGTCGTCGGCGCGCACGTCGGTATCGACGCCCTGCAGTCCGAGCAGAGCGCCGTCGCGCGACAGCTCGACGCGCTCGAAGTCCCCTTCGTCGTCGTCCCGTACCTCGACGTCGACCACTTCGCCGACGCGGACGCCGTCGCCGCGACGGCCACGATGCTCGACACGCTCGACGCCACGTACGACCGGCCGCTGCTCTATCACAACCACGACCACGAGTTCGCCGCGCTCGACGGGGAGACCGCCTACGACCGCCTCATCGACGAGACCTCCGTGGGCTTCGAACTGGACGCCGGGTGGGCGCGCGCGGCCGGTCGCGACCCCGTCGACCTGCTCGACCGCCTCGACGGGCGAGCGCCCGTCGTCCACCTGAAGGACGTGACCGCCGAGGGGGAACCGACCGCGCTCGGCGACGGCGTCCTCGAACTCGAGGCCGTCGTCGCCGCGGCCCGCGAAGCGGGGACCGAGTGGCTCGTCTTCGAGCACGACGAACCCGACGACCCGGAGGCGGCGATCACCAACGGGATAGACGGGCTGCGAGCGCTGCTCTCGTAACCGGCCCGGGCGCTCGCTCTGAGCCGGGTGCGCAAGGTTATTCTGCGGTACTGACCAACATCAGCGTAGTGACAGCAGTCCGTCGCGCCGCGACGGGCTGGGAACTGGGACAATCATGCAAGACACGGCGAAATATCTGATACACGCCGACATCACAGCCGCGGGGGTCGTCGAGCGAAGCGACGTCGTCGGCGCGGTGTTCGGCCAGACGGAGGGACTGCTCGGCGACGAACTGGATCTGCGGGACCTGCAGGACTCGAAGAAGGTGGGTCGTATCGACGTGGAGATCCGCTCCGAGGGCGGCCAGTCCTTCGGCGAGATCACCGTCGCGAGCGGGCTGGACAAGGTCGAGACGGCCATCCTCGCCGCGGCGCTGGAGACCATCGACCAGGTGGGGCCCTGTCGCGCCGAGATCCAGGTCTCGGAGATCGAGGACGTCCGCAGCGCCAAGCGCCGCGAGGTCGTCGAGCGCGCCACGGAACTGCTCAACGCCTTCGAGGAGCAGTCCGTGCGGACCGAGGACATCGTCGAGACGGTCCGCCAGCAGGTCCGAGTCGCCGACATCACCGACTACGAGGGCCTCCCTGCCGGCCCCCGGGTCATGGACTCCGACGCCATCGTCGTCGTCGAGGGGCGCTCCGACGTGCTCCAGTTGCTCAAGTACGGTATCAAGAACGCCGTCGCCGTCGAGGGCACCGACGTGCCGGCGGCCATCGCGGACCTGACGGCGGACCGGACCGTCACCTCGTTCCTCGACGGCGACCGCGGCGGCGACCTCATCCTCAAGGAACTCGCCCAGGTCGGCGACGTGGACTACGTGGCCGTCGCGCCCGACGGGAAGTCCGTCGAGGACCTCTCCCGGAGCGAGGTGATGACCGCCCTGCGCGATAAGGTCCCGTACGACGTCGTGGCCGACGCGGAGACGCTCGACGCAGTTCGCGAGGAGTCCTCGCGCGCGGACGAGTCGACGACTGCCGACGGCGGGGCGGTCGGAACTGCGGTGTCGCCCGCGGCGTCGACCGGCGAACGTGCCGATTCGGCCGCCGCACCCGACGAGCGCGTCGACTCGGACGCCGCTCCCGCGAGCGACGCGGCCGACCCATCTGCGGACGACGCGGTGTCGGTGATCTCGCTCGCGGACCACATCGAGGCGGTCGTGAGCGGGGGCAGCGGAACGGTCCGACTGCTCGACGAGAACGCCGAACCGCTCGCGGAGGGCGACGCCGACGACGCGGTCTCGCTCGTCGAGAGCGCCGAGACGGTCCCGCGGACCGTCGTCGTCGACGGAACGTGCACGCAGAAACTGCTCGACGTCGCCGCACAGCGCGGCGTCGGCGTGGTCGTCGCGGCGGATCACGGCGAGTACGTCAAACAGCCGACCGCCGTCCAGGTCCGCATCGCCGGCGAATAGTTCCCTTCACTCCGGGCGACCGAGTTCTCGAACGAGCAACACGCCGTCGCCGTCGTCGTAGTGGTCGGGGAGGGCCTCCGCTTTCGAGAACCCGAACCCGTCGTAGAACGATCTCGCGCGCTCGTCGTCCTCGCGCGCGGTGAGCCGAACCGTCTCGAACCCTGTCTCTCGCAATCGTCCCAGCAGGCCCTCCATGAGCGCTGTGCCGAGGCCCTGGCTCTGCATCGCCGGCGCGACGGCGAACTCCGCGAGGTACGCGACCGGGCGGTCCGGCACGACCAGCGCGTAGGCGGCGGGCTCGCCGGCGTCGAGCACCAGCACGAGCGGCGGCCCCTCGATTCCAACGTCGAGCAGTTCCGGCCACGGCTCGTCCAGCGCGCTCGTCTGGATCGCTCGCAGGCGCGCCTCGTCGCTCGGGCGGGCCTCCCGAATCATACCAGGCCGACGGCCACGACGAGGCCGGTGCCGGTGATCGCGGCAGCCAGCGTGGCGAGCATGTTGACGCCCTGGTTCCCGACGACCGACCCCTCGACGGTCGCGCCCAGGAGACTGTCGACGGTCATGCCGACGAGGCCGCACAGGAGGATGACGCCGCCGCCCAGCGGGGAGACGTGCTGGAGGAGCGCGGCGATGCCGGCGATGAGACCCGCGCCGACGAGCCCGGCGGCGACGCCCTGCCAGGTGACGCCGCCGTCCGTGCCCGGTTCGACGCGTTCGAGCGTCGTGATGAGCCGCGGGTTGTCGTAGAGGCCGCCGAACTCGCTGGAGAACGTGTCCGTCATGGCGGCCGCGACGGCTCCGGCGAAGGCGTAGAAGAACAGCACGGGGTCGACGGCGATGTGGCTCGGACTCGCCGCCGCGGCGACGACGGCGAACAGCGCGACGATGGAGTTCGCGAGGACGTTCCCGCTGCCGCGCGCGCCCTCGTTCTCCTCGGCGATGCCCCGTTCGAGCTTCTCGTCGTAGCGGAACTTCGTCGAGAGCCCGCCGAGTCCGAAGAACGTGATGAGCATCGCGAACCAGCCGAAGCCGCCGAGAACGATGGTCAGAAACGAGAGGAGGACGCCGGTGAGCATCCCCGGAAGAGACGCCGTATCGAGCGCGTAGGAGAGGTAGCCGAGCAGTACTGTCACCGCCAGCGCGACGACCACGCGCTGGGCGGTCACGGACGGGTCGAGTTCGAAGAACAGCCACAGCAGGAGGCCGACGGTGAGCATCACCAGCGGGTCGTCGCGTTCGAACAGCACCGACCGGAGCAGTGCGGCGACGAACGCGCCGCTGGCGCCGAGAAACAGCACGGTCGGAACGGCAAGTGGGTCCGCGCCGGACGCGCCGACGGCGGTCTGTATCCGCGTGCCGAACACCTGTCCGGCAACGGCGGCGACGAATCCGACGACGACGAAGCCGGCGGTCGCGACGAACTCGTCGGTGCGGACGGTGTAGGCGAGGCGCTGGCCGAGGTTGCCGTAGGCGACGAGCAGCACCACGCCGACGAACACGGGGACCGGGAGGCCGAATCGGACGGCAAGCAGCGCCAATCCGGCGGCGGCCAGCGCGAAGGCCGCCAGGCCGTACAGCTTCCCGTCCTCGTAGTCGCCGGGGCGGGCGAACAGGTCGAACCACGACGAGCCCTGGTCGACGGCTGTCACGGCGACGGCGGCGACGGCGACGAACGGCGCGACGGCGGCGACAGTCGCGAGGTCGAGCGAGCGAACGCCGGTCGCGGCCGGGACGACGAACGCGAGCGTCCCCACGGCGGCGAACCCGCCCGCCCGACGGACTGTCGAGGTCACGTGGAATCGGTATCCCCGAGAGGCACTTACCCTTTCCCTTTCAGAGCGTGGCGGCCCCGTCGACCGTGAGATTTAGGCGGGCAGTCGGCATACCGCCGGGCGTGGGACTCTACGACCGGTACCTGGCGACCCGCGTGCGTCTGAGCGACGCCCACCTGCCCGAGACGGTCGCCCTCGTGATCACGGAGCGCGACCTGCTCGGCGACGGCGCGTACGACACGCTCGAGCGCTTCTTCGACTGGGCCGTCCAGTACGGCACCGAGACCGTCGTCGTCTACGTGAGCGTCCTCGACGAGGAGGCGATCCCGACGCTCCGGCGCGAGCTCGAGAACGTGACCGCGCCGATGGAGATGGCCGTCCGCGTGCCGGACGACGAGTCGACCGCCGACGCCCCCATTCAGGTCTCGATCGGGCTGGGCGGCAAGTCGGAGTTCGCCACGGCCGTCCAGAAGCTCGCCGAAGACGTCGACCGGGGAGCGCTCGCCCCCGACGACATCGACGAGGCCGCCGTCGAGGAACACCTCGTGTTCCCGACGGCCCCGGACCTCGTCATCAAGACGGGGGCCGAGCGCCTCTCGGACTTCATGATCTGGCAGTCGGTGTACTCGGAGCTGTATTTCACGGACGTGAACTGGCAGAACTTCAGGCAGCGGGACTACCTGCGGGCGCTGCGGGACTACCAGGAGCGCCAGCGCCGCTTCGGCCGGTAACTGGACGGGTCGCTGTCCGTCTCAATCGGCGATCTCGTACTCTTCGTCCAGTTGCTCGCGCTCGGCGCTCGGCAGCGCGTCCCGGAACCGACCGAGGATGCGCTTCGCCGTCGGCATCTCCGACTGCTCGATGGCGCGGACCAGCGCGAGCGAGCGCTGGGCGCGCGTCGTCCGCCACGACTGCTCGCGGTTCTCGTAGGTGCGGATGGCACGGAGGAAGTCGACCTTCCGGAACTCCGGCCAGTACGGCGTACAGAAGAACGTCGCGGCCTCGTTGCCGTTCGCGTGCCACGGCAGGAAGTTCGACGTGCGCTCGTCGCCGCCGGTGCGGACGATGAGGTCCACGTCGCGTGTCGGGCCCTCGTAGAGCCGCTCCTCGACGGTCTCGGCGGTCACGTCGTCCGGGTCGAGGTCGCCCGATTCGACCGCGCCGGCCACCTCGCGGGCCGCACCGAGCAGTTCCGCCCGGCCGCCGTAGGCCAGCGCGACGTTGAGATTGAGCCGGTCGTACTGGGCCGTCCGCCCCTCCGCGTAGTCGATGGCGTCGCGGACCCGATCGGGGAGCATCTCGGTCTCGCCGATGGCGCGGATGCAGACGCCGGCCTCGTGGACCCGGTCGGCGTCGGCGAAGGTCCGGAGCTTTCGCTCGACCAGATCGAAGATGTGCTCGCGCTCCTCGGGGTCGCGGTTGAAGTTCTCCGTCGAGAAGGTGTACAGCGTCACTTCCCGAACGTCGAGTTCGTCACACCAGTTCAACAGCGCCTCGGTGGTCTCCGCGCCCTCGCGGTGGCCCGCTTGCGTCTCAGAGCCGCGCTTTCGCGCATACCGCCGGTTCCCGTCCATGATAACCGCCACGTGGTCCGGCGTCCCCGATACTTCCAACTGCAAGAGTCGCTCGTACGCCGCATAGCCCAATCGCTTCCCCCTCGAAATCATCGTTGTGTACATTTCAACCACTCAATAAGGGCTTTGTGGAAGCGGCCCCGTTCAGTTATTTCCCGCCTAATCCCTGGAAATATTTGCGCATAGTTTTAATACGTCCGGGGGCGTCATTCGAGATGCAATGGCGACCGGTACGGTTGACTTCTTCAACGACACAGGCGGTTACGGCTTCATCGAGACTGACGACGCTGACGAGGACGTGTTCTTCCACATGGAAGACGTCGGCGGCCCCGACCTAGAGGAGGGGCAGGAGGTCGAGTTCGACATCGAGCAAGCGGACAAGGGTCCGCGGGCGACCAATCTCAAACGGCTGTGACCATGGCTACAGGAACTGTCGACTTCTTCAACGACACGGGCGGGTACGGTTTCATCGACACCGAAGACTCCGACGAAGACGTGTTCTTCCACATGGAAGACATCGAAGGCCCCGACCTCGAGGAGGGCCAGGAAGTGGAGTTCGACATCGAGCAGGCCGACAAGGGCCCGCGCGCGAAGAACCTCACACGGCTGTAAGCGAGCGCGACTCGCTTCTCGAAGCGTGGTGTCGAACCACGGTGAGCGGCCGCTGTACTCGCTGCTCACACGTCATTCGGTCGAAGTCCGGAATATCTTCGGTTTCACCCGGCCAGCGGTCGGAATCCGAAGTGCCTTAGGGACCTCGTCGCGGACGCCACGGTATGAGCGAGGCCGATGCACTCGACGAGGACCTCTACCGACGGACCAAGCAGCTGCTGGAGCCGGGCGAGATCCAGCTCAACGGCGCGGTCGTCCACACCGAGTACGACGGCAGCGACGAGATCGAGATGATGCAGTCCACCATCGAGGTGGGCGAGATCATCGCCACGGGCGCGGGGCTGGACCCGAAGGACACGTTCGTCTACTCGGGCAGCGACGACCCGGAGTTCGCGTCGAACCAGCACCAGGGCCGCACGCTCGACGGCGAGGAGTTCGTCTGGGAGTGCCAGCAGCTCCTGCGAAACGGGTCGTTCGACCTGGTGTTCTACTACGAGGCCGGCGCAGACCACGAGGGGATTTTGGCCGACATCGAAGACGCCGGCTACGGAGTCACCGGCGTCAAGGGCGACTAGCGTCGTCGCCGCCCGCCAGACGCTCCTGGCAGTTGTGGCAGTACGTGTAGTCCGGACCGTTCGCGGCTCCGCAGATGCGACACGTCGTCGCCGCCATGCCGGCGGACTCGAAGTAGGCGTTGAGCTGGCCGGTGTCGCGGGCGTTTCGTTGGCCGCTGAACTGTTCGACCAGCGGCTCGTGGGCCGCGTAGTCCATGAGTCGGAACAGGAGGACGAACGACAGCGGGACGCCTGCGAGGACGACCCCGTACACCAGCAGTCTGAACGCCAGTTCGCCCGTCGAGATGTCCACGGACTAGCGACGGGACGGACGCGGTAAAATCCTCCGCAACTGCGCCGCGCTCGGCCCGCACGTGGGCTGGGACGGCCCGTCCGCGTCGCTTTTATCCGCAGAACCCTCACCGTCACCCATGAGCGAAGACCTGGGGACCGTGGACCGCGCGGTGCTGAACGCCTTCCAGGGCGGCTTTCCGGTCACCGAGCGGCCGTTCGAACCCGCGGCGGCGGCCCTCTCGGACCACGGTATCGACATCGACGCGGACGAGTTACTCGAGCGGGTCCAGCGACTCGACGAAGCGGGCGTCCTGACGCGGTTCGGAGCCCTCATCAACGCCGAGGAGATCGGCGGGACGGCGACGCTCGTGGCGACTCACGCGCCCGAGGACGGCTACGACGAGCACGCCGACCTGATCAACGCCCATCCCGAGGTGGCGCACAACTACGAGCGCGAACACCCGCACCTCAACATGTGGTTCGTCCTCTCCGTCGCCGACGAGGACCGAGTCGAGGAAGTCCTCGCGGAAATCGAGGCGGAGACCGGCGAGGCCACGTACAACCTCCCCAAGCAACAGGAGTTCCACGTCGGCGCGAAGTTCCCCGTCGAGGGGCCACAGACGCAGGGGATCGACTGCTCGGACCTAGGGCCAGACGTGACGCCGACGGGCGAGCGCTTGCTGACCGCCGACGAACTCGACCTCGTGCTGGCGATTCAGGACGGCCTGCCGGTGACGGCGACGCCGTACGCCGACGTGGCAGCCGAGATCGACGCCGACGTGGACTGGGTGGTCGAGACGATCACGCGCTTCGACGCGGAGGACAAGGTGCGCCGCGTCGGGGTCATCCCGAACCACTACGCGCTCGGCTACAGCGAGAACGGCATGACCGTCTGGGACGTCCCCGACGAGGTCATCGACGAGGTCGGGCCGGCCATCGCCGAGTTCGACTTCGTCACGCACTGCTACGAGCGTCCCCGCCACGACGGCGTCTGGCCGTACAACTTCTTCGCGATGACGCACGGCCGCTCCGAGGCCGAGAGCGAGGAGCGCATCGGGCAGGTCCGCGACCGGATGGCCGAGTACTGGGACGTGACCGAGGACGACTGGGACACGCTGTTCTCGACGCGCATCCTGAAGAAGACCGGCATCAGGCTGGACGAACGAGCGCGCGAGAACGCAGAGACGGCGTGACCGTGGACCGAACACGTCGCTCGGGAGGCGAGCTACCGTGATCCCCCTCATGCACGATTTCGAGGGCGAGACGGTGCTGGTCGTGGGCGGCGGCGCAGTCGGCGCCCGCAAGGCACGGCGATTCGCCGCCGAGGCCACCGTCGTCGTCCTCAGCCCGGCGTTCGCCGACCGAGATTTCGGCGACGCCCGGTTGGTACGCGCCGCACCGACCCCGGACGGCGTGGCCGACTGGATCGAGCGCCTCGACCCCGCGCTCGTCGTCGCCGCGACGGACGACTCGGCGCTGAACGAGGCGGCGGCGTCCGCGGCGCGGGACCGCGGTGCGCTCGTCAACCGGGCCGACGACCACGGGAAGCAGGACGTCGGGCACGTCGTCGTCCCGGCGACGGTCCGCGACGACCCGGTGACGCTCGCCGTCGCCACCGGCGGGAACGCCCCCGCGCTGTCGAAGCACCTCCGCGAGCGCTTCGAGGACGAGTTCGAACACGCCGGGGCGATGGCGGACCTGGTCGGCGACCTCCGCGAGGACCTCCGCGACCGGGGCGTCTCACCCGGAGACCGGCGCGCCGCCGTCCGGTCCGTTGTCAGTTCCCGGGAAGTTTGGAAGGCTTTAGATAGTGGCAGGTCCAAGGCAGAGCAAGTAGCTACAGACGTGATCGGAGACTTACCTGGTGATCAACTGTGAGAGGGGAATCTGGAGTCATTGTCGGAGTCTGTATCTCCCACGAACGGGCGAGCGTCGACCAGTTGGAAACGGCGGCCGCCGACAGCGAACGGGCGGCAGTCGAGACGCTGCTCTCGCACCCCGCCGTCGCGGAGGCGTTCGCCCTCCAGACGTGTAACAGGACTGAGGGGTACGTCGTCGTCTCCGACCGCGAGGACGGCCTCGACGCCCTCGACCTGTTCACCCGCTCGGTCCCCGACGACGCCGTCGTCGAGATGGGCCACGAAGAGAGCCTGCGCCACCTGCTCCGAGTGGCCGCGGGCCTCGAGTCCATCGTCCTCGGCGAGGACCAGATCCTCGGCCAGCTCCGGTCCGCTTACGAGACGGCTCGCGGCGTCGGCGGCGTCGGACCGATGCTGGAAGACGGCGTCATGAAGGCGATCCACGTCGGCGAGCGGGCCCGCACCGAGACGGAGATCAACGAGGGCGTCGTCTCGCTGGCCTCGGCGGCCGTCCGCCTGCTCGACCAGGAGTGTTCCCTCGACGGCGAGACCGCGCTGGTCGTCGGCGCGGGCGAGATGGGCCAGCTCGCGGCCAAGGCCCTCGCAGACGAGGTCGACCGCGTGCTCGTCGCGAACCGGACGGTTCCCCACGCCGAACACGTGGCCGAGTCGGTCGATGTCGACGCCAGCGCGGTCGCGCTCGACGCCGTCGACGCGGCCGTCTCGGAGTCCCGCGTCGTCGTCTCGGCCACCGGCAGCGGTGACCAGGTCTTCGGCGTGTCGTCATTCGAGGACGCCGGCGAGGTCTCCGTCGTCGACATCGCACAGCCACGGGACGTGCCGGCGGAAGCGGGTCGGCTGCCGTCGGTGACGGTGTACGACCTCGACACGCTGGAGTCGGTCACCGCCGAGACCCGGAGCCAGCGCCGGCGCGCCGCCGAGGCGGTCGAACGCATCGTCGACGAGGAGTTCGAGCACCTGCTCGCCCAGTACAAGCGAAAGCGCGCCGACGAGGTCATCTCGACGATGTACGAGAGCGCCGAGCAGGTGAAGGCCTCGGAGGTCAACCGCGCGCTCTCGGCGGCCGAGTTCGACGACGAGCAGGCCGAGATCGTGGAGTCGATGGCCGACGCCATCGTCTCGCAGATCCTCGCCGCGCCGACGAGGAGCCTGCGCGACGCCGCGGAAGACGACGACTGGTCGACCATCCACACCGCCCTGCAACTGTTCGACCCGGACTTCGGCAGCCTCGACCAGACGGAGCCGCCCGCGTTCGTCGAGGGAATGGCCGTCGAGGACATTCCCGACGGGATGCGAGAGGAGATTCCGAACGCGATGCTGGACCAACTGTCCGACGACTGAATCCGACGGTCGGGCCACCTTTTTCAGCGGGCCGTCCGACGTGACGGGTATGGCAGACCTGCTCACAGACGACGAGATCGCCGAGCGACTCCCGAACGAGTGGTCCCGCGACGGAGACGAAATCGTCCGCGTCTTCGAGTTCGACGGGTACCTGGACGCCTCGGGCTTTCTGAGCGCCGCGGCCGGCCTCGCCGAGGACGCCTGGCACCACCCGGAGATGACCGTCCGCTGGGGCGAGGTCGAGGTGCGACTGACCACCCACGACGCCGGCGGCATCACCGAGAAGGACATCGATTTGGCCGAGCGGCTGAACGGCATCTACGACTGACGTGGGGCCAGAGAGCATCGCCTCGCTGCGACCGACCGAACCGGACGGCGCGAGCGCGCGCTACGTCTTTCGGATCGAGGTCCGTCTGCCGTCAGCGGCCGACGGGCTGTGGACCGACCCCGACCGCTTCGAGACGACGCTGTACCGAGCGGCCGACCCCCCGGGGACCGACGGCTGGCTGTTCTTCCGCGACATGCTCTGGCGCGGGGAACTGGCCGACGAGACCCACTTTCGGCGACTGGCCGCGGACGAACTCGGCTGGCCGGTCGAGTCGGCGTCGTTCAGCGAACTGCGGACGGACGACGACTACCTAGCGGCGCTTCGGGAAGCGATTGCGGCTGACCTGGACCGGTTCGACCCCGACACGGTCGACGCGGTCCTGCGGACGTACCTCGGGAGTTCGATTCGCGTTCGATAGTCGTGGGGCGCACCGATCTACGGGACGACGCGGCGGTGTAGAGAGTGTCTACGGCGTATTATACACCGTACAACTGCGGGTAGGCACAGAAAGACTATACCTGCGTGCCACATACTCACGTATCCCTCATGACCACCGAATACGACTTCTGGCTGTTCGACCTCGACGGCACGCTCGTCGATATCGAGCCAGAGTATCCCCGAACGGTGATGGGCGCCGTGGGCGACCGCCTCGGCGTCGAGTTCACCGACCGCGAGAGCGACGCGCTCTGGTACGGGTTCGGTGGGACACGGTCCGAGTGCCTGAAAGAGCGCGACATCGAACAGGAGGAGTTCTGGCGGCTGTTCCACGAGGAGGAAAATCCCGTGGCGCGCGCCGAGGCGACGTACCTCTACGACGACGCCGAGCGCTTCCTCACCGAACTGGACGCCCCCACCGGCCTCGTCACGCACTGCCAGCAGTACCTCACCGAACCGGTGCTCGAACACCTCGACATCGCCGACTGGTTCGAGACGGTGATCTGCTGTGACGACGACATCGGCTGGAAGCCCGACCCGCGGCCGGTCCAGACGGCCATGCGGGACATGAACGTCGCGCACAACGGACACAGCGGCGTCCTCGCTGGCGACAACCCGACTGACATCGGAGCCGCGTGGAACGCGGGACTCGACGGCGTCCACGTCAGCCGCCGGCCGGCGTCGGAGACCGGCCGATGCGTCCGCGGCGACCGACGCGTCTCGTCGCTGCTCGACCTCGCGTAGGTCAGGGGAGGTAGTCCCAGTTCTCGACGGTGGCGGTCGTTCCGACCGCCGGTCCGTCTGACTCGGGCGGGATCGACATCCAGCCGTCCGCTCGGGTGACCGTCCCGAGGTCGCTCCCAGCGATCGGCGTCACTTCGTCCCCGTCGACCGTCACGGGAACGAACGTCCGGTGCGACGCGTCGGTGTCGACGTCCCGGGCGAGTTCGGCGTGTCGCTCCGGGAACGGCGTCAGCGGCGCGCCCGCGAGTGTCTTCACCAGCGGCCGGAGCAACTGCGTCGCCCCGACGCGCACGCCGGCCGGCGACTCCGGGAGCAACAGCACTGGTCGTCCCTCGACGACGGCGAGTCCGGTGTTCTCGCCCGGGGCGATTGCGATACGGTCGGTGAGCACGTCGCCGAGGTCGGCGACCACTTCTCGGAGCGTATCGCCGGGTTCGGTCCCCGTGACGGCGATGGCGTCCCGCGTCAGGTCGCGCTGGACGGCCATGCGGAGCGCCGGGGCGTCGTCCGCGACGGGGTTCCGGTAGGTCACCTTCCCGCCCCAGCGGTCGACGTACTGCGCGAGCGTGAAACCGGCCGTCTCGGCGCGGTCGCCGCCGGCCGCGTCGTCCAGTTCGTCGCCGGTCGGGACGACGCCGACCTGCGGTCGCTGTCGGACGCGAAGTTCGTTGACGCCCGCCGCCTTCAGAAGGCCAACGTCCGAGGGACGGATCCGACGGCCGGTCTGGAAGATCGTCTCATCGGCCGCGAGATCGGCTGAGTCGACGGGCGCAGCCGCCGTGGCGTCCGCTGCGAGGACCCGTCCGACGGCGACCGAGAGCGGGACCCGGTCCGTCCGGTCGACGGGCGCGGCGAGGCGACCGAGTTCCCGGCGCGCGGCTTCGAGCGAGACCGTCTCGGCGTCCGACGGCGAGGAGTCGACCATGCCCGCACTAGCGAGCGGCGGGGGAAAAACGCCCCGAGTAGGGCCCAGTCATCCGCTCGAAGTGTGCGCGACGGCCCCGGGCGGCCACCGCGAACGCTTTTGCCCGCCGGCATCCGGTATCGGAACATGGTCCTCCCGCAGCTCTTCGGTCTCGTCCTCCTCGCGGTCGGCGGCTACCTGCTCGTCGGCGGCAGCCGCGAGCTCCGCACCGTCTTCCACGTCCTCCGGAACGACCCCGTCCCCATCCGCGACCTGGACGGCTACACCGGCCCGGTCGAGATCACCGGCACGGCGGTCGCCGACGAGGACGCCGGTACGGTGACTGCGCCCTTCACCGGAAGCGAGTGCCTGGCCTACACCTACGAGGTCGAGGAGCTCCGGTCGTCCGGGAAGCACTCGAACTGGGAGACGCTGGACCAGGGGCAGGCCGGCGTCGACTTCGTCGTCGACGACGGCAGTGACCGCGTGCGGGTGAATCCCGACGGAGCGGACGTGCGCTTCGAGTCCCACTCGGTGACCGTCCCGCCGGGCACGGAACTGCCGGACCGACTGGCCGCGTACGTCGAGCGGACGCCGGGCGTCGACGCGCAGGACGGAACGGTGAATCTGCTGGTGACCGAACTCAGCGTCGGCAACAGACAGCGCTTCACCGAGCAGCGACTCGACGCCGGCGAGCAGGTGTACGTCTACGGGCTGGCGAGACGGGGGCCGGCGACGGAGTGGGGCAGCAACCTCGTCGACGCCGTCGTCGGGGACGGTGACGGGACGCCCGTGTTCGTCATCTCGGACACCAGCGAGCGAGGAACCGCGTGGCGAATCGCGCGCGGCGGGCTCTGGCGGGCGGTTCTCGGGACGGTCGTCGCCGGCTTCGGCCTCGTCTTCCTCCTGAGCGGCCTGTGGTAGTGACCGATACCGTCGGGTTTACCACCGCGCAATCCCAACGAGCGCGTATGCCTGCCCTGCGTGAGGCGCTCCGGGATCTCCCCGACGCCGTGTTCGCGGACGTGCTCGAATCCGAGGACGCGTACCTGTTCGTGCTGGACCTGCCGGGCGTGACCGCGGAGTCGATCGACGCGACCGTCGAGGGCGGTCGGCTCCGCATCGAAGGGCAACGGACCAAGGACGCCCCGGGCGAGTTCCGGTTCGTCCGGGAGGACCGCTCGGTGTTTCTCGACGTGGAACTCCCGCTCCCGCCCGACACGACCGGGCAGGGCGCGGAGGGGACGGTCGAAAACGGCGTCCTCGAACTTCGGCTTCCGAAGGCGACCGCCGCGCCGAGCACGACCATCCCGATCGGCGAGGACTGACACCGGGGTGCCCAGCCGGTGAACGTTCGCGCGTACTGGCGGTTCTTCGTCGTCGCTCGGCAGTTCCTGCCGCTGTTGGTCGCGTACGCCCGGGACCGGAAGCGGTTCCTCGTCGCCGGATCGCCCCGGCGCGTCACCCCGGAACAGCGCCGCGAGCGCGCCCAGGACCTGCTCGACTCGCTGCTGACGCTCGGGCCGACGTTCATCAAGCTCGGGCAACTGCTGTCGACGCGGCCGGACATCCTCCCGCCGGAGTACATCGAGGAGTTCTCGAAGCTTCAGGACCGCGTCCCACCGGCGGACTGGGCGGACGCGAAGCGAGTCATCGAGGACGAACTCGGGCCCGTCGACGAGCGCTTCGAGGAGTTCGACTCGGACGCGATCAGCGGAGCGTCGCTCGGGCAGGTGTACCTCGCCGAGATCGACGGCGAGCGGGTCGCCGTGAAGATCCGCCGGCCCAATATCGAGGACCTCGTCGAGGCCGACCTGCGGGTGATTCGCTGGTCGCTGCCGCTGCTGATGTACTTCATCGACGAGTCGCGGTCGTTCTCGCTGGAGACGCTCGCCGACGAGTTCGCGAAGACCATCCGCGAGGAGATGGACTACCAGCGCGAGGCCCGGATGCTCACCGAAATCCGGGAGAACTTCCTCGAGAACGACCGCATCTGCATCCCGAGCGTCGAGGAGTCCCACTCGACGCGGCGCGTGCTGACGATGGAGTACGTTCCCGGAACGAAGATCAACGACATCGACGACCTCGACGAGCGCGGCGTCGACCGGACCGAACTGGCCCGGACGCTCCAGCAGGCGTACCTCCAGATGATCATCGACGACGGCGTCTTCCACGCCGACCCCCACCCGGGAAACCTCGCGGTCCAGGGCGACGGCACGCTCGTCTTCTACGACTTCGGGATGTCCGGACGGGTCGACCCGTTCGTCCAGGACAAGATCGTCGAGTTCTACGCCGCCGTCGCCGACCAGGACATCGACGCCATCCTCGACGCGCTCATCGAGATGGGGACGCTCTCGCCGGAGGCCGACCGGCAGGTGATGGGCGACGTGATGGAGCTCGCCATCGCCGACGCCCGCGGCGAGGACATCGAGCAGTACCGCGTCCAGCAGATCATCCAGCAGGTCGAGGACACCATCTACGAGTTCCCGCTTCGCCTCCCGTCGAACCTGGCGCTCGTCCTCCGCGTCGCCACCGTCGTCGAGGGGGTCTGCGTGACGCTCGACCCGGACTTCGACTTCATCGAGGTCGCGACAGACTACCTCCGGAGCGAGGGGTACATCGCGGAGGGGGCCCGGAACTACCTCGAAGACCGCGCCACCGAGGTCACCGACGCCACGCGCTCGGCCGTTCGCATCCCACCGAAACTGGAGTCGGTCCTCGACAGAGTCGAGCGCGAGGACCTCACCGTCCGGGCCGATATCGAGGACTCGGACGGCCTGCTCGCGACGATGACCAAGCGGCTCATCCTCGGGATGTTGCTCGCGAGCACGCTGTTCTCGACGGTGTACCTCTACGCGCAGGCGACGCTCCCCGTCGTCGCCGTCGGGCTCGTCGGCGTCGCCGCCCTGACCGTGGCGCTGTGGTGGTCGTTCCGGTCGAAAAAGAGCGTCCGGGCCAAGCCGCAGTTCACCCGTCAGAGCATGCGCGAGCGAGAGCGCGAGAGCGCCACGCTCGACACGAGCTACGCCGAGGACGGCGAGGACGCCTACGGGAGCGACTGACGGGGCGCCGTCGGTCGCGGGGGCGTCAGGACAGGTCGAACAGCTGTGCGGCCTGCTCCATGTCCTTGTCGCCGCGCCCCGAGAGATTGACGAGGAGCGTCTCGTGGTCGCCCTCCGCGGCCAGTTGTTTCGCCAGCGCGAGCCCGTGGCTCGTCTCCAGCGCGGGGATGATCCCCTCGGCCTCGCTGAGTTCGCGGAACGCGTCGAGGGCGTCGTCGTCCGTGACGCCGCGGTACTCCGCGCGGCCGACCGCGCGAAACATGGCGTGTTCAGGGCCGACGCCGGGGTAGTCGAGGCCGGCCGAGACGGAGTGGACCTCCACGTCGTCGTCGATGACGCGGGTCTTCATCCCGTGGAGCACGTCGTCGTCGCCCTCGGCCAGCGGCGCGGCGTGGCGCTCGGAGTCGGCTCCCTCGCCGCCGCCCTCGGCCCCGTAGAAGGCCACGTCGTCGTCGCGAAAGGCGTGGAACAGCCCCATGGCGTTGCTCCCGCCGCCGACGCAGGCGACCGCGGCGTCGGGCAGGTCGCCGGTGCGGTCCTGAAATTGCTCGCGGGCCTCGCGGCCGATGACGCTCTGGAAGTCCCGGACCATCCGCGGGAACGGGTCCGGCCCGACGACCGAGCCCACGAGGTAGTGGGTGTCGTCGACGTTCTCGGCGAAGTCCTCGAGCGCGGCGTCGACGGCGTCGGCGAGGCCCTCGCCCCCGCGGGTCACCTCGTTGACCTCGGCCCCCATCAGGCGCATCCTGAAGACGTTCATCTGCTGGCGCTCCACGTCCTTCTTGCCCATGTAGATCTCCGTGTCGAGCCCGAGGAGCGCGCCGGCCATCGCCGTGGCCGTCCCGTGCTGGCCTGCACCGGTCTCCGCGATGAGCCGGGTTCGGCCGGCCTTCTTGGCGAGCAGGGCCTGCCCGAGCGTGTTGTTGATCTTGTGGGCCCCGCCGTGGAGAAGATCCTCGCGCTTGAGGTAGATCTCCGCGCCCCAGCGCTCGCTCAGGTTCGCCGCGTGGAACAGCGGCGTCGGCCGCCCGGCGAAGTCCTCGAGTAGCGTTCGGAGTTCGGCCCGGAACGCCTCGTCGTCCTTGTGCTCGTCGTACGCGGTCGCTAGCTGTTCGAGCGGCTCTTCCAGCGGTTCCGGCACGTACCGGCCGCCGTAGCCGTCGAAGTCTCCGTCCGTCATACGCCCGCTGTGAACGGCTCCGATAATAGGTGTGTCTACTGTCGCCCGACCGATCCGACTCAAACGTGGTTTTGAGCGTGCCGTACTGATTAGGGGCTGGCGGTCGAGGCGACGTGCATGTCGAGCCGAGCGGTCGCCCGCCGTCTGTCGGTCGTGAGCCGCGGGCTTCGGGCGGTGAGCGCCGATGCGTGAACGGAGCGCGCTGGTCGCCGCGTCGCTGGCGGTGCTGGCGCTCACCGCCGGAATCGGCGCGCTGGCGACGACGTCGCTCGACGATCCGGACGCCTCGCCCTCGAGCGCAGGTCGATCGAGCGCCGACGGTGCGTCCAGCGGGCGATTCGCGGCCCTCCACGCCGCCGGCGTCACCGGCGAGAACGTCTCCGTCGGCGTCGTCGATCCGACCGGATTCGACGTCCGCCGTGGGGGTCTTCGGCCGCACGTCGCCGAGACGCGCGCGTTCGGGACCAGAGGGCTACGCGCCGGCGACGACGACCACGGAACGGCCGCGGCGCGGGTGCTCGCCCGGACTGCCCCGGACGCCAATCTCTACCTCGCGCGCGTCGACGGCGTCGACAGCTACCGGCGCGCGGTCGACTGGCTCCTCGCCGAAGGAGTCGACGTGATCGTCGCGCCGGTCGCGTTCTACGGCCAGCCCGGCGACGGGACCGGGCCGGTCGCCAGGGCGACGACGCGGGCCGCGAACGAGGGGGTGCTGTTCGTCGCGCCGACGGGGAACCTCGCCGAGTCCCACTGGTCGGGGCGCTACGATGGCGAGACCGCGGCGAACGGGACGGTGCTGTTCGCGAACGACAGCCGCCGGAACTTCGTCCGCGGCGACACCGAGATGACCGTCTGGCTCTCCTGGGGCCGGGAGGGGCGGAACGAGGACTACACCGCCGAACTGTACCGGACAAACGGCACCGTCTCCCGGCTCGTCGCCCGCTCACAGCCGTACCGCGCCGACGCGGTCCCGAACGAGCGCATCGTCGCCGACGTGGAGCCGGGGCGCTACTACCTCGTCGTTCACGGGCCGAGCGAGCCGACGGGGACCCGCGTGCGGCTGGTGTCGCCGACCCACGAGTTCCAGCACGCGGTCGCCGACGGGAGCGTCGTCGCGCCGGGGACCGCCCGCGGCGCGGTCACCGTCGGGGCCTACAACACCCGCGTCGATCGGGTCGAACCGTACAGTTCGCGCGGGCCGACGGCCGACGGGCGGACGGGTGTCGACCTCGTCGCGCCCGACCGTCGCTTCGCCGACGCGTCGTCGTCCGAGTTCGTCGGTTCCTCAGCCGCGGTCCCCTACGTCGGCGGGACCGCCGCGCTGTTGCTGGACGCCGACCCGACGCTGTCGCCGCGGCGGGCTGCGCTCCTGCTCGAACTCACGGCCCGAGACGTCGGCCGACCGGGTATCGACGCCGCGACCGGTCACGGCGAGGTGGCACCGGACCGCGCCGTCCGGGCCGCGACCAACGAGTCGGCGACTTAAATCTCGTTTTGAGCCTGCGACAGGGTTTTGCTGTCCGCCCCGTCAGGCGTGAGTGACGACGATCTATGTCTGGCCTCATCGAGTCCCTCCAGGATCGCTCGGCGACCGCGGACGAAGACCCGCGCGTGCTCGACGTGGCGGAGACGGAGACGGACGCCGTGCTCGACGCGCTCGCCTCTGACACCGGTCGGTCGCTGTTTCGGACCCTCTTCGACCAGCCGGGGACCGCCTCGGAGATCGCCGAGCGCTGTGACACCTCCGTCCAGAACGCCCACTACCACCTCTCGAACCTCGAATCGGCGGACCTCGTCGAACCGATCGACACGATATACTCCGAGAAGGGCAACGAGATGACGGTGTACGGCCCGGCCAACGATCCCATCGTGCTGGTCGGCGACAGCGACCTGGGGCCGCGGGTCGAGCAGTCGCTGACCGACGTGCTCGCGGGCCTCGGCCTCCTCGGCGTCGCCAGCCTGTTCGTCCAGTGGGGGGCCGAGCGGCTGGCCGCGTCCGCCCGTGGCACGAGCGTCCTCGCGCCCGCCAGCCCGAACGCGGGGCCGGTACAGCCGACCGGGACGCTCGCGCACCTCGTCTTCGAGGTGGTCGAGCCCGGCGTGCTCTTCTTCTGTGGCTGTCTCGCGATCCTCGGCCTGGTCGCGCTGGCGACGGACGCGTAAAAACCGGGGCTCTTCGGTCGAGAAGCGGCCTGCGCTCAGCCGCGAATCGCTCGCAAGACGACGGCGATTCCGGCGATGCCCACGAGGCCGCCGAGGGCGAGAACGCCGGCACCGGAACCGAGCGCGCTCCGCTGTCCCACCGGGTCGTCGCCGCCCGTCACGGAGGCGGTCGTCGACTCGCCAGACTGTGAGGCCGTCTCGTTCCTGGCGGTGACGACGAGCGTCCCGATCTCGTCGGGTTCGCCGTCGATTTCCGACCCGCGATACAGCGTGAGGTCGTAGTTCCCGGCGTCGAGTCGGCTATCCAGCGCGACCTCTGACCCGGGCCGCACCGAGACGGCGTCGGCGTCCGCCGCCGTCGAGAGCGTCGCGCCCTCGCGGCCGGCCGACGTCGCGTCGAACCGCACGACTGCGCGACCGTCACCGTTTCCGTCTCGGACGGTCGCGTTGATCTCGTAGCCCGAGTCGGGACTGCCGATAGAGAGTGACACGGCGTCCGCGTCGGCCAGTACGATCGGGACCTCGGCGGTCGCGCTCTGTCCGGTCCGGACGACTGCGCGCTCGAACCCGAACTCCCCGGCCTCTTCGACGACGTACTCCCCGTCAGTCGCGCCGTCGTCCACTATCTGAAGTGTTCCCGCGACATCGGGACTCCCGCCGGTATCCGTCCCGTCGAACAGTCGGTATTCGTAGGCCGCGGGGTCGAGCGGCGACGAGAGGGTGGGTTCGGGACGGGTGACCGAGACCGAGTCGCCGTCGTCGGCCGCCGTGAGCGTCGGGGCGTCGGTCCCGGCGCTCGTCGTGTTGAACAGGACCAGCACCTCGCCGTCGTCGTCGCCGTCAGTGACGGTCGCGTTGATCACGTAGTTGACCTCCGGACCACCGACGGAGAGCGTCCGCGTTTCGTCACCGTCCATCGGAACGGGGATCTCGGCCGTCCCGCCCTGTTCGACCGTGACGACGGTCGGGTCGCTCGCGGCCTCCGAGGGCGTCGGCGTCTCCGGAATCGGGTCGGTACAGTCGTCTTCGCACGCGCGGACCGTCCCGCTCCGGTTGGCTAGCTCGGTCCCGTCGGCGTGGACGGCGAGTTCGTAGCTCGTGTTCGCCGGGACGGCGGAGAGGCCGAGCACGGCGGCGAATGCTCCGTCGTCCTGTACCTCGGTGTGTGACTGATAGAGGAACGGGGTCTCGGGCTCAGTCGACTGGATCCGGACCGTCACTTCCGTTCCGGGCTCGACGGTGGTCTCTCCGGTCACCACCTGCTGCTGGGCGGCCACGAGCGGGAAGCTGTCCTCGTCGAACGAGGTCTGTTGCTCGGCCGCGGCCGGGAGCGTTCCGACGGCGGCGGCTCCGAGGACGAGGGCAACGAGCGCGAGCGAGCGCGCGCTCACGGCACCACCCCCACGGAACGCGGGAGCGGTCGGTGTCTGTGCGGCGGTGTTACCCACGGAGATACCGCGGATGGAGGGCACTTCGCTGGCATGCGGGCGAACGTTCGCCTCGGGACCCAAAACGCGCTCCGATAGCTTAAATCCAGTTTGAAACCGACGGCGCTGTCTCCCTCGTCACGGGTCTGTGGGACCTGCGACGACCGTCGAAGACCCTCCATTTTCGGGCCACTGCGGGCATCGGGCGGTCTGATTCCCCGGGCGTGCGGTGAATACATCCGGAACGTTCAGTATTCAGTGTCCTATATGAGGGGGTATGAGCGAAGTGGCCAGCGACGACGTGGTGGGGCCACCGGTCCCGACATCCCGTTCCGGCGAGGCGACGACCGGACAGTCCCGCGCGGAGGCGAGGCGATGACAGGCTCGCCGGCGACGAACAGCGTGGTGTTGATCACCGTCGACTCGCTGCGGGCGGACGCGCTGGGCGGGACGGACAGTCCGTCACCGGTGCTGGACTCTCTGGCCGAGGACGGCGTCGTGTTCGAAAACGCCGTCGCGCAGGGGAACTGGACGCCGTTCTCGTTCCCGAGCATCCACGGTTCCAGGCCGGTGTTCACAGAGAGCGACGACATCGGCCTGGCGTCGACGCCGACGCTCGCCGAGCGGCTGTCCGAGGCGGGCATCGAGACGGCGGGATTCAACGCCGCGAACGGCTTCCTCACGGACCACTGGGGCTACGACCGGGGGTTCGACGAGTTCGAGCCGTTCGTCGAGAGCGGCGGCTACAGCAAGTACCTCGCCGCCCACCCGACCGTGCAGGCGTGGGTCCAACTGGGCGCGTCGCCGTTCAAGCGCGCCGCGACGTTCCTTCGCGGCGGGTCCGACGAACGCCCTTTCGCCGACGTGTCGCGGATGGGCGACCTCGAAGAGCGCGCGACGACGTTCCTCGAAGGGACGGACGGCCCGTTCTTCCTCTGGGTCCACTACATGGACACGCACACGCCGTACGTCCCCGCTCCGCGGCACATCCGCGAGGTCTCGGACAACCACTTCGGCGTCCTGCGGATGCTGGGGTCGCACATCCGGACCGGTCTGGGCTGGGAGGTCGACGAGCGGACGCTGGAGACGCTGCGCACGCTGTACGAGGCGACGGTCCGGCAGGTCGACGCGAGCGTCGGTCGCCTGCTGGAGACGCTCGATACCGAGGGCCACGCCGACGACACGGCCGTCGTCGTCGCCGGCGACCACGGCGAGGAGTTCCTCAACCACGGCCACCTCGCGCACTACCCGAAACTCTACCGCGAACTCGTCGACGTGCCCTACATCGTCTCGACGCCGGACGGCGACCGCCGGCGGGTCGAGACGCCGGTCGGCCTCGACACGATCCCGCCGACCGTCTGTGACCTGCTGTCGCTCTCCCCCGCGGACGAGTGGGACGGCGAGTCCGTCGCGCCGGCCGTCAGCGGCGAGGCAATCGCGGACCGCGGTCCCATCGTCTCGGCGGCGGTCCGGGGCGAGAGCGTGACCAGCCAGCCGATTCCGCGGAGTCGGACCGACGGCGAACTCCTCCTGAGCGCGCGTGACGAGCGCTACACGTACATCGAGTTCACCGACTCGGGCCGGCGAGAACTGTACGACCGGGCGAACGATCCCGGCGAACAGGAGGACCTCTGTGCCGACGCGACCGACGCGGATCCGCCCGAGACGGTGCTCGACAGGCTCTCGTCGGCCGTTTCCGACCACCTCGACGCGCTCGACGAGCAGACGGGCTCGAACGGGACGAGCGCCGACACGTCCGAGGAGATAACAGCACGACTAAAGGCGCTCGGTTATCAGTAGCGACGTATGGCGTCAGCTGTCGTCACGCCGGCACGGCGACAGCAACTCGTTCGCTTCTTTCTCGTCGGACTGCTGGCCGCGCTCGTCCAGACCGCGCTGCTGTGGACGTTCGTCACAGTCGCCAGACTGCACTATCTGGTCGCGGGGGCGATCGCCATCGAGATCACGATCCTCCTCCAGTACGTGCTCAACAACGCCTGGACGTTCCACCGCTCGGCGCACTCGACGCTCAGGGAGTACCTCGTCGGGATGGGCAAGACCAACCTCGTCCGCGTCTCGGCGCTCCTGATCCAGCTCGGCATCCTCTACGTGTTCGTCACGTCGGGGGCCGTGGAGTACGTGCTCGCCAGCAGCGGGACGACTGCGACCTGGCAGAGCTCGGAGATCCTGCTCGCGAACGCGGGGGCCATCGCCCTGACCGGCGTCTACCGGTACGCGCTCGACGCCTACTGGACGTGGGGCTAGACGGTCGGGACCGGGGCCTCGTCGAGGACGGTCCGCATCACGGCCCGCTTGTCGACCTGTTCGACGCGGGCGTCGGGCGTCAGGACGAGCCGGTGGGCCAGCGCCGGCTGGGCCACGCGTTTGATGTCGTCCGGCGTGACGTACTCCCGGCCGGCGATGGCGGCCATCGCGCGGGCGGCCTCGAACAGCCGCTGTGTGCCGCGCGGTGACACGCCGACGTCCACGCGGTGGTCCTCTCGCGTGGCGCGCACGAGGTCGGCCATGTACTGCAGGAGATCATCGTCGACGGTGATCGATTCCGGGACGGCCCGGAGCGCCTGTACCGACTCGGTGTCGAGCACCGGCTCGACGGTCGGGCTCTGCGTCGTTCGCCCGGCCCGCCGGCGGAGGAGTTCGACCTCGCCCTCGCCGTCGGGGTAGCCGAGCGAGGTCTTCGCGAGGAACCGGTCGACCTGGGCCTCTGGGAGTTCGAACGTCCCCTCCATGTCGACGGGGTTCTGCGTCGCGATGACGAAAAACGGCGTCGGCAGCTCGTACGTGTCGCCGTCGACCGTGACCTGTCCCTCCTCCATCGCTTCGAGCAGCGCGGACTGGGTCTTCGGCGGCGCGCGGTTGATCTCGTCGGCCAGCACGACGTTGGCGAACACCGGCCCTTCGGTGAACTCGAAGGCGCGCGACTGCTCGTTGAAGACGTGCGTCCCGGTGATGTCGGCCGGGAGCAGGTCCGGCGTGAACTGAATACGCGAGAACGACAGGCCGAGCGCGGTCGCCACGCTTCGGGCGGTCAGCGTCTTGCCCGTCCCGGGGACGTCTTCCAGCAGGACGTGGCCCTTCGCGACGACGCCCAGCAGCACCGTCTCGAAGAATCCCCTGTCAGCGACGACCGCGCTGCCGATCTCGTCGAGCACCCGACTCGACACCTCGCTTGCCTCGGTAGCGTCCATATCCTGTCATGTCCCGGGCCCGGTAAATGCGTATCGAGAGCCGCGGTCGCCGATCACGACCCGGCGCGGCCCGCCGGAGGACGCCGACAGCGCCGATTGCGGTGTCGCCCCTTATACGACCCCGAGGGGCGGGAAAACCGAACAATGAACCCTTATATGCGAGTACTTCTAACCGGCAGACGATAGGAGATACCGGAATGAGTAATCCATGGATCGCCATCGGCGCGCTCGCGGTCGTGGCAGTTGCCATCCCGATCAGCATGATGGCAGTTTCGAGCCTCTTGCGGCCCAGCGTGCCGGAACAAGGTAAACGCGCCACCTACGAGTCCGGCGAAGTGCCGACAGGCAGCAGCCAGCAGATCAAGTTCAATATCCAGTACTACATGGTCGCGCTGCTGTTCGTCATCTTCGACATCGAGACCGTCCTCATCTTCCCGTGGACGGTCATCTACCGCGACGCCGTCGCCGCGGTCGGGATGACGAAAGTGCTCCTGCCGATGGTCGTATTCATCGGTGTGCTCGTCGTCGGACTGGGGTGGGCCTGGCGAAACGGCGCAGTCCAGTGGGTGCGCAGCCCGCGCGCCACGAAGGGGGCAGACACGTATGAGTAGTGACCAGACACCACCGGCCGTCGAAGACGTATCGACACAGGAGGCCCGCATGGGTGACGGGGCCGACGACCGCTTCAACTCGACGCTGCGCGAAGCGTTCGGATCGACGCCGTTCATCCTGACCAAGTTCGACAAGTTCATGAACTGGGTCCGGGGCTCCTCGATGTTCATGCTGCAGTTCGGGATCGCCTGCTGTAGCATCGAGATGATCCACACCTACGCGATCAAGCACGACCTCGACCGCTTCGGAGCTGGGGTCCCGCGCGCCTCTCCGCGCCAGGCGGACGTGATCATCGTCCCGGGGACCATCGTCTCGAAGTTCGCCCCGCGGATGAAGCGGGTCTACGACCAGATGCCCGAGCCCAAGTTCGTCGTCTCGATGGGGTCGTGTACCATCTCCGGGGGCCCGTTCCAGGAGGGGTACAACGTCATCAAGGGCGCAGAGGAGGTCATCCCGGTCGACATCCACGTCCCGGGCTGCCCGCCGCGCCCGGAGGCGCTGATCTACGGCGTCGCCAAGCTCCAGGAGCGCGTCGCCAACGGCGAGTCCTCGCCGGTGACGGTCAAGCCCTACGAACTGGAGCAGTTCGGCGATCTCGAACAGGACGAGCTCGTGGACAAGCTCGCGAGCGAGATCGACGAGGACGACCTCGTGATGCGGTACAACTGGAACGATTCCCCCTGATCCATGAGTCTTGAAAAACCATCACGCGACACGGAACTCGACGTGGGCGCGACGGAGGACGGGCTGGACTACGACGCGCTCGCGGACCTGCTCGGCGGACACGTCCTCGACCGCGAGGAACACGTCAACGCCGAGGGGTTCGTCATCCGCCCGGACGAAGTGCAGGACGTCCTCTCGACGCTGCGACAGGAGGTCGGCTTCGACCACCTGAGCTGCGTCACCGCACAGGAGTACGACGACCGCTACGAGTCGATCTACCACCTGCGCAAGTACGCCGACCCCACGCAGGAACTCTCGGTCGTCGTCCCCTCGCCGAAGGACGACCCGCACAACGAGTCGGCCGCTCGCGTCTACGACACCGCGGACTGGCACGAGCGGGAGGCGTACGACCTCGTCGGCATCGAGTACGACGACCACCCCGACCTGCGGCGCATCCTCCTGCCCGAGACCTGGCAGGGACACCCGCTGAGCCAGGACTACAACCAGGATCAGCCACAGATCGTCCCGCTCCGGGAGAACGCCAACCCGCTGCAGGACGACCATCGAAGCGAGGACGACCCGGACACGATGTTCGTCAACATCGGTCCCCACCACCCGGCGACCCACGGCGTCCTCCACGTCGAGACGGTGCTCGACGGCGAGCAGATCGCCAGCCTCGAGCCGGACATCGGCTACCTGCACCGCTGTGAAGAGCAGATGTGCCAGCAGGGCACGTACCGCCACCAGATCATGCCCTACCCCGACCGGTGGGACTACATCTCGGCCGGCATCCTCAACGAGTGGGCCTACGCACGCGCGGCCGAGGACCTGGCGGACATCGAGGTCCCCGAGTACGCACAGATCATCCGGACGATGTCCGCGGAGATGTGCCGAATCGCCGCGCACATGCTCGCGCTGGCGACGTTCGCGCTGGACGTGTTCGGCGACTTCACCGCCGTCTTCCAGTACGGCATCCGCGACCGCGAGATCGTTCAGAACCTGCTTGAGGACCTGACCGGTCAGCGGCTGATGTTCAACTACCTCCGCCTGGGCGGGGTCGCCTGGGACCTCCCGGAGCCCCGCGAGGAGTACTTCGAGAAGGTCCGGGACTTCCTCGACGGGCTCCCACACAAGCTCGAAGAGTACCACGACCTCGTCACCGGAAACGAGATCTTCCAGATGCGGTGTGTCGACACCGGCGTCCTCTCGCGGGATCAGGTCAAGCAGTACGGTGCGACCGGTCCGGTCGCCCGCGGTTCGGGCGTCGACTACGACCTCCGGCGGGACGACCCCTACGGCTACTACGACGAACTCGACTGGGACGTCGTCACGGAACAGGGCGGCGACAACTTCTCGCGCGTTCTCGTTCGGATGCGCGAGGTCGAGGAGTCGGCCCGGATCATCTCCCAGTGCGTCGACCTGCTGGAAGACTGGCCCGAGGACGACCGCGAGATCCAGGCCAACGTGCCGCGGACGCTCCGGCCCGACCCCGACAAGGAGGTCTACCGCGCGGTCGAGGGCGCCAAGGGCGAACTCGGCATCTACATCCGCTCGGACGGGACGGACAAGCCCGCCCGGTTCAAGATCCGCAGCCCGTGTTTCTCGAACTTGCAGACGCTGCCGGAGATGTCCCAGGGCGAGTACATCCCTGACATGATCGCCTCGCTGGGCAGCCTCGACATCGTGCTCGGGGAGGTGGACCGTTAATGCAGTCCGCGCCCCTGCCAGAGACGCTCGCGAACCTCCTCGGGTTCGATCCCAACAGCACGCCGGTGATGATCGTGATGAGCCTGATCGGTGCGGCGCTGATCGGGACGCTCATGATGACGAACACGGCGCTGGCCGGTCCGTGGGCCAAGCGGAAGATCACCGCCGCGTTCACCGACCGGATCGCGGTCAATCGGATCGGTCCGTTCGGCCTGTTCATCATCGTGGCAGACGCCGTCCGCCTGCTCTCGAAGGAACTCATCGTCCCCGAGGGCGTCGACCGTCCGGCGTGGGACCTCGCGCCCCTGGTCATCGCGAGCACCGCCCTGCTCGGGTTCGCCGTGATCCCGATGGGCAACGGTATCCAGCTGGCCGACCCCGAGGTTGGCCTGGCCTACGTGTTCGCGACGGCCTCGATGGCCTCCGTCGGCCTCGTGATGGCCGGCTACGCGTCGAACAACAAGTACTCGTTCCTCGGCGGTCTGCGCGCCGTCGCACAGAACGTCGCGTACGAGATCCCGCTCATCCTCACGGGGGCGTCGGTCGTCATCTTCGCCGGCTCGCTCCAGATGAGCGAGATCGTCGCGGCCCAGCAGCAGTCGCTGATCGGCCCGCTGCCGTCGTGGTACGCCTTCGTGAACCCCTTCGCGTTCGTGCTGTTCCTCATCGCGAACCTCGCGGAGGTCGGCCGCAACCCATTCGACATTCCGGAAGCGCCGACCGAGATCGTCGCCGGGTACCAGACCGAGTACTCCTCGGTGTACTTCGTGCTCGTCTACCTGGGCGAGTTCATCCACATCTTCCTCGGCGGCGCGATCATCGCCACCATCTTCCTCGGCGGACCGGCCGGTCCGGTCCTGCCGGGCATCGTGTGGTTCATGATCAAGATCTGGGGCGTCTTCCTGTTCACGCAGTGGGCCCGCTCGGCGGTGCCCCGCGTCCGGATCGACCAGCTCATCGAGATCGGCTGGAAGGGCATGCTGGTGCTCTCGCTGGCGAACCTGCTGCTGACCGCGGTCATCGTCGGGGTGATCGCCTGATGTCCCGCACGCGAGCGAACGGAGGTGACCTGTCATGATTGGAATCCTGAAATCGATGGCGACGACGATGAAACACGCCCTCGACGGGGAGACGTTCACGGTGGAGTACCCGGACGTGGCCCCCGAGGTGAGCCCCCGCTTCCGCGGCGTCCACAAGTGGAGCCAGGAGCGGTGTATCTGGTGTCGGCAGTGCGAGAACGTCTGTCCGAACAACACGATCCAGATCGTGATGGACGAGCAGCGCAACGGCGAGCAGTACAACCTCCACATCGGCCAGTGTATCTACTGCCGGCTGTGCGAGGAGGTCTGTCCGACAGACGCCATCCTGCTGACCCAGAACTTCGAGTTCACCGCGGACACGAAAGACGAGTTCGCCTACGACAAGGAGCAGCTCAAGAACGTGCCGTGGTACAAGGACATTGACCCGCTCGAATCCCGCGAACCGGACCGGGGCGCGTGGATCGGCGAGGGCGACGGCGAAGTGGACTACCAGTAGAACAGACGGCAGTTTTTTCCGAGTCTTCGAGGCCTCGACTCGGGACCTGGTTCTCAGCATGCTTTCCGTTGGGTGACCACCGCTCTGACTGAGGTCAGCCGCGACCGGAACGGTAGCATCGCCGAAGGTCGGCGTAAAAAATTGGCGGTATCGATGCCCACGTGCGCGGCGAATCCCCTCGTATTGGTTGCCGGACCGATAGGTCCGCGATTCGTCTGACACGCGGCCCACGAGCGCGGGGACATACCGGCAAACAGTGGCTCTACTGGCGAGACGAAAGAGGAATCTTCAAAGGGCCGCCGGCAAGAGTCTCCAAGTAAGATGGCACTGTACGAGTCAATCGCGTTCGCGCTGTTCGCTCTGGTGACAGTGGGCAGCGCGGCGGGCGTCGTGTTAGTCCGGGACGTCTGGCACTCGGCGCTGTTACTGGGCGTGTCACTGGTCAGCGTCGCAGTGTTCTACGTGATGAACCAGGCGGCGTTCGTCGCAACGATGCAGATCCTGGTGTACGTCGGCGGCGTCCTCGTCCTCATCACCTTCGCGGTGATGCTGACCCGCGAGGACGAGTCGGTGATCGAGGTGGCACCATGACCAACAAACCCGAACTGCACACGGAGGGGAGTTTCGTCGCTGGACTGGCCGCGATCGCCCTGTTCGTCGTCCTCGGTGCCGTGTTCATGGGCGTCTCGTTTCCGACGCCCGCTGGCTTCGGCGAGGGCGCGGCGATAACCAAGAGCCTCGGCGCGGCGATGTTCGACATCGCGCCGAGCGCGATCATGGGCGAGGGCGAATCGGCCGTCCCGAGCGAGGGCTTCCTCGTCGCGTTCGAGATCATCGACGTGGTCCTCGTCGCGGCGCTCGTCGGGGCCGTGATGCTCGCGCGCCGCGAGGACGCCGGCGAGATCGTCTCGCTCGCGTTCGGCGGGACCGAAACCGACCAGCAGTCCGTCGCCGCGGACGGCGGCGAGCCGACCGCCCCGTCGGACGAGACCGGGGGTGACGACGCGTGATCCCCGCAGAGACGTACCTGCTGCTCTCGGCGGCGGTGTTCTGTATCGGACTGTTCGGCATCCTCACCCGACGGAACGCCCTCATCTTCCTGATGTCCGTCGAACTGATGCTGAACGCCGCGAACATCAACTTCGTCGCGTTCTCGCTCCAGCACGGGAACCTCACCGGCCAGGTGTTCGCGCTGTTCGGGATGGCGCTGGCCGCCGCGGAGGTCGCCATCGGCATCGGCATCATCCTGGTCCTGTACCGCAACTTCACGGACGTGGACGTGACGAAGGCGACGACGATGAGGTGGTAACAGATGGCTGCATTCACATACGCTCCGGCGATCGTCTTGCTGCCGTTCGTATCGTTCCTCGTGGCGCTGTTCGCCGGCGACCGCATGCCGAAAGGCGGCGCGCTCGCCGGGATCACCGCGACGGGTGGATCGCTCCTGCTGTCGATCTGGGTCGCGCTGACCGTCGCCGGCGGTGAGACGTACAACCAGTTCGTCTACACGTGGGTCGCAGGCGTCGAGTCCCTGCAACTCCGATTCGGACTGCTGCTCGACCCGCTGTCGGCGCTCATGCTGCTGATCGTCTGTCTGATCTCCTTCCTCGTGCACATCTTCTCGCTCGGATACATGAACGACGAGGACGAGACCGGACTACCGCGCTACTACGCCGGTCTCGGTCTGTTCACGGCGAGCATGCTCGGGTTCGTCGTCGCCAACAACCTCCTGATGGCGTTCATGTTCTTCGAGCTGGTGGGCCTGTGTTCGTACCTGCTCATCGGCTTCTGGTTCCGCGAGGCGGGACCGCCGAGCGCCGCGAAGAAGGCGTTCCTGGTCACCCGCTTCGGTGACTACTTCTTCCTCATCGGCGTCGTCGGCATCTTCGCGACCTTCGGCACGGGCCTGTTCGCGCCCGTCACGCAGGGCGGTGAGGTCGTCGCCGAGAGCTTCCCGGTGCTGGCCGAGCACGCCGTTATAGATGGCGAGACGGAGTCCATCGCGATGCTCGACACCGTCGGGATGAGCGCGCAGGCCTGGTTCACGGTCCTCGGCCTGCTCGTGCTGGGCGGCGTCATCGGGAAGTCCGCGCAGTTCCCGCTACACACGTGGCTCCCGGACGCGATGGAAGGCCCGACGCCCGTCTCGGCGCTCATCCACGCGGCGACGATGGTCGCGGCCGGCGTCTACCTCGTCGCGCGCATGTACGGCTTCTACGCCATCTCCCCGACGGCGCTCGCGGTCATCGCGCTCGTCGGCGGCTTCACGGCCCTGTTCGCGGCGACGATGGGCCTCGTGAAACAGGAGATCAAGCAGGTCCTCGCGTACTCCACCATCTCCCAGTACGGGTACATGATGCTCGCGCTGGGTTCCGGCGGGTACATCGCCGCGGTCTTCCACCTGACAACCCACGCCGTGTTCAAGGCGCTGCTGTTCCTCGGCGCGGGATCGGTCATCATCGCCATGCACCACAACGAGAACATGTGGGACATGGGCGGCCTGAAAGAGCGCATGCCGGTGACCTACTGGACGTTCCTCTCCGGATCGCTCGCGCTCGCCGGCATCGTTCCGTTCGCCGGCTTCTGGTCCAAGGACGAGGTGCTCTACGAGGCGCTCATCCACGGCTTCGGGACGGAGGGCGGCCTCGGCACGGCGTATCTCCTCGCGTACGCGATGGGGCTGCTCGCCGTGTTCTTCACCGGCTTCTACACCTTCCGGATGGTCTACCTGACGTTCCACGGGAACGCCCGCTCCGACACCGCACGCGACCCCGTTCCGGTTCGCTGGAACGTCAAGGGGCCGCTCGCGGTCCTCGGGTTCCTCGCCGCGACCATCGGGTTCATCAACATGAAGCCCGTCGCGGAACTGACCGGGGCGCACATCGACTTCCTGCACGTGTGGCTCAACGGCCCCGATGAGGGCGGCTGGCCCGCGGCGCTCAACACGGGACTGCACCACTACGAGACGCTCCTGCACGACGTGGCACACGTCACGAAGGGCTACCCGCTCGGTGAGACGCCGACGCTGCTCGCCTCTGCGGGCATCTCGCTGGGGCTTGCACTCGCCGGCGTGCTCGCGGCCCGGAGCCTCTATGCCGGTCCCGATCCGGTCGAGCACACGGACAAACTCGGCGGTCTGAAGACGGTACTCATGCACAACTACTACCAGGACGAGTATCAGGTGTGGCTCGCGACGGGTGTCACCTACCCGGTCGCGCGTGCGATGGACAAGTTCGATCAGGGCGTCGTCGACGGCGTCGTCAACGGCGTCTCCAGCGTGAGCCTGTTCGGCGGGAGCCGCATCCGCCGGATCCAGTCCGGCCTCGTCAGCAACTACGCGATGTTGTTGACGCTCGGGCTCGTGTTGCTGCTCGCGTTCTTCGGCGTCATGGGGGGGTGGTTCTGAATGTGGGTCGCCGCACTCATCGCCATCACGCTCCTCGGCGCGGGCGTCGTCTTCCTGGCCCCGAACCGGTACGCCGGGAAGCTCGCCGCCGGGATCAGTGCCGTCCCCGCCCTCATCAGCGTCTACATGTACTGGGTGTACCTCACGCAGTACGGCGGCACCGGTAACGCCCTGCTCTCGCCGGGCGACATCGCCTTCAGCCAGCAGATCCCGTGGATCTCGCTTGGCGGGCTCGAAGTGTCGTACTACGTCGGGCTCGACGGCGTCAGCATGCCGCTGCTCGCGCTGACGACCATCCTGACCACGCTCGCGCTGGTCTCCGCCTGGACGCCCATCGACGAGCGTCAGTCCCAGTTCTACGGGCTGATGCTCCTGATGGAGGTGAGCCTCATCGGCGTGTTCTCCGCGCTCGATTTCTTCCTCTGGTTCGTCTTCTGGGAGGGCGTGCTCATACCGATGTACCTGCTCATCGGCGTCTGGGGCGGCCCGCGCCGGAAGTACGCCGCGATCAAGTTCTTCGTGTACACGAACGTGGCGTCGCTGGTCATGTTCGCCGGCCTATTCGCGCTGGTGTTCGCCACCGACCTCACGTCGCTGGCCCTGCCCGCGATGGCCGAGGCGTTCCGTAACGCGAGCGGTCTGCCGACCGTCGCCGGAATCAACCTCATGACGCTCTCGTTCGTCATGATGTTCTTCGGCTTCGCGGTGAAGGTGCCCGTCTTCCCCCTGCACACGTGGCTCCCCGACGCACACGTCGAGGCCCCGACGCCGGTGTCGGTCATGCTGGCCGGGGTCCTCCTGAAGATGGGGACCTACGCCCTGCTGCGGTTCAACTTCACGATGCTCGCCGACACGGCCCGCCAGCTCGCGGTGCCGCTCGCCATCGTCGGCGTCGTCAGCGTCATCTACGGCGCGATGCTCGCGCTGGCACAGCGCGACCTCAAGCGCATCGTCGCGTACTCCTCCATCTCTTCGATGGGGTACGTCATCCTCGGACTGGTCGCGTTCACGCCCCACGGAATGGGCGGGGCGACCTTCCAGATGATCTCTCACGGTCTCATCTCGGGACTGATGTTCATGTCCGTCGGTGTCATCTACAACACGACGCACACGCGGATGGTCGGCGACATGTCCGGCCTCGCGGACCGGATGCCGTGGACGGTCGGCATCTTCGTCGCCGCCGCCTTCGGTTACATGGGCCTGCCGCTGATGAGCGGCTTCGCGGCCGAGTACCTCGTCTTCCTCGGCTCGTTCGACGCCGCGACGCTCGGCGGCGCGGCACCGGTGCTGACCGCCCTCGCGATGTTCGGCATCGTCGTCGTGGCCGGCTACCTGCTGTGGGCGATGCAGCGGACCCTCTTCGGGCCGTTCGCCATCGAGACGGACTACGACGTGGGCCCGGCCGCGTTCCACGACGTGGCCCCGCTCGCGGTGTTGCTCCTGCTGGTCATCGCGCTCGGCGTCGCTCCCGACCTCTCGTATGACATGATACAGCACTCGATTTCCCCGGTTCTCGACCTCGGAGGTGGTGCATAGATGGCACAGTTACCGAGCTGGATGGGGCTCGCGCCCGCGCTCGCGCTCGGACTGGCCTCGCTGGTCCTGCTGCTGTCTGACTCCATCGATCCGGACACGACGAACACGCCGGCGCTTGCCGGCATCTCCGTCGTGGGCTCGCTGGTCGCGCTGGCCTCGGCCGTCGGGTTCATCATCGGTGGCACGGGCGTCCCGACGAGTGAAGGCGGACAGGGGACCCCGGTCCTGTTCGGCGGTCAGCTAGTCGTCGACCAGATGGCTCTGTTCTTCATGGTCATCGTCGCCAGCGTGACTGCGCTGGTCGTGCTCGCGAGCTACGACTACGTGTCCGAGCACAGCTACCAGGCCGAGTTCTTCGCGCTGGTGATGCTGTCGGCGACCGGCATGACGCTTCTGAGCGCGGCCAACAGCCTCGCGACGGCGTTCGTCGCGCTCGAACTTGTGTCGCTTCCCTCGTACGCGCTCGTCGCGTTCCTCAAGAAGAACAGGGGCGGCGTCGAGGCGGGCCTGAAGTACTTCCTCATCGGCGCGGTGTCCTCGGCGGTGCTGGCCTACGGCATCTCGCTGGTGTACGCCGCGACCGGCGTCCTCCGGTTCGACGGCATCGCGACGGCCATCTCCAGCGGGACCATCCAGACCATCGTCGACGGATCGGTCCAGGCGCAGTCCGGCGAGCCCGCGGTGCCGATGTCGATTCTCGGCGTCGGGATCCTGATGGTCATCGGCGGCGTGGCGTTCAAGACCGCCGCCGTGCCGTTCCACTTCTGGGCACCGGAGGCCTACGAGGGCGCGCCCGCGCCCATCTCGGGCTTCCTCTCGTCGGCGTCGAAGGCCGCAGGCTTCGTGCTGGCGTTCCGCGTCTTCGCCGTCGCCTTCCCGATCGGCGACCTGCTCGCCACCGGCGGGGCGATCAACTGGGTCGTGGCCTTCCAGATCCTCGCCATCGCGACGATGTTCATCGGGAACTTCGCCGCGGCGACCCAGGAGAAGGTCAAGCGGATGCTGGCGTACTCCAGCGTCGGCCACGCCGGCTACGTGCTCATCGGCCTCGCCGCGGTGTCGGCCTCCGGTGAGGGGCTGAGCTTCAGTATCAGTGCCGGAATGTCCCACCTGCTGGTCTATGGCTTCATGAACACGGGCGCGTTCCTGTTCATCGCGCTGGCCGAGTACTGGGGCGTCGGCCGCCGCTTCGAGGACTACAACGGCCTCGGCAAGGAAGCGCCGGTCGCCTGCGCGGCGATGACGGTGTTCCTGTTCAGCCTGGCCGGCCTGCCGATCGGCGGCGGGTTCTTCTCGAAGTTCTACCTGTTCCAGGCGACGCTGAACGTCGGCGCGTGGTCGCTGGCCGCCGCGCTCATCATCAACAGCGCGCTGAGCCTGTTCTACTACTCCCGCGTCGTCAAGGCGATGTGGATCGAGGAGCCGACCGGCGAGCGCTCCATCGACTCGTACCCGATGGGCCTGTACACGGCCGTCGTCGGGGCGGCGATCGTGACGTTCCTGCTCGTCCCCGGCTTCAACCAGGTCTCGGAGATCGCCTTCCAGGCCGCGCAGTTGCTGTAGACGCCCGATTTCTGCTTTCTGTCGCTGTTCTCGCCTATCTCGTCCGATCAGACCGACTCGTACACGAACACGCCGCCGGTCTCACGCTGCTCGACGCGGTCGTCGGCTTCGAGTACGTCCAGGTGGCCGACGGCTTCGCTGAGTCCGGCGAAATACTCGGTCGCCGGCAGATCACCGAACAGGGCCGTCATCACGTCGACCGGGGTCGTCGCGCCGCCGGCGACGATCTCCGCGACCTCGTCGGTCCGCTGGTCGTGTTCGTCGAGGATAGTGTCGATGCGCTCTCGCGGTGAGTCGACGGGTTCGCGGTGACCGGTGAGAAAGCGGTCGTGTCCCTGCTCGCGGAGCCACCGCAGCGAGTCGTTGAACGCGGGCAGGACACGAGGGCGTTCGGCTCCGCGCTCCGGCGGGGCCTGGAGGAACGGGTTCGGCGTGATGTCGCCGAGGACGTTGTCGCCGACGAGCGCCTCGCGTCGGCCCTCGTCGTCGTAGGAGAAGATCAGTTCACCGGCGGCGTGCCCCTCGACGGTGTCGACAGTGAGCATCCGGTCGTCGACCGTCACCGTGTCACCGGCGTCCAGTTTGCGGTCGGTGTCGACGCTCTGCGCGTAGGCGAGAAACGCCTCCGGGAGCTGCGTGACCGTCGCGGCGGTTTCAGCGGATGTCCCACAGCGCTCGAAGAAGTCGACGAAGTACGACTGCTCGGTGTCGAGTTGCGCCGCGAAGTCCGCCATGATGCGTGCGGCCGGCGGACTGGCGAGGATTCGCGTGCCCTGGCTGGCGAAGCGCTTCGCCAACCCGAAGTGGTCTGGATGCGGGTGCGTGACCACGATCTGTTCGATGTCGGCGGGGGCGAGTTCGCGTGCCTCCAGCGCCTCGACCAGCCGTGACCACGCCTCCTCGCTGTCCGGGCCGGGATCGACGATCGTTCGGCCCGCGACGTAGGCGTTGACCGGACCCACCTGAAAAGGTGTAGGTATCGACACCCGCGTAAACATGTCTCGTCATAACGGTCGCCCGCTGAAAACAGTTCACCCCGATCCGGAGGGCTGGCAGGGGCGACACTTGGGCCGTAGGTCACTGAGAGTGGGTATATCAGGTAGTCGATTGTTACTAGCCGGGCACAAGAGATATATTCGTCCTTCACGTAGGGACAGATATGAACAAACACTTCGAGGACGCCCGGTACTACCTGAAGCGCGCTGGCGAGACGGCCACGAAAGGTGTCAAAGAGGAACTCGAACCAGTCGAAGAACGGTTCCGAGAACTCACCGGGAAAGAAGAAGAGCCCGAACCGAGCCGCCTCGACTCGGTGAAAGCCGACCTGAAGGAACTGCAGGGGAAGGCCGAGGGCGAAGCCGAGCAGGCGATAGCCGACGCTCGCGAGAAGATCGGAGCGTACCGCCAGAAAGAAGAGACCGAGGCGTAGTCGGAAAGCAATTCTTAAGGCATCCCCTCGAATAGCCACAGGTGAGCGGGTTGGTGATCTAGTCCGGTTATGATACCTCCTTCACACGGAGGAAGTCGGCGGTTCGAATCCGCCCCAACCCATACCCTGCCGCGAACACTGTGAGCGGCTGGTCTGGGTCGTCGATTCGGACCCTGCGAGACGAACGCTGTGAGTCTCGCTCCGGTGAGAATCCGCCCCAACCCATTCGTTTTGCGGTGAAGATCTGATAGAACAATCGCCGGGCCCGAGCGGTTACGAGTCGTGTGTCTCCAGCGAGGCACCGCAGTCAGGGCACTCGCCGTCGGTGATCGTCACTTGCATGTCGCAGGCGGGGCAGTAGTCGCGATAACAGGCGGGATCGCCCATACGAACACCGTCGGGCGCGATCGACGTGAACGTTTCTCACCGGCGAGACGCTCACCCCAGAGTATCGCTATCAGCATAGTACTTTCGCGGGTACTTCACTATCTGTATAGTAGCAATGGGCTTCTGTCCATTACGACTGTACTGTTGTATGCGCGACACCGCCGACCAGGGGTCGACCACCGAAACTGCTCGCCCGCCCGACGACACTACCCACGGACCCGCGCCGCTCTCGCAGGAACGGGATACGTCATCGGAGAGCAGTCGGGAACGGGAGCCACTCGGCGTGGAGTTCTGTCTCAGCCACGCCGGGCTGGTCCTGACGGATGCCGTTGCGTCCGGCAGTGACGTAACCGTCTCCCTGGAACAACAGGTGGCCGACGGCGAATCGACACTGCTGGTGGTCGCCGTCGAGGGCGACGACTTCGAGGGATTCGAGGCGGCACTCGGCGCGGACGCGACTGTTACCGACCCCGCCGTACTGGACCGCAGTCCGAGCAGACGGCTCTATCGCGTCGAGGTAACCGGCGAGGCGGAACGGATCACACCGTCGCTCGTCCGTTCGGGCGGTCGCGTCCTCGAGATGCGAACCGCCGACGGACAGTGGCAGGTCTGCGCGCAGTTCGTCTCACGGACGGCGCTCTCGGAGTTCCGGGCCGTCTGTACCGACCGGAACGTCACCTTCAGACTCGACCGCCTGTACCGGACGGGTGGCGGGTCGAACGCTGGCGTCTGTGGTCTGACCGCTGACCAGCAAACGGCGCTCGAAACCGCGCACCGCGAGGGATACTTCGACGTTCCACGCGGGATTTCACAGGCCGAGCTGGCGGACGAACTCGGGATTTCGCCGTCGGCAGTGTCACAGCGGATCCGCCGCGGGCTGGATCAGGTCCTCGGGTCGGAACTCGACGTGCCCACGGAGTAAGCGAGTCGAATGTGGTAACTCGGTACCGGAATCGAACAGAGTGCGGAGATAAGGCGTGATTACTACATCTATCAACCGATTAACCACACGAGCGGAGACGTTGATCGGTAATGCCAGTCCTCGTCCGATCGGTGATGCTGTGCCAAAAAGGATATTATTCCGCTCTGACAGTCATATGGTATGGGATACAGAATCGTCAGTGGACTATGCACGTTTCTCCTCTTGGTCGCAGTCGTCTCTCTCTCCGTCGGTGTCGTCGCAGCCAATAGTGCAGCTCCGCAAGCCGAGAACGCGACGGTCGTCACGAACGAGAGCGGACCCGCGATAGCGACGGTCCAGCCGACACAGGCCGTCGATCGCGGACCGAACGGAACTGCCTTCGTCTGGGAACGGATCGACGGCGAGCGCGCCAGCGGCTATCAAATCGCGACGAGCGTCGTCTCACCGGGGGCGAACGCGTCGGTCTGTCTGCGCGCGAACGGATCGGTCTCGTGTGCGCCCGTTGGCCCCGACGGACACGTGAACCTCTCGACCCCGGGCGCTGACGGACTCGCGTCGCTCACTGTCTCTCTCTCTAACGCGAGTTCGAACGCGACGCTCGACGCCGAGACGGTCCCGCTTCAGGCGATCGAGCGGACCGGGGACCTCGATGCCGACGGTCTCAACAACAGCAACGAGATCGAACTGGGGACGAACCTGACCACCGCCGACAGCGACGGCGATGGGCTGACCGACGGTGCGGAAGTGCACCAGTACGGGACCGATCCGTCCATCGCCGACACTGACGAGGACGGACTGGTCGACGCCGCCGAGGTACGGGGCGGGTCCGACCCGACGCTGGCCGACACGGACCGGGACGGACTGGTCGACGAGCGCGAACTGGCGGTGGGAACGAACCCGTCGGCGATCGACACCGACGGTGACGGCCTGACCGACCAGCGGGAGGTCTCGGGGAAGACCGACCCGACAGTTGCCGACACAGACGGTGACGGCGTGCTGGACGGGACGGAACTGAAGATCGGTACCAACCCGGCGAAGGCCGACAGCGATGGGGACGGCATCGCCGACGGGCGCGAGCGCTCGCTCGGGACGAACCCGACGGTGGTCGACACTGATGGCGACGGCCTCAGCGACGGCGCGGAACTCCGGGCCGGGACCGAGCCGACGGTCTCCGACACCGACGGTGACGGCCTCGCCGACGGCCGCGAACTGGAGGTCGGAACGTCGCCGCTGACGGTCGACACCGACAGCGACGGCCTCAGCGACGGCACCGAGGTCTCGACGACCGGAACGTCGCCGCTCGCGTCCGACTCCGACGGCGACTTGCTCAGCGATCAGCAGGAAGTCACCTGGGGGACGGACCCGAACAGCGCGCTCACACCGGCGTGGGTCACGTCCGCGTTCCTCGGTTTCGTCATCGGAATCGGGCTGACGGTCGCCGCGATCAGGCGCGGCTCGCTCACGGATCTCTCCGCGTCGCTCAGGCTGTTCGTCTACCGCTCGCTCGAATTCGACAGGGAAATCATCGAGATCAATAGGCAGATCGAGGCCGGCGACGAACAGCGTGGGGCACCGGACGAACCGATGTCCGATGCGGAGTGCGCGAGTGACGTGTTCGAGCGTGCCGACACGGAACTCGTCCCCGACGAGCGACTCGTCACGATGATGCTGAAAGCCGAGAGCGGCCGAATGCACCAGAGCGACATCGTCGCGGCCACGGACTGGTCGAAGGCGAAGGTCAGCCGGCTGCTCTCGAGCATGGCCGACGCCGACGACGTCGTAAAGATTCGCCTCGGACGCGAGAACCTCATCTGTCTGGAGCGGGCCAAGCCCGCCGCCGCGACGCCCACTCACGCTGCGAATCCGACCGACGGACGGCCGCCCACACCGGGCGGATAACTCTCCGCCACGGACATCCGGGCCAGCCCGGTCGATAGTCACATCTCTCTTCCGCACCCGGCGCTCGCGCCCGCTTCACTCGCTCGCAGGACCATCACGTGAACGAGTCGATTCCTCGTCCGCGATCCCGACACCCCTCCGCATCACCTCGAATTGGCCGAATTTGTCCTCCTCAAGCCCGTACATGGTCGAATTCGATATTCGAGGTATGTTATCAGCTCTGACATGTGTCTGGCGGATTTGCGCGAAACGGTTCGGTATCCTACATAATCT
This sequence comes from Haloarcula salina, assembly GCF_010119195.1. Lineage (GTDB taxonomy): Archaea > Halobacteriota > Halobacteria > Halobacteriales > Haloarculaceae > Haloarcula > Haloarcula salina. The sequence continues at coordinate 361,146 of NZ_WRXL01000002.1, forward strand.
CCAGCAGAAACGCGAAAACGGTTGTCTATCTGTCTCGAAACGATCGGCCGAACCGAAGCATCGGCTAACGTGCCGAAAATGGGCTACTGTGGGCCCATATGTCCGGTTCTCTCGCTGTGAACTGACGGTAAACCGTTCGTTATCTCCCCGGTAAAACGGTGAAACAGTCGCAACCGGCGGAACAGTCGGCCCGGTATATGTCGGGTGGGTAGCAAAGGGTGAGACGAACATGTCGATAGCTGAGACGACTACAGAACCCTCCGCAGCCGGTTCCGACGACGAGTTAGAGACAGACGAGGAACTCACGCGCGACGACATCTTCCACGTCCTCCAATGTCGTCGTCGCCGCCTCGTACTCAAGTATCTGCACGAGTACTCCGGTGACGAGCCGGCAGACATGAGCGACATCGCCGAGCACATCGCCGCGCTGGAGCACGACACCACGGTCGACGCGCTCCGGTCGAAGCAACGCCAGCGCGTGTACATCGCGCTGTACCAGTCCCACCTCCCGAAGATGGACGACGCGGGCGTCGTCAACTACAACCAGGACCGCGGACTGGTCGAACCGACGCCGCTCGCGAGCGCATTCGACAGGTACCTGGATCAGGAGCCGTCGCTCCTGTCGACGCCCACCGACGAGACGCCGGCTCGGGCTGCGACCGAGTCCCGGGACCGTGACGCGACGACGGCCGAGTCTCGGGACACCGACGTGTCGACGCGGTCTCTCGGTGCGGCCGGGGTCGTGCTCGCCACCGCGGGACTGGGGATCGGTAGCCTCTTCCTCCCGGCCCTCTCCGGCGTCGGGCTCGCGATACTGGCCAGCGTCCTGTTCCTGGGGATCGGACTGGGTCACTGGCTGTCGACGCCCTCGGAACGTCACACGGCCGACCTCGTCTCGTCGGCTGTCGGGCGTGTGAAGTGAGCCCCGCGTAGAACATGACAGATCGCACGACGTGACGACCGGACGACACTCAACCGTATGACACCAGTTATCGGACTCGCAAGCGTCGGTGAGGTCGAAGAGCGGACGGTCACGCCTGACAACTCCGGAATCGACGACGACACGGCGTTCGATATCCTGGGGAACGAACGTCGTCGCGCCTGTCTCAACTATCTCGCCGGCCGTGACGGCAGTCTCCCGGTCAGCGACCTCGGTCGAGCGGTCGCCCGCGAGGTGACCGACCCGGATACCGACGAGGACGACCTCTACGACAGCGTCTATATCTCGCTGTGTCAAAGTCATCTTCCGCGGCTCGATTCGGTCGGCCTCGTCGAGTACGACCGGGACGAGAAACTGGTCGAGACCGGTCCCTCGTTCGGCGACATCGACCACCTTCTCGACGCTCCCGACCGCGAGCCCGATTCCGGCCGTCCCGTCAGCCCACTCGCCGTCGCGTGCGTGGCGACGGTCTGCAGTCTCCCCGCCCTGATCGTCAGTCCCCCAGCGCTCAGCGCCGTCGTCCTGTTCGGACTCGCAGCGGTCAACCTCGTCGGCCTCGGCCTCGAATACGGCCCGTTCGGCGAGTGAGCGGTTCGCCGGTGAATCTCGCGGACGGGTAGACAGTTGGTACTCACTGATAGCCGAGAGCCCGCCGCGGCGGAGTCCGGTGATTTTCACACCGAGTCGGCCGTGCGCGAGACCGTGTTCGCGTACGCCGAGAAGTCGGCGTATACCGAAATTCGCCGCGGCGTAAGGGTACGTATAGTCAAACGGGATTGTCCCGAAGGGGTGAGCATGACCGACTACGCCAGTATGCGGCGGGCGATCGAGGAGACCAAGGAGTCGTTCGACGCCGTCGAACGGTTCTATCGCCAGTCGCCGCTCTACTCCTGGATCGACACGCCGCTCCGAGACGAGCCGTAGCGTCCGGTCGAGCGCCGAGTTCCCCACGAGCGACGCGTCCCGGCGGGATGGAAATACACTTCACCGGCCGGCCGGAAGCCGTCGGACATGAACCAGGCGGAGGAGCGACAGTGTACGTCGTGATCGTCGGCGCGGGCGAGGTGGGATCCAGTATCGCCCGGAGCCTCTCCGACAACCACGAAGTCGCGGTCATCGACATCGACGGCGAGCGGGTCGAGAGCCTGATGTACGACGCCGACATCCTCGGCGTCGAGGGCGACGGGGCGGATCTCGATACGCTCGCCGAGGCCGGTATCGAGAAGGCCGACGTGCTCATCGCCAGCACCGACGACGACGAGACGAACATCGTCACCTGCGGCACGGCCATGACGATCGCCGACGCCTTCACCATCTCGCGGGTCAAGAGCGCGAAGTTCCTGCGAACCTGGCAGCAGTCTCGCCGGGCCTTCGGCGTCGATCACATGGTCGCGACGAACCTGCTCACCGCCGAGAACATCGCTCGCGTCATCGGGCTCCCCGGCGCGCGCGACGTGGAGACGTTCGTCAACGGCATGGTCCAGATGGCGGAGTTCGAGATCCAGGGATCGAGTCCCATCGCCGACCAGACGGTCGCCGAGGCCGACCGCTACGAGTCGCTGACGTTCGCCGCCGTGTTGCGCGACGACGACGTGATCATTCCGCGCGGGGAGACGGTGATCCGGGCGGACGACGACATCGTCGTCATCGGGAGCCCCGAGAGCGTCCGGACGTTCGCGGCCGCGATCGCACCTGACTCGAACGCGACCCAGAACGTCGTGGTCATCGGCGGGAGCGACGTGGGCTATCACACCGCCTCGCTGCTCCAGGACCGCGGTATCAAGCCGCGCCTCGTCGAGCACGACCACGACCGAGCCCGCGAACTCGCCGAAGAACTCGAAGGGACGACGGTCCTCGAAAGCGACGCGACGGACCGCGAGTTCCTAGAGCGCGAGCACATCGCCGACGCCGACGCGGTCGTCGCGGCGCTCGACAGCGACGAGAAGAACCTCCTGGTGGCGCTGCTCGCGAAGCGACTCGGGGCCCAGCGGACCGTCTCTGTCGTGAACGCCGGCGAGTACGTCGACCTGTTCGAGGCCGTCGGGGTCGACGTCGCCGTCAATCCGCGCGAGGCGACCGCCGAGGAGATCACGCGGTTCACGCGCGAGTACGACGCCGAGAAAGTCGCCATCATCGAGTCCGACCGCGCCGAGGTGCTCGAAATCGAGGTCACTGAAGAGAGCGTCCTGGCCGGCCGCCCGATCCGCGAGTCGATCCAGGAGTTCCCGTCCGGCGTCGTCGTCGGCGCGATCAGCCGCGGCGGCGAACTGGTCATCCCGCGCGGTGATACGGTCGTCCAGCGCGACGACCACGTCGTCGTCTTCGTCGACGCCGAGTGCCTGGACACCGTGAGCGACATGCTCTGAGCGTGGGGCCCGTCGCCGTGGCCGGGCTACACCGGTCGCGGAACGGGGGATTTTTCGCGCTCGGCGCGTCACGGTCGTCCAATGGGTGACCCGCCGTGTCGGTCCGCGTAGCCTGGCAGCAGAGCGTCGCGTTCACTGGAACGATACTCAAGTACCTCGCCGCGACCATGCTCGTCCCGCTCGGAATCAGCCTCGTCTACGGGGACGACACCATCGTCTTTCTCGCATCCATCGCGATTACCGTCGCCATCGGGCTCGGTCTCGAACGCCTGGACGACGACCCGCAACTCGGCCCGCGAGAGGGGCTCTTGCTCGTCGCGCTGTCGTGGGGCGCGGTCGCGCTGGTCGGCGCGATCCCGTACGTCCTCGCCGGCTACGGCACGGAGTCGGCGCTGGGCGACCCCGTCAACGCCCTCTTCGAGTCGATGTCGGGGTTCACGACCACCGGCGCGACCGCGACGGTGGAGATCTCCTTCGAACAGCACTCTCACGCCCTGTTGATGTGGCGACAGCTGAGCCAGTGGCTCGGTGGCATGGGGATCATCGTGCTGATGGTCGCGATCCTCCCGGAGGCCGCCGTCAACGGGGCGCAGTTGATCGAGTCGGAGGCCCCCGGCCCCGAGCTCCAGAAGCTAACGCCGAAGATCGCCGAGACGGCCCGCCTGCTCTGGCTGTTCTACATCGGCTTCACGGTGCTGTACGTGGTCCTGTTGCTCGCGCTCCACGCGGTCGGCGCGGCCCCGAACATGGGCGTGTACAACGCGGTCGCACACGGCTTCACGACGCTCCCGACGGGCGGCTTCTCGCCGGAGGCCGCTAGCATGGCCGCGTTCTCGCCGGCCGTGCAGTGGCTCGCCATTCCGTTCATGCTCGTCGCCGGGACCAACTTCGCGCTGTTCTACTTCATGCTCCGGGACGACTACCTCTCGTTTTTCAGGGACCGCGAGTTCCAGGCGTATCTCGGCGCCAACGCCGGCTTCGCAGTGCTCCTGTGGGGGCTGCTCTTCACCGGCTCCGCGCCGGCGCTGGAAGTCGGCGGTGTCACGCAGGGCGCGCTCGAAAACTCTCTGCGGCAGGCCACATTCCAGGTCGCGTCACTGGTAAACTCGACGGGCTACGCCACCAGCGACTTCGCGCAGTGGGACGCCACCTCGCAGGCGGTGTTGCTGTTCGCGATGTTCGTGGGTGGCTCCGCCGGGTCGACCGGCGGCGGAATCAAGGTCGTCCGCTGGCTCGTCGTCTTCAAGAGCCTCCGCCGACAGCTGTTCACGACGGCCCATCCCGACGCCGTCCGGCCCGTCCGCCTCGGCGGACAGGTCATCGACGAGGACGTCATCAGCGCTATCTACGGCTTCACGCTGTTGTACCTGATCGTCCTGGGCACGTCGTCGATACTGCTCATGCTCGATGCGACGCGCGTCGGCCTCGAACTGACGGTCCTGGAAGCGGTCAGCGCCAGCCTGGCGACGCTCGGGAACATCGGTCCCGGCTTCGGATTCCTCGGGCCCTTCGGCAGCTACGAGGAGTTTCCGACCACCAGCAGGCTGCTGATGATCTTCCTGATGTGGCTCGGCCGCCTGGAGATCATCCCCGTGTTCGTCATCTTCACCGGTCCGTTCTGGAACGAGTGACCGCTGCGCCCGCGGTGACCCCAGCGGATATAGCGGTTCGACGCGTAGTTCCTGCATGACCAGTCCAGTGGCCTCACGCGTCACGGTCTCCGTCGCACCAGCCGAGGGCGACGACCCGTGGGAACACGTCGACACCGAGTGGCTCCTCGGCGAACTCCGCAAGGACACCTACGAGACGTACCTCAAGCGCGCTCACGAGGGCGCCGTCGCCGTGGGCGACGAGTGGGACGAGTTCGTCAGCTGCGGCTGTGCGACGCCACAAGACGTGCTCCTCCGCGTCGAGCGCGTCGAGGGCGGCGACGCACTCGGTGTGGAAACGACGCTGGCCATCGAAGTTCGGGAAGCCGAGACCGCCCAGTCGGTCACGCCCGAGTCCGAGTGACGCGGCGGCGACCCTGATGTGCGACCGTCGCCGCCCCGGCCCCGGTATCGGGAGATATTGGGACAAGGGAAAGGCTGATACATACCACCGGCAACAGTTCGGACCATGCCACGCGAATCGTATCAGGAGCGACTCGAAACGCTCCGCGAAGACGTACTCTACATGTCCGAAGTCGTGCTCGAACGGCTCCGACTCGGGCTCGACGCCATCGAGCAGAAAGACGAGGAGATGGCCCGCGAAGTCATCGAGGGCGACCACGAGATCAATCAGCTGTATCTCGATCTCGAACAGGACTGCATCGACCTGCTGGCGCTCCAGCAGCCCGTCGCCTCCGACCTGCGGTTCATCGCCGCCTCGTTCAAGATCATCACCGACCTGGAGCGGATGGGCGACCTCGCGACCAACCTCGGCGAGTACTCGCTGGAGGCCGAACGCGACGTGTTCCCCGAGGTCGACATCCAGGAGGTCGCCGACGTGACCCTGGAGATGGTCGAGTCCGCGATGGACGCCTACGCCGAGGAGGACCCCGAGCAGTGCTACGCCATCGCCGATATCGACGACGAGGTCGACGAGCGCTGCGAGCGCGCCTCCGAGACCGTCGTGCGCGACCTCATCGAGCGCGAGATCGACGCCGACTCCAGCGAGCAGGAGATCGAACAGCTGATGGCCGACGTGTCCCGGCTGCTGCTGACGATCCGCGACATCGAGCGGGTCGGCGACCACGCCGTCAACATCGCCGCCCGCACGCTGTACATGGTCGAGAACGACGACGACCTCATCTACTAGTACCTTTTTCCGCCTCGGGTATCCTCGGCCGTCGTCGGCGGCCTGCGGGTACCGCTCGGCGCAAAAATCTACGCTAAAAAGGCCGGAATCTCGGCCACGGGCCTCGATCCGGTGAAACGGCTCGCTCCGCTCGCCGTATGCCCTCCGCGACAGCGAACCGGCTACTCGGACGGTTTCGATAGGGCCGTCGAATCCGCGTCGGGAACGCTTACGCAGGATCGACTGCGTCGTCGCCCGCCAGCCCGTCGTCGGTGATGCGGAACTGGACCGTCTCGCCGGCGGGCCTGGCGCGGTGCTTTTCGAGCGTGGCGCGGCGGTTGCCGCCGCGAAAGCGGTCGAGGCGGACGATTGCGCTCGACCAGTGATTGAGGGTGTGGCCGCCCAGCGCCGTCGAGCGGTCGCTGTCGGGGTCGGTGAACACCTGGTTCGTAAAGAGGACGGCCACGTCGTGCTTGCGGGCCAGGGACAGCAGGTGCGTGATCTGGCGGGCCACGTCGCGGAGCGTCTCGCCCCCGTCCGCGTCGTCGCGTCGGAGGCGGTAGAAGCCGGTCGCGCTGTCGAGGACGATCAGTTCGACCTCGGCGGCGAACTCGGCGGCGTCCTGAACGGCCTCTGCCTGCTCGTCGAAGTCCAGCGCGTCGGTGACGATGAGCCGGCCGGCGAGGTCGTCGACCGTCTGGGCCGTCCCGCGTGCCCGACCGCGTGCGACCTGCTCCATGCGATCTGCCGAGAGCCCCTCGGTGTCGATGTACAGGGCCGCGTCGCCCGCGGCGGCGACTTCCATCACCGCCGACAGCGCGAAGTTGGTCTTCCCGGCCGCGGGCGGTCCGTACACCTGCGTCACCGCGCCGCGTTCGAGCCCGCCACCCAGCAGGCCGTCGATCGCGTCGCACCCGGTCGGGACGTACTCGCTCACGACCGAGCGTTAGTCAGGTTCCGATAAAAACGCTGGCACTGTCACGCGTCGTCCAGCCGCTCGGCCAGCGTCCACTCGACGAGGGACACGTCGTCGATTTCGGCCGTCGCGAACCGGAGATCAGCCCCCCACTCGCGGGTGAGCACGAGCGCCTCGGAATCGAGGTCGTACCCCGAGAGGTCGTCCCAGGCGTAGAAGCGCCGCGCGCCGGGGTGGCGGACTTCGAGGCCCGCGTCGGTGGCGACCGCCGTCCGGGTCCCGCCCGTGGTGATGAGGACGAACCCCGACGGGAACAGCACCTGCCCGGTGTACTGCAACAGCGAGGACTCCAGAATCGTGCCGACGGCGAAGCCGACAGTGGCGACGCCGGCGAACGCCCCGCCGTGACGCAACCGTCGCCGCTGCTCGCGCTCGGGCCAGCTCGCGGTCCAGCGGGCGAGTTCCGGGCGTCCGGTGGTGGCCGAGACGGCGTATCTCGTGTGGGACATGACTGCGATGGCGATGCCGAACACGGACGCGAAGAGCCCACAGGCCACCGCCACGAGTCCGACGGGGCCGACCGCGCCAGTCTGTGCGAAGCCGGCGACGGCGTAGCCGACGGCGAGCGCGATGAACGCCCATCGCTTGCGGGTCGCACCGAGGGCCACCGCCAGCGACGGCCGGGATCGGAGCCACCACGCAGTGGCGAGGCCGACGGTGACGAGCGCGGCGACGAGCGTCACGGCCAGCACCACTGGACTGCGCGAGACCGTCCACGCGACGAGCAGCACCACCGGCGGCGTCGCCAACAGGCCGAGATACCCCCCACAGATCGCCCCGAATCGCGGGTCCTCGTCCCGGCACGCGCCGGCGGCGGCTTGTGCCGAATGCATCACCGTTCGTTCTCACACTTGTTACTAAAAAGTCCATTATTTCCAAGAGGTATCTATAGCAGTGTGATAATAGCCCTATTCGACGGTATCTGGTAACTATCGGGAGCTCCCGCGACGGCGTCAACGCGGGCCCACACCTGTAAGTACGCAGCCCGCGAAATCGAGGCGTGATCGTCGTCGCCACCGAGGACTTCAAGGTCTACCACGGCGTGGTCACCGAACTCCGTGACCGCGGGGTGTCGTTTACCACTATCGAACCGGGGGACGAGTGGCCCGAGAGAACGCGGGTGGCGGTCGTCGCGGCCGGCGACGCGGTCGAGGTGCCCGACGGCGTCGAAGTCGTGCGGGCGGAGTCGGACCGCCCCCGGCAAGCCGTCGAGTCGGCCATTTCGACGCTCCGGGGCGGCGACGGGCGGACCGTCATCGGTATCGACCCCGGAGAGCGCCCGGGCATCGCGGTCTTGCACGGGGAGATGGTCGTCGCCGCGTTCCAGGTGCCGGCGGCTGAAGCCGGTGAGATCGTCCGCCGAGAGGTCGAGGACGCGGTCGATCCGGTCGTCCGCATCGGCGACGGTGCGCGACTCGTCGGCGCGCGCATCATCGACGACATCCAGTCAGTCCCGGTGGAACTGGTCGACGAGACCGGGACGACGCCCTATCTGGGGTCCGGGGCACGCGGGATGGGCGACGTACTGGCCGCGGTCAACATCGCCCGCCTCGACGGCGAGGAGATCGAGAGCCGGCCCATCGAGCCGACGGCGGGCGAACTGACGCGGATCAAGGACCGCTCGCGGGAAGCGAGCGACACGAACCGCGCTATCGGGGAGGGGCTCGCAAGGCGCGTCGCGGCTGGGGAACTGACCGTCGAGGAAGCGCTCGCGGAACACGGGGGTACGGGGAGTGACGACGGCGAGGAGACCGATGACGGCGAACGACCGACGGACGCCGAGAGCGACGACGCCTGACTACTCTCTGACCATCCGCTCTGCTCGCTGGCTGACTTCCCTGACAGAGAGGCCCGTCGCCTCGGCGACGGCCGCCGCGTCGTCGTACTCGGCGCTCACGTCGAACACCGACCCGTCGCCGTCGCTCGCGACCTTGACCGTCACTTCGAAGGTCTCGTCGCCGACGGCGAGCGCGACGGTCTCGAACTCGCGGTCGGCGACCCAGCGGTGGCCCGCGCCGTGTTCCCTGACCCCGAGCGTTCCCGTCACCTCGGCGAGGCGGCGGGCGACGCGTTCGGCGTCCCCGGGCTTGCAGATGACTTTCACGATGTGGCCGGGGCGCGACTTCTTCATCGTCGCCGGGACGACCGACACGTCGCGCGCGCCGACATCGCCGAGCGAGCGCTGGAGGTCGCCGAGCACCTCGGGAGACACGTCGTCGACGTTCGTCTCCAGCACGGTGATGTCGTCGCGGCGCAGGCGGCCCGCGGTCTCGCCGACCGACGCCCGGAGGACGTTCGGCCGGTCGTCGAAGTCCCAGCCGCCGGCTCCGTAGCCGGACGCGTCGACCCGCAGCGGCGGGAGGGAGTCGACGCCCGCTGCGACGTGCGCGAGGATGGCCGCGGCGGTGGGTGTGAGCAGTTCCGCGTCGACGGGACCGCCCCGGAGCGACCAGTCGGCCCGCTCGGCGATCTCGACGACGGCCGGCGTCGGGACGGGGTAGGTCCCGTGGCTCATCTCGACGGTCCCGCCGCCGGTGGCGAGCGGCGTCGTCAGCACCCGTTCGACGCCGAGGTCCTCGAGCAACAGGCAGGCCCCGACCACGTCGGCGATGGCGTCGTCGGCCCCGACCTCGTGGAAGTGCGTCCCCTCCAGGTCCGTCCCGTGGACCGACGCCTCGGCGGTCCCCAGAATCTCGAAGATAGCGAGCGCGTCGTCTCTGACTTCCTCGGGGAGGGGCATCTCCTCGACGAGGTCCACGACTTCGCCGTACGTCCGACTGGGTCCGTGGCCCTCCGCGGGCGCGTGGTCGTGGTCGCCGTGGTCGTGACCCCCGTCGTGGTCGTGCTGGTGGTCGTGGCCGCCATCGCCGTCGTGCGAGTGGGCGTGGTCGTGACCCTCGTCCGAGTCTCCGTGTTCGCGGCCGCGGTCGCTCTGCTCGTCGTCACCGCCGTCGTCGGTGAGAAGCACCTCGACGCGCGTGGCGGCGACGCCGCAGCGGTCGACCTCGGAGACGGCGTACGCCACGTCGAGCGCGTCTTCGACCGGCGACAGGGCGTCGCGGTCCGCACCGGCCGCGAGCAGCGCGCCGAGCAGCATGTCGCCCGCCGCGCCCGTCCGGCCGTCGAAAGCGAGTGTTCGCATAGTCGGGGCCTCGCGCCCCGCGAGTAAAAGCCCGGTCATACGGACGCTCGTCGTCGTGTACCGGTGTTCGGCGAGGCGGGGTGAACACCGAGACCTCGTTACGACGGCCGTCTCAGTCCTGGCGGACGATGTGGACGTCGTAGCCGTCGCCGTCGGTGAGGTCCTCGATGGGGACGACGATGTTCTCGCTGTCGTCGCTCCCGAGGAAGACGACGCCCGCGTCGACGTCGCGAGCGGTCTGTCGGATGGTCGCCGACAGCTCGCTCGTGGAGTGGGCGCTCACGTCGTCGTAGCGGAGTTCGGCGTCGTCGGTCGCCTCCTCGATCTTGCGTCGGAGGTCGCTCGCCGCGGTCTCGGCGGCGAAGTCTTCAGTGGGGTCCACGCGGCGGCGGCGTTCGGCGTAGTCGTCGCCGGTCGGGATGAAAGCGACAGCGACGACGTCCTCGTCGAGCGCGGCGGCGTAGGCGACTGCGCGGTCGAGCGCGGCGTCTGCGAGCGGCGATCCGTCGAAGGGGACGAGAAAGACCATATCAGCGCTATCGGGTCCAGCCTTATGAAACGAGGCGATTCCGGCGGTCGGCGCAGTGTGGTGACAGACACCCTGACCTGTCGGGTCCGGAGAACCCCGCGGTCGCGCTCGGTCCCGTCGCGGCCTCGCTGTTCGCTGTCGCTCTCGACCCCATGTTATTAGGTAACATATAAATCCGTCGCCGGGCGTCTTGCCCGCCGGTAGCATAAAGCATATCTCCGGGGCTACCCCAGTTCGTTATAAGCTGACTCTACTATGAACGAAGTCCAATTAGAAGTGGCGAAGGCGTACCCCAACGACTCGGGTCGCGGCATCGCCCGACTCGACCCCGATACGCTGCTTCACCTCAAGCTCTCGCCCGGCGACATCATCGAGATCGAGGGCAGCGACACGACGGCGGCGAAGGTCTGGCGCGCCGACCGCCAGGACTGGAACACGGACACCGTCCGCATCGACGGGTTCACGCGCCAGAACGCCGACGTGGGGATCGGCGAGCGCGTCACTATCCGCAAGGCCGAGGCCGAGAAGGCGGACAAGCTCGTCCTCGCGCCCCCTGAGGAGGCGTCGGTCCAGTTCGGCTCCGACGCCGCCGGCATGGTCAAACGGCAGATCCTCAAGCGCCCCGTCGTCGAGCGCGACATCGTCCCCGTGATGTCCTCGACGAACCACCCGTTCATGCGCTCGCCCGGCCAGGCCATCCCGCTCATCGCCGTCGAGACGGACCCCGAGGGCGTCTGTCTCATCACCGAGGACACGGAGGTCGAACTCCGCGAGGAACCCATCTCCGGCTTCGAGAAGACCGGCGGTGGCATCACGTACGAGGACATCGGCGGCCTCCAGAACGAGATTCAGCGCGTCCGCGAGATGGTCGAACTGCCGATGAAACACCCCCAGATCTTCAAGAAGCTCGGCATCGAGCCGCCACAGGGGGTCCTGCTCCACGGTCCGCCGGGGACGGGGAAGACCCTGCTCGCGAAGGCCGTCGCCAACGAGACCTCCGCCAGTTTCTTCTCTATCGCCGGGCCGGAGATCATCTCGAAGTACTACGGGGAGTCCGAACAGCAGTTACGCGAGATATTCGAGGACGCCAGCGAGGAGGCCCCGTCGATCATCTTCATCGACGAACTGGACTCCATCGCGCCAAAGCGCGAGGACGTGACCGGCGAGGTCGAGCGCCGCGTCGTCGCCCAGCTGCTGACGATGATGGACGGCCTCGAATCGCGGGGCCAGGTCATCGTCATCGCCGCCACCAACCGCGTCGACAGCGTCGACCCGGCGCTGCGTCGCCCCGGCCGCTTCGACCGCGAGATCGAGATCGGCGTCCCGGACGAGGTGGGCCGTGAGGAGATCCTACAGATCCACACCCGCGGGATGCCCCTCTCGGACGACGTGAACCTCGCGAAGCTGGCGACCGACACCCACGGCTTCGTCGGCGCTGACATCGAGAGCCTCACGAAGGAGGCCGCGATGAAGGCGCTGCGCCGCTACCTCCCCGAGATCGATCTCGACGAGGAGGACATCCCGCCGAGCCTCATCGACCGGATGATAATCAAGCGCGACGACTTCAAGGGCGCGCTCAACGAGGTGAGTCCGTCGGCGATGCGGGAGGTGCTGGTCGAGCTCCCGAAGGTGTCCTGGGACAGCGTCGGCGGCCTGACCGAGGCCAAAGAGCAGGTCCAGGAGGCCGTCGAGTGGCCGATGAACAGCCCCGAGAAGTTCGAGCGAATGGGGGTGACGCCGCCCTCGGGCGTACTGCTGTACGGCCCGCCCGGCACGGGGAAGACGCTGATGGCGAAGGCCGTCGCCAACGAGACGGACGCGAACTTCATCTCGGTGCGTGGCCCGCAGCTGCTCAGCAAGTGGGTCGGCGAGAGCGAGAAGGCCATCCGCCAGACCTTCCGGAAGGCCCGACAGGTCGCTCCGACCGTCATCTTCTTCGACGAGCTCGACTCGCTCGCGCCGGGCCGCGGCGGCGAGATGGGGTCGAACGTCTCCGAGCGCGTCGTCAACCAACTGTTGACCGAACTGGACGGGCTCGAAGAGATGGAGGACGTGATGGTCATCGGCGCGACGAACCGGCCGGACATGATCGACCCGGCGCTCATCCGCTCGGGGCGCTTCGACCGCCTCGTCATGATCGGCGAGCCGGACGTTGACGGCCGCGAGCAGATCCTGAAGATCCACACCGACGACACGCCGCTGTCGCCCGACGTGAGCCTGCGCGAACTGGCCGAGGTCAGCGAGGGCTTCGTCGGCTCCGACCTGGAGTCCATCGCCCGCGAGGCCGCCATCGAGGCGCTCCGCGAGGCCGACGACGCCGAGGAGGTCGAGATGCGCCACTTCCGACAGGCCATCGACAGCGTCCGCCCGACCATCACCGACGACATCCGCGAGTACTACGAGCAGATGGAAGAGGAGTTCAAGGGCGGCTCCAGCCCGCAGCGCCAGGCCGGCACCGGCGGCCGCATCGGCTTCCAGTAACGTCGCAGTCCCGTTTTCTGCGGTTCCGCTCGCCGCTCACTGCTCGCCGCGAGCGGCGTCGTTCTCCGCTTCGTCGGACGGCCGCGTCGTCGCGAGGACGAAGCCCACGCCGAACAGCGGCGCGCCCAGCGCGACGACGCCCGCGGCCATCCCCAGCACGAAGACGAAGACGAGCACGCCGAACCCGTAGAACGGCGAGTACAGCGTCGCCGTCGGCGCGAGGGCCAGCACGAACCCGAGGACGGCGGTCGCGACGCCGAGTCGTCGTCGGCCCGCGCCGACCGCGTAGCCGGCGGGGAGCAGCGCGAACACCGGCACGAGGAACCTGGCGCTCGTCCACATCGCGAGCGTGAGCCCGCGGATTCCGACGGCGAGGGTCCCGACGGCGGTGGCGAGGACCGCGACAGCGAGTCCACCGACCGCGACGCCGACGAGCGCCGGGAACGAGCGGACCCACTCGGGTCCGGTCCGCGACAGGCCGAGTCCGAGCGCGACGAAGGCGATTCCGACACCAAGTAGCGGGGCGACCGAACTGCTGAGGACCGAGAGACCGCCGGCGACCAGCGGGGCGAGCGCCACGAGGAGCCCGATGCCCGCGAGTGCGCAGCCCGCTCCCCTCGCGCCGGTGGCCAGGCGGTGGCGTATGGTTGACAGTCCGCCGCCGACCGCACCGACCAGTACGCCGAACGCGGCGGCCGGCACGGCCACGTTCGTCAAGAGATTCCCGAGAACGGCGGGGCCGCGCATCGTCACTACCGCGAGCAGGCTCAGGAGCGGGCCGACGGCGCTCTCTTGCGGGACGAACGTGACGATGCCGCCGCGGTCGAACGACGTGATGTGCATCTGGCGACCGTCAGACGAGACGGTGCTGTCCGGCAGCGGCCGCCCGACGCGCGTGCCCGGCGGCGCGACGACGACGAGGCGGTCCGCGCCGAGACCGTCGATGTTTCGATAGCCGTAGGTCTCGGTGAACGCCCCGGAGCGGAATGTCCCGCCGATCGCGGGCTCGGCGAAATCGGGCTCGCGATACCGGAGCGTGACGACGCCGCTCCGGGAGACCGTGGCGTTCAGGAACTCGACGTCCCACATCGCGCGGTCGCCGATGGCGCGCCGGAGCGTCGCGTTCGACCGCAGTCTCGCGCCGTCGCCGGCGAGATGGTTCCGGACCACCCACGTGGCGGTGCCGTTCTCGTGGACGGCCACCGTCGCCGTGCTGCGCTCGACGGCGAGCGAGACGCCGTGGCGTTCCGCGGTCGTCGCGAACTGGTCGCCGCAGGCGTCACAGAGCGGTCGTGGCGGCGGCGCTGCGCCGACGGGCGCGGCGAGCGCGAGCAGTGAACCGACGAGCAGGACGCTCAGGAGGAGGGGGAGCGAGCGGGAACCGTGGGAGGGCATACGTGACACCTTTCCGGGAGCTGTCAAATAGCTGGTGAAGGCTCAAACCGGAACTGTACTCTCGACGCGGCGGGCACCCCTTGGCTCCTGCTCATATGCACCATTCGACAGATCGGGACCCCTGTCGAAAATGTAAAATAAACTTTGAACCAGTGGTTCTTTCTCCTTTCGAAGCCCCCTTTCGGTAGACCGGGCTAACGAAACCGATGTCGCAGACACATCGCGTGTACCGACTGGCGAAACGCCCTGAAGGAACCCCCGGCCGCGACACGTTCGACCTGTCGGAGGAACCGGTCCCAGAACCCGGGCCCGGCGAAGCACTCGTGCGGACGCTGTACCTCTCGGTCGACCCGTACATGCGCGGCCGGATGAGCGCCGCCGAGTCGTACGCGGAACCGTGGGACGTCGGTGACCCCCTCCGCGGGGCCGTCGTCGGCGAGGTCGTTGAGTCGAACGGCGCCGGGTTCGAGGCCGGCGACGTCGTGACCGGCGACCTCCAGTGGGCGGAGTACGCCACAGCACCCGGCCCGGCGCTCACGCGCGTCGATCCCGATCGCGCACCGATCTCGACCGCCCTCGGCGTGCTCGGCATGCCGGGTCTGACCGCGTACTTCGGGACGCGTGAGGTGGCCCGGCCGTCGGCCGGCGAGACGTTCGTCGTCACCGGTGCCGCGGGGGCCGTCGGCTCGGTCGCCGGCCAGATCGCGAAGCTCCGGGGCGCGCGCGTCGTCGGCTTCGCGGGCTCCGACGAGAAGGTGGCCTTCCTCGAAGACGACCTGGGCTTCGACGCGGGCATCAACTACAAGGCGACCGACGACTACCGCGCGGCGCTCGACGAGGCCGCGCCGAACGGCGTCGACGCGTACTTCGACAACGTCGGCGGCGAGATCACCGACGCGGTGTTCACCCGGCTCAACACCGACGCGCGCGTTGCCGTCTGCGGACAGATCTCACAGTACAACGCCGAGGAGATGCCCGTCGGACCGCGGAAGCTGTCGCAGGTGATCCAGACCCGGGCGACCGTCGAGGGGTTCCTGGTGTCCGACTTCGAACCCCGGTTCGAGCAGGCCGCGACTCGGCTCGGGCAGTGGGTCTCCGCGGGCGACATCGCGTATCGCGAGACCGTCACCGAGGGGCTCGAGAACGCGCCGGACGCGTTCCTCGGACTGTTCGAGGGCGACAACATCGGGAAACAGCTCGTCAAAGTGGCGGACCGGTAGCCCGGCGAGCGGACCCTCCTGTCGGCCGGGAAAAGCGAGAGAGCGAGCGCGAAAACGGGGGTATCGCCTTACAGTTCGCCGAGCTTGCGGAGGAGCTGACCGCGGTACTCCTCGTCGGCCTGGACGCCCTTCAGTTCGAGGACGTTCCGTTCGAGCTTGTCGAGCGCGACGTTGAAGGCGGTCTCGGCCCCGTATCCCTCACCGGAGCCGGCGGCCTGCCCCTTGTTGGTTCGGAGGCGGATCTGACACTGGATGAGCGGCGTGCCGCGGAGTTTCTCCTTGTGCTCGTGGAACCGGACGTGGGCGTGCTGGACCTGCATCGCCTGGTACTTGTCGGCCACCGTCTCGATGTCGGCTCGGATGTCCTCCCGGGAGATGGTGTCGAGGAGGGTGATGTTGGTGATCTGCACGTCCATGTGTTCCTCCTCCGTGTAGGTCAGCGCCCGGAGCACGTCGGTCTTCGTGAGGATGCCGACGACCGCGCTGTCGTCGTCTTCCGGCGTGACGACGAGGCCGGCGAAGTCGTTTTCGAGCATTCGAGCCACGGCGTCCTCGACGGAATCGCCCACTCGAACCGTCTCGACGGGGCTGTTCATCACGTCGTACACCGGGAGGTCGAGGACCCGCTCGATCTCGCCCGCGCGGTCGCCGCGGGTCGCCTTATTCATGTCGCGGACGACCACGTCGACGATGTCGTGGCGGGTAACCATGCCGGTCAGGCTGTCGGTCTCGTCGAGCACGGGGAGCCGGGAGATGCCGTGCTTCCGGAGGAGATTGACGACTTGCCCGACGTTGGTGTCCTCCGAGACCGTGATGACGTCCTGCGTGTAGATGTCCTCGACGGTGAGTGCGTCGAGGTTCTCGAGGACGGCGTCGAGGATATCGTCCTCGGTGACGATTCCCCAGAGCTCGCCGGCCTCGAAGACGGGGGCGAGTTTCACCCCGCCCTCGACGAGGACGCGCGCGACCTCGCGCACGTCGTCGGTGCGCCCGACCTTCGGGGCCGAGCGCGTCATCGCCCCCGCTTTCGCGTTGTCCTCGACGTGGGACTGGACCAACTGTTTCTGCGTGATAACGCCAGCGTACGCACCGTCGTCCGTGACGATGATGCCCTTGGGGTTCTCGCGCTCGAAGATAGATCGAACCTTCCCCAGGCGCTTGTTGGCGTCAACCTCGACAAACTCTCTGGTGGCGATATCAGCAATATCCATCGTGCTTCACAGTTCGAGGTTCTACGTGAAGGGTTATCAACCTTGGTTTAGTTCCTGGGAATCGGGAGACGGGCCAAGCTTTAGGCCGCTGGAACCAACCTTTAGCTGTGCTCCCTGACATCGGCGTCTTCGGTCCGTACACCTACCTCGTCACCGAGGTCGTCTGGGGGAGCGTCGCCCTCGCGCTGCTGTGGCGGGCGGGCGCGCTCCGCGAGGCGGCCCGGACCATCGCAGTTCTCTACCCGATCGCGTACGTCTGGGACTGGTACACTCTCACCGTCGGCGTCTTCTCGATCGACCTCCGGACCGGCGTCGACCTGCTCGGCATCCCCGTCGAGGAACACATCTTCATCGTCGTCGTCCCCGCACTCGTCCTCGGTATCCACGAAACGCTCCGGGTCCGAACGAGTGACGATAGCACGGAACGGTCAGGACGCTAACCCGTTTTACAGCCCTAACTCACGCGGCAATTCGTCCAGCAACTGGAAACGCTACCATTGAGTGAATGTCACGATTTCCCACAATAGGGCTACCGAGCGCCCAATCCGGCGTATGCCGTCACCTCCCACAGTAGCTATATGTGTCAGCCGAGAGTTGCATCGACCAGCCATGACTGACACTATCCCGACACCTCACATCGAGCTCTACGTCCGGTCGATGCTCCCCGACGGTGCCCACGAACGCCAGGAGGAGGTCATCGACCGCCTCGATACGCTCGAAGAGAACGACCAGATCGCGAGCTTCAACGTCATCGTCTGGGGCAAGCAGATCGCTCCGCAGTCGGCCGCCGCCGGAACGGCGGAAGGGCAGTTCATCTTGAACCGCGTCGCCGAGTTCAAGCAGTGGGCGCTCTCGAACAACGTCTCGTTCGAGTCGTTCTATCAGCGCACGCAGGTGGATTCCGAGGCCGCCGAGTCGGCCTACGACGCGATGACGCTCCCCGTCATGGGTCTCGCCGAGTACGACGGTGACGAGCTCGCCCACGTCGCGCCCTGCACCAAGGGCGACACGGTCCACACCATCGTCGACCGTCTCGAACGCCTCGAAGCGGGGCAGCCGCCCGCGCTCGAACAGGAGCGACGCGGCGTCAGCGTGGTCTAGTCCGCGGTCTCCGCTCGAATCGTCTCGACGTAGGGACCGAACGACTCCGCCCCCTCGAGCATCGTCAGTACCTCCTCCGGTTCGACCGCCAGTTCGTAGGCCGGTCGCCCCTTCCCCGTCGCCGACTCCGTCCGCGCTTTCGTCAACAGGCCAGCGTCGGCGAGCGTCCGGAGCGCCGCGATGATTTCCTGCCGCTCGACGCCACCGAATGGCTCTCGCTCGAGGTCGTCGAGGTGTGCCTTCGCCGTCTGGGCCACGTCGTAGGAGTGTACCGGCGTCTCTCCCGCGACGGTCAGTTCGACGACCGAGAGCAGGACGAACTGTTCGAACGAGTCGGCCGTGTCGAGGCTGTCCATACCTGTCACTGTCAGGGTTTCATCAAGAAAGTTCTGGAAGGTGAAACGAGCCAGCGACTCACCCGTTCGGACGCCGCCTGCCGCGCTTCGGATGCTTCGAGACGTACACCGGCGTCGGAAACACCGCCTCGACGAGTCGCCGCCCGAGCCGCGAGGAAAACGCCAGTTCGAGCGGCTCTGCGAACGTCTCCAGTAACCGCTGTTTCCCGTTCGACGCGTCGAGATCGAGGTCAAGCAGGTCTCCGGATCGGTACTCCACGGTCTCGAAGTACCTGCTCAGTTCCCTGCGGACGGTGATCGACCACACCGGGTGGTACGCCTCCCTGTACCAGCCCTCGCCGCGCTCGTACTTCTGGTCGTACGGCCGGGCCACACGGCCGCCGATCGACTCCGGTAACCACGGCATCCCCAGCGGATACCCGTGCCCGTCGCCCGGCCAAGCGCGGTTCGGACAGATCGAGATGAACACGCCGTCGTCAGAGAGGACGCGCGCGGTGTCGGCGATGAGCGCCTCCTCGTCGGGGACGTGCTCGAACACCATGTTCGAGACGATGGCGTCGACGCTGTCGTCCGGAAGCGGAATCTCCGTCCCGTCGCCTCTGATAAGATCGCAGTCGCGATCCGTCGCGTCCTCGTCGAAGTCGATGTCGAGTACGATCGCCCGACAGCCGATCGCGTCCGCCAGCGCCGACGCTATCTTGCCGTCTTTCGCGCCGATGTCGAGGAGCACTGAATCCTCGTCCAGTCGCTCCGAATCGGCGAGCGCCGACCGATACAGCTGTTTGAAGACTGTCGATGTCATGTCGTGGGGTAGCGAGAGCCGCCGACTGCGGTCTGCTTGATGCGCTACTCAATCGGGAGCCCCTATCACTATCCGTCACTTATCCACATAAGTGGGTAATAAGGTTCGTGGGACAGATGGGCGATATGGAGCCCGTAACCGCGAAACCACACATTAAGCCGACCAAACTTCGATATCTCTAGATGTGTCGCAGACACCTTCAAAAGCCCGTCCGTCCTGCGTATCTGTTCCATTACCGACTCGCGTCCACGCTGTCGTGACTCGAACGCACACCGTTCGCTCGCGAAGAGTCGATAGAACGAGTCCGAACAGATCGTGACACGAACCGAGACTCGCGACGTTCTCCGGTGACATCCACAAAATGGGTCGGACGGATTGTGAACCGAATGAAGATCCGCGTCGCTCGCCTTACAGGGTTCAAATCGCCCTCACGCACGATTTCGTCGCTCGCGGGATGCTCGCGACAGAATGAGTGGGTTCGGGCGGATTTGAACCGCCGGCCTCCTCCATGTCAAGGAGGTGTCATAACCGACCTAGACCACGAACCCTCACTGCGAGGTACACCTCATTGTATCCCGGGGGTATAATTGAAGGTTTCGAATTCGGTATCGCCACGGCGTCTGTTGATTGGCCCCACACCCGCCTCGGAGACGTACCGGCCCGATAGGCTTAAGTCGATGTACGGATTTGTACATCACAACACGAAAAAGTCCATTGGTGAATACAATGAAGGAGTATATCGAACGCGTCACCGACGGAGAGGACCTGACACAGGAAGAAGCGCGCCGCGTCGCGACGACCGTCTTCGACGACGCGACCGACGCTCAGATCGGTGCGTTGCTGACGGCGCTGCGGGCGAAAGGAGAGACCGAAGCCGAGATCGCCGGCTTCGCGGAGGGGATGCGCGACGCTGCGCGGACCATCCGACCCGACCGCGAGGGGATGGTCGACACCTGCGGGACGGGCGGCGATGACTACAACACGATCAACGTCTCGACGACGAGCGCGATCGTCGCGGCGGGGGCGGGCGTTCCGATCGCCAAGCACGGCAACTACTCCGTGTCGTCGGCCTCGGGGAGCGCCGACGTGCTCGAAGAGGTCGGCGTCGACATCGAGGCCGAACCCGAAGACGTCGAGGAGACCATCGAGCGCGAGGGCATCGGCTTCATGCTCGCGCCCGTGTTCCACCCGGCGATGAAGGCCGTCATCGGTCCGCGCAAGGAACTCGGAATCCGGACCGTCTTCAACATCCTCGGGCCGCTGACCAACCCCGCCGACGCGGACGCGCAGGTCCTCGGCGTCTACGACCCCGACCTCGTCCCGGTCATGGCCGAGGCGCTGGCCCGTCTGGAGGTGGAACGCGCGCTCGTCGTCCACGGCAGCGGCCTCGACGAGATCGCCATCCACGGCGAGACGGCCATCGCCGAGGTCACCGGCGACCGGATCGCGGAGTACACCATCACGCCCGAGGACATCGGCCTGGAGACCCACGACATCGAGGACATCGCGGGCGGCGAGCCCGCGGAGAACGCGGCCGACCTCCGCGGTATCGTCTCCGGCGAGCTCACCGGGGCGAAGCGGGACATCATCCTCGCCAACGCCGGCGCGGCCATCTACGTCGCCGGCGTCGCCGACACCCACGAGGAGGGCGTCGAGCTGGCGCGAGACGCGATCGAGTCCGGCGACGCCGCGGCGAAGCTCGACGACCTGGTCGGGGCATGACGCGCGTGAAGATCTGTGGCGTCACCGACGACGAGGACCGCGACGCCGTCGTCGCGGCCGGAGCCGACGCCGTCGGCGTCATCCACGGCGTCCCAGTAGACACGCCCCGCGAAGTCGACGAAGCGACGGCGGCAGACCTGGTCGACGGCGTCCCGCCGCTCGTGACCAGCGTCCTCGTGACGATGCCGACGACGGTCCAGGAGGCCGTCACGCGCGTCGACGCGGTCGAACCGGACGCGGTGCAGGTCCACGACGGGCTCTCGCCGGCGGAACTGGGCGCGCTCGACAGCCGGATCACCCAGTCCATCGTCGCCGTCGTCTCGGCGGACGCGCCCGACATCGCGGACTACGCGGCCCACGCCGACGCTCTGCTGGTCGACTCCGTCGACGCCGACGGCGGCGGCGGCACGGGCGAGACTCACGACTGGGAGCGCACGCGCGACCTCGTCGACTCGCTCGACGTTCCGGTCGTCCTCGCCGGCGGACTGACGCCCGAGAACGTCGCGGCCGCCGTCGAAACGGTCGACCCGTTCGCCGTCGACGTGGCCAGCGGCGTCGAGTCCGAGGGCGGCCGGAAGGATCACGACGCCGTCGAGCGGTTCGTCCGCAACGCGACCCGGGCGACGGAGGGGTCGGCATGAGTCTCGACCTCTCCCGCGAGGCGTTCGTCGAGCAGGCCGAAGCGGACCGGCCAGTCGTCGTTCGGACAGCCGCCGAACTCGACGCGGACGTGGAGCCGCTCGCCGCCTACGCGGCGCTGAGCGGGCGCACCGGCGACGCGGCCGAGAGCGACTACACGTTCCTACTGGAGAGCGCCGAGAAGGTCGCCTCCAGCGACCCGGACGGCGCGTTCGCCCCGGAGACCGACGACCGCCACGCCCGCTTCTCGTTCGTCGGCTACGACCCGCGGGCGGTCGTCACCGTCACCGGCGACGACAGCGAGGTACAGGTCCTCGACGAGCGCTACGCCGACCTCGTGACGACGGACGGCGGCGACGTGGTCGACGACCTCCGCGCCGCGATGCCGGACGTGACCCTCCGGAACTTCCCGGAGATGGACCGCCAGCACCTCGAAGGCGGCCTCGTCGGCTTCCTCTCGTACGACGCCGTCTACGACCTCTGGCTCGACGAGGTTGGCCTCGACCGCCCGGACTCGCGGTTCCCGGACGCCCAGTTCGTCCTGACCACGTCGACGGTCCGGTTCGACCACGTCGAGGAGACCGTCTCGCTGGTGTTCACGCCCGTCGTCAGACAGGACGAAGACGCCGGCGAACGCTACGACGAACTGGTCGCCGAGGCCGAACGCGTCGACGCCGTGCTCTCGGACCTCGGCCCGCTCTCGACCGGCGGCTTCCGCCGCGAACGCGAAGTAGCCGGCCCGCAGGACGAGTACGAGGCCGCCGTCGAGCGCGCCAAGGAGTACGTCCTCTCGGGCGACATCTACCAGGGCGTCATCTCGCGGACCCGCGAGCTGTACGGCGAGGTCGATCCGCTCGGCTTCTACGAGGCGCTCAGGGCGGTGAACCCATCGCCGTACATGTACCTGCTCGGTTACGACGACCTGACCATCGTCGGCGCGAGCCCGGAGACGCTGGTCTCCGTGGCCGGTGACCACGTCGTCTCGAACCCCATCGCGGGCACGTGCCCGCGAGGGAACTCCCCGGTCGAGGACCGCCGCCTCGCCGGCGAGATGCTCGCGGACGGCAAGGAGCGCGCCGAGCACACGATGCTCGTTGACCTGGCACGCAACGACGTTCGCAGGGTCGCCGAGGCCGGCAGCGTCCGCGTCCAGGAGTTCATGAACGTCCTGAAGTACAGCCACGTCCAGCACATCGAATCGACGGTTACGGGCCGGCTCTCGCCCGAGAAGGACGCTTTCGACGCCGCCCGCGCGACGTTCCCCGCCGGAACGCTCTCGGGCGCACCGAAGATTCGAGCCATGGAGATCATCGACGAGCTCGAACGCTCGCCGCGCGGGCCATACGGCGGCGGCGTCGGCTACTTCGACTGGGGCGGCGACGCAGACTTCGCCATCGTCATCCGCTCGGCCACCATCGAGGACACCGACGAGTCCGACCGCATCACGGTCCAGGCCGGCGCGGGCATCGTCGCCGACTCGGACCCCGAGAGCGAGTACGTCGAGACCGAACAGAAGATGGACGGCGTGCTGACGGCGCTGGAGCGCATCGAGGATGACCGGTCGACCGACGGATTCGATAGAACCGACGGCGACGAGGCCGACACGACCGACGGCGACGAGCACGCCGGGGAGGTGCCCCGATGAGCGCGTCGCGACCGGCCGGCGAGGACGCGGTCAGGGACGACCTGCGGGTCCTGTTCGTCGACAACTTCGACTCCTTTACGTACAACCTCGTGGAGTACGTCTCCGAACACGCCGAGACCGAAGTCGTCCGGAACACGGCGTCGCTCGACGACGTGAGAGCGTTCGACCCCGACGCCATCGTGCTCTCGCCCGGCCCGGGTCACCCGAAGAACGAGCGCGACGTGGGCGTCACGCTCGACGTGCTCCGCGAGATCAGTCCCGACGTGCCGACCCTCGGAGTCTGCCTCGGTCTCGAATCGGCGGTGTACGCCTACGGCGGCACCATCGGTCGCGCGCCGGAGCCTATCCACGGCAAGGCCTTCCCCATCGATCACGACGGCGAAGGCGTCTTCCGCGGCCTCGAACAGGGCTTTCAGGGCGGGCGCTATCACTCGCTGGTCGCAGAGGGCGTCCC
Source organism: Haloarcula salina (assembly GCF_010119195.1). Taxonomy (GTDB): domain Archaea; phylum Halobacteriota; class Halobacteria; order Halobacteriales; family Haloarculaceae; genus Haloarcula; species Haloarcula salina. Next base: position 384,903 of record NZ_WRXL01000002.1, read on the forward strand.
TGACGAGTTCGTCGTCAGCGCGACGACTGAGACGGCGGACGGCACGGAACTGGTGATGGGCGTCCGTCACCGCGAGCATCCCATCGAGGCCGTCCAGTTCCACCCGGAGTCCGTCCTGACTTCGGTCGGTCACGACGTGATCCGGAACTTCCTCGCTGGACTCTAGATAATCTGGAAGCCCAGCATCCCGAGCAGCCAGAGGACGGCGACGGCGACGATGGCGAGAACCACGATTCGCCACGCCATTTTCATGACGAACCGACCGACCAGCAGGACGAGCGCGATCACGAGGAGGCCGCCCAGCAGCGCGGGCAGCGAGGGGACCCCGCCGAGTTGCAGGAGCCAGAGCATACGGTGGACAACGACGGCCGGCGGGAAATACTTCGTGGCTGGATCGGACGTGGCGGGCGGTCGGTCGACGCGGCGAATTGCGGCGGTGCGCGGGCCGCCGCTCTATTTGGGAAATCGCATGACTGCAGTCCGTCTGACGCACTTGTATTCGGCTCCTACTCGCCGTTAGTCGGCGGCTATCTCGGTCCGAAACCCCCTGCTGTTTCGACTGGATATGTCGCTCCCGTCCGGGGGTTCCGTGGGAGCCGATTTCACTTTCACTGCGGTCTACACACTATTAAGAAGAGTCCGGCGCATCTATTCCGATGTACGCGACTATCGTCTCCGCGTCGCTCGCACAGACCGACGAACACCGTAGTTGCGACGCTGTCTCGCGAGTGCGGTCGCGCCGAACTCGCAGCCAAGAAGGAAGGATTAAACGCCATCGATGAATACGTATCTGCCGCCAGAAATGACCGGAACACGGGTAGCCACTGAACGGGGTATCGACCGGCAGCGGGCCGCTGCCGGGCGGAGGAACGGGCGATGAGTAACAGCGACCTCTCCGCCGACGAGATCACGCTTCCGATCAAACGGACCGACGGGGACACCCTCGAAGAACGGCTCACAGGCAACGCCTACCACAACATCCTCCCGGCGCGCTATCTCCGGAAGGACGCCAACGGCGACCTCGTCGAGGAGCCCGAAGACCTCTTCCAGCGGGTCGCGAAGAACATCGCGCTCGCCGAGGCCGTCTTCGAAGCGAACAAGCGGGGCGCCGACGTGACCGTCACGCCCGAGCAGCTGAAGCCCGACCACCCGCGCCGCGACGAACTCGCGGCCGAGGTGTTCGGGAAAGGGACTGCCGTCGACGACGACGCCGAGACCGAGCTCTCCGTCTACAACGTCAACAAGTTCGCCTACGACACCGTCGTTCCGGAGCTCCCCGAGGAGGTCCGCGACCACGTCGAGTCCGTCGCCGACGCGTTCCAGGACCAGATGGAACAGCTCTCGTTCATGCCGAACTCGCCGACGCTGATGAACGCCGGCGACGAGCTCCAGCAGCTCTCCGCCTGCTTCGTCGACTCGCCCGGCGACGACATCGACGACATCCACCAGACCGCCAAGGAGGCCGCGCAGGTCTTCCAGTCCGGCGGTGGCATGGGCTACGCGTTCTGGAAGCTCCGCCCGTACGGCGACCCCGTCGGCTCCACCGGCGGCATCGCCTCCGGGCCGATCACGTTCATGCGGACCTACGACCAGATGTGCGAGACCATCGCGCAGGGCGGGGCCCGCCGCGGTGCACAGATGGGCGTCATGCGCGTCTCTCACCCCGACGTCATCCAGTTCATCCACGCCAAGAACAAGGACGTCTCGCTGGCCGAGACGCTGCGCCTGAACGACCCCGACGACTTCACGCACAACTCCTTCGCCGAGGCCTTAGAGGAGTCCCGCGAGCTCATCGACGAGGACGGCAAGGTGCCCAAGCACCTCCGCAACGCCGTCGAGGGCCACCTCTCGAACTTCAACATCTCCGTCGGCATCACCGACGACTTCATGGACGCGCTCCAGAACGGCGAGGAGTTCACGTTCACGAACCCCCGCACCGAGGAGCCCCACGTCGCGACCGAACAGACCGAGGAGCTCTACGAGATGTTCGACCTCGGCGAGTACGTCGAGGCCGGCGAGGTCCTCTCCATCCCCGCCGAGAAGCTCTGGGAGCGCATCGTGCAGGGCGCCCACGAGAACGGCGAGCCGGGCGTCATCTACCTCGAACGCGTCAACAAGCAGCACTCCTTCGACGTGGAGGAACACCCCGAGCACCAGATCCTCGCGACCAACCCCTGCGGCGAGCAGCCCCTGGAAGAGTACGAGGCCTGTAACCTCGGCCACATCAATCTCTCGACGCTGGCCGCCCAGGACGCGCCGGACTGGCGCGTCTGGTCCGCCGAGCACGGCGACGAGTACGACTCGACCGAGGCGGCCATCGAGGCGTTCCTCGAGGACGCAATCGACTGGGCGGAGTTCGACCGCCGCATCGAACTCGGCACGCGCTTCCTCGAGAACGTCGTCACGATGTCGGACTTCCCGGTCGAGAAGATCGAGCAGAAGGTCCGCGAGATGCGCAAGATCGGCCTCGGCATCATGGGGCTGGCCCAGCTGTACATCCAGCTCGGCGTCGCCTACGGCACCGACGAGGCCAACGAGATCGCCCGGCAGACGATGCGCCACATCAACCACGGCTCGAAGGCCACCAGCCACGAACTCGCCGAGGACCGCGGCGTCTTCGAGGAGTGGGACAACTCCAAGTACGCGACCCCGACCGAGTACCGCGAGTGGTTCGAGAAGCAGACCGGCGAGGACGCCGACGACTGGGAAGACGGCTACCCCATCCGCAACCACAACACGACGACCATCGCGCCGACGGGCACGACCTCGATGATCGGCAACACCACCGGCGGCTGTGAGCCGATCTACAACGTCGCCTACTACAAGAACGTCTCCGACGACGTGCAGGGCGACGAGATGCTCGTCGAGTTCGACGACTACTTCCTGCGCGCCCTGGAGGACAACGACATCGACGTCGACGCCGTCAAGGAGGAGGCCCAGGAACAGATGGCGAACAACGAGTTCGACGGCGTCGACGGGCTCACGACGGTCCCGGACGCCATCGGCGAACTGTTCGTCACGACGGGCGACCTCTCGGCGCGACAGCACGCCGGCATTCAGGTGGCCTGCCAGGAGGGCGTCGACTCCGCCATCTCGAAGACGGTCAACGCCCCCAACGACTCCACCATCGAGGACGCCGCCGCGGTGTTCGAGTACATCTACGACCACGGCGGCAAGGGCGTCACCTACTACCGCGACGGCACCCGCTCGAAGCAGGTGCTGACGACGCGCGCCCAGAACACGGAGTTCGCCGACATGGACGCCGAGGAGGTCGTCGCCCAGATCGAGGAGGTCTTCGGCGGCATCGAGGGCTTCCTCGAAGACGAGGCCGTCCGGGCCGCTATCGACGACTCCGTCGCGGAGATTCTGAGCGTCGCAGACGGCGACGCGGATGCCGAGTTCGCCAAGAAGCAGTCCCGGCCGGACGTGCTCCACGGCGTCACCCAGCGCATCGACACCGGCTACGGGAAGCTGTACGTCAACATCAACGAGGACCCCGAGGCCGACCGGCCGTTCGAGCTGTTCGCCAACATCGGCAACTCCGGCGGTTTCACGGCCTCGTTCACCGAGGCCCTGGCCAAGACCATCTCGACCGCGCTCCGCTCGGGCGTCGACCCCGAGGAGATCGCCGACGAGCTCCAGGGCATCCGGTCGCCGAAGGTCGCCTGGGACAAGGGCGAGCAGATCCAGTCCATCCCGGACGCCATCGGGACGGCCCTGCGTCGCTACCTCGACGGCGAGGTCGACAAGGCCTACCCGCAGCAGGTCACGCTCGAGGAGACCGCCGAAGACGAGGACGGCGAGGCCGACGCCGCGACCCAGACCGACGGCGGTCCGGAATCGCTCGATTCCGGAGCACAGCAGACGCAGTCTGCTGGCGGTCCGGCGGCCACCGCCGCGCAGGCCGACGCCGCCTCGGGCGACCAGCAGGACATCATCGACGCCGGCGAGAGCCCCGAGTGCCCCGAATGTAGCTCGCTCTCGCTGTACTACTCGGAGGGCTGCAAGACCTGCGAGTCCTGCGGCTGGTCCGAGTGCTGAGACCGGCCCGTCGCCGACGACTGTGACACACGGAGCCTGATTTCGCCGCATCCGCCCGCGGCCCGCTTTTCCCGTCGCTCGCGCCCAGCGCCGGCTACCTGAGTTCGGTCACGTCGTAGACGCCGGCGACGGCGGTCTCCTCGGCGGTCGCCGTGATCTCCTGGCCCTCCTCGACCGCCGTGTCCGTGACGAGCGTGACCGGTTCGATGGGCCGTCGACGGAGGAAGGCCCACACGCGCTCGACCCACGACGGCCGCCCGCCCTTCCGGCAGACGACGACGTAGCGCGACGCCGCGAGCGACGCGAGGTCCGATTCGAGGTCGTAGTCGTCGAGTTCGTCCGGGCCGACGACGTGGATGACTTCGCCGGTGATCGTCTCGTCCATACCCGTCGCTTGCGGCCGAACCGGTATGTGTCGCCCGCTTCGTTATGCGTACCGCTTCGACACCCATCCCGAGGGACCGTTGGGGTAGGGATCGGCCTCCGCTTCGGGCTGGACTCCGTCGTCGCGGTCGACCATTCGGACGACGAGGGTGTGGCCGCCCGCGGGCGGGTCGTAGGTGTACTCCCACTGCCGCCAGGCGTCCCCTGCGCGGCCTTCGCCGTCGGCCGCGGGCAGCGGGTCCGAGAGTGTCGCGTCGGCCCACGTCTCGCCGCCGTCGGTCGAGACCTCGACGCGCTCGACGCCGCGCAGGCCGGCGTAGGCGTGACCGCCGACGCGGCGACGGCCGTCGTCCAGCAGCGATTCGTAGTGGAGTTTCGCAACGGGGATCACCGGGCCGGTCCCGTGCCAGCCCCGCCGCTCCCAGTAGCCGTCGGCCTCCCGTTCGAGCACCTCGATCTCGGTGAGCCACTTGACGTTGATCTCGCCCCAGTGGCCCGGGACGAGCGCCCGGACGGGGTAGCCGTGGCCGCGGGGGAGGACCTTGCCGTTCATGCCGTAGGCCAGCATCCCGCGCCGGAGCGCCTCGATGGGGAACTCCTCGAAGTAGTCGTCGTCGGCACGGAGCATGACGCAGTCACAGCCGCTCTGGACGCCGGCCTCGTCGAGGAGCGGTTCGATGGGGACCCCGGTCCACAGCGCCGTGTCCATCTTGTACCCGTTGAGCTGTTCCCCGACGCAGCGCAGCGTCTCGAATCGGTTCTCGGCCGCCATCGACTGGATCTCCTCGTAGTCGACGGTGATCTCCTCCTCGACGGCCCCGGTGATCGACAGCGACCAGGTCCCGGCGTCGAGGTCGGGGTCGATGGAGTTGATGTCGACCTCGTAGAAGCGCTCGCTGACCAGCGGGTCGATGTCGCCGAGGTCCAGCGACGCGTCCTCCGCGATGGCGAGCTTTCGCTGGATGTCGGCCACGTCCGCGCTTGCAGTCGGGAGCGACGGCGCGTCGTCGTCGGCCGTCCGCGGCGACCGGCGCTCGCCGGCCGCGTAGCCGAGCAGGGCCGCGCCGAGCGCGACGCCGGTCGTCGAGAGCGCCCGCCGTCGCTTCGAGGAGATCGGGGCGACCGGTCCGCCGAAACTGTCGAGGGTCTGTGCGAGGGCGACGACGGCGGCCGCGGCGACGGCCGGCCCGGCGGCGAGGACGCTCTCGCCCGTGAGGACGACCGCGACGCCCCACGTCAGGGCGGCGGTCCCGACCGCAGGTACGAGACGGTTGTTCGCCGCCTGGCCGGTGAGGATTGCGGCCCGCGCGGCCAGGGCGACGAGCAGGCCGGTGAGACAGACCGCGAGCAGGAGATTGAGCTGCTGTCCGAGGCTCCCCAGCGTCGAGATGGCGGTCGAGACGACGATGCCCGGCATCGCCCGCGTGAGCGCGCGCTCGACCGGCGACACGACGAACGTCGGGGTGTAGCCGCTCAGGGCGTACGACCCGGCCAGTCCGGCGACCGCCGCGGCGACGCTCACCAGTAGTCGGCCGCCGCGCGTGTCCAAGAGGTCGTCCGTCATGGCCGTATCGAGGCGCTACCAGCCAAAAGGCGTTGTTCCAAATTCGGCCCGACTCCGTTCCGAGACACCGGAAGAGCGAAGCCCCGCGACGCCGTCGCGTCTCCCATGACCGAGGACGCCGGCGGTCGCCCGTGCCCGCTGTGCGAGCGGGCGATGTACCACCGCCACTGCAAGTACGTCTGCCCGGAGCACGGCGTCGTCTACGACTGCGCCGACACGTTCTACTGATTGCCGCCGCCGGCCTGGTGAGTCGTGGGACAGCAGTGCGCCGCTGGCGGGTTTATTACGCTGGAACAACGACGTGAGTGGTAATGAGCAGCCACGGTGGGGAGATTCGCGTCCTGCACGTCGACGACGACCCCGACCTCGGCGATCTCGTCGCGCTCCACCTCGAGCGAGTCCACGAGGACCTCACCGTCTGTACCGAGCGGCGGGCGGCCGACGGGCTCGAACGGCTGTCGACCGAGTCGTTCGACTGCGTCGTCAGCGACCACGACATGCCGGGGATGGGCGGGCTGGAGTTCCTTCGGGCCGTCCGAGAGGACCACGGCGACCTCCCGTTCATCCTCTTCACCGGGAAGGGCAACGAGGAGATCGCGAGCGACGCCATCTCCGCCGGCGTCACCGAGTACCTCCAGAAGGGGGTCGGGACGGACCAGTACGCGGTGCTGGCGAACCGCATCGAGCGCGCCGTCGGCGAGCGGCGAGCGAAGTCGGCGCTCGAAGAGTCAGAGCGGATGCTGTCGACGCTCATCTCGAACCTCCCGGGGATGGTGTACCGGGCGCGCAACGAGGCCGCCTGGCCGATGGCGTTCGTCAGCGACGGTGCGGCGGAGCTGGTCGGGTACCGCTCCGAGGCCATCGAGCGCGGCGAGGTCTCCTGGGGCGATTTCATCGACGAGTCCGACGCCGAGCGGCTCTGGCAGACCGTCCAGACGTGCATCGAGGCCGGCGAACCGTTCGAGGTCACCTATCGGGTCGAGACGGCCGACGGCGAGACGCGCTGGATGTGGGAGCGCGGGCGGGTCGTCGACGAGACCGACGACGGCGTCGAGATCCTCGAGGGGTTCATCACCGACGTGACCGCCCGGAAGGAACGCGAACGGGAGCTGGCGGCCGAGCGGGAGTTCTCCGAGAACCTCATCAACGCGATCGACGACGCGTTCTACCTCATCGGGACCGACGGCTCGCTGATCCGATGGAACGGCGTCGTCAACGAGGTGACCGGCTACACCGACGAGGAGCTGGCCTCGCTCGACGTGTGGGACCTCATCGCCGAGTCGCACCACGACGAGATCGGTCGCGCGATCGAGCGGACGATGGCGGTGAGTCACGGGAGCGCGGAAGCGCCGCTGGTGACGGCCGACGGCGAGGAGTTGCTGTACGAGTTCCGGGGCTCGGCGATCGACGACCGGAACGGCGAGACGCTCGGGGTGGCCGGAATCGGCCGCGACATCACGGAACGGAAACGCCGCGAACAGAAGCGAAAGCAGTACGAGACGCTGGTCGAGAACGTCGGCGACCCGATGTACGTCCTCAACCCCGACGGCACGATCCGCATGGCCAACGAGGCGATGGCCGACCACCTCGGCTACGACCGCGACGAAATCGTCGGCTCGGCCCCCAACCGATTCATGCCAGACGAAGACGTACAGCGGGGGACCGACCTCATTCGCGACCTCGTCCGCGACGACGAGCGCACCTGGGGCTCGTTCGAGATGCGGACCGTCGACGCCGACGGGACGATCAGGATCAACGAGGACAAGGTCGCCCCGCTGTTCGGCGACGACGGAGCGTTCGTCGGGTCGGTCGGCGTGTTACGCGAGACGACCGAGCGCAGGGAGCGCGAGCGCGAACTCGAACGCTACGAGACGATCATCGAGGCCGTCGGCGATCCGGTGTACACGCTCGACGACGAGGGCGTGTTCACCTACGTCAACGAGGCCGTCGAGGACATGACGGGCCACGAGCCCGACGCCCTCGTCGGCGCGCACATCTCGACCGTGATGAGCGACGAGGACATCGACCGCGGCAACGAGCTCATCCGTGAGATGCTGTCCGACGCTGACCGGCAGAACGTGACCTTCGAGACGGAACTCGTCGACGACGACGGCGACCCCACACCGGTCGAGATTCACATGGCGCTCCTGCCCGCACCCGCGGGAGAGTTCGCCGGCACGGCCGGCGTCATCCGGGACATCAGCGAACGGAAGGCCCGGGAGCGACAACTCGCCGAGTTCGCGTCCGTGGTCAGCCACGACCTCCGGAACCCGCTCAACGTCGTCGACGGCCGGATCTCGCTGGCTCGCGAGACCGGTGACCTTTCGCATCTCGACGCGGCGGCCTCCGCGACCGACCGGATGGGCGAACTCATCGACGACCTGCTGTCGCTCGCCAGACAGGGCGCGACGGTCGGCGAGACGAGCGCCGTCGACGTCGCCGCTTCCGCCGCCCAGGCATGGGCCGACGTTGACACGGGCGAAGCGACGCTAAGCCAGTCGGGATCGGTCACCGTCGAGGCTGACCCGGCCCGTCTCCGGGAACTGTTCGAGAACCTCTTTCGAAATGCCGTCGAACACGGTTCGACGAACCCTCGTTCGCAGACTCCCGAGGACGCTGTGGAGCACGGCTCCACGTGCAGTCAGGACGCAACGCGTTCTGACGACGCCGTCGACCACGATTCGACGCCCGTCGACGCCCCCGCCCCGCTCACCGTCACCGTCGGCCGGACGGACGACGGCTTCTACGTGGCCGACGACGGCGTCGGTATTCCGCCGTCGGAGCGCGACCGGGTGTTCGAACGCGGCTACACGACCAGCGAGCTTGGGACCGGATTCGGTCTCGCTATCGTCCGGGACATCGCCGAGGCCCACGGCTGGTCGGTCGACTTGACCGAGAGCGAGGTCGGCGGCGCGCGCTTCGAGTTCACGACGGCCCGGGGCGATCGGTGACGTGTCGGTAGGCCGGGCCGGCGAGCACCAGGACGGCCAGCGCCGCCGACAGCAACAGGACGTGCGGAAGCGCCTCGAGGCTGAGACCCGTGAGCGTCAGCGACCGTAGCGACGCGCCGGCGGCCACCTCGACGGCGACCCACGGAATCTCGCCGAGGAAGGTCCCGACGGCGAACGACCGCGGCGAGACGCGTGCGAACCCGGCCCCGTAGGAGACCGGATCGGCGGGGACTGGCGAGAGCCGCGCCGCGAGGACGCCCCGCGTCTCGCCGGTCACCTCGATGATCCGTCGGCCGGAGTCGCCCAGCCAGCCGAACATCCCGCCCTGCTCGCCGGCCCGCAGCGCGAACCGATAGGGGATGAGACAGGTGACGAGCGCGCCCATCAGCGCCACCGGGAAACCGTAGCCGACGCCGAGCACGAAGCCGACGAACGCCGACAGCGGCATCGTCGGCCACGCGAAGAAGGGACGGATCAGGTACAGCCCCACGATGACGCCGGCGAGGTAGACGGGGTGGTCCGCCAGGTGCGTGGTCTCCGCCACGACTCGCTCGGGGGTCAGCAGCGTCGTCGCGGCGGCGACGACGACCACCAGCGCGGTCGTACTCACCAGCTGTCGCTTCGCGAGGCGGTCCATCTATGCTACGGAGCGGTAGCGAGCGACAAACGCTTTGTGGTATCTTTTATGTTCGCGAGGCCGAACCGGCGTTCGTGTCCGGGAGCGAACGCGACCCGGTCGAACTCGGCGTCGAACTGCTCGCCCACCTCGAACACGGGGAGCTATCCGTCGCCGACGCCCTCGACCGCATCGAGACGGTGACCACGAACCCCCAGGTCCAGCGCGAGATCCTTGACACCGCGGTGATGCGCGGCATCGTCGAGCGCGAGGACGGCATGGTCCGCCCGCGCTCGCAGGGGACCTACGTGGAGTTCGAGAGCGACGTGGTGGTCCGCGAGGGCGATTTCACTTGCCAGCGTTGCGGGTCCGCCATCGGGACCGGCCACTTCGTCCAGTTCGAGGGCGGCGAGCTCGGACCGTTCGGGTCGACGTGTATTCGGAAGGTGTTGGGGAGAGAGTCGTAGCGAGAGCCCGAACGGAGTGGGGGCTCTCGGTGTAGCGAGCGGGGAGGAACGACCCGCGAGCGCAGGCGGGCCGCGGAACGCGTAGCCACTCTCGATTGTCGAGCGACTATCGACACAGCGAGAACAATCCACTCTCTGTCCGTCAGCGGCCCTGTCGAAGCTCTTTGATGAGCTGTTTGATGGTCTGCTCCTGTTTCTGGAGCTGTTCGTTCTGTCGCTCGACGGCGGCGGTCAGCTCCGCGACCTGGGATTCGAGGGCGGCGACGTCGCCGTTCGACGACGATTCGACCGTCTCGGGTTCTGCGTCGGTCGCGACACCGAGCGAGTCGGACCCCTGGCCGCCGGTCTCTGCGGTCGCGCCGGCGCTCCCGTCCTGGTCCGCCTGTGCCGTCGCGGCCTGCCGGTCGGTACCGTCGCCGGATTCGCCGGGGTCGTCGCTCACGAGCGGGTCGATGCCGGTGTTGAGGCTCAGCCCATCGCCGGCCCCGTTCCCGCTCTCGCCGTCGGCTTCGTCCGCGGCGACTTCGGCGTTGAGTTCGGTGAGCGAGTCGACCTCGTAGTAGGAAAACAGGGCCCCTTCGAGGGTCTTGCGGAGGACCGGTGCCTCTTCGGAGGGGGCCTTGATCCGCTCGGGGCGGTCGTTGAACGAGAGGACGATCGCGGTGGCGACGCTCCCCTCCTCGAACGTCAGCCCGGTCACGTCGTCGAAGGAGAACGCCTCGTAGTCGGCGTCCCAGGTGACGTTCCCGATGTGCTTGAGCAACTGGCGGTCGGTGACGACCAGCGTCAGCTCGCTGAACCGGAAGACGCCGGCCAGCGTCTCGTCGGCGTCGATGCCGCCCGAGGCGGTGAGCTTCCCTTCGAGCAGGCGCTTGAGGACGGCGTCGCCGCGGCTGCCGGGGACCGATAGCTCGCGCTTCTCGCTGGTGTAGACGAGCGTGAACTTCGTCTTTCGTCGGCCCTCGGAGACCGTGAGCCGTTCGAAGTCGTGGGGGTAGCTCTCGACCTTCTCGTCGCTGAGCAACCCCTCGCCGCGGTAGACGAGCGTCCGCGTCGGCGTGAAACAGGCCGCGTCCTCGTCGCCGAGGTTGACGCCGGATCGGACCTCCTCGTCCCCGAGTTCCCGCCGGACGAGGTCTGGTATCTCCATACTGCCTGCATACCTGCGTGGTGGCTTAAATCCGCGGGTCGATTATCAGCGGCTATCACGGCCGAACGGGCCACACACCGTGAGACGGCGACCCAGTCCCGGCGGAGATGAGAACCTTCAAGACGGCTAGCGGCCAACGCCTGAATGCACCCGCGCCCGGGTGGCTTAGCTGGACATAGCGCCGCACTCATAGGGTCTCTCGACTCATGCGGCACTTCCACCGTCATGACCCAGGGGCGCTCGTCACGCCCCGGACCTGGGCCATGCGGAGATCGAGGGTTCGGAGCCCTCCCCGGGCATACCTATACCAACGATATTTTCGGGTAGCGACGCTGAAAGCATAGTCTTTGCCGGCGTACGGTTTAGCCGGTCAACGTTCGATAGCCAGTGACTCGTGACGGTCTTGCAGTACGTTGTTGCTTCGACGGTGTGTCGAGTCGGACTAGTCGCATCTCGGTCCCAGCGTGGAGGATCGTGTATTCTCGTCCGGACCGCTCGAGGGTTTCGTTCGCCACCAGAGCGTAAGTACCGCCGGGTTCAGTCGCTAATTCAGCTGGCGTTACGCCCTCGTAATTTCGGTCTGCAAAGAATGTGAACGTCCAGATCTTCCCGAATCTAGGGACGATGGCTATCGTCGCGCCGGGAGGGGTCACCTCGTTCGCCGTCCGGCCGAGCTCCTCCGTATCGGTGAACTGTGGTTGGCTATTTCCGGCCGGCGGAGTGCCGACCACGGTGGCAATCAGAAGCACAGAGACCAACAAGGCGACCGTGACGCGCTCGACTTGCCAGTCGCCAGTGGTTCGCTCAGGTTCCGCCAGATCGACGTAGTATGGAAAACAGACGACCGTGGCGAGGCCGATACTGAGGATGAGTCCCGCCACCGACACACCGGTCATTGCGAGAAGAGTTATCAGCCCGATGCCGAGACCGGCCCCCGCGAGGACCGAACCGCTGGCCGCGTCGCTAACGGCCAGTCCGATGAGGAGCGCGCAGGGGACGAACATCGACATGATATACCAGCTATGGTTTCCGGTGACTGCAAAGAACCCGAGCGTTGTCGTCGCCCACCAGATGAGTAAGAGCGGCCCGGCAGTTCTGCCGGACCGCTTGCCGGAGAGAACTGTCCCAGCGGCCGCAGGTAACAGCAGGTACGTCCACGGGCCAAAGAACTCCGGAAACTCCGCGAAATACGGATATCGCATGAACTCGAACAACGTCCCCGACGAGGTGGCGAACGACTCTCCAGTGGCCCGCTGGAGGACCTGTTGCAAAAAAATCTGGTAGAGGAACTCATCTCCGTACTGGGACCACGCGTACACCGGCCACGGCAGTACGACCGCAACGGTTAATCCGACCATCTTTGCGCTGTCTCGAGAGAGAAACATCTTGACACGAGACAGGGCGAGCGGCGCACTGGCGATTACAAAGATTCCCGCGTTGAAACTTTTGGTCAACAGGGCGAGACCAGCAACCACTCCAACGAATGGGAGTAGTGAGGGACGATCCTCGGTGAGTGCTCGCCATGTGAGGTATAGAAACAGCGTTCCGAAAAACAGCAGCGGAACGTCCGTACTCGCAGTCCGTCCACCGTGATCTCTCAGGACGATAATCGGCGTCGTGAGCAGAACTGACGTGGCGACGACCCCCGCCAACCGATCTCTCAGCACGGCACCGAACCGATACACCACCACACCCGAGAGGACTCCGAAGAGACCGACCGGCAACCGAGCTGCGAACCTCGTGACACCGAACACCGACATCGAAATGCCTTGAAGCCAGAACACTAACGGTGGCTTTTCGAGAAATGGTTGATACCGGACACCTGGTTTCTGTGGATGGATGTACAGGTGTGGAACGAGCCAATCACCGTTCACGACCATGTTCCGGGCAACGTTCGCGTAAATACTCTCGTCCCATCGCGTGAGTGGTTCCACTCCAATATTGTAAACAAACACGTACAGGCCGAGAGCGACGAGTGCGGCAATGATCCCGTAATCGACAGTTTCTATACGCTCTTGCTCACGGAATATGGTGGTATCTGGCCACGGGAGACGTTCCTTGTTGAACCACTGGGTTCGATTACCTCCCTCGGTGATCGAAGCAGACCTTTGTGCGAGGAAGTCATCGGTTGCGGTCTTTCCTGTCTTTGCTCTCTTCGTCGGACTTTGGGTCTCACGTGACTTCGAGTTGGGAGTATCTGCCGCTCGCTCCGTTTCGATAGCGTCGATAAACTGTGTCACGGCCTCCTCGTCGGCCGAAGTCCACTCGGCCTGGGGATCGAATTCTTTCGCCACTCGCGATATCGCTTCCTCGACACGTTCGTCTTCGATGTCGTGTTCGTCTCCAATACGACGGAGGTATTGCCGTCCCGTCTCACCCGACTCACGTGTTAGACCAGTTCGTTGTACGATTTGCTCTATTTTGGGATTAGACATCGCTGGCTCCTTCGAGTACGTTCCACGTGAACAGGCACTCCGCGACGTAATTTATCGTCATCCCGACACCGATCCCAATCGTGTTTGCGACGACCGGCCAGACATCGAACCCCTTGAATACGAGTGTGATAGCTACGACGCTTGTCAAGACGTACAACGTCGCGAAAGCCACGGTGAGCCCGACGATCCGGACACAGTGAGATTTCTGCCACCGTCTGATGCTTGACCCCGCATCGGAACGACCCTCATTGGCAAACGTCCAGCGGTCGTTGATCACGAACATCGTCGAGATAGACAGTTCCGCGCCGGCCGCCTTCGCCAGAAGGGGACTGATTCCAAATGCACCGGCGAGTACTGCCACGACAGCGGTCTCCAGCGTTGCCCCGATAACGCCGACGGAAGCGAACCGACCAATCCGTGCCCGATGGAGGAGGGAATCGAGCCGGAAGCTAATCGCCATCGTTCCCGATCTTCATGAGTTTCGAGTGATCGGTAGGCGTCGCGTTCCGGTGTCTCGGACTCGTTGCAATTGCGTCGGTACGGCGTTTTACATCCACGAGTGCGGTCGCCAATTCAAGCGATGTCGCAATCGGATCAACTGTCGAATCGGGGTGGTCTTCCCAGTCGACTGGGACTTCGGCGATCTCGTATCCGAGCGAGCCCGCGACACTAACGAACTCGAGATCCCACGCGAAGCCGGGTTCGTAGCAGTGGTGTCCGATTGAACTCCACGCGTCTGCCAGGACGGCCTTCGCACCGCATTGATAATCACGACAGTTTGTCGGGAGCACTGTTCGTGCTGCGAACGCGAAGGCGTCTCCGAGTAACTTCCTGATGACTGTCTGATGGGCGACGATGTGAGACGACGGATGCCGCCGAGAAGCGATACTGACGTCGGCTGTCCCTGCTTGACACTGGCGGATCACGTCGCGAAGTGAGTCAGGCGGCACAGATCCATCCGCGTCCGCGAAGGCAAGAATGTCGGTATCGACGGCATCAAAGCCGGCCATTATTGCCCCGCCTTTTCCGCGGCGGGTGGTAGCGACGTTGACCACGTCGGCAGTCTGTTTGAGTTGGTTGATATGCGTCTGGCGAGGCGTATCTAGTTCGACACGGATCGTTTGCGGCACAAGTTCGTCACGGATCGACTGGATGTACCGCTCTAACGTGAGGATGTCCGGGTCGTACGCGGGGATGACGATCCCCACTGAGTCATTGGTGTCCATCGCGCCCCCCCAGTGATAGAGATCTCATCGTTCGAATTGTTAGATAAACAGACTCTTTCAAAAACGTACTCCTATTGGTATTTTAATAATATTAGGTGTCGGTCATGTCTATCACTTCTGTGGCGATAATGGGAAAGAGCGGCACTAGAATAGTTGGTCTCCAATATGTTGTAAATTGGATTGTACCGGGACATCTGCCATGTAAATTGGCTCAATACCTGACTCCGAAACCAGTAAGTGACAAATGGCTATCGATCTGTGGATGCTCAACAACCGATCTAGAAGACAGTTAGATCTCTCGTGGCGATATCTCTTCGGTGACCGAAGGTGACGTTGTCCATCGTCCCCGGGGAGCCGCCGTTGACCGCGGTGGGTGACTCGGGATTGACGATGGGTCTTTTCGGGTACTCGACGCTTACCGGTCGGTACCGGCCGTGGCTCGGCGGGATGTCGGGGTCCGTGACGCAGCGGACGACGTAGTAGGTGGCTGGCGCCGTGACCGCGAAGACGGCGCTGATCGCACCGGACGTCTGCGGGGCGGTCCCGGCGAAGCCGACGCCGAGTCGCGTCTCTGTCCCGTCCATCGCCTGACTGTCGACGCCACTAGACCCGGCGGCGGGTGGCGTATCACCCCGCTGTCGCCCGCAAATCGGTCGCTGTTCGGCTCGACACACACACACACACACGCAGTCGCGATCGGCTTTGGAGGGCCCGGTCGGCCGCCGACGTGCGTTCGGCGTCTGCGAGGCACGTTCTCGTCACTCGGTCGGTTACCATGTCCGTCCCCTCTCCGGGGGAGTCCGTATACCAACGGTCGGTCACAAAGTTGTCCGCTCAAGGGATGCCGCTGCCAGGGAACTCCTGAAACACCGACTCGAAGTCGTTGATCTCCTCGACCACGGCGTCGGTCTCCTCGCGGAGTTCGTCGACACGTCTGCTCACGGTACGGTACTCGTCGCTCGCCTCGAGTTCGACGGTGCTCTTCTCCGTTTCCAGCGTCGCCTTCTTCGAGGCCATCGCGAAGTACTGCTGAATCCGTTCGTCGTAGGTCGTCCGCGCGAGCATCTCCGTGACGGTCTCGAGCAGTTCGCTCCGCGAGACGGGCTTCGTCAGGTACTCGTCGAACGGCATCTCGACGATGTCGAAGTCCGGATCGACCGCCGTCACCATGACGACCGAGCACTCGACGGCGCGGCGCTCGATGGTGTCGAGGACCTCGTCGCCGGTCATACCCGGCATCTGGCGGTCGAGGAAGACGACGTCGACTTCGTCGTCGAGCCGATCGAGCGCGTCCGCTCCGCTGGTGGCCGTCCGGACCTCGTGGTCCGACACCAGCCACGCCGAGTACAACTCCGCGATGTCGTGCTCGTCGTCGACGACGAGGACCGTTGCGCCCTTCGTACCGTCACTCTCGTGCACTGTTGTCCCTCCCTCTCAATCGCCGTGATGGCTCTCTTGACTTCTGGGTAACACGTCGATATAAATCCATGCGGTAAATTATCAGATGTGATTTTCTACGGCG
The DNA here is from genome assembly GCF_010119195.1 of Haloarcula salina. Taxonomy (GTDB): domain Archaea; phylum Halobacteriota; class Halobacteria; order Halobacteriales; family Haloarculaceae; genus Haloarcula; species Haloarcula salina. The sequence continues at coordinate 401,259 of NZ_WRXL01000002.1, forward strand.
CCACGACTGGCGCTCTGGGCTGCCGCGTCGCCGGCCGAGAGGTTAACATCGGGGCGACCCAAGAGACTCGCAATGGTGACACCCTCCGGGCCGTGGTCGTTGGCGGAGACGGAGCGGTTTCTCGACGAGGCGACCGTCCCCATCCGCCTCGGCTGTCGAACGCCGGCGGACCGACCGTGGATGCTCTCGCTGTGGTATCGGTTCGCCGACGGCGTCTTCGAGTGTGCCACTGGCGCGGACGCGGCGGTCGTCGACTACCTCGAGTACGACCCCACGGTGTCGTTCGAGGTGTCCACCAACGAACCGCCCTACCGCGGCGTCCGGGGGAACGGAACGGTTTCCATAACTGCCGACGAGGACAAAGAACTCCTTAGGGACCTCCTACAGCGGTACCTTGGCGGGACCGACGCGCCAATCGCTGACCGCCTCCTCTCGCCCGACCGGCAGGAGGTGCGACTCGCGATCGCCCCCGACCGCCTCCACACCTGGGACTACAGCGACCGGATGTGACCAGTGGGCGTCCGAGCGACGTGAGACGGACAACTCAACCATGGACTCAGACCCAACGAAGCTCAGATCGCTCGCCATCAGCGCACAGGACCTCGTCGCGGCTGCCGAAGCGACTGCCGACGGCTCCGACGCGGTGTTGCGCGTGACGCCGCCGTTCAGCGGACGCATGCGTGCCCGGTTGCACCTCGTCCAGTCGGGCGACGCGGACGACGACACGATTCACCTCGCACCGTCGACGCTGCTGGTCGACGACGCGCCCGCCTATCCCACGCCCGACGACACCGCCGACGAACTCCGCGACGACGACGCCGAGACCTACTCGGTCGAGCGGCACCGCGCGTACCACGAGCAGCGCGTCGAGGCGTGGCGCGAGTCGCTCCCGTCCCACGTCGTCGACAGCGTCACGCCGCCGGCAGTCGGCCACGAGGTGACGGTCTCGCTCCTCGGTCCCTGACCGCGATTCCGTGTCGGCGATCCCGACCGAGATGAGAACGCTGTGCGTTCGACGGCCGTTGCCCCGCGAGACCGGCCAGGAGCCGTCGATAAAACGTCTCCTCACTTCTCTGCTCGTCGTGAAATGTGCAGTTAGTCAGTAATTGCCCGTGAAACGTCTCGAAACGGCTGGAAGGCTCTGGTACTTATAAGATATCTCCAGTAGAAACGTCGGACACAGCCCTCGCATGTCAAGTTCGTCAGCCCACGAATTGCTCGCCCTGCTCGACGCGGCCCTGCCGCGTCTCGACGCGTCAGTCGTCTCCGCCGTCCGCGGTGTCGCCTTCTGGACGGCGATCGCCCTCCCCTTCCTCTACGTCCCGCTCCTCGTCTCCGGCCTGAACACCGGATCGACCCGAGCGGCCTTCGTCGCGCTCGTCGCCTGTAACGCGGTGGCGCTCTACGTCGGTCACACCCACCGGGGAGAGTGAGACGCCGACGCGGTCCGTTCCCGATTCGACCGACAGCGTCCGTCGTCGATAGTCTCAATTGAAACGATTGACACACCGATCGGACTGCAATCGTGCGATCGGGCGTACACTGACTTCCAACGGCTACGATAGCCCAACGAGTCTTGACCGTCGAGCCCATCGGTCGGATATGGACGAGCGCACGGGTCGGTTCCGGGTCTACCGCGTCGTCGAGGCGGTTCCGCACATCAATCTGTTCGACACCGAGGCGACGCGGCTCTACACGGTGTACCAGTCTGGCTACGGCGAGCGCCAGTCGACCGTCGACGCCCTCCGGACCGGCGACTTGGTCGAGGCGACGCTGGGCGGTGACCCCGCAGACGCCGAGGAGGCGTGGTCACTGCTGGCCGTCGAGCGCGTCGACCGCGTCGCCATGGACTTCGCAGTCGACGCCGAGCCGCCGCCAGAGGCGACCGAATGCTGGGAACAGGGTCTCGACCGCCCCGCGAGCGTCGTGCTCACTGAAGGCGGCGAACCGGTCGGCGAGTGCTTCGTCCAGCCGCGCGGGCCGCTCCCCGGCGGCGCCTTCGTCCCGAGCGTGCTCACCGGACTCGTCCCGATGGAGGACCTCCTGACCGAACTGCCCAGTGCGGGCGCGCCGCCGACCGACGCCGTCTTCGTCGACCCCGATCCGCCGGACGCCGACGCGTACTCGCTTCCCTACGGCGTCGCCGCGCTGTTCACGGCCGACGCCGACGAGCGACTCGCGGATTTCAAGGACCGCTACGACCTGCCCGACGCGGGGGACACGCGGCCCGCGTACGACCCGTACGGTATCTGAGCGCCGTCAGTTTCGCGACGGACCGGTCCGGCGCTACAGCGTGATGACGACCGGAACGGGAACGAAACACAGCATCCCGAGGACGAACGTCAGCAGCCCGACCGCCCAGCGGCCGGGTCCGAGTCCGGTCTCGTCGACCGGTCGCGCCGATCCCAGCCGGCCGAAGACGAGCGCCAGCAGCCCCCAGAACGCCCACACGCCGGCCGCGCGACCGCCCTCGAAGGCGACGAGGTAGCCAGCGAGGCCGAACATGGCGAGCGGGACGGCGATCTGGACCGCGGAGAGGCGGTCGCCGAACAGCGACCGGGCGACGTGCGCCCCGTCCAGTTGCCCGACGGGCAGGAGGTTCAGAAACGTCACGAACGCCCCGACCCAGCCGCCGATGACGACCGGGTTCGGCGACAGGAGCGGGTTCGCGTACGTCAGCGGCTCGCCCATCGCCGCAGCGACGCCCTGCAACAGGAGTGGGTAGCCGAGTTCGACGTGCGTGACGAGGCCGCCCGACAGCTCGACCGGCGGGAGCGTCACGCCGACGGCCGTCACGACGACCGTCGCGGCGAGGCCGGCCAGCGGCCCGGCGACGCCGATGTCGAACAGCGCCTTCCGGTCCGGGATGGTGTCGTTCATGCGGATGACCGCGCCGAGCGTCCCGAGCAGGTTCGGGAACGGCAGGAAGTACGGCAGGCTCGCCTCCACCTGGTGGTGGCGGCTCATGACGTAGTGGCCGAACTCGTGGACCGCGAGGATGCCGAGCGCCGCCGCGGCGAACGGCCACGCCGCGAGCAGCGCCGTCGGATCCTCTGTCACGGACAGCCCGTACCAGCGGGTCCCGGCGTACAGCGTCGAGAGCAGCGTGAGGACGGCGAACGCGACGTTCGTCCAGGGAACGCCGTCGACGCCGAGCGAGCGCTCCCGCGCGACGAGAACGTGCTCGCCCGTCTCCTCTTTGAGCGCGACGCGGTAGCCCCGTCGCCGGAACGTCGGTGCGACGCTGTGGAGGACCTGTTCGGACTCGGCCACCGGTTCACCGTAGTACCGCACGCCGTCGTCGGCCGACATGTCGACCTCGTACACGCGGAAGGTGTCGGCGAGCGTCTCCGGATCGGGGAGCTCCGGCGGCGCGGACTCGGTCGCCATTACCTCCTGTTGGTGTTCTATCGGTTTGAACCTGTTTGCCACGCGCTGCCCGCGTTCGCAAGCCGAAGACTCAAGCCGGAACCCGTGCTATCTATTAGCATGAGCGTAGCGGGACTGTGCGAGCTCTGCGGACGCCCCGACGTGGATCACGGCTGTGATCGGTGCGGACAGCTCGTGTGCGACGACCACTGGAACGAAGACACCGGCCTGTGCGTCGAGTGCGCGGCCGAAGCCGGTCGACCGGACGACCGACGAGTACCGGAGGACGCGCCGGACGGCGTCGACACGTACCGCTTCTGAGCTACCGGAACTGGTTCAGCCGCTGTTTCAACTGTTTGGCCGACTGGCCTGCGGCGTCGAAGAACGCGTCGCCGGCGTCGCCGCGACCGCCTCGGGTAGCCGCGTCCTCGCCGGCGAAGATGATGCCCCGCGAGGAGTTGACGAGGCCGACGCCGTCGGCGAGTCCGTGTTCGACCGCCGCCTCCGCGTCGCCGCCCTGCGCGCCGACGCCGGGGACGAGGAACGGGATGTCGGGGACCAGTTCGCGGATTGATTCGAGTTCGTCGGGGTTGGTCGCGCCGACGACGAGGCCGACGTTGCCGTTGCGGTTCCAGAGGTCAGCGAGGTGGACGACGCGCTCGTACAGCGTCTCCCCGGAGGCCAGTTCGAGGTCCTGTAAGTCCTCGCCGCCGGGGTTCGAGGTGCGCCCGAGGACGAACACGCCCTTCTCGGCGCGCTGGAGGAACGGTTCGAGCGAATCGCGCCCGAGGAAGGGATTGACGGTGATGGCGTCGGCGGCCGGCCCGTGGTTGTCGTCCAGTGCACGAGCGTACTGGCGCGCGGTGTTCCCGATGTCGCCGCGCTTGGCGTCGAGCAGCACCGGCACGTCCTTCCCGTGGGCGTAGGCGATGGTCTCTCGGAGCGCCCGCCAGCCGTCCGGGTCCTCGTAGAACGCGGCGTTCGGCTTGTAGCAGGCGGCGTGCTCGTGGGTCGCGTCGATGATCCGGCGGTTGAACTGCCAGCGCGGGAGGTCGGCGTCGCGGACGGCGTCGGGTAGTCGGTCGGGGTCGGGGTCCAGCCCGACGGAGACCACGCTATCGGCGGTCTCGATGCGGTCCGCGAGGCGGTCGAAGAAGCGCATAGGTACCGCGCGGACCGGCAGCGACACAAGCGTTTCCTTCTCGACGTCCCACGTGGGCGGAAAAATCAGATATGATACTGATTCCCCCTGTCTATTTGCGGGGTCGTCTCCAAAGCCGCTCATGGACCGTTTCGTGGATGTCGGTCACGTGGCTGAGACCCTGCCCGATCTGACCGCGGCGCTCGCGGATCCGCGGCTGCGGCGATTCGGGCTCACGGGCGGCGTCTCGCTGGTCGGCGTGGGTGCGCTGCTGTCGCTCGCGCCGACGACCGGAGCGTGGGCGTTCTGGTCGAACGCCGTCGCCGCGACGCTCGTGTTCATCGGCGTCCCGCTGCTCTGTCTCGGCCTGGCCGCCCCGGACCCCGACCCCGGGTCACTGTTTCACCTCGGTATCGACCTGACGGAGACCCAGCGCCGCGCCGTCGCGGCCGGTTCGCTCTGTGTCACGCTCACGCCCATCGTCCTCGCGATCGGGACCCCGCTCGGTCTCCCGGCGCTGGTCCTGGTCGTCGCGGCCACGTCGGCGGTGTTCGGGACCGTCCTCATCCTCACCGGATTCGTCGCGTGGACGGCCGCGACGCTCGCCGAGCCGACCAGCCATAGTAACAATTGAAACGATTGACATACCGATCGCACTGCCGTCGTGCGATCGGGTGTGCATTGACTTTCAATGGCCACTATAGGCGTCGAGCGTCTCGACCAGTGCGTCCACCAGCCCTTTTACCGCCGCGCCGCTGTGTGCCACGAGCGTGTCCCCCTCGACGGTCACGTCGTCGCGGTCCGGGACGCCGCGGATGTCGGCCCGCACCGTCAGTCGGGCCGTCGCCGGCGTCACGCGGACGACGGCCACCTCCGATTCGCCGTGCGTCACGCGGTAAGCGACCGCACCCTCGGGCGTGGGTTCGACGTCGGTGTCCGCGTCGACGATGGCCACGTCGGCGAGCGCCCCGCGTTCGAGGCCGGTGAGTTCCGAGGCCAGCAACTGCGCGATTCGCCGCCCGTCTGTGATGCGGTCCTCGACCATCAGAGGTCCTCCCGCGCCTCGGCGGCGATGTCGGCCACTTCGACTCCCTCACTGCGGGCGTAGACGACGGCGGCGGCTTCGAGCGTCACGCCGACCTCCGACTGGAGGGCGTTGATGCCCGCGACGGCGGTCTGCTTCTCGATGCCGGCCTCGACGACGGCGTCGAGCACCCGCTCGAACGTCGAGCGGGACTGCAGGATCTCCTCGCCGGGGGCGAACCCGTCGGGAATCTCCGTCCCGCTGGCGTCGAACCCGACGACGAGGTCGTCGCCCTCGCGGTCGACGAGACCCTCGCTGGCCGCCACGTCGACCAGCGTCTTGGCCTGGTCCGGCGAGAACCAGTTCCGGTCGAGCGACAGCGCGACGACGAACTCGCTCTCGGCCATCCGGTCGGTCCCACGCTGGCGAAACGGGGCGGCGACGGCCGTCTTCAGACTCATCGTCAGGGTGACCGGGCGGCGCGAGGGTAACGATTACGATGCCGCCCGCGAGTCCGCATCGAACGGTTCAAGTAGCTACTGGGTCTTCCCTCCCGTATGAAAGACCAGGGACGCTCCCCTCGCAAGCGTACAGGCGGTCGCCGACGACCGAACCACAAGAAGAAGAAGCACGAACTCGGCAACGAGACCACCGAGACGCAGGTCGGCGAGCAGCGCCTGAAAGTCGTCGACGCCCGCGGCAACACGCAGAAAATTCGCGCCGTCTCCACCGACGTGGCGAGCGTCGCTGACGGGGCCGACACGACCGAGGCGACCATCGAGAACGTCGTCGAGAACCCCTCGAACCCCAACTACGCCCGCCGGAACATCATCACGAAGGGCGCCATCGTCGACACCTCGGAAGGGCAGGCACGCGTGACCTCCCGACCCGGGCAGGACGGTCAGGTCAACGCCGTCCTCGTCGAGTAATCCGAACCGCTGACTTCTGCCGCTTCGCACCGTGAACAGCGACGGCTACGCCTCGTCAGGACTACAGCGGTCGCTGTCGCCCACTCACGGCCGCGGCGCGGCCTTTTGCAGGGCGCTCTCTGCGATGTTGCCGCCGTAGTCGGCGGTCCGCGACAGCGAGTCGACGACGCGACCCAGCAGCTGTGCGCTCTGGGGGTCCTGCTCCCTGACTCGACTGTCGACCTCGCGGGCGGTCTCGTCGACGGCGGGGATCCGGGCGCGGGCGTCGTTGGCGAGTTCGACCGCCTCGTCCGAATCGTCGGTCAACAGCGCGTCCATCGCCTGCTCCGAGACCGACGTGGCCTCGTCCGCGAGTTCGTCGAGCAGGTCGGCGGTCTCGCCGGTGATCTCGCCGGTCTCCTGTGCGAGGCCGGCGATCTTGGTGGCGTGGTCGGCGATGCGTTCGAGCTGGCGGGCGCTCGACTGGTAGTCGAAGACGGTCTCGCGGGGGAAGCCGATTTCGTTGGCGGCGGTTGGATTCCGGAGGACGGTGCGGAAGACGCGCGAGACCATGTACCAGAGGCGGTCGACGTCGTCGTCGCGCTGCATCACGTCTTGGGCGAGGTCGTCGTCGTCCTCGATGAGGGCCTCGACGGCGTCGGAAAGCATGGTCAGCGAGACCAGACGCATTCGCGTGATGGCGTTGAGAACGGAGAGTTCCGAGGAGTCGAGCAGGTCCTGCAGGACGACCCGATCCGAGGTCTCCTCGATCATTTCGAGGCCGACGAGGCCCTGAGTGGCGTCGCGGATGACGCGGCGCTGTTCGGCCGTGATGCGAGCGGCCTCCAGACGGATGATGTCGAAGCCGCTGACGTACATCGTCATCACCGCGCGCGTGAGTTCGTGACGGTTCTCGATGCCGGTGATGTCGAGCGACCCCTCGACGTGGTCGTTCTCGCGCTGTGGCGAGGCCAGCAGCAGGTCGTCCTCGGCGTAGAACTCCACGACACTGCCGGCGCTTACGTCGTTCTCGGTCGCCCACTCCTTGGGGAGCGAGACGGTGTACGTGGACCCGCCCGTCAGTTGGACCTTCCGTGTCTCCATATTGCTACTGATATTCACTCTGGGTGCATAAAAGGGTCTGTAACTATATACCGGAACTGTCGTCCAGATTCGAGCGGCCTCGAACGGAGTGCTCGACCGCTCCCCGTTTACCATGGTGGTCTGTTTCATGGTCACTACTCACATTTGCTTAAGAGTGAGATATATAGTAGTATATAGTCCTTGTACCCGGATATAGCGCTAATAGTAGGGTACTTACCCATCCTTCATCTCCGTACGGGTGATGACAGACTCACCGAGCGGTGGACTCTCGCGTCGTCGCTTTCTGACAAGCTCCGGTGCGCTGGGAGCGCTGGCGTTGGCCGGCTGTACGGAGCAGTCCTCGGGGTCGGGATCGGGTTCCGGCTCTGGAACCGGCACCAGTGCGGGCGGCAGCACCGACAGCGCGGGGGGGCAGCTCTCGGGCGAGATCACGCTTACCGGGAGTAGCACCGTCTACCCGCTCGCGACGGCTATCGGAAACGAGTTCCAGAAGGAACACGACCAGGTCGACATCAGCCTCTCGCCGACCGGCTCCGGCGGTGGGTTCAGCAATCACTTCTGCGTCGGCAACTCCGATTTCAACAACGCCTCGCGGCCGATCACGCAGTCCGAACAGGATCTCTGTTCGGAGAACGGCGTCGAGTACCACGAGATCAACGTGGCGACGGACGCGCTGACCGTCATCGTCAACACCGAGAACGACTGGGTGGACTGCATGACGCCGGACCAGCTCCGCCAGATCTGGCGGGCCGACGGGGCCTCGACGTGGGCGGACGTGAACGCAGACTGGCCCGACGAGCCGATCAAGCGCTTCGGCGCGGCGGACACCTCGGGGACCTTCGACTACTTCAACGAGGCCATCCTCGGTGAGGAGGCGAACCACACCGGTAACTACGAGGCCACCGAGAAGGACAACCTCATCCTCCAGGGCGTCCAGCAGGACCAGTACGGCATCGGTTACTTCGGCTTCGCGTACTACCAGGGCAACCAGAGCGCGGTGAAGGCGCTCGGCATCGACAACGGCAACGGCTGCGTGAAGCCGTCCATCGAATCGGCCAAGGCCGGCGAGTACAAGCCCCTCTCGCGCCCGCTCTTTACCTACCCGCGAAAGGAGGCGCTCGCGGAGGAGCACATCGCCGAGTTCGCTCGCTTCTACGTCGAGCAGAGCGCCAACGCCGACCTGGTCTCCGAACAGATCGGGTTCGTGCCGAAGACCGAGGAGACGATGCAGTCCGAACTCGAAGCGCTGAACCAGGTCATCTCCGAGGTCCAGTAACGAGACCGCTATATAGACGATAGAGAGATACGGATACATTCCGAGTGCTTTTTCCCGAGATACGCAGAAATGAGCCTACAACACGATGAGTAGCGAGGGACAGACTCCGGACCTGTCGGGGGACCGGGGATTCAGGTCGGTCCGTGAGTCGGCATACAAGTACGCGCTGGCGGGCTGTGCCGTTCTGTCTGTCCTGACGACGGTCAGTATCATCGCGGTGCTGGTGCTCGACGCTTCGCAGTTCTTCGCCGAGTACCCGATCCTCGAGTTCCTGACCGGTACGGAGTTCAGTCCCAATCTCGAACCCGTTTCCTTCGGCGTGCTGCCCCTTATTCTCGGGACGCTCCTCATCACGTTCGGCGCGGCCCTCATCGCGCTCCCGATCGGCGTGCTGACGGCAATCTACCTCAGCGAGTACGCGAGCAAGCGGACGCGGTCGGTCCTCAAACCGATGCTCGAAGTCCTCGCCGGCGTGCCGACCGTCGTCTATGGCTACTTCGCGATCGTCTACATCACTCCGGCGCTGAACGCTGCTATCGGCGTTCTCAACGGCGCACTCGGAACCGAAATCTCGCGGCTCGGACTGTTCAACGGCCTCTCGGCGTCGGTCGTCGTCGGCATCATGATCATCCCGATGGTCTCCTCTATCAGCGAGGACGCGATGAACTCGGTCCCCGACTCGCTTCGTCAGGCGGGCTACGGGCTCGGCGCGACGAAGTTCAACGTCTCCGTGACCATCGTCGTTCCGGCGGCCGTCTCCGGCATCGCCTCGTCGTTCATTCTGGCCATCTCGCGGGCCATCGGCGAGACGATGGCCGTCGTGCTGGCCGCCGGGTCCCAGCCGCCGGACATCCCGCCGGTCCAGCAGGCCTTCGGCGTCCCCTACGTCGCACCCACGGACATCCTCTCGCTGTTCACCGAGAGCTCCGCGACGATGACCGTGGCGATGATCGATATCGCCAGCGGCGACATCTCGGGCGGGTCGACCGCCTACAAGTCGCTGTTCGCCATCGGACTGACGCTGTTCGTCATCACGCTCGCGATGAACGTCGTCAGCGACCTCGTGGCGAGGCGCTACCGGGAGGAATACGAGTAAATGGCCACGAAAGCACCCACACAGACGGAGTTCGGCGAGGTCAGCAGGATCAAGGGAATCGTCTTCAAGTACGTCTCGTTCGTCGCGTCGATCGTCGGCATCCTCGCGCTGGGCGTGTTGCTGGCGTACGTGTTCTGGGACGCGCTCGGCTTAGAGAGCGCCGGAACCGGCTGGTATCTGGCTTACACGGGGACGCTCCTGGTCCCGCTGTTGGCGTTCTTCGCGTACGCGCGGACGAGACCAGAAGTGGTCGCCGGGGCGTTCGAACTGTTCAGCCTGACGCTCGCCGGCGTCATGCTGACCGTCGCATCGGTGATCATCCTCTCCATCATCGCGAGCCCCGCGGTGTGGTTCGCGTACTTCCTGACCGTCGTCGGACCGCTGCTGGCGCTGTTCGTCTACGGCCAGTACGAACGCGAGGCGACCTGGGTCGGGCTGGCGATGCTCCTCACGCTCGTCGCCGGCCCCGTCGTCGGCACGCTCGGACTGGGCATTCTGACGACACTCGGTTCCCTGCTCGGGTCGCCCGGGGTGTACTTCCTCTCGCTCGTGATCCCTGGTGCGGCGCTGGCGGCGTTCCTGGCCGCCGAACGATTCGACGCGTCGCGCCGTCTGAGCCTCGGTATCGGCGTCGCCCTCCCGGCCCTGGCGGTCGTCGCCGTCCCGCTCGTCGACACCGTCCCCGCGATCTCTCGGTCCGTGTGGCTCATCGCGCTCGTCATGCTCGGCCTCCCGGTCGGCTACGCGGTCGCCAACACGGCCCGCACGCGCGAACGTCGGTCGGCGTTCGCGTTGCCGGTCATCGCGGTCGCCGGTTTCCTGGCCGGGGGCGCTATCGTCGACGCCATCGGTGCGACGAAGCCCTCGCCGTGGCTCGACTGGCAGTACCTCACCAGCAGTCCGTCGATCTCGAACGCAGCGGAAGCGGGGCTGTACCCCGCGATCATCGGGTCGATATTCCTCATCGTCCTGGTGAGCGTCTTCACCTTCGTGTTCGGCGTCGGCGCGGCCATCTACCTCGAGGAGTACGCGCCGGACAACGGCGTCCTCGGCACGGCCACCCGGATCATCAACGTCAACATCTCGAACCTCGCCGGCGTCCCCTCGGTCGTCTACGGGCTGCTTGGCCTCGGCATCTTCGTGAACATCGAGGCGCAACTGGGCCCGCTCACCTACGGCGGATTCGGCGTCGGGACGGTGTTCACCGCAGCGCTGACGCTCTCCTTGCTCATCCTTCCGATCGTCATCATCTCCGCGCAGGAGGCGATCCGATCCGTGCCCAGTTCCCTGCGCCAGGCGTCCTACGGGATGGGTGCGACCCGTTGGCAGACGATTCGGAACGTCGTCCTGCCGCGGTCGCTGCCGGGCATCCTCACCGGGACGATCCTGGCGCTCGGTCGGGCCATCGGCGAGACGGCCCCGCTCATCATGATCGGAGCGGCGACGACGAAGTTCTCGCCGCCAGCGGGCCTGTTCAGCAAGCTCACGGCGATGCCGATGCAGATCTACGCGTGGGCGTTCCTGCCCGGCGAGGACTTCCGGTACGGCGTCGTCGCGGCCGGCGTGGTGACGCTACTCATCGTCATGCTGACGATGAACTCCGTCGCGATACTCGTACGCAACAAATATCAACAGGAGGCGAACTAATGACTTCACAGGACATGGCCAGTGAGACCGAGGCTGAGACCGACGACGACTCTCTCGTGACGACCGACCCCGGGAAAGGCGGGCTCGACGAGAACGACGACCGGGGCTCGGTGGCCCAGACGGGCGCCGGGACCGTCATCGAGTCGCGGGACCTCGACGTGTTCTACGGCGAGACCCAGGCGCTCCAGAACATCGACCTGGCCATCCCGGAGAACCAGGTGACGGCCATGATCGGCCCGTCGGGCTGTGGCAAGTCGACGTTCCTCCGGTGTATCAACCGCATGAACGACCTCATCGACATCGCCCGCGTCGAGGGGTCGCTCACCTTCAAGGGGAAGAACGTCTACGACACCGACGTGGACCCGGTGGCGCTCCGCCGCCGGATCGGGATGGTGTTCCAGCACCCCAACCCCTTCCCAAAGAGCATCTACGACAACGTCGCCTACGGCCTGCGCATCCAGGACAAGACGGAGAACATGGACGAGGTCGTCGAGCGCTCGCTGAAGAAGGCCGCGCTGTGGGACGAGGTGAGCGACCGCCTCGACGACTCCGCGCTGGACCTCTCGGGCGGCCAGCAACAGCGCCTCTGCATCGCGCGCGCCATCGCCGTCGACCCCGAAGTCATCCTGATGGACGAGCCGGCCTCGGCGCTCGACCCCATCGCCACCTCGCAAATCGAGGACCTCATCGAGGAACTGGCCACGGAGTACACGGTCGTCATCGTCACGCACAACATGCAGCAGGCGGCCCGCATCTCCGATAAGACGGCCGTCTTCCTCACCGGCGGCGAACTCGTGGAGTTCGACGACACCGACAAGATCTTCGAGAACCCCGAGAGCCAGCGCGTCGAGGACTACATCACCGGCAAATTCGGATAGCCGGTTTTCGCGGCCCTGTATCCGTCTACGCCTCCGTGCCGCTCACCGCTCCAGCGTCGCCTCGGTGTCGATGCCGTACACCGATTTGGGCGTCTCGACGTGGGCCGTCCGCACCGCGTCGTCGTGGCCGTTCTCCAGCAGCCAGCGGACGCGCCGTGGCACGGTCTTCGGGCCGAGCACCGCGCCGGGCCGGTCCGGGTCGTCGATGTAGTCCGTCTCCATCAGGAACGGCTCGTCCTCGGCGACCGCGATCTCCACTTCGTCCTTGTCGGCCAGCACCGACTTGACCGGGCCGGTGAGCCGACCGCCCGAGTAGTGCTTGACGACCTGCGTGCGGTCGAGGCCGCGTTCTTCGGCCCACTGCGCGACCTCCTCGAAGTCCTCACCGCCTTCGGTGTGGAGCTGTATCGCACAGCCCGCCTCGGCGGCCCGCTCGAAGCCGTGACGCATAACCTCGTTCGAGGCCGCCCAGACCGCGTCGTCCACCTCGTAGTGGGGCCGCCCGGACTTCATCGCGAGCGCACGTCCCTCGGCGACGTACTCCGCCGCCACGTCGAGGCCGGCCTGCATGACGTCGCGGGCCTCCTCGGGCGTGTGGCCGTCGCCGACCAGTTTCGAGACGAGCGCCGGGTGGACGCCCAGTACCGGCCACGCCCGCCCGTCGAGTACGTCCGACGCGTCGGCGGCCGCCTCGACGGTCAGGTCGAACACCTCCCGGAACGTCGCTTCATCGGTGGCCTTCTCGACGAGGTGCCAGGAGGGCTTGTTGAGAACCAGCAGGTGCGTCCCGCCGTGGTCGGCGAACTCCGCGGCCGCCTCGACGTTCCGGCCGTTGACCGGGTCGAGGTGGAGGTGATTGTCCAGCACCGGCGTGTCGTCGATGTCCATACGCGGCACACGGACGCGCCCGGAGAAAACACTTGCCGACTCGGCCGTCCGCAACGACGACCGACCGCCGCTCACTCGCCGAGCGTCACCGCCTCGTCGGCGGCGTTCCCGAGCGCGTCCGACCGACCGTACTCGCCCGGCGCGACGGCGACGGTCCGGACGCCCTCTCTGCCGGCCACCTCCAGCGCGGGCTTGAAGTCCGTATCCCGCGAGGCGACGACCAGCACGTCGATCTGTCCGTCGACGACGGCTTCCGTCGCGTCGACGGCGAGGCGCACGTCCACGTCGCCGCTGGTGATGACGACCTCGAACCCCCGCGCTTCGGCGGCCTGGATGAGCCCCGGCGACGCGTTCTGGTCGACGTAGAGGCGAGTCAGCGCCAGCGGGCCGTACGTCTCGGCCAGTTCGCGAACCTCGTCCAGGTCCACGTCGAACTCCCCCCGAAGCACGTTCGGTCCGTCCACGAATAGCCCCACCCGCGTCCGCGACTCGTCCGCGCCGGAAATCCGTCGAAGCAGCTTCATAGACGCTGTTTCCCGCTGAGGTGTTTATGCGTGCCGTTTCGGAGAATAAACTGATAACAGCTATATCAAAGCGCTCGGATGTCGGCGCGCGACCGGCCCAGGAGAGTGCGTCGGAGAGCTATTCCACGCCCCACAACCAATTTGGAACCACTGGACGCAGACCAATTTGTGTCCCCTGAATTCAGTTCCCGCGCGCGAGCGCTCGCACTGCCCTACTACGAGGACGCCCTTCCCGCCCACGACGAGTTCCACGCGAACCGGGTCCGCGACCTGGCGCTCCGACTGGCCGCCGACGTGGATAGCCCGATCGACGAGGAGCTCCTCGCCGCCGCGGCGTGGCTCCACGACATCGGCCGGCCGCTCGAACGGACCGGCGAGATCGACGACCACGGTCGGTGGGCGGCCCGGGAGGTCGGGGAACTGCTCGGAACGGAAAACGTCACGACGGAGCGACTCACCGCAGTCCAGCACTGCCTCCGAACGCACAGCATTCGGTCGAGTTCGCCCGACCCCGAACGCATCGAGGCGAAACTGCTCTTCGACGCCGACAAACTGGACGCCATCGGAGCGGTCGGTATCGTCCGTCTCGCCGCCATCGTCGGTGAACGGTCAGAGCGATCGGGCGGGAGATACGCCGTCATCGACGACGCGACGGCTGTCCGGAAGGCGACCGCAGACCAGCGGGACGCGTCGCTCCTCCGGGAGTGGGCGAGCGAGCGGCTGACCGCGCTCCACACCGAGCCCGCGCAGCGGCTCGGCGCGTCGCGCTGGGAGTACGTGGTGGACTTCTTCGAGCGGTTCCGCGGCGAAATCGGGCCGGACGCGACCCGATAAGCCGTCTCTGGCGCTTCTGGGCGGCGTTGATCGAAACGGGCCACTCTCTGCGCAGGGCGATTTGCTATCGCCGCATATGGTTTATGGATTCCATCGAGGCCAAACGGTAAGACCGCTCGGCGTGTGCTATTCGGTATGACACTGCGGTCTTCGCCGCTCTCGGGGTCGCACGCGCGAACGGACGCCTCGCTCACCGATTTCGGTGGGTGGGAGATGCCCGTCGAGTTCGACTCGATCAGGGCCGAACACGAGGCCGTCCGCGAGGCGGTCGGGAAGTTCGACGTCTCGCACATGGGCCAGGTCACGGTCTCCGGCCCGGATGCCGCGGCGCTGACACAGCGGCTGACGACGAACGATGTGTCCGCGCTCGACCCCGGCGAGGCGCAGTACGCGGCGATCACCGACGCGGACGGGGTCATGCTCGACGACACCGTCGTCTACCGGCTCCCCGACGGCGTTGACGACGACTACCTGTTCGTCCCCAACGCGGGCCACGACGGGGAGATGACGGAGCGGTGGCTCACCGAGCGCGACGACCGCGGCCTCGACGCCGCGGTGACGAACCGGACCGAGGAGTACGCCATGATCGCCGTACAGGGTCCCGAGGCTCCCGATCTGCTGGCGGCCGAGACGGACGTGGCCCTCGGCGACCTCACCCGGTTCGAGGTGGTTTCGGGGACGGTCGCCGGCATCGAGTCGCTCGTCGCGCGGACCGGATACACCGGAGAGCGCGGCTTCGAGGTGCTCTGTCCGTGGTCCTCGGCCGAGACGGTCTGGGGCGCGCTCGAGTGCCAGTCCTGCGGCCTCGGCGCGCGCGACACCCTCCGCTTGGAGATGGGCTTCCTGCTCTCCGGGCAGGACTTCCACCCGACCGAGGACCCCCGGACGCCCTACGAGGCAGGCATCGGCTGGACCGTCAAGCTCGACACGGAGTTCGTCGGCCGCGACGCGCTGGAGGCCGTCGAAGCGGAGGGGCCGGACGAGAAGCTCGTCGGCATCGAACTGATCGACCGGGGCGTCCCGCGACACGGCTACGAGGTGACGACGCCGGACGGCGAGCCGATCGGTCGCGTCACCAGCGGGACGATGAGCCCGACGCTGGGGGAGCCGATCGCGCTCGGCTACGTCTCGGTGGCCCACGCCGAACCGGACACGGCCGTCCGCGTCGTGGTTCGCGGGGAACCGAAGAAAGCACGTACCAGGAGCACGCCATTCCTCGACAGATGAGCTTCGACGTTCCCGACGACCTGCGATACCTGGACACCCACGAGTGGGTCCGCGCGACGGACGCGACCGCCGAAATCGGCATCTCGGACTTCGCGCAGGACGAACTCGGCGACGTGGTGTTCGTCGAACTGCCCGACGAGGGGGCCGAGCTGACCGCCGGCGAGGACTTCGGCGTCGTCGAATCGATCAAGGCCGTCTCGGACGTGTACGCCCCCGTCTCCGGGACGGTCACGGCGGTCAACGACCGGCTCCGGGACGAACCGGAACTGCTGAACGAGGACCCCTACGGCGACGGCTGGATGCTCGAAATCGACCTCACGGACGAGAGCGAACTCGACGACCTGCTCTCGCCGGCTGACTACCGCGACCAGATCGAGTGAGGTCGCCTCGTGTTGCATAGGAGGAAGGAGTAGCCTAATGTAGGCACGGCCGCTACGAGCGGGTAGCATGTCTTTTGGCCCTGGTGAGTGGACTTCCCATGAGCGAGCGTGAGACAGAGCGCGGCAGTCCGTACGCGCCGCAGACGGCCGCGGAGACGACGGCGATGCTCGACGCGGTGGGCGCTGCCGACCTCGAATCGCTGTTCGACGTGCCCGAGAGCGTCGCCTTCGACGGCGAGTTCGGCATCGACGCCCGGAGCGAGCGAGAGACGAAGCGCGAGGTGGCGCGCCTGCTCCGACGGAACGCGGACCTCACCGAGTTCCTCGGTCGAGGCCACTACGACCACTACGTTCCGAGCGTGGTCGACGACCTCGCCGGCCGCTCGGAGTTCCTGACCTCGTACACGCAGTACCAGCCGGAGGTCGCACAGGGCTTCCTGCAGGCGCTGTTCGAGTACCAGTCGATGCTGGTCGAACTCACGGGACTCGGCGTCGCCAACTGCTCGATGTACGACGACGCGACGGCGCTCGGCGAGGCCGCGACGCTCTCTCAGCGCGTGCGTTCGGTCTCAGGCGACCGGATTCTGGTGCCCGGCCACCTCCGCGAGGGGAAGCGCGCCGTGCTCGCGAACTACGCTGACGGTCCGGGACTGTCGGTCGAGTCCTATCCGATGGACGACGGGGCCGTCGACGTCGACGCACTCGCGGACGCCATCGACAGCGAGACGGCGATGGTCTACGCCGAGACGCCGACGGTCCGGGGCGTCGTCGAGGAGAACCTCGGGGCGATCGGCGACCTCGCCGACGACCACGACGCGCTGTTCTGTCTCGGCTCCGACCCGGTGGCGCTGTCCCTGCTGGAGCGACCGGTCGACGTGGGCGCGGACGTGGTCGTCGGCGACGCCGGCTCGCTCGGCACCGGCACGGCCTACGGGTTCGGTCTCGGGATGTTCGTCACGCGCGAGGAGTACCTACGCCAGGTCCCCGGCCGGCTCGTCGGAGCCAGCGAGGACGCCGCAGACCGCCGCGCGTACACGCTGACGCTCCAGACCCGCGAACAGCACATCCGCAAGGAACGGGCCACCTCGAACATCTGCACGAACCAGGCGTGGGTCGCGCTCCGGACCGCGATGCACGCCGCGTGGCTCGGCCCCGACGGGCTGGTCGACCTCGCGAACGAGTGCGTGACGCGGCCCCGCGACCTCGCCGCCCGCCTCGACGAGGTCGTCGGCCTGCAGGCCCCGGTCCACGACCGCCACCACTTCCGGGAGTTCGTCGCCCGCACCGACCAGCCGGCGAGCGCCGTCGCGGGCGACCTCCTCGACGAGGGGTACGCCGTCAGCGAGGTCGGCGAGCACCTGATCCAGGTCTGCGCCACGGAGACTACCGCCGAGGCCGAGGACGGCCTCGTCGCGGCGCTGTCGGAGGTGGCGAAGTGACGCCCGCCTCACTGCGTTCGGCGAACCACCGTGGGACAAACCGCGTCCCACGAGCTTCACGCTCGACACGGAGGTGTCTCGCGTGAAATACGACCAGGCCCGCTGGACCGACGACGGCGACGACCGCTATGAGCCGCTGCTCTCGGAGAAGGCGAACGAGACGGTCGAGATCGAGGACGCGGCGTTACCCGACGACTTGACGCGGGATTCGCTCACGCTCCCGGACCCGGCCGAGCCGGAACTGGCGCGTCACTACACGCGCCTCTCGCAGATGAACTACGGCGTCGAGAGCGGGCCGTTCCCGCTCGGCTCCTGTACGATGAAGTACAACCCCTCGTTCACGGAGGACGTGGCCGCTCGACCCGACGCCGCGATCCACCCGGACCGCCCAGACGCGACGGTCCAGGGGACGCTAGCGCTGTGTCACCGCCTGCAGGACTACCTCGGTCGCATCGGCGGAATGGACGCCGTCACCCTCCAGCCGCCGGCGGGCGCGGCCGGCGAGTTCACCGGCATCGAAATCGCGAAGGCCTACCACGAGGCCAACGACGAGGAGCGCCGGGAGGTCGTCATTCCGGACTCCGCCCACGGGACGAACTTCGCGACGGCGGCGATGGCCGGCTACGAGGTGGTCGAGCTGCCGAGCGACGACGACGGCCGCGTCGACACCGAGGCGCTCGCCGCCGCGGTCGGCGACGACACCGCCGCGCTGATGCTCACGAACCCCAACACGCTCGGGCTGTTCGAACGCGACATCGAGGAGATCGCGGACCTCGTCCACGACGCGGGCGGACTGCTGTACTACGACGGCGCGAACCTCAACGCGCTGCTGGGGCGCGCTCGTCCCGGCGACATGGGCTTCGACGTGATGCACTACAACGTCCACAAGACGTTCGCCACGCCCCACGGCGGGGGTGGGCCAGGAGCCGGGCCGGTCGGCGTCCGCGAGGGGCTGGCGCGGTTCCTGCCGAATCCCCACGTCAGGGAGCGCGATGGGAACTACGAGTACTACGAGCCAGAGGCGTCGATCGGCAAGGTCCACGGCTTCTACGGCAACTGGCCGGTGCTGGTCAAGGCGTTCGCCTACATCGCCCGACTCGGCGACGCCGGCCTGCGAGACGCCAGCGCCAAGGCCGTGCTGAACGCGAACTACCTCGCCGAGCAGATCGACTACGACGTGCCCTTCGGCCCGTTCCACCACGAGTTCGTCGCGAGCGCGGGCGAGCAGGACGCGGCCGACGCAGCGAAGCGGATGCTCGACTACGGCGTCCACCCGCCGACGACGAAGTGGCCCGAAATCGTCGACGAGGCGCTGATGACCGAGCCGACCGAGGGCGAGACGAAGCGGTCGCTCGACCAGCTCGCGGCCGCGTTCGACGCCGTGGCCGCCGAGGACGACGAGACGCTCGCCGCGGCGCCGTCTCGGCCCGCGGCCAGGCGCATCGACCAGGTCAGCGCCGCCAGGAACCCTCGGCTCTCCTGGCAGGCCCTCGACGACGCGTAGTCGGCCGATTTCGACATCTGATACTCTCGCCCGAGTGTATATATCAGGCCACCGAGTAGGGAGAGGTATCCGGATTTCATGACCGATACGCTTCGGCTGCTGTACGTGGGTCCCGACCCCGGTGATGCGGGTCGCGGGCCCGAGCACGATTCGGCCTCGGTTACGTCGGTCACCACGGCCGCGGACGCGCTGTCGGAGCTGACCTCGGAGACTTACGACGGCGTCGTGTGTGAGCACAGACCGGGGACCGAGACGGGGATCGATGCGCTGGCGTCGATACGCGAGCGGCGACCGGACCTTCCGGTCGTGCTCTGTACGGCGGAGCCGGACGGCGTCGTCGCCGCCCGGGCCACCCGACACGACGTGACCGAGTACGTCCCCCGGAGCGAGGCCGACCCGTTCGACCGGCTCGTGGAGGTCGTCGGGGGAATCGCCGCCGACCGAACCGCTCGGGAGCGGACGCTTCGAGCCAACAACGAGGTCCTCCAGGACCTGACACTGCTGGCGACCGAGGCGGGCGTCAGCGAGCGTGAGACCGTCGAACGGGCCCTCGAAATCGGCCTCCGTCGGTTCGACCTCTCGTTCGGCTACCTGAGCCGAATCGAGGACGGGACACACGAGATCGTGACGGCGGTCGGTGATCGGCCGGGCCTGAAACAGGGCCTTGAAACGCCGCTCGAAGCGACCTACTGCCGGGCGGTGATGGAGACCGGCGACAGCTACGCCATCGTCGACGCCGTCGCGGAGGGGTGGGAAGACACGTATCGCCAGAGCGGCATCGCCTGTTACCTCGGCGGCCGTATCACGGTCGACGGGGAGCCGTACGGGACGCTCTGTTTCGCCGAGGAGACTCCGAACCAGGAACCGTTTTCCGACACCGAAGAGGCGTTTCTCGAACTGCTCGTCGAGTGGGTGAGCCGCGAGCTAGAGCGGCGACAGCGCGAGCGCGAACTCGAACGCTACGAGGACATCATCGAGGCGGTCGACGACGGCGTCTACGCGCTCGACTCCGAGGGGTACTTCGAGTTCGTCAATCAGGCCATGACCGACCTCACGGGCTACGCCGAAGCGGAACTGCTCGGCTCGCACACGAGCTTCATCAAGAACGACGCGGTCGTCGAGCGGGCGGAGCGAATCGTCCGCGAGATGATTTTCGAGGATCGCGACGACGAGGCGACATTCGAACTCGAAGTGCAGGCGGCCTCCGGCGAGTCGCTCCCCGCCGAGGACCACATGACGCTCCTGTACGGCGACGAGGAGCGGTTCGCCGGGACGGCGGGAGTCATCCGCGACATCACGGCCCGGAAGGAACGCGACGAGGCGCTGTCGGCCCTGCTCGATACGACGCGTTCGCTGATGCAGGCCCGAACGCCCGAGGCGGTCGCGGAGACGGTCAGGGAGGCGGCCCAGTCGGACCTCGGGTTCGACCTCTGTCTGGTCAGGCTCTACGACGAGGGCACCGACACGCTCCGGCCGGTCGCCGGGTCCGACGGGCTGCCGACGCGGCCGGTGTACGGCGCCGACGAGGGCTTTCCCGGCGAGACGTTCCAGCGCGGCGAGTCGACCATCGTCGACGACTTCGACCGGGTGGAGACGTTCGACGATGACGACATCTCGGCGGCCATGTACGTCCCGCTCGGTGACCACGGCGTTCTGAGCGTGGGGTCGACCGACGGGACGTTCGACGACGCCGACGTGTCCGTCGCGGAGATCTTGGCGTCGAACGCCGCGGCCGCGTTCGACCGTGTCGAGCGCGAGACGCGTCTGCTCCGGTACGAGTCCGTCGTCGAGAACGTCCGCGACATGGTGTACGTCCTCGACGCCGACGGCCGCTTCCAGCTGGTCACCGAACCCCTCGCGGAGTACCTGGGCTTCGAGCGAGCGTCGCTCGTCGGCGCCCATCCGCGTGAGGTCCTGGACGAGTCGGCCGTCGACGCGTTCGAGCGCCAGATCCGGGAGCTCCGCGGCAGCGACGACCCGGGCCTCATCGAACTCGAGACGACGCTGGAGACGGCCGACGGATCCGAGCGGCCCGCGGAGATCGAAGTGTCACTGCTCGACGACGGGCAGTTCCAGGGGACCGTCGGCGTCGTTCGAGATCTGACGGACCTCAAGCGGGCCCGCGCGGAACTGGCGGACGAGCGCGACCGGTTCTCGTACCTGTTCGACACGCTCCCCGACGCGGTCGTCGAGACCGAGACCGTCGGCGACGCGCAGTTCGTCAGGTCGGTCAATCCGGCGTTCGCGGACGTGTTCGGCCACGATCCCGACGCGGCCGTCGACCGGCGGCTCTCGGATCTCCTCCGGCCGCCAGACACCGGTTCGCGCGACGATCTCCCGCGGTTCGACGAGTGCTCGACCGACGGAGACCCGCTCCAGGCCGAGGTGCGGCTCATGACCGAGACGGGCTTCCGGGACTTCCTCTTCAGGGGGGTCCCCTACAGCCGGGACGACGACCGAGTCCGCGGGTTCGGTATCTACACCGACATCACGGAGCAACGCGAGCGCGAGCGCCGGCTGAAGGTCCTCAACCGCGTGCTCCGGCACAATCTTCGCAACGACCTCACGGTCGTCCTCGGCATGGCAGACGCGCTTGACGAGCGCATCGATGACGACGAGCTGCTGGCGATTCTCGACCGCTTGCAGGGGAAAGCCGAAGAGGTGGCGGCGCTGAGCCAGCGCGCCCGCGAGATCGAGCGGTCGGTCCGCCGCGACCGGTTCGGGGCGGACCCGGTGGACGTGCCGACGACCGCGCGGCGGGTCGTCGACGCCTGCCGCGAGGAGTTCGGCGCGCGCATCGAGACGGCGCTCCCGTCGACGTCGGTCCCGGCGGCGGACGGGAGACTGCACCGTGTGCTTTCCGAACTCGTCGAAAACAGCATCGAACACGGCGGGACCGATCCGACCGTTCGCGTCGGCGTCGAGGCGTCCGACCGGACCGTTCGCATCACCGTCGCCGACGACGGGCCGGGGATTCCGCGACAGGAGCTCGACGTAGTGACGGGCGACGAACCGATCACGCAACTCCGTCACGGCAGCGGGCTTGGGCTGTGGCTCGTCATCTGGGTAACGGAGACGTACGGCGGCACCGTGTCGTTCGACGGCGGCGACGACGACGGCACGGTCGTCACGCTCGAAGTGCCACGGACGGACGTCTAGACTTCGTCGCGGATGCGGTCGGCGAGGACGCTGTACTGCTCCGTGCCGGTCCCCTTCTGGACGACGGCCGTGACACCGTTCTCGGCGGCCACGTCCGCCACGTCCTCGCGCTCGCGAGCGGTAAACAGCAGAAACGGGATCGACTGTCCGCGCTCTCGAATGGCGCTACAGAGCTCGACACCGTCCAGGCGCGGCATCTTGTAGTCGCTCACGACGGCGTCGAACTCCTCCTCGAAGACCCGTTCGAGCGCCGCCTCCGGGTCCGTCTCGCTCGTGACCTCGAACCCGTCTTCCTGCCCGAGAAATGTGCCGACGATCTCCAGCACGTCCGCGTCTTCGTCCACCAGTAACACCTCGATGCTCATTACAACTAGGTGCGAGACACCGCGGTAAAAACTCTCGGTCAGCGCATCGAGGACAGGTCGACGACGACCGACCGGTCGACGGTGATCCACGTCGAGAGCCGGGCGAGCCCCGACAGCCCCTCCGGCGAGACGGTACACCGGTCTGGTTCGCCGGAATACTCGACGACGGTCATCGACAGCGTCGGGGGCGTTTCCGGGTGGTCGGGTGCCGAATCTGTCGCGTCGGCCGCGTCCGGATCGAGGCTCATCGATGTGTCCGGAGCCACACCGGGCGCATGTAAAACAGCTGCTAAGAGCTCTCTATATCGGTACGGAGAGCTACGCCGTCTGTCCGGTGTCGACCTCACCGTCGATGCGGACGAACCCGTAGTCGCACTCCGGGCAGTGCCACTTGACCTTCGTGCCCAAGTGCATCGTCGTGCTGGCGACCTTCCAGAAGTCGCGGTACTCTTCGCATTCGGGGCAGTAGTGTTCGAGTTCCAGGCTCATGCCCTGACGTTTCGCTCGGGGGCAATTGAATTTCCCGGTTCCGCTCGCGCCGCCGAAGCAGGCAAACGGCTCCGGCCCGAAGCCGGGCTATGACCGCGCCAGCGTACGAACCCGGCAATCCGACGGCCTTCGCCCTGGACGCCGACGCCCCGCCGCCCGAGCGCACCGAGACGGCGACGTTCGGGATGGGCTGTTTCTGGGGGCCGGACGCCCGATTCGGGGCGATGGACGGCGTCGTCCGGACGCGCGTCGGCTACGCCGGCGGGACCGACGCCGATCCCAGTTACTACTCGCTGGGCGACCATACCGAGGTCGTCCAGATCGAGTACGACCCCGACAGACTCTCGTATTCGGACCTGCTGGACGTGTTCTGGGCGAACCACGCCCCCTTTTCTGCCCCGCACAAACGCCAGTACCGCGGCGTCGTCCTGACCCACGACGAGCCCCAGCGCGAGGTCGCCGAAGACTCGCGTGAGGCCCTCGAATCGAGGACGGGGAAAGCGGTCGAGACGGCCGTCGAGTCGCTGGACCGCTTCTACCTGGCCGAGGACTACCACCAGAAGTACGAGCTCCGGTCGACGCCGGTCGTCGCAGACGAGCTCGAAGGCGTCTACGGCGACGCGTTCGTGGATTCGACGGTCGCCGCGCGGCTCAACGGCTTCCTCGCGGGCCACGGAGATTCCGACCAGCGCGACGCGGTCTTCGCCGCGCTGGACCTCACGCCGGCCGCCCTGTCCGAAGTTCGGCGGCGGCTCTGAGTGGCGACGGGCGGTGAACCGACCGGCGAGTGGTGGACCTCAGCCGCGTCGGGCGACCGCCCGCAGCGCCGCTCGCGGGGTCGTGCCGAACGCGGCGACGATACCGCCACAGCAGAGCACGACGAGCCAGTAGGTACAGAGCCGATAGAGGAGCGTGACGCCCGCCGCGAGCGTCGGATCGAGGCCGCTCACGGCGATCACCAGTCCCGTCATGACGAGTTCGACGCCACCGAGTCCGCCCGGGACAGGTGCGAGCGACGCGAAGCCGGCCATCGGAACGACGAAGAGCGCGACGGCGACGGGGACGGTCGTCCCGAGCGCCGCCGCGCTCGTCACCAGAGGAACGCTGAACGCGACCCAGCCGACGAGCGCCCACGCGAACCCGAGCAGGACCCGCTGGCGGTCGCCAGCCACCGCACCGACCGTCGCGTAGAACTTCTCGACCTCGGCGGCGAGCGCCTCGGGTCGGGCCGCCCGGTACACCGTCGGGGACACCCGCCCAACGGTCGCCTGGACGAGCGCGGCGACCGCCAGCAGCGTCCGCCCGACGACACGTCGGCGGTACCAGAGGGTGACGGCCAGTAGCAGCGTCCCGCCGCCGACGACGGCGAGGACGGACCCGAGCGACCGGAGCCCCGGCGTCCAGGGAAGGGTGACGACGACGTAGCCGAACCCGACTCCGGCCAGACAGAGCGAGGCGAGCAGCGACTGCAGTTCGGTGACCGTCACCGGCGCGAGGTTCTCGACGTAGGGGCGGTCCAGTTCCGTCCCCACGCCGTAGGCGACGACGGCGGTCCCGAGGGCGTGTCCCATCGGCAGGATCTGCTTCGTGAGCAGCCCCAGGGAGAACACGACGAAGTTCCGCCACGGCGACAGGGTCGCGCCGGACGCCGCGAGGAGGTGCCGCTGGGACTCGCTCCACGCCACCGCTCCGAACGCCGTCACGACGACGCCGAGGGCGAACACCGAGAGGTCGGTTCCGCGGAGAGCCGCCCCGAGCCGAGGCAGGTCGACCAGCCAGAGAAACCCCGCCAGGAGCGCGCACGCCAGCAGGGCCGAAGCCACCAGTCGCCACCGTCGGAGGGCCATTCCCTTCGACAGCCGTCCGGGAGCGAGATAAGTCTGGTTCACGCCGCGGGACGGACCGGCGAGACTGCGGCCGGTTGCCCGCGCGGCCCGGCCCTGTCTCGGGAGCGCTGGCCGCTGCATCACGCGCCCCCCAATCATTCGCCCACGCCTATAAGACGCTGGCAGTGCCACTTCCGTCTATGACAATCTACACCGGTCGCGGCGACCAGGGCCAGACCGACCTCCGGACCATGGAGCGGGTGTCGAAAGACAGCCGCCGCATCGAAGCCTACGGGACCGTCGACGAGGTGAACGCGCTGGTGGGCGTCGTCAGACCGACCGGGTACGACGACATCGACGAGAAACTGCGCGAGATACAGAACCACCTCCACATCGTCCAGGCCGACTTCGCCAACCCGAGCCCGGAGGAGGACGACCCGCAGATCGACGAGTCCCACGTCGATTCGCTGGAGGCGTTCATCGACGACGCCGACGCCGAACTGGACCCCCTGGAGTCGTTCATCCTCCCGTCGGGCTCCGAGCCCGGGGCGAAGCTCCACCACGCGCGGGCCGTCTGTCGCCGCGCAGAGCGCCGCTGCGTCTCCTTCGCGGCCGAGGAGGCCGGCGTCAACGAGGCGGCCATCGTCTACCTCAATCGGCTCTCGGACGCGCTGTTCACACTGGCCCGCCTCGTCAACAAGCGCGAGGGCGTCCGCGAGGAGAACCCCGAGTACTGAGCGAGCCGCCGCCACGCAGTCCAGCCCGGCCAGCGGGCTACTCTTCTCGCTCCCAGTACGCGTCCTTGAAACCGGGCGTCCCGAGTTCGTGGAGGTCGCGCGACACCTCGCCGACCTCGGTCTGGAGCGCCTCGTGGTACGAGACCAGCCGGTCGCGCAGTTCGTCGTGCTGGCGGGCGAGGATCTGGGCGGCCGAGAGCGCGGCGTTGAACGACTTGCCTGCGTCGACGGCGGTGATGGGCGCGCCCTGTGGCATCCCGATGACCGAGTCCACGGACTTCTCCTGGACGGGGACGCCGATGACCGGCAGCGGATAGGCGATGCTCGCGGTCATGTTCGGCAGGTCGGCTGACTTCCCACCCGCGCCGGCGATGATCACGTCGACGCCCCGGTCGGCGGCGGTCTCGGCGTAGGCGTACATCAGTTCGGGCGTCCGGTGGGCCGAGCAGACGAACGTTTCGAAGGTGAACCGGGCGTCCGGCGCGTCGGCGTAGTCGGTCTGTTCCTCGAAGCCGAGTTCGTCGGCGAGCGCGGCGTAGGCCCCCGGCCGCTTGCCCTTCCCGCCGGCCATCGTCGCCAGGTCCGAGTCCGACCCCATGACGATGCCCACGTCCGGCGTCAGGTCGTTCGGGCGATCCATCTCGGCTTCCTCGCGCAACTGGTCGATGAGCGACTGGACGCTGTCGGGCGTCATACGAGGGCGTCAGACCGGCGGGGGCGTAAGTGTAGGCGATTTCCGCTCGTCAGTCCTCGGCCAGGACCGATTCGAGCGCGTCGTAACACGCCTCCGGATCGGCGGGAAACAGCCTGAGCGGGCGCGTCTCGCCCGAGACGCTGATTCTGAGGGACCCGCGCTTGCGGTAGGTGAGGGCCGTGCTGACGAGGCCGGCGACCACGAACAGTCCTGCCAGGAGGAGATTTCGCCCGACAGAGGCGAGGCCGAACCCGACGAGACCGAGGCTCATCACCGCGAGGAACCAGTCGACGTCCTGTAGCGTCACGTCGACGACGCCCGTCAGGGGGACGGTGACGGATTCCGCCGCGGGCCTGTCGACCAGTACGCGGTCGGTCGTGACGGTGATGCGGCCGCCGCGCCGGAGGGAACCGACGTACACCGCCTCGCTCTCCTCGGGCATCTCGTCTCAGTCGTCACCCGGGACGCGGGGGCGGTCGCCGCCGCGGCCGCGCAGTCGGTCGACCGCCGACACGAACGCTTCGTCGTCCTCGGTGAGTTCCGCCCACGCGCTGAGGCCGCGCTCCTCGCGGGTGCCGGGAATGGTGTTGTCGAGGACGAACGCGACGACGCCGCCGACGACCATGCCGGTGCCGCCGACGACGAACAGCGTCGTCGCGACAACGTCGGTCCCGAGCACCGCGCCGAGGACCGGCACGCCGGCGAGGCCCTGCTGGAGCGCCGTCGCGCCCGACGCGTCGAGGCCCTGTCCGACCTGGCTCATGTACTCGGGGACGGCGAGGCCGGCGAAGAGGGCGAACCCGACGATGAAGACGTTGCGGTTCGCGTCGAGGTCGACGTACTTCAACTGCGAGAGCCCGACCGCGGCGATCTGTCCGAACATCACCATGTAGAGACCGCCGATGATGGGGGCGGGGATCGTCGCGAACAGTTCGCCCATCGGGCCGAAGTAGCCGACGAGAATCATCACCGCCGCGCCGATCTGGACGACGTAGCGGGAGGCGACGCCGGTGATGGCGATGGCCCCGACGTTCTCGGTGTAAGACGTGCACCCGTTCCCGGTGCCCATGACGCCGGCGAAGACGTTGCCGACGCCCTCCATCCCGATGCCGTGGTCGATGCGCTTCGCGCTCGGTGCGCCCTTGCCGGCGATGCGAGCGACGGAGTGGTAGTCGCCGAAGCTCTCGACGACGGAGGCCAGCATCCCCGCCATCATGCCGACGACGAAGCCCGGGGTGAACTGCGGCAGGCCCCACTGGAAGGGGTAGACGGGCTGGAGCAGGGGTGCGCTGGTGACGCTCCCGAGCGCGACGTAGCTCACCGATCCCTCGGCGAACACGCCGGTCACCGAGAGGACGGCGGCGACGCCCCACGCGACGGCGATGCCGAGGAGCACGGGGAACAGTTTGAACGCCCGGTGGCGCCTGTCGAGGTACTGCGAGAAGACGACGATGGCGAGCATCGTGAGACCGAGGAGCCACCAGTTCTGGCCGGTCCCGGGCGCGCCGAAGTTCGGGTTCGCTATCTGCGGGACGTTGAACAGCGCGAGGCCGATGAGCGCGATGACGGGCGCGATGACGACCGGCCCCATGTAGCGCTTCAGTTTCCCCATCAGGCCGGAGTAGCCGATGAGCATCTCGACGACGCCGGCGACGATGACCGCGCCCTGCAGTTCGACGAGCATGGTCTGCCAGTCCGCGCCCTGCTGGGCCAGCACGCCGATGATAGCCAGTCCCGGTGCGAGCATCGAGAACGTCCCGCCCTGGACGATGGGATAGCGGTTCCCGATGGTCGTCTGGGCAAGCGTCGCGATGCCCGAGACGACGAAGAACGTGCCGATGAGACGACCGACCTGGCCCGGTGCGGCCTCGAACATCCCCATCGCGCCCGCGAGACCGAGGGGAATCGCGACCGACGCGCCGATCATCGTCAGGTAGTGCTGGACGCCGAGCAGTATCGACTCGCCCCTCGGCGGTCTGTCCTCGATGCCGTACTCCACGAACCCGGCGGCCGACGCCTCGCCCGCGGCGTCCGGCCCCTCCGGCGTGAAGCCCTTCTCAACCTCCTCGAAATCGTCCGCGCTGTCGGAACCCATATGCCAACTACAGGGACCGTGGCAGTGCCCCCTGAAATCTCTTGCCAGTTGGATCGGCCGCCCCTCACGCGTTCGGACCGTCATACGGAAAGGAAAACGCTCTTAGCCCGGACCGACACATCTGCGTACATGAGCAACGGGGACGACGAGACCGACGAGGACGCCCCTGCCGAGGACGCCGGCGAGGACGTCAGTAGCGAGGCACTCGAATCGCGGCTCGACGAGGCCAGCGAGGCCCTGGACGCCGCCGAGACGGAAGCGGACCTCGACGAGGTCGAAGCGACGCTCGACGAGGTCGAGAGCGACCTCGAGGCCGCCGACCTGCCCGAACCCGACGAGGACGACGAGGACGCCGAGGACCCCCGCGAGGAACTGGAGTCGCGGCTCTCGGATCTCCGCGACGACCTCGAATCCCAGCGCGGCCCCTACGCCGAGGACGTCGTCGACATCGTCACCGAGGCCCAGACCACCGTCACCGAAAGCGAGTGGACCGAGGACGGCGAGCAGGAAGCCCAGGACGCCGTCGAGGACTTCCTCGACGCGTCCGCGGAGTACGTCGACCACGACGCCGACACGGGCGGTGACTTCGTCGCCGCCGCCGACGCGCTCGGAACGGTCGCCGACGCCGTCGAGGCCGCGGACCTCGACCCCGACGAGGACACGGAGACCATCGAAGGCCTGCTGGAGGCCGCCGAGGCGCTGGAGACGGGCCTCGAGGAGGCCGAGGTCTGGGACGACCTCACCGTCCAGGAGAAACTGGACTCCCGGGGATTCTACGACGTGCTGAACAACGAGAACCGCAAGGACTTCCCGCCGGAGTGGAACGCCGCGAAGCTCCACGCCGAGGAGGGCGACCTCGAAGAGGTCCTCTACGCCTACGAGAACATGGGCTCGGAGTTCTTCGAGGAGTACATGGTCGACCTGCTGTACCACCTCGGGAGCGACGCGGAGGCGGCCTTCGACGCCATGCACCAGCGCGCCCAGAAACGGGAGAAGGGGCCTATTTCGGTGCTCGGCAAGATCGGCGACGAGCGCGCGGCCGAGACGCTCCACGACTACATCGACGGCGACGGCGACCCGGCGCTCCAGAAGGTCACCCTGCGCGCGCTCGGGGCCATCGGGAGCGAGGAGTCCGTCCAGCCGGTCGCGAATCGCCTCGACGCCGACGAGGCCGAGATCCGGTCCTCTGCGGCTCGCTCGCTCGGTCTGCTCGGCGACACCCGCGCCGTCGAGCCGCTCGCGGACGTGCTCGAAGCCGACGACAGCGACTCCGTCCGGGCCTCCGCGGCGTGGGCGCTCCGCCAGATCGGCACCGAGGACGCCCTCGACGAGGCCGCCAGGTACGCCGACGACCGCGCCTACCTCGTCCAGGCCGAGGCCGAGAAGGCCTCCGGCGTCTGATCGCGCGAACCTTTTTGTACCGGCGGGCGGCCAGACGCCCCGATGCGACCGCCCGCCCCGCTCGTCTGCTGTCTGCTCGCACTCGTCGCGTGCTCCCCGGTCGCCGCGACTGCGTCGACGCCGCTCCCGGCGGCTGACGCTCCGGCCGCGACTGCCGTACCCGAAGCGCCCGCGATAGCCGCAGTGTATCCCGATCCGGTCGCCGGCGGCGACCGCGGCGAGTTCGTCGTCCTCTCGATCCCGTCCGACACGGCGCTTGACGAATATCGGCTCTCCGACGGCGACGGAACGGTGTCGCTCCCGAACGCGACCGCCACCGGCCGCGTCGTCGTCTCGACCGCGCCGAACCACACGCGACGGCTCACGGACAGCCGGGTCGTCGGCGTGGACGGGCACCTCGCGCTGGCAAACGGCGGCGAGCGGATTCGACTGCTGCGCGGTGAGCGAACCGTCGACGCCGTTCGGTACTCGGACGCCAGCGAGGGCGAACTCGGCGTCGTGAACGGCTCGGCCGTCCGCTGGCGGCCGCTCGGCGCGACGGACCGGCCCGTCGTGAGCGCGCCCGGTGGCGAGGTCCGAACCTTCGTGCTTCCCGATGCAACAGGCGCGCCGCTCGAGCCGATACGGAACGCCGACGAGCGCGTCCTGCTGGCTGGCTACACGCTCTCCTCCGCGCGCGTGGCGGACGCGCTGATCGACGCGAAGCAGCGCGGAGCGACCGTCCGCGTCCTGCTCGAAGGCGAACCCGTCGGCACGCGAACCGCCGCGGAGGCCCGGGCGCTCGACCGACTGACCGACGCGGGCGTCCCGGTCCGTCTCGTTTCGGGACCGCGGGCCCGGTACAGCTACCACCACGCGAAGTACGCCGTCGCGGACGGCCGGGCGGTGGTCCTGACCGAGAACTGGAAGCCCGCGGGGACCGGCGGCAACAGCAGTCGCGGCTGGGGCGTCGTCACCGAACAGCCGCGAATCGTCGAGGGCCTCGCGGCGACCTTCCGCGCGGACGCGGAGTGGCGCGATAGCGTGGCGTGGGAGCGCTATCGGCGGGGTCGGCGGTTCGAACGCGGCGAGCAGGCCACCGGTTCGTATCCGACCGAATTCAGCGCTGAGTCGGTGTCCGTCCGCCGGACGGACCTGCTGGTCACGCCGGACAACGCGCAGGGCGAACTCGTCGCGACCCTGGACCGGGCGAACGACTCCGTCGACGTGATCCAGCCCACCGTCGGCGACTGGGACAGTCCCCTGCTCCGCGCGCTCCGGCGGGCGGCCTCGCGCGGCGTGGAGGTCCGCCTGCTCCTGAGCGACGCGTGGTACGTCCGCGAGGAAAACCGCCGCACCGTCGAGCGGTTTCGGGACTGGGCGGACCGTCGGGACGCGCCGCTCTCTGCCAAACTGGCCGACCCGGAGGGACGGTACGAGAAGGTCCACGCGAAGGGGGCCGTCGTCGACGGCGAGCGCGTCGTCGTCGGGAGCCTCAACTGGAACGAGCAAGCGGCGACGACGAACCGCGAGGTCCTCCTCGTCCTCCACGGCCCGGATGCGGCCGCGTACTTCGACGAGGTGTTCGACGCCGACTGGGCCGGCGGGGGCGGCGTCGGCTTCCCGATCGGTCTCGCCGCCGCCGTCGCCGGCGTGCTCGTCGTCGCCGGGCTCGCCGCTCGGCGGGTGCGGTTCGAACCATGAGAACGGACGGCTGCAGGCCTACACTTCCTCGGGGAGCGCCGTCGAACTGCCGAGCTCCTCGTCGATTTCGGCCTCCGCCATCTTCTCGACGAGCGCGTCGATGACCGTCTCGCGCATGCCCTTCACGAACTTGATGGAGCCGACGACGAGGTGACCGCCGCCGGAGACGCCGCCGCCGTCGACCTCCTCGGTGAGTTCGGTGACCATCCGCGGGATGTCGAGCCGGACGCCGTCCGAGCGCAGGACGGCGAAGTCGGGGCCGTAGCCGATGGTGATGACGGGGTCGCCCGTCTCGGCGACCTTCCGGTCGTGGATCTCACCGGTGGTCTTGCCGGGCGCGGGGTAGGTAAAGCGGTGGGCGTGATTCTCCACGTCGATGGTGTAGAGGTGCGCGCCGTTGTCGAGTCGCTCGTGGTCCACGTGGCTCATCGCGGCGTCGAGCTGGTCGCCCACGTCGCGCTCGGCGCGCTCGGCGAGGAAGTCGACGACTTCCTCGTGGCGCTCCCGGTCGTCGCAGTCGACGTTCAGCACGTCGGTGATGAGCTGTTCGCCGGAGCTGTAGCGCAGCCAGTGGGTGGCGTAGTCGAGCGCCTCGCCGATGTCGCGCAGGTCGCTCTCGTCGTAGCCCTGCTCGCTCGCCAGGTCGACGTAGTCCCGCATCGCCTCGGCCTCGGAGCGGTCCGAGAGGCCGGCGACGGCGGGGACGTGCGTGAGGTCGTCCGTGAGGTCGGGGTCGATCATCCGGGCGAGTTCGACACAGAGCATGCCCGTGGTGATGCGGTAGTCCTCGTCGTGGAGGTAGGGGTTGACGTGCTGCTCGATGAGCGGCTCGACGGCCTCGGGGTCCGGGTGGTGGTGGTCGACGACGACGACCGGGATGTCGTAGTGCCGGAGGTTCCGGTAGGCGGGCGTGTCCTCCTCGGTCGAGCCGTTGTCGAGCATCAGCAGCATGGGGAGCTTCTGGCCGTGGCGAGTGCGGTCCTCCAGCGCGAAGTTGAGGTCCCGCGTCACGTCCTCCATCTCGTAGTAGGGGGCCTTGCTCGGGAGGCGCTTGAGGAGGTGCTGGGGCGCGCTGTCGTCCTCGTACTGCGAGGCAATGAACGACTCCAGGGCGACCTGCAGCGGGACGCTCGCACAGAGACCGTCGCCGTCGGCGTGGTGACGCATCCGGATCGGGCGGCCCGAGAGCACCGTCTTGCGGAGTTCGGTCGCGACCTCTCGGAGGTCGTCCCACAGCTTCTCGAAGGCGGGCCACTCGACGAGCGGTTCCACGTCGGCCGGCTCGGCGGCCGCTTCGAGCGCCGCGTCGAGGTCGGCCGCCACGTCGGCGGCCGCGTCGCCGGAGAGGACGGAAAGCGAGTCGGCCTCGATCTGGAGGCCGTCGTCGCGCTCCTCGGCCCGGCCCGAGACGCGGACGATGTCGTCGATCTCTACGTCTGGGTACGCGCGGACGCCCGCCTCCTCGAAGGCGGCACAGGGGACGATGCCGGTCTCGTCGCGGACCTGGAACACCGTCGGGCCGCCGGTCTGTTTGATCTGGACGACCTGGCCTTCGAGGACGACGGTCGAACCGGTCGCGCCGTCGAGGTCGTCGACGGTCGTCGCGTCGCCGTGGACGACGTGCTGTTCCTCGTAGCCGTCGACGCGGACCTCTTCGAAGCTGAGATCGCCGTCGGGGCGGATCTCGCCCAGTTCGACGATGAGCTCGTCGCCCACGTCGTAGGGGCCGATCAGGTTCGAGTCGTGGACGAGCCCGGAGACGGCGTCCGAGAGGTCGACGAACACGCCGTACTCGACGACGCCGTTGACGGTTGCGTGGTACAGTGCGCCCTCTTCGAGATCATCTACCGTACATTCATCCGCGAGATCGTAGACGACGGTCCCGCCGTCGGGGACCGCGGCACCGTCGTCGGTGCCAGTTGGCGAAGACATTTGCCGTTTCTTCGGTGCTCCCCGGTTTGTACTCTTCGGAATCGAGGGAGGTCCGAACACAACGCGTAAAAAGCGGCCGACCCGACTGTGAGTATGGGGTTGTTCCGAACGGGCGGGATTCTCGGGATCGCGGAGTCGGCCCTCGAGTTCGCGCTCGCGGCCTCCGAGGAGTCCCATCCCAACGAGTACATGGGGCTCCTCCGGGGCGATGACGCCAGCAAGCTCGGGCTCGACGAGGACGGGACGGTCCTGACCGACGTGCTCGTCATCCCGGGGACGCAGTCGAACCCGGTGAGCGCGACCGTCAAGACGAGCATGGTGCCGAACGACATGCGAGCCGCGGGGTCGATCCACTCGCACCCGAACGGCGTCCTCAAGCCGAGCGACGCCGACCTCGCAACGTTCGGGCGCGGCGACGTGCACATCATCGTGGGCTATCCGTACGGCCGCGACGACTGGCAGGCCTTCGACAACGACGGCAACGAGGTCGAACTGCCGGTACTCGACGTGGACCCGCCCGAGGAGGCGTTCTTCGACTTCGACCAGTCCGACATCGACGCCGAACTCCGCGAGGAGGAGTTCGACCGGTGACCCGCGTCGTCGCGCAGGGCACGTTCGACATTCTCCACCCGGGCCACGTCCACTACCTGCGTGACGCCGCCGACATGGGCGACGAACTCCACGTCATCGTCGCCCGCTCGGTCAACGTCACGCACAAGGCTCAGCCAGTGGTCCCCGACGAGCAGCGCCGCGAGATGGTCGCCGCGCTCAAGCCCGTCGACGAGGCGCACCTGGGCCATCCGGAGGACATCTTCGTGCCCATCGAACGCATTCAACCGGACGTCATCGCGCTCGGCTACGACCAGCACCACGACGACGAGCAACTGAAAGCGGCGCTCGCCGCCCGCGGCCTCGACTGCGAGATTCGTCGCGCGAGCCCGCTCGAAGCCGAGGCGGCAGAGCGGCTGCTGTCGACCGGACGGATCATCGACAAGGTGCTCGACGAGCGAGACTGAGGGGTCGACTCCTCAGCCCGACGGGTCCGTCGTCGGCGTTCCCGCGCTCTCGACGGTGATGATCGCCTCCGAGACGACCCGCTCGTCTGTGGTTTCGGAGCCCGCTTCGACGGGGAGCGCGTACGTTCCGGGCGCTGCCGTCGGCGGGACGGCGACCGATAACTGGCCGCGCACCGAGTCGACCGCCGGATCCCAGACCAGTTGCGGCGGATACGACTCTCGGACGGCGGTCGGCTGTGGCTCGAAGTTCTCGTAGGTGATCTGCCAGCTCTCGGGCACGTCGCCCAGCCGCCAGGTGAGGACGCCGACGAGGGACGCCTGTACGTCGATGGTCGCCGTCTCGCCCGGCACGACGGTCGCACCCGACGTTTCGACGGAGAGCGAACCGCCGGAACCCCCGCCGGGCGAGCGACAGCCGGCGACCAGCGTGGTTCCGGCGGCGAGCGCGAGAAGTGTACGCCGAGTAACCATACCGGCGGTTCCGGCGGCGGGGTGAAAACAGTTCGTGGAACGGCCGGCTCAGAGCAGGTCTTCCGCGGCGAGGCGGTCGACGGCCTCCTCGAGGCGGTCCTTGCTGTTGGCGTAGGAGAAGCGGGCGTAGCCCGGCGTCCCGAACGCGCTGCCGGGGACGGTCGCGACCTGCGCGTCGGAGATCGCCCTGTCGCACCACTCGGTGTCGTCGACGTCGGGGGCGACTTCCGGCATCATGTAGAACGCGCCCTGCGGTTCGGGGACGCGGACGCCGCGCTCCTCCAGCAGGTCGATGAGGAACTCGCGGCGCTCGGCGAAGGCCTGGCGCATCTCCTCGACGGCGTCGTCGGTGTTCGTGAGCGCCTCGACGCCGGCGTGCTGGACGAAGTTCACCGCACAGGAGACGGAGTGGGAGTGGACCTTCCCCGCCTGCGAGACGAGATCCTCGGGGCCGGCGAAGTAGCCGAGTCGCCAGCCGGTCATCGCGTAGGCCTTCGAGAAGCCGTTGAGCGTGACCGTCCGGTCGGTCATGCCGTCGAGCGTGCCGAGCGAGACGGCCTCCGCGCCGTCGTAGGTAATTTCCTTGTAAATCTCGTCGGAGATGACCGTGATGTCGTGCTCGACGGCGAGGTCGCGGACGCCCTCCATCGCCTCTCGGGAGTACACCGCGCCGTGGGGGTTGCCCGGCGAGTTGACGACGAGGAGCGCGGTGTCGTCGGAGACGGCCTCGGCGAGGTCGTCGAGCGCGCCCTCCAGCTGGAAGTCGTGGGCCGCCGTGTCGACGCGGGTCAGCGTCCCGCCGGCGAGCTTCGCCATCGCCTCGTAGGAGACCCACGCGGGGTCCAGCAGGGCGACCTCGTCATCGCCGTCGATGATCGTCTGGAAGATCTCGTAGAGGGCCTGCTTGCCGCCCGGCGTGACGATGAGGTTGTCCGCGCCGTACTGAGTGAGGCCGTCGTCGTGGAGCTTGTCGACGAGCGCGTCCTTGAGTTCGGGGATGCCGTTCGAGGGGGTGTAGCCGGTGTGGCCGGCGTCGAGCGCGGCCTTGGCGGCGTCCTTGATGTTCTCAGGCGTGTCGAAGTCGGGCTCGCCGACGCTCAGGTCGACGACGTCCTTGCCCTCGGCTTCGAGCTCTGCGGCCTTGTTGCTGATCGCGAGCGTGGCGCTCGGTTCTACACGTTCGACGCGGGATGCGAAGTCCATAGTCATTGTTCGAGTTCCGTGGCGAGTTCGATGGCGCTCGTGACGGCCGAAGCACCCTTGTCGGTCCGGGCCTCGGCCTCGTCCTGGCTCATGCCCGGGCCGATGATGCCCAGCGTGACGGGGGTGTCGCGGTCGAGGGACACGTCGGTCAGCCCCTGGGCGGCGGCGTGACCGATGACCGCGTCGTGGTCGGTGTCGCCGCTGACGATGGCTCCGAGGACCGCGACGGCGTCGACGTCCGACCGGCGCGCGAGGCGGTCGGCCGCGAGCGGCGTGTCGTACGAGCCCGGGACGGACACCGTGTCCACGATGTCCGCCTCGCGGTCCGCGGCCGCCTCGCGCGCCCCGCGCTCCATCTCGCCGATGACCTCCCCGTGTTTGTCGTACTGGGCGATGACCAGCCCGAGCTGCACCATACGTCACACCGAGGCAGGGGTCAATAAAGTACTACC
The DNA here is from genome assembly GCF_010119195.1 of Haloarcula salina. GTDB lineage: Archaea > Halobacteriota > Halobacteria > Halobacteriales > Haloarculaceae > Haloarcula > Haloarcula salina. The sequence continues at coordinate 438,021 of NZ_WRXL01000002.1, forward strand.
GTTCCGTCCTCAGCGCCCTACCCCGGCACTCGCGGCCGACAGCGTCGACGCGCCCCGCGCTCGCGACACTTCTGTAAACCAGAAGGATTCTAATGCCCCCTGTGCTTCCCACAGACATGGCTGCGTCGTCTTCGCTCTCCGCCCTCCGCCGTCTCCGCGACCGAACTCGGTCCTGGGTCGACGACGACCCGCACGCCGCGACGAAGCTCGTCGTCGGCGTGACGCTGCTTGGCCTCCTGTGCCGACTCGTCGCGCTCGGCCACCGCGTGGCCCACTTCGACGAGGGACGGGTCGCCTACTGGGCGCTCAATCTCCGCGACTCCGGCTCGTTCGCCTACCGGTACATCATCCACGGCCCGTTCATCCAGCACGTCGACTCGTGGCTGTTCGCGGTCGTCGCGCCCACCGACTTCTGGATGCGGTTCCCCGTCGCGGTCATCGGCGGGCTCCTTCCGCTGACGGCCCTGCTGTTTCGCGAGCACCTCCGGGACGAGGAGACGGTTCTCACCGCGGTCTTCCTGGCGGTCAATCCCGCCTTGCTGTACTTCTCGCGGTTCATGCGCAGCGACGTGCTGGTCGCGGCGTTCATGTTCACGGCGTTCGGCTTTCTCGTCCGGTTCCGCGACACCCGGAAGGCGCGCTACCTCTACGCCGTGGCGACCTTCGTGGCTTTCGGATTCGCGGCGAAGGAGAACGCTATCGTCTACATACTGACGTGGCTCGGGGCAAGCGGCCTGCTGCTGGCCAAGCTGTTCGTCCTCCCCAACGGCTACCGCGACGCGCTCGGGTTCCTCCGAACCGTCCCGAGCGCCGGCGCGGTCTGGAGTCGTGTCACCGGCCGCGTTCGCGGCGATGTCGCCATGCTGAAGGGCGTCGTCGGATCGTTTCGCGACCGCCACGACAGCGCCGGGACGGTCCTCGCCGCCTACGCCGGCCACGTCGTCCTCGCGGTGGTAGTGTTCGCCTTCGTCTCGCTGTTCTTCTACGCGCCCCGCGGCGCGGGCGTCGCAGGCATCGAGCACCCGCCGACACCGGCGACGGCGGGCGACGTGAACTTCTGGTCGGGCGTGACGAACCCGACGCTGTTCCCCGAACTCGTTCAGGTGACCTGGGAGCGCGTCGTCGACCAGTTCAGCGAGTGGTTCTCGCCGGCTTCCGAGAAGGCGACGACGACGGAGACCGGCCTCATCGAGTCCCTCGAAGGATTCTACGAGAGCGTCGACGGCCACTACGAGGTGCTGCTGAAGGCCCTCGCGTTCACGTCGATGCCGCTGCTCGCGTTCTCCGTCTTCGGCTACGCCCTCGACCGCCTCGGGGCCGTCGAGGCGCGCCACCTCGTCCCGTTCGTCGCCTACGGCGGCTTCGTCTCCATCCTCGGCTACCCGATCGGCACGGACATCGGCGCGCCGTGGCTGGCCGTCCACGTCGTCGTCCCGCTGTCGATCCCGGCCGCCGTGGGGCTGGCCGCCGTCTTCCGCTGGGGCGGCGAGGCGCTGTCGGCCGACGACGTGACCGGCGTCGCCATCGCGGCCGTCATCCTGCTGCTGGTCTCCGCGCTCGTCGTCAACACCGCCGCGACGCGGGTGTACTCGAACGAGCACCTCGAAGGCAACTCCCTCGTGCAGTTCGCCCAGCCACAGGAGTCGCTGCGCGAGGACCTCAACGCGATGGACCGCATCGCGACGGCCCACGACGGCGGGCCCGACCTGGTCGTCTACTACGGCGAGTCCGGTGACGCGTACGACGGCGACGACGCCTACGTCAAGGAGAACCGCGACAACTGGAACGAGTCGTGGTGGGTCACCAGGCCGACCTGCCTGAACTGGTACAACACGCTGCCGCTGCCGTGGTACTTCGCGGCCGACGACGTGAGCGTCGCCTGCGAGAACAGCGAGCGCGCACTCGCCGAGCGCGCCGAGGGCACGACGCCGCCGATGGTCATCACCCAGCCAATCGACGGGACGGTCCCCGCCGAGCGGCTCCGCGCCGCCGGCTACGAGCCGCGGACGCACCTGATGCGCACGAAGTACGACTCCAACGAGATCACCGTTTGGGTCCACGAGTCCCACGCCCGAGAAACGAACGCTTAACCCCGACGCTGTGAAAGCGCGCGGTATGACGCTCACTTCGCCCGGCCCCACCGTCGGCGTCGTCGGCGGCGGCCAGCTCGGACGGATGCTCGGCGAAGCGGCCGCGCCGCTCGGCCTCGAACTGCTCGTCGCCGACCCGACGCCGGACTGCCCGGCCGCGCCGGTCGTCCGCGACCAGCTCGTCGGCGGCTTCGAGGACGAAGAGACGTTCCGCGACCTCGCCGAGCGCTCTGACTACCTCACCTTCGAGATCGAACTGGCCGACCCGGACGTGCTCGAACGCGTCGCCGAGGAGACCGGCACGCCGGTCCACCCCGCGCCCGAGACGCTCCGGACGATTCAGGACAAGCTCGTCCAGAAGCGCCGCCTCGCCGACGCCGGCGTCCCGGTCCCCGAGTTCCGCGCCGTCGACAGCGCCGCGGACCTCCGCGAGGCCTGCGAGGACCTCGGCTACCCGGCGATGCTCAAGGCCCGGACCGGCGGCTACGACGGCCGCGGGAACGTCCCCGTCGAGGGGCCCGACGCCGTCGAGGACGCTGTCGACGACATCGCCGGCCCGGCCATGGTCGAGGAGATGGTCGACTTCGAACGCGAGCTCGCCGTGATGGGCTGTCGCGGCGACGGAGAGCGCGACGCCTTCCCGGTCACGGAGACGATCCACGAGGCCGAGATCCTCCGAGAGTCGGTCGCGCCCGCCCGCGCGTCGGACGACGTGCGCGAGCGCGCCAGAGACGTGGCCCACGACGTGCTCGACGCGATGGACGGCCGCGGCGTCTTCGGCATCGAACTGTTCGAGACGACCGACGGCGAGATCCTGCTCAACGAGATCGCTCCGCGGCCGCACAACTCCGGGCACTGGACCATCGAGGGCTGTCACACCTCCCAGTTCGAACAGCACCTCCGCGCCGTCGCCGGCCTCCCGCTCGGCACGACCGACCAGCGGTTCCCAACCGTCTCGACGAACATCCTCGGCGACGTGGCCGAGCGCCAGCCCGCGGCACTCAGCGGCGAGGAGGGAATCCTGGAAACGCCGCGCGCGCACCTCCACTGGTACGGCAAGCGCGAGGTGTACGACCTCCGGAAGATGGGCCACGTGACGCTGACCGGCGACGACCCGGACGCCCTGCTCGCGGACGCGCGAGACCTCCGCGACGGGCTGACCTTCGAGTGAGGCCGGCGACGGGCCGCCGTCGAGAACCGAGCGGCCTTTGCCCGTCCGGTTCCGAGTCCGACTATGGAGCGACGGGACTTCCTCCGCGCCGTCGGACCGGCCGCCGGCATCGGGCTGGCGGGCTGTATCGGAAACGGGACAGCGGGCGGCGACTACGACGTGGGGATGTCGGCCAAGGCGTTTCGCCCCACCCGTATCGAGGTCCGACCGGGAACGACCGTCAGGTGGCTCAACACCAGCAAGCAGGGTCACACGGTCACCGCCTACGGCGAGCAGATCCCCGACGAGGCCGAGTTCTTCGCGAGCGGCGATTTCGACAGCGAGCAGGCGGCCCGCGACGCCTGGGGTAACGCCACGGAGGGCACGCTGTTCGAGGGCCAGGAGTACACCCACACGTTCGAGGTGCTCGGGACGTACCCCTACTTCTGTATTCCCCACGAGCGGGGCGGGATGGTCGGGACCGTCGTCGTGACCGAAGACGCGGCGACGCCGACCGCGAGCGAGTGAGCGGCCCCGGTACGTCGTCGGGGGGCTCAGCGACGCAACTCCGTCAGTATCGGTCGGAGCCGCCCGGCTGTTGTCACTCGAGGAGGCTCCCCGTCACGTCGTGGCCGACGGCGTGGCTACGCGGGGCTGGTTCGCGACGACGGAAAAATGCGAATCGAACGGTCCGACGGCGAAGCGACCGTCGACGGCGTTAGCTCTCGACGTCGACGTCTTCTTCGTCCACGTCGACGGCGGTCTCCTCTTCGGCGGCGACTTCCTCGGGGCGGGCCTCGAGGGTCGTCTTCTGGATCTCGACGCGGCGCAGGGGGTAGATGTCCTTCGCCTCGCCGTAGATGGCCGAGGAGAGTCGGCCCTCGACGACGCTGTCGACGAGTTCCTCGAAGGTGCGGTCTTCGGCCGTCTCCTCGACGAGGTCGATCATCGTCCGGCGGATGGCCTTCTCCTGGGAGGCGTCGGCCTTCTTCGTCGTGACGGCGACGGGCTGGACCTGGACGCGGTAGTCGTCCGTGGTCAGCACGGTGACGAAGGCCTCGACCTTCGAGGAGCCGCGGCGGACGAGCGAGCGCAGGTAGTCCCGCGTCAGCTCGTGGCGGACGAACTCCGTGTACGCGGAGTCCGAGGCGACCTCGTTGATCTTGAAGGTCAGCTTGGTGTTGTTCTCGCTGGCGTCGTCGGTCAGTTCGCCGAGCGTGGTTTCGATGGTGCGTCCGAGCACCTTGTCCGGTTCGTCTGCGGGTGTCTTGCCGAGCGCCTCCCGGTCGAACTGTTCGGGAGCCTGCACGGTGTACCACCGCTTCTGCTGTGCGCGTTTGGATACGCTTCGTTCACTCATGGTTGGATCGTGTGTCGTTGTTGGCTAGCTGTGCTGCGACTCTGAGGTTGACGACGTAGTCGTCGACGGTCGCCTGGAGGCCGCCGGTCGTGTCGCGCTCGACGGTCGTGACCACCGCGTCGTCTTCGACGCGGGTGGTCATCTCGTCGGTGTTGTCCGGGCGGAGCGCGTTCGCGACGCGCTCGGGCGAGTCGTGCGTGGTGCGGATCTCGGCCCGTCTCATAGTGCCTCCCGGAACGCTTCGATGAAGTCCGCCGTCGACACGTCGAACCGGGCGCGCGCCCGATCGTCGGTCCCGACGGCGTCGCCGCCGACGGACTCGGCGGCCGCTCGCGTCGGCGCGGCCACGTCCCGGCCGTCGGTGGCGCGGACTGCGGCCTCGCCGTCGGTGACGACGAGCGTCACCGGTTCCGGCGCGCGGAAGTCGGCGAACAGTCGAGCGACGGTCCCGGTCGGCATCGCGTCGCCGCGGGCGACGAACAGGCCGTCGTACCGGCCCGTCGTCGCGTCTGTGACCGCCCCGTGGGCGCGCCGGGCGTGCGTCCGCCAGGCGTCGAGCGCGTCCTCGCGGACGGCGTCGTGGCCGAGCGCGAGGGCGACGGCGGTTCCGGGCCGTTCGCGCGCGGCCGCGTCGAGTACGTCGGCGTAGCCGCCGACCGTCTCGAAGGGGCCGCCGACCGCGGGACGGAGCGCGCGCTCGACCGCGTCAGCGGCCCGCGGCGGTGCGTCCTCGGTGACGGCGAGCGCGACCAGCGACGCGGGGCGTCGGCGGTCGTCGGCCGTCGGGTAGTCGCCCGGGTCGACGTCGAGGTCGGCCAGGGCGGCCCGCGCGGCGTCCGCCTCGCCCGAGAAGGGCGCGACGAACAGCGTCGAGTGGGCCAGGCCGTCCGCGAGGTCTGCGACCGGAACGGCGACGCCGGGGCGACGTTCGAGCCCCGCCTGCGCCGCGGCTTCGGCGATGGACCCGTCGACCTCGCCGGCGGCGATCGTGCCTGCCAGGGCGAGGGCGGGGTCGGCCGTGCCGAGTTCGCGGGCGGTCTCGAACGCCGTCGCGGCGGGTCGGTCGGTCAGCGCCACGTCGGCGGCCGACCGCGCGCGACCGACGGCGACCGTGAGGTCGGCCTCCGTGGTCCGATCGGGGTCCTCGAAGGGGCGGACGACGCTCGCCTGGAACGGCGTGTCGTCGAGCGCCCGGGCCAGCAGGCCGGTCGCGGCCAGCGCCTCGCCGGTCGCGCCGCTGACGAGGCGCACGAAGGCGGCCTCGCGCAGCGACCCGGCGAGGTCACTGGGCGACGTGGCTGGCGTCGGTTCCCGACCGGTCGCGGACATCTATGCGTCGTCCAGCAGCTCGACGGCCGTGTCGTAGCTGTAGGTGAAGTCCGCGTCGAGCTCGTCGCCGCGGTAGTAGTCGGCGAGCCGTCGGATCTTCGACTGCGTGTTCTGGAGGGCGCGCTTGTTCTGGTAGTCGCCGGGGTTCTCGTCCATGTGGTCGCGGAGGCGGACGGCCCGCTCCATGAGGTTCCGGAGGTCCTCGGGGAGCTCCGGCGAGGCCTCGTTGTCCGCGAGGATCTCGGTGACCTTCTTGCCGGTCGCGAGCGAGACGTCGGGAATCGGGGTACCCTGGACGCCCTCGTCGCGCAGCTTCAGGCCGATCTGGCTGGGCGAGTGGCCCTGTTCGGCGAGCTCGACGACGCGCTCTTCGACGGCGTCTTCGTCTACGTCGCTCCACTCCGGGGGTTCGTCTGCCGCCGGTTTGTCCGAGCCGGACGAACCGCGGCGGCGTGTGTGCATTCGTGCCATAGTTCTGATTGGAACGGCACAGACCGCTCGTCGCTAACCGGTAGCGAGGCGTATTGGCATCTGGTGATGCCGAACACGGCCGCAATCCCGAGTCCTGGAAGCCCAGGACGTGTCAGATTTGCGGTCGTGCTGTTCCCGTCTGTCCGTGAACGGTGGCGCGACTAAACCGTTCCGTTTCGGGCCGCCGCCGCGCCCGCACGAGACGGTCACCGCTCGCGACCGCGCGGCCCGCAGTATTCACGTCTGATAACCAGTCCCGCTCGCTTAAGGCCCGGTTCGACGTAGCTTCGCGTAGTATGGCGAGCGCAGGGTCCCGGCCGGGAACGCGCGGGCAGACCGCACCGCTGGGTGTCGCGCTCGTGTTCGCGGTCATGATCGTCACGACGACCGCGGTCGTGGCCTTCGGGTCCGACGCGATCGGGACCACGCAGGACCGACTCGACCTCGAACGAACGGAGAAGTCGATGACGCAACTGAAGTCGCGGGCCGCGATGGTCGCGCTCGGACGGTCGGGCGCACAGCGGGTTACGCTGCCCTCGACCGGGCCGAACGGCTATCGGGTGAACGAGGGCGCGGGGTGGATGAACGTCTCCTACCGGAACACGTCATCCGGGGAGACGAAGACCGTCTTCAACGAGACGATGGGCGAAGTGGTGTACGCGGCCGAGGGCGGGGACCGCATCGCGTACCAGGGCGGCGGACTGTGGCGGGGTACCCGGGAGAACGGTTCGTTGATGGTGTCACCGCCGGAGTTCCACTACCGCGACGCGACCATCACGCTTCCGCTCGTGACCGTCAGCGGCGACCCGGCGGTCGGGAACAGCGTCCGCATCACCCGGAATCGCTCGACGCAGTACTACCCCAACACCACGCGCGACGGGAACTTCACGAACCCGCTCCGCGACGGGAAGATGACCGTCACCGTCCAGAGCGACTACTACCGTGGCTGGGGGCAGTACTTCGAGACGCGGACCGGCGGCGACGTGCGCTACGACCACGCGAACGACCGCGTGACGCTGTTGTTGACCGTTCCGGCCGACTACCCCTCGCTGGAAGCCGGGGTCGTCTCCGGGTCGCCCGGATCGACGCTCACCGTCGACAACAACGTCGTGATGGACAGCTACAACTCCTCTGTCGGGCCGTACGCGGGCGGCGGATCGAGCACGAAAGTCGTCGTCGCCGGCGACCTCGTCGTCGAGAAGGGCGAGATCTACGGGAACGTCGAGGTCGGCGGCGACATGGCGTTCGACCACAACAACGGCCGCCTCTACGACGGGAACATCTCCTACGGCGGCGGGTACAGCCAGAAGAAGCCGAACAACTGGCAGCCCGGGCCGAACAACTGGAAGAACGACAACGCGAGCGTCTCGGCCCCGGACTCCGTCGCGGGCGTGATCGGCGACCGGGGTGACGCCCTCCGGGACCCGGCCGACAACGACAACGACACGACCCCCGTCGTCGACGCCGGGACCATCGACTACGGAGCCCTCGGGCCGTCCGACGAGGCGACGCTGTCCGACGGCGACTACCATCTCTCACAGCTCGACGTGCCCAACGGCAAGACGCTGACGCTCGACACCTCGGGCGGCGACATCGACATCTACGTCGAGAACGACCTGTCCATCGACCGGGGCGAGATCGAGGTCACGGGCCCCAGCCGCGTGAACGTCTACCTCGAGGGCGACGCCTTCGTCGAGGGTCAGAACGGGAACGCGGAGATCTCGACGCCGGGCGACGACTCCACGCAGTTCTGGCTGTACATGAACCCGGACCGGCGGATCGAGTTCGGGAGCAAGTTCAGCGTCACCGGCGTCGTCTACGGTCCCGGACAGGGGCCGAACGAGGGCGTTGACCTGGTCCTGACGGCGGCCTCCAGTGGCAACGAGATCAAGGGCGCGTTCGTCGGCGGCGCGACGACGATCAACAACGTCGCGTTCCACTACGACGAGGCGCTCGCGAACGCCGACACCGTCGAGCAGAACTCCCAGATTCCCGCCGTCACCTACGTCCACGCCTCGACGAACGACGTGAACGTCACCGCGGGCTGACGGCGCAGATTGGTGACAGACGAACGATACGTGGCCAGAGACGTTATCAGCGGTGATAGCAATTGAGGGGGCATGAAGATGCCTCTGGGTCGGGGCGGCGGACAGCGGGGACGCCGCGCGCAATCGGCACCGCTGGGGGTGGCGCTGATCTTCGGGATCATGGTCGTCTCGACGACGGTGATCGTGGCCTTCGGGGCGGGGGCAATCACGGACACGGAGTCGCACCTCGGTGCGGAGCGCACGCAGAAGGCGCTGACCGAGTTCGACTCGCGGGCGGCGCTCGTCGGCCTCGGCCAGTCGAACGTCCAGCAGGTCGAGCTCACTTCGCGCGGGTCCGAGCGCTACCGCGTCGACGAGGACGCGGGGTGGATGAACGTCTCCTACAAGGACCCCGAGACGGGAGCCACGACGGTCGTGTTCCGCAAGCGGATGGGCGCGGTCGTCAACGACGACGAGACGGCGACCTCGATCGCGTACCAGGGCGGCGGCGTCTGGCGCTCCGACGGTGCGGGACAGTCAGTGATGATCTCGCCGCCGGAGTTCCACTACCGCGGGGCGACGCTGACCCTGCCGCTGATAACGGTCCGGGGCGACGCCTCGCTGGGCCGACGCGGCGTCATCAGCCGGAACGGGACGACGCGGTACTTCCCGAACGAGTCGATGAACCCCGCGTTCGTCAATCCGATGGCGAACGGCGAGGTGACGGTGTCGGTCCGCAGCGACTACTACCGCGGCTGGGGCCAGTACTTCGAGACGCGGACCGAGGGCGACGTGAGCTACACGCACTCGAAGAACATGGTCAACGCCACGCTCGTCACGCCCGTCGGCGCACGGACCGTCCGGAGCGCCGTCAGGTCGTCGTCGCCCGCCGGCGTCATCAAATTCAAGGGATCGACCGATCCCGGATTCGACGCCTACAACTCCTCAGACGGTGACGGCTACGCCGGCGAGGGCGCGGCCAACGGCTGGAACAACGCCTCGATCAACACGGCCGGCGACGTGGAGATACAGGACAACGGCGTCCGCGTCCACGGCAACATCACGTCCGGTGGGTACGTCGACCTGAAGGACTGGAGCAACAACTTCAACGGCGAGCGCGTCGCGTACGCCGACGGGTTCTCGCCGTCGCCCGCGCCGGCATCCGTCGAGACCGAGCAGATCTCCGGCGTCGAGAGCGTGTCGGCCATCGACGGCTACGTCAATCGCAGGGTGGACCACATCCGCTCGAACCCCGACAGCGGGTACTACACCGGGGACACGATCACCAGTAGCGGCACGCTCGACTCCGCGGGCGGCGACAAGCAGTACTACGTCGAGCACATCGACCTCGACTCCGGCGAGACGCTCACGGTCGACACGAGCGGCGGCAACGTCTCCGTGGCGGTCCGAGACTACGTCAGCCTCGACGAGGCGAGCATCGAGGTCGACGGGACCCACGACGCGCGCTTCTTCGTCAAGGGCGAGAGCGCCTGGGGCGACCGGTCGATCAAGGGCGAGACGACGACCTCGCACATCGACATCACCGGCGGACGGGTCGTCACCGTCGGGAGCGGCCCGAGCGAGAACGCCACGCAAGTCGCCTTCTACGGCAAGAGTCACGTCAACGCGACGCTCTCGAAGGACGGGAGCAACTCGAAGTTCGTCGGCATCGTGTACGCGCCCAGCCAGGGGACCAACAAGCTCGCGATGCGCCAGAGCGAGATCTACGGCGGCGTCGTCACCGGCGAGGTCGACGTCTGGCAGGACGGCGCGATCCACTACGACCGGAGCCTCAGGAACACCCGAGCGGTTCCGGAAGAAGTCAACATCATCCGCATCACGTACCTCCACATCTCCGTCAACCGCGTCAACGTGACCTCGCCCTGAGGTGCCCGAACGCTACTGGTCGATGTCGACCCGGATGTCGTGGTAGACGACGTACGTCCGCTCGATGCCGCCCCCGTCGGTGTACTCACACCAGTCGTCGCCGGTGGCGCACGTGAACCCTTTCTCCTCGAAGTAGGCCTCCCAGAGGTCCGACCGCGGCCCGGTGACGTTGATCCGGACTCCCTCGACGTCGCCGCTCGTGTCCTCGAACGCGATGTCCGTATCCCGGTGGTTCGCCCGCACGAGCACGGTCGACCCGCCGAGGCTCTGGGTCTCCGGCCTGTTGATACCGACGACGGTGATCAGTACGTGATTCTCGTCGACGACGAGCGGCGGATCCCGGATTCTGAGTCCGCCGTCCCGGTTCGTCCGGTATACGCCGCCGGCCTCGTAGACGATCCGCCGCTCCTCGTCGCCCTCGAAGACGATGGGCCGGATCTCCCACTGGCCGACCCGCGAGTACCCGCTTCCGCTGTCGACCTCGACGGACATCGTGACGTTCTCGCCCGTCCGGAGTTGGGCTTCGCCGAGGCTGATCTCGGTGGCCCGGCTCGGCGCGCCGCGCTGGTAGAGGTCCGCAATGTTGTCGGTCAGGATGTCGAAGGCCCGCTCGGCGTTGTTGAGCTGCTCGGCGTTACGCGCGTCCTGGAGGGTCCCGAGACCGCCCACCGACACGAGGGTGATGGAAGCGATGATCAGCGTGAACACCAGAACGAAGCTCAGTACCTCGCTGACGCCCCGGTCAGCCATTGCGGGCCTCCAGCTGGGAGCTGTCGTAGGTCACGACCACGACGCCGCCGTCGACCGCGCTCGTGCCCATCGCCGACGTGGTCCGGATGTCGACGGTGACCGACAGCGACGGCTCGACCGACTCGAGGACGACGCGGTCGTTCGGCCCGTCCAGCGAGATCCGGTAGCCGCTGCCCGCCACGCGCTCGGGATAGCTCCGCCGGAGTTCGACCGTCGGCGACCCACCGTGGGCCGCCTGGACCAGTCGGTCGGCCTGTGAGAGGTCCGAGGCGACCTGCTGGCCGATGACCGCGAGTTCCTCGCGGACCACCTCTTCGCGCCGGTCGTTCACGAAGTCGCTGCCAGCGACGACCAGTCCGGTCACCAGCAGCGTCGCGATGGTGAGCGTCAGCGTGTAGCTCAGCGTCGTCGAGACGGCGCGGCTATCCATCCGGCTCACCCGGGGCGACCCGAATCTCCGTCGTGTAGTTGATGTTCGGATTCGCGTACGTGAACGCCACCTCGACGTCGTAGACCGCGCTCGTCACGTACGGCGCGGGGCCGGCGCTCGGGCCGGAATCAAGCGTGGTGGTCGCCGGTGCGTTCGCCGTGACGAACGAGTAGTTGCCCTTCACCTGGTCGCCGTTCTCGAAGCTGACGTTGTACGGCGTCGAGACGCCCGCCGCGTAGCCGAAGTAGGTGTTGCTCACCTGATCGTATCCGAGCGCGTGACACGGGCGACCGTCGACCGTCCCGTCGGTCAGCGAGACGGAGAATTCGTCGGCGGTGATCGTTTCGGTGCACTCCTCGGCGTCACCGTTCGGTCGCTCTGTCCGGAGGTGCAACAAATCCGGGTTCGACCCATCCCACCAGATCTCCACGGTCCAGGTCTTGCTCGGCGACCCCGTGTTGTTCACGACGACGGCGAACTCGCTGGTATCGCTGAGCGAGCTCGTCTTCTTGATCTCCATGTCGAATGCCCGGGTCGCGTGCGGTCGCCCGTTCTCGTCGACGCCCTCGACAAGCTGCCAGTCGGGGTCGCCGCCGCTCAGGCCCGTCGCGGTGAAGTTCCCGCCGCCGCTGTCGTTCATCGCGATCCGTGACCCGTCGTGGTAGTCGTGCGGGTTCGAGACGTTCACTAGTCCGCCGGAGCGCACCTGCTGTTTCTCGCGCTGACGGCTCATCGCCCGCACGTCGCGCTCGATGGACGGCTCGGGCGCGGAGTGGTTGTAGCGATTGGCCGCCGCGACGCTTTGCTCGACGCTCGCCTCGACCATCGCGCGCGCGTCCAGCGCGCCGTCGCCGCCGGCTGTCTCCCCGCGACTCGCGAGGTTCTCGGTGAAGATTGCGGAGTTGACGATGAGCGCGAGCGAGACGAACGTCACCGCGAGCGCGAACGCCGCGATCAGGATGATCTGGCCGCGGTCGCCACCGGCTAGATCCGCCACGCGATCACCTCCACGCGGACCGTGTTGTAGTGGTTTCGTCCCGTGTCCGGGATCAGGTACGTCGAACCCGGGTCGCCGAGAGTCGTCTCGTTCGCCGTCCCGTCCGCGTCGTACAGCGGGTCGTCGTCGGACAGCGTCACCGTATATGTCGCCGTCACTGCGTTGTCGGTCGGGACGCCGTTGTAGACGTATCGCCGGGGGACGATGTCGCCGCTCGGACTGACGAAGTCGAGGTAGACGTTGTAGGCGATACCTCGCTGGTCGAACGACCGCGAGAGCATCTCCCCGAACCTGTTGTCCGGCGGCCCGCTCGTGTAGAAGTTCTCCTGCCCGGTGACGCCGTGGAACTGCCGCGTCGAGTTGTTCCAGAACAGGAGCGCCGGCTTGAGCGCGCCGGCCTCCGCCGCCGCCGTGAGCACGCCCTTCCCCGTCGCTGCCTGCTGGTTCTCGATGTGCTGGCTCGACGTGCTCGCCGACAGCGGCGTCACCGCCGTCATCTGGAGCGCGAACACCAGGCTCGACAGCAACATCAAACTCGCGATGACCGCCTCCAGCGTGTGTGCCTGTCCTCGCATCTCACCACACCTCCACGGAGACGGTCACGTCGTGGTGATCGAGCGAGACCACCCGGGTGGCCGTCACCGACTGATCGTTGTTCGTCGGGGCCGTCTCACCGCGACTGAACGGCACCGAGCACGTCGCGGACGCGTTCCCTTCTTCGACGATGGCCTCCGCGGTGTCGTCCCAGCACAGGCGGTCCGAGCCCGATCCGGCCGTCGACACGTTTCCGTATATCGTGACGTTGAGATGCTGTCTGGTCGGGTCGAGTCCCACCTGCGACTCGACGGGCTGGCCGCCGCTCCAGCTGCCTGCACAGGACGCCGGCGCAGCCTGGTCGTCGAAGAACTCCACCGTGCAGTACCGATCGAGCCGGTACGGTCGTTCGGGCGACCCGAGCATCGACTTGGTGAGCCCGTCGGCCACGCGGTTCGACACGACCGTCTCCTCCTGTGCCCCCTCCGTGAACGGGGACAGCAGGCCGGGCACGAACAGGAAGATGAAGATGAGCACCGCGAGGAACACGCTGATCCCGATGGCGAAATCGAGCGTCGTCTGTCCACGCGTCGCTCTCTCGTCCCCGCGACGCTTCGATCGGACTCGACGCCTCAACACGCTCCCTCTCCTCGCTGCATGCCCGTTTCTGCGTAGTCGAGGCCCCCGACGCTCTTATCCATTGTGGCCGATCTGTGCAGGCCACCCAGGATGCCAGCCGTTCTCACTCCCGAACCGCTTCGATGGGTTTAATAAAAGCCACCGGATACCAGAAGTACGAAGCGGGCTCGTAGATCAGGGGTAGATCACTCCCTTGGCATGGGAGAGGCCCCGGGTTCAAATCCCGGCGAGTCCATTGAAATAAACCGTCGTGGGGAATTCACCCCCGATGGCGGTACAACTTCTAACGACGCTGATTTCGGCACTTCCAAGTCTGCGTCGACTCCCTCACGAAAAAGAGAGCGTCTAGACTCTCAACGCGGCCCACCGCCGTCCGGCGATTCCGTGAGGGAGTGGCGGGCGCTCTGCTACTACTGCGGGCTTCCCATCAACCACGACAGCCAGCCGTGTCCGGCTCTGCAAGACGGGGTGTGCCGCCCATGAGCCGCGCGAGTCGTGGCTGGCAATCGAGCGACGACCTCCCCGGCCAGATCGGCGGCCCGCCGACGCTGTCCATGCCCGACGACTGGACGCTGTCGACGGCGTGGGAGCGCGCCCAGACCGAGAGCGACCGAGGCGGCGCTATCAACGACGCCGAGCGTGTCGTCTACCTCAGTGGCGGGGACAGCACTCACCGCGTTCTGTGGGCGCTTACGGGCCGCACGCTCGCCGCTGAATGCGACTGCGCCGGCTACCAGTACCACGGCGAGTGGTGCGCTCACGTCGCCTCACTGTGGTGGCAGTGGGTCCGTGGCGGGATCGTCGTCACGCACCTCGACACCGGCCGCCAGTACCCAGCGCCACCAGCGTGGCTCCGCCTTGACGACGACCCGACCGCCTTCGACCACCTCACTCCTGCCGAACTCGACGCCTACCTGACCTGCGAACTCGGGAGCCTCGGCGTTCGGGAGTACGCTCGTCTCTCCGGTCGCTCGCCCGGTACGATCGGGAACCTGCTTGCATCTGCCCGTGACGGGATGGAGGGCCGCCGATGACGCGCCCGCACGCCCGCCCGCTAGCGCGAGACCTTCCGGCGACCCCACGGGGGGCTGTCCTACAAGTACCAACATCGGCGACCATCACCGCGCTGTATGGGGATTCGGCCCCGTCTTACGAGGAGGTGGCTAGTCAGACATGACCGGCGGTTCCCAGCTCCACGAGGAGACCGGCAGTGACAAGATCACGTTCCGACTGCCGACCCACCTGAAGGAACAGTTCAAGGAGCAGGTCGACAACATGAGCGCCGACCTCGAAAACTACGTACGCCGCACGGTCTCGGAGCCGACCGAGGACGGGGGCGTGAAACCCTACGCCGACCCCGACGACCGAGACCTCGCCGTCGCCTACCGGACGCTGTGCAAGAAGCGCTCCACGAGCGGTATCGTTCGGGGCGAGACCGCCAAGCGGGCACTGGCGCAAGCCGTCGACAACGTCGATCAGAAAGACGCTCAGCGCCTTCTCAACCGACTGGCGAAGCGTGGGTACGTCCACCTACAGAACGGGATTCCGCCGAGCGATTACATGGCTGTCCACGTTCGGCCGTTCTCCCGACACGACCCCGCTCAGGGAGGTGTGAAAGCCAATGTGTGAGCAGTCTGTGAGCGGTACTGACCGAATCCTTCACCTCTTCGCAGATACTGGAATCGAGGACGAAGTGCTGCACACGTTCGGCGACGTGACGCGGGTCGGAATCGACCCGGAGCCGAACCCGTTCAGCACCGTTATCCAGGCCGACGCCTGCGACCCGCCGCTCAACGGCGGATTTGACCTAGCCTTCGCACACCCGCCGTGCCAGCGATGGAGTGTCGCCACAGAAGGCGGTGGCGGAGACCCGGAGGACCACCCGGACCTCATCAACGAGGCGCGCGAGGTTTGCGAGCGGCTGGCCGACCACTACGTCATCGAGAACGTGCGAGACGCCCCGCTTCGGGATCCGGTAGTCATGTCTGGCGGTCAATTCGGGCTGCCGATTCACTACCCGAGAGCCTTCGAAACGTCGTTCCCTATTGACCACCCGAAGCCCGTTCCCAGATGGTCGCCGGACGTTGGCCCGCTCGCCGAACAGGGTAAGTCGGGGAACGCCTGGGTCGGTCGAAACGTCGGCTGGCGGCTGGCAAAGGGCTACGGCCACGACTGGCCCGCTCGACCGCTGAAGCGCCACGGAATACCGGCGGCGTATATCCGACGGCTGCTGTACTGGTGGCTGGCGGCCCGAAACGGCGATACCAGGCCTAAACAGTCTCGATTAGTCGCAGCGACTGACGGCGGAAACGACCACAGTCTACAAGCGGACATTAGCCAGTCTAGCGACACGTAGCTATCCGGCTACAGTCGCCTTGGTTATTTATTAACCTATTAACTAAGCAACAGGTTTTATTTCTAGTACTTCCGTCCGTTCTGACGGAGGACTACTGACGAGTGACAGAGCGAATTGAGTATGGTACGAAAGCGACCGCAGACGCCGCCAGAAATCGACACAGCGAGTACCTGTGTACTGACGACGATAGGCGACTGAAAACTGTCGCATACAGCAGCGACACACCCGACAGCGTACTCGAAACGGAACGACTAGAAGCGGCCGACGGCCGGGCCGAGCGAGAGGACGGCCCCGGACAAGTACCGCTTTCCGAGTCCGAGAAGGACCGAATCGACTTCTCGCAGGAGCGGGCCAACGTCCCCCACGCCAAAGCGGTGAAAGGTATCGCACAGGCCGAGGGCGTCGAGGACTGGGTGAGTTACTACGACGGGACGTTGACCGTCGACGAACACCGCGAGGTGATGGCCGACGCCGCGACCGAGAGCGGGAAGCGGTCGGCCGACGAAAGCGCTGACGAGAAAGCAGGACGAGCGGCGCGAGCGGCCCAGTCGAACCAGTGTGACCACGCCCAAGGGCACTGTGAGAACGGCGACCCCGAAGCCTGCGAATTCCTGTCTCAGACCTGCGGCTACTCCGAGCAGGAGATCGCGCAGTTCGTCGACGAGAGTCAGCCCGACCGGAGCGAGCAGCAGGAACTTGTGACGGTCGGCGGTGGCGACTACCCGGAGATGGAAGTACGACCGGAGACAGCCGGCGCTCTCCGGCGCGGTTGGCAGGGGTACAAAGCGGGTATCTCAGACCTCGAAGCGGCGCTATCGCAAAGCCGCGAAGCGGTCATCAACGCCCGGCAGGCGTGGCAAGCGATCAACCGGATTCGGGAAGCCAACGGTCAGGAGCCGATGCACCCCGACCGGCTGCATACGCTTCTCGATGCGCTCGATGGGATGCCCGGAAGCATCCCGACTGTCAGAACGCTGGATCACTTCGACCAGGAGGGAGCGACCGACCCGGCCGAGGTAATCGAGACCGACGACCAGCGCACGCTCTCCGGCGAGCGAGCGGACGACCAAGCGCGATTGGCTGATGGTGAGCGCGGTGAGCAGGGGCAGGGAGAGGTGGTCGACGTATCTGAGGAGAATCCCGGCGGTCTGCTGGCCGATGAGCGCGCTCAGACCGCCGGTTCGGGTGAGACAGAGCAGCAGATACCGGACGCCTTCGCGGTTGCTGAGGGCGGTCAGGAGACACTATGAACGGACCAGAATGCCCCGCAGAGGGGTGCGACTACAACGAGAACGGTGAGAAAAGCAAGCAGAGCGTCCGGCGACACATCAACGCGAAGGCCGACGACGCTCACAGCGACGTGCAAGCACTCAGGAGCGCGCTGAACCGCCCCGATGAAGGGGAACAGAACGGTGCTGAGGGCGCTCCCGACGACACCGAGGACGACGAGCAGGACGAAGCGGCGCAAGAGGGCGCTGAAGTGGACGAAAACACCGAAACAGAGCAGCAAGAGATGGACCAATCAAGCGAGTACGAGCAGCAGGTCGTCGCCACTACGGGCGAGGAGAGCACCGACGAGGGGACCGAAACCGAGGGACAGCAGGGGAATCAGACCAACCAGACGACCAGCGGTCGAGGGGTCCCTGTACTGCCCCTGATGGCCGGTCTTGTCCTGCTCGTCGTGCTCGCTATCGCCCTCTCCGGTGGTGACGACCAGCCGACTGAGGTAGAGAGCGAAGTCGTCGAAGATACCGACGCCGAGCCGGTCGTTGACGACCCCGAACCGGAGGTGGCATGGTGAGCGAAGCAGTCACCGAGGAGACCAGCGACGAGGCCACCGAAGAAGCGCCGGACATCGACCCCGACGAGCAGGCCGAAATCTCGCTCGATGACCTCGATGTAGACCCGGACGAGGTAGAGGAGCAAGCGGGGGCAGGAAACGACGAGAGCGAACCGGACGAGGAAACGGACACGGACGAGCAAGGAACCGACGAGACGGCGAGCCAGCCGACGACGCCCGACGGAGAGACGTGGGGCGACCAGTACGTCTCGCTGCTGGCACTTCTGCTCGGAGAGATCGCCGAATCGACCGAGGGTGAACCGGGCAAGACAGCCGAGGACATCGAGGAGTTGGCCCGCGCTCCCCCGGTCAAACTGGACGACTCGGTGGACCGCTGGCTACAGGAGGCCGGGATGGGGCAGGACATCCCGCCCGGCAAAGCCGTGGCACTCGGTACAGCCGGTCTCGTCGCGGTGGTTCTGCTGACCGAGACCGACGTAGCGAGCGACCTGATGGACGGACTGAGCGACCAACTGAGCGGTGCAGACCTATTCTAAGACCATGATGGGCAAAATCAAGCAGATTCAAGAAGCAAAGCACGAGATCGAGAACCCTCACGAGAGCGACCGACTCCGCGCTCTGGCCGAGATACTGGCCGAAATCGAGACAGCACAGCGTGACGCCGTCATGGACCAGCGAGAGGCGGCGGGTATCGACCCCGACGACGGCCGTGAGCGAATTGACAAGGAGGCGCGGACCAGCGAGATTCTGGACCTCGTCGATGGCTACGGCCCCGGTGGGCGGCCGCTCTCCGAGGTGTGGCTGGCACGGTGCGCCGAGATCGACGGTGACCCGGCGGCGCTCTCTCACTACGCCGCGATGGACGGCGACCAGTGGGAACAACAGATCGAGCGATGGGCCGACACCTACCGTAACAGCGCCGGGGAGATCGACGCGACCGACCGGGACCTGGCCGACCATCACATCAGCAAGAAGTGGGGTGTCTCGCTCCCCGAGTTCGAGCGCATCGTCGTCGAGTTCGACCCGTCCGACGCGCTTGAGGACCTGCTGGCCGGTCCGTCCGAGGCGACTGAACGGGCCATCAAAGCGAACACGGAGGCACTGGCAGAAGCGTGAACCTCGCGTTTGTCGCACAGAGCGGCTGGGGCAAATCGTACCACGCTCAGGCGTGGATGGAGAGCAACGCCAGAGAGTACGAGGCCCTCGTCGTGATGGACTACTGCGCGGAGTATCGTGGGTTGGTCAAGGCGGGTCTTGCCGACCATCTCATCGTCGGCCCGCTCGAAGCCCAGTTGTCGGTCTCGGACTGGATGCAGGTCCTACAGGCCAACCCTCACATCGTGCTGGAACGGCACAAGGCGGAAATCGGGACCGACCGCTGGCGGGAAATCTGCACCCGCATCGCGTCGGCCGTCCGCCGCCTCGACCGGGATCAGCTCGTCGTCGTCGACGAAGCCCACTTCGTCGCACCGCAGCGCCAGAAGCTCCCGCAACCGGTGAAGGAACTGGCGACGACCGGTCGGGGAGCAGGCACGTCGACCATGTGGGTCACACAGCGTACGGCAGAGATCGACAAGACGATTCTCACGCAGTGTCAGGCCCGGATGATAGGCGGCTTCGACGGCGGAGAGATCGGGCCGCTGGCCGGTTCGATCCAGTACCCGGCTGACCTGCACGACCCCGGTGCTGACCTCCCTCCGTCCCGTGTCCCCGATGAACTGCTTCCGACCGGCAGGGAGCGGCCTTCGTCGCTCCAGAAGCACAAGGACGAAAGCGGTTCCATCACCGGCACAGAGTGGATATACAGTGACGACGACGGCGAGCGTCAACGGGTCAATACGGGTCGTGTCTCGATGAATAGTACACACTACGGAAGCGAAGGGAACGACCTCAACGCACCAGAATACGCATGATGACACAGATAACCCTACGCGGCGACGACAGCGACCGATTCGAGGAAGCCCGCGAGCGCATCGACCGCGACCTCCCCGGTAGCACTCCGAATAACGCTGAAGTGGTCCGCATCCTGATGGACGACTCCCAGTACTGACCGAAGCATCTCGAAGCGACCCGCTCCGATTTTTCGTCGGTTCTTGATGGTAGACCCCGGTAAACGGCGGGAATGCATGGATTTTGGTAATGCAATGTCGACGCTCGCAT
Organism: Haloarcula salina; assembly: GCF_010119195.1. Lineage (GTDB taxonomy): Archaea > Halobacteriota > Halobacteria > Halobacteriales > Haloarculaceae > Haloarcula > Haloarcula salina. The sequence goes on from NZ_WRXL01000002.1 coordinate 458,002, forward strand.
CCGAGGACTACGTCGTAGACGTGGCCCTCGTGGTTGCCGGGTTCGTCGGCCCCGCAGTCGTCAAGTACGGAGTCGAGACCAAGATGGGCAAGAACCTGCCCGACGAGGCGTACGGCGCAACCGTCGCGGTCGGCGGCGCTCTCTACGGCGGAGAGGGCCGGAAGGTCGCGCTCGGTGGCGGTGTCCACGTCGTGGAGGCCCTTCGAGAGCGATTCACGGGAGGTAACTGATGTCCGAGGACCTATTCGCGTCTGAGGGCAGCACGGCCGAGGCGGTCACGGTCGCACAGAACGCGCCGGCCAGCCCCCGGCCGACGCCGATTCTCGAAATCACGCCGGAGCGCGGCCAGTTCCTCCGGTTCCTCAACTACGTCGCTCAGGGCGAGCAGGACGGCATGCCCGTCTACATGGACCTGCGCGACTCCAACGGCGACCCGCTCCCGACCAACACTTCGCTGTACTTCGCGGTCGAACCGAGCGGCCACGAAAGCACGATGAAGGTCTCGGAGGTGCTGAAGAACATCAGCCAGTACGTCAAGCTGGGCATCTCCGACCAGCGCAACGTGGACAACATCGACAGTGTGAAGATCGAGCTTCAGGCCCCGGAGAACGCCCCGAACGGCGGCGATTCCGTGCCGAAGATCGACGTACGCGACATCGACACGCTGTACCTCATGTGCGACTCAGCCGCCCAAATCGACTGGTCGCAGTCCGAGCTCTACATCGAGAGCAACGCCGTCGAGCAGCACGGACGGAGGTAAACCGATGGGTCTGATGAATCGACTGGCCGACGCTCGACGCCAGCCCGGCCACATCACGCCCGACGAGATGGACAAGTCCGTCAACTCGCAGGGCCAGCGGTCCCGAATCGGCCGCTACCGGGCCACCACGGCCCACATGCTCCGCGAGGGGCGAGGCAACCCGCTCAAGATCGCCGTCCCCGCCTACGAGTCGTTCACGACTGACGGGACGGCTGACAACACCGAGACGTTCAACCTCGCCCACTCGGTCACTGACACGCCGGTCACGCAGCCGGTCGTGGTCTGGCTCGACGGGGCGTACTACGGGACGCCCGACGCGGTGGACTTCGACGCTGATACCATCGACGTGACCGACTCGGGGACCGCAAGCAACGTTCACGTCTACTACATCAGTGACGCGGCCGCCTCTCTCGAAATCCGCAAGGCGGCGAGCAACGCCGACACCGGCTCGCAGCGGGTCTATACGGGCAACCTCGGTCTGATTCACGAGGCCCCGCAGATCGAGCAGCCCGAGTACCTGCGGCTCAACCAGACGCCGCTTCACCCGTGGATCGGCACCGACATGACCGTCGACGTCTACCTCGACGCGCCGTACACCGTCCGCTGGACGGACAACGACGGCGACGGGACCGAGCCGACGAACGCACTCCTGCACGTCCCCGCCATGATCGGCCAGAGTGAGATCAGCGGACTCACCTCGGCGGTCGGGGCGGACATGGGACGGCAGTAAGAGAGCCTTTTACCCATGATTTCGGTAGAAGCTACGCCCGTTTGGGAGGAGGGACAGCACCCGGCCAGCGGCGGCAACAGCGGACAGAGTGGGGGAACCACCATGTCCGTCACGTCGACCGAGACCGACGCCGACGCGGTGGCCGGCAGTAACAGCGAGACGAACGGGCCGCTCACGGCCCACGTCGCACAGTCCGAGTGGACGACCGACGACGTGATGATGGCGCTCTCGGCGCTGAACGTCCTGATGTTCGCCGCCCTGCTGTACCTGACCGTCGAGGGGGGTGCCTGAGATGGGTGCCTCTCGGACGTTCACCGAGGCGTTCCAGCGGTTCCCCGACAACGAGCAGGCCCGGCAGGAGTGGCTTGCAGGCAGTGACAGCTACGACGGCGACGGGACGGACAACAACAACAGCAACAGCGACCTCGACCTCATCGAAGGCGACGGCATCGGCGGCGACAACTCGTTGGACTCCAACGAGCAAGCGGCCGAGGACTTCGCTGAAAGCATCGCCACTGGCGAGTACGAGGGGCACGCTCCGGATTCCGAAGTGAACGCGGCGCTCGGGTCCGATGGTGACGCGGTGGCCGTCGCGGCGACCGCCGACGAAATCGAGCAGGCCGGAGGGTCCGTACTCTCGTACGGGGCCGACAACTCCGCTCCCGGTACGACCGGCGCGACCGGCGGCCCGTCGAGCGTCCTGTCGGCCAGCCTGTCGCCGTCGACGGCGGCGCTCGGCGGAGACCTGACGACGCCGCTCGGCGTTTTCGCCGGTATCCTGCTGCTGGGCATCGCCTACTTCAAGATGGAGGGGTCGGCGTGACCGAGTGGCTACCCGACAACCTTGAGCCCGAGGACGGTACACTGGCCGACACTGCGGCCGAGGCGGCCGGAACCTCGCTCGACTGGACAGTGACGCCGGTCCAGTCAGCCACCGGAGTAGGCCCCACACTCTCTGAGACGGCCGATTTCGCATACGGAGCGTACGGGACTGTCCCCGAGGAGGGATACAACGATGACGCTGTGCTGACCGGCCCGGCCCGGGACCTGTACGACTACGCGTTTGACTACGATGGCGAATGGGGCGGCCAAGAGGACCAGCACGACATGGCTGGGCCGTCGATTGACTTCGGCGCGCTACTCGACACGTCGGACGGCGACCCGGTGTTTCGCCGGCAGTCCGACCCGGACGCCGGCCCCGGTCTTTTCGGGTACGGCATGGTCGGGGTCAAGGAAGCCGGCGGTATCCTCGCCGCGCTCGTGCTTCTGTGGCTTCTCGCTCCCTACGCACAGGTGGCCGCTTCGGCCACGGGAGGGAGCGCGTGATGATCCCCGACCCGATCATCTACCAGACGGCCGCCATCCTCGGCGCGTCCGGTCTCGCCGGTCTGGCGCTCGAAGCCCGCTGGCAACACAAGGCGGTCCTGCGACACGAGCGGCAACTGTCGGGAACCGACTACCGGCGCGGTATCGTCTCGCTGGTGAACGAGCATCTGCGCGGCAAGGAGGACCATGAGAACTAACGTCAGCGCGACGGTCGAGGAGATGAGCGAGGAGGAGATCGAGGAGCAACGGAGCCGTATCGACGGCGAGAGGGGCGCGGCATGATCGTGCCCGAGCCGGCCCCCGACGACGTGCCGTACAACGACCCCATCACCCGGTCGGTCGACCCCGGACAGCAGTTGATCGTGACCTTCGAGCCGACCCAGCAGGTCACGGAGTTCGTCTTACCGACGCTGGCCGTCTCGAAGCACCCCAGCAGCAGTTACGAGGTGTGGCGCGACGGGGAGAAGGTCTACGGCCCCGCGCCGATCCCGCCGACGGACATTGACGACCTGACCGCGACGTGGCTTCCCGCCCGGCGGTTCAGCACCAAACTCCGTATCATCGTCCGCAACCTGTCGGACGCGACGACCCGCCGGTACAGTATCCAGCCTATCGGCTGGGAGGTGACGGGACGGTGACGCTCGAAACCAACACGAAGGTAGAGCGCCTCAACGTCGTGCAGGACTCCGAGGGCAACGACGCGGCCCCTGCGACCGAGCAGGAGCAGCAGGCCATCTCGTCGGCTCTCTCCAACAACGACAGCCTCACGGCGTTCACCCACTCGACCAGCGGGACCGACGCCGAGCCGCTACCCGAGAACGCCGTCCCCGACGGCGTGGAGGTGCTGATGTACGCGAAGGACGCGAACGGCGGTTTCGTGTGGGTCGGGGACTCGGCTACGCAGGCGGTCCCCATCAAGCCCGGCGGGTCCCTGACGCTCGCAGTCTCGGACACGTCCGCTATCTACGTCCGCACGCCGACCAGCGGCGACGAAGTGGGGGTGCTGTACGAGGATGGCTGACCTGAGCAACCCCACCGGAGGCGGCGGCTTCGACTACGTGCAGGCCGAGCCGCCCGGCGACCCCGTAGAGGGTCAAGAGTGGTACGACACCGACGACGACGGGGCGTACGTCTACGACGGCAGCACGTGGGTCGAGCAGACCGTCGTGGACCACTCGCAACTGTCTGGGGTCGGAGCAAACGACCACATCGACAACCTAACCGACATTCCGACCCGCAACCATGACGACCTGAGCGGCATCAACTCGGGAGACCACCACAGCCGCTACACGGACAGCGAGGCGCGGTCGGCAAACTACACGGTGGTAGCTACCGGCTCCGTGACCAAGAGCAAGACGCAGAACCACATGTATCAGGACGGCGGCCGGACGGACAACTCTCCCGCGACTCAGTTTGTGGTGGAGCATCCCACCGGGAGCGGCGATAAATATTACGTTCACACGGAGGCTCACGGCCAGACAAGCGGGATTCTCTACGAGACAGTCTACATGTCCTACAAGGACTCCAACGGGGACGCCGTGGTAAACTGGGAGATTCGGAGGGTAGACGCATGATTCCGGTTGATTCGGTACTCATCCAGTACGACGAGACAGGCACGGTACTGCTGACGTGGCATAGCTACAACACTCCGGACGAAAACGGGGAGCTAACGCCTGCAGAACCCCCTACTCAGGAGAACCAGTATGGCTCTGTCGTTGTCCCGACGGACTCGCTACCGGATGCCCCCGTCGGTCAAATGACAGTGGACGACCCGGACGACCCGCAGGCGGTGACTCTCAAATGATGCAAGCAGCAATCACTCAGATTCCGACGCCAGAAGCACAGACGCTCGCATACTGCCTACTCAGCGGACTCGCGGGGCTGGCAGTCCCGACGCGGTACGGCATGGAACGCATCGAGGGCTTCGGCCGGCTCGCGGCATCGAAGCTCCCGTACAAGTCGCCGCCGGGGACCGACAAGGAGACGGCCCTGATTCGGGCCACTCGCGGCCAGCCGCCGGCCGAAGATCGCGACGACCAGGAGAGCGCGACCGACGCGGACGGAGGTGCCTGAGATGGGGCGCATCGTTGTCGACGGGAGCGGCCCGCCCTACGTCGCTGGTGGCGACGACTACCGCATCACCGTCGACGGGGACGTTGTGAAAGCGTCCGGCGCGACGGACCAAGACAGCGTTGTCGGCGGACAGATCGGTGGGAAGATCGGGGACGGGACGGACTCCTACGAGTTCGAGGGGACCGTAATCAGCGCGTCTATCCCGTCGCACTCGGACCTGTACGTGGACGGTCAGAAGGTCTCGCCGAGCGAGCTACCCATCCGCTCGGGCAGCACGTCGTCCGGGTCGTCCGGGTCGTCCGGGTCGTCCGGCAGCTCCGGTTCGTCGGCTCTGACCGCCTCGACGCCGACCGCTCCGACGGGCAGCCCGTCGACGCCAGCCCCGGTGGCGGCGGGACTCGGTGAGGGCAACACGGCGTTGCTGGCCGGCACGGCGGCGCTCGCACTGCTGGCGGTCTACATGGTGCAGTCGTGAGATTCCCGTACCACACAGTCCCGGATGGGAGCGCGGCGCTTCCGCACCACTACGTGACGGCGCTGCTGGCCGTACTGGTACCCATACTGATAGTGTGGGACGACCACCGACAACGGGAACCGTGGATAGTCCTGTGCGGCGTACTGGGTGGTCTGGCGAGCTTCGGGTTGGTGTGGCCCCGCTATCCTCGCCTCGGCGCAGTACTGTCGCTGGTTGCGGTTCTACTGGTGATCCTAGCTCCACTCCGGCCGGTGTGGTCGTCCTACTGGCCCCGCCGACAGAGGGTTGCGGTGATGTTCCTGGGACTAGTCGCGGCCGACGACGTGATCCAGCATGCGTTCGGGTGGTGGGTGCCGATTGACGCTGCATGGAAGGCTGGTGGTCGGGAGCTACTGACCGCGGCAGGTTAGATCATCTCGTGCAGCAGCTGACGATTTTTGTTGGTCTCTGATTAGACTATGTGAATATTTATTCGATTAGTGATAGAGGAAAATATGGGCATTACTTCAAGAGTAAACAGAGGGCTACGTCGGTTCAGTAGATTCTTGCGTGATTCCATTGGTGACGAGATGCGGGGTTTTTTCGCAAGCTATGTCTGGGTGGTTCTGGGGCTGTTTTTGTTTAGTGCTGGTTCCATAATTTCTCCCTTCTACGCCCCAGAACGGGTGAGTGGTATCGTATTCTCACATGCAGCACTCATCGCCGCTATAGCCTTTCATTTGTTCTCTGTGGGTAATTCTGTCAGTGCAATCGCGGTTTCGATCAAAAGCCGGGAAATGCTTGATAAAGGTACAGAGATTGCTGGTAATGCTACTATTGTAGCTATCGCTGCTGGTATTCTATTTATGACGGGTTATGGATGGAATATTCCCTGGCAATCTCTTCCAATATCTCCATACATCGCTTGGATGTCGCTGAAATGGAATGCAGCTATTATGATTGGGATTTCCCAGTTGTTCCTCTTCATCGGCCTATTTCTGCACATGCCTCTCCACAAGTGGTATCAAGAAGTCGCAGATCGGTTGGAGAGGAACTGGACGCTGCAATAACTGGACTGTCTCCTTGTCCGGTTCTGCGGTGAATATCGGACATCTTTGTGCCCGAGAACCCCCCATTCTGGCTCAGGAATGTAGTGATGGATGTAGATACTCTTACTAAACTCTAGAACTGCCCGTCGTCGCTGGAATCATTCCGAAGATCGCATGCAACCATATCCTCTTCTCTCTTATTCTGATGCTACACCATCTCTTTCATCGCAAGTTATTTGGTAAAATATTAGAATGTTATTTTAGATGGCTGGAAACATAATCGCAGATATCTCTGGGATTACTGGATATGCTCTGATGATAATATTAGGCATGGCAATTTGGGTAGGAGTCCCTATTGCTAATACTGTCTTTGGGACACACATCATGACTGACTTAATTATGGTATTCAATGATTATCCAATCTACATGTACCGAGGGCTGGGTGGCGGATTAATGGGTTTGGGAACAATCTCGTACATTGGATTCCGATTTACCTGATCGTCGAAGGACTGCGCGAGAATCCCCCATTCTGGTGCAATCTTCCCCGATCTGACCCCTGTTGACCCCCGAGTTGACCGAAAAAACTAGATGTTTTGCAATAGAACTGGGGAACGAGTGCATGCGTCTGAAGGACTACGACAACGACGACGGGAAACGGGTGTGGCTGTCGGACGACGAACTAACGCGATTCATCGAGCAGGCCGAGACACCACACCAGCGGCTCGCGTTCCTCCTGGCCGGTCGGGTCGGACTCCGGCGGTCGGAAATCATCGAGGTGTGTCCGCAAGACCTCGTCAACGGGCCGACCGGCGACCATATCCGCGTCTGGGAGAGCTACGCGAAGCGAGACAAGTACCGAGAACCGCCCATCCCGCAGGAAGTCGTCACCATCGCGGAGACGCTGGCGTACCAGCAGGACGACGACGAGCCGCTGCTGGACGTAGCCGGGTCGACCGTCTACCGCTGGGTCCGGCGTGCAGCTGACAAACTGGAAGAGGAAACCGGAGACGAGGGCTGGCAGTATCTCGACGTCCACGATCTCCGCCGGACCTGGGGAACGTACCTACTGGAACAGGGCGTAATCCCGTCAGTCGTGATGTCCTTCGGCGGCTGGGAGGACTGGGATACGTTCAGAAAACACTATCTCGGAGAGTTCAGCCCGGAGGCGATTCGACGAGAGCGCGGCAAGGTCGACTTTCTCGAAGGCGGCGACGAGAGTGCGGAGGTGGTTCATCCTGGTACGATGCCAGCGACATCACACCACTCCGCGGACTAATTCTCACAGTCACCGAAAGAGATACCAACACCACGTACACAACGTATACATATGAGCACTATCCGAGTCACCGACGAAGTGAAAGAGCGGCTGCGGGACCTGAAGCGGGACGATGAGAGCTTCAACGACCTACTGGACCGGCTTAGTCGAAGCGAGAAAGACGTAGAAGCAATTGCTGAATCGCTTAGTGAACTTGGTGGAGACGACTTCGCTGAGCGGACGAAAGAAGCACACGAAGAACTGAACGAATCGCTGGAGCAGCGCACCGAATGATTGTTCTCGACCGGGATATACTCGTCAAGCTTGTCGAATCTAATTCGGAGATAATCGACCACCTGAAGCAGTATCGCGGCGAGGAGTGGACTATCCCGTCGTTAGTCGCTTGGGAGTCGTACAAGGCCCAGGACTCTCGACAGGAGATGTTGCAAGCACAGCGGCGCTTGCAGTCCGATTTTGACCGGATACTGAACTTCTCCGACGACGCTGCGCTTGAAGCCGCTTACCTACAGGAACGGCTCCAGTCACAAGGTAAGTCTCTCGACACTGTCGATCTACTGAACCTCGCAACTGCACACAGCGAAGGTGCGACGTTTGTTACCCATAACAAGCGTGACTTCGACAAAGATGCGCTACTTGAACTCGCGGATGTAGACGTTGTACACACGGAATAAGGCCGAGAGCCCGTCGTCACACATAGCAGACTGATACTTTTTTGCCACCCGTTTCTGACAGATACTACATGGTGAGCAAAACGCTACACGTGACATTCACGATGATGCCAGAAATGTACGACCGACTCGAAGAATCGAAACCAGAGGGCATTACGATGGACCAATATATTCGAGAGACACTGAAAGAGGAAATAGACGAATCAGACCTTCACGGCAATATTCACACTACAGACGAATCCTAAACTTCACACCTGCCTCGATCCAGTTCGGCGGTGTCGCGTACCGATCCTCGAAGACCTTACTCGGCGTTGGTCTTGGGCAGTGTCTCGCGTCAAGCTCGCCTTTCAGATACAGGATACCCTCGCTCGTGAGATCGTACAGGTCTCCGCTGATGGGCGAGAGTAGGCCAGCGTACTGAAGCCACTTGCACCGATCTCGAATGTGTCCAGCGGAGACATTGAAGCCGCGTTCACGGGCGAGAATACCCGGTGAAGCAAATCCGTTCTCGCGTATCCACTCCATGACACGCTCATCTACCTGAACCATCCACGGTGCGGGTTTTCGTGGTGTCATTCACGCCTGTTCGTGATTTCCGCTTGCGCTGGGACCGTCATCAACGGCCGACTCGACTTCATCGGGTGCGTTTTCGGAGGTGTCGATCTCGCCGGCTAAGTATCTCTCCCCACGCTCCGTGATTCGGTAGACACCGTTTCCGAGATCCTTCACAAGACCGTGTTCAGCCAGTTTGTTCAGTCGATTAGATACCTGTTGTCGACTCCGCACGATGAAATCTTGTTCTGATAGTTCTTTGGCGGTGGTTGTTTCCACACCTTCTAAATGCTCTAATATCCGGTCATCGAGAAGTACCATCCATTCTCCGCTATATCTCATGTTGATAATTAACTAATCGAGGTGCTAATATTCCTGTGAATAGCAAACCTATAGTTACTTACCAAATTAGCCATCTTGCGTAAAATATATTTGCTAAGGGTTAATTGATTGCTAACGCAATGGTGCGAAAGAGTCTATCCGTGTCCATCTCGCTACCACGCTGGATGGATGATAAGATAGTTGAAGAGGCAGAAAAACACGGTGTCGCGTACTCTGAGTACGTTCGGGAAGTTCTCCGGGACCACCACAGGACTCCGTTTGACCGACCGAACGAGCCAGTGGTCTGTGTCGACGAGAACGGAGACGATTCTCGAAATGAGGGGGCCGCCTAAACTATGTCCAGTAGCGTGCTGGCCCCCGAATCAGACGAGGACGCCGGTCAGGAAAAGCGTGACGACGACGTGGAGGGCGGTCCATGAACGGGGACCGTGTCGACCCCGAAAACCTGCCCCAGAACCCGCGCTACACGCCGGCTCTCGTGCAGGTTCGTAAGCAGGGACCGGTCTACGTCGCTGACTACCAGACACTCCAGAGCGGCTGGGTGCGTGTCACGGAGTGGGAGGGCCACCGTGTGAAACTTCCGCCCCACAAGGTCGCGGCGATCCGCGAGGTGCGGACGGAAACCTACGGGAGCCGATCTGACCCGGAGGGCCTGAAGGTCCGCGTCGCGGACGACGAGCGCCGCGAGCAGGCGAGTGCCGACGAGTCGGCCGGTATGGCCGTGGTCGCGGATGACTAACGATCTGGAACCGCTCACACCCTTCGACGCGGTGGAGATGTACCTCAGCCACCGCGAGCCGGAACTGAGCGAGAAGTCCCTGCACAACCATCGGTACCGCCTCGACGTGTTCCTTGAGTTCTGCGAGGAGCGCGGGATCGAGAACCTGAACAACCTGACTGGGCGCGATCTCCACAGGTTCCGAACGTGGCGGAGTAAGCAGGACATCACGACGATGACTCTACGGACGAATCTCGCCACGTTACGGGTGTTCTTGGAGTTCTGTGCGTCCATCGACGGTGTGGAGCAGGGGATTCGGGAGAAGGTCGTGCTGCCGGAGGTGGACAAGGAGGAACAGGCGAAAGACGTGAAGCTCGAAACCGGTCGGGCGGAGAAGATACTTGAGCACCTGAACCGCTTCGAGTACGCCAGTCGGGACCACGTCGTCATGGCGATTCTGTGGCACACGGGGATGCGTCTCGGAACGCTCCGGGCGCTCGATGTCGACGATGTCGACCTCGATACCCCGTGCCTTCGAGTTCGCCACCGACCGGAGACCGGGACGCCGCTGAAGAACCGGACGGCAGCCGAGCGTGTCATCGCTCTCGGCGAGGGCTACGCCCGTATTCTCGGCGACTACATCGAGCACAACCGGATTCCGTCCGAGGACTCTCACGGCCGCGAGCCGCTGATTTCCTCGAAACAGGGGCGACTCGCCGAGTCGTCTATCCGCATGACGGTCTACAAGTGGACCCGCCCCTGCATGGTGGGCGAGTGTCCCCACGATGAGGACCCGAAGACCTGCGACTACATGTTGGTGAGACAGGCCAGCGAGTGCCCGAGTTCGCACTCGCCTCACGGGATTCGGCGCGGGGCACTCACCCGGATGCTTCGACAGGGGACGCCCGAGGAGGTTGTGGGCGACCGGAGTAACGTTTCGCGGGACGTGCTGGAACAGCACTACGACCGACGCACTGAGCGAGAGCGCATGGAGCTGCGGCGCGACCTACTGGAGGACATATGACGCCACCAACGCACCCACCACGAGAGCGAGCGAACGAACCAACGAACCGACGGAGTGCCGGTCGGTCGAAATGCCCGTACCCCGGCGAGTCCATCCGTATTTTACCGCCATACGCGGGGAAACTAAAACAACGCGAGAGCGTCGCTTTTTCTCTGTATCGACGGAATCGGGTTCTTCGGAACCTCCCCGTAGAAATAGAGTTCATCCGGAAAGCGGATGTACCCGCCGCAGTCATCTGTGGCGACGACCGGGAGAGTATCGTCGCGTTAGTCGATGTGAGAGACGATTCAGGGGCGGTCGACTCGGCACATAAGACCGCGCCGAGTCAAATCGGGCCGATCGGACGGGAGCGAGTGCGCCTCTCTGAGCACAGCCGGCACATTGTGGCTAAGCGGACCGGCACAGGGCACGATAGAGAAGAGCGGTGTGTGTCACGATTTCCGCCGGAGAGACGCTTTCGATGGAAAATATGATAGTTTACACACAGTAAAGCAATACTTTTTTGTGCAACAGTTGGCATGTATATGTATATGTCAGCGTGGGGTAAACAGGGGGAAACAGACCGTGGTGTGTCGCACGTCCTCGGAGTCGTGCTACTTGCCAGCGTGGTGGTGATCGGCGCGTTTCTGATCGTTCAGGTGGGTCAACAGACGCTTGGGGACGTGAACAACGAGGCGAACGTCGAGATCGCTGAAGAAGTGATGCTGTCCGTCGACAACAGCTTCCAGCGATCGGAGACGGACGAATCGGTCGTCGTTCCGAACCGGGTCCGGTCGGATGTCGGTGTACGGGCGAACGCGACGTACAATCTGACCCTGAACGGGTCGCCGTCGTGTTCTACCGGGAACCGCTCTCTCCACACGATCGAGTACCAGCGAGACGGCAAGCGAGTCGGCTACGAGGGGGGCGGCGTGTGGCGACAGACGGAGTCCGGAGCGACGATGTCCGCGCCGCCGGCGGTGACCTACGACAACGGGTCGCTGTCGCTCTCGTTCGCAAACATCTCCGGCCGACATATCGGCGGTGAGTCGGTGACGGTCCGATCGAACGCGACGAACAAGCGGTCCCACGAGGCCGCACTGAAGATGGCGATGTTCACGGACGCGACCTACGAGCAGGCGCGGAGCGGTGCAGTCACGTCGCCGTCGCAGTCGTGTGTCCCGTCCCACATCCAGAATGCGACCTTGACCGTAGGCAACAGTACGTACGCACGCGCGTGGGCAGACTGGGCGCGCGACACGTACGACGAGAAGTACGTCACCGTGACGCCGAAGGCCGTCGAACCCGGCGACACGGTTCGGATCCGATTCGCGCTCGGCGACGTCTCGGATTCCCGGTACGAAGTCGAGAATCTCTCCGTGACTCCCAACGACGCGGGCCCCGGCGCGAACGTCTCGGCGACCGTGACGAACGTCGGTGGCCTGCGCGACACGCAGAACGTGACGCTGGCTCACAATCGGTCAGGGTCGTCGTCGGTGAACCGATCCGTCACGCTCGGTGGCGGTGACACGGTCGATGTCAACGCAACGTTGCCGGTGACCGTCAACGCTCCGCACAATTTCAGCGTCTCGACGAGCGCCGACGCGGAGAACGTAACGGTCGTCTACACGTCGCCGGGCGGGTCGCCGAACCTTGCGATCACCGACAACACGATGCCGGCGAGCGCGCGGCTGAATCAGGTCCCGTCGGCGTCGGTGACGGTGAACAACACCGGCGCGATGACGGCGACCCAGCGAGTCGAATTCCTCGTCAACGGGTCGCTGAACGCGACGCGGTCCGTGACCGTCCACCCGAACGACAACCGGACACTCGACTTCGGGCCGTCGCTTCCGACGGGCGAGAACGGGACGTACAACCTCACCGTGGTGACGAACGACAGCAGTTACATCCAGCACAGCGACGACGGGCACTACTTCGTGGTCGGACGAGTGGGGGTATTCGAGATAACGTCCGTTGCGCCGCCGGGCGGCCTCCAGAGCGGCGACACGGCGACGGTCGACGCGACGATCGAGAACACCGGTGACATCCGGAAGGCGTCGCCGGTTGAGGTCCGCATCGAGAACGCTTCGACTGGAACCGTGATCGCGACCCAGACGACGACGCTGGACCTCGACGGCACGCAGAGCGGGGCCGAGTCCGGGACGGTCTCGGTCACGAGCGGTCCGATAACCGTCTCGTCGCCGACACACTACCGCTACGTCGTCGAGACGCCCGACCGGACGGAGTCGGGGTCGTTCGTCGTCGGCGCGTCACCGCCGCCGCTGTTCGAGATCACGGCGGCCGACGTGAAGAACCCGGTTCGGCCGGGCAATCAGACGACGACCACTTTCACCGTCAGGAACACCGGTGGGACAGAAGGCGAGCAGACGCTCCGCATCGAGCGCAACGGAACGACCGTGATCTCGGAGACCGAAGAGTTAGATCCGGGCGAGAGCGTCACGCTGAACCGGACGGTCACCGCGCCTGACGAGCCTGGGAAGTATCCACTGACGTTCTCGACGGCGAACCGGTCGCGGCGGCTGACGATGAACGTCCAGCCGGAGTCGCTGATCGAGGGGAACGGCTCGACGATCACCATCGAGCAGTCGGTCAACGCGTCCGTCGCGCTCAAGGGCGCTGACCTCGAGGGGTTCTGGCAATCGCGTATCATTCACGCGCCCGTACAGATGTCGCTCTACGTCCGCGACGAGTCCGGGACGGAGACGATCGGCCTCTGGCGTGACTACGAAAACGGCGATGTCAACGGGCCCCACGCCGAACAGCGACTCGTCTCCAGCGACCACGAGAACCCGTACACGTACTCCGCCTCGTTCGAGCCCGGGACGGAGATCTCCGTCTTCGCACAATCCTACTACTGCTCGGGACACCGTGAGACCGACCCGACCATCTGGCTCGCGGGCTACGAGACCATGTACTGCGACGACTGGGGCGGCGAGCGAATCGAGGTCAGCCAGACCCAGAACAGCGAGAATCTGGTGATCCTCGGCGACGGCGAGGCGCTCCCGGCGTTCGAACAGGCTCAGTGGTATCAGCGCGACATTCAGGACACGCTCGGGAGCCGCGTCGACGACACGGGGCACCTCCGCCTGGCCGACGGCGAGCGAGCGTTCCTGTACGAGCTCTCGACACCGAACGCCGACCCGGAGGACGCGAGTCGCGAGGGCGACCCCGACTACAACGACGCCGTAGTGCTGTTCACGGTCAACGCCATCGAGAGAGACGTTCGAACGGGGCCGAAGTACCGGATCATCGACGTTGATGCGCCGGCACGCGTCGACGAGACCACCGACGCCGTGGTGACGGCCGAGGTCAAGAACGTCGGCGGCCAGGACGGGACGGCGACGGTCGAAACCACGTTCGACGGATCGGAAGCCGGAAGCGAATCGATCGAAATCGAGGCTAACGAGACCGAAGAGGTCACGTTCGAACTCGACACCGACAGCAAGATCCCCGAAAACTCGTACGGGTACAACGTGACCGTGGCCGGATCCGACGAGCGATGGAGCGGGAACGTCTACGTCGGCGAACTGGACGAACAGTTCATGCAGGTCGACTCGGTCCGGGTCCCCGGTGCGATCGACAGCGACGACACCGCGGCCGCGACCGTCAACGTCACCAACGTCGGCGACGAGGCGGGGACCGACACGGTCGTCCTGAAGGCGAAAAACGACGACGATGGCAGCCCGTCGTTCACCACGGTCGACTCGGTGACGATGTCGACGATCCTTGCACCCGGCGACACGCGCCAGTTCACGCTCGACCTGCCGACCGACCGCGGGAACTACACCGTCCGCGCCGAGACGTCGAACTCCACCTCGCCCGGCCAGTCGTTCTTCGTCGGCCGCTCGGACGTCGCGGTGGCCGACACCCAGTCGATCAACATCGGCGCGCAGACCTACAACACCTCGGAGTTAATCGAGCGTCGCGGGGGCGCCAGTCGGATGACCGTCGAGGTCGTCAACAGGGGCACGATCGGCGACGAGCGAACCGTGAACCTCACGGTCAAGAACGAGAGTGACGGCGAGACGGTGTTCGCGGCGTCGAAAAACGTCACCGCCGGAAGCGGCGACCTGACCGGGGTGTCCGAGTATCCGGCGTGGGCGGGCTACGACGTCGGCCTCGATCCGGGGTACTACACCTACGAGGTGACGGTGTACAACGAGACGACCGGCGAGCCGGTCGACGACGCGGCGTCCGGTGAATTGTTCCTCAAGGAACTCGACGAGACGGGGGCATCCGGCGACAACGCTCCCATCTCGGTCGACTCGGACTCGGTGACGCTGGGCGAGTAATCGCTCCACTCTCTTCTTCCCCGAGGGCGCTCCTTTCTTGGCTGAGACTCCCCTCTCTTCGAGGACGCGACACCGCTCGCGTGTCCGTCAGTGCACGAGCGGGTGAGAGACGGCGCTGTCGCTGGGCGGTCGAGCGCAAAGAAAGACTGATTCGATAGACCGGTGACTTAGCCGAAGAGTTCGCCGAGGCCCTCGCCGCTGGCCTCGTCGTCCTCGTCATCGTCGTCGTCGCCGTCGTCGTCGGCTTCCGCTTCCTCGGCCTCGTCGGCCTCGTCGGCCTCGTCGTCGGCGTCGCCCTCGGCGGGCGCGGCCGCGCCACCGCTGGCGGGAACGGGAGCCGCGGCGGCCTGCTCGACGGCCTCCTCGATGTCGACGTCCTCGAGGGCGGCGACGAGGGCCTTGACGCGGGACTCCTCGACGTCGACGCCGGCGGCTTCGAGCACGTCGGTCAGGTTGTCTTCGTTGATCTCTTCGTCAGCTTCGTTCAGGATGAGTGCGGCGTATACGTATTCCATTGGTATCTGTGTGAGTTGTTAGAACATCGCTCCGAGCGCGTCGCCGGCGTCTTCGTCGTCATCGTCGTCGTCGGCCTCGTCGTCGTCGGCCGCCGACTCGTCGGCGTCGTCCTCGGATGCGGTGTCGTCGTCTTGTTCGTCAGTCGATTCCTCTGTCGCGGCCGCGGTCTCGACGCCCTGGAGCTCCTCGGGGAGCGCCTCGTCGTCGTCGATTTCGGCGGCCAGTGCACGCAGCTGCGCGTCGGCTTTGCTCACGAGGTCGGGGACGACCTCGGGGTCTTCGATAGCGGCCTGGAGCGCGAGGCTCTTGGCGTCGCCACGGGCCGACTGCAGCATCGTCTTGACGGTCGTCGCGGTCGGGTACTCGGCGTTGACCGAGAGGTTGAACGCCCGACCGGCGGCCGCCTTGATGTCGCGCTCGTACTCGTCGATGTCGAGTTCGAGCTCCTCGGGTTCGAACAGGACGCCGTCGGCGAAGACGGCGCGGAGGTCGAGCCCGACCTCCTTCGGTTCGATACCCAGTTCGCTGAGGACGTTCGAGAGGTCCTGTGAGACCTCCTCGCCAGCGTCCAGCACGACGGAGTCCGAGAGCACCTGAATGGACCCCTCCTGGATGCGTGCGTCCGCGCCGACGCTCTGGAGTTCACCGACGAACGGACCGGGGTCGACGCCCGTGTCGCCTTCCGGGATGACGATCTCGTTCGGGGCCACCTCGCCGGCGCTGATGGGGGCCGGCGTCTTGGAGGCCTCGAGCTCCTGGAACAGCGAGAACGGGTTGTCGTTCGTGCCGATGAGGCCGACCTGCCCGGTGACGAAGCCGTTGAGGTCTTCCAGACCGTCGTCGACTTCGTCGAGCGCGCGCTTCAGGAGCGTGTTCCGGGAGACGCGAAGCTCCGCGGTGCCGTGCAGGTCACGGCGCATGTCCTGGA
Organism: Haloarcula salina; assembly: GCF_010119195.1. GTDB lineage: Archaea > Halobacteriota > Halobacteria > Halobacteriales > Haloarculaceae > Haloarcula > Haloarcula salina. The sequence continues at coordinate 474,710 of NZ_WRXL01000002.1, forward strand.
GCTGTCGCGAGGGGATGCCGGCGATGTTGACGACGCCGACGCTCTCGTAGGACTCGATCATCTCGACGATCGAGTCGACCTCTTCCTGTTTCCACTCGGGGATGGTCTCGGTCTTGCGTTCGGACTCGGCGCTCATATCACGCCACCTCCATGGCCGGGCCCATCGTCGTCTTGACGTAGACGGTGTCGATGTTCAGCGGGCCCTTCTCGAGGTCCGCGTGCAGCCGGCGGAGGATGACGTCGATGTTGTCCGCGATGTCCTCGGCGGACATGTCCTCTGCGCCGACCCGCGTGTGGAACGTTCGTCGTTCCCCGCTGCGGAGCTGCACGGTGTTTTTCATGCGTTCGATGACCTCGACGACGTCGTCGTCGGGGTCGAGCGGTTCCGGCATCTTCCCGCGGGGACCGAGGACGGTCCCGAGGTACCGACCGATGTCCTGCATCATGTCCTTCTCCGCGATGAAGAAGTCAGTGGAGTCGGCCAGGTCCTTGGCGGCGTCGTCGTCGCCACCGAGTTCCTCGAGTTCGTCCTCGTCGAGTACGTCGTCTGCGACTTCCTCGGCACGAAGGGCGGTTTCGCCCTCGGCGAAGACCACAATGGTGGTCTCCTGACCGGTGCCAGCAGGAAGCACGACGGACTCGTCGACACGGTTCGACGGGTCGTTAAGATCTAAGTCGCGCAGGTTCACTGCGAGGTCCACCGTTTCGCGGAAGTTCCGCTCGGGTGCGTCCTCGAGTGCGCGCGAGACTGCGTTCTCTATTTCCTGATCTGCCATTGTTCACCTCCGTAGTGCGCCGTATGGCTTCTACGGGTCAGTGAAACAGGCGGATGCCTGTCTCGTCCGGCACAACGCTAATGCGACACTTAAACCCGTCGAACCAGCCCCAGGGCGTCTCACGACCGTGTTTCCGCGTCTCAGGGGCAGTCACAAAACGATGAGATTCCGGCGGGCCACAGCCGTGACTCGCCGGTCGGGCCGCGAAAAACTCGCGCTGCTGACGGTCGCGTTCGAAGCGGCTCGGACTACGCCGAGGCTTCGGCGGCGAACTCGTCGTCGTACTCGCCGGCGTCGATGCGCTCTTTGAACTCGCGGGGGTTCTCGCCCTCGATGGTGACGCCCAGCGAGGTGCAGGTGCCGACGACTTCCTTCGCGGCGTTTTTCAGGTCGTAGGCGAGCAGGTCGGGGTGCTTCTGCTCGGCGATCTGCTTGACCTGTTCGACCGTGAGGTCGGCGACGAAGTTCTCCTGGGGTTCGCCGCTTCCGGTCTCGAAGCCGGCCTCGTCCTTGATGAGCTCGGCCGTCGGCGGGACACCGACGTCGATGCTGAACGAGCCGTCGTCGTCGTAGTCGACAGTGACCGGGACCTCGGTGCCGTCGAACGCGGCCGTCTGGTCGTTGATCTCCTGTACGACTGCCTGCACGTCCACGGGTGTCGGGCCGAGTTCCGGACCGAGCGGCGGACCGGGGTTGGCCTGTCCACCGGGAACGAGGACTTCGATAGTTCCAGCCATGTATGGGCAAATCGCCGCGGCGGTTTAAAGGATTGCGTTTCGCAGACGGCTGCGTGAGGGGCACACACGCTCGAACTCCGAGCAGTGAGGGCTGTGGTAGGGCTCGGGCCGCGTCAGGCGACGGTGACGCCGTTCATCGCGAGGAAGTCACTCGCGTCCTTGATTTCGATCGGAGATCCGATGACGCGGACGCGGTCGCCTTCGCGGTGCACCGTCACGGTGAACTGCCGCTCCAGTTCCTCGCGGACCCCCTCCAGCGCCCCGGCTGGCAGGAGGATCTGCGTACTGTCGCGGAACCTGTCGGCGGCACCCATTGTCGACACGTGACGGAGGATACCCTATAGGTGTGTCGAATTATGTGAGTGTCGGCAATCGTTTCCGGTCGACAGCTCACCGTCCGGACGGACCGCATCCCGTCCGGGGAGGAAAGCCTTATTCGGCACGGGCGGCCGACATACACCTAATGGGGCTCGAAGAGGAGATACAGGAACTCGAAGAAGAAATCGCCAACACGCCCTACAACAAGTCGACAGAGGCGCATATCGGTCGGCTGAAGTCCAAGCTCGCTGAAAAAAAGGAGAAGCTCGAACAGCAGGCCTCCTCCGGCGGCGGCGGTGGCTACGGCGTCGAGAAGCACGGCGACGCGACCGTCGCCCTCGTCGGGTTCCCGAGCGTCGGCAAGTCGACGCTGCTCAACGCGCTGACCAACGCCGAGTCCGAAACGGGGGCCTACGAGTTCACCACGCTCGACGTGTATCCCGGGATGCTCAAGCACAAAGGGGCGAACATCCAGATCCTCGACGTGCCCGGGCTCATCGAGGGCGCGGCCGGCGGCCGCGGCGGCGGCAAAGAAGTCCTCTCGGTCGTCCGGACTGCAGACCTCATCGTCTTCCTCGTCTCCGTCTTCGAAATCGACCAGTACGACCGGCTCCGGAAGGAACTGTACGAGAACAAGATCCGACTCGACCAGGAACCGCCGTGGGTGAACATCCGCAAGAAAGGAAAAGACGGGATTTCCGTCAACACGGCCTCCGACGTGTCGCTCGACGAGGAGACGATCAAGGCGGTCCTGCGCGAACACGGTTACGTCAACGCCGACGTGACCGTCGGTGCGGACGTCGACATCGACCAACTGGTCGACGGCGTGATGGACAACCGCGTGTACCTCCCTTCGCTCGTCGCCGTCAACAAAGCCGACCTCATCGAACCGGACTACCTCCCGACGGTCGAGAGCGAACTGGAAGAGCGCGATATCGACCCCGACGAGGCCATCTTCATCAGCGCCGAGGAGGAGAAGGGGCTGGACAGCCTCACCGAGCGGATCTGGGATGAACTCGGCCTCATCCGCATCTACATGGACAAGCCGGGCCGGGGCGTCGACTACGAGGAACCGCTGATCCTCCGCGAGGGCGACACCGTCGACGACGCCTGCGAGAAGCTCGGCGGAAGCTTCGACGAGCGGTTTCGCTTCGCACGCGTCACCGGCCCGAGCGCCAAGCACGACGAACAGCAGGTGGGACGGGACCACGAACTCGCCGACGAGGACGTGCTCCGGATCGTCGCGAACCGCTGAGCGCATGTCGACGGATTTCCCGTCGCACGCACGTGCGGAAAGAACAGCTACTATCTCCGGCCGTCTCCGACTCCGCGTATGAACCACGCGCCACGCCGCCGTCTCGGTGCCGTCGTCGTCGCGGGCCTCGTCCCGTGGACGGTACTGCTGGTCGGACGCGACCTGACGCTGGTGTTCTCGTTCGGGCTCGTCAACACGGACCCGCTCGCGCTCGTCACCGTTTACGACTACTTCGTCCGGTTCACCGAGGGCCTGCCACGCTTCCTCGAAGCCTGGGGGACCGGCGTCCTGCTGTATCTGCTCGGTCTGACGAGCGCCGTCGCCGGAGTCGTCTGGCGCGAGGACCGCCGCCTCACCGCCTTCGCGCTCACGGCCGCCGGGCTCTCGCAGGTCACCGTCGCGCTGGGTTTCAACAGACGGCTCGGTTCCGTGGCAGTCCCAGTGGGGACGGTCGTCCTGTTGGCGGTGGTGTGGTGGTACTACTGGCCCGCACTCCGCGACGGCGGGACGGCCGACTGATACGCACGCCGAAGCCGGTCGCTTCCGCCTGTGGCGGTACCCTTTTCGCTCGCTCGCCCGATAGTGCGTCGTATGTTGTCGCTCGATCATACAATGATGCGCGTCGAGGATCTCGACGCCTCGCTCGACTGGTACCAGACACACTTCGACTACGAGGAGAAGGGACGCTGGGAGGCTGATACGTTCACGAACGTCTTCCTCGGTCCGGCGGACGCCCACGACGAGGGCGCGCTCCTCGAACTCACGTACAACCACGACGGCCGGTCCTACACGATGGGTGATGCTTGGGGGCACATCGCCGTCCGGACCGACGACGTGTACGACGCCTACGATGAGCTGATGGAGGCGGGCGTCGAGGACTACCGTGACCCCGACTCCTGTGGCGGCTCCTACGCCTTCGTCACTGACCCCGACGGCCACGAGATCGAGATCGTCGAGCGAGACCACGGCGCGAAGTGGTCGCTCGACCACACGATGATCCGCGTCGAAGACGCCGAACGAGCCATCGGCTGGTACGCTCGCAAACTCGACTACGAGCTGTTCCGCCGCTCGGAACACGACGACTTCGCGCTGTACTTCCTCAAGCCGGCGGACGCGCCCGACGAGGCGATGTCCGTCGAGCTCACGTACAACTACGACGGCCGATCGTACGAACTCGGCGACGCGTGGGGGCACCTCGCCGTCCGGACCGACGATCTCCACGACACTTGGGAGACACTGATGGACCGCCACGCGGAGGACTACCGCGATCCCGAGAGCTGCGACGACCGCTACGCGTTCACCAAGGACCCCGACGGGCGCGAGATCGAGATCGTCACCAACTAGGGCTGTCACACTCCGTCCCGCGGCGGCCGCCGCACTACCTGTCACTGCGGTTGTAGAATGACGTGGGTCCACTTCTGCCGAGAACCAGTCGGTTCCGTACCTAAACCCCCGCTGTCAGACGGGTGAATGACACGCGTCTGAAAAGAGCCACAAAGCCCTTATGTGGGAGTTTCACCGGCGCTATTGCCAATTCTTCGGCATGCAATATAGTGTCATACACTCGTCGTGACCACAAAACATTTATAATTGACAGCAGTGGTTTTGATTGTACCCCTACCCATGGCGCCAGAAGTGAGTACACCGGTCCGGTCTATGCGCGCTCGCGGTGACTGCGTTCCGACCACGTGGAAAACTGCTGGTGTCGCCCGATAGCAACACAACACAAACTATGACAGGAACTAACGACAAACTCCGCAGCCTGTTCCTCACGGCGCTGATGGTGTTTTCGGTATTCGCCGGCACCGTCGCGTTCTCCGGTGGCGCAGCCGCCGCCGCAAACGTGGGTATCAATCAGGCAACGGAGTATACCGCCAATGGCGGTACCAACACGATCGAAGTGGCGCTGAACGATAGTACCGACACCGCTGTCACCAGCGGTGACGTCGATATCTTCATCGACGGCAACCAGAACCCGAGCGGCTACTCGACGAACATCGACCCCGATAGCGACGGATCCGACGCGACGAACGGTCGGATCGCCATCGGCATCGGGGAAGACGTCCAGCCGAACCGGAACCTGACGGTCCGGGTCGACGTGACCAACGGTGGTCAGACGTCCACGCTCGTCGCGAAGGACATCGACGTGACCTCGCGAACGTTCACGCCATCTGGCTCCGACCGCTCGTACACGAACGTGTACCGCGGTGAGGTCATCGCCATCGAGGACCCCGACGCGACGAACAACCCCAGCGTCGAGATCGAAGAGGACGGCGGGTCCATCGTCGCTGACGACAGCTACAGCGACAACAGCGAGGTCTACGTCTTCAATACGGACGACCTCGACACCGGCCAGAACTACAACATCACGGTCGACGGCTCCGACGAGGCCGGCTTCCGTGTCAGCGACCTCAACCTGGACGTCGAGATGGACGACAACGACGTCACCGACGAGGACGACATCATCGCTAACGCGACGATCCGCCGCGGTGGCCAGCCGGCCAACGCGACGCTGTTCTCCGACGACGGTGAGAAGGTCGATTCCATCGTCAAGAACCTCAAGGGTAACGACGTTACCCAGTTCAACTTCGGTAACATCAGCGACGCCGACGGCTTCGACGCCAACGACGGTCCGTACTACGTCAACGTGACGGACAACCAGACCGGCGTCACGGCGACGTCCGAGCAGATCAACGTCTCCGAAGCCCAGGACGGAGAAGTGAGCTTCGAGGACAGCGTCGTCTCCGACGAACGTGGTGACGTGGTCAACATCACGTACGAACTCTCGAACACCGACGACGGCTTCATCGTTATCGGTGACGAGGACGACGACAACTACGCAATCTCCGGCCAGATCACTGACGACGACGACGACGGCGAAGTCACCGTCCAGTTCAACAGCTACCTGGCTGGCACGTCCGCTAACGTCGGCGGTATCAACGCGAACGACGTCCTCTCCGTCGCCGGCGACGACGACATCGAGAACGTCAACGAGTACGGAGACTTCGAGCGAGCGACGCTCGACGAGGAGACGCTCGACGCGTCCAGCTACAACATGAACGCGACCGCGGGTACCAGCTCGGACGACAATCCCGACTCCGTCGGGACGCTCCGACTCGAGGAGCGCTCGACCGAGAGCCTCCGTAGCTGGGTCGCCCCGCAGGACGCCGACCTCGAGGACGAGGACATCGACATCTACGACCGCGTCGGCGCGAACCTGACGCAGGCCAACGACATCGCCGACGGCGACATCGTCGTCCACCAGATCGTCGCCTCCGGTGTCGAAGGTCCGCTCGCCTACGAGGAAGACGTCAACGGTTCGTCCGACGTCACGCAGGCGTTCCTCCGCTCGACCGGCGGTGACGCCGGCGAGAACGACGTATTCAACCTCACGGTCAACCGCACGAACGTGGGCGCGAACGCTGACGAGGACCCGATCGTCCTCACCTCGAACAACGTGACCGTCGTCGACGACCCCGACAACAACACGTACTTCGTCGCCGTCGAACTGGACAACGTCAACCAGTACGAGAGCGGCACTGTGGTCCGCGAGGACGACGAAGACGACCAGATCACCGCTAACTTCACGGTGTCCAAGGACACCGGTCTGAGCGATGACAGCGAAGGCGTCGAAGACGACTACACGATCACGGACCGTGACGCGTCCCTCAACACGGCCAACGGTCTCGTGACCGTCCAGGCCGCCGCGGATCAGCCCGTCTCGGGCACGACGACGATCGCGCCCGGCTCGGAGATCGAGGTCCGCCTCGACTCCGAGAGCGATGCGAATCCGTTCATCACCCGCCCCGAGGCGACCGTCTCGCCGAACGGGACGTTCACCGCCATGGCGGACATGAGCGACTACTCCGCCGGAACGAACTTCACGGCGCAGGTGCTCGACGTCGACGGTGACGAACTCGGCGACGAGGAGGACGGACGGATCACGTCCGCACCGACCGCGACGGTGAGCATCAGCGACCAGGAATCCGACGGTAGCGAAGTCGTCGTCGACAGCGCGCAGCTGTCCCAGGGCGGCTTCATCGCGATCCACGCCGGGAACGCCACTGGCGACGTGATCGGGAACTCCGAGTACCTCGAGGCAGGCAGCCACGAGGACATCACGGTGACCCTCGACACGCCCCAGGACGGCGACTTCACGGCCGTCGCGATGCCGCACCTCGACACCAACGACAACCAGGCCTACGACTTCGACGGCGGTTCGACGGACGGTCCGTACACGTCCAACGGCTCCGCCGTAGTCGAGTCCGCGAACGTCACTGTCACTGGTGGCGAGACGCCGACTGAAGGCCCGACGCCGACCGACGAGCCGACGCCGACCGAAGGCCCGACTGCAGAGCCGACCACGATGGCAGGTACCGACGAGCCGACTGACGAGACCGGTACGACGGCCTCCGAAGGTCCCGGCTTCACGGCCGCCATCGCGCTCATCGCGCTCGTCGCCGCGGCGCTCCTGGCTGTCCGACGCGACAACTAACTGGAAGCGCTCCAGTCCCTGAACATCCGCTTTTTTTCGCGCGCTACACCGGTAGCGACAGCCTCGAAATCCACCCCGGTCAGGACTGCGTGGCCTGGGTTCGCTTGCGAACGGCCAATTGCTGGTCGTCGGTCGTGACCGGAACGCACTCGAACGTCGACGAGACGCGGTAGTAATCCAGTACCTGCCGAACGTCACCTGCGATCGTCGTGTTCCGGAGGTTCGCCTCGGTGATCGTGTCGCCGAGTGACTCGTAGATGTCGTGGAGTGACGTTTCCCCGGGGATGCGTGCACTCCCGGTTTCGCTCGTCGTGTATCGCCGGTCGACCCGCGTCTCGTACCGGTCGCGGTTGATCACCCACTGCGTCCCGTCCTCGTGCGTCTCTACGACGACGGTCGGATACCTCTCGATATCGCGGCGACCGGAGGCGTCGAGAATCAGGTCGTACAGCTCGCGTGCGAGGCTCGTCTGCAGCACGTTTCGAGCGGACAGGTCGAGTTGTTCCAGAAGGGCCGCGTTCTCTGCTGCAAACGTTTCCGCGGCCGCTTTCTCCTCGCCGTCGAGGTAGAACACGTCGGTGAACTTCCCGGGATTGTTCGTCTGCGAGAGACCGCTCGTTCCCTTGACCTGAATCGCCCGCACTTCGGATCGCTCCTCGAAATTCAGATCCGAACGAGAGATGCCCGTCTGCGGGCACTGTTGCAGTTGCTCGTATGTCCCCGTCATTACCTGAATGAACATGCTTTATGCAATATTTAGATATCGTTTACTTATCACTCGGTGATGCTTTGCAGCACGTGTCTCCAGTTACCGGCCGCAATTGAATCGTCGGTAGAGCAGCGCCACTCTAACCCCGACAGAAGACAATCCTGAAGTTCGTTTCACCGAAGGCTTGTCAAGACAGGATACGAATAACTTCATCCAGACTGAATTTTTGATTGTCATATTTGTGTTTTACTTACCACATTTGTTCCACAAAGCATTTACCTCACTTCGGGGAATGTGTGGATACCCCTACCCATGACGCCAGAAGTGAGTACGCCGGTTCGGTCTACGCGTGGTCGCGGTGACCGCGTTCCGACCACGCGGAAAACTGCTGGTGTCGCCCGATAGCAACACAACACAAACTATGACAGGAACTAACGAGAAGCTCCGCAGTCTGTTCCTCACGGCGCTGATGGTGTTTTCGGTATTCGCCGGCACCGTCGCGTTCTCCGGTGGCGCAGCCGCCGCGAGTAACGTGAGCGTCGAGCAGGCAGTGGAGTACTCCGCCAACAGTGGCGGAAGTACAATCGAACTGGCACTCAACCAATCTGTTGCGAATGGTCTCGACGGCAACGGCGAACTCGAGATTTACCTCGACGGTAACGAGGTCTCCGGTACGCTGTTCAACAACGTCGACGCAGACGGTACCAACGGCCGCGTCGAAATCGACCTTACCGAGGACGTCACGCCGAACCGTAACCTGACGGTCAAGCTCACCGACATCGGTAGCGGCTCCGTCACGGCGAAGGACATCGACGTAACCTCGCGGACGTTCACCCCTGACGCGCTGGGTAACTCGGAATCCCGCTCGTACACGAACGTGTACCGCGGCGAGTCCATCGCCATCGAGGACACCTCTGCTGGCTCCAGCACGAGTGTCCTCCTCGAGGAAGACGGCGGTAGCGTCGTCGCTGACGACACCTTCACGGCGAACAGCCAGGTCTACGTCGTGGACACCAGTGACCTCGACACCGGTCAGCGCTACAACATCACCACCGACGGCGACCAGGAAGCTGGCTTCAAGGTCAGCGACCTCGGTCTCGACGTCGAGATGGACGACAACGACGTCACTGACGAGGACGCCATCATCGCCAACGTCACGGTCAAGCGCGGTGGCCAGCCGGCCAACGCGACGCTGTTCGACGAGGACGGCGAGAAGGTCAAGTCGATCGTCAAGAACCTCAAGGGTAACGACGTCGTCCAGTTCGACTTCAGCAACCACACCGCCGACGACGCTCCGTACACGGTCAACGTGACCGACAACCAGACCGGCGTCACGGTGTCCTCTGACCAGATCAACGTCACCGAGGCCGAAGACGGTGAAGCGAGCTTCGACGAGAGCGTCGTCTCCGACCAGCGCGGTGACGTGGTCAACGTGACGGTCCAGCTCGACAACACCGACGACGGCTACATCTTCATCGGTGACGAGGACGACGACAACTACGCGATCTCCGGTCAGATCACTGACGACGACGACGACGGTGAAGTCACCGTCCAGTTCAACAGCTACCTGGCTGGTACGTCCGGCATCGCCGGCATCAACGCGAACGACGTTCTCTCCGTCCCCGGTGACGACGACATCAGCGGTGTCACCGAGCACGGTACGTTCAGCCGTACGACCCTCAACGAAGAGACGGTCGACGCGTCCAGCTACAACATGAACGTGACTGCGGGCACCAGCAAGAGCGGTAGCCCGGACAACGTCGGGACGCTCCGCCTGAGCGAGCGCTCGACCGAGAGCGTCCGCAGCTGGGTCGCCCCGCAGGACGCTGACCTCACGGACGAGGACATCGACATCTACGACCGCATCGGCGCGAACCTGACCCAGGCCAACGACATCGCTGACGGCGACATCGTCGTCCACCAGGTCGTCGCTTCCGGTGTCGAAGGTACGCTCGCCTACGAGGAAGAGGTCAACGGCTCGTCCGACGTCACGCAGGCGTTCCTCCGCTCGTCCAACCCCGGTAACCCGATCAACTTCACGGTCAACCGGACGAACGTCGGCGCGAACGCCGACGAGGACTCCATGGTCCTCACCTCGAACAACGTGACGGTTGTCGACGACCCTGACAACAACACGTACTTCATCGCTGTCGAACTGGACAACGTCAACCAGTACGAGAGCGATACCGTGGTCCGCGAGGACAACGAAGACGACCAGATCACGGCCAACTTCACCGTCTCCGAAATCAGCGCTATCGCTGACGACAACGACGGCGTCGAAGACGACTACACGCTCGTCGAGCGAGACGCGTCCATCAACACGGCCAACGGTCTCGTGACCCTGCAGGCTGCTGCTGACCAGCCTGTCACCGGCACGACCTCCGTCGCGCCCGGCTCGGAGATCGAGGTCCGCCTCGACTCCGAGAGCGAAGCGAACCCGTTCATCCTCCGCCCCGAGGCGACCGTCACGCCGAACGGCACGTTCAGTGCCGCGGCTGACATGAGCGAGTACTCCGCCGGAACGAACTTCACGGCGCAGGTGCTCGACGTCGACGGTGACGACCTCGGCGACGAGGAAGACGGTCAGCTTACCGCTGCTGCCACCGCGACGGTGAGCATCAGCGACCAGGAATCCGACGGTAGCGAAGTCGTCGTCGACAGCGCACAGTTGTCCGACGGTGGCTTCATCGCGATCCACGTCGGGAACGCCTCCGGCGACGTGATCGGGAACTCCGAGTACCTCGAGGCAGGCAGCCACGAGGACATCACGGTGACTCTCGACACGCCCCAGGACGGCGACTTCACGGCCGTCGCGATGCCGCACCTCGACACGAACGGCAACGAGGCCTACGACTTCCCCGGCGCTGACGGTCCGTACACTGCGAACGGCTCCGCCGTGACGCAGTCCGCCAACGTCACCGTTGGTGGCGAGACGACCGAGGAGCCGACGGAAGAGCCGACCGAGGAGCCGACCTCCGAACCGACGGAGGAGCCGACCTCTGAGCCCACGATGGAGCCGACCGACGAGCCGACCGACGAAGGCACGACGGCCTCCGAAGGTCCCGGCTTCACGGCCGCCATCGCGCTCATCGCGCTCATCGCTGCGGCGCTCCTGGCCGTCCGACGCGACAACTAACTGGAAGCGCTCCAGTCCCTGAACATCCGATTTTTCTTCGCGCGCGACGCCGGTAGCGGTTGCTGTACCGACCGCTGCGGTCTGGTACTGAGGCCGCACACGGGCGCAACGACAAAACATATAGGACGGTTTGGCTAACGTACAGCAAATGAGCGAGACGGTGCTGCAGGCGGGCGTCGACGTGGCGGGGCTGTCGTTCGAGCCGGTCGCCGTCTCGGAGCCGCTGATGTGGCTCGTTCTCGCGGCGTTCCTCGGGAGCTCGCTAGCCGCTCTGTACGACGACCGGCTCGCCCGCCCCGTCGCCACCGCGGGCTGGGTCCTGTTCGGTGCGTACTGGCTCGTTCTCGCGCCGCACTTCATCCTGATACAGAAGAGCGTCATCGAAGGGCTCGGGAGCGTCGCGGCGGTCCCGCTGTCGCTGTACGCCGGCTACCTGCTCTGGCACGGGCGCGAATCGCTGCTCGTTCTGACGCGTGCGATCGGCGTCATGGGGCTGATCTACGTGCCGTTCCTGACGATTGCGCCTCTCAGGCAGGCGATCATCGAGTCGGTCACCGACCAGGTGGCATTCCTGATGACGCTCGTCGGCCACGACCCGCTCGTGGTCAACGGGCTGTCGCACAACGGGATCGAGATCACGGGGAAACAGTATCCCTACGAGAACACGTTCTGGTTCGACGGCGACGGCAGGCCGATCACCTACACGATCATCCTCGCCTGTACGGGCATCGGGAGCATCTCCATCTTCGCCGGCGGCATCCTCGCGGTCGACGCGCCGTGGCGACGCAAACTCCGCACGCTGGCGGTGACGGTCGGCGTCATCTACGTCCTGAACCTGTTCCGGAACGTCGTCATCGGTCTGGCGTTCGGGCTCCAGAAAGCGCAGTTCTTCGAGGGGACGATCATGACGCTGTTCGGCATCAGCGATCCGCGGCTGGTGTCGTACTACATCGTGGACCGCATCCTCGCCCAGACCGGGTCCGTTGTCGTGCTCGTCGCGCTCACGTGGGTACTCATGCGCGAACTCCCCGAGCTAGCGGTGATCGTCGAAGACTTGCTGTACCTGGTGACCGGGACGGAGTACGACCTCGGGGCGACGTTCGAGGCCGACGAGACGGACGCTGGGACGCCGACGCCCGGCGACGACTGAGGGTGCGAGAACGCCGTCGCGGTTCACTCGATCGGTGCGCCGGCGAACGCCGTCAGCGCGTCGCGTTCGAGCGGGTGAAGCGAGCCCGGAACGACCAGTAAGTGGAGCGGGTCGCCGAAGGTCCGCGTGGCGAGGTCCTCCAGCGTGTCGGCGGCGACCAGCGGGTCCGGGCTGCCGGCCCTGGCGACGACGACGCCGAGCGTGTCGGGGAACGGCTCCGAGAGGAGGGACGCCGCGGCGTCTGCCGTCATGTACGTGTCGTCGCTGTCGTCCCAGTGGGGGTCGTCCACCTTGATGTCGAGGTAGACGAGGGTGTGGAGGTCGCGGTCGCGGTTGTCTTCGATGGTCGCGACGACGCTGTCGGGGACGCCGTCGCCGCCGTGGGCGTCCTCGAAGGGGAGCGTCGTGGCCTTCCCGAAGCGGTAGTTCTGCAGGCCGGTCAGCGAGCCGGCGGCCGTCTGGGCGGTCGTCCCGTGGACGATGCGCGTCTCGATGCCGCGGTTCTCGGCGCGAAGCCGGAGGTCGGCGTGCGTCGTCGAGACCATCGTGTCCCCGGCGGTGCAGAAGACCACGTTCCGGTCCGCTGCGGCCGAGAGGATCGGTTCAGGGTCCTGTTCGATGCCCGCGCGGTCGCGGACCTCGATGGTCGTGTCGAGCGTCGATTCGAGCGTTTCGAGATCAGTTCCGACCAGCCGGCTCGTGTAGAACTCCGCGAACACGCGGTCGGCGTCGCGGATGGCGTCGCGACCGGCGACCGTGACGGAGCGGTCGTCGTAGAGCCCGAGCCCGACGAAGGTGAGCATACCGGCAGTGGGGTAGCGCCGGGCATAAAGGGCGCGAAGCGTCAGGCTTACCGCCCGCGGTCGGGGAGGAGTAGTATGGGCGTTCCCTGCGTTCGCGTGCCGCGAGAGGACGGCGAGGCGACGCGGAGCCGGCTCGCGGCGGCCGACCTCGTCGACGACGGCTATGACATCACGGCGGCGGACGGCAATCTGTACGTGCCGGTGACCGACCCTTCTGCGGTGCCGGCCGACCTCGACGTGGTGGAGTTCGACCCACCGGTCCGCGAGGGCCAGACGATGCCGGCAGACGAACTCGGATCCGACCCGAGCTACGAACGCATCGGCGACGTGGTGATCGTCGACGAGGACGATGCCGAGCGGGCGAGGGAGATCGCCGACGCCATCGTGGCGTCGGACCTGCCGGTGCGGACGGTGTTGAACCGGGCGTCGAAGGTCAAAGGCGAACAGCGGGTCCGCGAGTGGGACGTGCTGGCCGGCGAGAGCACGGAGGTCGTCCACCGGGAGTACGGCTGCGAGTTCGCGCTGGACCTCACCGAAGTGTACTTCTCGCCGCGCCTGGCGACCGAGCGACACCGCGTCGTCGAGCAGGTCGCCGAGGACGAGCGGGCCTTCGATATGTTCGCCGGCGTCGGCCCGTTCGTCGTCCCCTTCGCCAAGCGCGGGGCGACCTGCGTCGGGACCGACATCAACGAGACGGCGATCGAGTACCTGCGGGAGAATGCCGAACGGAACGGCGTCGCGGACCGGGTGACGGGCATCTGCGGCGACGTGCGCGAAGTCGCAGACGACTACGAGGGGTGGGCCGACCGACTCGTGATGAATCTCCCGCACAGCGCCGACGAGTTCCTCGATACCGCCGTCCGACTGGCCGGCGCGGAGTGCGTGCTTCACTACTACGACATCCAGCACGAGGACGACCCGTTCGGTCCGGGCGAGCGCGCTATCCGGGCGGCCGCCGAACCCGAGTACGACGTGACGGTCGAGACACGACACGTCGTTCGGTCGTACGCACCGCACGAGCACAACGTCGTTCTGGACGTTCGTTTGACAGAATAAGACGAACAATTATGTACATTGCTCCGATGATGGAACGTAGTGGCAGATGGGTGTGAGCGAGGTAGACGAGATAGACGTCCACGACATCTCGCCGATGGCGTGGCGACTACTGCGGGTCGCCGCGGGGTACGGCCAGCGAGAGGTCGAGGTCGAGATCGACGACATCATGCAGGCTCACATCTCCATGCTTGAGAACAACAACCGGAGTCTCTCTCAGGAGCGACTCGACGTGCTGTTCGACCTGTATCACTCTGAACTGACGGACGAACAGGTCTGCGTCCTGGTGTCGAACTTCTAGCTATGACCGACCAACGAGACGAGGGAACGGAACGACGGTGGAGGGGACGACCGTGACGTGGTCCGGGCGGGCGACGCCGCGGCGGACGGCGGCGTCGATCGTACTCGCGCTCGTCGTGACGGGGGCCATCGCCGCAGCGCCGACGCCTGCGCGACTCGACGTGGCGGCCCAGTACGCGCTCGCGACGATGGCGCTGGCGGCGATCCTGTGGGTGACGAACGCGCTCCCGCTGTCGGTGACGGCGCTTCTCATCCCGGTCGCGCTGACCGTCTTCGGCATCTACGACACGATGGAACCGGCGTTGTCGGGCTTTGCGGACCCGCTCATCTACCTGTTCGTCGCGGGGTTCATGCTCGCCGAGGCGCTCCAGACCCACAACATCGACCGGCGTATCGCCCTGTACCTCATCGGCTGGATGGGGCGCTCGCCGCGACTGCTCATCCTCGCGATCATGGTCGCGACGGCGTTCCTCTCGATGTGGGTGTCGAACACGGCGACGACGGCGATGATGACGCCGGTCGCGCTGGGCGTCCTCGCCGAGGTCGTCGGCCGAGAGATCCCCGACGGCGAGGCGTCGAACATGCGGATCGCGACTCTCCTCGGAACGGCCTACGCGGCGAGCGTCGGCGGCGTCGGGACGCTGATCGGCACGCCGCCGAACGTGGTCGCCGTGGCCTTCCTCGACCGCCTCGCCGGCGTCGAGATATCCTTCGCGCAGTGGCTCGTCGTCGGCCTGCCCATCGTCGTGCTGACGCTCCCGCTCACCTGGTACGTCCTGACGTTCTGGCTGTACCCGCCGGAGGTCGAGGACGTGAGCGACGCGCAGGCCCAGGCCAGCAAGTACTTAGAGGAGGAGGGTGCGCTCTCACGAAGCGGTCGCCGCGCGGCGTACATCTTCGCCGCGACGGCCGTCCTGTGGATGCTCGGCGGCCTCGGCTTCCTGTTCGAGGGCGTCCTCCCGGGACCGGTGTTCGTGACGCTGTTCGGCGGTACGGGGCCGAGCGTGTTCGGGTTGGAAGGCCATCGCGGAATCCTCTACTTCGTCGTCGTCGGCCTGCTCGCCATCCCCGCCCTGGTGCTCTCGGGGGCCGACGACTGGGAGAACCTGATCGACATCGACTGGGGGACCATCGTCCTGTTCGGCGGCGGCCTCTCGCTCGCGGACGCGCTGGCCGAGACCGACGCGACCCAGTGGCTGGCCCGCTCGGTCTTCGACGCCGTCGTCAACGCGCCGCTCGCGCTCGTCGTCCTCGCGGTGATCGTCTTCACGGTCCTCGTGACGGAACTGTCTTCCAACACGGCGACCACGACGATCCTCGCGCCGGTCCTCATCAGTCTCGGGAGCGTCCTCGCCGGGACCCTCGGCGTCGACCCGGTGCACGCGGCCGTCACGCTGGCGATCACCGGCGCGATCGCGGCGAGTTTCGCCTTCGCGCTGCCCGTCGCCACGCCGCCGAACGCCATCGTCTTCGGGAGCGGACACCTCGATCAGCGGGACATGATCCGGGCGGGAATCGTGTTGAACGTCCTGATGACCCTCGTCCTGACGGTGCTCGTCGTCGTCTCCTTCTCGCTGTTCTGGCCGCACGTCCTGTGGTAGCGATTCGCTAATACGGTACCCGGTGTCGGTTTCGCCGCACGTGACAGCCGAGAAACCATCACGAACAACTATCCTTAACATTTAATAGGATAAATCACAACGGTCAGTATAGGCCGTGTATCACTGATACACGACCGGCTCGAAACCTATGACGGGAAAGAAAGACCGACGCACGTTTCTGAAGGTGGCGGGAAGTACAGGTGTCCTGGGGCTCACCGGCCTCGCAGGCTGTTCCGGTGACGGCGGCGACGGCGGTGGCGGTGACGGTGGTGACGGTGGTAGCGATGGAGGCAGTGGCGGCGACGGCGGTGACGGTGGCAGCGACGGCGGCTCGACCGGCGAGAGCGGAAGCGGTACGAGCGTCATCACGCTCGGTGGGTCGATGAGCCTCACCGGCGACAACGCCGACCTCGGGAAACTGTACAAAGACGCCTACGAACTGACGATCCAGCGAATCAACGAGTCCGGCGGCATCGAGGCCGGCGACGGCAACACCTACGAACTGGAGATGATACTCCGGGACGACAGCACCGACGCCTCGCAGTCGAAGTCCATCTACCAGGAGCTCATCGACCGCGAGGGCGTCGACTACCTGCTCGGCCCCTATTCCAGTACGGTGACGCTGCCGGCCAGCGCGGTCGCCGCCCAGAACCAGAAGCCGATGGTCGAGGGCGGCGGCGCGAGCCCGGAGATCTTCGCACAGGGCAACGAGTGGATCTTCGGGCTGCTCCCGACGGCCAACAAGTACGCGAAGAGCTTCATCGACATGTGTACGGCCCAGGAATCCGCGCCGGAGTCCATCGCCATCCTCGCGGAGGACGGGACGTTCAGTCAGTCCACCGCCGAGGGCGCACGCCAGAAAGTCCAGCAGACGGACCTCGAACTGGTCGTCGACCAGACGTTCCCCTCGGACACGTCGGACCTCTCGACGAACCTCGGCCGGGTGCGGGACAACGACGCCGACATCCTGCTGCTGTGTGCCCACCAGAAGCACAACATCATCCTGGCGAACCAGATGGAGAGCCAGAACGTGAACCCCGACGCCGTGATGGGGACGGTCGGCAGCCTCAACGACTCGTTCAAGGGCGAGGTCGGGGCCAACGGCGACTACATGTACGGCCCGTCTTCCTGGGCAGTCAACGCGAACTTCGACGACCCGGTGTACGGCAAGACCGGCGACTTCGTCTCCGCCATCGAAGAGAACTACGGCTACACGCCCGACTACCACAGCGCGGCCGGTGAGGCGGTCATCCTCACGTACATGAACGCCTTCCAGAACGTCTCCGAACTCGGGCCGACGGCGGTGCGCGACCACATTCGGCAGGCCGAGTTCTCCTCGGTGTACGGGACGGTCGCCTTCGACGACAGCGGGGTCATCGACAAGAACATGCTGGTCTACCAGTGGCAGCCCGACCCCGGCCTCCAGATCGTCCACCCGAGCAACGTGGCACAGTCTGACCCGGTCTACCCGATGCCCGCCTGGAGCGAGCGCTGAGACACATGGCCGCCACCCAATTCGTCGTCAACGGACTGCTCGTCGGTGCGCTGTTCGCAGCCGTGGCGGTCGGATTCGCGCTCATCTGGGGCGTCGTCGACATCATCAACCTCGCCCACGGCGAGATGGTCATGCTCGGCGGCTACACGTCGTACTGGGTCCTGTCGCTCGTGACCGGGAACGCCGAGGGCTCGCCGGTGCTGTTCCTGGCGACCATCCCGGTCGCGATCGCCGTGCTGTTCGTCGTCGGGTACGCGCTCCAGCGGACGCTCGTCTCCAGGGTCATCGGCACCGACATCTTCCTGACGCTGCTGGTGACCTTCGGCGCGAGCATCGCCATCCAGCAGCTGGCGATCCAGGCGTGGTCGGCGAACCCGCGATCCATCCAGGTGCGGTTCGCCGACCCGTCCATGACGCTTGGCGGAATTGTCGTGCCGAAGATGAAGCTGATCGCCTTCGTGGGAGCCATCGTGTTGACGGCGCTGTTGTACGTCTTCCTCCAGAAGACGCGCACGGGACGCGCCATCCGCGCCGTCTCGCAGAACCCCGAGGCGGCCGCGCTGGTCGGCATCGACGTCGAACACACCCGCGCGGTGACCTTCGGCGTCTCGTCGGCCATCGCCGGCGGCGTCGGCTCGTTCATCGCCGTCATCCTGAACATCCAGCCGCAGATGGGGCTCATCTACACGCTGAAGAGCTTCGTCATCGTGGTGTTCGGCGGCGTCGGGAGCATCCCCGGTGCGCTCATCGGCGGCCTCCTGCTGGGTTCCATCGAGGAGCTCGTCGCTGGGTTCATCTCCTCGCAGTGGACGCTCGCGGTCACCTTCTCGCTGCTCATCGTCCTGCTCGTCGTCAAGCCGAAGGGCCTGTTCGGCCAGGGGGTCGAACAATGAGCACGAGCGACGAGGACTCACGTGGCGCGCTCCGGTCGATTCTCCCGCCGGAGGCGGTCGACCGATTCCTCGACACCTGCAATGATCACGGGTGGCTGTTGCTCGGGCTCGGGACTGTCGCGGCCGTCTCGCTTCCCGTGCTCGGCTTGGAGGCCGGCTACTTCATGACGGTCATCACCGAGATGTTCCTGTTCGCCATCCTCGCCCTGTCGTGGGACATCGTCGGCGGACAGACCGGCTACCCGAGTTTCGGGAACATGGCCTTCTTCGGCATCGGCGCGTACACCACCGCCATCCTGACGAAGGACTTCGCGTTCGCGTTCCCGGTCGCCTTCGTGCTGGCCGGCGTGGCCGCCGTCGCTATCGCCGCCGTCATCGGCGCAGTCGTGCTCCGACTGCGCGGGCACTACTTCGCGATCGCGACGCTCGGCGTCTTGCTGGCCGCACAGCAGGTGTCGCGGATCCTCGACATCACCGGCGGCGCCAGCGGGAAGATCTTGCTCCAGACGCCCTCGGGAGAGACCTTCTACTTCCTCTTCCTCGCGGTGCTGGTCGTCGAGATGGGCGTGGTGTACTACCTCTCCAGCACGCGCTTTGGCTTCGTCCTCAACGCGATCCGCGACGACGAGGAGAAAGCCACCGCGATGGGGTTCAACACTACCTACTACAAGACGGCCGCGTGGATGCTGGCGGCGCTGTTCACCGGCTTCGCAGGCGGCGCGTACAGCCTGTTCAACACGTTCATCGACCCGCAGACGGCCTACAACGGGGCGTGGAACGTCGAACTCATCGCGATGGCGCTGCTGGGCGGGTCCGGCACCGTCGCCGGTCCGGTCATCGGCGCGTTCGGCCTCCACACCATCATCGAGATCGTCGAATCGTACGCCGTCGGATGGCAACTGGTCCTGTTGGGCGGGGCCGTCATCGTCACCGTCATCGGCTTTCCCAACGGCGTCGTCGGGACGCTCCGCGAGTACGCCAGCGAGATGGACTACTACAAGCACGGCGGCATGGCCGCCACGAACGACGACGCAGAGGTGAGTTCGGATGAGTAAGGCGACTGCAGGCACTGAGACGGCCGTCGAGAGCGACCGCGCGGTCCTCCGGACGGACGGCGTCACGAAGCGCTTCGGCGGCCTGACCGCCGTCAGCGACGTGAACGTCGAGATCCACCGGGGCGAGATCGTCGGTCTCATCGGGCCGAACGGGGCCGGCAAGTCGACCCTGTTCAACTGCATCACCGGGACGCTGACTCCCGACGAGGGGCAGGTCTACCTGCAGGGCGAGGACGTGACGGACTGGCCCGAGCACAAGATCGCCCGCGCCGGCCTCGGCCGGATGTTCCAGGAGACGCGGGTCTTCGGGGACATGACCGTCCGGAAGAACCTGCTGCTGGCCGCCCAGGAGGGCGGGGCCGACGTGGGGAACCTCCTGCGTCGCCCGGACGACTCGTTGCTGGCGCGAACCGACGAACTGCTGGACTACGTCGACCTCGCCGGCCTCGCGGACACCCGCGCCGGCCGGATGAGCTTCGGTCAGCAGAAGCTGCTGGAGTTCGCGATGGAACTGATGTCCGAGCCGGAGATCCTGCTGATGGACGAGCCGGCCGGAGGGATCAACCCCTCGATGCTGGAGAACCTCATCGACTACATCCGCAACGCCAACGAGGACGAGGAGACGACCATCTTCCTCATCGAACACAACATGGACTTCGTCATGGAGATCGCAGACCGGATCTACGTCCTGGCACACGGCGAGCGCATCGCCGAGGGGACGCCCGAGGAGATACAGAACGACCAGACCGTCCTCGACGCCTACCTCGGGAGGGAATGACCGTGGCGACGACACCAGACGACGGCGTCAGGATGACAACCGATCCCATCCTCCGGATGGACAACGTCACGTCGGGCTACGGCAACACGACCGTGCTCCACGACGTGAGCATCGCCGTGGAGGACGGCCAGATCGCCTGTCTCATCGGGCCGAACGGCTCCGGGAAGTCCACGCTGATGAAGAGCATCTACGGCTTCGCGGACGTCCAGTCAGGCACGGTCACGCTCCGCGGCGAGGAGATCACCGGCCGGTCGCCACAGGACAACCTCGCCAACGGCATGAGCTACGTCCTGCAGGACGCCAGCGTGTTCCCGGGGATGAGCGTCCACGAGAACATGCTGATGGGCGGCTACGTGTTCAACGACGACGACCGGGCCGCCGCCCGCGCCGAGGAACTGTACGACGAGTTCCCGGTGCTCGGCGACATCCGCGGCCAGAAGGCCGGAACGCTCTCGGGCGGTCAGCGCCGCCTGCTCGAACTGGCCCGGGCGCTGATGGTCGACCCCGACGTAATGATGCTCGACGAACCGTCTATCGGCCTCGAACCGCGGTTCATCGACGACGTGTTCGAGCGCATCGAACAGCTCAACGACCTCGGAACGACCATCCTGCTGGTCGAACAGAACGCCGAGAAGGGGCTGTCCGTGGCCGACCGCGGCTTCGTCCTCGCCAGCGGCGAGATCAAGTTCACCGGTACGGGGACCGAACTGCTTAACGACGAGGAAGTCGGACGACTCTACCTAGGAGGCTGAGAGATGTACACGATACTGGTCCCCGTCGACGCCGACGAAGACCGCGCCCGCGGACAGGCCGCCTTCGTCTCGGAACTGCCGGCCGCCGATACCGACATCGAGGCCGTGATCACCCACGCGCTCACCGGCGAAGAGGTGGACGCTCCCGAGGAGATCCGCAACGTCGAGCGCATCGCGACGGTCCGCGTCGTCCGCGACTACCTCGAAGAGCGAGACGTCGACGTCCGGCTCGCCGAGGGCCAACAGCCCCCGGCCGACGGGATTCTCTCCCTCGCCGAGGAGTTCGACGCCGACCACATCGCGATGGGGTCCCGGAAGCGGTCCCCGACCGGCAAAGCGGTCTTCGGCAGCGTCTCGCAGCAGGTCCTGCTCGAAGCCGACGTACCGGTCACCGTCGTCGGCGCCCGCGAGGAGTGAGAGAGGCTCCCTCGCCGGGTCCGATTCGCAATCCTTATTGCGGTTATCCGTCCAAGAACGTAGTACGCGAACGCCGCGCCGGTGTAGCTCAGACTGGCTAGAGCGAATCCTTCGTAAGGATTAGGCCGAGGGTTCAAATCCCTCCACCGGCTCTCCTTCCCGCTACCGAATTCCCGAGAGCCGGTCGGCTCGCATTCGATCGGTTGATAAACGACCCTCACTGGTGGGGCGACACCGCCTCGGCGACGCGAGGCGAACCCTCGACCGTACACGATGCTGGCACACGACTGTTCGCTCCCGGCACGACGACGGACCGCTCGGCGACCGACCGCTCGTCCCGCTGGCGGAGGTGGTCGGTGATGGGCTTTCGGGATCGCTGTCACCGTGACGCCGACGCCGAGGTGACCTGCATCGCCTGCGGCGAGACCGTCTCGCGCTCGGACGCCCGCGAGTACGACAAGTACGGCGACCGCTGGGACCGCGACGGCAAGTCCTTCGAGTACCTCTGTAAGCCCTGCGACGGGGAGTGCTGTCACGTCGACCGGACGGGGCTGGAAGACCGCCTCGAAGCGGCCGGGGCCGGGATCGCGAGCCGAGGCGAGTTCCTCCGGCGGTATCACGATCTGGCCGGCGGGGAGCGACCGCGGACCGGGCGGCGGTAACCGATCCGTCGGTTCGGGATTCGCTTCAGGGGACGGTCGCCACCCGCTCAGGGCGTGATGACCGCCCGGCCGTCGATTTCACGGGCTTCGAGTTTCTGGGCGACGGAGTTCACGTCGTCGAGGTCGTACCGTGTCGTGTGGAGCGCGACCGCGTCGCGTTCGACCAGCGCGACGAGTTCCTGGAGCTCGGTGTAGCGGCCGACGATGTTGCCCTGGTAGGCGAACTCGCCGTTGACCAAGGCCTGCGCGGGTTCGTGAATGTGCCCGCCGTAGCCGATGATCTGGTGGTCGCCGCCGGCGGCACAGACGTCCGGAGCGAGCGCGGTGGTCTCGTCGGCCCCGACGAAATCGAGCACCTGTGCGGCCCCCGTTCCCTCCGTGATGTCCTCGATTTCGCTCGCTACGTCCTCGGTCTCGGGGTCGATGGTGTAGTGCGCCCCCAGGTCCTCGGCGAGGTCGCGAGCAGATCTCTTGAGGTCGACGGCGACGATGTCGGCGGCGCACATCGCGTCGAGGCACTGGAGTCCGATGTGACCGAGGCCGCCGACGCCGATGACGACGGCGGTGTCACCGGGGTTGAGCCCGTCGACGGCTCGCTTGGCCGCGTGGTAGGCGGTGATGCCGGCGTCGGCGTGGGGCGCGATGTCGACCGGATCGACGCCGTCGGGCAGCGGGACGACCGCGCGCTCGCTGGTCAGCAACTGGTCGGCGAAGCCGCCGTCGGTCGTGAGGCCGTTGAACGCGTCGTTCTCGCAGTACATCGTCTCGCCCTGCCGACAGGGCCGGCAGGTCCCGCAGGTCTGGACGGGATGACAGATGACTTGGTCGCCCTCCGAGACCACGTCTACCTCCGCCCCCGTCTCGACGACGGTCCCGGCGTTCTCGTGGCCGAGCGTCAGCGGCAGGTCCTGGTCGACGTACTCCGTCCACATCCCCTCGATGATGTGGTTGTCCGTCTGGCACCACCCGGCGCCCTCGACCTCGACGACCACGTCGCTGTCCGAAACGACCTGTGGCGCGTCCACCTCGTCGATCGAGAGCCCGTTCGCCATGTCGTGCGTGTACTCGTGGAGTCTGGCTGCGCGCATCCCGTGCTAGTAACTGACACTGCGACAAAAAGACTCGGCGCGTCGACGGTTACGACCGGCGGGCGAGAGCGCCCATCGAGAGGAGCGCGAGGACGGCCGCGGTCACGCCGAATCCGGGTCCGAACGCGCCGGACGGTGCGGGGCTCGTCGCGCGCATCGGTTCCTCGACGGGTTCGTCCGCAGTGTACTCCCAGACGGCGGTGTCGTTCCGGACGAGGTCGGCGTTCGACTCGCTGATGTCGGCCGGCATCGTCAGTTCGTATCTGACGGCGACGCCGTCCCCGAGGGCCGCGCCGTCGTTCTCCTGTACGGTGACGAACGTGCGGTCCTCGAACGTGACGTTACCGCCGGAGACGTTCGTCGAGACGGCGCTCTCGGGACCGGGATTCCAGTCGGTAAAGGAGACGTTGATCGTGACGTTGTCGCCGTCCAGCGACTGCTCGTAGGTGTGATTCGCCATCCGACTCGTGTTCACGTCGGAAAGCAGGTACCCCTCGACGGAGTCGTAATCGCTGTCTTCGGCCTGAGCCTGGAGTCCGTCGTACACCGTCGGCGACATCTGGAGGGAGAGGTCGTACGACGAGACGGTCCCGTCTCCGCCGACCGTCGCGTCGACGGACGCGGTCATACAGCCCGAGAGGACGATCAGGGCGGCGATGGCCACCGCCGGCAGTGTGCGCGTCATTAGTATTACGCGCCGACTGGTTGCAATAAGCTTTGTTATCACCGGTGGGTCGATTCAGTGCGTCAGCACAAGGAGCTGGTCGTCGGTACGGACGAGACAGAACGGCGTACCGGGGTTCCCGAACGTGTTGGTGCGCTTCTCGCTGACGAGGAGCGTGTCGAACTCGTCTCCACAGGCCGGGCAGGCGAACCCCTTCCGGTTCGACAGCGTCATCGTCTCGCGGTCGTCTTTCAGCAGCTTGAGCCCGTGTCGGTACTCGTGGACGTCGAAGCGCCCGCTCGCGTCGAGCCGTTCCATAGGAGCCACAGGACGCCGGTGGGGTAAAAATCGTCGGCCGGTTTCAGACGAGATTCGCGCCCATGTAGAGGACGACGACGAGGAAGATCCAGACGACGTCGACGAAGTGCCAGTACATCGAGGCGGTCGAGACGGAGGTGTGGCGCTCGGCGGAGTACTGGCCGTAGTAGCCGCGCACGAAGACGATGCCGAGCAGGACCGCGCCCATGGTGACGTGCAGGCCGTGGAGTCCGGTCAGGCCGTAGAAGGCCGAGCCGTAGATGCCCCCGGTGATGGTGAAGCCCTCGTGGACGATGAACTCGTAGTACTCGTAGACCTGGCCCCCGATGAAGACGATACCGAGCAGCAGCGTCGCGGCGAGCCACTGCATGAAGCGGCCGCGGTCGCCGTTTCGGAGCGCGGCGTGGCTCATGTGCAGCGTCACGGAACTGATGACGAGGATGATCGTGTTGACGATCACGAGCGAGCCGAAGACGTGCGGGATGGACGCCTGCGTCCAGACCTCGCCGCCGCGGACGATGAAGTAGTAGACGAACCCGGCCCCGAAGGTCGCGAGCTCGGTCCCGAGGAACAGCAGCATGGCGAACTTCAGCGTTTTGCCCGAGTGGTGGTCGGTACCCCGCTCCCAGAAGTCGGAGACGAAGGCGTGGTACAGCCAGCCGTACAGCCCGGCGAGGAAGATGCCGACGCTGCCGACCAGCGCCCCCGCGCCGATGGTCTGGCTGACGAGCGCGCTTTCGCCCATCGAGAGGACGAACAGCGCCATGCTGACGTAGATTCCCGAGGCACCGATTGCTGTGACGAACGGCCACCAGCTGGCCTCGCCGAACCCGTGGGGCCAGTCCTCCGTCGCCGGGAGGTGATGTTCCCCGTGCCCGTCGTCCGCGTGTTCGTCGGAGAGACTCATACAGCAGGATTACGAGTCGAATACTAAAAGCCCATCCAATTCGTCGCGGGGCCGCGGGCTCGTCCGTCGACCGATCCCGGAAGCTACACGGGGGCGAAGTCCTAAGCTCCGACGATGACATCCGGGAGACGCCGCGGGGCCGCGTTGGCGCTGGGCGCGCTGGTCTGGATCGCGATGACGGGGACCGCAAGTGCCCACGGCGGCAGCCTGGCCGGTGGCGGCCGCGAGTCGCTGACGATTCCGACGTGGCTATTCCTCTCGACCGGCGGTGCGGCCGTCGGCGCGTCGTTCCTGCTGGCCTCGTTCGTCACCGACCGGGCCTTCGTCGAGCGCGTCCACGACTGGGGAACACCGCTGGTGGAGGACGGCACCGGCGCACTCGCGCTGGCCGGCCGCCTGCTCGGCCTCGCCGGCCTCGCCGCGGTCTTCGTCGTCGGCTTCGCCGGCCCGACGACCGCCCGAACCAACCTGGCCATCCTGCTCGTCTGGGTCGGCTGGTGGGCCGGGCTGGCGATGACGACGTACCTCGTCGGTAACGCCTGGGCGACGCTCAATCCGCTGAAGACGCTGGCCCGACTGCTTCCCACCCTCGACCGACCCTACCCAGACCGCGTCGGAGCGTGGCCGGCGGTCGGCGGTCTGCTCGCCCTGGTCTGGCTCGAAGTCGTCAGCCCGCTGGCCGACGAGCCGCGACTGCTCGCGTCGGCGGTCCTCGGCTACTCGGTCCTGACGCTGGCCGGCGCGGTCGTGTTCGGCCCGGACGCGTGGTTCGACCGCGCTGACCCCGTCGAGCGGGTCTTTCGCTACTACGGCCGCTTCGCACCGATCGGCCGGACCGAGGACGGGCTCCGGCTCCGCCTCCCGGGGATGGACCTCTCGACGCCGCGGCTCGTCGACGGCCCGGACGAGGTGGCGTTCGTGGTCGCCCTGCTGTGGGTCACGACCTACGACGGCCTCGTCACGACGCCGGCCTGGCGAGACCTGACCACGCCGCTCGTGAACGCGGGCGTTCCGCCGCACCTCCTGTACCCGGTCGCGCTCGCCGTCGGCTTCGCCGCGTTCCTCGGCGTGTACCGGCTCGCGGTCCGACGGTCGCGCGAGGCCGCCGAGACGTTTTTCGCCCCGTCGGTGCTCGCCCGGCGGTTCGCACCGCCGCTGATCGCCATCGCCGTCGGCTACCACTTCGCGCACTACCTGGGCTACTTCCTCGTCCTCGCGCCGTCGCTCGCCGTCGCGCTCTCCGCGCCGTTTTCGAGTCCCGCGACGGTCCCCGTCGTCGACCTCCCGGGCTGGTTCGGCGGGGTCGCGCTCGCGTCGGTGATCGTCGGCCACCTGATCGCCATCTGGGTCGCCCACGCCGCCGCCTACGACCTCTTTCCCGAGCGTTTGCAGGCCGTGCGCTCGCAGTACCCGTTCATCGCCGTCATGGTGTTCTACACGATGACGAGCCTCTGGGTCGTCTCCCGTCCGGAGGTGCCACTGCCACACCTATGACAGACACCGACCCTACGACGGACGACGGAAAGCGAGAAGCCCCGTCCGCGAGCGACGCGACGGGAGACGACCGGTACGATGTGCCACCCGGTGCGGAGACGTACGACTGCCGGTACTGCGGTCGGCCGTTCACCGACGAGACCCGGCTCGCGCTCCACCGCGGTCTCGACCACCCCGGCGACCTCGACGACGACGAGGTCGAGGCGTTCCGAACCGCCTACGAGGCCGAAGAAGACGCGCTCACCACCTTCCGACTGCGGGCGCTCGGCGCGCTCGTCTTGCTCTACTTCGGCCTCCTGATGGTCTATGCGCTCGTCTGAGGGCGCCCGCCGTCCCCGCGCCCCGGAAGCGACACGTTGATGGAGCGCAGGCGACCAAACAGTGGGTATGGACCTTCGCGTCATCGACAAGTCTGACACGGAACTCTCTATCGAGATCGCCGGCGAGGACCACACGTTCATGAACGTCATCAAGGGGGCGCTGCTGGAGACCGACGGCGTCACGGCGGCGACCTACGACGTGAACCCGGAGCAGTCCGGCGGCCAGACGGACCCGGTACTGACGATCAAGACCGAGGAACACGTCGACGCGCTGGACGCGCTCGAAGACGGCACCGACCGCGTCATCGAGAAGGCCGACAGCTTCTCAGCGGCCTTCGAGTCGGCCGCGTAAGCCGTCTGTTCTCCCGCCCTCTCGGTCTTTCTTCAGCACAGCACGTACGTGACGAACACGCGTCCGTCCGGGCCGACGTGGACGTCGACGCCGATCGTCCCGACCTCGGCGGGGCGCACCGGGTGCCCGCGCTCGAAGTAGCTATCGACGAGTGCCGTCGCGAGCGCGGTCTCGTTTCCGAACTGCTCGACGGACCGCGGCGGCCGGTCGTACGCGACCTCGTAGTGGACGACCGACGGCCGCTCACAGGCCAGCGCGAACCGCGAGACGCCCTCCCGGGTGGGCGGCTCCGCGTTCTCGTAGCGGACGCCGACGCGGCCCTTGTTGTAGTAGGCCGCGGCGTCGTCGGCTGTCCCGTTCCGGGTCACGGTCCCGCCGCTGATAGTGGCCCGCCTGACGTTGTACACGTCGACGTAGGCGTCCTCGACCTCGGCGAGCGAGAGCGAGCCGACGGAATCGCCCTGACCGGGGGCGTCGGGAATCGGCGGCGGGCCGGCGGACGTCTCGGGCGCGAAGCCCGGGAGCGGCACGCCGGCCACGAGTCCGAGGAGGAGGATGCCGATGACCAGCGCCACGGTGACGTAGCCGACGACGTACTTGGCTTCGAGCACGTCGAGCCAGCCGGTCTTGATCTCGTCCAGGGGATCCTCCTCGGGCGGGCCGGTCCGCCGTTCGAAGTTGCTGCCGCCACAGCGGTTGCACGGCGGCGAGTTCTTCTGGTGCTGGCGACCGCAGTCGAGACAGACCCACCGCGGGCCGCCCTCGACGACCTCGTGGTTGACCTGCGTGACCGCCTCCTCGAAGGTCCCGTGGCCGCAGTTGTCACACGGCGGGTCGTTCTCCTCGTGTGGTTTGCCGCACCACTCGCACCGCCATTTCATTGCGATAACTCGGCGACGCGGACACAAAGCCTGTCCGATGCCGTCCCCGCCACGGTCACACCTCCACGGTTCGCGTGACGTCGGCGTCCACGTCGAAGTGCCGCCCGTCGCGGAACACGTCGTAGCCGTACGCCAGCAGCGAGAGCGACCCGACGGTCATCGCGACGAACATGACGACCTCGGTCTGCGTCGCGGTCCCGGCGACCACCGCCGGGCCGTACATCGCCGGCCAGGCGAGGGCGAACACCGCGTACGAGACGCTGACGAACAGACGCCAGGTGACCGTCACTGGACCGACCGACACGGCCGCGAGGGTCCCGGCCAGGAGGAGGCCGCCGCCGGCGACGAGCATCCCGACCAGGACCGGACTCACGACGAGCGCGCCGACGCCGAAGAAGGCGAGAAACGCGGCGAGGAGGGTCAGGTCGAAGAGGCCGAGATAGCGATAGGTAGACTGCTTCATACACGATCATCGACACGACCGGCCCTAAATGTTGGTGGCGACGAGTCGCCTCGGTTACAACCGCACCGGAATCCCCTTGCTGTCCAGGTACTCCTTCGTCTCCTCGATGGAGTACTCGCCGAAGTGGAAGATCGAGGCCGCGAGGCCGGCGTCCGCGCCGGCGTCGACGAACACCTCCTCCATGTCAGCGGGGCTGCCACAGCCGGAGGAGGCGATGACCGGCGTCGAGACGGTGTCACAGACGGCTTTCATCAGCGGGATGTCGTAGCCGTCCTTGGTCCCGTCGGCGTCGATGGAGTTGACGAACAGCTCGCCCGCGCCGCGCTCCTCGGCCTCGGTGGCCCACTCGACAACGTCGAGGCCGGTCCCCTCGCGACCGCCCTTCACTGTGCACTCGAACCAGCAGGATTCCCCGTCGACCTCGGCGTAGTACTCGCCTTCGTCGTCGAAGCGGCGGCGGGCGTCCACGGAGATGACGATGCACTGGCTGCCGAAGGCGGCCGCGCCCTCGTCGATGAGTTCGGGTTCGGCGATGGCCCCGGAGTTGATCGAGACCTTGTCCGCGCCGGCCCGCAGCGTCTCCTTGATGTCGTCGCGGGTGCGGATGCCGCCGCCGACGGTCAGCGGGATGAACACCTCGTCGGCGACGGCGGAGACGGTGTCCAGCATCGTCTCGCGGCCCTCGGCGGAGGCGGTGATGTCGAGGAAGACGAACTCGTCCGCTCCCGACTCGTTGTAGGCTTTGGCCATCTCGACCGGGTCGCCGGTGTACTCCAGGTCTTCGAAGTTGACGCCGGTGTAGACGGCCGCGTCCCCGTTCTCGTCCACGTCCACGTCGATGCAGGGGATGATTCGCTTGGTGAGGGTCATCTGTTATCGGTGGGTTCGACACAGGGCCGTTTGACGGTTTCGGCTGGCGCAAGCGGCCGGCGCGAGCGCGGCGACCGCCTCGCCGCGCGGGCGAAATCCGACAGCTACAGGTAGGTCGCTCGAAAAGCCTCGCGCATGGCAGACGACCACCACGAGGAGGAGCGTCCGGACTACGACCCCGAACACGTCGAACTCCCCGCGAAGGAGCCGCCACTTCGCTCGACGGCCCCCCAGAGCGACTTCACGATGTCGCAGGTCGGGACCGGCATCGTCGTGACGCTCGTGGGACTGGCGCTGACGTTCGGCATCGCGCTGGCGCTGGCCTGAGCAGGTCGGTCCGACCACGTCGGCCGGCACGAGTATCAATTCTGATATCTCTGGAGAGAGTATATACGGTTCCACGCGAATAACTGTTGTACAATGTCGCCCCAGTCAGGCGCGAGTACGGGGGTCGCAACGGGAACGTCAGTGGCGACCGCTGGTCGACGCGCTGGCCGGGAGGCGACCAGAACTGCTCGTGACCGGCTGGACGCCGAGCGAGTGGACTTCTGTCAGGTGTTCGCCGCCTCGGCGCTCGACGCCGAGGCGGTCCTCGCGGCCGTCCGCGAAGTCGTCGACGCGGAGACGACCGTCGTGGGCTGTTCGGCGACCGGAACGTTCACCGAGGAGCGGACGATGGACGACGGCGTCGCCGTCGCGCTCGTCACCAGCGACTCGTTTCGCTTCGACGCCGCCATGGCGACCGGCCTGAGCGAGAACGTCCAGGGGGCGGTGCGGGACGCGGTCCGCGCGCTCCCGGACGACGTGGACTACCCCTACCAGTCGGCCATCGCGCTCCACGACGGGCTGTCCGGCATCGGCGAGCGACTGGCGCTAGCGATTCAGCGGCGATTGGGTCCCCACGTCGGGTTCGCGGGCGGTGCGGCCTCTGACGACTACCAGATGGAGTCGACGCCGGTGTTCTGCGACGACACGGTCGCCGACGACGCCCTCGCGCTGGTGCTCGTTTCTGGCGAACAGCGGGCCGTCATCTCGATGGACCACGGTCACGAGCCCGTCTCGGGGCCGCGGGTAGTGACCGACGTATCGGGAAACGTCGTCCGCGAACTCGACGGCCGGCCGGCGTTCGAGGTCTGGAAGGACGCCGTCCGCGATTCTATCGCGGAGCGGTTCGACGTCTCCGTCGACTCGCTCGACCCCGGCTCCGACGAACTGTACATGCTGCTCGGCGCGTACGAGTTCGGCATCGACCAGGGCGACGCGTACAAGATACGGTGGCCACGTGCCTCCGTCGCTGAGGAAGGTGCGCTCAAGTTCGCCGTCGACATCCCCGAGGGGACCGTCCTCCGCGTGATGTACGGAAGCCGGGCGGACCAGATCGAGTCGGCCGGTCGGGCCGCGCGTGAGGCGGTCGAACTGAGCGACAGCGACCTCGCCGGGGGGTTCGTCTACGACTGCGCGTGCCGCGAGTTCGTCCTTCAGGACGCCTTCTCCGAGGCGGTCGACGCCATCGACGACGGGCTCTCGGCCCCCTTCGCCGGGTTCGAGACCTACGGCGAACTGTGTATGCAGATGGGACAGTTGAGCGGCTTTCACAACACTTCGACGGTGCTGTTTGCGTTCCCCGAGTGACCATGGACCGGACAGAACTCGTCTCGAAGTTCGCGGAGACGGTCGGGGTCGAGAAGGCGACGGCACTCGTCGACGAGGCCATGTCCGACATCGGCATCGCGAACGAGGCGTCGCTGACAGACACGGACGCCCGGGACGTCTGTGAGGTCATCCAGCACGATAGCGAGGGCTACATCGCGCTCGTCGCGAGCGAGCTCCGCGTCCGGCTGGCGGCCGAGGAACGCTTCGACGCGCTGCTCGAAAACATCCCGAACCCGGCGGTCGTCGTCGAGTTCGATCAGCGCGACCCCCGGGTCACGTCCGTCAACGAGGCCTTCGAAGCGGCCTTCGGCTACGATCGGAGCGACGCGGTCGGCGAATCTCTCCTGGCGCTCGTCGCGCCGACCGACTACGAACCGGGCGACGTCGCGGCCGACTGGCTCCGGGACTCCGGGAACGCAGAGACGGAGGTGACGCGAGTGACCGCCACGGGCGAGGCGCGGACCTACCTGTTCCGGAGCGTCATCGTCAGCCGCGACACCGGCGACGTGGAGGGGTACGGGATCTACACCGACATCACCGACCGCAAGCGCCGCGAGCAGCAACTCGAACACCAGAACGAACGCCTCGACGAGTTCGTCAGCATCGTCAGCCACGACCTGCGGAACCCGCTGAGCGTCGCCTCGGGGCGCGCCGAACTGCTGCTCGGCACTGCCGAGGACGAGGCGGTCCGCGAGGGACTCGAAGCGATTTCCGACGCGCACGAACGGATGGCGCGACTGCTCGACGACCTGCTGACGCTCGCCCGCCAGGGCCGGGTCGTCGGCGAGCCGACGACGGTCGACCTCGCGACGGTCGCGACGGACGCCTGGCGGCAGGTCGAGACCGCCGAGGCGACGCTCTCGGTCGAGACCGACGCGACCATCGAGGCAGACCCCGACCGCCTCCAGCAGCTGTTCGAGAACCTCTACCGGAACAGCGTCGAGCACGCCGGCTCGGCCTGCGAGGTGGTCGTCGCCGACGCCGAGCCGGCCGGGCAGAACGGTTTTTCCGTCGCCGACGACGGCCCCGGGATACCGCCGGACAACCAGGAGCGGGTGTTCGAACACGGGTACTCGACGGACTCCGATGGGACGGGTTTCGGCCTCTCCATCGTCCAGAGCATCGCCGAGGCCCACGGCTGGTCGGTCACAGTCTCCGAGAGCGAGATGGGCGGTGCGCGGTTCGATATCCGCTGGTAATCAGGCCAGTTCGTCGTCGATGACCGACCGCAGCTCGGCGATCTCCTCCGCGTGGTACTGCAGTCGCTCGTCGTTGACGGTGACGTCCAGGTGGTTCGAGCCGTTGGCCTCGCCGAGTTCGGTCACCGGCGCGACGCCGTCGAAGGCCTCGCGGACGGCCGACGGGTCGGTCGTCTCGAACACCACACGGCCGGGGCGTTCGTTGAACAGGAGGCGCTTTCTGGTCCCGCGGTCGACCGTCTCGATCTCGACGGTCGCGCCGGCGTCCTCGTGGACCATCTCGGCGAGTGTCACCGCGAGGCCGCCGTGGCTCACGTCGTGGCTGGCGAGGACGTGGTCGGCGTCGGCCACCTCGGCGACGGTCTCGACGAGTCCAGTCGAGTCGGCCGGAAGCTCCGGGAAGCGGTCCGTGCCGCCGAACTGGGCGGTGTACTCGGAGCCGCCGAGCCGCGGGTCGGACTCGCCTTCGAGCGCGCTGTCGCCGACGACGACGAGCGTCCCCTCGCCGGAGAGCGACATCGGCGGCGCGTCGTAGCCCTCCTTGACGCCGACGAGCGCGAGCGTCGGCGTGGGCGGGATCGGTCCCGTCTGGGAGTCGTTGTACAGCGAGACGTTGCCGCCGACGACCGGCACGTCGAGGTCGCCGCACATGTCGGCCAGCCCGTCGACGATACCCTTGAAGCCGCCGTACACGTCGGGCTTCTCGGGGTTCCCGCCGTTCAGACAGTCCACGGCCGCGTGGGGCGTCGCGCCCTTCGCCGCGACGTTCGTGGCGTTTTCGAGCGCGACGGCGCGAGCGCCCTCGTACGGGGCGGCGTCGGTCCAGTTGGGGTCCGCGCCGGCCGAGAAGGCGAGTCCGGTCCCGGCTTCGCGGACGGCGAGCAGCGCCGCGTCGTCCCCGGGCAGGACGCTGGTCCGGACCTGCACCTCGTGGTCGTACTGGCGGTACACCCATCGCTTCGAGGCGCAGTTCGGACTGCCGACGATCCGCTCGAAGGCCTCCTCCAGCGCGACCGTCGGGAGGTCGCGCTCCTGCTCTCGGGGCTCTTCGCTCGGGAGGTCGTTCATCGGCGCGCCGTCGCCGAGGAACGCCGCGTCCACGTTGACGACGGTCTCGCCCTCGAACGTGCAGACGTAGTTCGTCCCGGCCTCGGTGAGTTCGCCGATGACCGAACAGCCCAGGTCGAATCGCTCTGCGAGGGCGGCCACGCGGTCGACGTTCTCCGGCGCGACCTCGTACACCATCCGCTCCTGGCTCTCGGCGAGCAGGTACTCCATGGCGTTCATGTTGGGCTCGCGCTCGTGGACGCGGTCGAGTTCGATGCGCGCGCCGAGGCCGCCCTTCGCGACGAGTTCGGAGGACGCGCCGCCGAGGCCGGCCGCGCCGAGGTCGCGGGCCGACTCGACGAGGTCCTCGTCCAGGAGCGCCTCGTTGCACTCGATGAGCAGTTTCTCGGCGTAGGGATCGCCGACCTGGACCGCCGGTCGGTCTTCGGTCTCGGCGTCCTCGGCGAGGTCCTCGCTGGCGAAGGAGGCCCCGCCCAGGCCGTCACGGCCCGTCGCGTTGCCGACGAGGACGAGTTTGTTGCCCGGCTCCTGCGCCTCAGCGGTGATAGTCCGCTCGGGCTCCAGCAGGCCGATACAGGAGACGTTCACCAGCGGATTGCCCTCGTAGTCCTCGTGGAAGGCCACGCTGCCGGCGACGGTCGGGACGCCGATGCAGTTGCCGTAGTGCGAGATGCCCTCGACGACCCCTTCGAGGAGGTAGCGAGAGTGCTCGCGCTCGAAGTCGCCGAAGTACAGGCTGTCGGCGAGTGCGATAGGGTACGCCCCCATCGAGAGAGTGTCGCGAACGATGCCGCCGACGCCCGTGGCCGCCCCGTCGAACGGGTCGACGTAGGACGGGTGGTTGTGGGACTCGACGCCCATCGTGATGTACATCTCCTCGCCGTCGCCGTGAGTCGGCAGGGAGACGACGGCGGCGTCGTCACCGGGACCGATGACGACCTGGTCGCCGTCGGAGTCGAACGCCGAGAGCAGCGGCCGCGAGGAGCGATACGCGCAGTGTTCGCTCCAGAGGTTCTCGAAGAGAGCGGCCTCCGCTCGCGTCGGCTCCCGACCGATCTCGTCGACCACGATCTCGTGGTCCGCGTCGGACAGGCTCATTACCTCCCCCTGGCCACCGGCCGGATAAGTCCCTTTCCATGCGCCTTTCGCTGCGCGAACGCGTCCGCGCGCCGCTCTCGTTGTATCAGTCACAGATACGTCCTGCATCGCTCCGTGAACCGCTCTGGCCGTAGTTTTCAAGTACTACTATCAATTCCGAACCTACTGATTTAGCAGCTTGTTGGGTAGTATCTGGCTGAGAAACGGGCTCAGTCGGAATCTTCGACGGTTTCTGAGTTGCCAAAATATCAAAATCGAGAATGAATACTAGAGATATATGTGGTCGCCGGTCGGACCTTCAGGTAATGGCATCTGCCGAAGCGAACTGGCTGACGCTCGAGGGGAGTTCCTTTTCGGAGCGGTCCTTCTCGGGCGCGTGGCTGCTCGCACTGGGCACCTACGGCGTCGGCGACATCGTCACGACCATCGCCATCGTCTACTTCGTGCCGATGTTCACCGAGGCGAACCCGGCGGTCCGGTGGGCGATCGAGTCCTTCGGCGGCGGCGGGTTCCTGGCGCTGAAGCTCCTCGTCATCTACTGCTGTATCGGGGTGAGCATCTGGGGCGGCGTGCTCGACGAAGACCCGCTGCTGTACTACGGGCCGCCGGCTCTCCTGACCGCGATGGGCCTGGCCGTTACCTGGCTCAACCTCGGGCTCCTGTTCTCCTGAATTACGCTTCCCGCAGGACGATCGGAACCGCGAATTCGATCCGGTCGCTCTGAACCTCGTTTCCGGCCGATTCCGGGAGCGATACGGCTATCTGGACCGTCGCCCGACTCCCGGCGTCGAGCGTCTCGGCCCCTCGAACCGACGCCCCGTCTAGCGACGCCGCGCTGACGGTCGAGTTCGCCGACCCGAACAGGTACTCGCGCGTCCCGTCGGGATACTCGACCCACAGGCGGACGCGGAGGTGGTCTGACAGCTCTCCGGACGCGTTGGTGTCACCGGCCGCTCGCTCGGGTTCCTGCAGACCGTTCTCGTCGTCGGACACGGACGCGTTCGAAACGCCGAGGGTTCCAGACATCGAGCCGCTATTTCGGACGACGACCGAGCCGGTCGACCCGTCGCCGGGCGTGAGGTCTGCGACGCGTATCAGCACCGAACGCCCGTCAACGGCGAGGTCAAGTGAGTCCGCACCGCGACCGCCGTCGCCGCCCGTTGAACCACCTGCCGAGCCACCACCCCCAGAGGGGTCTGGTCCCGCATCGACGGCTGCCTCGTCGGAGTCCTCGGGTGTCGGCGTCGGTGTCGGCGACTCCCGCGAGTCGGGCTCGTCGGTCCCGTTCGTCTCTGTCCCGCTCGATCCGTCACCGGACTCCGTCGGTGTGGGCGTCGGGGTCGGTGTCCCGTCGACCGCCTCCGGTGTCGCTTCGATGACCGGTTGGTCCGGCGTCGGCGGTGGTGCCGACCCGTCGCTCGTCAGGCCGAGCGTCCCGACACCCGTACCGATGATGACGAGCACGAGGAGGACGAGGAACGCCAGTATCCGTTTGTTGTAGTTGCCGTCGTCGTCCCGGATGATCTCCCCCCGCATCAGTGGCCCTCCAAACCGCCACCGCCGGACGTACCGGCCAAAACGACCCCGAGCACGACCCCGGTGGCGAGCCGCGAGACCGGGTCGAGTCCGATCACGGGTCGCCACCGTCCGTCGCCGCAAGCAGGTCGCGCAGTTCGAGGACGACGAGCAACAGGGCTGGGACGATGACCAGCGACAGCAGTCCCAGTCTCGTCTGGGAAAACGAGATGACGTAGCCGATGTAGGGCACGCTGAACGTGACGACGCCGATGACCTCGTTCGGCGCGACGAGCGACGGGTCCGGATCCTCGTTCGCGTCGCCCTGCGTCTCGAAGCGCCGTTCTCCGTCTCGCTCGACGACGTCGACGACTCGATGCGTGACTCGCGTGTTCTCCCCGCCGGGCGAACGGTCGTAAGTGATCACGTCGCCCTCTGCGATCTGGTCGACAGGGACGCCGCTGACGAACACGACCGCTCCGGCGTCGATCGTCGGCGACATGCTCGACGACAGGACGACGTAGCTCTCGTCTGCGCCCACCGCTTGCGGGACGGCCGCGACGACGAACACGCCGACGACGAGCACCAGGACACAGAGGCCCAGCCAGTTGCCGATTCGACGCCAGTCGATGCCCGTCTCGCTACTGTGAGTCATGCTGATTGAGCTGGAAGGTAACGGTGATCGCCACCCCTTCCTTTTTGAACTGATTCCCGACGTTCTGCAACTGGAAGCCGACGGTGAAGTCCGCCCCGCTGGCCGGGTCGGGGAGGTCGATGAGGTCGTTCGGCGTCGTCTCGCCTCCACTCCGGTCGTTCGTGGCCAGGTCGTGCAACGTCGGCGGAGAGCCGTCGGTAATCTGGCCGGTTCGGTCCGTCCCACCGTAGGTGAGCGTCGTGACGTCCAGTCGCTCCGCGACCTCTCGCGCGGTCTTCTTCGAGTTGTTTCTCGCGTCGCTGTTCGTATACTGGACGTCGACGTCGAGCGACCCGGGGAGCGAACCGGCGTTTACCAGCGTGACCGTCCCTTGCGTCGTCTCACCGGGTGCGAGCGACGCGCTGAAATCGAAGGCGGCGGTTCCGTCGAAGCCCAGAGTGAGCGTCCCCGTCGAGACCTGATTGTCGCTGCTCGCTTCTGTGTCGGTGAAGTACGCCGCCGTCCCGGCCCCCGCGGCGGCGCTTGCGGTCCCGGCGGTAACGAGACCGCCGAGCAGTCGCCTGCGCGTGATCGTACTCTTTCTATCCACGTGTTTGGCCGTGTGTAGAGGGGTCGATTCCAGACGGTGACCGTAGCGAGCCGACCATCGTGGGCATTCATGAGACCGGTTCACCGGACCCATGACGGTGTTTCCCGTCGACTTAGAAGGTCGGGCCCTGGTTCGTCGCGTCGCTCTGTTGGACGCCGAAGGCCACCTCAATGTCAACGCCGTCCTCTTGGCCGGCGTTCCCGAGGTTCTCGTCTAGCGTCCCGGCAATGTGGACTCGAACCGTATCCCCGCCCTGTAGCGTCGCGTAATCGTTCTGGCCACTCAGCCCGTCAGCGATAACATCGTCCAGATCGACACCGCTGACCTCGTATTGGCCGCCATCGTCAACGGTCGCTGAACTGAGATCGATGTCCGTGTTGATGTCGCCACCAGGTGAGTCCGCACTCAAAAGATCGTCCTGCGGCCCCGATGAGCCCGGATTGATTTGTACGTACGCGGTGTCGACGCTCAGTGCGGACGCGAACTGAGCCGCACTGAGATCGGTGTTAGAGGGGTTATCCTCGCCACCACTGTCCGGATCAGTCGAAGGCTCTTGCAGTCGAGCGTCGAGGTTCAGGTCGACACCGTCGATGGAGCCGTCATAGGTCGTCTCGATCTGGAGTGTGAACGAATCGCCGGGCGCAAGATTATCGCCCAGAGAGGAACTGCCGGTAACACTCGCTTGGTTAAGATCGACCGTCCCAGCCTGGACCGTGTTGTCCGTGCTGGTCTCCGTGTCGCTGAAGAACGCGAACGTCCCGGCACCCACTGCCGCGCTCGCCGCACCGACCGTAACGATACCACCCAGTACTCTGCGTCGCGTCACTGCGATATTCTTGTCTGACATATGTCTCTCATCGTGGAGATTGAGAGGCTCCACCAGCCCACCAAGCCCAATCGGATTCCCCCATCCAGTAAGCTCGGTCTACTGAACGTAGTGTGGTCTGCTGTATAAGTGTTTATTGCTTTTCGGCTGCCGATACGGCCGATTGCGGGACTTTTCGGATACCGTGAATCTACGACTGGCCTGTCCAATCCCCGACGTTAGGAGACGATTACTGGCGAATACGACGCGATGCCGCCGCCGTCAGAAGGGCACGTCGTCGGTCGCGTCGACGCCGGTCTCACTTCCCACGGCGTCCGTCTCGTGCTCGTCGGGGTCGACCGCGCCGGTCTCCCGATACCTGGCTTCGAGGTCCCGGAGCCGCTCGTTGATCGCCTCGCTCTGGTGGTGCATCGCGTCAACGCGGACGCGCACGACGTCGTACTCGTGTCGGTCCGACAGTCCGTTCCAGGCCCGGAACGCGCCGACGGTGAGCGTGTCGCTCTGCGGGCAGAACTCGGTCGTCGGCGTGAACGCCGCCCGCAGTACCTTGCCGTCCGCCTCCCGGGCGTAGCGGAACCCGGAGTCAGGGTGTCGCTGGTCGAGGTTCAACTGCGCCAGGTTGTATCCGAAGGTCATGTCGTAGACGCCCCGCTCGTCGAACAGGTCCATCGTGAGCCGGTGGAGCGCGGCGTGGTCGGTCCCGGTCAGCACGTCCGCGTCGGTGAGGAAGGGACCCGGTTCGGGAAGGTGGTCGGGAACGAACTCGTCGTACCCATCGAAGCCGACGTCCGTGCCGCCGCGCAGGCCGGAGAGGAAGCTCATGTCTCTTGATTCGTCGGCAAGCCACGGGGGCGTATCCCCGAACGTGTTCGGAGCAAACGGCTCCACCGGGCCGGGCGACCGGAACGGTATGGTCGCGACCAGCCTCGACGCGGAGCGCACGTACGACGACGAGCGGTTCTCTGCACAGACGATCCACGAGACGGACGAGCAGAAGGTGGTGCTCGGCTACTTCGAGCCCGGACAGTTCATCCCCGTCCACAGTCCGGACAGCGCCGTCGCGATCACCGTCGTCTCCGGGTCCGGAACTGTACGCGACGGGTCCGACGAACACGACGTGGGACCGGGTGACGTGGTGGCCGTCCCCACCGGCGAGGCACGGGGAATCCGCGCGGAGGGAGAGCGCCTGGAGGCCACGCTCGTGACCGCGCCGCCACCGACGGACGCTGAGCACGACCCCGTGCGACGCGGCCTCCGCGAGGGAACGTTCGATCCAGCGTAGCGAACGTGTTCGGCGCAATCCCCTCCACCGTCACCGTCGAATCGTCAGACGATGCCAGAGACGACACTCGACCTCCGTGAGATCCCGCCGCCGGAGCGCCACCCGATGATCCACAGCGCGTTCGACGCGCTCGAATCCGGCGAGACGCTCCAGATCGTCAACGACCACGAGCCGAAGCCGCTGTTCTACGAGATGCAGGCCGAGGTCGACGCCTTCGACGCGGCGAACTACCAGTGTCGACAGGAGGAGCCACAGAAGTACGTCGCCGACCTCCCGAAACGATGAGCGATCAGTCTGCGGGCACAGAGCGGGCGTCGCTCTCTGACGGCGAAGGCGGCCGGACGCGGCTGTTCGAGGGCGAACCGAAGACGGTTCACCTGTCGCTCGAGGCCGGTGAGTCGATTCCCCGCCACCAGCACCCGGACCGCGACATCGTCTTTCACCTCCTCTCGGGTGCGGTCGACCTGACGCTCGGCGACGAGACGCTCTCGCTCACCGCGGGCGAGGTCGTCCGATTCGACGGGGAGCAGGACATCTCGCCGGCGGCGACGGCCGACAGCGAGGCGCTACTCGTCCTCGCATCGGCGTAGGTCGCCGGCTCACTCGAACAGCGACAGCGCTGTCGCGACGGCCTCGCCGTCGCCCCGGCGCGCCGCGTCGCGGAGGCTCTCGTGGGGGACTGCGAGCAACTGCTCGACCAGTCGGTCACCGAGACGTTCGACCGCCGCGCGCTGTTCCGGCGTCAGTTCGTCGGTCGCTTCGAGGCGCGACAGCGCCCGTTCAAGTTGTTCGGCGCGGATCTCCGCACCGCGCTCGTCGATCCTGGCGATAGCTTCTTCCACGTCCGGCCGCGCCTCGACCTGCTCGGTGTTCACACTCATCGTGACCAGATGACGGTGACGGTAGCGTCGTCGGTTTCGAGGGTCTCGTAGGCGTAGCCGCGGTCCTCCAGCTTCGGATAGAGGTGCTGGGGAGCGCGGTCGTTGTACTGGACGAGGACGGTATCGCCGTCGAGTTCCGCGAGGCGTTCGAGCGTCTCTTTGAGCGGTCCCGGCGGCCCCAGCGACCGCACGTCGAGTCGGTCGGTCGGAGCGTCTGCTGGCGCGTCGGTCTCGGCGATAATGGGTGCCACGTCGGCCGGCTCTCCCTGGGTCGGTGCCATACAGGCGGTTCGGACTCGGGCGCGCCCAGCGTTGTCCCGAACACGTTCGGCCACACTGCCAGCAATTTCGACGGCGTACGTTCCGGTAATGAGCGGAATCCCCGGAGACATCGACGCGTCGAGCGGTCCGCCGATGACCGTCCCGCTGCGACACTTCGTGGTCGGACTGGCGTTCCTCGTGGCCGGCGTCGCCGTCGGCGCGGTCGACGGCCGCGCGGGTCACCTCGCACAGGTCCACCTCCTGCTCGCCGGCTGGGTCTGTCTCACCATCATGGGCGCGATGACGCAGTTCGTCCCGGTCTGGGGCGGCGTCGCGCTGTACTCGCGGCGGCTCGCGGTCGTCCAGTTACCGCTGGCGGCCCTCGGATTCGCCGGTCTAGCGGCGGGGTTCCTCGGGGGGTGGCCGCTGTTGCTCCCGGTCGCGGGCACGCTCGCACTCGCCGGCGCGTGGGTCTTCGCGTACAACGTCGGGCGGACGCTGCTCGGCGTCGACGTGGACGTGACGGCGGCTCACTTCGGCTGGGCCCTCGTGTTCTTCCTGCTGGTCACCGCCGCGGGATTCGGACTCGCGCTGGACCGCGCCGTCGGCATCCTCTCCGCCGCGGGGCTCTCTCGCGGCAGCCTCCTCCTCGCCCACGCCACGCTCGCGGTGTTCGGCGTCGTCCTGACGACCGTCGCCGGCGCGCTGGCCCAGCTCGCTCCGATGTTCACGCAGGCCGAGGACCGACGATCCGAGGAGAGCCTCCAGCGGGCGGAGACGGTCGCCTACCCGCTCGGCGTACTGGCGCTCGCGGGCGGCCGGCTCCTCGGGAACGAACTGCTCGCCCGCGCCGGCGGCGTGGTCGTCGTCGCTGGCCTCGCGGTGGTTGCGGTCGTCCTCGCACGGCGACTCGCCGGCGCGCGCGTGGATTGGACGCCGATGCTGACCCGGTACGCCGTCGCGGCCGTGTCGCTGCTCGCCTGGGCCGCGCTGACGGCGGTTCACTGGTGGCGCGACCCGCTGTCGTACGGCGGGCTGTTCGGCCGGCCGTCGCTCGTCCTGCTCGTCGGCGGCGTCGGTTTCGTCGTCCTCGGGACGCTGTATCACGTCGTCCCGTTCATTGTCTGGGTCCACCGCTACAGCGACCGGTTGGGATTCGAGGCGGTTCCGATGATCGACGACCTCTACGACGGCCGCGTCGCCGCCGCCGACGGGACGGCGCTCGTGCTGGCGTACGCGCTCCTGCTCGCAGCACAGCGGGTCGCGCTCGGGCGCCCGCTCGTGGTGGCTGCCGGGGCGGTGGCGCTCGTCGGCGTGGCGCTGTTCGCCGGAAACCTCGTCGCCGTCCTCGTCGAACACGGCCCGCGGTCGCTGCCGTCGCTGCTACTCGGTCGCGGGGGTCCGTCGGCCGACGCCGAGGACCCGTAGTTCGGTCACTGCGCCTCTGGTCCCTCGGTGTACAGCGAGTACGTCAGCACCAGAAAGCCCGCCGCGGTGAACAGCGACTCTATCGTCACGCTCACCGTCACCGGGATGCCGATGACCTGGTGAAGCGTCCCGGCGAGTATCGCGCCGGCCGTCACAAGTCCAATCCCGATCCAGAGCGCCCGCATCGCCGGTGCGTTCGTCCGCCTGTAGGCGCGATACGTCATCGTCGTCAGGACTGCCCCACAGCACAGTGTGACCGTCTTTGCGGCGACCAGCAGAACCGTGTTCGCACCCAGCATACAGCGAATCGAACCGGGACCGGGATATACGGACAAGCGCGTTACCAGCCGCTGGGAACGGTCACTGGACGTACAGCGAGTAGAGGATGATGCCCAGCCCGATCGCCGTCAGCGCGCTGGACGTGAAGACGCTGACCGAGAGCAGGTCCTGACCGACGAACTGGCTGACGGCGATGTCGAGGACGCCGCCGGTGACCGCCCCCAGCGTCACCACGCCGAAGCCGTAGGTCAGCCACTTGTGTTGTGGGCTCCCCGTCCGGTTGTACGCC
Organism: Haloarcula salina; assembly: GCF_010119195.1. Classification (GTDB taxonomy): domain Archaea; phylum Halobacteriota; class Halobacteria; order Halobacteriales; family Haloarculaceae; genus Haloarcula; species Haloarcula salina. The sequence continues at coordinate 517,475 of NZ_WRXL01000002.1, forward strand.
TGGTAGGAGTAGTAGGTGATCAACCCACCGAGGATGAGGATGAGCGTCTTCGAGACGACGATACCGACCTGGGAACTGATGATGTGTGGCATGATTAGGTCTCCTTTCGAACCTCCGACCAGAGGTTCTCGAGTCGCTGGTCCGGCGTCCGGGCCCGGTGCGAGATGTCGACGGTGAGCGAGCGCTCCTCGTCGAGCGCGATGACGACCTCTTCGAAGTCGATGGCGTACCGGCTGGCGTGTTGTCCGTCCGAGCGTACCTCCACGCCCTCGTACAGCAGGGACGACTCCGTCAGCAGTTCGAGCTTGCGGTAGGTCGTCGACAGCGGTACGCCGCTCTGCTCGGAGATCTCGCTCGCCGTCAGTGGCTCGTCGAGCACGCTGACGATAGCCCGGCAGTCCTCGTCGTCGAGCGCGTCGAGAACCGTCTGCAACTCCGGCGTCTCCTCGTCAGCGAACGGGTCCCGGACCATCCTTGTCCGGAACTGCCCGCCGGACACCTTTAATCTAACCGACTCGGCTTCTCTGCGCCCGCGTCTAACGGCCTGAGATCGGACCGACGCCCGCAGTATTCGGGGCCGTTATGATGAACGTATACTCGCGTTCCCAGCCGGTGAGAACGGTTCTGCAGTCATGGGAACCCCCTCCGGGGGGTTTATACTGCGGGTCATTAGGTCCACTTGCACATGGACGATTCCCTGATCGGCGCACCCGGCTCCGGTATCTCTCGTCGCGACTTCGTGAAGGCATCGGGCCTCGGCGGCACGCTCGCGCTCGCGGGCTGTACCGCCCCCGGAGACGCCTCGACCGAGCAGCAGATGGGCAACACCGACACGACGCCCGCCCAGAGCAGCGACCTCCCGACCACGTCCCCGCCGGAGGTCGTCGACGTCGACGAGCAGGGCGGCGAAGTCACCATCTCCTCTCTCCCCGCCCGTCACGACGCTCATCCCGGCGAGTCGATGGGAGGTCCCGTGGAACTCCCGCAGGTATGGGCGTTCAAGGCCGACGACGGCGACCCGAGCGTCCCCGGTCCGATCCTCCGCACGACGGAGGGCGAAGACATGGAGGTCACGCTGGACAACACGGGCGGCATGCGCCCGCACACGCTGCACTTCCACGCCGTCCAGAAGAAGTGGGAGGACGACGGCGTCCCCACGACCACCGGCATCCGCGTCGACCCCGGCGAGAAGCACACGTACACCATTCCGGCGAACGTCCCCGGCACGCACCTCTATCACTGCCACTACCAGACGCCCCGGCACCTCGACATGGGGATGTACGGCATCTTCCGCGTCGATCCGAAGGGGTACGAGCCGGCCGACAAGGAGTACTTCGTGACGCTGAAGGAGTGGGACTCCCGGCTGAACCGCCAGATGGCGGGCATGGACGCGAGCTACGACCCCCGCAACCGCAATCCCGACACGTTCACTATCAACGGCAAGTCCGCGCCCCGCACGCTCCACCCCGAGGACGGTTCGCCCATCATCGTCGAGCGGGGCGACACGGTCCGCGTCCACCTGGTCAACGGCGGCTACATGGACCATCCGATGCACATCCACAACCACCGCTTCCAGGTCGTCGCGAAGGACGGCGGCGTCATCCCCGAGGCCGCCCGGCACGACCAGGACGTGACCAGCGTCCCGCCCGCGGGCCGGCACACGCTCGAGTTCGAGGCCGACGCCGACCCAGGTATCTATCTGATGCACTGCCACAAGGTCAACCACGTGATGAACGGGAGCGCCTACCCCGGCGGGATGGTGTCGGCCGTCGTCTACAAGGAGGCGATGGACACCGACATCTTCGAGCAGCTGATGGAGTACGCGGGCTACGAGGGCTGAGAGCGAGTCGATCGAACCGACGGCTCCCGGCTCAGTCGTCTGCGACGGCCGCTTTGATTTCGGGTTCCGACGGCTTCGCGCCCTCGGGTTCCGAGACGGGCGTCCAGCTGAGGTCGGACTCGTAGCGGAACGCGCGGTGGTCCTGCTCAGGGTCGACGACCGTCAGCGACAGCCAGCCGTTGTCCAGCAGTTCCGTCAGCTCCTCGTGGTCGGCCAGGATACCGGTCACGCGCTCGACCGGCGCGTGAATCACGGTCGAGAGGCGGAGCGGCTGGTGGTACGGGTCGTCGTCCGTCGCCTTGAGCGACTGCGTCGGCAGCCCGGTCATCAGGTCGCCGCCGTTGCCCTGGTACACGCCGACGTTGCCGACGGGGTTGTGCGTCACTTTCGACCCGCTCCCGAAGACCGCGGTGTCGACCGTCGCGAAGTAATACTGGGCGTTGATCCACTGGGTGACGACGAGCGGACCGGTCATGACGGCCTCGAGCGCGTCGCCGTCCTCGGAGTCGGTCCGCCAGTCGTAGGTGTGCAGGAACGACCGGCCGTCGAGATCGAGTCCTTCGGTCAGTTCGCGCGGGCCGACGACGAACCCGGCGTTCCCGGCCAGTCCCCACTCGGGGCGCGTCTCCGCCCAGTCGGCGGCGCGGCGCTCGGTCTCGCGGAGCGCCGACTCGGCGTCCGCCGGGCCGTCGGCCGTCCGTTCGGCGGCCGCCCCGGCACGCGCGGTGGCGAGATCGCTGCGGAGCTGTTCGATGTCCGCCTCGTGACTCTCGGGGACATTCTGGTCGAACAGTTCCACCTCGTCGGTCGTCGTGTTGTGCTCGCCGGCGACGAACACGGTGTCCTCGGGTACATCGATCCCGCGGTCGCGGAGCTCCGCTCTGACCGCTTCGTCGTTACAGATGGCCGCGAGGACGCGAGCGCTCGGGCCGCCGGGGTTCCCGGCGCAGGCGCCGCAGTCGAGGCTCGAATCGAACGGATTGTTCGTGGTCTGGCTGGCGTGGCCGGTGAAGGCGACGACGCGGCCGAACTGTTCGATGCCGAGCAGTTCGACGGCCGTCGCCGCGTACTCCACCTTCTCTTCGAGCGTGAGGCCCGCGCGAAGCTCGTGGACGCCGTCAGGGTTGTAGTCGACCTCGGGCTCGCAGACCTCGTGTTCGGAGGGGGTGCGCTCGTCGGCCGCCTCGACGGCGTCGTATACGCGAGCGGGGAGCAGCGTCCGGCCGGCTAGCGCGGCCCCGTAGCCGACGCCGGTGCTCTCGACGAAGCTGAACGCGGTCGCGGCGTTCGATTCGAGGCTCTCGACCGCCGACCGCCCGGCTTCGAGCACCCGGTTCCAGCGGTCGTAGGCGGTCGGGTCCTCGTCAGCGTCCGCGTCCGGACGGGCCGCGACGCGGTGTTGCGGGTCGACGATGGGCGGGCACGCGTCGACGGCCACCTCGGACTCGTAGCCCTCGTAGCGCATCGGCACGCCGAAGAACCCGGCGTAGCCGTAGGTCTCGTAGTTCCCGGCTGCCTCGACGTGGCGGCGGATGACCTCCGAGCGCGTGTCGATGCAGAAGACGAGCTGGGCGTCGGGGCGGGTCTCGTCCTCGGCTTCTTCCAAGGAGCGGCTGGCGTCGGTGAGCGACTCCACCAGGTCCTCGCGGTAGGTCGCTTCCCAGGCGGACAGCCAGACTTCTGGGAGCGGGACCTCGTCGTTCCAGTCCGCCGCGGTCGGCTCCCCGGCTGTCTCCGGGGGCGTGACGGGGGCGTCGAACACGTCGGCGAGCGCGAGTCGCACCGCCAGGTAGCCCGACAGGGAGATCGGGTACGTCGACTGCCAGTCGTCGCCGCCGTCGGCGCGCTGTTTGAGGTAGCCGGTCCAGCCCGGGAGCGCCGCGAAGTGGAACTCGAAGATGTCCGTCCACCGCTCGGCGGGGTAGTCGTCGAGACACTTGCGGATGGCGTCGGCCGGGCGCTCGGGGAGCGAGGCGACCGCCTCGCCGTCCGGGATGTCGCCGTCGTGGGGCGCGACGGTGCGGAACGCCTCGTAGAACCCCTCGTCGCGGTTCGGCATGGGCCACTCGGCCGTCCCCTGATCGAGGAAGGCGGCGAGCCACTTCGTCACGACGGCGTCCACGCGGTCCGTCGCCGTCGTCTCGGCGTCCGCCGAAGCACCCGTCGTCGGCTCGGCCATGCGATCGAGGGCCGTCTCGGGTTCCACGTCGAACCCGTGGTCGGCCAGGTGCGTCGCGAGCACGTCGTCGTCGATCCGGCCGGCCTCCCAGGCGCGGCGGAAGACGTCGGCGCTCGGATACCCGTCGCCGCCGAGCAGCCGTTCCGCCTCCGCGACCGCCTCGTGGAACGGGCGGTCTTCGAACCCGGCGAGCGGGTTCGACGTTACGAACGAGTGCAGCGGCCAGGCGGAGCCGACCGCTTCAGCCGCCGATTCGATGCGCTCCTCGATACCTGATTCAGTACTCATTGTAGTCCTCCGTGGAGGTCAGCAGGGTCTCTGATGGGGGTTGGGTCGCGTTCAGGAGCGCCACGTACAGGCGCTGGCTGTGCCGGTAGACGCCGGTCTCGATGGCGACGTACGCGAGGAGGAACGCCGCGGCGACGAGACCGTGAACGGGGGTCAGTTCCGCGTGGGTCCCGACGGCCGGGAGCCCGTACAGGAGGCCGCTGATGACGCGGTAGACGACCGCGTACGCCGCGATCGCCGGCAGGAAGACCAGCGGGACGGCCCCGTAGCGGACCGTCGCCGGGAGTGCGGTGCGGGAAACCGTCTCGCGTGCGGCGTGCAGCGTCGTCAGCGTGACGAGGCCGGCGAGCAGGAGGCCGCCGTCGAGCGCCGTCCCCTTGCCGGTGAGGAGGGCGAACACCGCACCGCCCGAGACGGCGGTCACGGCGGTCACGGCGACTTCGACGACGCCCGTCGAGCGTCTCGCTCCCTCGTCCGTCGGCGCGCGCTGTTCCACACGGTCCCCGGTCGAGAGGAACTGGTACGCCTTGTAGCAGCCGTGCAGGATGAGGTGGGTGACCGCGGCCCCGAAGAACCCGAGGCCGGCCTGCATGATCATGAACCCCATCTGGCCGACCGTCGAGCACCCGAGCTTGCGCTTGACGTCGGTCTGGACGGTCTTCAGGAGCTTCCCGGTCAGCGCGCTGGCCGCGCCCACGACCAGGACCAGCAGCAGGAACTCCGACTCGACGGTGACGACCGGTGCGAACCGCGTCAGGAGGATGCCGCCGGCGTTGACGAAGCCCGCGTGCATGAGCGCCGAGGCCGGCGTGGGCGCCGTCATCGAGGAGAGCAGCCACGTGTGAAAGGGGACCAGCGCCGACTGGACCATCGCGGCCAGCAACAGCGCCCCCGCGGCGACCAGCGCCACCGAAGGGGACACCGTTCCGATGGCGGTCGCGAGGCCGCTGACCGTCGTCGCGCCGGTGGTCCACCACAGCGTCGCCAGTCCGACCGACAGCAGCGCGCTGCTCAGGAGGAAGTACCGGCGGGCGAGCGAGCCCGCCGCCTGCGCCTGGGGCCAGCCGTCGACGTGGCCGATCAGTTCGGCCATCACGAGCCCCATCGCGAGCCAGGCGGCCGCGAAGAGCGCGAGGTGGTCGGCCGCGACCAGCACCATCACGGCGAGCGTGAACGCGAACACGCGGCCGAAGAACCGATCCATCGTCCGGCTCCCGGCCATGTAGCGCCGCGAGTAGCTGTGGACGACGCCGCTGAAGAAGGTGACGGCGACCCACATCACGGCCGTCAGTCCGTCGACCAGTACCACGTCGGCGACGCCCCAGGGACCGCTGCCCAGGCCTCGCAGGACCAGCGTCCCGAGGCTCGCGGCCCACAGGAGCCACACGAGTCGTGTCAGCGCTTTCGGCACGCTCGATTCCTCGTTCGTCTGCTCCGGAAGCGCTCCCACCGTCGTCGACTGCTCTTGTCCGGTCATCGTTGGTCATTCTGCAACCGATCACCGGCGACCGGCCCGCACGGACGGGCCGGAGCCGGTTTCGGTCGTCTTCACTCACCATAACGAACAGAGTGGTTATTAAATCTGTCTAAATTACCAATTTGTTCCAAAAGACGCCAATTATAGAACATTATGGTTATTGTTGACACGGTCCATCGAGACGACGATCCGATCGAGAAATCGGCCTCGTTCGGGCCAGAAGCGCCCGTCTATAGTAACAATTGAAACGATATACACACCGATAACACTGCCGTCGTGCGATCGGGTGTGCACTGACTTTCAATGGCTACTATAGCTGTCGTACTCCGGGTCGTTTCGTCGCCGATTTCGGTACGGGACTGGAGAAAATAACGCGAGTGCGGGCCGATGGGGTCACCCGAACGCGAACGAGTCGGTCGCCGGTCCTGAGGCACGACCGATCCCACGGAGTCGCGATCTCGATTCCTGGATCGGCCACCCCTCGTCGGTCACGCGCGGGGTGCGCAGGAGCGCTACGCCCCGTCGTCGGTGTGGTTGCCGTCGAATCCGTCGAAGGGCGTCGTCTCGTGGCTCCTGACGAGGACCTCGTCGGCCACTTCCAGCCCCATCTCGAGGAGTTCCTGTGCGACCGGCGTGATGTCGTCGTCGGTCTCACCGACGGCCGTCACGAGCAGATTCTGTTCGCCCGTCACCAGTTCCTGTACCGAGACGACGCCGTCGATGGCCAGTATCTCTGAGACGATCTTCCCGCGTTCGGGAATCGACGCGGTGCAGAACAGCAACATCCGGAGCGGGTAGCCCGACTGCTGATAGTCGACCTCGGCGCTGTATCCCTTGATGACCTCGTCGGACTCCAGGCGCTGGATGCGCTTGCGTACGGTGCTGTCTGACGTGTCGGTCCGCTCCGCGATGTCGCCCGACGACATGTTTCGAGCGTCTTCCTGCAGGGCGTACAGGATCGCCTTGTCCACGTCGTCGATAGCTTCCTCGGCCATGCTAGGTGGTATCCCGCCGTCGGTAAAGGTCCTTACCTCGTCGCCCGACCCAGTCGGCATGATTTGGGTGCTATCGACGCCGATTTTCGCCATAAACCGAAGGGCGCTATATCGAATGTTCGGCTCGTCGGCACACACGGGTTCGGCAAATCAAAACCGACTGAGTAGAAGGTCACAGACCAGTCTGGTGTCGTTGGAGGCGGTGCGGGTTGTCGACGAAGATGGTCCGAGTCGAAAGCCCACCGATGTCCTATTGTATTGCCGGACGGAGACGCGCCACGATATCGAGGTCCCACTGATGCATTCGTTCCCAGAGCAGCACTGCGGGTGGGAGTGCGATCACCGCCGCGAGGAACGAATAGGTGACACTCAGGCCAATCAAGACCCCGAAGTTGCCGAGAATCGGGGTAATGGCTAGCGCGAGCGCGCCAGTCCCCAACGCGGTCGTCAGCATGCTTCCGAACAGAGCGCCACCGGTCCCTGTCAGCGTTACCACCATTGCTTCGTGGGCATCTGTCGTCGCATCGAATTCATCGATGAACCGATGAGTGGTATGCACCGAATAGGCGATTCCGACCCCGACCGAGATAGAGAGAATCGTCGCTGTCAGCGCATTTAGCGTGATGTTCAGGTATCGCATCGTCCCGAGCAAGAACGCGATCGCAACCAGTATCGGGAAGATATTGACCACACCGAGCAGCGGCTTGCGTTCCAAGACGCCGTAGATAATCACGAGGAATACAGCAGTCAGTGCGACTGCCATGACGAGTCCCTGAATCGCCGACTGGAAGATACGGTCCATCACCGCGGCGAGGACGACGACGCTTCCCGTGGCCGTCGCGTCGAATCGGAGCCTGTCCGCTAATTCGGACCCTCCAGCGGTCACTTCCGTCTGTGTGGCATCTGGGTCAGTCCGATATTCGACCTTCGTGGACCGGTAATCCTCAGTTAGGTATTGTCCGGCCCGTTCACTCGCCGAAGACGCGAACAGTTCGTCGTAAATTCGTTCGAGATTCTGGTCGGGGATTCCGTCGTCGTTCTGATCGTTTCTGGCGACTAAGTCGGCGAATTCTTCGTTTTGGTTCGCGTGAGATTTGATGACGGTGATGATGCTCTGTGCCTCTGCCTGCCCACCGGGGCCAACTGCAAGTGACTCTGGCGGGTTGTCGTTGGGAGCGGCGAGGGCTTCGAGCGCGTGATCTTGCTTGGGGTTCCCTTCGACGTATACTGTCACGGTACTCCCCTGACTGCTCCCAAATTTATCGTCGAGCAAGTTGATCGTCGACGTGACGGTGTACTCGCTCGGAGTGAACGGTTCGGGCAACTCTGTGAGGTAGGCTGGAATCTCTTCGGGCGGAAGGAAGTCCTCGTTCTCGAAGGAGGTGCCGACGCCCGACCCGTACGCACCCATGACGCCACCAGACAGGAGTAATCCCAAGACGATCACCGTTGGAGCGTACTGGCTCACCTGTGCCGGAAACGCTAGCACTCGCCCCAGGGCCGATTCCTCCGACGCAATCGGGGTGGCGTTGAACTCCGGAACGCCGAGGCGCGTGCGTAGGTCGTCGCTCACCAACTTGGCAGAGGGTAAGAACAGCCCGAAGAGGAGGAAGGTGAACAGAATACCAACTGCTGACGCGATGCCTAAGTTCCGAATCGGCTCGAGGGTAGAGATGACGTTCGCACCGAATCCGAACACTGCGGTCACGGTCACGATGACGAACGCGATTATGAGTTGGCTGTTCGCTTCTCGCATCGCTTCGACCGCTGTGAATCCGCGCTCTGTCTCTTCTCGATAGCGATTGATGATGTGGATGCCGAAATCGACGCCAACAGCAAGCAGTAACACCGGGACCGAGATCATCTGTTGGCTAAATGGAATCCGGGCGTACCCGAGGAAGCCGAACGTCCAGATGATCGTCATCACGAGCGAAATCAGTCCCAGCAGTACGTCGATTGGATCACGATATGCGACAACCAGGAAGAACAGTAACAACAGTATCACCACTGGCATCACAATCCCAAGCGAATCCGTCATAGACTGCCGTATCTCTGCTTCGGTGGTCCCCGATCCGAACGCACGAACGTCGCCGGGCGTATCGTCGGCAACCGCCTGGATGTCTGTCTGGACAGCGGTCAGATCGTCGAAACTCGCGGGGAAATCGTGAGAGACCGTCGTGATTGATGCAGACGCCGAGACGCTAGTGGGATTGAAATCGTTCGATAGCGACCCGGTAAGCCGAGGTTCATCCTCGAGCGCTCGAACAGCCTGTCTGATTGCGGACCGGGGCGCGCGTTCGAGCGTTCGCCGATAGTCTTCTGGCGTTGTCGCTGACGGGTTTAGCTGCTGGGCAATAATCGGTGCCGGACCACTGGCAGAGTCCATCCGCAGGTCATCACGGTCCGCAACGCGTTCGAGAAGGCGCGCGTCACGGACGAGTGCTTCTTTGGTCAGAACGTTGCCGTCCGTCCGAATGAGTTGTGTCGTGTCCTGCGTATCCGCCTGAAACGGGCCCTCGAAGTTTTGGGTGACTTCGTCTTCGGCCTCCTGTTCCGGTAGCCCGTCCGTGAACGCGTCGAGTCCGCCGGCGCTCACTTGTACAGACCCCAGTCCGCCGACGAAAACGGCCGTAACAAGCAGAAATACGACGATAACCGCTCGCGGTCGATCCACGATTGTCGTGTTGAGGAGTTCGGTCGCCGTTTCGACCCCGTCCGCCAGTGACATCAGTTACGCCTCCAGTAGACGACTGCGACACCACCGACGACAATTACTCCCAGCCCGAGGATGAGTGCGATCGGCGACATCCCGCCGCTCTGGGGAGTCGCATCGAGTGGCTTCCTGAACGTATCCGATAGGTGGGTATTGCCCTCAGTATCCGTATACCTGAAGTCGAACGAGATCGGATACGAGCTTCCCGCTGCCGCGGCGGACGCCGCCGACACTTCGAACGCCAGCGTCTTGGACTCGCCGGGCTCTAGGGACTCGATGTAGCTGGTGTCCGGTCCACTGGTGCTGAGCGGGTCGTCGGCGAACAGCCGCGCCTCGATGTCGGTGACCGTCTCGTCGAGGTCGTTCGTCACTTCGACCGAGACGACCCGTGAGCCCCCTACGGTAATCGTTCGTTCCTCCACCGCGAGGTCGAACTCGTCCTCGCTTTCGGCGACGGTGGACTGGACCGACAGCGTGTCGCTCGTCTGCTGGTCGCCGTTGTCGTCGGCGTAGCTGACGGTAAAGTCGAACTGACGCGCCCCCTGGCGGGCACTATCAGAGGCGTCGACGCCGAAATCCACGGTCGTCGATTCACCGGGTTTGAGGGTGCCGACGGCGTACTGCGTTCCCTGCGGGGAGAGACTGGCGTGGTCGCTCTCCCAGTTGACGACGGCGTTCTCGACGGTCCGGGGGCCGTCGTTGACCAGGGTGGCTTCGAGCGTGCCGTCCGCGCCTGCCTGCAGGGTCCCGGAAACGTCCGACAGCGAGAACTCCTGTTTCGGCTCGGTCTCTATGCCCAGCGAGAGGGTGTCGTCGGTGCCCGCGTCGCCCTCGGGGTCGTCGTACTGGACCGACGCCGACAGCGCGTACGAGCGGGCCTCGGCGTTCGAACTCGCCGTCGCGTCGACGGTCACGGTTCGAGCCTCGCCGGGACTCCACTCCCCGACGAACTGCGAGGTGGAACTGGCTTCGCCGAAGGTGATGTCGCTGCTCTGTGCGGTGACCGTCACCGTCGCGTCGTCGACGGTGGCCGGCCCGTCGTTGCGAAGCGTCAGTTCGTACTCCCCGGTGTTGCCGACGGCCACCGCGCTGGAGGTGTTGACGACCGCGAACGACTGTTCGGGTGCGGGGGCGATACCGACCGTGCTTCCGACCGACTCCGTTCGGACGCCGTCGGTGTCGTCGAAGGCCACCGAGAGCTCGAAGTTGTACGGTTCGGGCTCGGCGTCGCTGCTCGCGCCGATGCGGTACTGGAAGGTGCGGTTTTCGCCGACCGCCCACGATTCGACGAACCGGGAACTCTGCTCGCCGTCGCCGACGGTGAATTCGCTGTTCTGGCTCAGTAGCGTCACCGCGGCGTCGCTGGCGGCGGATTCTCCGGTGTTCTGGACGGTGAGTTCGACGCCGCCCGTCGAGCCGACCCGCGCGCTGGAGTCGACGTCGACCACGTCGAAGGTCGCGTCATCGCTCACTCGGACGGTGACGTACTTCGTTTGGGATCCGCTCTCGGAGTCACGAGCGCTCGTCCCTTCGGAGATGTAGCTGTAGTAGTCGTACGTCAGCCTGACGGGGACGCGGTAGGAGCCGGACTTGGCGTCGTCGTCGACGCTGATGTCGAACGACACTGTCCGCGATGAGCCCGCGGCGAGATCACCGGTGAGTTGCCGCGAGGTCGTTATCGATATCGGGGCGTCGCTGGCCCTGACGTCGACCGTCAATCCACGGGCGGTGGTCACCTCGCTGTTCAGACTCGGGTTCGCACTGGAACTGGAATCGAGTTCACCGCTGTTCGAGAGCACGACGTCGAGCGTCGTCTCCTCGCCCGGCGAAACGGTGTTGTCCGCGAGCCCAACCTCGATGGCGGGACTTCCGGTCACGGCGGCGACGGCAGTGCCACTCGCAACCGACACCACGACAGCGACGAAGAGGACGCTCGCGATACTGCTACGCTCCATTGCGTCTCCCCCCGTGCGACTGTGATGGCCGTGAGCCGGCTCGCAGCCCGCAGAAACAGCGTACTCGTAGTTGTTGACCGAAGAGCGTGTCCTGCAACGGTTCTCGTATCACGAGGGCACAGATGGAGAGTGAGGAATTAAACGGGAATCCAGATTTTCCACGCCAGAAAAACTGCGTTGCTGTCGGGCCTGGTATCCGAACTCACTCGGCCGGTACTGCATCAGGCCCGTGTCTGAACCGCGACTGAGGGCTGCTGTGCAAGTCGCTACTGGGCGTGTGGAAATAGCGTGAGCACTTTTTCAGAGCCGGAAAATCAGCAATCATACCAAGCGTGCCTGCGAGAGTGACTACGTGTGAGTGAGGATACCCAGTCGAGCGAGATTTACGCCCTCCTCGACGACGAATACGCTCGTGCTATCCTCACGTCGACTGAGACGACTGCGAAATCCGCGAAGGAACTCAGTGACGAGTGTAATGCGTCGCTCCCGACGATTTACCGGCGCACCGAGCGCCTCATCGACTGCGGACTCCTCGAAGAGCAAACCAAACTCGAAGACGAGGGACACCACCACAGCGTCTACAAGGCGCGGCTCAAGCGACTCACAATCGAGCTGGAGAACAATGAACTCACGATCGACATCGAAGAACGACCAGCGGAGAAGATGGCGGACCGTTTCACCAACATGTGGGGGGAACTCTGATGCAACTTAACCCCGCTTTGATTCCCTCGTACTATCTCATTCTCCTCCTGGTCGGGTTACTCGCTGCCGCGATGGGGCTGTTTCTCGTCTACCAGGCGTACCAGGGATACCGTAGAAGTGACCGGCGTCAGATGCTGTTTCTCGCTATCGGACTCGCACTCATCACCGTCATCTCACCGCTCGTATCGCTCCTCGTCCCGTCTATCGGGATCCCCCTCGGATTCGAACTTATCGTCTATACGTTCTACGCGCCGTTAGTCGGGAATCTCATCAAAATCGTCGGTATCGGGGTCATCATCTATTCGCTCTCCCTGCGGAGCCATTCCTGAGAAGTGAGGCCGTTCGCTGACCGATACTTCAACCACGTCTCGGTGACACACTCCGCTCAGTTCGCCGTGGTTCCCAGCAACTGAGAACGCACTGGACCCGTTTTTTTCGGGGCCACTAATGAGCCCGTATGGGAGAGTTCGACCACGAAGTAGACGCCCCGCGCGGCGCGACGAGTCGCGAGTGGGAGGTGTTCGTCCGGGAAGCCACCGCGGACCCGCTCACGCACGTCGGCAGCGTGAGCGCGCCCTCGGCGGACGTGGCCCGCGAACAGGCGGCCTCGCTGTTCGGCCGGACCGCCGTCGCGCTGTGGCTGTGTCCCGCCGACGAAACGCGCCGGTATCAGGCCGAGGCGGCGACGCTCGGCGCGGGCGCGGCGGGCGAGGACGCGACGATGTCGGTCGCGGAGATGCAGTCGGAGACGCTTCGGGGTGAGGACGGATGATCTCCGTCTCGAAGCTGCTCTGTGACCTCGACGCGGAGGGCGACGGCCTCCGGTACGACGCGGCGGGGGAGTCGACGAAGCGCCAGATCCGCGACGAGAAGCAGCGACGGCCCGTGGTCGTCTGGAACGTCACCAAACAGTGCAACCTCTACTGCGACCACTGCTACGCGGCCGCCGACACGGAAATCGCCGACGGCGAACTCTCGACGGCCGAGGGGAAGGCGCTGCTCGACGACCTGGCCGACTACGGCGCGCCGGTCGTGCTGTTCTCCGGGGGCGAACCGCTCGTCCGCAACGACCTCGAAGAGCTGATCGCCTACGCGAACGACGTGGGCGTCCGCCCCGTGCTCTCGACGAACGGGACGCTCATCACCGCGGAACGCGCCGAGTCGCTGAAAGCCGCCGGGCTGAAGTACGCCGGGGTCTCCGTCGACGGCCTGCCCGAGCGAAACGACGACTTCCGCGGGCTGGAGGGCGCGTTCGAGGGCGCGGTCCGGGGCATCGAGAACTGCCTCGACGCGGGCCTCAAGACCGGCCTCCGCTACACCATCACCGAGCGCAACGCGGCCGACCTGGAGGGCGTCGTCGACCTGCTGACCGACGTGGGCGTCGACCGCTTCTGCTTCTATCACCTGGATTACGGCGGCCGCGGGACCGAAATCGTCGACGCCGACCTCACGCCCGCGGACCGCCGGACCGCGGTGAAGCGCGTCTGTGACATGACCCGCGAGTACCACGACGAGGGCGAGGAGATCGAGACCCTGCTGGTCGGGAACTACGCCGACGCGGCCTACCTCGTGGAGTACGCCCGCGAGCACGTGGGAGAGGCCCAGGCCCGCCGCGTCTACGAGTACCTCCGGGTCAACGGCGGCGACCCGACGGGTGAGCGCGTCGCCGACGTGGACTACCAGGGCAACGTCCACCTGACGCAGTTCTGGCAGGGCTACTCGCTGGGCAACGTCCGCGACCGGCCTTTCGGCGACATCTGGGAAGACGAGTCGAACCCGCTGCTTCGGGCGCTCCGGAACCGCGACGCCCACCTCTCGGGGAAGTGCGCCGACTGCCGCTACGCCGAGGTCTGTCGCGGCGCGTCCCGGTTGCGCGCGCTCACCGTCGAGGACGACCTCTTCGCCCCGGATCCGCAGTGCTACCTGGAGGACAGCGAGATCGATGGGCCGACGCCGTTCGGCGCGGGCGACGAGCCCACGTCGGCCGACTGATCTGTCGCCGACCGCGGGACTGAGCTCACTTCAATGCCCCTCACGCTGGGGGCTGGCGCTCATTCCCGTCCGGCGTCTCCGTTCACGTGCGGCCGTCGACTGACGGCCGTTCGAAAACGACTCGCTTCCAGTCTCGTGGGACAGACAGGTGGCATATTCGGGCGTTCGACCGCACTGGGGACAGGCGGTCGAACCGTTCTCTGTTTCGAGTGACGAGGAGCCGCGGTGACGGAATCGGGGCGCTTTTGCCCTGCCCCCCGCTATTCGTCGCCGTGCAGTCGGTCGAGCTCCACACGCACTCGTCGCTGTCGCACGACGGCCGAGACCCGGTCGAACTCCTCTTAGAGCAGGCCAGCGCCGTCGGCCTCGACGCGCTGGCGGTGACGGACCACGACGAGATCGACGCCAGCCTCCGGGCGGTCGAACTGGCCCCGGACTACGGCCTCGTCGGCATCCCCGGCATGGAGGTCACCTGCGCCGCCGGACACGTCCTCGCGCTGGGAATCGACGAGGCGATCCCGCGGGGCCTCCCGTTCGGGGAGACGCTCGACCGCATCCGCGACCAGGGCGGCCTCGCCGTCGTCCCTCATCCCTTTCAGGAGTCGCGCCACGGCGTGTTAGAACACATCTCGAAGGCCGAACTGGCCACGGCCGACGCCATCGAGGTGTACAACTCGCGGCTCCTGACCGGGCGGTCGAACCGGCAGGCCGAGCGCTTCGCCCGCCGGGAGGGGCTGCCGATGACAGCCGGGAGCGACGCCCACATCGCCGAGATGGTCGGTCAGGCGGTCACGAACGTCGACACGGACGAGCGCTCGGCAGCGGCGATCCTCGACGCGATCCGCGAGGGTCGAACCACCGTCGAGGGCAAGCGGACGCCGTGGCGCATCAGCTTCCGACAGGCCGCCGGCGGGGCGAAGCGACGCGTGAAGAACGGCATCGCCGACTTCTTTCAGTGATGCAGGGGGCCGACCCGGCGGTCGTGGCCGATGCGCTGGACACCGGTGATCCGCTCCCGGGGACCGGTGGTTTCGCCGGCGACCTCGACGGGACGCTCGTTCGCGACGTGCTCGGTCGCTACCCGCTGTTCGTCGAGCGCGACGCTTCTGACGACGAGCGACTCGACACCGACCAGTGGAGCCGCGACCCGACGGCGCTGGCCGACCCGCGGTCGTTCCCGGCCGGGTACGTCCGCGACGAGGCGGGGCGCAGACGCCGCTGGACGCTGCCGTCGCCCGATCCGTTCCCGGACCGCGAGGCGGCGGTCGAGGCTGTCCGCGACGCCGTCGAGACCAGCATAGACGCCGTGGACACCGACGGCCTCGCCGTCGCCTTCTCCGGCGGCGTGGACTCGGCGCTGCTCGCGACCAGGCTCGACGCTCCGCTGTACGTCGCGGGCTTCCCGGACAGCCACGACGTGGACGCCGCGCGGTCGGCCGCGGACCTGCTGGGGACCGACGTGCGCGTCGTAGAACTCACTCACGACGCCATCGAGCGGGCGGTGCCCGAAATCGCCCGCGCCACGAGGCGGACGAACGCGATGGACGTGCAGATCGCGCTCCCGCTGTACCTGGCCGCCGAGCGCGTGGCGGCGGACGGCTTCGACCGCCTCGCGCTCGGACAAGGGGCCGACGAGCTGTTCGGCGGCTACGCGAAGGTCGCGAAGGCCCCGAACGACCCCCGAGTCGAGGCAGACACGGTCCGGGGCGCACAGCGCGAGGTGATCCCCACGCTCCCGGACCAGCTAGAGCGCGACGTGCTCGCGTTGCGAGCGGCGGGCGTCGAGCCGGTGACGCCGCTGTTGCACGACCGCGTCGTCGCGGCCGCCCTGCGACTGGACGGCGACCTGCTCGTCGACGGCGAGACGCGGAAGGTCGCGCTCCGGGCGGCCGCCCGGCACTCGCTTCCCGAGGCCGTCGGGGGCCGGGACAAGAAGGCCGCGCAGTACGGCTCGCTGGCGGCCCGCGAACTCGACCGCCTCGCCCGGCAGGCCGGCTACAAGCGCCGGATGGACGACCACGTCACCCAGTACGTCGAGTCGCTGGTCGAGTGATCACTCGGCGGCGTGGCCGCTGCCGGTCACCGCCACGGGGCGCTCCGAATCGAGGATGACGCTCTGGCTGACGCTCCCGAAGACGAGGGCACCCAGCGGCGAACGCTTGCGGCCGCCGAGGACGAGCATGTCCACGTCCCGCTCCTCTGCGACCTTCACGATCACTTCCTCCGGGTCGCCGTGACGGGTCTCCGTCTCTATCGCGACGCCCGTCTCGCGCAGGTCCTCGACGACGACCTTCCCCGCCTGCGTCTGCTCGACCGAGGTCTTCTCCGCCGTCTCCTCGTCGCCGAAGACGTGGAGGACGGTCGCTTTCACCGAGTCCTCGGCGTGGGGCAGCGCCGTCGTGGCGTCGACCTGTGCGCGGCCGCGCTCCTCGCTCGAATCGACCGGGAGTAACACCTCGTACATACGGCTAGCGTACGGAACGAATGTGCATAGTTAGCATGCAGATATGGGGTCGAAAGCCGAGCGATACGGGCGACCGACCGACGATCCGAACGAGCGCGACGCGACGGGTAATCGGCCGTTACCGCCGGCTGACGGTCTCGATCGCCCGTCGTCCGATCTCGACCACGTCGGCGGGGAACTGCTCGGCACGGTCCCGGAGGTCGGCGGGCGTGAACCACGACCAGTCCGCGGCCGGCTGCTCGCCCGGTTCCGGGTCGATGTCGCGACTCGGCGCTTCGCCGTAGAAGATGAAATCGACGTGCTGGTGGCCCACCTCGCCGTTCGCGTCGACGTTGATGTCTTCGAGCAGGAAGTGCTGGGGCTGGGGAATCGACCGGACGGTCTCGCTCTCGATGGCCTCTCGCGGCGCGACGAGATCCACGTCGAGACCGAGTTCCTCGCGCGTCTCGCGCAGGGCGGCGGCGTGGGGGAGTTCGTCGCGGTCGACGTGGCCGCCGGCGGGCAGCCACATACCCAGCTTGTCGTGTTCGTGGAGGGCGACGGCGCCGTCGCTGACGACGTACACTGTGGCGACGAAGTGGCGGGTGGTCTCCATGCCGACGCGGAGGGCGCCGTCGGCCGTCTAGGTTACGATACGGGTCGCACGAGCGTCCGCTTCAGGGGTGGATGTTGTCTTCGGCTTCCAGCAGTTCGTGATAGCGGTTGCGGATGGTGACCTCGGAGATGTTGGCCACCTCGCTGACCTCGCTCTGGGTCACCTTCTCGTTGGTGAGCAGCGAGGCGGCGTAGACGGCGGCGGCGGCGAGGCCGACCGGCGACTTCCCGGAGTGGACGCCCTCTTCCTTGGCGTTCTGGAGGAGCTGGCGGGCGCGCCGTTCGACCTCCTCGGAGAGGTCGAGGTCCGACGCGAACCGCGGCACGTAGCTCTCGGGGTCGGCGGGCTGGATCTCCAGGCTCAGTTCGCGGACGACGTAGCGGTAGGTCCGCGCGATCTCGTCCTTCTCGACGCGCGAGACGGCGGAGATCTCGTCGAGCGAGCGGGGCGTGCCGGCCTGTCGCGCGGCGGCGTACAGCGACGCGGTCGAGACGCCCTCGATCGAGCGGCCGGGAAGCAGGTCCTCGTCGAGCGCGCGGCGGTAGATGACGCTGGCGGTCTCGCGGACGTTCTCGGGCAGGCCGAGGGCGCTCGCCATGCGGTCGATCTCGCCCAGCGCCTGCTTGAGGTTTCGCTCCTTGGAGTCGCGCGTGCGGAACCGCTCGTTCCAGGTGCGCAGGCGCTGCATCTTCTCGCGCTGACGCGAGGACAGGGAGTTGCCGTAGGCGTCCTTGTCCTGCCAGCCGATGTTGGTGGACAGGCCCTTGTCGTGCATCATGTTCGTCGTCGGCGCGCCGACGCGGGACTTCTCGTCCTTCTCCTTCGAATCGAACGCGCGCCACTCGGGCCCGGGGTCGATCTCGTCCTCCTCGACGACGAGGCCGCAGTCCTCACACACGGTCTCGCCGCGCTCGCTGTCGGAGTGCAGCGACCCACCGCACTCGGGACAGACGAGTGTCTCGCTCTCCTCGTCGGCCGTCTGCTCGGTCTCTGTTTCGCGCTCGTTCGAGTATCGGCGGATGCTGGTATCGGTCATTTTGTTGGGGGGACAGCCGGGTATCGTACCCGAAAAACGTGATTGTAGTATACTGTTGTGTCCACGCCGACTTAAAACTTTTGCCAAATTCGAAAGTCTATCTTTCCGATAGCAAAACGAGACTTTCCGACTGTCCCTACAGATCTTCATAGCTCGTCAACACACCCCATAGCTTCGGTCCCGAGGATTCGAAACGCTTACCGCGTCGCCAGCACTCCGGCCGGACATGAGCGACCCCGCCGTCGATCCCGAGGAGGTCCGTCACGTCGCCGATCTCGCCCGTGTGGACCTCGGGGACGACGAGATCGAGCGCTTCACCGACCAGTTCGGCGAGATACTCGCCGCCTTCGAGGCGCTGGACGACGTCCCCGAGACCGAGCGAGAGGCCGACCTCTCGAACGTCATGCGACCCGACGAGGTCCGCGAGAGCCTCTCGCAGGAGGAAGCGTTACGGAACGCCAGCGACACGGAAGAAGGCCAGTTCAAGGGGCCGAAGGTGTCGTGAGATGACGGCGTACAACGGCTACGTCACCGAGGAGGAGATCGAGGGCGCGGCCGACGGCCCCCTCGCCGGCCGGACCGTCGCGGTCAAGGACAACATCTCGACCGAGGGCGTGCGGACGACCTGCGGGTCGGCGATGCTCGACGACTACGTGCCGCCGTACGACGCGACGGTCGTCGAGCGCCTCAAGGCCGCCGGCGCGACCATCCCCGGCAAGACCAACATGGACGAGTTCGGGATGGGGACGACCACCGAGACCTCGGCGTACGGCCCCGTCGAGAACCCCGTCGCGGAGGGCCGCGTGCCGGGCGGTTCTTCCGGCGGCTCCGCGGCCGTCGTCGCCGCCGGCGACGCCGACATGGCGCTCGGGACCGACACCGGCGGATCGATCCGCTGTCCCGCCGCGTTCTGCGGCGTCGTCGGCATCAAGCCCACCTACGGGCTGGTCTCCCGATACGGCCTCGTCGCCTACGCCAACAGCCTCGAACAGGTCGGTCCCATCGCGCCGAGCGTCGAGGAGGCGGCCGAGCTCCTCGAGGTCATCGCCGGCCCCGACGAGCGCGACGCGACCACGCAGGAGGCCCCCGAGGCCGACGAGTCCTACGCCGACGCCGCCGACGGCGACGTGGACGGACTCTCGATCGGCGTCCCGACAGAACTGCTCGACGGGGCCGACGAGAGCGTCGTCGAGACGTTCTGGGCGGCGCTGGACGACCTCGAAGCGCGGGGCGCGAGCTACCACGAGGTCGACCTCCCGTCGGTCGAGCACGCCGTCGAGGCGTACTACGTCATCGCCATGTCCGAGGCGTCCTCGAACCTCGCCCGGTTCGACGGGGTTCGATACGGGAAGTCCGGCGGCTACGACGGCAACTGGAACGAGTCCTTCGCGAACGCCCGCGAGGAGGGCTTCGGCGAGGAGGTCAAGCGCCGCGTCCTGCTCGGCACGTACGCGCTCTCGGCCGGCTACCACGACAAGTACTACAAGAAGGCCCAGGACGCTCGGGCGTGGGTCAAACGGGACTTCGACGAGGCGCTTTCGGACGCCGACGTGCTCGCGTCGCCGACGATGCCCGTCCCGCCGATGAAGCGCGGCGAGAGCCTCGACGACCCGCTCACGATGTACCTCGCGGACGCCAACACGACCCCCGTGAACCTCGCGAACCTCCCGGCCATCTCGGTGCCCGCCGGCGAGACCGACGACGGGCTTCCCGTCGGGCTCCAGCTCGTCGGGCCGGCCTTCGGCGAGCGCGAGATCATCCGCGCGGGAAGCGCGCTGGCGTAGGGACGCGAGTGAGCGCTTTGGCCGTTCTTGCCGCCCGACCACGAGAGCGAATCTGACACCGCCAACACGCTTTTTGAACTGTGCGACGAAGCGGCGACTATGGCAGCCCTCCACTCCTCTGCCCGCAGTCGCGTGCGGCTGGTCGCCCTCGTGGCGGTGCTGGTCGCCTTCGACGCGGTCGCCGTCGCCGCCGCCTACGTGCTGGCCCACGTCGCCGCCGGTCTCGCTCCCCTTATGGCGTACCAGTACGAGCATCTGTTCTGGTCGATGAGCTTCGATATCGTCCCGCTGTGGCCCGTGATACTCGTCGGAACGCCGCTGGTCCTGGTCGGCCAGTCCGTCTTCGGCTACCGCACGACGCTCCGGGACGCGCTTTCGGCGGAGACCCTGGAATCCGACCCCGACAGCGTCGCGGAGATGCGCGGGAAGATCGAGCGCAGCGAGACCGCACAGCGCCTGCGCGCCCGGGTCGACCGGCTGGCGCACACGGCGAACATGACGCCGCCGGACGTGACCGTGCTGGACTCCGAGACGCCCAACAGCTTCGTCGCCAGCCGCCCCGGCGAACGGACGCTGTTCGCCACGACGGCGCTGGTCGAGCGCCTCGACGGCGACGAACTGGACGCCGTCCTCGCCCACGAACTCGCCCACCTGAAGAACGGCGACGCGTTCGTGATGACCGCGGCGGCGTTCCTCCCGACGGTGAGCGCCCGCTTCCTCGGCGCGGTCGGCCGGGCGGTCCGCAGTTCGATCCTGCTGCAGTGGTTCTTCGACGCGGACGACGACAGTTCGTGGTCCGGAAACGGACAGGTCAGCATCGCAGTCGTCCTGTTCGCGGCCGTCGCCATGCCCGTCGCAGCGGCGCTGTACCTCGCCAGTACGGCGTGCTATCGACTGCTCTCGCGCATCCGCGAGTACGCGGCGGACGCGGGCGGCGTCGCCATCTGCGGCGCGCCCGCGGCGCTGGCCGGGGCGCTGGAGACGCTCACCGAGGACCGCCGCCCGGAGACGGACATCCGAACCGCGGAGACCGGCGTCCGCGAACTGTGCGTGGTTCCGAACGCGATCGAACCGACCGAGGACGCGCCGTCGACCCGCGGCGACCGACTCGCACGCCGCTGGCGCGTGGAGAGCGAGCGACTCCTCCCCGGGTCGCATCCGTCCGTCGAGGCCCGCATCGACGCCCTTCGGGAACAGCAGGCGTCGATGGAGCGGTCCGACAGCGGCCCGCGGTGACGGTCGGAAACAGTTTACTCCGCGGTCCCCAGAGGGCAGTTATGAGCGACGAGACGGCAGCGAGCGGTCGGCTCGACTGGGTCCACTGGCCCACGATGGCAAAGAGCCTGGCGCTTGGCGTCGGCGTGGGACTGGTGCTCGCGGTGACGCTCGGCGACTTCTACCTCGGGCTGGCGCTCGGGACGATCAACGGGGTCGCCTTCGGTATCGGCTGGTCGCGCTCGCGAGGGGGCTGAGCCAAACGACCGACCGCGTCACGACTGCCCGTTCCAGCTTTCGGGCGCGCCGTTCAGCCGCGTCAGTTCGATGTGCCCCTCCTGATCGACTCTGACGCGATAGCCGTAATACGAGAAGGTGATGACGACCTGCGCCTCGGGTGCGGGCGGGGTGTCGAAGAGGTGGTCCAGGATGTGATCGATGCGCTCGTACAGCGGCGGGAGGGCCGTGACGTCGACGCCCTCCACGTCGGCGATCGTTTCGAGGACGCGGAAGTTGGCTTCGTCTTCTGCTGGCTCCACCTCTCGCTTGATGAGCGAGCGCTTGGGCGACTCGTCGTCTGACGAAGGCTCATCGACCATGTGTCAGCGTTTCGACTGCACCGATAAACGTTTGGTGGCTGCGCGGGCTGGAAATATCAGGGAAGGGACCTCAGGAACGGGAAATGGCGGTATTTAGGTATTGCCGATCCGGTTGGCGTTCCCGCCGAGCAGCGAGTCGAAGACCTTCCGCTCGGCCGCACGGAGGTGCTGGTGGTACGTCGGCGGAGAGACGCCGAGGCTGTCGGCGATAGATTCGCCCGTCGCGGCCCGGGGCCACTCGAAGAACCCGGAGTGGTAGGCGGCCCTGAGCGTCGTCCGCTGGCGGTCGGTCAGCGCTTCGAGGGGGTCCCGGTCCCAGGCGTCGTCGGTGGTCGCCGATCGCTGTCGTCGTTTCAAGAGCGTTACTGATGGATAGGTCTCCTGGATCGCGTCGACGACGTGCCGGGTCTCGGTGCTCGGCGAGAGGTGGATCGTCAGCGAGAGGTCGCCGTCCTCGATGACCGCTTCGTCGACGAGGCCCCCGACGCTCGCCAGTTCCGAGAGCACCGGGGGCTCGGTGAGGCGGAGCTCGTAGCGCGTCGCTCCCTCGTCGTCGTGGAACGACACGCTGTCCCAGGTCGGGACGGTCTCGACGAGGGCGACCAGGTCAGCTCTGGCGTCGGCGTCGACCGTTCCGAACACGAGGAACTGGTCGTCGTCGATCGGGACGACGTGGTCCATCGTCGTCCGGCCGGTGGCGCGGGCCTCGACGCCGAAGTTGTCGAACACGTCGTCGATGCGGAACTGCAGTTCGACCACCTCGTCGCTCAGGAGCGCCCGTTTTCGCTCGGTCGACGCGATAGCGTGGCCGACGACCTCGCCGAACCGCCCGAGGAGGTCTCCCTCGTTCCCCTCGAAGGCGTTCGGGCGGTCGGAGTACACGTTCAACACGCCGTAGGTGGTCCCCTCGTAGGAGAGCGGAATCGCGGCGGACGACCGGACGCCGTGGCCCTCGATGTGGTCGCGCCACGGGTCGTGCCTGGAGTCGGCCGTCACGTCCTGCGTCGTCTGGACCCGTCCTGTCCGGATGGCACGACCCGTCGGGCCGTCGCTGCGCTCGTCGTCTGGATTGACCGAGATGGTGATTCCGTCGAGGTAGCCGTCGACACCGGCCTCGGTCCGGAGGTTCACCGTCTCCGTCTCGGGGTCGACGTCGCCGATCCAGGCGAAGAGGTACGACGGCGAGTGGGCGATGTACTCGCAGACAGTCGACTCGATCGTCTCCCGGGTCGGCTGTTCGATGACCGCGCTCGTCGTCTCCTGGATCACGGCGTTGAGGCTATTCAGCGCCGCGAGCTGCTCGCGCTGGTCGAGCAGTTTCCGCTCGTAGTCGCGGCGGTTGATCGCCGTCGCGAGGATGTTCGCGACCGACTGCACGAACCGGGCGTCTTCTTCGGAGAACGTCCGAGACTCGGTGCTGTGGGTACCGAGGATCCCCCACGGCTCCGTCCGCGGACCGATGATCGTGCTGATTCCACTGCGAACGTCGTGGTCCCTGAGCAGGTCGGGTCCGCTAAATCGCGACTCCGTCGTGAGATCGGTGACGACGACCGGCTCGTCGACCGTGAGCGTGTACGCCGCCTGCGAGTCCGTTTCGACCGCCGAGACGGTCGCCTCGCCGACGAGCCCCTGCTGCCAGCCGACGCCCTCCCGGAGCAGGAGGGATTCGCCGTCCGCGTCGAGATCGAGCACCTTGCAGTACTCGATGTCGAGCGTGTCGGCGACGAGTCGCGTCGCCGCCGCGAACAGCGCGTCGAGGTCGGGACGCTCCAGCGCCTGCTGGCCGAGATCGCTTATCACTTCCTGCTGGCGCATCCGGCGCTGTAACTGCTTCTGTCGCTCTTTCCGATCGCCCACGTCGCGAACGACGCCGACGCGAGCCGGGTCGCCGTCGCCGAGATCGAGGAGCGAGAACCGCGTCTCTATCGGGACCGTTTGCCCGCCGCTGGTCACCAGTTCCGTCTCGATGGTCGTCGCCGTCGCGTCCGACGCCGCGAGGGCGTCACGCCGGTCCTCGGCGCGGCTGAGGTCGTCCTCCGTCGTGACCGTCGAGGCGTGTGACCCCAGCAGTTCTTCGCGGTCGTAGCCGGTCAGGTCCGTCAGCGCCTCGTTGACGAGGACGAACCGGTTTTCGCCGTCGACGATATAGACGCCGTCGTCGATCGTCTCGACGACCGTCCGGTAGCGCCTGAGTCGCTCCTCGCGTTCCTTGCGCTCGTTGATCCCGCGGAAGTACACCGAGAGCCCGCTCTCGGAGGGGTACGCCGTGACTTCGAACCACGTCGACAGCGGCGCGAAGTACTCCTCGAAAGACACCGTCTCCTGCTCCCGGAGCGCTCGCTCGTACTCCTCCTGGAACGTGGTGTCGCGAGCCTCGGGGAACGCGTCCCAGATGGACTGTCCGACGAGGTCGCCGACCGACCGATCCAGGGCACTCGACGCCTGCTCGTTGACGTACGTGAACCGCCAGCCGTCGTCGAGCGCGAAGAACGCGTCGTCGACCCGGTCGAACACGTCGTCGAGCTCCCGTTCGAGGTCGTTACGCCGGCGCTCCAGGGCGCGAGTCTTGCGCTGGAGTTCGGTCACGTCCTCTCCGGTTGCGACGACGCATTCGAGACGGCCCTCGTCGTCCGTCACGGGGCTCGCGTTGACCCGTACCCAGTGCTGTCCCCCGTCCGGTCCGTCGTGCTGGAGGAGCCGGTCCGAGACAGGTTCGCCCGTTCGGATCGCCGTCTCGATTGGGTGTTCCCCCGGGTCGAGTGGCTCTCCCGACTCGTCTCGCATCGGTAGTTCCGAGACGTGAAATCCGGGGACTGCCGATTCGTCGATCCCGAGCTGAGCGCGGGCGCGCGAGTTGATTCGATCGGCCGTCCCATCCGGGCGAAAGACCGCCATTCGGATCGGCGCGGTTTCGAGGAACAGTTCGGTGAGGTCGCGCTCGTGGCGGAGCTTGCGCTCCCGCGCCCGCTGGTCGGTCATGTCACGCGTGACCTTGATGTAGCCCTGTATCTCGCCGTCGTCCCCGTAGACCGCACGCAGCGTGACGTTCGCCCAGAACCGCGACCCGTCGGCGCGAACGCGCCACCCCTCGGTGTGGACGACCCCGTCGCTCGCCGCGGTCGCCAGGTTCGCGTCGGGCACCCCCGCCGCCCGGTCCTCGTCGGTGTAGAACAGCGAGACGTGGGCGCCGGTCGCCTCGTCGGCGTCGTATCCCTTGATCTCTCGCGCGCCCGAGTTCCACGTCCTGATCCGGCCCGCCGCGTCGAGGCGGAAGATCGCGTACTCCTCGACCGCCTCGACGAACGAATCGAACGTCTGACTGGAGCGTTCCGACCGCCGATGCTCGGTGACGTCGCGGTACAGGTGGACTGATCCGCCCGCGACCGACTCTCCATCGACGGCCTTACACTGGTGTTCGAGCCAGCGGGCCCGGCGCTCGCCATCGCACTCGACGTGACACACGACGCGCTCGTCGCTCCCGTCGGCCGTCGCTGCACGCACTCCAGCGACGACCGTCTCGGGGTCGGCCACCGCCGGCGCGACGACGGCGTCGAGGAAATCGCGGTGGCCACTGCCGACGGACCGCGCCGCGGCCGGGCCGAAGAACCGCTCCAGCGCGTCGTTCGTCCAGACGACCGCGTCGTCTTCGTCCAGGACGACGACGCCGACATCGTCGAGCAGATCGGCGACGAGGAGCCCCTCAGCCGCGGCGGCGTCTCCCCCTACGTCTCGCGCCGTGACGGCGGGCCGCCACCACACGCGGGCGCTCGCCCCGACTTTCTTCGTCGCCACTTGGTCGTACTCCGCCAGCCGCTGGAGTCGGTCGTAGGTGCTCCGCCGCCCAAGGTCGAGCCGGTCGGCGACTTCGCTCGTCGTCAGTGGCGTCCCGGACGCGTCGAAGACCGCGAGCGTCTCACGAAGCGTCTCAGTCAGCGAAGAGCGGGCCATGGTCCCGTTCGGCGGCCGAGCCCTATCAAGACTCCGCCGGCGGAGTGTGGGTCCGGGAGGGATATTCGAGACGAATTGGTACGTAATTGGATTCAAAATAATCTAAACGAATTGAACTGGTGTTGGACGGGTTGCCGTGCACCTGACGGGTGTGCCTAACTCTTTATGCAAGTAGCTTACCCCTGCTGGTGCGTTTCGTCGTAATAGACACTGGCCGCTGACGGAGCCAGTCGTATCGACACGCGACCACGAGCCAAACTGGAACCACAACACATGTCCAACGCGACCATCGAATATGCGGGCGAGCTAGCCGAACTGACTGAACTGACCGACAGTAACAGATACGAGGTGCTGTCGTCGGCCAGGCGGCGAACGGTGATCGACGCACTCGCGAACCGTTCCGGCCAGGTCTCGCTCGACAGCCTGGCCCGATCCGTCGCGACCCTCGAACCGGAGGCCGACCCGGACGACGACAGCACCGTCCAGACCATCGCTGTCTCGCTCCACCACACGCATCTCCCGAAGATGGCCGATAACGGCGTTCTGGAGTACGACGCCGACGCGAATCTCGTCGATCCCTCGCTGATGGCTCTCCGAAGCGCCTGACTGGGTGTCGGGCTGCCCTACAACACGTTCTCGTACACGTCGATCAGCCGGTCGATGGCGTGATCGACGCTCACTATCTCGCGGCGGGCCAGACAGGTGTCTCTGAGCGCAGCGTGCTCGTCGAGGACACGCTCGATGGCCCGCCGGAAGCCGTCGATGTCGCCCTCCTCGTAGCTGTATCCCGTCTCGCCGTCGTCGATCGTATCGCTGAGCGCGCCCGCGGAGACGCCGGCGACGGGCGTCCCACAGCAGTTCGCCTCCAGTGCGACGAGCCCCTGGGTCTCCACGGGGCTGGGGAATGCGAACACGTCGATCGCCGAGTACAGTTCTGGCAGCTCCGAGCGGTCGAGAAAGCCGAGAAAGCGCACGTCCACGTCGCTGTGTTCGGCCTTCCGTTCGAGCGCCTCGCGGGCCGGACCGTCGCCGCCGAACACGACGGTCACGTCGAGCCCCTCACAGGCTGCGATGACGTCGTCGAGGCACTTCTCGTAGCCGTGTCGACCGGTGTACCCGACGATGGGGCCCTCGGGCAGGTCGTAGCGCTCCCGGAAGTCCGACGGGTCGACCGGTTCGAACACGGTCGTGTCGACGCCGTTCGGGATGACCGTGACTGCGGTGTCGAGGTCGACCGATTTCCGGAGGTGCGTCGCCGCGCGCTCGCTTGGCGCGATGACGGTGTCGGCCCGGCCCAGGAACCACCGCTCGTAGTGCTCGGCGCTCGACCGGACCGCCGACTCGACCGCCCCGTTGAACGAGACGTACTCGGCGTACTCGCTCGTCGGCGTGTGATAGGAGGCGACGAGGGGCACGTCCAGCTTGCGGGCGAGGCGCTGGCCGGCCATCCCGAGACTGAACGGCGTGTGGGCGTGGACGAGGCCGGCGTTTCGCACGCCCGCCGGGATCTGTGGCATTCCGAGCCGGAACCCCTCGTAGAACGGGAACGGGAGGCTCCGGACGGGATATTCGTCCGAGGTGGGGTCGTGGTCGCTCTCGGGGTAGACCACGTCCATGCGGCCGCCGCGGTCGCGCCAGCGGTCCCGCCACGTCTTGACCGTGTAGGTCACGCCGTTGACCGTCGGCAGGTAGGTGTCGGTGAACGTCGCGACGTGCGGCAGTGCCATCGCCGCGGCGTAACACGACCAGTGGGTAAACCCTTGCCATTGCGCCGTCGACAGGCCGAACGTGGCGATCCGCTGTCGGGGCCCTTTTTGAGCGCTGGCGCGAGGGATCGACAATGGCAGGAACCCGCTGGCTGTCCGCCTGGGCGCTCGCGTCAGTCGCCTTCGGGGCCGCATCGCTGCTCGTCCCGCTGTACTTCGTCGCTATCGGCGGCGAGACGCTCATGCTGGGCGTCCTCGCGGGCGTGGCGGCCGCCGCGGGCGCGCCCGGTGCACTCGTCTTCGGTCGCGTCGCCGACCGCACCGGCAAGCGTCGATCGCTCGTCTTGCTCGCGCTGGGACTCGCCACCGCAGCGCTCGTCCTCGTCTCGCTCACGGAGCGAGCGTGGCTCGTCATCGCCGGCAACGGTCTGCTCTGGTTCGCCTCTGGGGCCGTCGCGCCGGTCCTGACGCTGCTCGTGACCGTCGGCACGGTCGAGCGCGACTGGCCGGCCCGCTTCGCCCTCCTGAACCGCTATCAGGGGTGGGGCTGGGCCGGCGGCCTCGTCCTCGGCCTCCTCTGGACCACGCTCCTCTCGGGGCCGCTCGGGCCGCTCTTCGCGCAGCAGACGCTCCTGTGGGTGTGCGCGCTCGCGATCGGCGCGGCCGCGGTGCTCGCCGGCGGGTGGCTCCCGGCCGATCCGCCGGAACCCGCCCGTCCGCGGGGCAGTCGAATCGCCCGGGCCGTCGCACGCTCGCGGCGGCTCCCCGTCCGGAGCGCCACGTTCCCCGTCGGCCCCGGCCGGCTGTACTGGCTCACCCGGTCGATGCACCCGAGGGAGGTGGTGGCCCGGTTCTCGCCGAATCTGGCCGTCTACTTTGCCGCCGTCGTCGCCGTGTTCCTCGGCTTCGGCGTGTTCTGGGGGCCGCTCCCGCTGTATCTCTCCCGTTCGCTCGGCTACGAGTCCGGCGTCGTCTTCGCGCTCTACCTCGTCTCCAGCGTCGGCTCGGCGCTGTTCTACGACCGCGCCGGCGCGCTCGCGGAGCGGTACTCCCCGAGCGGGCTGCAGGTCGGCGGCCTGCTGGCCCGCGCCGGCCTGCACCCGGCGGTCGCCGTCGCCGGTCTCTGGCTCCCGGCCACGCTCGCCGGAACGGCCGTCAACGGCCTCCTCTTTCTCCTCATCGGCGTGGCCTGGGCGGTCATCGCCGTCACGGCCGCGAGCCTCGTCACGCGCCTCGCGCCCGCGGCCATCCGCGGCGAGGCACTGGGGCTCTACACCGCTATCTCCGGCCTGGCGAACGGCGTCGGGGCCGTCCTCGGCGGTTGGCTCGGCGGCGTCGACTTCCTGCTCGCCTTCGCCGTCGCCGGGGCGCTGGTGTTCGTCGGCGCGCTACTCGTGGCAGTCGTCTGGCGTCGCTCGGCGGCCGCGTCGCTCGCCGACGGATCGCTCTCGGTCCAGTAGACTCGACCGCGAAACCGGCGCTATCCCAGTTCCTCGTACGTCTCGACCAGCCGTCGGCCGACCCGGTCCAGCCCGTGTTCGCGGGCCGTCTCGCGGGCGTTCTCGCCCAGTCGCTCGCGGAGGTCGGGGTCCTCGGCCAGTCGCGACAGCGCCGCTTCGAACTCTGCCTCGCCTTCGCAGATGAGGCAGTCGTGGCCGTCCTCGTAGTACTCCCGGAAGACCGGGATGTCCGAGAGGACGACGGCCTTCCCGCAGGCCATCGCCTCGAGGACGGCGATGCCCTGGTTCTCGGCCTTCGTCGGGAACAGGTACACGTCGCCGGCCCCGAACGCGCCGCGGATGTCCTCGATCCAGCCCGTGAAGGTGACGTTCTCCGGCGGGTCGTTCACCCACTGCGTGACGGTCCTGGAGGCCTGCGGGCCGGCGTCGTAGGGGCCGAACCACGCGAAGTCGTAGTCGGTCCGCTGTGCGAGTTCGCAGAACGTCGTCAGTCCCTTTCGCTCGAAGACGTTCCCGACGGCGAAGACGACCATGCCGTCCAGGTCGTAGCGCCGGCGGTAGTCCTCGCGGGTCTCCTCGAAGCCGGAGAGCGCGTCGATGTCGACCCCGTTGGTCATCGGCCGGATCGGCGCGTCGACCGGGTACGATTCGAGGACGCCCTTCGTGTACTCGGATGGACAGAGGACGAGATCGGCCTGCGAGTAGAACCACTGCAGGTAGCGACCGAGCGCCGGCGCGACGACGTTCGACCCGCGGAAGCTTCCCCGGAAGTCCTCCCGCGTGACGTGGGCGTGGAGGACAAGCGGGATGTCCGCGCGGGCCGCGTGTCGGGTGACGGCGACCGACCCCGGTCCGATCATGTTGCAGTGAGCCACGTCGAAGTCGGTGAACACCGGGTCGTCGAAGGCGACGTTGCCGCCGACGGCCCAGCCCGGGTGGCCGTCGCGCCACGGCGTCGTCTCCACCTCGACGGCCGTGTCGGCGAGCGCCGCCCGCTGGTGGTCGACGGCCGTGCCGATTCCCGACCGGTCCAGCCGGGACTCCAGTTCGAGGTAGTTCAGGACGCGCACGTTCGGTGGCTCCTCCGGCCGCGCCGAAAACCCTACCGACTTCCCCCGGCGCTCGGTCGGAAGGCATTTTCCCCCCGCCGACCCAGTGTCGACGATGGCCGACGGGGAGACGATCGCCCGCGAGCGGATCGAGCGCCTCGAGTCGCTGGCTCGCGAGGCCGTCGCGGCCGACGAGGAGGACCGCGCCCGCTCGTACGTTCGCCGCGCCCGCCGGGTCGCCGAGCGCCACCGCCTGCGGCTCCCGCGCTCCTTCGAGCGCTCGACGTGCGACGCCTGCGACACCTACCTCCGCTACGGGTACAACGCCCGGTCCCGGACGCAGTCTGGCCACGTCGTCGTCACCTGCGACTGCGGGGCACAGTCTCGCTATCCGTACGAGTAGGCGTTTCTTTACGACTGCTGGTTTTAAGGTCGCGACGCCGTTACGCGGTGTGTATGAGCGACGCTTCTAGGCAGCAACGGATACACGATCTCGACGCGACGCTGCGCGTCGGAAAGAGCGGTATCGAGTCGGTCGCCGACGAACTCGACACCCAGCTCGAGAACACCGACCTCGTGAAGGTCAAGTTCCTCCGCTCGTCCCGCGGCGGCACGACGGCCGAGGAACTGGCCGACGACCTCGCCGACCTCGTCGGCGCGGACGTGGTACAGGTGCGCGGGCACACCGCGGTGTTCGAGAAATGATGCAGGTCGGGCCGTTCCCCAATCTGGTCGGGAACGTCGCGTCGGCGGTCGTCTCGGCCGCCATCTTCGTCGTGGTCTTCGTCCTCATCTACATCGCCGGCAAGGCGATCCTCCTCCCCGTCGTCGACCGCTCGCTCAAGTCCAGAAACCTCGAAGAGCACGCCCGGAGGCCGCTGAAGAAACTCGTCAGCATCCTCGTCGTCTTCGCGGCGATCGCCGTCGCGTTCGGCATGGCCGGGTTCGGGAACTTCCTGCAGTCGCTGGCGACCGTCGCCGCCGCGGCCACGCTCGCCATCGGCTTCGCCATGCAGGACGTGGTCAAGAACTTCGTCGCCGGCGTGTTCATCTACACCGACAAGCCGTTCCGGATCGGCGACTGGATCGAGTGGGACGACCAGGCCGGCATCGTCGAGGACATCAGCCTGCGCGTCTCGCGCGTCCGGACCTTCGACAACGAACTCCTGACCGTCCCGAACTCGCAACTGACCGACGGCGTCATCAAGAACCCCGTCGCCAAGGACCAGCTCCGCCTGAAGTTCGTCTTCGGCATCGGCTACGAGGACGACATCGACACGGCGACAGAGATCATCGTCGAGGAGGCCGACGCCCACCCCGAGATCCTCGACGACCCCGCGCCGTCCGTGCGACTCGTCGAACTCGGCGACTCCTCGGTCGGTCTCCAGTCGCGCATCTGGATCGCCGACCCGAGCCGCGCCGACTTCGTCAAGACCCGCGCCGAGTACGTCAAAGCCGTCAAGGAGCGCTTCGACGAGGAGGACATCAACATCCCCTACCCGAACCGCACCATCGGCGGCGGCCTCGAACTCTCGAACGTCGAGGGCCTCGTCGAACCGGCCGACGACTAACCACTTTTTACTTCGTCGGGTTTCCTCGGGCCGCCGCTGGCGGCCCTGTGGGAACCACCCCTCGCAGAAACCTGGGGAAAAACGGCCGGAATCCTGGCCATCGACCTCGATTCCGGTGAACCCGCTCGCCATCGGCGAGCGGTACAACCGATTCTCCTCCGACAGCCGTTCTCTAGAATAACAGAAAACCAACCAAACGGGGTGTATGCCGAGTGAAGCGAGGCGTTTCACCGGACGCTCGCTTCGCTCGCGTCCGGCTCTTTTTCGTCCAGGTTTTTGGGCGGGGGTTGAGGCGAGCGCTGATGCGCTCGCCGAACCTCCCGTCGAAAAAGGTGGTGAGGTATGAATGGACGGACAGTCGGGATTGCCCGGCGTTCGGGCGCGGGTAATCCCGTTTGCCTCCTCCACCCCGCGACCCCACGAGCGACGGGTGTTCGGCGGTCCGCTGCTCACTTCCGTGCCTGACGGAGTGCCGCCGTTTAACCACGCGAGCGCACCCCTGCAGGTGCGATCACGTGGACCGCCGTCCCCGTGGGACGAGGCTTCCACGTTGGCTCACGGGGTCCACGTCCGTCTGACCGGACGCCCCCGATGTTCGGTCCCCGCTCAAGACCACAGTGCGGGCGAGGAGGGGGGCCTAGCCCCCCGACCTAGTCCACCTGAAGGTCCGCCGCCGCCCCATAAGGGCCTTTCGGAAGCGCCAGCAGACCGCGGGACGACGAGCCAGTCCGCGACGTGACGGCCCGCGGACGCTCAGAGCAGTCCGAGCGCGCGGGCGAACCACGCCGACCCCAGCGGGATGGGACAGCCGGCGGCGACGACCGCCCAGCGGTGGTGTTCCATCAGCGTCGACTCGGTCAGCCCGAGGACGAGGCTCTCCGGCACGGTCAGCGCCCAGACGGCGCTCAGCGCGACGATGAACACGCCGATGCCGATGCTCGCCCCGGCGGCGACGCTCGGGTCCGACCGTCCCTCTCGACCGGCCGCGAGGACGATGATACTGACCAGGGCGAACACGCCGGGAATGAGCGGGGAGAACGCCCCGGCGTTGTAGTAGGCACTGACGGCGCTCGGCGTCTCGACGAGTACGAACGGGACGGCGAGCGCGGCGAGGTACAGAACGCAGCCGACGATACCGACGGTCGGGGCGAGCCGCAAGTCGTCCATATCGGCGCTCCGTCCGGCGGCGTCTTAACACCGACGTTCGAGCGAAACGACGAAATGTCGCCTCGCCGTACCCTCGGGACATGGGACTGGGCTCGACCGCGAAAAAGATCCAGAAGGTCGCCGAGATCGCCGACGAACTCTACACGAAGGTCAACGAACTGAAGGCGCAGCTCGAGGCCCTTCGGGACACGGTCGAAGCGACCAACGACCGCGTCGACGGGATGGACCGGGAACTGGCCGAACAGCGCGCGCTCATCGAGGCACTGGCCGAGCAGCAGGACATCGACACGGCGGCGATCGTCGAGGACGTGACGACCGAAACCGACGACCAGAGCACCGAGACCGACGCATAGACGACGATTTTATCCGTTCCATCGGCTGCTCTGGTGAGACACTCGATCCCATCCGAGACAGTGACACTGCCGGACCGAACCGGATGGTTTAAACCACAACGTCGACTTATCACAGGACGTAGGGCGCTTAGCTCAGCTTGGACAGAGTGCTTGGCTTCGGACCAAACCGTCGGGGGTTCAAATCCCTCAGCGCCCGTGATTTCTGCGCGAACGACAGTGAGCACTGAGGAGCGTCGGCTGCGGGATCTGAACCCTGGAAGACGAGCGAAGCGAGTCTTCATCCGGTTCAAATCCCACAGCGTCTGTAGCGGCTTTTGGGCGTGCAAACCGCCAGGCAGCGAGGGGTCAATACAGCTTATGAACGCAATAGTCGTGCTTTCGTTCGGTAGTCGAACGAGCGCGCTCAGAGTGAGTCCTATCCGAATACGTCGAAGATACCCTGGAGAAGATCACCCAGCGCAGCAAGTATCCCGTCGCCCGACTCCTCAGAGACGGTCGCAGTCTCCGTGATAGTCGCTTCGGCCGGCGTCTCGCTGGCATTGCCGGGAGCAACCGTCTTCGCCGTCTCGGTTCGTAGTCCGTCGGTATCGCTGACTGTCTTGGTTACCGTCGCAGAGCCACCCGCGTCGTCGACGACCAGCAGTTCGACATCGCGTGAAGCCGTCCCCGCTGCGTCGTAGGTAACTCGCTCGCCCGTCATCACCGTCCCGTTCTCGAATGACCAGACGTACTGGGTGATGGACCCGTCGTCGTCGGTGGACCCACGTGCGTCGAGCGTCACGGTACCGGCTTCACGGTCGACCGATGAGGTAAACTTGGCGGACGGCCGTGCGTTCGGAACAGTAACGTCGATGCTCTTTTCGCGAACGGCGGTGTTCCCGCGGTCATCGGTGACGGTCAGCCGAACGGTGTAGCTCCCGCCACTCGCGTACGTGTGGGTCTGGATTGCTCCGGTCGCACTCGCCCCATCGCCGAACGTCCAGCGATACGAATTGATGGGGCCTTCGGCATCGGTCGACCCACGGGCGTCGAACGACACCGCCTCGCCCGTCTGTGCATCGAACGTGCTCGGGGCGAAGACGGCTTGCGGTGGCTTATCTTCGACGGTCACCGTCGTCGTCGCAGTATCGGTGTTCCCATTCCCGTCCCGGACTGTGAGCTCGACAGTATACGTCCCCGGACTGGTGTAGGTATGTGTCCGACTGGCGGTTGTGAGCCGACCCGTCGTGCTGCCGTCTCCGAAGGACCATTCGTAGGCCGTGATGCTCCCGAGGAGACTGTAGGACTGCCCTGCCGTCAGCGTTACCGGTTCGCCGACGCCAACGGTCGTCTCGCTCGCCTCGAAGCGCGAGGCGACGAGCTGGACATCCTGTATCTGGCGAAGATCCGTTTCGAGTTGAGCGTCGGTAACGTCCGTGTTCGTGAGCAGGAGCTCCGACTCGGAATCACTGGCATCCGGGGTCTCGCTCGACGAGGTATCAGTGGAGCCGTTGAGCGACGCGTCGTCCAGCGACGGCTCGCCGATACTCGTGATGAGGCTGTCGTTTACCAGTTCGGTCGAGATGGTATCACCGGCTCTGACATCGGTGAACTGACTCGGAGCCTTCCCGTCGGCACTGATGAACACGTCGTAGGTGCCCTCGACCCACCGCTCGCCGCTCCATGGCGTCACGCCAACGACTTCGCCATCGACGAAGACGGTCGCGCCTGGCTCCGCGGTGCGGACCGTTATCGGTTGTTCGATTTTCGTCAGTCGTGTATCGATGTCACGTGGCTCGGCCATGCGGCGCGTCTCCGGGAGATAGCCCCGGTCGGCCACCGTGACGCGGACCGGGCCGTCCCTACCCACGTCGGTCGGAACCGCTCCGGTCCACGGCGTCGTCCCGACGCGCTCTCTGTCGATCGTGACGACGGCCCCGTCGACGTTCGACGTGACCGTCATCGTCTCGGTCTGGTCCTGCTCGGGGGATTCGACCTTCAGCGGCTCGTCGGGGACGAACACGAACGGCGCCGTTCCGTAGAGCGAGTCGAAGATGGCGGCGAAGCCCTGGTCGGGGATGTCCGTCGGCTGGAGGCATGCATCGAAGTCTTTCCCCGTCAGTGATCCTCTCGCTTCTGGATCCCAGCAGGCTTCGAACGTGATCGATTCGATGGTCGTTCGCTCCTCGTCCGGTCCGAGAAACTGCGACATCCCTATGGCGTGACTCTCGTGGGTCCACGCCGACCCCTTGCGTGCGGTCCCGACGAACAGTGGCGTTTCGTCGGCGTCTTCGCCGGGGCCGAGGTACTTTTTCGGCCCGATTGGCCGGTACGTCACGACGTCGCGAGTCCCGTCGGCAGTACCCGCTCGCACGACCTGGCCGGGAGCGAAGAACTCGTCGGAAGCCTCCTTGGTGAAGAAATTATGCAGTTTCTTGAACGGGCCGCCGACGAGGACCGAGAACAGTTTGGCTGTCGAACGCCCGGCCTGGCTGTTCTCCTTTGGGTCCTTCGGGCGCGTGTCGCTGACGATTTTGAGGCGGAATCCCGATGCGTAGCCGTCACCATCACGATCGACACGCTCGACAATGACGAGCTCCTCTACCGCTCCCGAGCCTTTCGTCTCGAACTCGACTTGCGCCGCTGACAGTACTCCGTCACCCGTGCCCACAGACGACCGCAACGCCGACGACTCTCGTTGATCGTCGGAGACGGGTGTCAGTGCGATTGCCCCCATCGCTGGTCCGGTCGCGAAGGCGACCATGACAACGATAGAGAGTGTTACCGTAGTGTAAAATGGATTTTTCATTCGACTACCCACATATTATAATACATTTGACTATCTGCAATATAGGTCTATGGGGTCGAAGACCTCTCGATAGAACTCTGAAACCCGTCCGCAGTTCCAGAAGTGAAAATCGTCTCGCATGTCCTCGGAGTAACGGCTACTTTGAGGGGGTTATCGACCGTTCCAGGTCCTTCGACAGAAATACCTATCAAACCATCATACGCTGTCACCGCTCGTATGACGCTGTCGGTAACTGTCTGAATTACGAACTTAGAGAGACGCTTATTCTTGAATTCCCTGCGAAACGGGGGTGTACTGGTCCACAGGCGGAGCGTCGGCTGACCAGTTATGTCCTCTAGTATCCGGGTTTCTTCGGCGGGTGTGGCGGATCGGGAGGCGACCCCAGGCACCGATGACCGACCTCTCGCCCACACTTAGCAGTCCTCGTGAATACAGCGAATCTATTCACAGCCGTAGTGGTCAGTACAGAGGGTGAATCTACCAATCTACCTTTACCAGTTGTCAATAATATTCAGATCAAACAAGGGAATTAACTAACTTACCGAGAATAAGCACGACGACGAAAACACCGACCCAGATTACCACGGCCAAAAGGAAGTCGACCGGGCTTCCAGACCCTTCAAGCCCAATTTGTAGAATGGGGTACATGCTGCTGAAAGGCACATATGGGCTATCCTTACAAAAAATATCGGGGATGATGAATACGCACATCTACTGATCGGATTGTTCTCTCAGACGAGCGTGAAACGAAGGTTGGCCCGTCGTAACGACTTCTCAGACACGTCGTGAGTTGGTCAGTACAGTTCAGCCATTTAGCAGACCGAGTCTATTATCAGCCTACTATAGAAGCGACTTTTCAAACATACGTCACGCAGTGGAATTCGAATAGCGTAACGCGTGAGGTGAACTGGTAACCGATATGCGCTGTGTATTCAGCACGAGGTGACCAAATAAACTATTTCTGATAGATAGTCAGTATTCAAACCCTCGAATGGAGTCGCCGCACGTCTAACGGGGGGGTTCGTTCGCCAGGCGAGTGAACGCCCTCTGCGCCCGTGACTTCTGCGAGGACCAGCGGTGGTCAGTGACGGGCGGTCGCTGAGGAGGAGTAGCAGAGTCGCAAAAAGAAGGGTCCCGGGGCACAGACGTACCCTGGTGGAGTCGAGCGTTACCTGATCTCCATTTCGTCCCGTTCGTCTTCGTCGCTCGGTTCGTTCGTCCAGCTCAGTTCGAACTCGACCTCGGTCTCGGTCCCGGTGCCGACCAGCGAGGAGTCCGATTCGACCTCGACCTCGAACGCCATCGATTCCGGCGGATCGATCGTCTGGCTCTCGTTGCCGACCATGAACGTGATCCGGGTGTCGTCCTCGTCCGAACCGCCGCTGAGCGTCGGTGCTGACGTCGTCGAGTCGCTGTCTAACTGCGTCGCGAACTCGTGGAGGTACTCTGCGATCTCGTCGCGCGTCATCTGTCGTTCTGATTCGAGTGTGGTCATGATGAACCGGTTCAGTGTTCGTGCTCCGTCGCTATCGTGTGTCTGCTTGCAAATACCAGCGGAGTCGCTCGAACGGCGGAGTCCGGCACCGCTCGGCCGCTTTGCCTGTGCAAACAGAATGACGAGGGACTGTTCCGATGTTGGGGACGTGAGAGCGTCGTGAAACGGAGTACGGTCGTGATGCGACTCGTCGCACTGAGCCGTGAGAAGCGCGTCACCGCGAACGCGGCGAGCCTCGCGTTCTACGCGTTCGACGTCGTCGTCGCGCTCGTCGTGTTGAGCTACGCGCTGTTGACCCAGTTCCAGGACAGCGGCGCGCTCGCGCAGACGCTGCACGTGCTCACCGGAGTCACGACGAGCGAGTTCCGTCGAACCGTCGAGCGAGCGGGTGGGAGCGCGCCGGGACGCGGCCGAGCGGTCGCCCTCGCGGTCCTCATCTCCACCTGGAGTTCGCTGCGGCTGTTCAGAGCGATCGAGGGCGTGTTCTCCGAGATATACGACATCCGGCAGGAGCGATCGCTCACTCGACACCTCGTCGACAGCCTCTTCGTCTGGGTCGCGGTGACGCTGACCGTCGGCGTGATGGGACTGGTCGGCTCGCTCTTCCTGTTTCGGACTACCGGACTGCTGTGGACCGTCCTCGGGCCGGTGGTTCTCTGGGCATCGCTCTGTCTCCTGTTCCTCCCGCTCTATTACACGTTCTCCGGCGGAGAGACCGCCGTCTCCGAGGTGCTCCCCGGGACGGCGGTCGCGGCGTCCGGCTGGACGGTCTCGGCGATCGCGCTCCGGCTGTACGTCAACGTCTCCAGCAGCGTCGACCTGTACGGGCTCGTCGGCGCGCTGTTGCTGGTGCTCACCTGGCTGTACGTCGTCGGGCTCTCGATCGTGCTGGGCGTCGTCCTGAACGCACAGCTCGCCGACCGGATCGAGGCGGACACGGACTGGTACCTCTTCGACGAGTGATCGACCGTCGGACCGGTCCGACGGTGACGCGGGTGGAGGCCGGGCCGGCCTGTAGTCGCAGGCCGGTCGCTGATAGCCCGTGCACTCGCATGAACTGACAGATGAACCGATCGATACTGACGCAGGAGTTCGAGATCGTGACGCCAGAGACGCGGGCGGGGAAACTCAGGTCAGACCTGCAGCACAATTCCACCGCGGCGGTCCTCGTCGGTGACGACGAGATCGAGGGCGCAGTCCTCCCCCGAGACCTGCTCCGCTCGCGCCTCAGCGACGACGCGCAAGCACAGACCGTCATGGGGACGGTTCCGAAGCCAGATCCGACGGCGGAGACGAGCGAGATCGCGCGCGTGCTGGTCGAGTCCGAGTCGACGGTCGCTCCCCTCACCGACGAGGCGGGGGTCCGCGGCATCGTCACCCGAGACAGCCTCCTCAGAGCGATCGACACCGATTTCGGCGCGATCGGCGTCGACTCGATCTACACCAAGGACCCCGTTACCGTCGACCGCAAGACCGAGATGGGGAAGGTCGTCAACCTCGTCCGGGAACACGGGATCTCTCGGGTGCCAGTCGTCGACGGCGACGAACTGGTCGGGATCGCGACGACGGACGACCTCGTCGAGTTCGTCGTCCGCGGGACCGATACCGCGACCAAGGGCGACCGACGCGGCGAGAAGCGCCACCTCGTCGATCTCCCGGTCGAGAACGTGATGAGCCGACCGGCGGAGACGACGACGCCCTCGGCGACGGTCGAGTCGGCCCTGGAGACGATGTTCGAGAAGGGGTACGACGGGCTCGTCGTCGCCGACGGATCGAGCGTGGAGCGCCCGCTCGGCGTCCTCACGAAGACGGACGTGCTTCGGGCGATCACGGACGCCGAGACGCCCGACCTCGACGTGCAGGTCGTCAATCCGGAGTACTTCCGGGAGATCGAGTGGGCAGCGATCACCGAACGTATCGAGGGCGTCACGGAGAAATACCAGGAACTCGACGTCTTCGACGCTCGCGTGACCGTCCAGAAACACGAGGAGAGTCACCGCGGGGAGTCGCTCATGCGGTGTGAGGTCCGCCTGTTCACCGACGAAGATCGGATCGCGGGAACCGGCGAGGAGTACGGGGCGGCGAACGCGTTCGACGCGGCGCTCGAGACGCTCGAGCAGAACGTGCTGGAACTGAAGGGCAAACAGACCGACTCGGACCGACAGGAGACGGTCCCCCGAAAGCGCTAGCCAGTGCGATGGTGAACGAATCAGGGTCCGAGACGAGTGCTGAGTCGGTCGTCGTCCTCAATCCGGTGAGCGGCGACGGGACGCACGTCGATCCGGTCCGCGAACAGTCCGCCGTGCGTGGCTACGGCGTCCGCGAGACGGAGTCGGCGGGCGACACGGCGTCGCTGACGAAGGAGGCCATCGACGCGGGCGCGACCGAGATCCTCGCCGCGGGCGGTGACGGAACGGTAAACGGCGTTGTCAGCGGCGTCGTCGAGGCGGACGCGCTCGACGCCGTCACCGTCGGCGTCCTCCCCTGTGGGACGGGCAACGACTTCGCCGAGAACGTCGGAATCAGCGATATCGAGCAGGGGTTCGACGCGGTCGAAACGGGGGAGCGCCGGCGCATCGACCTCGGGTTCGCAGACGAGGCCCCGTTCGTGAACTCCTGTGTCGGCGGGCTGACGGCAGAGTCGAGCGCAGAGACGGATCCGGACCTGAAAGATCGGTTCGGGTCGCTGGCGTACGTGATCACGACGCTCAAGACGATCCCGTCGTTCGACGGGATTCGAATGACAGTGACGCTCTCGGACGAGGCCGACGGCCCGTCGGTGTGGTCGGGGTCGGCCATCGCCGTCCTGATCGGGAACGCCCGCCGATTCCCGCCGGGCGGCAGCACGGCGGCCAACGTCGAAGACGGTCGATTCGACGTCACGGTCGTCGAGGGGGACGGTTCGATGGGCCTGCTGGAGACCGGGACGGTCGAGCGCCTGTTCACGCAAGATACCGAGCGGACCCATCGCTTCAGGGTCCCATCGCTCGACGTCGAGGTCCACGCGGACGAGTCCGCGGCGTTCAGTCTCGACGGGGAGGTCGTCGAGCGGACGGCCCTCTCGGTGCGCGCACGCCAGCAGGCGCTCGACGTCGCGGTCGGTCCGGGCTACGACCCCGACCCGGCCGGGGCGGGAAAGTAGCGATGCTCAGACTCGACTTGCACACGCACACCCGGTTCTTCCACTGGAACGAGGGGTCTCCGACGTGGTTCGACCCGCTCGGCGCTCGCCTGCTCGGGCGCGTCGCCCGCCACAGAAACCTCGACGGGATGGCGCTGACGAACCACGACTACTACCGCCCGTACGAGCCGGGGTCCTCGCTCGTGACGCTTCCGGGGATCGAAGTCTCGACGACGCGCGGCCACGTTCTGGTCGTCGGGCCTGATCCGCCGACGGACACCGCCCCCGACAAACACACGCCGGCGGCGGTGGCCGACGCGGCACACGACCACGGCTGCGCGGCGATTCTCGCACACCCCTATCGGAACAGCACCGTCGCCGAGAGCGACGCCGCGCTGGACGCCGTCGAGGTCAACGGTAAGCACCCCCAGCGCCGGGCGAAAGTCGAGCGACTCGCCGTCGAACTCGACCTGCCACTGGTCGGCGGCAGCGACGCACACTACCCGATCGAGGCGGGGCGTGCGTTCACCGTCGTCGACGCGAACGAGCGGACGCCCGAGGCCGTCGTCGAGTCCATCCGCGACGGGCGCGTTGAACCGCGCGTCGACAACCGCCTCTCGGATCGCCTCCTCCGAAAGCTATACGCACGGGTCCACCGTGCGAAGGGACACGCCGACCGGAGCGACTGAGGGGGACGGATCTTTCGCAACTCCCGACGTCTAGCGATAGCGGCGTTCTGCGCGTAGAGGGTGTAGTCCGCACCGACGGTGACCCCTCTCACCGATTGTCGATATCGCCAGTGACGAAACTTTTTTGTCTGTATCCTCTGGATGTGTCACACGTATTTAGGCAAGCCTAAAAATGATCCGCAATCACATCGGCCACAGCAGAGCGCACCTCGGCGAACAGTCGATAGTAATCCGCAGTCGCGGTACCGCCGGTGTACTCGTGACCCTCCGGCTGTCGGAATGACCGCCCAACGGGAATTCGACCAGTGGGCCGCGTCGGGAAGAGATCGCGACATGGAAGAGACTCACTGGAACACGGCAAAGCACGCCCTCGCGATGATGCCCGTCGAATCGGGCGACGCCGTTCTCGATCTCGGTACGGGGTCGGGATATGCGTTGCGGGCGCTCGACGAGATACACGCGCTCGACCGTGGTGTCGGCCTCGACGCAAGCCCGGAGATGGCGACCAACGCACGCGAGTACACTCGGGCCGACTCCGTCGGGTACACGGTGGCCGACTTCCATCACCTTCCGCTCACAGACGACAGTGTCGACCACGTCTGGAGCATGGAGGCGTTCTTCTTCGCACACGAACCGGTCGAGATGCTCGAGGAGATTCGGCGAGTGCTCCGCCCCGGAGGGACGTGCTTCTGTCTGGTGAACTTCTACGAGGAGTCCGAACAGTCCCACCGGTGGTGCGATCGAATCGATCTGCCGATGTACCTGTGGAGTCAGCGAGAGTATCGAACGCTGTTCCGCGAGGCCGGATTGCGCGTCGCCGTACAGGAGACGATTCCGGACGAGGAAATCGACATTCCGTCCGGGGAGCAGTTCCCCACCGACGAGTGGGAGACGCGCGAAGCGATGGTCGACCGCTATCGGACGTGGGGGACGTTGCTGACCGTCGGGGTTGCACCGTAGCCGGTGAGGATGGCCCACGGCGTGATTCGCGGGTTGCCTCTTGCTCCCGGCCGGACTCGCCGACTGGGGTGGATGCTCCCAGTCATGTTCGGGGAAACGATTAACGGTCCGCCACGCAGAAGTTCGAGTGCATGGGATTAGGTGTGCCTAAATCACTGTGGCAGTACCGGGGCTTTCGGGTCGCTGACCGACGCAGAGACACCAGTATCTGATGTTCGACCCCGTGACGAGCACCGGCGAACGGGGACCGTCGCCCCGAGAGTTCACTCCACTGGCACGCAGCGTCTTCCGGGGGAGTCGTTCGAACGGTGTGGAGGATCCTGGGCGGTAGCTAATGGCACTCAAACCACGACTCGTACTCGCCACGCTCCTGACCGCCTCACTGCTCGGTGCGTCCCTCACCTGGGCCGGTTCCGCGGTGTCGCTCGTCGTCCCGTTCGCCTCCTGGATCGCGGTCGTCTCCCTGGGGACTCTACTGACTGCCGGACCCCTCTGGTGGATGTTTACTGAAGTGACGGAGGTGCAACCGGACCGACTCGCTCGCCGGTGGGCGACCCTCGTATACACCGCAGGTGGTGCAGCGGTAACAGGCCTCTGTATTCGACTGCTCGGTGGCGGAGCGGTCGTAAACCGCCCCCTCCCGTCCACGATGCCTCTCGCCGTTGGAGTGGTGGTGCTTGGCGGACTCGCGGTTGGCGTCCGGCGAATGGACCGGACGCGGCCGTCGCACCGGTTCGTCGGCCTCGGTTCGGCGCTCGCCGTCGGTGGGCTCGTCGGACTCGCGTGGGCCGACGTCGGTATGGGTGGCGGAACACTCGGGGAGACGGTCGTGCGAGCGATCCACCTCGTCGCTGCGGGTGCGTGGATTGGCGGGGCGGTCTGGCACAACACGGTCGTGGTACCGTCGCTCGCGGCGCCTGACGGTGACGGGCTCAAGACCGTTTTACGTCGCTTTCAGCGGGCCGTTCCGGTGCTCATCGTCGCGGTCTTGGGGACGGGCGTCCACCAGGCGACGACCTGGCTGGGAACGGCCCCGTCGACGTACCTCTCGACCAGCGCTGGTCGTTTCGTCACGCTGAAACTCGCGGCCGTCCTCGCCCTCGCGACGGTCGTCGCTCGCTCGCTGTTGAAGCGGCGTTCAACTGCCACTTCGACCGCCGAGAGCACGTCCTAGTGGGGCCAGCCAGTCTCGCCCGAACATGTGCGGGAAAACCTTTTTTCTCGGGCCGAAAATAGAACAGCGCATGGTTTTAGGCAAGCCTAAAACAGGCGAGTGTCGTACGGAACGCTGCTCGAGTTCGCGAAGGCGGTTCCTGAAGATCGGTGGCGTGGCCGCCGCTAGTTGTCTCTCCGGGTGTACCAGCGTCCTCGGCGGGAACAATCTCGATACGCTCTCGATCGCGTACAAGCCCATCTTCCCCTTCCTGCAGTTCCTCGTGATGGACGAACGCGGGTATCTCTCCGATGTCGGGCCGGACGTCGAGTCGACGAACTTCGCCAACCAGGGGCTGAACATCGTGTCGGCCTATTCCGACGGCGACGTCGACGTCGCGTTCATCGGTATCACTCCCGCGATCCGCATGAAGCACAAGGAGGTTCCCGGGAAAGTTACAGCGGCGAATCAGACCGGTGGCTTCGCGGTCCTCACC
Organism: Haloarcula salina; assembly: GCF_010119195.1. Taxonomy (GTDB): domain Archaea; phylum Halobacteriota; class Halobacteria; order Halobacteriales; family Haloarculaceae; genus Haloarcula; species Haloarcula salina. The sequence continues at coordinate 561,265 of NZ_WRXL01000002.1, forward strand.
AGCGACGAGTTCGCCTCCCTCTTCGAGGAGCACGGCGCCGACGCCTTCCAGGCGTTCCGGGAGGAACACGACCGGAAATTCAGGTTCTCCACCTTCCCGAAAGGCAGCGTCGCCTACGTCTTACTGCGCCAGTGGCTCGACGCCGAACTCGGCGTCGGCACGGAACACGTCGAGACCGAGAACATGGCCGGTCTCGGTCCAGTGAAACGGTCGCTTCTGTCCGGTAACGCCGACGGGACGCTCATCATGGAACCGATCCCGACGATACTCGCGGCGAAAGACGCGCCGTTCCGACGAATCGCCCACACCGGCGAATTCATGGAGGGGCCACCGGGTGGCATCATGTTCATGCACGATCGGCTGTGGGACGAGAATCCGGGCGTCGCGAAGGACGTGCTCCGGGCGCACATCCGAGCGACCGAACTCATCAACGAACAGCCCGCGGAGGCCGCACAGGCCGTAAGTACCGTCTTCGGCGACTCCCTCTCGACGAAACTCGCCGAACGGGCCATTCGGTCGGAGGTCTCGAACTACATCACCGATCCACGGACCATCTCCGCCGGCACCGAACGGTGCATCGAGCGGATGCATTCGCTCGGCCAGATCGCCGATCCCGTGTCGAACGAGGCCATCTTCGAACCATCGCTCTACGAAGACGCCACCGAGTAGGGATGGCGAACGATTTCTCCCTGCGGTCCGGCACCGAACACGGCCACCGAACGTCGACCCGTGACCTGAGCCGGAAGTGGGACTACGCCAGGCTCCGTCGTGGCGTGTTCGGGACGGCCGCGTTCCTCGTCGTCTGGTGGGTGGCAGCGTCCACTCAACCGACGTACTTGCTCCCCAGTCCGCTGGAGGTCGGGGGCGCTCTCTGGGGCGAACTCGCCAGTGGAGCCCTGTTCGTCCACCTGGGACAGAGCCTCCTCCACTACCTCCCTGGTGTCGCCCTGGGCGTGACGGCCGGCGGCGCGCTCGGCATCGCCATGGGCTGGTGGGGGCGCCTCGACGACGTCCTGACGCCTGTCGTCCGCGTCCTCAGGCCGATTCCGCCGCTGGCGTGGATCGTGTTCGCGATCATCTGGTTCGGCCTCGGGCACACCGGTGCCGCGTTCATCGTGTTCATCGGGGCGTTCTGGATCACGTTCTACAACGCCTACAGCGGGGTCGAGAACTCGTCTCGAGAGTTGCTGGAGGTTGCGACGAATCTCGGCATCGACAGCGAGTACCGGCTGATTCGACGGGTCGTCATTCCCGACGCGACCCCCGAACTCCTGACCGGCATCCGGACGAGCGTCGGCCAGTGCTGGATGATGGTCGTCGCCGCCGAGCTGTTCGGCGCCCCCGGCGTCGGATACGAGATCATCACGAGCGCGAACAACCTCGCGATGGAGCGGAGCGTCGCCTACATGCTGGCGATCAGCGCCGTCTTCCTCGCGAGCGACTGGGGAGTTCGCCGCCTGGAAGCGAGACTGCTCCGGTGGCAGCCATGACCGACACCGTCTCGTCTCCGGCCCCGACAGTCGCGGTCGAAGGCGTTCACAAACGGTACGAGACTACTGACGGAGCGGGGACGACCGCGCTCGCCGACGTCTCGTTCACCATCGACCCCGGCGAGTTCGTCACCGTCGTGGGGCCGTCTGGCTGTGGCAAGACGACGCTCGCACGGCTCGTCGGCGGATTCGAGTCTCCCACCAGTGGCCGGGTTCTCGTCGACGAGACGCCCGTTACCAGTCCGGCACCGGACCGGGCGATGGTGTTCCAGGCGTATCACTTGTTCCCGTGGCTCTCTGTCCAGGAGAACGTCGCCTTCGGACTCGTCGAACAGGGGGTGGCCGAAGACGTACGGAACGAGCGCGTGGAGGCGATGCTCGAGTTGGTCGGATTGAGCGACCGTGCGAGCGCGTATCCCGCGGAACTCTCAGGCGGCATGAAACAGCGGGTGGGGCTCGCCCGAGCGCTAGCGGTCGATCCGGGCCTGTTGCTGATGGACGAACCGTTCGGGAGCGTCGACTCGCAGACGCGGCGGCGCCTCCAACGTGAACTCCTGGACATCTGGCGCACCGTGGAGAAGACCGTGGTGTTCGTCACCCACGACATCCAGGAGGCCGTGCTGATGAGTGACCGAGTCCTCGTGCTGACGGGAACGCCCGGCCGAGTCCGCGACGACGTCACCGTCGAACTGCCTCGGCCGCGAGACCGGACAGACGACGCGTTCATCGGGTACGTGGACACGCTCTTCGACCTGGTCGAAACAACGATCTGAGCGCCGACACCACGGCACAGACTTCGCCCCTCACACCTATCTCGGAACGCGTGACGGCCCAGGGAACGTCCGGTGGGCGACACCTGCGTTACCGGTGATTCGAGGGCGGAACGTCAGTTCCCTCTACGGCGTGCCGGTGGGAGGGACAGCGTGATCCACTCGCGCCTTGCATTCGACGCGGCAGTCACTGCCTATCACCGCCTGGCGGTGACGACACGGTCACTGTACTGCACACCGGATCCCACGTCCGTCGTGCGAACGGCGTGTGACGCGTTTCGGCTGGGACGGTGGCTTCGGTGACGAGGTAGCGCGTCAACGTGGCGTCGCCGCCGACTCAGAGATAGGCCGGATCCCACTCGTCCGGCCGGTGCGTGTTTCCACAGTCGGTGCACTGGAGTCGTTCGAGTCCGTCGGAGGTAACCGACGTGCTCTCACACGCCGAACAGAGGTAGCCGACGCGGGTCCCGCCGTCGTCGCGAACGGCGTAGAACGGTCCGCGCGCTCCCTGGAGCGACTCGTCGGTCGCGACCGGCTGGCGCTCCCCGTCCAGCGTGACTTCGTCGGGGACGCTGTCGTCTCGCTCCTGACGGTCCGGGTTCGCTCTGTGCCGCGTGTACACCTCGACGGTGAACCGCTCACCGCCGACTTCGGTGGTGTACTGCTCGCTCGCGTAGAGCCCGAACCGTTCCAGGAACGGTGCGCCTTCCCTGGCGCTCTCCAGCGCCCGGGCGGTGAACTGCGGTGCCGTCGTCTCCGCCTCGCTGCGGAGTTCCTCGACGAGCGCCCGGCCGACACCGCGGCCGCGGGCCTCCGGGTGGACGTGGAGCCACTCGATGGTCGTCCCGTCGCCGAGTTCGCCGAACCCGACGAGGCGAGTCCCGTCGTCGTCGGACTCCTCGGCGACCACCAGTTCGTCGTCTCCGTTCTCGATCCGCTCGCCGACCGGGGCCGGTGCGAACGTGGTTTCGACGATGGTCGCGATCTTCGCCGGACTGAGAACGTACGACGCGCGGAACGACCGCCGAGCGATCGATTCGATGGCAGTGCTGTCGTCGGCCGTCGCGGGGCGTATCTCCATACGACGTGTCGGTCTTCTGTGGTGATAGGCGGCGTCCCTGCAGGTGAAGGGCAGTCCCGCCACGCCGTCGGATCGCGGTGGGTCGGTGCCCCTGATTGGTGGGTCGATCTATGGGCGGCGCGGCCGTGGCGGCCAGAACAAGTGGCGCAACTGGGCGAGCGATGGCGGCCGCCTCGCCTGCTGGATTCCGGTCACCACGCGGTGAACCGGTCCGTCTCGAAGGTCGCCGCCTGTCGACGGATGTAGCGCCGCTGGGTTTCCCGGACCGCGCGATCGAGGGATGCCCCCTCGTCGAGTCGGCTGCGTGCCTGATCGAGCTTCCACCTGGCGGGAGTCTGCCGGGTTCGAGCGCGCGATTCGAGCGGTGCGAGCAGGTCGTCCGCGTAGTCGGCGTCGAACCCGGCCGTTTCGAGCCCAGCGCGTGCACACGCGAACAGGTCCGCATAGAGCGCGTCGGTGTCGGTGACCCGGTCGCCCGAGCGGTCGATCCACCGGAGATCGGCCGACAGCCCGTCGGTCGCCGCCGCGTAGAAGTTGCGGCGCGCGTCCGCCCAGTCGAGGCGGCTGACCGGGTGCTCCCGCCGGGCGAGGTCGGTCAGCAGCCCGGCGAAGAGGCCGACGAACGCGATAGTGTCCCCCAGCGTGGGCTGGCCGGCCAGCGGACGGAACTCGATGCGCACGTTCGGTTCCCCCATGACTCCCTCGTCGAACACCGGTCGGACCCAGCGCCAGTAACAGCCGTGCTTGTGCGTGAAGTGCGTCAGCGCCGACGGATCTTCGAACAGTCTGGGGACGATGGTCGGGTCGGAGGCGATGGACTCGACGGCGTCGCCGACGGACTCGATGTCCTCCGGGAACGCGACCTTTGCCGGCCCGTCCTCGTCGTTCATCACGGACTCGAACACCCCGATCCGGTTCTCCATCCTCGCGCCGTCCAGGATCGTCTCGCCGTCGACGTCGTCGTAGAATGCCGGCGGGAAGAGCGGTGAGTTGACGCCGAGCGCGAGGATCGGCCCCGCGACGCGGAGCGCGTACCGGAAGTACGTCGGTAGCTCGCTCGCCTGCTCGACGACGAAGTGGGGCTGGATCGACGTCGTGAGGCTGTTCAGCAGTGCCGTCTTCCCCTCGTAGGTCGCGTTGGGAGCGTCGATTCTGGTGGCCGCGGACTGCCCTTGCGCGTGGTATCTCGCGGTGTCGCACATGTTCGTCGCGAGCACCGTGTCGTCGGTCGTGGTGTGGTCGGTGAGGTACTCGACCCCCGTCTCAGTCTGTGGCGAGATCGTCCAGAACCCGTCGCTGACCAGTCGTTCCTCCGGATCGAGGAGCTCCTCGCTCGCAGCCTCGAATCGCGCCCGCATCTCGGATTCGATGGTCTGGAGGCCCGCGGCGCTAAAGGGTTGGGGCGACGACTGAAACTCTATCTGGTGGCGACCGATCTCCTTCTCACAGCCCAGTATCTCGTCCGTGCACCGCGGAAGCGTCGTGAGCGCGTTCTCTCGATCGACCACGTAACACTCGTACTCCAGTCCGGTCGTCGCCAGTTCGCTGTCGAACGCTCCGTCTTCGACAGCGCTGACGAGCCACGAGGCCTCCTCGCGAACGCGGTGGTCGAACTCGGTCGGGTCGCGAGTGCAGAGCGAGTCGACCTGTGACGCCAGTTCTGTTTCCTTCATATACACTGACACTCGCCCTGCCCCCCTCAGTCTAGAGCTTGTATATACGCGGTGTTCGCCACAGCGACGGCTTCGGGCCAGTATGCGATCGAATCCGAGCTGCCGCTACAGCCCGCTCTCGCCGTCTCCGGGCCGACCCGAACCCGTCCGATCACGGCGTCCGTCGGCCGCTTCGCTCCCGTCGATGGCCGCCCTCGCGTCGTCGTCCCAGTCCTCGAAGTAGCCGTAGTCCCGCATCGTCGCCATGCCCGCGATCGCCGCACGGAGACTGATTCCGATGAGTGGAACGTCCGCGACCGTGACGACGACGTCCGCCTGCAGGACGACGCCGTCGCGCAGGAGCACGTCGAGCAGGTCGACGACGGCGTCGCCCTCACGGGTGGGTTCCATTGCTCACTGTGGAGACGCCGTGAAGGCGGCGTTCGGCAGTCATTGGTCGGTCTCCAGCGTCGGTGCGAAGGTGTAGGGCGGCCAGGGACCGGTGTAACGGACTTCGACGCCGGGCGTCGCGGCCACCTCGTCGAGGCGCTCCCCGATGGCGGTCGCCGCGGCGTCGTCGGCAAGCGCGGCGAACGTCGTTTCGAAGTCCGCGTCGTCGGCCCGGTCCGTCTCGACGAGCGAGGAGACGGTTCGGTCGACGGACTCGACTTCTGTCGCGTGGGACGCGAGAGTCTCGCGGACCGCCGCCGCCGTCTCCCGCCACTCGGTCGCGACCAGCGACCGCTCACGCTGCCGGGCCTGCTTCTCGCGCAGGAAGGCGGTACCGGAGCCGGCCTCGGTCGCGTCGTCTCGAAGCTCGTCGAGGCGCGCATCCGCGTCGACCGCGCTCGCTCCGAACGGGTCGGCGTCACAGCGGAGTTCGATGCGATACTCGCTGTGGCCGGCGAGGTCGTCGAGCGCCGACCGGAGCGTCGGGCCGGTTCGCTCCAGCCACGCCGCCACCGATTCGTCGTCGCCCTCGACGATGGTGTCGAACCGGACCGGTAGCGGGGTCCCGAAGCGGTCGTGGACGGCGTCGACGACGCCCTGGTGTTCGAGCAGCCACCGCTTGACCGTCGCTCCGTCGTTCGAGTCGTAGGGGTCGTTCCGGCGGTGCACGACCGCCCCGACCCCGTCGTCGAGGACGAGGTAGGGTCGTTCGCCGTCGACGCCGTCCGTCGACAGTCCGGTGCCGTCCGCGACCTCGGGCGCGTCGATGAGGGCGGCCACGCAGTAGAGGTAGCGGCCCGTCCCGGCGGATTCGCCGTCCGGGCCGGCGTCGCCGACCGCCTCGGTGCTGTCAGTCACGGGTCCCTCCGTCGTCGGTCGTCCGCGACGTCGACGGACTCGTGTCGGCCGCGACGCCGGCGGTCGGGTCCTCGGGATCGACGGACTGGAGCGCGTCGGCGACCAGCCCGTCGAGGTCGGAGCGGATTCGATCGACTTCGGTCGAGATCCCGGTGTTCGTCTTGATCTCCTCGATCTGGGCTTCGATGGCCTGTAGCTGCTGGCCGAGTCGCTCGACCTGCTCGTCGCTCAGGCGCCCGGACTCCATCCGCCGAATCGCCTCCCGCTCCATCGCCTCGACCAGCAACTCCACGACGGCGACGACCAGCGAGAGGAGGCCGTCGCCGGCGTCCTCGCCGTCGACGTCAATCGTCGTCACCGTTCGATCCTCCGTTCGTCGCCTCTCCAGCGGGGCTTTCGGCCCCCGCTTCGTCCGCCGCCTCGGTCGCGGCTCGCTCGGTGCGCTCGCCGTCGGGCACTTCGGCAGTCGGCGTGTCCGGAACGCTTTCCTTCGGACTCTCGAATCTGCCCTCGTGCGGCGGTCCGAGCCGGTTCCGGTTGGCGACCTGTTCGATTCGTTCCTGGTCGGTCCCCTCGGGGAATTCGAGTCCGTACTGTGCGGCCGTCTCGAAAGACGCGACGGCGGCCCGAATCTGGATCCCCAGCAGCTCGGTGTCGCCGACGGAGACGGCGATGTCGGCGTTGATGACCAGTCCCTTGTCGAGCAGCAACTCGACGACGTCCGCGAGGTCGGCAGAGGCGCGGGTCGGGCCCGGACTACTCATCGGTTTCCTCCTCGTCGAACCGACTCCCGTAGATCCGGCGTCGGTTCGGCGCGGTCGAGTACCGGGTCTCCTCCGGGACCGTCGAGAACGCGGCGCGCCCGGACGACGGGCGCTGGGACGACATGGTCGACACTGCCGTCGGGTTTCGCGAGTTCGACGTCTTCGAGTGTCGCCGCTCGCTCTGTTCGATGTTCTCCTTCCGCAGCTGTTGCAGGCGCTCGCGGGCTTCGAGGATGCGCTCGCGGAACGCCCCGACCGAGTCGCTGATCTGCGACTGGATTGCGTTTTCGAGGGATTCGGGGTCGAAGCCGTCGTCGTCCGGACCCAGCCCCCCCAGTCCGTCGGTGGCGGACGCCTCGTCGGCCGTCTCGTCGCCGGAGCCGTCGTCGTCGGCGAACGGTCCGTCGAGGGAGATCCCCTCGAAGAACCCCTCGTCGGATTCCTCGTCGAAATCGTCCAGTTCGTCGTCGAGTTCCCGGGACTGTCGCCAGAAGGCCCTGGCGTCGACCGCGTCCCAGACCTCCGACATGTCGGTCACCGAGAGGAGCTTGCGTAACTTCACCGCGGCCGTGGGATTGCGGTCCTCGATGGCGTCGGGGACCTCCTCCAGTTCGATCGCCTCGGGGAGCGACTCCCACTCGATCTCGCCGAGGAGGTCCGTCAGGTCGACCGTTCCGAGCAACTCCTCGACGGAGTCGGCGACGTCGTGGGCGTCGTCGAGCGAGTCGATCGCTCGCTCGACCGAGTCGTGGCCGGCCGCCGCCCGTTCGGCACTCGATAGCAGATCGTCGATACGACTGAGGAGCGCGTCGGCCGTCTGGCCGTGTGCGTTCTGTGTCATAGTGTGATCGTCGTCGGGTTCGTCATCGTTTGACCTCGACTCTACCGCTGAGTCGCTCGCGGGCGGCCTCGGCGACTTCGAGTTCGGATTCGAGGGTCGCTTTGCGCCGTTCGTACGCGTCCGCGTCCAGTTCACCGACCTCGTAGAGCAGACGGACCTCTTTGAGGTCGTCGCGGATCCGTTCCACGTCGTAGCGCTCCTGAAGTGCCATGTCGTGGATGACCGTCAGCAGGGACGTGATCGGTCTGAGGAACAGATCGTCGAGGAGGAACATTCAGGCCTCCGTCGCGATGGTGAAGTCGACGAAGCTGTAGGGTGCCCACGGCCCGGAGTACTGGACGGTGAGTTCGGGGTGACCCTCGCGGACGGCGTCGACGGCCCGGTCGAACCGCTCGCGGTCGTCGCGGGCGACGAGGTACGCGCGGTTCATCAGCAGTCGGTCGCTGAACAGGTCGCCGTCTTCGACGTCTTCGGCGTGGTCGTCGAGTTCGGCCTCGATGGCCGCGCGCGTGTCGTCGGGATCGGTCAGGCCCCCCTCCGGAACGAGCACTTTGATGCCGACCTCCTCGCGGCCGGCGGCCTGCCGGAGCGAGCCCGTGAGTTCGACCCGGCTGTTCCGAAGGACGTTCTTCAGCGCGCGTTCGGAGTCGAACACCATTCCGAAGCGCATCGGGACGACCGGGCGACCGTCGCCCGCGGTCATCACCTCGCGGAGGACGTCGTCGTGAGCGCGCGCGTTCTCGTCGCTCTCGTCAGGATCGAGCGTGTCGATGCCGCTGACGACGGCGGCGTGTTTCCGGTGAGAGATCGTGTACACGTCGCTCGCCGCCTCGACGCCCGTCGTCGAGACGTCGATCGCCTCGTCTTCGACAATCCCGTACACGTACAGCTTTTCGTCGGCGACGGTCTGTTCGGCGCTCATGTGCAAAACACCGCTTCATAGTGACGAAGCGTTGCTGCTGGCAGTCGCAAGCCTGAGGTGGTCAGCGGTGGCGCTTCTCGGACTGCGTGAGCGAATCGCGCCACAGTGGGCCTCTCTTGGGCTGTCGGTGGCCTGCAACTGCAAGCGTCAGTGACAGGTACCGTTCTCCCCTCGTGAGAGGTATGGCAAACCCCGATTCCAGCAGCCTGGCAGCAGTGCTCGACCGCATCCTCGACAAGGGTCTCGTCGTCGACATCTGGGCGCGAGTTTCCGTCGTGGGCATCGAGATCCTCACCGTCGAAGCACGCGTCGTGGCCGCCTCCGTCGACACGTTCCTCCACTACGCGGAGAACATCACGAAGATCGAACAGGCGAGCCAATCCGGGGACATGGAGGAGCTGAAAGACATCGAGATCGAGAAGCCCGCCCGCCCGGACAACTACCAGCAGGCGCCCTCCCAGTAACGCTCGGAGGATAGTTCGAACCCATGTCACAAACAGACGCAGAGACTACCGACCAGTGCCGCGCGCTCACCAGCGACGGCGACCGATGTCAACACTCGGCGTCCGACGGTACGTTCTGCCACCAGCACGACGAGTCCGATCCGACCGTCGACAGCGATGACGAGACGGCCGAGCGGGACGACGACAGCGAGGGCCCGTCCGAGACCGACGACTCGTCCACAGATGGCGACTCGACCGGCGGAGACGAGGCGGACGCTATCAGCGAGGTCGCCCCGCTCGTCGAGATCCGCCGAAAAGCCGAGTCCGTCGCCGCGGAACTGATCGAGCGACCGCTCGACGGCGTGGTCGAGGTCTACGCGGACGACGACGGGTGGATCGCGGTCGTCGAAGTGGTCGAGCGGCGCGCGGTCCCGGACACCCAGGACATCCTGGGCTGTTACGAACTCACGTTCGACGGCGACGGGACGGTGACCGGCTACCGTCGCCGCTCGCGTTACCGCAGACTCGACACCGATCGACAGGAGGGATTCGAATGACGACACGCCAACCACTTCGACCGACGATGCATAGATACAGAACGGCGTCTTGGCCCTCGGTAGAGGGGTGAGATGACGAATGGCGACAATCGTTACCGGAACGATCCCGGCCGAAGAGTTCGCGCTCGTACACACGCTCGAGACGGAGCCGACGACCCGGTTCGAGTGCGAGCGAATAATCAAGAGCGGCGAAGAGGCGGTCATGCCGTTACTCTGGGCGCGCAACGTCGACCGCCTGGAACTGGAAGACGCGTTCGACGCGGACTCGACCGTCGACAGGGTCAGACTGCTCGCCGACTTCGACGACGAGTACCTCTACCGGATGGACTGGGTCGACCACGTGCAGCTCCTGCTTGGGATGCTCACGAACGGGGAAGCGACGATCCTCGACGCGTACGGCAAACGAGAGGAGTGGTGTCTCCGGGTGATGTTCCCGACGCGGGACAAGTTCTCGGAGACGCACGACTTCTGTGCGGAGCACGGGCTCACGTTCGATATCGACTCGATTCGAGAGCTGGACGGACAGCCGGCCGGCCGGTTCGGTCTCACAGAGGGACAGTACGACGCGCTCGTCCTGGCGGCGAAAGAGGGGTACTACTCGGTGCCCCAGGAACGGACACTCGAAGAGCTCTCGGACGAACTCGGCATCACCCACCAGGCCCTCTCCGAGCGACTCCACCGTGGTACCGAGGCGCTCGTCGAAGACACGCTCCTCGTCGGAACCGATTCGACGTGAGCGGGCCGGGCGCTGGTCTCGGCCTCGCCACGGCTCAGTCAGGGCGGCGAACCGTCGGGTGAATCGGTGGCGTTCACCGCACCGCTGTGACCGTCACCGCTCGCGTCGCGAATACCGGTTCCGTCCGCGCCGGCGTCTGCGGGAGCGTCCCCGAGATCCGAATCGAAGACGTCGCTGTCGCCGACCATCGGTTCGAGCGTCTCGCGCAGGGCGGGTCCGGGCAGGGTTTCTTCGTCGAGTTCGACGAGCCGCTCGGTGGCGGCGTTCACGTCGACGTTCTCGGCGGCGACGCGGAACGTCTTGCTGGCGACACGACTTCCGACTTCGCTCCCGAGCGTCCGTTTGGCGAGGCCTCCGACACCAGTTCCGTCGATCAGCCGGGCCACGAGGAGACGGCCGACCGGTCGACCGACCGCCTTCGTGAGGTCGTCGACGTCGACGGGGTTCTCCGCCGGTTCGTCGGCCAGTATCGCCTCGAAATCGACCGCCTGGAGGATCTCCTTGGCCACGTCGGCCGCGAAGACGAAATCGAGCGTTCGTTCGACGTGTTCGAGTCGCGCATCGATAGTGGAATCACTCATTACGATACGACGGACGAGGGCCACGAGGATACTGCTGTGGCCTTCGAGTGCAACGCTGTCGCGCCACGACCTGAACGCATCGGGCCCGGAGAGCGTCCGCAGTGGACGAACTGGCTTGCGCCTGCAACCACCGGAGGAATACCTCCCGACGGCGTACGCCTCTCCGATGCCGTCCACTCGATTCGCCGTCCGCGCCCCCGGACGCGAAACGATCGAAGCAGCGGGAACGGAGTGGGTTGGGTCCCGATCCAGGTCCGATTCGCCGTGTCAGCGGTCGTTCGAGACGCTATCGGGAGTGTCGCCCGGGGGGGATCACGACTGATGACGGACAGCGGATCCGACGCGGACGCCAGCGTCGAGGCGACGACCGACACGCGAGCGGACCAGGAGAACATCCTCCGTGTACAGATTCGTGAGGGCCTGAGCGAGCTCAACCGGCCCGCGGACGGCCTGGCGCTCTCCGGGCTCTCTGCGGGTCTGGATATCGGGTTCGGGCCGCTGCTGATGGCCATCGTGCTGACGGTGTCCGAGTCCGCAAATACCGCCCCGCTCGTCGAGGAACTCGTCCTGGCGAACGCCTACGCGATCGGATTCGTCTTCGTGGTGCTCGGCCGGTCCGAGCTCTTCACCGAGCACACGACGTTGGCCGTGCTCCCGGTCCTCGACGGACAGGCGAACCTCGGACAGCTGGCTCGTCTCTGGGGGATCGTCTACGGAGCGAACGTCGTCGGCGGCGCAGTGTTCGCGGCGATCGTCGTCTTCGTCGCCCCGGGTCTCGGCGTCGCCGACGCGAGCGCGTTCGTCGAGATCGCGAAGTCACTGACAGAACACAGATGGCAGATTATCCTCGCGGCCGGGGTTCTGGCCGGCTGGCTCATGGGCCTGCTCTCGTGGCTGGTCGCGGCGGCACAGGAGTCCGTCGCGCGCTTGTTGTTCGTCTGGATCATCGCCACCGCGATCGGCTTCGCACACCTCCCGCACAGCATCGCCGGCACGGTGGAAGTCCTCGCGGGCGTGTTCGTGGCACCATCGCTCACGATGCTGGACTTCGCTCGGTTCCTCGTCCCGGCCACGGTCGGCAACGCGATCGGCGGCTCGATCTTCGTCGCCGTGTTGAAATACGGCCACGTCGTCCGCGGGAGTACGGTGCCGGACGGGACCGGCACCGAGTGACGTCCTCGCATCTCGGTATGCCCTGGTCACGTTCAGCAGAGATAGGGCTATAGATTGGCAGAGATACGTCCAGAACCAGCGACCGGGGCAGAAAAGACGAAATATCGCGGCGGTCGCCACAATATTTTGGTAGTTCGGCAAGAGAACGGGACAGAATAGAGATAAATAACGCATATACAATCAAAAAAGGTGCGAGGTGGTTTTCCAGATCTCAGAATAGAAGTATATGACTGTGTCTTCGGTATGATGGGGATATATCTGGCAGAACTGACAACAGATGGTAATCAGAGACGGCGGTAGTTGGCTGTGTCGACGTGCTTTCGGTCCGTTCGTGTCCGACACGGTGACGCGGATCTCTGTCGACCACCAGTCTGGGGAATTGGACGAAAGTATTATATAGTACCTCCTTTCCACACAGGCATTCCCGAAAACGGGGGATACGATCACGTTTGATGAAAGTGCGTTCGTCAATATGGAACAAACTCCGCCGAGTCCACAACCGAGTCAGCCGTGTTTGCGGCGACTCCGATCCGCGTCGTTATCCTCCGCTCGGCCCTACAGTACGTGGTAACGGCGGCCCTGCCAGCGAGGGACAAAATAACTAATGTACGTCTGTCATCCACGCTGTTCACCAATACTGAACAGTGATTCGGGTCGCGGTCCTGTCGGTCGAAATAGGCGAAACCGAAGCCAGGACGGCGAGAGGGGAGTCGTCCCGACGGGACGGGACGAAACGCTCGATCCACGACGTGAGCGGCGAATCGCGATGTCAGATTCCCGAAGGTGAGAACGCACGCGAGCGAATTTTACTGCCGGCAACACAATATTTTTGTACAATTATAGTCTGCTACTGTTTATGAGGTACTACCAGCTACGCGGCGGCGATTCCCAGCGGTTAGCCGTGTCGGCGGGCGAGGACACCTACGATCTGACCAGCGCCAAGTCACAGCTCCGGACGTTTCGTGATCTCCTCAGGGCGGCCTCGATCGCCGATACCGGGCCCGACGAACTCGCGTCGCGACACTTCGCCGCCGCGGAGACGATCTCTTCCGAGGAACTGGAAGCCAACACCGCGGATCCCGTCACCGCTGACGAGGTGTGGGCCGCGGGCGTCACCTACCAGATCAGTGAGGAGGCCCGCAAGGACGAGAGCGACATGCCCGAGATGTACCTCAACGTCTACGACGCCGAGCGGCCGGAGATTTTCTTCAAGTCGACGCCGAATCGAACCGTCGGCCCGGACGAGGACGTGGGGATCCGCGCGGATTCCGAGTGGGACGTCCCGGAACCGGAACTCGGAATCGTGCTCTATGAGGGCGACATCGTCGGCTACACCATCGGCAACGACATGAGCAGCCGGTCGATCGAGGGCGAGAACCCCCTCTATCTCCCGCAGGCGAAGGTGTACGACCGCTGTTGCTCCGTCGGGCCGACGGTCGTCACTGACATCGAAGACCCGCACTCCCTGTCGCTCTCGATGACGATCCACCGGGACGGCGAGTGTCTCTACAGCGACGAGACGAACACGAGCGAGATGGATCGCACCTGCGAGGGGCTCGTCTCGACGTACACCGCACACAACGCCGTCCCGGAACTGTCCGTGCTGCTCACCGGGACGTGCCTCGTCCCCGACGACGACTTCACCCTGCAGGAGGGCGACGAAGTCGCGATCACTATCGAGTCGATCGGTACGCTCAGGAACACCGTCACGGTCGTCTAATCCGGTCGGGAACTGCGTTTTCGCCGACGTTCGAGTGGCTACGATTGCCCGCGGAGCGGCCGTGAAGACGGTCTGACCCGGAACTGTTTTTATCGTGGACGGAGAGTTTCGGGTGACGCATGAGCTACGCAGACCTACGAGACCCGAATGCAGAGTACACCATGCGCGACCTCTCGGCGGAGACCATGGGACTCACAGACTCCCGCGGCGAGCGGCGTGACGTGGAGATCACGGACGTACAGACGGTCATCGTCGACGGGAACTACCCCTGGACGCTCGTCCGCGTGTACACGGACGCCGGCGTCGCCGGGAACGGCGAGGCCTACTGGGGCGGTGCGATCCCGGAGATCATCGAGCGACTGAAGCCGTTCGTCGTCGGCGAGAACCCGCTGGACATCGATCGTCTCTACGAGCACATGGTCCAGAAGATGTCCGGCGAGGGCTCCGTCGCCGGCAAGGACATCGCGGCTATCTCCGGTATCGAGCTTGCGCTGCACGACGTCGCCGGGAAGATCCTCGACGTGCCGGCCTACCAGCTGCTGGGCGGCAAGTACCGCGACGAGGTCCGGACGTACTGTGACTGCCACACCGAGGAGGAGGCAGACCCCGAAGCCTGCGCCGACGAGGCCGAGCGCGTCGTCGACGAACTGGGCTACGACGCCCTGAAGTTCGACCTCGACGTGCCCAGCGGCCACGAGAAGGACCGCGCGAACCGCCACCTCCGCCAGCCGGAGATCGAGCACAAGGCCGAGATCGTCAAGCGCGTCACCGAGCGCGTCGGCGACAAGGCCGACGCCGCCTTCGACTGCCACTGGGCCTTCGCCAGCGGGAGCGCCAAGCGCCTCGCGCGCGAACTCGAACAGTACGACGTGTGGTGGCTCGAGGACCCCGTCCCGCCGGAGAACCACGACGTCCAGCGCGAGGTCACGCAGTCGACCGGCACGCCCATCGCGGTCGGCGAGAACGTCTACCGGACGCACGGCCAGCGCAATCTGATCACGGAGCAGGCCGTCGACATCATCGCGCCCGACTGCCCGAAGGTCGGCGGCATGCGCGAGACGGCGAAGATCGCCACGCTCGCGGACATGTTCTACGTCCCCGTCGCGATGCACAACGTCTCCTCGCCCATCGGGACGATGGCCTCCGCACAGGTCGGCGCGGCCATCCCGAACGCGCTCGCCGTCGAGTACCACTCCTACGAACTGGGCTGGTGGGAGGACCTGGTCGAGCAGGACGACCTCATCCAGGACGGTTACATGCCCATCCCCGAGGAACCGGGCCTTGGCCTGACGCTGGACTTCGACGCCGTCGAGGAGCACCTCGCCGACGGCCAGGAACTGTTCGACGAGTGAAGCGACTCACTCCGGTGCAGTAGCTGATCGAGACGCCGTATCGGATCGCGTCGCGTACGGTTGGGCTCGTCGGTCTGGTCGCTCGACCCGCCGCTTCTGGCACCGGCCCGACCGCGGCGGTCACGGCGGCGACCGATCGCACAGCGTGAGCCGCGGCGTTCGGTCTCGGCGGCGATGTGTTCGCCCGTCAGAACCGGATCGTGTCACGGCCAGTGCCTTTGTTTACTTCGAGCGCGCGCCATCGCGCGAACCGTGTAATATTACCACACGAACCTTTTTTCGGACTTTCTCTCGATTCACAAACCGTGAGGCGGCCGTACTCGTGTTGGAGATGCTGAATAAATGCATTATCTACCATAAAGATCCGGTAGATTTATTTGTATGTCCCTCTCTTCTGGATACTGTATGGCTGATAATGACAGACCAGACGTGAGCACGGACCGGCGAAAGTACATGGCGGCCCTCGGCGCGGGGATCGCTGCGGGTGTAGCCGGTTGTTCTGGTGGCGACGGCGGCGACGGTGGAAGCACGAGCTCCGGCGACGGAGGCAGTGATGGAAGCGACGGAAGCGGCGGCGACGGCGGAAGCACGAGCTCCGACGGCGGCAGTGGCAGCCAGTGGGACACGCAACTGGAAGTCCTCCACGGCTGGGCCGGCGGCGACGGTGAGGCCGCGGTCAACGCCCTCATCGACGCGTTCAAGAGCGAATACCCCGACATGCCGACGAAGTTCCAGGCTGTCGGTGCGAGCGCGAACGTCAATCTGAACGCGACGATCCTCCGGCGGATGGTCAACGGGAACCCGATGAGTTCCTTCGCCAACTGGCCGGGCAACAACCTCGAACGCTACCGCGGCAACCTGATGGACCTCGAAGCCGACGTGTGGGAGGCAGAAGGGTACAAGGACGTAATGCAGGACCGCGCCGTCGAGCTGTGTACCTTCAACGACCAGATACCGGCCGTGCCGCTGGGATCGCACCGGATGAACAATCTGTTCTACAACATCGCGGCGTTCGAAGAGGCCGGCGTCGACCCCGAGAGCCTCAACGACATGCCGTCGCTCATGGACGCGCTCGACGCGATCAAGAGCGAGACGGACATCGCGCCGATGGGACAGGCGATGGTCGCTCCGTGGACGGTGCTCCAGCTGTGGGCACAGGTCCTGCAGAGCCAGGCCGGCGTCGACGCGTACATGAACTACATCGAGGGCAACGGCGACCGACAGGCGATCGTCGACTCGCTCGAGCTCGTCAAGGAGATCCAGCAGAACTACATCACCAACGACGCGTCCACGTCCAGCTTCACGGACATGGGCGGGAAGATGATCGCCGGCGAGGTCGCCTGCATGCACCAGGGGAACTGGCTCGCCGGCCAGTTCCGTACCGACGACTCGTTCAACTTCGAGGAGCACTGGGACTGGATCCCGTTCCCGGGCACCGAGGGTACCTACGGGTACCACATCGACGCGATCGTCGCGCCCGCGAACAACCCGAGCCCGGAGGAGACCATCGCGTGGGAGAAGTTCGTCGGCACGACGGACGCCCAGGTGGCGTTCAACAACCTCAAGGGCTCCGTGCCGCTCCGAACGGACGTCGACTCCAGCCAGCTCGGTGACTTCATCGCGCTGACCTACGAGGACCTCACCAGCTCCGACCGATACCCGCCGACCATCGCGCACGGGCTGGCGGTCACGCCCGAGGAGATGGGTAACTGCAAGACGGCGATGAGCGAGAACATGATGGGACCGTACGACGTCGAGGCCGCCGCTGACGCGCTTCTGAGCGCCGTCTCGAACTAAGTTGCCCTAACCGGCACCTTTACTTGTTAGCATACAACCAATTCAATCTATGGGTACTACAGACACAACAGAATCAACGACACCGGCTACGGAGGAGGTCGGCTGGGAGACCAAGGTACGGTACTTCCTCAACAACGACCTCGTCCGGTCGTCGCCGTACTGGGGGATACCGTTTCTCCTCATGGGGATCGCCGTTTACGGCGGGATCGGGTTCAACACCGCGATCTCGCTGACGGACGCGCGCGGGCTTCAGTCGCCAGATTACACCAATCTGGACTTCGAGATGTACACCCAGGTGTTCGAGAGCAGCGCGTTTTTGAGCGCTGCACAGAACAACCTCGTACTGCTGGTCGTGTTTACCACGGTCTGTCTGTTACTTGGGCTGTTTCTGGCCGTCCTGCTGGATCAGGGCATTCGACACGAGAACACCGTTCAGACGATCTACCTGTTGCCGATGGCGCTGTCGTTCGTCATCACCGCGCAGGTGTGGCTCTGGCTGTACAACTACGACGTGGGGCTGATGAACATCATCACCAGGGGGATCGGTATCGGGCCGGTCGACTGGATCGGGAATCCGTCGATCGCGCTCGGCTCGGTCATCTTCGCGCTCATCTGGCAGTTCAGCGGGTACACGATGGTCGTGTATCTCGCCGGCCTGCGGTCGCTGCCCGACGACCAGTTCGAGGCGGCGCGGGTCGACGGCGCGAGCACGCTCACGACGTACATCAAGATCATCATTCCGCAGCTCAAGGAGGCGTCGGTCAGCGCAGCCGTCGTCCTGATGGTGTTCGCGCTCAAGGCGTTCACCTTCCTGTACTCGCTCACGGGACGCTACCGGCCGCCGAACGGGACCGACATCCTGGCGACGCTGATGGTCCGTCAGGCGTTCAAACTCGGTAAGTGGGCGTACTCGGCTGCCATCGCCACGTATCTGCTCATCCTGGCGCTGGGCGTCATCGCACCGTATCTCTACTACCAGTACAGACAGGGGAGCCTCTGACAATGGCAGGTTCATCATCAGACCAGACGTTCGACGTGGCATCGCTCGTCGAGGACTTCGACCTCAATCGGATCGGGCAGTACGTCCTCGTCATCCTGTTCATCGGGTTCTTCCTCGCACCGCTCGAGACGGGAATCATGACGGCGTTCAAGACCAACCGCGCCGTCGCGGAGACGATCCCGCTCATGCCGCCGCTCGCTGAGGGGTTCACGCTCGACAACATGACGTTCGCCCTGAACGCGCTCTCGGGCGCGTTCTTCAACTCCCTGTTCATGGCCATCCCGGCGACCATCGGGAGCGTCCTGCTCGGGAGCATGGCCGCCTACGGCCTCACGATGGTCGACTGGCGCGGTCAGATGGGGATGCTCGTGTTGTTCCTCATCGGCATCTTCCTGCCGTACCAGGCGGTTCTGGTCCCGCTCGCGCGGTTCTGGAACAACATCTTCCCGCTCGCCTCGATGATGCGGCCGCTGTTCGTCGCGGCCCCCATCCTGCAGGACTACCACGCGAATCTCGTGCCGCTGATGATCACGCACATCGCGTACGGGATCCCCATCTGTACGATCCTGTTCCGGTCGTACTACCAGGGACTGCCCTCGTCGTACGTCGAGGCCGCGAAGATCGACGGCGCGTCGATCACGAAGATCTACCGCCGGATCATCCTGCCGATCTCGAAGCCGATGTTCGGCGTGGTGTTCATCTACCAGTTCACCCAGATCTACAACGAGTTCCTGTTCGCGTTCACGCTCATCACGGGCTCGGACACGCCCGAGGCGGTCGTGACGCTGATCCTGCCGGCCGTCGGGGCGTCGACCTCCGGGATCGACTTCGGGATCCGGATGTCCGCGGCGTTCCTCGCGGCGCTGCCGACGCTGATCATCTACGTGGCGTTCGCAGAACAGTTCGCTGAAGGCCTGAAATCTGGAGGATAACAATGGGACGAATCGAAATATCGAATCTGACGAAGCGGTTCGGCGACACCACGGCAGTCGAGAATCTGTCGCTCGACATCCCCGACAGCGAGTTCCTCGTGCTCGTCGGGCCGTCCGGCTGTGGCAAGTCCACGACGTTGCGGATGATCGCCGGCCTGGAGACCCCCACCGAGGGCAGTATCTACATCGGCGGCGAGCACATGAACTACCGCGTGCCCCAGAACCGGGACATCGCGATGGTGTTCCAGGACTACGCGCTCTACCCCCACATGACCGTCCGGGAGAACGTCCGGTTCGGGCTGGAGGAGGAGCCGGGGTACACGAGCGAGGAACGCGACGCCCGCGTCGAGGAGATCGCCGACCTGCTCAGCATCTCCGACCTGCTCGACCGCCGGCCCGGGGAACTCTCGGGCGGCCAGCAACAGCGGGTCGCGCTGGGGCGAGCGATCGTCCGGGACCCCGAAGTGTTCCTGATGGACGAGCCGCTCAGCAACCTGGACGCGAAGCTGCGGGCGGAGATGCGCACCGAACTCCAGCAGCTCCAGCACCGCTTCGACGTGACGACGGTGTACGTGACGCACAACCAGACGGAGGCGATGACGATGTCCGATCGCATCGCCGTGATGAACGACGGGACGCTCCAGCAGGTGGGCGAACCGCTGGAGCTGTACCACGCGCCCGCCAACCGGTTCGTCGGCGGGTTCATCGGCGAGCCCGCGATGAACTTCGTCGAGGGGACCAACGAGAACGGCACGTTCGTCGGGACGTACATCGAGTACCCGTTCGACGAGCCGATCAGAGAGAACGTCGGCGGCGTCGAGGGCGTCGTCCTCGGCGTCCGGCCGGAGGACATCAACCTCCGGCGGTTCCCGGAGGACGGCTCCGGCTCGCTCGGCGACCACGAGTTCCAGATGACCGTTTCCGTCGTGGAACCCCACGGCGACCAGAACGTGATCCACCTGCGTCACCCCGACGACACGGGCGGTGACGAACTGCTGCACGCGGTCACGTCCGGAACGACCGTCGTCGACGCGGGGACTGACGTGGTCGTGTCCATCGACCCCGGGGCGGTCCACGTCTTCGAGACGGCCACCGGTGACGCCTTGCACAACAGGCGTCTCGAAACCGAACTGGAGGTGCGAAACGTATAATGTCCAGTCTGACACTCGATCACGTGACGAAGGTGTATCAGGACGACGAGGAGGAGGTCGTCGCAGTCGACGACGTGTCGGTCGAGATCGAGGACGAGGAGTTCCTCGTGCTCGTCGGCCCCTCGGGCTGTGGCAAGTCCACGACGCTGCGGATGATCGCCGGTCTGGAGACGATCACCGAGGGCGAGATCCGCCTCGGCGACCGCGTCATCAACGACGTGGACACGCAGGACCGCGACATCGCGATGGTGTTCCAGTCCTACGCGCTGTACCCCCACCTCTCGGCCCGGCGGAACATCTCCTTCGGGCTGGAGCAGTCGACGGACCTGCCCGACAGCGACATCCAGGAACGCGTCGAGGAGGTCGCGTCGATGATGGGCATCTCCGACCTGCTCGACCGCAAGCCGGGCCAGCTCTCGGGCGGTCAGCAACAGCGGGTCGCGCTCGGTCGCGCCATCGTCCGAGATCCCGAACTGTTCCTGATGGACGAGCCGCTCAGCAACCTCGACGCGAAGCTGCGCGCGGAGATGCGGACCGAACTCCAGCAGCTCCAGCGCCAGCTCGGCGTGACGACGGTGTACGTCACCCACGACCAGACCGAGGCGATGACGATGTCCGACCGCATCGCCGTCATCGACCAGGGCGAGCTCCAGCAGGTCGGCGAGCCGCTGGAGCTGTACCACGAGCCGAACAACCTCTTCGTCGCGGAGTTCATCGGCGAGCCGTCGATGAACTTCTTCAATGGCAGTTACGAGGGGTCGTCGTTCGTCCACGACCACTTCGAGTACCCGTTCGGCCCGCAGATCGACGACGACGTGGACGGGGCGTCGGACATCGTCCTCGGCATCCGGCCCGAGGAGGTCGTCGTGCTCGACGACGCGGCGGTCGGGGACGACCCGGACCACGAGTACGAGATGGACGTGACCGTCGTGGAGCCGATGGGCGACCAGAACGTCGTCCACCTCTCGTTCCCGGGGACCGACGACATGTCCGAGGACATGGTCGCGGTCACATCGGGACTTCGCGAGGTCGCCGAGGGGTCGCGTGCGACGATCCACATCCCCGAGGACACGGTCCACGTCTTCGACAACCGGACCGGAGACGCGCTCCACGACCGCCAGCTCGACCTCACCGCGCAGACGCTCCAGCTGTAATCTGGGGTTCGCCCGCGGGCCGTCGTTCTTCTCCGTTCCGTCGTCGACTCTCCGTGTGCGCGCAGCGGTGTCGAAAAATGAAGCGGGCGCTCCCGCGCTCAGAAGGTGCTGTCCGCGAAGCCGCCGTCGACGGTGAGCACCTCGCCGGTGACGTAGGACGAGGCGTCGCTCGCGAGGAAGATCGCCGCGCCGACGATCTCCTCGCGCTCGGCGACACGACCGAGCGGACACCGATCGTCGATGCGCTCGCGCTTCTCGGTGCCTTCCGCGTAGGTGTCGGCGTTCTGGGGCGTGATGACGTATCCCGGCGCGATGGCGTTGACGCGCACGTCCGGAGACAGTTCCTTCGCCGAGACGCGCGTGAACGCTTCGACGCCGCCCTTCGCGGCAGAGTAGGCGGGGAGGTTCGACATCGCCAGCCGAGCGGCGAGCGACGAGATGTTGACGATCGAGCCGCCCTCGTCCATCGCGGGCGCGAACGCCTGTGTGACCTTTCGGACGCCGTTCAGCGCCACGTCGGTGACGAAGTCCCAGTCCTCGTCGTCGATGCCGAGGACGGACTTGCGGGAGATCGCGCCCTGGGAGGCGACGACCACGTCGACGCCGCCGAACGCGTCGACGGCCGCCTCGCGGACCGCTTCGAGCGAGTCCGCGTCCGTCACGTCGCAGGTGACGCGAGCGGTGTTCGCCCCCCGCTCCTCGATGGCGTCGGCCGTCGCGTCGACCGCGTCCTCGCTTCGGCTCGTGGCGATGACGTCCGCCCCCTCGGCGGCGAAGCCGAGCGCGATCGCCTGCCCGATGCCGCTGGTCCCGCCGACGACCACGGCGCGCTTGTCACTGACCGTTACCGGCGTGTGTTCGTAGGAAACCATGTGAGAATCGACGGAGGGTTCGTATATTACGCTTGTGGACCGTCCGGCGCGATTCCATAGAATTATACGGACCGACGAACACCGTATATACATGCGTGGATTAGCCAAAGTTAGCCGTACCAGCGGCGCGATGGAGTTCGTCGACAGAGAGCGGCCGGAACCGGCCCCCGACGAGGCTGTCGTCGAAGTCGATTACGCCGGTCTCTGTGGCAGCGACGCGGGCATCTACGAGTTCGAATCGGCCTTCGAGCGGATGACCCTCCCGACCGTCATCGGCCACGAGTACGCCGGTCGTATCGTCGAGACAGGCGACGCCGTCACGAAGTTCGAGGTCGGCGACCGCGTCGTCGAGCGGCCGATCCGCGGCTGTGGCGATTGCTACCAGTGCGAGATCGGTTCGCCGAACGTCTGTCAGAACGCGGTCATCACCGGCGTCGACCACGACGGCGCGTACGAGCAGTTCGTCGCCGTCCCCGAGCGGGCGCTCCACCCCGTCCCGGACTCCGTCGAACAGCAACACGCCGCGGTCGTCGAGCCGACGAGCATCGCCGCGCGCGCGCGGTCATCGAGAACTCCCGGGTCTCCCCCGGCGACCGCGTCCTCGTCGAGGGGCCGGGCCCGATCGGCCAGCTGACGGCACAGATCGCCAGCGCCCAGGGGGGGACTGTCACCGTCTCCGGCGTCGGCCCCGACGCCGAGTATCGACTTCCGCTCGCCGAGGAGTTCGGCTTCGAGACGATCAACGTCGCCGAGGACGACTTCGAGGCGCGCCGCGCGGAGCAGACAGACGGCATCGGCTACGACGTGGTCTTCGACACTACGGGTCACCCCTCCGGACTCCCGTCGGCCGTCGACGCCGTCCGGAAGGGCGGCCAGATCGTCCTCGTCGGCCAGACGGGCGAGACGACGATGGAGTACTCGCCGCTGGTCCGCTCTGAGATCGACCTCCAGTGTTCCTACGCGTCGATGTACGAGGACTTCGAGCGCTCGCTGCGGCTGATCGACAGCGGCGACGTGGACTGCGAGACGTTCATCGACGACCGCTTCTCGCTCGAAACGGCGGACGAGGCCTTCGAGGCGTTCGTCGCCGGCGAGACGTGCAAGCCGGTGTTCGACGTGTCACAAATCTGGGACTGAGGCCGAGCGACCGATCGGCCCCGGCCGCCTCTCTAACTAAAAATCGTTATATATTGTCGGCCACGAAGTGACGAGTACTGATTTGCATGGCGAGAACCGAGAGACCAGCGGTCAAATCGGTCGGCACGGCGTTCGAGATCCTCGACGCGCTGAAGGGGTTAGACGGCGCGGGGCTGTCGGAGCTGGCGCGACATCTCGACATCCCGAAAAGCACCGTCCACAACTATCTCAGTACCCTCAGACAGGAGCAATACGTCACGAAGTCGGGTGACCGATATCGGGTCGGACTCCGATTTCTCGAACTGGGTGCGTACTCCAGACACCGCGAAGAACTCTTTCGAGTCGCGAAACCGGACGTGGACCGACTCGCCGCCGAGACCGGCGAACTCGCGAACGTCCTGGTGGAGGAACACGGCAAGGGTATCTACCTCTATCGGGCGCAAGGGGCCGACGCCGTCACGGTGAAGGCACACGTCGGCACGCGGATCCCCCTCCACACCGCCGCGCTCGGAAAGGCGATCATGGCACATCTACCGAGCGAGCGCGTCGACGACATCGTCGAGCGACACGGACTGGGCGGCCCGACTGCCCAGTCCATCGACAGCCGCGACGCCCTCGACGCGTCGCTCGAAGCGGTCCGTGAGCGCGGCGTCGCCTTCGACGACGAGGAGCGCCTCGACGGCCTCCGCTGTGTGGCCGCGCCAGTTCGGGCCGACGACGGCCGCGTGCTCGGCGCGATCAGCGTCGCCGGCCCGACGAACCGGTTCCGTGGCGAGCGCTTCCGCGAGGAACTCCCACAGAAGGTACTGGAAACCGCGAACGTGATCGAGCTGAACGTGACGCACTCCTGAGAGAGCCGTTCGCCGCATTTCGGCCGGCGTCTCGGGCGGACACTCGTTCCGGTATATGGAACGGTTGTGTATCACCGGTTGTCGAATGCCGGGAGGCGAGCAGCAACTGCGGACGCGGCGTCCGGAACAGAGCGACCGAGACTGCCGTTCGAGACCACACAGATCGAGACACCGCGCTCACAGTGATCGCCTGGTTGGCAAACCATCGCGGTTCGTCCAGGTCACCTGAACTCCCTCGCATCAGCTACCTGCGGCGATTCGCGCCGGGGTCGCTTCGGCTGCCGGATAGCACACTTCCGACGCGGATTCGTCCCATATGGGTGAACAACTGTTTAGTAGTAGAGCCCCCATACATCTGCTATGGCCAACACCGCCCGGAACCCGGTGAAGTCCGTCGAGACCACGTTCAAGGTCCTCAACGCCCTCCGCGACCTGGACGGCGCCGGAGTCACCGAACTGGCACAGCACCTCGACGTGCCCAAGAGCACGATTCACAACTATCTCAGTACGCTCGAACAGGAAGAGTACGTGGTGAAACAGGACGGCGTCTACGAGGTTGGTCTCCGGTTCCTGGAACTCGGCGCGTACGCACGCCACCACCGGAAACTGTTCCGGATCGCGAAGCCGGAGGTCGATCGGTTAGCGGAGGAAACGGGAGAACTGGCGAACATCCTCGTCGAGGAGCACGGCCGCGGTTCGTACCTCTACCGGGCCAGGGGCGACAAAGCGGTCCGGGTCAAGGCCCACATCGGCACGCGGGTCCCGTTGCACACGACGGCGCTCGGGAAGGCGATCTTGGCGCACCTGCCGGCGGAGCGCGTCGACGACATCGTCGACCGTCACGGCCTCGGTGGTGAACCGCCGAAGGCGATCGACACCCGCGAGGAACTGGCCGACGCGCTGGCAGACGTCCGCGACCGCGGGGTGGCCTTCGACGACGAGGAGCGACTCGAAGGCCTCCGCTGCGTGGCCGCTCCGGTTCTCAACCACGACCACGAGGTCATCGGCGCGATCAGCGTTTCCGGCCCGACGAACCGGTTCCGTGGCGAGCGCTTCCGCGAGGAACTCGCCCAGAAGGTCCTCGAAGTGGCGAACGTGATCGAACTGAACGTCACCTATTCGTGACGCGGATGTTCACTATAACTGAACGGTGTGGGCGCAGAAGATCGCGATCTGCCGAACGAGCGGTAGACGTTCTGTCCATGGTTTATAATGTTGTTTCGGATCCGAGTACCTATCTCAATCAGTGTAGAATTGAGCGACAGCGGCACTACTCTCCCTTTCGGATCCGTTCAGTTTCGGTTCCTACGATCGGATGTGTGATTAGTTACCTCCCCTATTTTCTCTGAAAGACTTAGCTGTTCGAGCGTCATTCGTACCGACTGACAGGAAGACGCTCGTTCAACAATATGGAACATATTCCCACACTGCTGGCCGAGCGGTCAGGTCGGTGCGACCAGACTCGAATAAGCGTCTGAATAACATGAGTACACCTATTATTTTCGTGTCGGGCGGTATTTGGGAAAGAGATTCCCTGAAGTCGAGGAAGGAAATCCACTATTTGAATATTTATTCTGTAAACTAAGACCATATATCCGAAATATCGTTAGAGATTTTTTACTTATGAATTCATATCTCTTTTCTTCAGTCTTGTATTTTCGAGACCTCATCTGAATGCGGTGGAAGAGAAGGCTGCCGACGATGTCCACACGGAACCGATTCGAGAGTCGTCCGACCGGTGGTCGGTCTCACGAAGCACCTATCTACCGTGTGCGACAAGGGGCGCGTATGCGTACTGGCGTCGTCGTGGCCGGGGGTCGCTCGACGCGCTTTGGCGGTCGCGACAAGGCGGTCGCCGATCTCGCGGGGACGCCGATGATCCGTCGCGTCGCTGACCGGCTCGACTCCGCGGTGGACGGGCTCGTCGTCAACTGTCGTGCGGAACAGGTCACGTCCATCACAGCGGCGCTCGACGGCCTCGACGGCGTGACATTCGCTACGGATGAGCGGCCGGACGAAGGCCCCGTCGCCGGCGTCGCCGCCGGTCTCGCCGCCGTCGAGAGCGAGTACGCCGCCGTCGTCGCCTGCGACATGCCACTGGTCGATCCGGCGTTCGTCACCTACCTCTTCGAGCGGGCCCGCGGACGCGACGGGGCGGTCCCCCGACCGGACGAGTGGCTCCAGCCGGCACAGGCAGTCTACCGGACCGAACCGATGCTGGCGGCCTGTCGGGGCGCGCTGGAGCGGGGAGAGCGCCGACTCCGCGACGCGGTGGCGGAACTGGACTGCGCGGTCGTCCAGCGCGAAGCGATCCGGCGACACGGTGCGCTCCCATCGCTGGAGAACGTCAACACCCCTGCGGAACTGGACGCGGTCGCCGAGCAGTTGTGAGCGTGCGCCCCGTTTGTGACACCGTTGTCGCGCGTGGCCAGTTCGCCACACGAAGCCACGATCGACCGGCGCGTACTGTTGCATTCACGCCATTTAAGACGCTGTGCTGTGAATCCGTACCAAGGAAATGCTCGAGGACGACTTCGGCCGCGAGGTGACGGGAGTGCGGGTCTCGCTCACCGATCGGTGTAACTTCGATTGCGTCTACTGCCACAACGAAGGACTCGGGGACACGCGCGGCCCGATGGAGCCACAGGACGACGAACTCTCGACGGACACCGTCGTCGCCTTCCTCGAAGTCGCGGCCGAGTTCGGGGTCGACTCGGTGAAGTTCACGGGCGGGGAGCCGATGCTGCGCGAGGACGTCGAAGACATCGTCCGGCGCGCGCCCGACGAGATGGAGGTGTCGATGACGACCAACGGGACCTTCCTTCCCGGCCGCGCTGACGACTTGGTCGACGCCGGCCTCGAACGGGTCAACGTCTCGCAGGACGCGCTCGACGCCGACGCGTTCGCGGAACTGACACAGAGCGGGGCCTACGACCGCGTTCTCGAAGGCGTCGAGGCGGCCCTGGACGCCGGACTGGCCCCGGTGAAGCTCAACATGGTCGTCTTCGAGCCCACCGCGGGCTACGTCCCGAAGATGGTCGACCACGTCGCCGAGAACCCCGGCCTCCAGCTCCAGCTCATCGAGTACATGCCGGAACTGGCCGGCCACCCGGAGTGGGCCATCGACATCCAGCGCGTCCACGACTGGCTCGAAGACCGCGCCGACCGGGTCGAACACCGGGAGATGCACGACCGCAAGCGCTACTGGATCCACAGCGAAAGCGACGCCGACGCGGACGAGGCGGCCCACACCGGGACCTCGCTCGCGGCCTCGGACGGCGGCGTGCGGACGCCCCCGGTCGACGCACGCAACAGCGGGATGGTCGAGATCGTCGACCCCGTCGGCAACGCGGACTTCTGTGCCAACTGCCACCGCGTCCGACTGACCCACGACGGCTACCTCAAGGGCTGTCTGAACCGCAACGACGACCTCCGGGACATCGGCGACGACAAGTCGTCGATGCGGGCGGCGTTCCGCGAGACGGTCGACACGCGGGTCCCGTACTACGGCGAGTACCTCGTCGAGACCGACGACGGCGGGTGGGAACGCAACGACGCGTACGTCGACACCGACGGTGACCGCGCTCCCTACGAGTACTCCGAGTAGTCACTGTCGGACCCGCTCGGCGAGAGACGCCTGCGACGTGGCGCCCATAGACGCTTGTGTCGGGAGCCCCAAGCGACACCAGAAGATGCGTCCCGCAATGGAACTGGCGGAGTTGCTCGGCGAAGCGGAAGCGCTCACCATCGTCTGTCACAACAACCCCGACCCGGACTGCCTGGCGAGCGCGCTCGCGCTGGGTCGCATCGCGGGCCACGTCGGCATCGACGAGCGGCGGATCCTCTACAGCGGCGAGATCTCCCATCAGCAGAACCGCTCGTTCGTCAACCTCCTCGACATGGACCTCCGGGAGTTCGACCCCGACGTCGTCCGCGACCGACCGTCGACGGAGTTGCTGGCGTTCGTCGATCACTCCGTGCCCGGCACGAACAACCGCGTCCCCGAGGACGTGGCGGTCGACATCGTCATCGACCACCACCCCGCCGAAGACATCGAGGGACGTTTCGTCGACCACCGGGAGCACATCGGCGCGACGGCGACGATACTGACGGAGTACGTCCGCGACCTCGAGATCGAACTCGACCCGAAGGTGGCGACGGCGCTGTTGTTCGCCATCCGCCGCGAGACGCTCGGGTTCCTCCGCGGGACGACGCCGGACGAGTACGGGGCGGCGGGCTTTCTCACCGACCGGGCGGACTCGTCGCTCCTGCGGACGCTGGCGTCGCCGTCGGTCAGCGGGGCCACCATCGACGCCATCGGTGACGCCATCGAGAACCGGAACGTCAAGGGCTCGGTCCTCATCTCGCACGTCGGCCGGACGTCAGAGCGCGACGCCCTGCCGCAGGCCGCCGACTACCTGGCGACGCTCGAAGGCGTCGAGACGGCCATCGTCTTCGGCATCGTCGACGACAGCATCCAGCTCAGCGCCCGGTCGACGGACTCGCGTATCCACGTGGGGGACGCGCTCGATGACGCCTTCGACGACGTGGGCAGCGCCGGCGGCCACCGGGAGATGGCCGGCGGCGAGATTCCGCTCGGCATCTTCGCCGACTACACGACGGACGATTCGGTCCTCGTATCCATCGTCGAGCAGGTCATCACGGCTCGCCTGCTAGCCGAACTGAATATCGCCGAGGAGTAGCCGGGAAGCGGCCGACAGGCGGACTGCCCCGCGATCAGGACAGCCGGAAGGTTTCGAGGTTCTTCGGGTTGTGCGTCCGCATGTTGAACTTCTGGTACAGCGCCGAGGAGAGCTGGTTCGTCGAGGACTCGTCGCCGTGGACACAGAGGATCTTCTCGGGGCGGGGGTGCATCGTCTCGACGAAGGATTCGAGCCCCTGGCGGTCGGCGTGACCGGAGAAGCCGTCGACCGTCTCCACGTCCATCTTGAGGCTCACCCGCTCGGCGCGCGGACCGCTGCCGTCGCCGAGCGTGATCTCGTCCTGGCCGCGCTGGATCTGGCGACCGAGGGTCCCTTCGGCCTGGTAGCCGACGAACACCATCGTGTTGTCCGGGTCGCTGCCCAGCAGGCGGAGCCAGGACATCACCGGGCCGCCGGTGACCATCCCGGAGGTGGTCAGGATGATGGCCGGCTCGTCGTCGGTGATGTCGCGGCGCATCTCCTCGCCGCCGTCGACCTGCTCGAACTGCTCGGCGAGGAAGGGGTTCTCGTCCTCGTAGAGGATGCGCTGGCGGAGGTCGTCGCGGAGGTACTCGGGGTAGGCGGTGTGGATAGCCGTCGCTTCGCGGATCATCCCGTCTAAGTACACCGGCATCGTCGGGATGTCGCCCTTTCGCATGGCTTCTTCGAGGACGAGCATGAGCTCCTGCGAGCGGCCCACGGCGAAGGCGGGGATGAGGATGTGGCCCTCCTTCTCGTGGGCGGTGTTGATCACGTCGCGCAGGACGCGCTCGGAGTCGGACTGGTCGGTCTGGTAGTCGTTCTTGCCCCCGTAGGTCGATTCGAGGACGAGCGTCTCCACCCGCGGGAAGTCGTTGACCGCGCCGTCGAGCAGGCGCGTGTCCTTGTAGTGGATGTCGCCGGAGAACGCGACGTTGTACCGGCCCTCGCCGATGTGGAAGTGACAGACCGCGGAGCCGAGGATGTGGCCCGCGTTGTGCATCGTCAGCTTCACGTCGGGGGCGATGTCGGTGACGTTGCCGAACTCCAGCGGGATCGTGTGTTTCAGCGCGTTACGGACCTGCTGGCTCTCGTAGGGCGGCGTGCGTCCCTCCTTCGAGGCCACGTCGAGGTAGTCCAGTTGGAGCAGGCCCATCAGGTCCCGCGTCGGGGCGGTGGTGTAGATGGGGCCGTCGTAGCCGTACTTGAACAGGATCGGGATGAGCGCGGAGTGGTCGAGGTGGGCGTGGGTCAGGACCACCGCGTCCAGCGAGTTCGGGCCCGCGGCGAGCGCTTCGGGGGCCTGGAGGTACGGGACCTCGCCCTCCGCGCCGGGCTTGTCGCCGCAGTCGATGAGGATGCGCGACTCGGGGGTCGAGAGGATGAACGACGCGCGGCCGACCTCCCGACAGCACCCGAGCGTCGTCAGGCGCACCCAGTCGTCGTCGTTCGTCATCGGGCGGTTGATCTGCCGGCCGACGCGCTGGAGGATGTCACGGCGGTCGTCGCGCTCTTGCTTGAGGAAGTTTCGAACGTTGGAGACCGTCGAGGACTCCATCGGGGGCGTGCGGACGACTTCGGGCGTCCAGCCGACCGAGCCCGAAATCTCGTCCAGCGTCGCGCCGTGACGGCCGATGACGCGGCCGGGTTTCTCGGCCTCGATGAACACCTCGCCGGTCTGGCTGTCGAAATCGAGGTTCTGGACGCCGGCGTCCTCGGGGATGGTCTCGGTGATGCGGACCCGTGCTTCCTCGTGGGGGACCAGCGCCTCCTGCGTGGGGCGGACGTTGATGCGCTTGCGAAGCGTCTGTGCGAGGTTCCTGACGATGCCGTCGCGGTTGGCGACGGTCCGCGCGTCGGGCGTGTAGATTACGAGTTCCGGCCCTTCGAACTCGACGGACTCGATCTCGATGTCGTCTGGCGTCTCCGCTTCGACCTGTGCTTTGATTCTCTCAAGTGTCTCGTCTGCTGAACTCATAGCTTTGAAGATTCCGGTGGAGGCGCGATAGCCGTCGGAAAACCACGGCTCTCGGGTGCCGTTATCTAGGTGGGAGAACGAGGACAGTTAAGAACCTTTGCTTACAGGGCGCCGCCGTCCGGTTTCACCAGTCGTCGCGGGACACCAGTGCGTCGTCGTGGAATGGTAGCTGGTAGCGTCCGGCCCGCGAGATCGTCTGATTTTAGTGTCCCACGCCCCCCGTACGAGACATGGGTTTTGGTAGCTACGACGAATCCGAGCAGAAGGACAACAACGTAGACGCGGACGACAGCGACGGCGTCGCCGTCCACGAGAACGACCACGACGGCTCGGTCTCCTTCGAGACGGAGGCGTCGACGAGCGACCTCGTCGACAAACTCGGCGAGATGAAAGACGACGAATAGGGACTTAGCCGCCGATTTTCGCTTCGAGTTCACCGCGTTCGTCGAGCTGTTCGAGGATGTCGCTGCCGCCGATGAACTCCCCGTCGACGAACGTCTGGGGAATCGTCTCGCGGCCGCTGTGGCGCTCCAGCGCCTCGCGGTAGGCGTCGGTCGCGCGCAGCACGTTCACGGTCTCTACGTCGTCTCGGTACTGTGTGAGCAGCCCGAGCGCCTTCCGGGAGTAGCCACACTGGGGCATCAGCTCGTCGCCCTTCATGAACAGGACGACCTCGTTGTCCGCGATGGCGCTGTCGACGTGGTCGGTGACCTCCTCGGGTGAGACCTCTTCGGGTTCGAATGCCATACCTGCCCTAGTGCGACCACGGGTAAAGGCGTACCGACGACTGGGCAAGGACCGCGAGCGTGGACCCGGTGGTGGCCCTGACGAGTCCGGCTACTCCGCCTCGTCGGGCGTCAGCGTCCGGAGTTCGATGGCGTGAATATCGCGGGTGAGGTGTTCGCCCAGCGCGTCGTGGACGAGCTGGTGCTGGTCGACGAGCGTCTCTCCCTCGAAGGCCGGCGAGACCACCCGGACGGCGTAGTGCTTGTCGTCGTCGGGGTCTCGCGGCGTGGTGACCGTCGCCGTCGCGTCCGGCAGTTCGTCCTCGATGAGCGCGGCGACCTCTGCTTCGTTCATGTCCGTTCCGAGGGCGCGGGCGGCCAAAACAGTTGGCGTCGCGTGGCGCGATACCGCTCCGGCGTCTCGTCACCAGGCAGGCGACACTTCGCGGGCGATTCCCGCGCCGAGAGCGAGCAGTCCGAGGCCCGCGAGCGCGGCCCCGGCGAGCCACAGGGACGAGCGGGACGCCGCCAGCCGCGTCACCCAGAGTCCGGCGACGGTCGCCAGCCCGCCGGCGACCACGAGTTCGACGAACCGCTCCATGCGTCGTTCTGGCACGAGCGGCGGTAAAGTCCTGCCGACCGGCGGAACCCGTTTGTGCGTCGCCTCCCTAGACACGGATATGAGCGACGGTACACTCGTCTACGACGACGACTGCGGCTTCTGTACCTGGTGCGCCGACTTCGTCCGGACCCGCTCGGACGTCGACATCGTCGGGTTCTCGGAACTCGACGACGACCTGCTGGCGCGACTGCCCGAGGACTACGAGTCCTGCTCGCACTTCGTCACCGGGGACGAGGTGTACTCCTGTGGCGCGTCCATCGAGGCGGCGCTGGCGCGGACCGGCCCGGGCGAGCTGGCGCGCCCGGTGATCGAGTTCCTCGACCAGTTCGAGGACTACGAACGGCTCCGCGAGCGCGCCTACCGCCGCGTCGCGGACGACCGGAGTCGGTGGGGGAAGTACCTCTCGAAGACGCCGCCGGCGAGCACGGGCGATTCGAACTGCTATAGTAACAATTGAAACGATAAACACACCGATCGCACTGCTGTCGTGCGATCGGGTGTGTACTGACTTTCAATGGCTACTATAGTCGGCGTCAGGCCCGGGTGAGCCGCAGGTCGCCCTCGCCGACCGGACTGACGTAGGTCCCCACCCGCTCGCGGACCCACCATCGGCCGGTCTCGCGGCGTTCCTCCGGAGTCGTGAACCGGTAGCGGTAGCGGACCGCGCGGACGTGCGTCGGCGTCCCCTCGGGGAACGGGACCGATTCGAGGAGAGCGCGCGTCGCCTCGTCGCCGTCGAGGAGCTTTTGCAACAGCGCCAGGAACCACGGGCTCCGGTGGGGCGTCGGGGCCATCGCCGCGAACCACAGCTGCCAGTCCAGCCGATAGTGGTAGGGTGCGACCTGTCGCGGTCGCCGGCCAGGGTCGGTCGGCTTGCCCTTGAATTCGTAGGTCTCCCACTCCGTATCGGGCGTCACCGCGTCTTCGGCCGTCCCCTGGACGACGATCTCGTAGCGGTCGCGGGTGATCGACCCGAACGCGCCGTAGGTGTTGACGAGGTGCAGCGGGTCGAAGGCGGTGTTCATCACCTGGCGCTCCGAGAGGATGTTTCGCGCCGGGCCGACGCTCCGCCAGAGGACGACGGCGGCGAGGGCGAGAGCGAGGACCTGGAGGTACAGCGGCGGGCTAGACGCCGTCGGCGCGGTGACCGGCAGGACGGCGGTGAGCACGCCGTCGCTGAACGTCGCGACCGCCTGGACGATGGTGAGGGCGTTGAGCCACGAGAAGTTCCCCGTGACCATGAGCCACCCCTGGAAGCCGACGGTCGCCGCGCCAGCGACCGAGGCCCAGGGCTGGGGCGCGAAGTAGAGGAACGGGACCGCGACTTCGACGACGTGGTTCCCGAGCACTTCGACCCTGTGGAAGCGGTCGGGCAGGTGGTGGGCGTACCAGCTCACGGGGTTGGGGATCGGCTGGGTCTCGTAGTGGGAGTCGAGCGCGGTGCAGTCCCGCCAGCAGTCGTCCCCGCGGAGTTTGATGAGGCCCGCGCCGAACATGTTGCGAAACAGCACCCACTTCAGGAGCCAGACGACGACCACCGGCGGCCCCGTCGGCCCGGCTCCGAGAAACGCTGCGAGGAAGCCGGTCTCCAGCAGCATCGACTCCCAGCCGTACCCGTAGAACGTCTGCCCGGCGTTGACGAAGGAGAGGTACAGCCCCCACAGCGCGAGCCAGAGCGCTATCGACGCCGGGACGGCGTAGGGCGTCGGGAGCCACGAGGGGCCGCCCGCGAGCGCGACCGCCGAGAGGCCGACGCCGGCCCACGCCGCGACGCCGATGACGCGGTCGCTCGGATAGTAGTAGAACAGGCTGGGCCGCTCTCGAAACGAGTGACGGTCGACGTACTGCCGGATCGGAAGCAGGCCGTCCTCGCCCGCGAGCGGCCGGAACTGTTTGGCCGCGACGAGG
Source organism: Haloarcula salina (assembly GCF_010119195.1). Classification (GTDB taxonomy): domain Archaea; phylum Halobacteriota; class Halobacteria; order Halobacteriales; family Haloarculaceae; genus Haloarcula; species Haloarcula salina. Next base: position 595,464 of record NZ_WRXL01000002.1, read on the forward strand.
AAGGCGAGCAGGTAGATCGCCGCGAGTCCCCTGTGAAACAGGACCCGTACGAGCCAGTAGGACCCCGCGTCCCACGGGAGCATGGTCGGCTATCGTCCGGCCATCGCCATAGACGTACCGGGCGTGGGCGACGCGGTCGTCCGGGCCGGCCACGTTAGCCCATGAGCTGCTGGTGCGTCGGCTTCATGCACCGGTCCTGGACGACGCGGCGACCGGCCGCTTCCGCGCGCTCCACGGCCTCGTCGTCGTGGATTCCGAGCTGGAGCCAGATCACGGCGTCGTCGTCGCGTTCCAGCGCCGCGTCGACGATGTCGCTGACCTCCTCGCTCGGCCGGAACACGTCGACGATGTCCACCTCGCCCGGCACGTCGGCGAGCGAGTCGTACGTCTCGCGGCCGAATATCTCGTCGGCGAAGGGGTTGACCGGAATCACGTCGTAGCCCTGCTCGAGGAGGTACTTCGGGATCTCGTGGGCGTCCTTGCCGGGGCTGGCCGAACAGCCGACGACGGCGACGCGGTCCAGTTCCAGTATCGCTTGGAGTTCCGCCTCGTCAGTTACGGGCATACCACCAGATTGGCCGGGCAGCGTCAAAAGCTATTGCCCGGCGGCCGTCACCGGATGCCGTCGTCCGCGTCGGCCGGTTCATCCAGGTGTTCCTGGCCCCACTTCGCCATCTCGTCGATGACCGGTTCGAGCGACGCCCCGCGCTCCGTCAGCGAGTAATTGACTCGAAACGGCTGTTCGCTGATGACTTCTCGGTCGACCAGCCCCTTCTCTTGGAGGTCTTCGAGACTGTCGGACAGCACCTTCGAGGAGATGCCGTCGACGTTCTCCTTGAGCTCGTTGAACCCCGAGGGACCGTGCTCCAGCAGTCGGTGGACGATGACGGGGTGCCACTTCTTCCCGATGAGCGACGCCGTGGTGGTTATCGGACACCACTCTTCGCCGGCACACCAGACGGAGAGCTTCTCCGGTGAGTCGGTCATTGTTGGTGACCGTTCACTCGCGGCCCGCTAATAGGTTACCCCTGGTTAGGCCATTACGTCGCGTCAGTCGCCACAGTGCGACCCTCCAATCGACCGTCGTATACGATATTATCGAATTCTTACTATTCTATCTAAATAATCGAATAAACATAGGTAGTAGCTGTCTCCCCCGATATTATTCGAACCCCTCTCAACTAACTCTGACTGGCGTCATAGCAGGATCTGAGAGAGTTCGACCGAACGCTGCCGGCCGTACAGTTCGAGCGACACATCTGTCGGTAGAGTCTATTTGTTGGTCTGATTTCACCGCTCGAAGAAACACGCGGTACGATCGGCACATCAGTATTATCAGAATTCACTTGATACTAGTATATTTATCATTTCGTCGATCGGGCGGCTCCGAGGCGATCGGTGAACAGGGTCGTGAGTTCGGCTACCTGTCAGCTGTACTGTCGGTCACTGGCCCGAACCGCCGGGACCGATGCCATCGGGATGGGCCACTGCCGTCGACCGGTCTAGCAGAGATAAATAACAGCAGTACGTACGTTACGACGAATTGCTCGCGGTTCATCACTGATGTGTTTTTCGCGAACGACGGGTCGACCAGGCCGTCGTCACGAACGGGACTCCGATAGTGCTCTCGCTGCCGAATGCTAGCGTCGGGTGTTGTTTGACCGACACCGCCACGGGACGTGCAACACGAGGTCAAGCGCGCCGACCAGACGCTCCCGGTCGAGACCGTTCGCTGACCTACCAGGCCGCACGGAGCACGCCTTCGAGGTCGTCCGTCGACGGGTCCAGCCCCGGCGGCGCGTTCGCCATGAACGAGTCGGCGAGCACGGCGTCGGCGACGGCCGGGAACGCGTCGCGGTCCGGACCGTCAACGTCCCGGAGGCGCGTCGGAAGCGACAGGGCGCTGGCGACTGCTGCCACGCGGTCGACCACTGCGGCGGCGGGGTCGTCGGCGTCGCCGACCCCGAGCGCGTCGGCGAGCAGGTCCCGCCGGCCGTCGACCCGCTCGAACAGGTACGAGAGCGCGTGCGGAGCGACGACCGCGTGGGCCGCGCCCTGCTGGACCGCGTAGGTGCGCGTCAGTCCGTGGCCGAAGGCGTGGATCAGCGACAGCGTCGTCCCGTCGGCCCGCGAGATGCCGTACTGGACGAGCATGATTCCCTGGGTGAGCGCGCGGTACACCCACGGCTCCTCGGTGCCGTCGCCGTAGGCGAGCAGGCCCTCGGTGAGCAGTTCGAGGCCGCGCGAGGCCGTGGCGTCGGTGACCGGCGTGGCGTTCGCGGCGTACAGCGTCTCGACGCCCTTGTCGAAGCCGTTCATCGCGGACGCGGCGAGGACGGTCCGCGGCGTCGTCGCCACCAGCTCGGGGTCGTAGCAGACGGCGGCCGGCATCAGGCCGGGGTCGCCGACGCCGCCGCTGACCGGTTCGTCGACCGGACAGGTGTCGGGGGCCGCGGTGACGCCGGCCACCGACGAGAGGTCGGCCCCGGCGAGCGTCGTCGGGACGGCGACGACAGGCGGCAGCCCCGCGTCGGGAACCGGAAGCGTCCCCGTATCGACGAGCGTGCGACCGACGGCGTCGGGGTCGCGGTCGGTCGCGGCGAGGACGCCGGCGATTTTCGCCACGTCGAGGCTGCTCCCGCCGCCGACGGCGACGAGGCAGTCTGCGTCGGCCGCTCGGAACGCGTCGAGGGCGTCGTATGCGGTGCCGAGGCGCTTTTGCGGCGTCGTCTCCGCGAAGGTGCCGGCGAGACTGTCGCCGAGACCGTCGCGGACGGGGTCCATCACGGCCGGCGTCTCGCCGACGGTCGACCCGCAGACGACGAGCGCGCGGTCGCAGCCGTGCGCGGCGAGTTCGTCGCCGAGTGACGCCGTGCTACCGGGGCCGTACCGGAGCGCGGCCGGGTCGTAGTCGAACCGGAACGGCGCGGCGAGGTCCCCACCGATCGGATTGGCCATCGCCACTCAGTCGCCTCCCTCGGGATTCGGCCTCTCGAACGGGGGGAGCTGTCGCTCGATGGCGTCGCGGTCCGGTTCCAATTTCTCCGGGAGCGTCAGCCGCGAGCCGAGGTCGTCGAGGTCCTCGTCGACGGTGAAGCCCGGGCCCGCAGTTGAGATCTCGAACAGGACACCGCCGGGCTCCCGGGCGTAGAGCGCGTGGAAGTACGTGCGGTCGATGATGGGACTCGGCGAAATCCCGCGTTCTTGGTACGCTTCGCGATAGGCCTCCAGGTCCGCGGTGGTTTCGGCCCGGAACGCGACGTGGTGGACCGTTCCGACGGCCATCCGTCCCCGTTCGAGGTCCGTTTCGACCAGGTCGACGACCGAACCCGGGCCGCCGGTCGCGCTCCGGTAGCGGTGGCGGCCGTCCTCGGTCGCTTCGTGGACGTATCCCAGCACGTCCGTGAGCACCTCGGCCGTGGGTTCGATGTCGCTGAGCGCCAGTGTGACACCGTGGAAGCCCTGGAGCTGGTGTTCGGCCGGAACGGGACTGTCGTCCCACGGGACGGCGTCCGACGGCACGTCGGCCGCCACGAGTTCGAGGGTGATACCGTCCGGGTCCTCGAACCGGAGGACGGTCTCGTCGAACCGCTCGGTCCGCGTCACGTCGACGCTGCGGTCGCCGAGTCTGTCGAGCCAGTAGCCCATCGAGCCCTCGTCGACGAGGTACGCCGTCGTCTGCGTCTGGCCTGCCCCGAAGGTCCCCCGTCGGCCGCTGTCTGTCCAGGGGAAGAAGGTGATATTCGTCCCCGGCGTCCCCTCGCCGTCGCCGAAGTAGAAGTGGTACGTTCCGGGGTCGTCGTGATTGACGGTGCGCTTGACGAACCGGAGGCCGAGCGTCTCAACGTAGAACTCGGCGTTGCGCTCCGGGTCGCCGGCGATGGCCGTGACGTGGTGCAGACCGCCGGTGTCGGGTGCCATACCGACGAATACGGCCCCCACGGTTGAGTAGCTTTTCTCACCCCCGCGTCACCGGCGGACGCCGGTGTTACTACGTCACCGGAGGCAACTGAAGCGTTAACACGCCCCGGATCGTATCGCCGGCCATGGCCTGTCCCTATCTCGAGTACCGAAGCGCCGACGGGCACGCGTCGTTCGACCACGAGCGGGCGTACTGCACCGCGTCGTCGTCGCTCGTCCAGCCGATGCGGGCCGACATCTGCAACGACCGCTACGACCTCGACCACGAGCGCGACTGCGAGATCTACCGCGCCCACGCGGAGGTCGAGTAGCCGTGGGATACGACGACTACCTCGCCGCGGAGCCGGTGATCGTCACCGCGGCGCTGACCGGCGGCGTCCACGGCAAGGAGGCGAACCCGAACCTCCCCGAGACGCCCGCGGAGATCGGTCGAGCGGCGGCAAAAGTGGAGGCCGCGGGCGCTTCGGTGGTTCATCTCCACGCTCGCCGACCGAACGGCGAGCGCTCGTTCGAGACGGCGCGGTTCCAGGAGATCGACGACGCCGTCCGCCGGCACACCGACGACGTGATCATCCAGCACTCGACCGGCGGGACGGGCGCGCCGGACGACGTTCGCCACCAGCCGCTTCGGACCGACCCGCCGCCGGAGATGGCGTCGCTCGATATGGGGCCGCTGAACCGCTACGACCGCCTGACCAGCGAGAACACCCGCGCGCTGGTCGACTCGCTCCACGCCGAGATGGTCGACCGCGGCATCAAGCCGGAACTGGAGGCGTTCAACGACGGCCACCTGAACGAGGTCCGCGGCCTGCTCGACCGGCGCGACCTCGCCGACCCCGTGTACGCGACCCTCATCTTCGGCCCGGGAACGCTCGCCCCGCCGACGCCCGGGAACTTCCTCAACGCCGTCCGAAATCTCCCCGAGGGCGCGCTGTTCAACACGCTCGGGTTCGGTCGCCACCAGTTGCCCTTCGCCGCGATGGGGGTGCTGTTCGGCGGCCACGTCCGCGTCGGCCTCGAAGACAACGTCTACTACGAGCGCGGCGAACTCGCGGAGAGCAACGCCCGCCTCGTCGAGCGCGTGGTGCGGGTGGCCGCCGAACTGGGCCGCCCCGTCGCTTCGACGGCGGAAGCGCGGGCGATTCTGGGGCTGAAGTGACCGACCCCCGCAATTCCATCGGCGGCCGGTTCCTACTTCGATCCGTTCGAGCGAGAAGGAAACGGATATGTTCGCTTTTTCGACCGACGCGTGTGCAGTATCAGTAATGTAGCCGCCAGATGCGGAAATGTGGGGATATATAGACAACTATATCCTCGAAATACCGAATAACGAGAGGTGATACGCCCATATACGAGTATTGTATTTTTCCCCCGGAAGATATACTATCATATTCCGAGAGGTGCGCACGGGATCGCGCAGGCAGACGAACTCCGGAACCGGTCGCGACCGCCGACGTCAGCGGGGGTCGAATCCGTCTAGGCCGTCCGTCCGCGCTTCGAGGTCGTCGAGTATCGATTCGAAGTCGGCGACGCTCGGCTTCTCGCGCCGGTCTGGAGCGGCGAGGACGCGGACCGACTGGGTCCCGAGCGGGACGAACCCGAGCCCGAGCTTCGTCGCGGTCGCGCGGAGCCCGAGGCCGGCGTCGGCGTCCCCGTTTCGCACTTTCCGGGCCGGGCTCTCGTGGGCCTTCGCGGTGAGTTCGTAGCCCTCGATGGCCTCGGTGAGGGCGGCCCGACCGACGCCCCGCTCGTCGGCCAGCGCGTCGAGCGAGTCGTCGAGGCTCCGCCGCAGGCCGGAGCCGCCGTCGCGGTTGACGAACCGGACCGAGTCGTCGACGAGGTCGGACAGGCTCGTCACGTCGCTCGCCTCGGTGACGACGAGGCCCCACTCTCGCGTCCACCCGCCGATGTCGGTCGCGTCGGGCTCCGCATCGACGGGGCCCGCGACCACAGCGAGGTCCGGTACGCCGTCACCGAGACGGCGGAGGCCCTCGGCCGTGCCGACCGGGAGGTAGCGCGGTCGGTCGATCTCGTCTAACAGGCGCGAGAGCAGCGGATCGTCCTCGCCCATCCCCAGCAGGGTCGGCGGTCTCACGGCGGGCGAAAAGAGCGTCACCTCGACGGCCTCGCCGTCGGCCAGGTAGTCCGTCCCCGCCGGCACGTCCACGAAGCCGTCGGCGTCGACGAGGCTCGTCGTCGCGCCGCTGCCCTTGTCGACGGGGTAGACCAGCGTCGTCCCCGCACCGTCCTCGACGAGTCCGGCGGGCAGCAGGCGTCTACGCCCCTCGCCGTAGCGCTCCTCGACCGCCATCCGACCGGTGACGACGGCCGTCTCCGGCGCGGGCAGTCCGGCGGCGTCGCGGAGCGCCGGCGCGACGAACGTCCGGAAGATGGTCAGTGCCGACACGGGGTAGCCCGGCAGGCCGACGTAGGCCGAGTCGCCGATGGTCCCGACCAGCATCGGCTTGCCGGGCTTGATCGCGACGCCGTGGAGTCGGAGGTCGCCGCGCTCCTCGATGACGCGGTAGATCACGTCGACCGCGCTCGCGCTGGTCGACCCCGACGAGAGGACGAGGTCGCACTCGTCGGCCGCCTCGCGGAGCAGCCGCTCCATCTCGTCGAAGTCGTCGCCGGCGTGGGGGTACAGCACCGGGTCGCCGCCGGCCTCCTCGACGGCGGTCGCGAGCGCGTAGCTGTTCACGTCGTAGATCTGGCCGGCGGCGCTGTCGAGGGCGTCGCCGGGGCGGACCAGCTCGTCGCCCGTCGAGAGGATGCCGACGCGCGGGCGACCCCGGACCGGGACCTCGTCGACGCCCAGCGCGGAGAGGAGGCCGATCTCCCGGGCCGTGAGCCGCGTCCCGGGGCCGAGCGCCCGCGCCCCGGCCGCGATGTCCGCGCCGGCCAGCATCACGTGGTCGCCGGGCGCGACGGCCGTGCGGACGTCGACGCCGTCGTCGGTCTCGGTCGTCCGCTCGACCATCACGACGGCGTCCGCGCCGGGGGGCAGCACCGCGCCGGTCGAGATCTCCGCCGCCGTTCCCGGCTCGACGGTCACGTCGGGCTCCTCGCCCGCGTGAACGACGCCGGCGACGGACAGCGTCTTCGGGTCGGCCTCGTCCGCGCCGAAGGTGTCTCTGGCGCGCACGGCGTAGCCGTCCATGCTCGCGCGGTCGAAGCCGGGCACGTCGATGGCGGCGTCGATCCGCTCGGCGAGGACGCGGTCACGCGCCGCGTCGAGCGGGACCGTCTCCGGCTCCGGGGCGATGTCGAGGCCGTCCACGGCCTCTCGGGCTTCCTCGGGCGAGGCGAGGTCGCGGAACTCCCGTCGGTCGCTCACTGCGACCACTCCCAGTGCTCGACTGCGACAATGGCTCCGGCGTCGTACCCCTCGACGGACTCGGGGACGACGACCCAGCCGTCCGCCAGCGCGACGCTGGAGAGGACGCCCGCGCCGCCGGTGCGCGTCGGCGTCGCTGTCGGTTCGTCCCCCTCGTCGTCCAGTTCGACCCGGGCGAACGTCCGCGTCCCCGGTTCGCTCGCTATCTTCCGGGTCAGTTCGGCCTCGGTCGTCGGCGGAGCGGTCTGCGGGAGGTGGCCCGCGCGGCGGAGCGCCGGCCGGAGGAACTGGACGGCGTTGACGATACAGGCCACGGGGTAGCCGGGCAGTGCGAGGACCGGCGTCCCCTCGACGACGCCCAGCGCGACCGGGTGGCCGGGCTTCAGCGCGACGCCGTGGACCAGCACCTCGCCGAGGTCGTCGACGACCTCCGGGAGCAGGTCGCGCTCGCCGACTGACGACCCGCCAGTCGTCACGACGAGGTCGTGGTCAAGGTCCGCGCTGATAGCCGCTCGGAGCGCGTCGGCGTCGTCGGTGACCACCTCTCGGTAGCTCGCCTCGCCGCCCCAGCGCGCGACGTACTGGGCGACCGTCTGGCCGTTCGTCTCGACGACCTCGCCGGGGCCGGGGTCGTCCTGAACCAGTTCCTCTCCGGTCGGGAGCACGCTGACGCGGGGGCGCTCGTACACCTCGACGGCGTCGCGGCCGACGGACTTCACCAGCCCGAGGTCCGACGGGCGGAGCCGGTGACCCGCCTCGTACAGCGTCTGGCCCTTCGCCACGTCCTCGCCGACCGGCGCGACGTTCTCGCCGCCGGCGACCGCGTCGAACACCGCGACGGTGTCGCCGGTCCGGTCCGCCTCCTCGACCATCACCACGGCGTCGGCCCCCTCCGGGAGTTCGCTCCCCGTGTGGACCCGGGTCGCCGTCCCGGCCGTCACTGCCTCGTCGACTCTGAGGTTCGCCGGCGACCGCCGACTCGCGCCGAACGTGTCCTCGGCCCGCACCGCGTACCCGTCCATCGCCGCCCGGCGGTAGTGCGGGACCGGTCGATCCGCGGTGACCGTCGACGCGACCACGCGCTCGTCGGCGTCGCGGAGCGGCACCCGCTCGGTCCGCTCGTGTGGCGTCACGGCCGCCAGCAGCGCCTCTCTAGCCGCCGCTACGGGCGTCCGGTCCTTGAAGCCGGCCGACCTGCGTGACTCGTTGCTCATGCTCGTACGAGCGGTCGCCACACCAAAAAGCTCGCCAGGTTTAGGTCTCGCGGCCCTCTCTACCGGGTATGTCCGAGTCGGACCTGTACTGTCGCCTCTGCGGGAACCGGCTGTCGACCGGCCTGGTCGCGACCGACAGCCGGCACTGCTGTCTCAACGCGACGCCCATCGCCGGGGCCTGTCCCGAGCACGGACCGGTCGGGCCGCACCACGCCGTCGAGCGGTGAGCGCGAGTACGGCGGAGCGCTCAGTCGAGGCGGTCCAGGCCACCCCGTCGCTCTCGGTGCATGATGGCGGCCGCGAACAGTCGGAGCCGGTCGACCAGCTCCGCTTCGGTCTCGTACGTCTCGATTCTGAGGTCCCAGCGGACCGACGCCGAGCGGATCATCGCGCTCGTCACGTCGGCTTCGTGGACGAAGACCAGTCGCTCTCCGTGCGTGTCGGCCAGGGTTTCGAGGACGCTCCCGGCCTCTTCGCCGACGCCGAAGTTGTGTCCGAGGAACGGGAGCACGAACGCCGTCGCGTTGCTGCACCGGGCGTACTCGATGCTCTGGGTGACAGCGTCCAGGTCGTCGGTGTCCACGTCGACGTCGAGAGCCAGAAACGCGTTGACGCCGGGGTCCGACCTGAGTGCGCCTTGTACCCGCCGCAAGAGCGCCTGCGCCGCGTCGATCTCGTCCCTGCTCCGGAAGAGCCTCCTGAGCGGACCGGGAAGGTCCTCGACCTCGATATCCCGGCGCTCCTCCTCGCTGAGCACGTAGTTGAGATTGAACGACTTGTACGGTCCCATCAGATAGAAGAGAAAGCGGTCGTACGTGACTGCCCCGACCCGTTCGATGATCAGATCGCGCGTGATCGCGGTCGACATAGCGTCTCGTATCGCACACTAGCATGTAAAGAGTCGTGTTTTCAGCGGTTGTTGGCTTGATAACTGCTAAGAGTTCCCCGCTCGTACAACGGGACGAGATGGCCACGGATCACACGCGTCCGTTCGACCGGGAGTTCCCGGACGACCCGTCCGACCTGTTGCCCGACGACAGCGTTCTCTCTCTCGACGAGTACCTGGCGATGCACGCTGCCGTCGGCCACCGGACTCGGTACGAGGTCCTCTACCGGCTGGTTCACGGCGGCGAGATGAGTCCGACGGAACTGGCGGCCGCGATGGAGATCGACGACAGCACGCTCCACTACCACCTCAACGAACTCGTCGATGTCGGCCTCGTCGAGAAGCGCCAGCGGACGGAACGGGACCGAGACGGGCTGTACACCTACTACCGCGCGACCGTCTTCGGCGAGGTGACGCTCTCCGACGGCGTCGACGAACTGATTCGCGGCGAACGGGCCTTCGACGAGATGTACGACAGTTCGGCCGAGTGACGACAGCGGCTCCGTCGGCCGTGACGCGACCGCGATGGTGAGCGGCGGCTGTCGATCCGTCGCGTACTGACCTTCAAATACGGGGAGGCGACGACGACCCGGTATGCTCCCGGTGACGCCGACCGTCGATCTCGCGGGGACGCTCGCCTTCCTCCTCGCAGTCGGCGGCGGCGTCGCGCTGGGGACCGTCAGCGGGCTCGTCCCGGGCCTGCACGCCAACACGTTCGCGCTCCTGCTCGCCGCGACCGCGAGCGCGCTCCCGGGGCCGCGGCTATACGTCGGCGTCGCGATGCTCGCCGCCGGGGTCACGCACACCTTCCTCGACGTGGTCCCGGCGCTGGCGCTCGGCGTCCCCGACCCCGCGATGGCGGCCGGCGCGCTCCCGAGCCACCGCCTCGTCATCGAGGGCCGAGGCCGCGAGGCCCTCCGCCTGTCGGCGCTGGGGAGCGGACTGGCCGTCGCGTTCGCCGCCCCCCTGGCGGTCCCGCTGACGATGGCGATGGAGGCGCTGTACCCGCTGCTCCAGCGCTGGCTCTCGGTCGTCCTGCTGGGAATCGCCGCCCTCCTCGTGGTCACCGAACGGGGACTCCGCCGAAAGACTGGCGCGTGTTGTTCGCTCGCCGCGAGCGGACTGCTCGGACTCGCGTTGCTCGACGCCCCCGTCTCCGGGCCGCTGCCGGTCTCGGACGTGCTGGTCCCGCTGTTCTCTGGGCTGTTCGGCGCGCCGGTACTGATCGCCGCATTGGAGGGGGCCGGCGTTCCATCGCAGGCCGACGCGGCGGTGACGACACCCCCGCGAGCGGTCGTTGCGCTCGCCGGGGTCGGGACGCTCTGTGGCGGCGCGGTCGGCTATCTTCCCGGCGTGTCGAGCGCCGTCGCCGCCACGCTGGCGCTCGGTCTTATCGCCGACGGCGGGCCGCGGGCGTTCGTCGTCACGACCAGCGGCGTCAACACGGCGACGGCGGTGTTCGCGCTGTTCGCGTTGATCGCGCTCGGCACGCCGCGAACGGGCGTCCTCGTCGCGCTCGACCGGGCGGCCGTTCCGCTCGTCCTGCCGGCGCTGCTCGCGGCGGTCGCCGTCGCCGCGGCGGCCGGCGCGGTGCTCGTCCCCGTCCTCGGCGACCGGTACCTCCGGACGGTCGGCCGTCTCGACCCGCGCTGGCTCTCGCTGTCCGTCGTCTGCCTGCTCGTCTGTCTCTCCGCGCTCTTCGCCGGACTCCTCGGCGTGGGGGCGTTCGGGGCGGCGACCGCTGTTGGGCACCTCCCGCCGCGGTTCGGCTCTCGGCGAGCCGCGCTGATGGGGGTGTTGCTCGTCCCGTTGGCGCTATAGGTACCCGCGCTGGCGGAAGTGGACGAGGAGGACGGCGACGATGAGCCCCATCCCGAGCATGACCGCGGGGTAGGCCATCGGCCACCCGAGCTCCGGCATGTTGTAGGGGCTGTCGGCGAAGTTCATGCCGTAGACGCCGACGACGAACGTCAGCGGGATGAAGATCGTCGCGACGACGGTGAGCACCTTCATCACCTCGTTTGTCGACTGCGAGACGGTGTTCAGGTAGATGTCGCGCGCGCCGGCCACCAGGTCGCGGTAGGTCTCGGTCAGGTCGACGATCTGGACCAGGTGGTCGTACACGTCGCGGAAGTACTTCTCCGTCTGGGGCTGGATCTGGTCGGGGTCGCCGCGGGCCAGGACCCCGACCGCTTCGCGGGCCGGCCAGACCTGCTTGCGAAACGACAGCAGGTCCCGGCGAACGTCGTTGATGCGTTCGAGCGTCTCGATCTCGGTCGAGACGGTCACTTCCTCCTCGATCGCCTCGATGTCCGTCTCGATCTCGTCGAGCAGGTCGAAGTACGCGTCGACGATGACGTCGATGACCCGGTAGGCGGTGAAGTCCGGGCCGCGGTGGAGGAGGCGCTCGTCCCCGCGGGCGGCGGCGTCCATCACCCGCTGAACGGGCGGGACGGCCCCCGTCGACAGCGTGACGACCCAGTCGCGGCCGACGAAGACGCCGACCGGCGTCGTCTTGACCTCCTTGTCGAACGTCGTGTCGCCGGCGGTGAGCGACGTGGACTTGACGAGGACGAAGGTGTAGGCGTCGAACTCCTGGACCTTCGCTCGGACGTCGTTCTGCACGTCCTCGACGGAGAGCGCGTGGAGGTCGAACGCGGACTGGACCGCGTCGATCTCCGCGGCGCTCGCGTCGCTGACGTGGACCCACGTGGTCCCCACCGCCGTCCGGGCGGCCGTCAGGTCCTCGTACTCCTCGGCGTGTCTGTCAGCGTACACCAGCGCGGAGATCACGTCGCACCCTCCGGTGGCGAGGAGTATCCCACGGCGGCCACCGTCAGCCCCACCATGACCGCGGCCACCGACAGCGAGCGGCCCGGATAAGCGGCGACGACGCCGAGCAGGTAGCCGGCGATGCCAGCGAGCGTCAGCGCCGCGCCCGCGGCGAACACCCGATTCATGACTCCGCTATCGCCGGCCCGAGAGAAAACAGTGTCCCACGCGGCGGTCAGTTCCCGGAGTGCGTGAGCCCGGACAGGAGCGTGTCGACCCGTTCCCCCTCGTCGATCGTCTCGGGGTAGACCGCGACCGCGATGACCACGTCGCCCTCGTGCTCGAAGCTCGCGAGGTGGACCAGCACGTCCACCTCCTGGCCCTCGATGGTAGTGGTTCCGGAGAACACCGAGACTTCGCGGGAGTCACCGAGCGACTGGACCGTCCGGTTGCGCTCGAACTGGACGTCGCTGACCCCGCGGCTCCGACTCGCCACTTCCCGGACGAGCCGCTGATTGGACCAGCTCGCCGCCGGGTTCAGCGGCTGTCCCGCGACGCTTGCGCTCGGCGTCGAGAGCACGATGAACTGCCCCGCGGTCACCTCGCCGACCGGGCCCAGTTCCATCCCGCGCTGGTACTGTCGGATGTGATTCGTGATGCGGACCGTCCGCTCCTGGCCGGCGACGGTCACGGTCCGCTCGATGGTCGATTCGTTCGCGACCGTCTCTTCGTAGCCGGTCTCCTGGAGCGCATCGCTCGAGACCGAAGCCGGCGACGACTCGAAGGTGAGCGTCTCTCCGGTGATGAGCCCGGAACAGCCCGAAGTCACGATAAGGAGTGACACGGCGACGAGGAGCCATCGGTGTGCCATCTTCTCGTATACCACTGTCCGAGATGATAAAACGTTTTGTGGCCGCTCGGTAGCGGCCGGCCGCGTCAGCCGAAGATGCCCTTGAGGACGCCTCCGACGATGTTGATGACGGCCCACTTCACCTGGCTGACGGTCCCGATTCCGGAGATGGTGATATCGTCGTCTACGACGGCGTTCTTGAACTCCGTCGCGGGGTTGCCGGACGCGATGATGCGGTCCATCGTCGCCTTGTCCGTGCTCATCTGCATCGTGGCGTCGTCACGGGTTCCCAGCGTCAGTTCCTGCATCCGGAGGTCGTCGTCCAGGGTGAACGACACGGACGCCTCGGTTCCGTTCGCGGGGTCGTCCACGACGAGGTTCACGTTCTCGCCCTGCAACTGCCCGGCCAGGAACCCGAAATCACTCACGTCGACGTTCGCGTTGTACGTCTCGACCATCGGCCCCATGTCCTCGAACAGCTGGACGGCCCAGTCCGGCTGGTCGCTCTGTGCGACGACGGGTGTGGCGACTGCGCCGGCCGCGGCGACGACGAGCATGAGAGAGACGACTACGCGGGCGAAATCGACTGTAGCTGGTACGTACTTCATAACGAATATATAAACGTTCGAATAGTATATAAAGCCGTAGTGAGCCGTGTTACACCGGTTATTGTCCGCCTACCGGGAATAGAGTGTCAGATCCGGTACGTCGGCCCGTCGTCGGTGTCCTGCACTTCGACCCCGAGCGCTTCGAGTTCGTCCCGGAGGTCGTCGGCGCGGTCGTAGTTGCCCGCCTCGCGCTCCTGTTCGCGGAGTTCGAGCACGAGGTCGACCACGTCACCGGCCAGCGACACGTCGCCGCCGTCCTCGTCGCCGAAGGACAGTCCGAGTACCCCGCCGCCGAACTCCTCGTAAGTCTCGACGGCGCGTCGGAGGCCCCGGTAGTCGTACTCGTCGTGGCCGTCGACGTGCGTGTTGACCGCGGCGGTCAGGTCGAGCAGTGCCGTCGTCGCCTCGCGGGTGTTGAAGTCGTCGTTCATCGCCGCCTCGAAGTCGTCCCGGGCGGCGTCGACGGCGTTCCGGAGCGCCTCGTCGGTCACCTTCGCGTAGGCGTCCACGTCGTCACAGGCCGCGACGGCGCGCTCGTAGCCCCGCGAGAGGCGGTCCCAGCGCTCTCGGGCCTCGGCGATGGTCTCGTCGCTGTAGGTCGCCCGAGAGGTGTAGGCCGTCGACAGCAGGAAGGTTCGGAGCACGTCGGGACCGAACTCCTCGACGGCGTCGCCGACGGTGAAGTAGTTGCCCAGCGAGGAGGACATCTTCTCGTCGTCGGTCTCCAGCAGGCGGACGTGGAGCCAGTACTTCGCGAACTGCTCGCCGGTCGCCGCCTCGCTCTGGGCCACCTCGTTCTCGTGGTGTGGAAAGACGAGGTCCTGGCCGCCGACGTGGATGTCGATGGACTCGTCCAGGTGCGTCATCGACATGGCTGAGCACTCGATGTGCCACCCCGGTCGGCCCTCGCCCCACGGCGAATCCCACGTCTGGGCGGTCGCGCAGGCCTCCTCGGCCGGCGCGGCCCCGGGGTGCTGGTGCTCGGCGATGTCCTCGGGCGCGACGCCGCCTGCCTTCCAGAGCGCGAAGTCCGCCGGGTGGCGCTTCTCCCCCGCGCTCTCCTCGCCCTGGGACTCGATGTCCTCGACGGACTGGTTCGAGAGCTTGCCGTAGTCCTCGAAGCTGGTCACGTCGAAGTAGACGGAGCCGTTGGCCTCGTAGGCGTGGCCCTGTTCGAGCAGGCGCTCCACGAGGTCGATGATCTCGGGGACGTGCTCGGAGACGCGGGGGTACACCTCGGCGCGGTCGAGGTTGAGCGAGCGCATGTCCTCGATGACCTGGCGGACGTAGTGGCGGGCCACTTCGGCCTCGCTGTCGCCGTTCTCGCCGACGCGGGCGACGATCTTCTCGTTCACGTCGGTGAAGTTCTCGACGTGGCGGACGTCGTAGCCGAGCCAGTCGAGCCAGCGGCACATCACGTCGACGTGGACCCAGCCGCGGGCGTGGCCGAGGTGCGGCGGGTCGGAGGTCGTCAGGCCGCAGTAGTACAGCAGAACGGAGTCGGGGTCGCGTGGCTCGAACGGCTCCGTCTCGCCGGTCAGCGTGTTCGTCACGCGTAGCGTCATTGTCGAACGACACTGCGCCGGGCCGCTTCAAGGCGTCGGAACGGCTCGTCGGCGCCTGCCGATTCAGTTCCCGACCGCCCTTTCGACGACCCGAAGCGCGTCCGGCCCGTCGCGGCGCGCGACGACGACGACGAGCGATGCCTCGGTGACGCCGGCCGCCTCGACGGGCACGTCGGCCGTCCGCAGTCGGCCGAGCACGTCACCGAGAGCCGCTGGACCGAGGTCGCCGGCGGCGACGATGCCGGTCAACGAGCCGGCGTCCGCCGCGAACCGGGCGTCACCGACCGCGAGCACCCACTCGTCGGCCGGCTCGGCCGCGTCCGCTCGTCCCAGCCCGCTCCGCATCGACACGCGGGCGTCGGCGTCGTGAACCGGGTCGTCGGGCAGTTCCTCCGCGAATCGCCTGAGGGCCGTCGCGATGGCTTCCGCTTCGCCGTCCACGTCGAGCGTGCGCGCGGCGGCGGTGTAGTTGACGACGCCGGCTCGGAGCGCGTCGTAGAGAAACGGGCGCTCGCGGACGGCCTCGCGGGTGGCGGCTGCGAGTGACATATCGGAAGCCCGAGCCCGGCGGATAAAAACGTGCCCAGATGCCGCCAGCGAAGCTCCTAAGACCGGCTCGTTCCAACCGAAGGTATGGACCAAGCGCTCGTCATCGCGGCCCACGGTTCCCACCTGAACGCCGAGTCGAGTACGCCGACCTACGACCACGCGGACACCATCCGGGCGACCGGCGCGTTCGCCGAGGTGCGCGAGTCGTTCTGGAAGGAGGAGCCGTCGTTCCGGGAGGTCCTGCGGACCGTCGACGCCGAGGAGGTCTACCTCGTGCCGCTGTTCATCTCCGAGGGCTACTTCACCGAACAGGTCATCCCGCGGGAGTTCCGCCTCGACGACTGGGACCCAGAGCTGTGGGACTCCGACGGCACGAGCGCCACGACTGCGACACTGACCGCCGGCGACACGGGCCAGACCGTCCACTACTGCGGCCCGGTCGGGACCCACGACACCATGAGCGACGTGATCGTCCAGCGGGCCCAGTCCGTCACGGGCGACTCCGACGTGGGCGAGGGGTTCGGTCTGGCCGTCGTCGGGCACGGGACCGAGCGCAACGAGAACTCCGCGAAGGCCATCCAGTACCACGCCGACCGCATCCGCGACCGCGATCGCTTCGACGAGGTCCAGTCGCTGTTCATGGACGAGGAGCCGGAGGTCGACGACGTGACCGAGCACTTCGAGAGCGACGACATCGTCGTGGTCCCGCTGTTCATCGCCGACGGCTTCCACACGCAGGAAGACATCCCCGAGGACATGGGGCTGACCGACGACTACCGGACCGGCTACGACGTGCCGACGACCGTCGACGGCCACGACATCTGGTACGCCGGGGCCGTCGGCACGGAGCCGCTGATGGCCGACGTGGTGCTCGAACGGGCCGCCGACGCGGGGGCCGACGTGAGCGCAGCCATCGAGCAGGTACGCGAGGAGACCGGCGGCGTGCGGCCGGCGACCGGCGACTGAGGCGGACCGCTGTCCGTCCGCCGGGTCGTCGTCGTTGGCCCCGGCAGAGCGGAGCGGAACCAGCCGACTTTTGCCCGCCGAGCCCCGATTCGGCGTATGGACGGCGAGTACGTGGACGCGCTGGTGGACACCGCCCCGGACGGGATCGACTTCGACGACCTCCACGTGGACCGCGACCCCGACGGGTACGCGTTCCGGACGCCGGCGGCGACCCACACCGGTATCGACGAGGAGACGCTCCGCGAGGTGGCGGCGGACTCGCCGTACGTCCGAAACTGGTACTTCTGGCACGCCGTCGCGCCCCAGAAGGACGACCACTGGGCGTTCCTGCGCTGGCTCGAAGGGGCCGACGAACGCGGCGTCACCGAGCGGTACGACGCGCTCTCGGACGGCGTCGCGGCGACGTGGGGCCAGCTCCACCTGCGCGTCGAACTGACCGGGGGCGAGCGTCGGTATCACGTTCGACACGTAGCCGACGCCGACACGGATTCGGAAGACCTCGCCAAGCACGACGAGCCGCTCGACGCGCGCGACCTCGCCAAGCACGACGACGACGGTCAGTACCGCCCGCTCAAGACCGCGCCGTCCCTGCGGACCGGCTGGGCGTTCCCGGACCTGACCGCCGCCGAACTGGTCGCGACCGTCGACGCCTTCTATCCGGCGACGATCGCGAACTGGCACCGCGAGCGCGAGGGCGACCTCGACGTGAGCCACTGGCGCGACACCGTCTCCCGCCAGACGGGCATCTACGGCGTCGTCGACACCTGGGACCGCGGCGACGGCCACGAGCACGTCGACTGGGTCGCCGAGGCCTGCTGTGACGACTCCCAGTGTCTCAAGCGACGCGAGTGGCAGTACGACGACGAGACGGATCTCGACGTGGACGGCGGCTCGGGGACGTTCCCCTGCCGCGAGCCCTGCTCGCTGGTCATCGCCGCCGCCCGCAAGTGGACGAAGCTCGAAGGCGAGGCGACGCGGACCTACGAGTTCGAGCTGACGCCGAGCGAGAAGGAGCAACTCGAAGCGGTCATCGACGCCGTCGCCGACGGCGAGGCCGACGACATCCGCGAGGCCGACATCTACGAGGGGGCGAACCGCTACCGGGTCCGGTACCTCAGGGCGAAGCTGTTCGACGAGGACGGGAATCTCGCGGGCGTCGAGACGGACGACTGAGCGGGAGCGGCGGCGGGGACCCCCTCGCGCGTCGCCGTGGACTATCGCACGACGGTGAGATACAGCGCGCCCAGCGCGCCGGCCACCACGATCAGGACGCCGAGGGTGAGGAGGAAATCGCTCGTGAGCGCCAGCGTCAGCAGGCCGACGACGAGCGCGAGGACGCCGCCACCGGCGGCGAACAGCGTCTCCGTCGACAGTACCTCCAGAAGTGGTTCGGACTCCGTCTCGGTCTTCGGCTGGGGCTTCGCCAGTTCCTCGTCGACGATGACCGGTTCGTTCTCCGGCCCCCCTTCGGGGACGACGACGTCGACGTAGCGCGTCTCCGCGCCGTAGGCGGTCACGACCTTGAGCTTCCCGCGCACCGGTCCGTCGCCGTCGACGGTCACCCGGATGCGGCGCTCGCTGTCGGCCTCGATGTGGTGGTTCGCGGCGTCGATGGACGCGACCGACGAGAGCGCGTCGTCGAGGTGGAGGTGGACGTGGAGGGACTCGCCGTGGTTGACGACGTCCACGTCGAAACTCCCTGTCGCGTCGAACTCGTGTGGGACCTCCAGGCTGTGGATGCCGGTCCGATTGACGTGCACGGGCAGGGAGTCAGGCACGGACCTGTCTGCACGGGGCGAGGAGAAAAAGGTTCATACTGTTGACTGTCTCCCGTCGAGACGACCGTCGTTCGACCGGCGGGCTCCGTCAGGGACGGCCTCACGCCGGCGCTTCGTCGCGCATGTCCGGCGGGAGCAGGTTCGGGATGCCGTCCTCGATGGGGAACGACTCGCCGCACTCGGTACAGACCAGCTCGCCCGAGATGATCTCGCCGTCCTCGCGCTCGGTCACGTCCAGGTCGAGGTCGTGTTTGTCCAGAGGGCAGCAGATAATCTCCATCAGGTCCTCTTTCATACGCTGGGCCAGGTCCGGCGGTCGCAAAAGTCTGCCGCTCTCGCGTGCCCGGGGTCCCGCAGTGCCGCTCGCGGCTCAACGACTCCGGCCGACCCCGAATACTGACCGTCTCGTCGCCGCCTTGCCGCCACCAGCATGCATTATCCGACGTGGGACGGACCGACCTGGTATGGCCGAGGACACCCTGTACGACCGACTGGGAGGCGACGAGGGACTCGAAGCGGTCGTCGACGACTTCTACGAGCGCGTGCTGGCCGACGACGACCTGCGCGAGTACTTCGAGGACACCGACATGGAGGCGCTGCGCGACCACCAGCGGGCGTTCCTGACGATGGTCACCGGCGGGCCGACGACCTACGACGGCGACGACATGCGGGCGGCCCACGCCCACCTCGATCTGTCGGTGGCCGACTTCGAGGGGGTCGCGGGCCACCTCGGCGACGCGCTCCGGGCGGCGGGCGTTTCCGAGGCCGACCGAGAGGCGGTGCTGTCGGCTGTCGCGGATCTCGAAGCCGACGTGTTGAACCGATAAGAAGCGACGAGCGGCTAGAACGGCTGTTCTCTGACGATGGTCTCGCCGCGGCCGGGGCCGACGCCGATGGCGTAGGCCGGCGTGTCGAGTTCGTCCTCGATGTACTCGACGTAGGCCTTCGCGTTCTCCGGCAGCGCGTCGTATCCCTCGTCGGCGACGGCCTGCCAGTCGGCCTCGGGCCAGCCGTCGAACGAGCGGACGTTCGCCTCACAGCGGGCCCACTGTTCGGTGGTCGCGGGCATCGACGCCAGTTCCTCGCCGTCGAGCGTGTAGGTGTGACCGACCTTCACCTCGTCGAGGCCGGCGAGCACGTCGAGGTGGTTGATGGCGATGCCGGTGAAGCCGGAGACGCGCGTCGAGTGCCGGAGCATCGGCAGGTCGAGCCAGCCGACCCGTCGCGGCCGTCCGGTGACCGTGCCGTACTCGCCCCCTTCCTCGCGGATGTAGTTCGCCAGCTCCTCGTTCTCGCCCTCGCCCTGCTCGTCGTAGCCGGGCGTGTCGCCGACGACGCCGCCGAGTTCGGTCGGGAGCGGGCCGCTGCCCACGCGCGTGAGGTACGCCTTGACGATGCCGATGATCTCGCCGCCGCCGACGACGCCGGGGCTGAGCCCGGTCCCGGTCGCCGCGCCGCCCGCGGTCGGGTTCGAGGAGGTGACGTACGGGTAGTTCCCGTGGTCGATGTCGATTATCGTCCCCTGTGCGCCCTCCAGCATGACGTTCTGGCCCTCGTCGATGGCGGCCGAGAGGAACGCACCAGCGTTGACGGTCATGTCCTCGGCCTCGAAGCGGCGGCCGAAGTCGCGGAACTCCTCGAAGAGCGCGTCGACGTCGAGGGCGTCCGGGTCCTCCAGGTCGTCCACGTCGAGGCCGTAGACGTCCTCGACGACGGCGCGCTTCTGGGGCACGACGTACTCCAGGCGCTCGCGCAGCACGTCGGGGTCGAGCAGGTCGCCGACGCGAACCCCGCGCCGGCCGGCCTTGTCCTCGTAGGTCGGCCCGATGCCGCGGCCGGTGGTCCCGACCTCCTGGTCGGACTCGCTCTTGACCTCCTCCTCGATGCCGTCGAGCACCCGGTGAAACGGGAGAATGACGTGTGCCCGTTCGGCGATGCGGACGTCTGGGTCGAGGCCGCGGTCCTGCAGCGTGTCGATCTCGTCGAACAGCGTTCGCGGATTGACGACGCACCCGTTGCCGAGTACGCCGACCTTGCCGCGGATGGCTCCGCTCGGAACCAGCGAGAGCTTGTACTCCTCGCCCTCGTGGACGACGGTGTGGCCGGCGTTATCGCCGCCCTGATAGCGCGCGACGACGTCCACGTCGTCGCCGTACAGGTCGACGATGCCGCCCTTCCCCTCGTCGCCGAGCTGTGAGCCGACGATGGTTACGGTCATCGCACGGACCTTCCAGCCTCCGTGATAAACAGATTACGGTCCGCACACGTCACCCTCGCCAGCAGTCCCCATGTGAACCGTTACGACGCCTTTAATACGCACCTGTTTGAAGTAAAAACCGGTAAAGGCGGGTGTGTGAGGGGAACATTTAAATCCCGCAAACACAAGTTAACAATTGCCATGATAGACAGGCTTGAAAAGGAAGTCGACATGCTGGAGCGCCACTTGCAGGTGCTGCGCATGGTTATTGAGAACGAGCCTATCGGTATCGTGAAGATGTCGAACGAGACGGGCTACCCGCACCACAAGGTGCGCTACTCCCTTCGCGTCCTCGAGGAGGAGAACCTCATCGAGCCCTCCAGTCAGGGCGCGATCACCACCGAACAGACCGGTGAGTTCGTCGACGATCTCGACGAGAAGATCGACGAGATCATCGAGAAGCTCGAAGGCATGAAAATCGAAGACGCGGCCGAGATCGAAGGCTAACCTCTTCTCCGTTCAGAGCTCCGGGACCGCCAGGTGGAACTCCTGGTTTCTCGCTTCTAACAGACAGAGGTGAAAGCCCTCCTTGCGTGAGAGGTTCACGAAGCTCTTTCGCTTGTCCCGACTGAACAGCCCGCTCGACGTGGCCTCCGTGGCGGTTTCGAGCGCGCCGGGTTCGAAGAAACTGCTAGTGACGAGGAACGCCGCGGCCAGCGAATCGGAGGCGTTCCCGACCCGCTCGGCGTTGGTGACCAGATCGGTCATCTGGCTGTCGGTCGCCGGGTCCCGCGAGTCGTTGATGTTCGCGACCACCAGCGGGTTCCCCATCCGGTCGCGCACGACCACGTCGAAGCGCTCCTGTGACCGGGTCTCCTGGCCGTCTTCCGTGTAGGTCACCGAGACCTGTCCGTTCAGTTCCGCACGGTCGATCTGGGGCAGCCCCTCGTAGAGGTCCTTCATCGAACCGGTGTGGCCGGTGCTCGCGATTTCGTAGAGGAGGTTTCGGACGAGCCAGTTGACGAAGCGGTACTGGATGCTCTCCGAGAGGAACTCCTCGAACGGCGTGCCGTCGACCGTCGCGCCCTCGGCCTCGAACTGCGTGTGGTGTTCCAGTCGGAGGTTCTCCTCGACCTGCTCGCGGGTCGCCTCCCCGTCGCGGGCCTTCTCCAGCGTCGCCTTCCCCTTCGAGTGGTACCTGACGAAGAGGTTCGTCCCGTTGATCGCCTCGGCAGTGCTCAGCCGCGGCCCGGCGGGGGCTCCGTCGCCGGCCTGTTCGGCGAGGCGGTCCTCGAGGCGCTCGATCTCGGCCCGCGCGTCGGCCAGTTCCGACTCCAGTCGATCCCGTTCGGTCCGAAGTTCCTCGGTCGTCGCTTCGAGGTCGGCAAGCTCCGATTCGAGTTCCGACACCGTCTCGGCTCGCGCTTCGAGTTCCGTCTCCAGTTCGGCCACGCGCTCGTCGGAACCGGACGACGACTCGTCGCGGTCGGGCGCCGGTTGGGTCGGTGGCTCCTGGCCGGTGGCTTCCTGCCGCTGGTGGTCCCGCTCGACGGTCGCCGGTTCGGAGGTGCGCCTCTCTGCCGAAGTCGGCGTCTCGCGGTGCGGAGACCGGTCCTGCGAGCGGCCCGCGCCCGACGACTGGGGCGTGTTCGCGTCGGCATCTCCGGCGGACTGGTCGCGCCGAGACGCCGACGCCGGCCCCATCGCCGACGGCGGTACCTGCGTTCCGCCGCCCGATTGCTCCCGAGCGCTCGCGGACTTGCCGGGGTCGAGCGACGGAATGGACCGGGTCTCCAGGTCGGCGCTCGACGGTTCTGGCTCGGCCGCCGCCGTTTCCGCCTGCGCTCGGGGCCGTCGCGGCTCGCGGTGCTGCTCCGTCGGGCCGGCGCGCTCGGTATTCGTCTCCGGCGTGCGTCGACTCGCCTCGCTCGCCTGCGCGCTGTCCTCGGTGCGCGTCTCGGCGGCCTGAGCCGGCTCTCGTGTCGAGGTCGCGTCAGTCTGCTCGCGCGCGCTCGACTGGTCACCCGCGACCGGTCCCTCGTGGGCCGAGTCGGTTTCGGGTGTCGTCGCAGACTCCGTGTCTTCGCTCACGTCGCTGTTCGGTTCCTCCGTAGTCGAGGACTGCCCGGTCGCGTCGGCGGTTCGATCGGCCGCCGGGTCCGCCCGGTCGTCCGCGGAACGCTGGCGCGCACCGCCGGGGTTCGTCCCCTTCGTTCCGGGAGGACCGCCCGCCCCGCCCGTCGGACCGCCCTCGGACGGCTGCCGGTCCGTTCGCCCGGAGTCCGCCGGTGGTTCGGTCGGTTCTATCGCCGACGACGACCGGGAGTCGTTCGGCGACTCGTCGGTGTCGGTCGCGTCGGCGGCATCGTCTGTCGGGACGGCCGCCGCATCGGCGGCATCCGCGTCGTCAGCGTCGTCGGACGCACCGCCCTCGTCGCTGTCGGGCACGGCGGCCGCCGCGTCCGTCGGGTCGTCGTCGACGGGTTCGGGGATCTCGACCGGATCGATGTCGACCGGCATGACCTCGTAGATCCCCACCTCGTCGTCGGCCGTCTCGAAGGCCTCGTCGCCGGTGAGCAGTTTCTCCGCGTTGCCGACCCACGCGACGCTCATCGACCGGCCCTGGTGATACACCGTGTAGTAGTCCCCGGAGAGGACGTTCTCGGAGAGTTCGATGAACCCGGTGAAGCTCCCGTCGCTCAGCGTCCGGTCGACCTCCGAGAGCGGCGTCTCCTCGGTGTAGTACTTCGCTTTGACCTCGTCGGCGCGCTCTTGCATCACCGCGAGGAGGGCAAGCGCGTCGTGAGGCGCGCGTCTGGCGGTCCCCTCGGCGGCCTCGAAGTCCTCGATGTCGCCGTCGAGGACGCCGACGACCGTCCCGTTCAACATGAACAGACGGGTGGGGCCGGCGGTCACCGCGCCGGAGAACTCCTCTCCGGCGAGGGCCTGCAGGCCCGCGTACCCGCCCTCGAACGGGACCGACTCCCAGCCGTCGATCCGCTCGACCGTGCGTGTACTCATTACCTCACTCAAGCCGGATGGCGGACAAATAGTTTGTGCCCGGGTCGGAACGCGTTATCGGCCTCGGTTTGGCCGGCGTCGCGGGCTGTCGGGCCCGAATCGGGTCGGGACTGGAGTTACGAGTCGGCGAGGTGTCGCCCGCGAGCGACGACGTACATGAGAACGATGCCGGTCCCGACGGCGAGGACGAACTGGCCGAGCAGGGCCAGCACGGCCCCCAGCGGTGAACTGCCGAGCGCCAGGTACACGAGGGCGTAGGGGACGAGGGCGACGGCGACGAACGCGCCGATGAGTTTCGCGAGCGGCCGGGATTCCGAGAGGATCTGTGCGACGTTCAGGTCCCCGGTAGCGGGGTCGACGAAGGGCGACATACCTGTCCGACCGGTCACCGCCCCCTCGTAAGTAGCTCCCGGATACTGCGGGACAGTCCGGTCGGCGCGGGACCGGGTCTCGGGCGGACGGTGTACCGGCGGTCCGATGGACATATCACCGGCCGGTCGCAAGTGACGGTATGGCAGAGGCAGAGGAGCCGGGACTGAGCGACCAGTATCCGACCGCGAGCCCGTGGCCGCTGTTCGTCGCTCTCGGGCTGACGCTGTCCGAGATCGGCGTGTTCATCGGCCTCTTTCCGGTCGCCGTCTTCGGGCTGATACTGTTCGGTGGGAGCGTCGCCGGGATTCTGACCGAGTCAGGGTACGCCGAGCGCCCGTGGCCGACGCTGCTCGGCGTCGGCGCGGTGCTGACGGTACTCGCCGCGGCGCTGGCGCTCTGGCAGATTCCGCTGGCCGACATCGCGCTGTCGAACGTCGGCGAGGGGCCGCTGTTGACCCGCCTCGTCGCCGTCGCCGTCGCCGGTCTCGTGATGGCCGCGATGGGGAGCGTCGCGTCGCTCCTCGAACAGACCGCGGCCTGAGCGAAACCAACAGCCTATTTACCGGCCTCTACAAAGGCCCAGCCATGGCACTGTTTGGGTTCGAAAAAGACACCCTGCTCGACCTCACTGTGAACGTCATTCCGCTGGGTATCATCCTCTTCTTCATCGCCGCGTTCGCCGTGTTCCCGGCTTTCGGAACGGACCCCGTCTTCTCCGGGATGCAGTTCGCGCTGATGGTCTCGATGTTCCTGCTGCTCGCCGTCCTGACGTACTACGCGGGCCGCGCCATCGAGAACGCAGAGTCGCGCCAGGAGAGCGTCGAAGCGGCGTCCGCCGTCGAGGAACCGCCAGGAGAAGTCACCGGGCTCGACGACACCGGCGTCGAGGACGGCGAAGCGACCCAGGAGTAAACGATACCCGGTCGCCCGGGGCCCCGCGAGAGCCGTTCTGCAGTTCGACGGATACCCACTCCAACGAGACCCAGGCAAGTGGCGTCGCCGACGTTCACACGCCAGTGCCGTGTGCCGGTCGGGGCAAGCGATCGCGGGCGCACGAGGCGCGTGAACCGACCCTTTCATTATGGCCCAGTCCTGAGAATCGTCCATGGTAGCAGGAGATATTGTGCTGACGGGGCTCATGGCCGTCCTCCTCGTCGGCATCGCCGCGCTTCTCACGCGCATCGAGAACTGGCGGTCCTATACGCCCCTCGCCGGGGGCGGGACCGCCACGGGTGAGACCGTGGTTCATCGAGAGAAACCCGCTGGTATCATTCGCTGGCTGACAACCGTCGACCACAAGGACATCGGCCTGCTGTACGGGCTGTACGCCATCATCGCCTTCGCGGTCGGCGGCATCATGGCGTTTCTCATCCGCGTCCAGCTCGTCACGCCCGCCGGGGCGATCCTGAGCAACAACGCCTACAACTCCATCCTGACGAGCCACGGGATCACGATGCTGTTCCTGTTCGGGACGCCCATCATCGCGGCGTTCGCGAACTACTTCATCCCGCTGCTCATCGGGGCCGACGACATGGCGTTCCCGCGCATCAACGCCATCGCGTTCTGGGTCCTCCCGCCCGCGGCACTCCTCATCTGGGCCGGGTTCTTCCTCGCGCCGGTGACCGACAACATGATCGAGCCGGCCCGGACGGCCTGGACGATGTACACGCCGCTGTCGGTCGAGCAGACGAACCCCGGCGTGGACCTGATGCTGCTCGGACTCCACCTCTCCGGGGTCGGAGCGACGATGGGCGCGATCAACTTCATCGCGACCATCTTCACCGAGCGCGACGGCGACGTCGACTGGGCGAACCTCGACATCTTCTCGTGGACGATGCTTACCCAGTCCGCGCTCATCCTGTTCGCGTTCCCGCTGCTGGGGAGCGCCCTCGTCATGCTGCTGATGGATCGGAACCTCCAGACGACGTTCTTCGCCGTCGAGGGCGGAGGTCCGCTGCTGTGGCAGCACCTGTTCTGGTTCTTCGGCCACCCCGAGGTGTACATCCTCGTCCTACCGCCGATGGGGCTCGTGAGTCTCATCCTGCCGAAGTTCTCCGGCCGGAAGCTGTTCGGCTTCAAGTTCGTCGTCTACTCCACGCTGGCCATCGGCGTCCTCTCCTTCGGCGTCTGGGCACACCACATGTTCTCGACGGGCATGGACCCGCGCCTGCGCGCCTCGTTCATGGCCGTCTCGCTCGCCATCGCCATCCCGAGCGCCGTCAAGACGTTCAACTGGATCACGACGATGTGGAACGGTCGGCTCCGCCTGACGACGCCGATGCTGTTCTGTATCGGCTTCGTCTCGAACTTCATCATCGGCGGCGTCACCGGCGTGTTCCTCGCCGCCGTTCCGGTCGACCTCATCCTCCACGACACCTACTACGTCGTGGGTCACTTCCACTACATCGTGATGGGGGCGATCGGCTTCGCGGCCTTCGCGGGCATCTACTACTGGTTCCCGGTCTTCACCGGCCGGATGTACCAGCGCACCCTCGGGAAGGCGCACTTCTGGCTCTCGATGGTCGGGACCAACCTCACCTTCTTCGCGATGCTGGCGCTTGGCTACCTCGGGATGCCGCGCCGGTACGCCACCTACCAGTTCGACGGCGCGATCGCCCCGCTGGTCCAGGTCACGACGTTCCACCAGCTGGCGACGGTCGGCGCGGTCATCCTGCTGGTCGGTCAGCTCATCTTCGTCTGGAACATCGTCCAGTCCTGGCTCGAAGGACCGAAGGTCGAGGACGGCGACCCGTGGAACCTCGAACGCGACGGGATGCTCGACCGCGAGTTCGAGTGGTTCGACGAGCAGCTCGAAGCCGACGAACACGAGCGCGACCCGTCGCTGCTCGCCGACGGCGGACAGGACGAACAGACGGACTCGTAAGCGAGAAGACTGTTTTCGACCGCGGTTCTCTCGTTCGATGCTGAACTCGACAGCGGCGCTACAACCGCGTGAGCGCGGCCGCAAGAGCGCCGCGGCCTAGCTCGCACCGGAGACGAGGACGATGGCGGTGACGAACATCATGAGGGCGATACCCGAGAGAACGAGAAACAGCAGTTCCTTCTGGGACATACGTGAACTACGGGGCCGAAGTGAAAAAGGCTAATCGTCTCGGGCCCTTCGTTCCGGTATGACCCAGCGAGCGGAGGGCCGTTCCGGACAGGGCATCGTGGTCCGGCTGTACGTCGCCATCGTCGTGCTGGCGGGCGTGATGGGATTCGTTCTCGGAAGTATCCGCCCGGAGAACCTTCAGCCGAGGCTGTTCGGCGTGCTCGCGCTCCCGCCGACGCCGCTCGGCGTCGCCATTTACGGACTCGTCACCGTCGGCGTCGGCCTCGGCGCGCTCCTCGCGCTCGTGATGTACGTCTCCGCGCGGTTCGACGACGCGGCCGCGAACTAGGCCACGCTCGCCGTCTCCTGGTACGACCCGTACTCGGCCTCGAAGACGGCCATGATCTCGCCCATCGTCGCGTACGCCTTGACGGCGTCGACGATGACCGGCATGACGTTTTCGCCCGCGTCCACGGCGTCGCGAAGGTCGTCGAGTGCGGCCTCGACGGCCGCGTCGTCGCGGTCCGCCTTCACCGAGGCCAGCCGGTCTCGCTGGCGCTCCTGGACGTCCTCGTCGACGGTCAGTATCTCCGGCTCGGTGTCCTCCTCGACGGTGTACTTGTTGACGCCGACGACGACCTCCTCGTCCTCCTCCACGCGCTCCTGGTACTCGTAGGCGGCGTCCTGGATCTCGCGCTGGAAGTAGCCGCCCTGGATGCCGTCGAGCACGCCGTCGCGGACGGACCCGTCGCCGAGTTCCTCGCGGACGTGTTCGATGTAGGCCATCGCCTTCTCCTCGACCTCGTCGGTCAGCGCCTCGACGGCGAAGCTCCCGCCGAGCGGGTCGACGATGTCGGCGGCTCCGGACTCCTCGGCGATGATCTGCTGGGTGCGCAGGGCCACGCGGACGGCGTCCTCGGAGGGGAGCGCGAGCGCCTCGTCGAAGCTGTTGGTGTGGAGGCTCTGGGTCCCGCCGAGGACGCCGGCGAGCGCCTGGATGGTCACGCGGACGACGTTGTTGACGGGCTGTTGGGCGGTGAGCGACTGTCCGGCGGTCTGGGTGTGGAACTTCAGTTGCTTGCTGGCGTCGGCCTCCGCGCCGTACCACTCGTCCATGACGCGCGCGTAGATGCGCCGCGCCGCGCGGAACTTCGCGATCTCCTCGAAGATGGAGTTGTGCGAGTTGAAGAAAAAGGACAGTTGGGGCGCGAACTCGTCGACGTCGAGGCCCCGTTCCAGGCAGTCCTCGACGTAGGCGAACCCGTCGGCGAGCGTGAACGCGAGCTCCTGGATCGCGGTCGAGCCGGCCTCGCGGATGTGATAGCCCGAGACCGAGACGGGCTTGAACTTCGGCGTCTCCCGACAGGCGAACTCGATCACGTCGGTGACCAGCTTCAGCGACGGCTCGGGCGGGATTACCCACTCCTTCTGTGCGATGAACTCCTTGAACATGTCGTTCTGGAGGGTCCCGCGGATCTCCTCGCGCGGCACCCCCTGCTGGTCAGCGAGCGCGATGTACATGGCGTAGACGACCGGCGCGCTGGGGTTGATGGTGAACGAGGTCGACACCTCGTCGAGGCGGATGCCGTCGAACAACCGCTCCATGTCCGCCAGCGTGTCGACGGCGACGCCCTCCTTGCCGACCTCGCCGTCGGCCATCGCGTCGTCGGAGTCGATACCCATGAGCGTCGGCATGTCGAACGCCGTCGAGAGCCCGGTCTGGCCCTCGTCGATGAGGTAGTGAAAGCGCTCGTTGGTCTCGTCGGCGGTCCCGAAGCCGGCGAACTGACGCATCGTCCACTGCCGGCCGCGGTACATCGTCGGGTACACGCCGCGGGTGTACGGTTCCTCGCCGGGGAAGCCGAGGTCGGCCTCGTAGTCGAGGTCCGCCACGTCCAGCGGCGTGTACAGCCGGTCGACCTCGTGGTTCGACACCGTCGCGTAGCGGTCGTCGCGCTCGCCGTAGGCGTCCAGTACCGGGTCGAGCGTCTCGGCTTCCCACTCGTCTCGCTGCTCGCGGATCCGCCGGAGGTCCGCCTCGTCGTACATGCGTGCGAGTATGTCACGATTTAGCAAGAAGGTTCGGGCGGTCGGGAGGGGGCGGCAGGTACCGGCCGGCCAACGTGTGCCCTCCGGGCGGAGCCGCTCCCGACGGCGCTCCGCTGGTGAGCGCTACTCCTGGAGCCGTTCGGTCGTCTGGACGAGGGGGTGGTGGGCGTAGTCGACGACTTCGATGTCCTCGATGGATTCGAGGTCGGAGTTGGCGGCCGTCTCGGCCATCCCCAGTTCGACCGTCTCGTCGAGGACGATGACGTAAGCGTCCATCTCTTCGATGCCGAGGCGCGCGGCGGCCTTCACCCGGTGGTGACCGTCGGCCAGCAGGAGGTCCCCGCCGTTGTCGATGACGACCAGGGGCTCGGCCAGCCCGCGTTCGAGTTCGTACACCCGTCCTTCGAGTTCGTCGGCGTACACCGTCGTCTGCGTCGGCGTGAGGTCGGACAGCTTCACCTCCCGCCTGCCTTCGTGGGTGGTGATGCCGTGGATGTTCTCCAGCGTTCGGCTGAGCTTGTCGACCTTGCCCGGCGTCGCCCGCTCGATGTGCGAGCGGATCACGTCGGCGTTCGAGATGATGCCGACGAGGTGGCCGGCGTCGTCGACGACGGGGAGTTTCTGGATGCCCGAGCGCAGGATGACCCGGGCCGCGTCCTGGACGGCCATGTCCGGGTGGGCCACGAGGATGTCCTCGGTCATCACGCGGAACATCGGCTCGTGGTCCTCCGCGAGCAACAGGTCGCGGGCGCTGACGAATCCCTCGACGCGCCGGCCGTCCGTCACCGGGAAGCCGCTGAAGTGATCGTTGTCGGCGATGCGTCGCGCCACTTCACCGACGGTGTCGTCGAGTTCGACGGTGGCGACCTCGCGGCTCATGTAATCCCCGACCGTCGGTCGACTCGATTCGTCCATCGCCGGTGAGTTCTCGACCGACGGCAAAAAAGGCTCGCCTACCTGGCGTCCTGATCCGATTCGGGGTCGACGAGGTCCTCGGCCTCGTCGGCGTCGTCAGTCGCGCTCTCGGCCTCGTCGCGGTCGCCGTGGATTCTTCGACCGACGCCCGTCGCCTCCGCGAACGCTTCGCCGTCGTAGCCCGCGCGACCGTACATCCGCCCGAGGAGGCGGTTGGACCGCGACTGGACGGCGTCGAGGAAGCGGTCCGAGACGATGGACTCGACGACCGCTTCGAGGGACTCCTCGCGGTCGTCGACGGCCTCTAACAGGCCCAGTTCGATCTGCGCGCCGGCCATATCGGCGTGGCCCCCGGCGGAACCGATCTGCCCGAAGGCGTCCCGCAGCGCCTCGCCGAGGTCGATGTCGGCCCCGCGGGCGCGCGCCGAGACGTAGATCACACCGTCGATGACGCCGTACACCATCGTCGCCTGGACCCCTTCGAGGTTGAGGAGGCGGTCCGCCGCCTGCGCGAGCGCGTCTCGGTCGCCGATCACGCCGACGCCGCTCGACAGCACAGAGCCCTCGCGCTGGCGGTTCGTTATCGCGCGCCCGATGACAGAGAGCGTCTCGGCGCTCACGCTCGGGTTCTCGATGCGCTGGAGCGCTCCCATGTCCGCGTCGGTGACGAGGTGAGCGGCGGCTTCGAAGTCCTTCGCGACGACCTCGCGCCGGAAGTCCTTCGTATCGACCTGGATACCGAACAACAGGCCCGTGGCGATGGGGCCGGAGATGTCGACGCCGAACCGCTGGAGGTAGTCCACCAGCAGCGTGCTCGTCGCCCCGACGCCGCTCCGGAGGTCGACGAAGCGCGCCTCGACGGGCACGCGCGGCGGGTGGTGGTCGATGACGATGTCGATCGGGGTCTCTTCCGGGAGCTGGTCGTTGACGCCCGGTCGGGAGTGATCGACCAGCGCGAAGCCGTCGAACGGCTCTAAGGCGTCCGGGTCGTCCGGGTCGAGGTTCGCGAGGTCGAACTCCAGGACGTTCACGAACGCGCGGTTCTCCTGGTGGGAGATCTCCCCGTAGTAACAGATCGTCACCTCGCAGCCGGCCCGCTCGGCGAGTTCGCCAAGCGCGACGGCGCTCGCGATCGCGTCCGGGTCGGGGTTGTCGTGCGTGACGACCGCCAGGTGGTCGTCGACGTCCCGGAGGACCTGCTGGAGCTTGCGAGCGCGCGTCCCCTCGTCGCCGACAATCTCTTGGAGGCGCTCCGTCACGACTGCCTCGGGGACCACCACGCGGTCGGCCGCGGCCTCCAGGCGCTCGCGCTGTTCCGGCGGTGCCTCCGTCCCGGCGTAGGCGAACAGGAACGCGTCGGGGAAGCACTCGGCCGCGAGGGTCGCCGCCGCGGTGTTCCGGTCCGGATCCTCGCCGGCGACGACGACGCTCTCCGGTTCGAAATCCAGCGCAGAGAGCGTCGCGCGGTCGGTCGGATCGGCCTCGTGGACTTCGACCCCGTCCGCGCGGAGCGTCTCGACCCGGTGCTCGTCGTCGGTGACGACCACGAGATCGCCGGCGTCGGCGCTGACGTGATCGAGGAGGTGTCGTGCCGTCGGCCCGAATCCGAGCACCAGCCGAGAAAGCATACTCGCAGTCGGCTCTGGAGCGCCTAAAATCCCGTTATTTCAGCCGTTCCTGGAGGAAGGACGGATGCGCGGCCGTTACGCCATCGAGCGACAGGATCTTGTCCTCGATGACCTCTGCCAGAGAGTCCCCGTCGAGCGCGCGGACCTCGGCCATCAGCATGTGGTCGCCGCTGGAGGTGTACAGCTCTTCGACCGCCGGGATGTCCTTCAGTTGGCGCGTCGCTTCGACGTAGCGCTCGCTCGCCACGTCGATGCCGACGAGCGCGATGGACTGGCCCGCCAGCTTCTTCGGGTCGATGTCGGCGGAGTACCCGACGATGACGCCCTCCTCTTCGAGCTTCTGGATGTACTTGCGCACCGTGGGCTTCGACACGTCTGCACGCTCCGCGATCTCCGCGTACGAAGCCTGTGCGTCCTCTTCGAGGACCGAAAGGATTCGACGCTCCGTAGACTCGGAACTCATGGAGCTATCTTTTCGGTGCATGAAAAAATATCTTCCGAACCGGAAAGCCGGTTTCGGGAAGCCGTCGAACGAACCGACGGGACCCTTATTTGTGATGCTCGAGGAGGTTGTCGTAGGTCCGCTCCCACTCCGCGTCCTCGTCGAAGTACCGCTCCGCGAGCGGTTCCTCCGGCATCTCGCCGATCTGGCGCTTCTCCTGTCCGTAGGAGGGGCGCGCGTCTTCGACGTACATCCGTCCGGTGAGGACTTCGCCCTCGTAGAGCTTCTCCTCGGTCTGGCGCATCATCTCGGCGGCCTCCGCGCGGTCCGAGAGGTCGAAGTCGTAGTCGTCGGACTGCTGGACGTCCGTGTACGGGACGTAGTGCTTCGCGTCCTTGTTCCAGGTCGGACACTGGGTCAGGAAGTCGATGTGCGCGAAGCCGTCGTGTTCGATGGCCTCGGCGATGATCTCCTTGGCCTGGTTCGGATTCACGGCGGCCGTGCGAGCGATGTAGGTCGCGCCGGCGTTGAGCGACTGGCTCAGCGGCCGGATCGGCGACTTCGCCGAGCCGTGGGGCTGCGTCTTGGACTTGTGCCCCTTCGGCGAGGTCGGCGAGGTCTGCCCCTTGGTCAGCCCGAAGATCTCGTTGTTGAACACGATATACGTCATATCGTGGTTCTCACGGGCCGTGTGGATGAGGTGGTTTCCGCCGATGCCGTACCCGTCGCCGTCACCGCCGGCGGCGATGACTTCGAGTTCGGGGTTGGCGAGCTTCGCCGCCCGGGCGACGGGCAGCGAGCGGCCGTGGATGGTGTGGAAGCCGTAGCTGTTGAAGTAGCTGTTGAGCTTTCCGGAACAGCCGATGCCCGTGAACAGGGCGACCTCGTCGGGATTGCGTCCGACCTCCGGCATGGCCTGTTTCAGCGCCTTCAGGACGCCGAAGTCGCCACAGCCGGGACACCAGGTCGCCTGCGGCTCGATGCCGGGCGTGAACTCGTCGCGGTCGATCTCTCGCTCGTCGCCGATTGCACTGAATGCACTCATGGGTTAGTCACCTGCCGCGGGTACGAACTTCATGTTGCTCGCGGCGAGTTCCTCGCCGTCGATGCTGGACTCGAACCCGTCGACGATCTCGGCGGGCTCGAAGGGGTTACCGTTGTACTTCAGCAAGCTCGACAGCTTCTCGCCGTACTTGCCGAGTTCCTTCTGGGTCAGTCCCCGGAACTGGGCGGTGGCGTTCATCTCGACGACGAGCGCCTCGTCGACGGACTCGAGCCACTCGCTGACTTCCTCGACCGGGTAGGGCATCATGTCGGAGACGCCCAGCGCTTTCACGGAGTGACCGTTCTCGTTGAGCCGGTCGACGGCTTCGAAGGCCGTGTCCTGCTGGCTCCCCCAGACGAGGATCCCGTGATCCGCGTCCTCCGGCCCGTAGTAGGTCTGGTGGCCCGCGTTCTCGTCTAGGTCGGCGCGGATGTCGTCGAGCTTGTTCAGCCGCCGCTCCATCTGGGCGATGCGGTTCTCGGGGTCCTCGCTGATGTGGCCCGAGGGGTTGTGCTCGTTGCCGGTCGCGAGGTAGCGCCCGTCCTTCTGGCCCGGCACGGAGCGCGGGCTGACGTTCGAGCCGTCCTCCGGCTCGTGAAGGAAGCGCTGGAACTTCCCGGAGGGGTGGTGTGCGGCCTCCTGGATCTCCTCCTCGGTGAGGACGGAGCCGGGGTCGGCGTTCGGCTCCTCGTCGAAGTGACTGGCCGGGAGGTTCCGGAGCTCGCCCTGGATCTTCTGGTCGTAGACGACGATGGCCGGAATCTGGTACTCGTAGGCGATGCGGAACGCAGACCGGGTCTGCGTGTAGCACTCGCGGATGTTCGCGGGCGCGAACACGACGCGCGCGGAGTCGCCCTGCGAGGTGTACAGGACGTGTTCGAGGTCGGCCTGCTCGGGCTTGGTCGGCATCCCGGTCGACGGACCGGCACGCATGGCTTCGACCAGCACGATGGGCGTCTCGGTCATCTCGGCGAGTCCGAGCGGCTCTGACATCAGCGCGAAGCCACCGCCGGACGACCCGGACATGGCCTTCACGCCGGCGTGTGACGCACCGAGGGCGAGCGCGGCGGCCGCGATCTCGTCCTCGACCTGCTCGGAGATTCCACCGAACTCCGGCAGGTGCTGTGACATGATGGTGAACACGTCGGTCCACGGCGTCATCGGGTAGCCCGAGATGAACCGACAGCCCTCGTCGAGCGCCCCGTAGGAGATGGCGTTCGAACCCGAGAGGATGACTTGCTCCTCGTCGTGGGAGTTGTCTGGCACCTCGATGTCGTGGTCGATGTCGAGGTCGGCCGCGGCCTCGTAGGCGTCGTGCAGGACGTTGAGGTTCGCCTCCTGCATGTCGCCGCTCATGTTCTGCTCGATGAGCTGTTCGAACTCGGCGGTGTCGATGTCGAGGATGGCGGCGGTCGCGCCGATCCCGGCCGTGTTCCGCATGATCTCGCGGCCGTGTTCCTTGGCGATGCCGCGCAGGTCCATCGGGACGACGTGCCAGCCGTTCTCCTCGGCGGCCTCTTCGAGTTCGATCTCCTCGACGTCCTCTTCGTCGAGGAGCCCCTCGTCGTAGAGGAGGACGCCGCCCTCGCGGAGGTCGTCGAAGTTCTCGTACAGCGGCTTCAGCTCTTCCTTCCCGTAATAGGCCTCTTCCTGCGGGTTGCGGGCGAAGGAGTCGCCCAGCGCGAGCAGGAAGTTGTAGCCGTCACCGCGTGACTGTACCGGCTCGTCTTTCGCGCGTACTTCCACGTACGTGTGGCCGCCACGGATGCGCGACGGGTAGTGGCGATGTGTGAACACGTGAAGCCCCGACCGCATCAAGGCTTTCGCGAAGTTCTGGCTCGTCGAGTCGATCCCGTCACCGGAACCGCCAGCGATGCGCCAGATTAGTTCGTTGTCTGTCATGGTGAAATCCTCGGCCCCAGCTCTGGTGCCGTATCTCGCCAATTGGAGGGCCGTGACTAAAGATTTTCCACTACAACACCGTTCATTAATCGTTATCTTTCGATTCAGCGGCTCACGTGCCGGATTTCGACTTTCGGATCGTCTGTCCGTGGTATGTCGGAGAATACCGCGATTATGCGGAGAATACGGCCGCAATATATCGCCCGCAGTGCCTGTAATTCACGGCCCGTCGGGTGACTCTCGGTGAGAGTCGTCGGAACGACTAACACAGTGAGAACCGATGTCTAATCGAGGATGTCGTTAACGGAACTCATCGCCGGAGTGGAGGACCACCAGAAGACGCTGACGGTCTTCAACGCCGGGGAGTCGGTCGTGGACGACCTGCGCGAGCGTTTTTCCGATCGGAACGTGCGGGTGCGTGCGGAACGAACTGAGAGCGGCCGTCCCGGGGAGTTCATCACGCTCAGCGACGGCGACGAAGTCGTCGCGGCCGCGAGCCTCGATTCGTTCACCGAGACGCTCTCGAACGGCGATCGCTACATCACGCGCGACAGCAGTCCCTATCGCTCGATTCTGGATCACATGGACGAAACGATGTTCACGTCGTGGTCCATCGAACGGATGGTCGCCGCCTCGCGCGAGATCGAGGATCGCGCGTGGCGCGTCGGAAACGGGTCGCTGCACGCGGGTTTCCAGACGCTGTCGACCCTGCAGGGCGAACTCGACCTGTACGAGCGACTCGGCGAGACGGAGGTGTCGGTCCACGCCTACGCCGTCCCGGACATCGAACCCCCGGAATCGAGCGCGTTCTCCCTCCACCTCGAACGCAGCCAGGAGATCGCCGACTCCTGGTTCGTCGTCTTCGACGGCGGCGGCGATCCCAGACAGAAGTGTGCGCTGCTGGCCGAGGAGCGAGAGCCCCGACAGTTCTACGGGTTCTGGACCTACGACGAATCGACGGTCGACTGGATCATCGACTACCTGGAGTCGACCTACGGCTATCTCGAACAGTAAGGCCCACATCCCCCGGAACGGCGCGTCTGCGCGCTCTCATTCGTCCGGTGATCATCGATCTCCTTTTACGTTTGGACTACTCTATCCGGCGGGACAGACACACACCACCCTGCAAGTGTTCTGAATCGGAGAGTGGTGGGTGGACACGACGACGCGACCGAGACGCGGATTCGGATATAACTTCGAGAATACTGCGGGGCGATTGGTCGTTTGGTCCATAACTCAGAATGCGCGAGATTCGAGTATTCTCGGAGCATATCGACTCTTGATTGTTTTCTCGTCTGAACCACTCTCGGTTTCGCAGTAGTAAATTTTGCACGTATCGTAAAATATAACAAATAGCCGGATTCTCCGAATTGCAAACGTCTGGTCTGACGCTAAATCACAGGACTGAAGTATCGTGACTTCAGGTTCCCGACAGAGCAGTTCTCACCGGGATGACTACGAGTTAGTCTCGAAAAAACACTCGCACGGTGGTGTGTGCCCACCTCCATCGAGAACACTTGAAACACTTGAACGGTGGTCGTGGATTTTATATATGACCGACCGAAAGGTGGTCCACGGATGGTCGACGTGAACGAGAACCCCTTCGACGGGACCGACGCGATCTTCGAGCGGAAGCAGCCACTGAAGAAGGACACGTTCACTCCCGACACGATCTTCCACCGCGACGAGGAGATCGAGTTCTACATCAACGCGCTCCAGGACGTGATCGTCGGCCACGACCCGAACAACGTCTTCGTCTACGGACCCACCGGCGTCGGGAAGACCGCCGTCACGAAATGGGTCAGGGACAAACTCGAGGAGAAGGCCGACGCGGAGGAGATCCCGCTCACCGTCGTCGGCCCGATCAACTGCCGGAACTACCGGTCTGCGTACGCGCTCGTCAACACGCTCGTCAACGAGTTCCGCGACCCCGAAGACCAGCTCCCGGAGAGCGGCTACAGCACTGACAGCGTCTTCGAGTTCCTCTACGAGGAGATCGAGGCCGTCGGCGGGAACGTCCTCATAATCTTAGACGAGATCGACAACATTCCGGCGGACGCGCGAAACGACTTCCTCTACGAACTGCCGCGGGCGGAGGCAAACGAGAACACGCCGATCACGGACGCGAAGGTCGGTCTCATCGGCATCTCGAACGATCTGAAGTTCGTCGACGTGCTGGAACCGAAAGTGAAGTCGACGCTGGGCGAACGCGAGATCAAGTTCGGGCCCTACGACGCGAACGAACTCAGGGACATCCTCGGCTACTACGCCGACATCGCGTTCCGGGACGACGTCCTCGGTGACGAGGTGGTCCCGCTGGCCGCGGCGTTCTCCGCTCAGGAACGCGGCGACGTGCGCCAGGGGCTCCGAATTCTGGAGAAAGCCGGGGAGTACGCCCGGATGGAGGGTACAGAGGGCGTGACGGAGGCTCACACGCGCCGCGCGACAGACACCATCGAGACCGACGAACTCCTCGACTACTTCGAACACGACCTCAGCTCACAGCAGGCGCTGACGTATCTGGCGACGACGCTCGCTCTCATCGAACCGAAACACGAGGCGTCGACGAAGCGAATCTACAATCTGTACTCATCTATCGCGGAGTCCAGCGGCCGCCGGGTCAAGTCCGAGCGCAAGATCTACGAGTTCCTCGATCAGCTCTCGATGCAGGGACTCGTCCGCTCCGCCGAGCGGAATCTCGGTCGGAAGGGCGGTCGTAAGTACATCTACGAGGTCACCGACGACCCGGCCGACATCATCAGCGCCGCGCTCCAGTCCTCTTACAGCGACGCCGTCCCGAGCAACGTCGATGGCATCCTCGAACACTATCTGGAGGGGGAGGCGACCGAGTTCGAGGCGCCGGACACCACCGACGACGAACAACAGAACCTCTGGCAGTTCACCTGAGGTCGAACAGAACCTCTGGCAGTTCACCTGAGGTCGAACAGAACCTCTGGCAGTTCACCTGGGGCCGGCCGCCGCAGGATCGGAGAACACTTGCAGCGTGGTGTGTGGG
This sequence comes from Haloarcula salina, assembly GCF_010119195.1. Taxonomy (GTDB): domain Archaea; phylum Halobacteriota; class Halobacteria; order Halobacteriales; family Haloarculaceae; genus Haloarcula; species Haloarcula salina. The sequence continues at coordinate 633,549 of NZ_WRXL01000002.1, forward strand.
TGTCCGTCAGTTATCGGTGGTACCAGGCGCTATCGCGACGGAGAACAGTTGCAAGCCGGTGTGTCATCCGGCCGTTCGGGGCCTCTGTGACCGGAGAAATACCGGGCTATCGGTCCGATTGGCGGTGGAAACACTTGCACGGCGGTGTCCGGTGGTCGACGGGCGTCGGGACGGACCGAGACCCCCCAGCCATCGCTGAAAACACTTGCAGGGTGGTGTGGTCCCGGAACACGGCGGTTCAGGGTGTGTAACGGGGGGCGATACTACCCCTGCGGAACACTTGCACGGTGGTGTCCCGCGCTCTCGGGTACAGGACGAAACCGATCGAACCGTCTCGAAACCGCTGAAAAACACTTGCAAGGTGGTGTGGGTCGGTGAGACGGCAATTCGGTATCTGATCCGGGAGCCACATCGGATTCGAGGACTGGGACTGTCACAGGGAACCGTCGCTCTTCACGAGAAACACTTGCAGGGTGGTGTCTCAGCGACAGCATCGGCCGATACGTCGGCGGTCAAGAACACTTGCAGCGTGGTGTGTGACGGCACCACGTTCCACTGGTGAGAGCGCCCTGTCCGCTCCCACGATCCGGCCCGTCACTGGGGCGCCTGATTGTAGATGAGGTTCCGCTGGATGTCGTTGGCTCCTTCGTAGATGACCGGGATGCGAACGTCGCGGTACACCCGCGAGATCCGGTTCTCCGTCAGGACCGACCGACCGCCGTGCAGTTGCATCCCCCGTTCAGCGCAGTCCATCGCGGCCTCTGTCGCCTGCGTCTTCGCGAGCGCCGCCCAGTAGCCCGCGTTCTCCTGATTCGCGACGCGGTCGGCGGCGTGCCAGGTCAGCGTGCGGGCCGATTGGAAGTCCAGTTGCATGTCGGCCAGTTTGTGCTGGACCGCCTGGAACTCGTCGACCGTCCTGCCGAAGGCCTCGCGGTCGTGGACGAACTCCCATGCCTCCTCGATGGCCGCCGCGGCGAGTCCGATACCGTGGCCGCCGACGATGGTCCGGCCGTGATTGAAGAACTCCGCGAGCATGTAGAATCCGGCCCCTTCGACGCCGATGAGGTGGTCCTCCGGGATCCGGCAGTCGTCGAGGACGATGTGGGCCTGCTTGGACGCCCGAAAGCCCATCTTCTCCGGGATGTGTTCGGCGTGGTAGCCGTCGGCGTCGGTCGGCACGATGAACAGCGAGTAGTTCCCGTAGCGGTTGTCCGGGTCGTCGCCGGTCTTGGCGTACAGCGTGACCCAGTCCGCCTCGACGCCGTTACCGATCCAGTACTTCTCGCCGTCGAGGACCCACTCGTCGCCGTCCTTCTCCGCGGTGGTCGACATCCCGGCCAGGTCGCTGCCCGTCTCCGGTTCGGAGACCGCGAGCCCGGTGAGCTTGTCGTTCGCCGCGACCGGACGGAGGAACTCCTCTTTCTGCCACTCGTCGCCGTGGTCCTCGACGATCTCGGCCCCGAAGCTGGCGAGCTGGAGCGTCAGCGCGATGCCCGCGTCGGCCTTGTAGAACTCCTCGGCGACGGCCAGGACCTGTTGGAGGTCGAACCCGCGGCCGCCCCACTCCTCGCCGATGTCCTGTGCGACCAGCCCGGCGTCCATGCCGGCTTCGAGGACTTCCCACGGGTATTCGCCCGAGGCGTAGTACTCGGCCGCCGCGGGCTCGATGTGCTCCGTCGCGAACTCGCGGGCCGCTCGCTTGACCTCGCGTGCGTGCTCCGGGACGAGTTCTTCGGACAGTAACTCCATATCCGTATCACGGCCCGAATTGGCATATAATTCGTGAAACTCGGACAAACCTCGGTGGGATTGTTCCCGAAAATTCGCTGATAATCGGCCAGCACGCTTTTGGGTCGCAGTAGCCAGGGTCGGATATGAACCGTCGTGACTACCTCATCGCCGGCGCGAGCCTCGGAACGGCCGGACTCGCCGGGTGTTCGTTCCTGGCCGCCGCCGCGACACCCGCGCCGAACGTCCCGAAACAGCGACTCGACGACGGCGGCTGGACGCGCACGAACCAGGCCTCCGAGACGGTGCTCGAACGGAGCTACGGGCCGGTCACCATCGAAGCGGTGTCGAACACGGTCCAGTACGTCGACGAGCAGTTACAGGAGCGCGTCGCCGGCCGAACGCTCGAACAGGTCCAGACCGCCCTATCGGTGTTTTTCGCGACTCGCGTCGACTTCAGCCCGAACCTCGACAACCTCCCCGCCGGAGCCGGGCGGGCGGAGCTCCTGAGCCAGGTGCAGTCGAACGCACGGGAGACCTTCGAACAGCAGATGCGGAACCAGGGCCTGACGGACATCGAGAAGACCGGCGAAGGGACACTGGATATCGACACCGGCGAGACGGCCGAGACGATCCGGCTCTCTGCCGCGTACCCTTTCCAGGGAATCGGCTTCGACGTGACCGAGGACAAGTCGGTGGAGATTCCGCCGGCCGACATCGACATCGCGGCGCTCCTCGCCGTCTGGCACCACGGCGACTACGTCCTCATCTCCGGTGGGGCCTATCCGGCCCAGAACTTCGATCAGGTCGTCGAGAACTCCCTGAGCGAGGGGATCACGGTGACCGTCGACGTAGATCTCGGCCTCGAACCGGAGGCGTACCGGACCGAGATCAGAGGGCTCGTCGCCGGCGTTCAGTAGTCGGGTGGGTCGCTCGATCCAAGTGGGACGGCCCGCTACTCCGGTGCGGCGTCGTCCGGCACGCGCCCCTCGACGAGGGACTCGTCGCCGTACGCCTCGCGGAGGGCCTTCTTGTCGAACTTCCCGGTCGCCGTCTTCGGGACCTCGTCGATGACGACGAAGTTGTCCGGGACCCACCACTTCGGATACGAGTCGAGGATGTACTCGCGCAGTTCGTCGCCGAGCGTGTCCTCGTCGGCGTCGGCCGTCGGGACGATCATCGCGAGCGGGCGCTCCTGCCAGCGCTCGTGGGGGACGCCGATGACCGCCGCCTCCGCGACGTGCTCGTGGGCCATCAGTTCGTTCTCCAGTTCGACCGACGAGATCCACTCGCCGCCGCTCTTGATGACGTCCTTGGCGCGGTCGACGATCTCGATGTAGCCGTCTTCGTCGACGGTGACCACGTCTCCGGTCTTCAGGTAACCGTCCTCGAAGTCCGTCCGGGTGGCGTCGGGGCGTTCGAAGTACTCGGTCGTCACCCACGGTCCGCGGACGTAGAGTTCGCCGAAATCCTCGCCGTTGTGCGGGACCTCGTTCCCGTCGTCGTCGACGACGCGGAACTCCAGGCCGGGCGAGACGAGGCCCTGTTTCGAGCGCTTGGCCAACTGCGTCTCGTAGTCGGCGTCCCGCAGGTCGCTCTTGAGGGTCGCCACCGCGCCGACCGGAGCCGTCTCGGTCATTCCCCACGCGTGGACGAGCTCCACGTCGCGGTCGTCGAAGAAGCGAATCATCGCCTCCGGGGCCGCGCTCCCGCCGACCACGAGGCGGTCGAGCGACGAGAGGTCGACGTCGTTCTCCCTGACGTACTCCATCAGGCCGAGCCACACCGTCGGGACGCCCGCGGTGACCGTGACGCGCTCTTCCTCGATGAGCTTTGCCAGGTCCGCCGGATCGGGCTGTGGGCCCGGGTAGACGTGTTTCGCGCCGCCGGCGGTCGCCGAGAACGGCAGTCCCCAGGCGTTGACGTGGAACATCGGGACGACTGGCATCACCACGTCGTCGTCGGCCAGCGGGATCCCCTGGGGGGACTGGATCCCCATCGTGTGCGCCCAGAGCATCTGCTGGGTGTACTCGACGCCCTTCGGCCGGCCGGTCGTCCCCGAGGTGTAACAGAGGCCGGCGGGTCGGTCCCCTTCGAGGGACGGCCAGTCGTACTCCGTGGGTTGGTCAGCGATGAACGACTCGTAGGCGACGGCGTCGAGGTCGGTCTCCGGAAGTTCGTCGCTCATCACGACGTAGCGCTCGACGGACTCGAAGGGCTCGGGGTCGTCGGCGACGGCCCCTTCGAGCTTCGGCAGCAGCGACACGTCGACGAAGATTGTCCGGTCCCGCGCGTTCTCGACGATGTACTGGATATGCTCGTCCGGGAGGAGCGGATTGATCGTGTGCAACTGCGCGCCGATGCCGGGGACGCCGAAGTAGGTCTCGAAGTGCCGGTTCGTGTTCCAGCAGAACGTCCCGAGTCGCTCCCCGTCGCCGTAGCCGGCGGCGTCGAGGGCGTTCGCTAGCTGGGCAGTCCGGTCACCGTACTCGGCGTAATCGTACCGGACCAGCCCCTCGTTGGTCCGCGAGACGATCTCCGTGTCGGCGTACAGTTGCTCGGCGCGCCACAGGAACGGTCGCAGCCGCTGGGAAGAACCTCCTGGCATACCGTGCCCCAGGGGCGCATGACACATGAAGATCTGCTAAATTGTTCATGGAAGAAACGGAGTTTATCCGCGAGGTGAGTCCTACACCTCGATCTCTTGCATGAGGTCCACGAGCTCTTCCAGTTCCGGGAACGTGTAGACCTTGACGTTGATGTCGGACTCCAGCGCGTGGACGCGCGAGTCGAACATCAACGCCATCTCGTTCTCGCGGTCGCCGACGAGCTGGTCGACCATGCCGCTGCCCGGCCCGAAGGTGAAGTTCGGCGTCGAGATGTCGATGGTCGTATCGAGGACGTTCGCCCAGCCGTCGATGAAGCCGCTGGTCATGATGTTGCCGATCTCCTGGATGGCGGATCGCTCCATGTCGGTGAAGCCGTTGGCGTTCGGATCCGTTTCGCCCATGTCGCCGATCATTCCGCTTGCCAGGTCCTTCGCGCTGGCGGCGTTGAACAGAAAGAGGATGTGGCCGTGGGGCTTCTCGACCATCTCGATACTGATACCGATCTGCTTCTGGTCGCCAACGTGGGTCTTGATGTCCGGGATGTCGATGAAATTGATCTTGGTGATCTCCATCTCCGTCTCCATCCCCGTCATCTGGCTCAGGTGGTTCGCGACGGTGTTCCCGCCCTCCTTTGCCATCTGATTGAACAACCCGAGCTTCCGTATATCTATCATCAGACTCATGCGTTAGGACTAGCCGTTGGCCCTCAGTTACCCTGCCTCCTACATAAGCTATGCACCCGCATTTTCGCAGACGAGAATCGGAGCCGACGACCGCCGGACTCAGAACTGCTCTGCCGTGTCGATCCCGATGACGACACCGCTCTCGTCGTCGAAGTTGTCGTCGCCACGTACCGACGCCGCGAACAGCAGCTTGGCCTGTTCGGTGTGTGCGTGCCTGGCCGCGTCGGCCACCGCGCTCTCGAACTCGAACTCGCCGAGGAGTTCGTCCCAGGTATCGTCGGCGACGCGGTAGGCCCGGGTCCCGTCGACAGTGACGTAGTCGACGGTCCGCTCGAACCGGCCGTGTCGCCCGATGAGGTCGGCGTGGAGGACGACCAGTGCGTCGCACAGGTCGCGCTCGTCGACGCCGGCCCGCTCGGCCGCGCGCTCGATGACGGCGCTGTCGAGGCCCGATTCAGTCGCTGCCGTCCCGGTGTCGGCGTCCGCCATATCTATGACATTCGTTAGCACACTACTATAGCGTTTGGGTACACGGCCGCGACCAGCCGAATGACGGCTCAGTCGACGCGGACGCTCACGGCGACGCCCTCGCCGAGCGGCAGCAGTCCGGTCTCGAACGCTGGGTCCTCGCCCACGCGCTCTAGATAAGCGGCGATCCCGCGACTCGTCTCGTTGGCGTCGACGTCCTCGCCGTCGAGCAGCGCGCGCACGTCCTCGAAGTCGAGCGGGCCGGCCTCGATCATGTTGTCGGCGACGACGGCCCCGCCGACCGGTACCTTCTCGCGGACCGCCTCGAACGCCTCGGCGTACCGGTGCTTCTCGTTGTCGATGAGGACCACGTCGAAGGGGCCGTCGTACTCGTCGACGATGTCAATCGCGTCGCCGTGCTCGAAGGCCGCACGGTCCGCGAAGCCCCCGCGTCCGAGGTACTCGCGCGCCTCGGCCAGTTCGTCGGCGTCGATCTCCGTCAGCACGATTCGTCCCGAGTCGGGGATCGCAGGGGCCATCCAGTACGCGGAGTAGCCGAATCCGGACCCGAACTCGAAGACGCGCTCGGCGTCGACCATCCGCGCGACGAGGCGGAGCCAACCGCCCACCGCCGGGCCGACCGTCGGGAACCCCTCGCGGTCGGCCTTCGCGTCCATCTCCGCGATCACATCGTCGGCGTCGGGCGCTATCGTTCGGGCGAACTGCTCGGTGACCGCCGGCAGCGGTGTCTCGTCCATGTCGGTGTATGCCGCCAGCGGCGATATAAAGGTACGACGTGGCGGCGGCTATCCGAGTTCGAGGCGCTCGACGTACCGCATCGCCGACTCCAGCGCGGGGTTCGGATAGTACTCGACGGTGTTGCCGTCGGCGTCGTACGAGAGGATTCCGAGGTCGTCTAGTCGGGGAAGATGGTTGTGCGCCAGCGACACGCTCACCTCGTCGCGCGACTTCGGCGTCTTGCGCGCTGGGATAGATCTCTCGCGCTCGTAGACGCGCTCGACGAGCTCGCCGAGGTCCATCGTGTGTTCCGTGCGGTCTTTCAGGTGATAGAGCAGGCACCGACGCCGCGGTGAGGAGATCAGTTCGAGCACCTGGTCGAAGGAGTAGGGAATCGGGATGGTCTCTGGTTCCTGCGGGTTCCCCTTCGCGACCCCGCCCGGCGGCGTGACGGAGTCGCGGAACGTCGGCGCGTCGTCGTTCGGGGAGCCGGTGATCGTCCAGCCGTGGTCCGGGATGTACTCGCACACCACGTCGTACAGCGGGCGAAACATCTCGACGGTCTCTTCGCTGTTTGCCTCCGGGTCCAGGTGGTGGTGACACATCACGCCCATCTCGCTACACTGTCGGTTGAGCGCGGTCACGAGCGAGATGACGCGATCGCGCTCCCACTCGTTCAACAGGTCTGTGAGCGAGTTGAGACACAGGACCGACGGGCCGTCCGCGGCCTCCCACCGGCCGAGGTGACGGGAGACTGCGAGCCCAATGTCGATCGGCTCGACGGACGACTGGAGCGTTTCGAGCGTCAGTGAGGGAAACGCGCCCGATCCGGCTGCCTGGGATTCGGCCGGGAGTTGACTCCCTGCGTCGAGGATGACTGCTTCCTCCGGCATCTCGTCGTCCAGTTGCTGCTGCCAGAGCGAGAGCTGTGAGTCGGGGGAATCCGTCATCGTGATACAGATGGCTCTCGAGTCGCGCAGACCGTGCTCGGAGAGGAGGCTGGTACAGCCCTCGCACTCGGCGTCGCTCCCGGACCGTGCCAGTAACAGGACCGAAGACGTGCTGTCGATGAACTCGTTCGGTGTCTCTGGCCCGCCGGTCATTGGCTGTTGTATCGTACCAGCAACCATAAACCCATCAATCAAAAATAGTTCGGGGTTCGTGACATCTAATTGTCCAGTGCTCACAGATAACACTACCGTATCGTTCAGGACTCACACGGCCGCGCTGTCCCGCTCCGGGTCGGAGTTTCCGGGGACGGGGCCGCCCTCACACAGAGATAACCGTCACTAGCGCGATGATTTCGCCGACCGTCCGCACGTGCAGACGGCGCAGTTCTGGCGCGAGACCGAGGATTTTTGCGACGGTACGCGAAAACTACGACCATGCCGGTCATGGCGAGCGACGACTTCTCCATCCACGCCGACGGGTGTGACCAGTTCGACGACGGGATGCCGATCTCCTCGCTCCCGGACGAGGTCACGTCGATCGAGGACCTCGACTGCGAGTGCTGGAGCGGGTTCGACTCGCTCGACGAAATCGAGTGACGAGGCGTCAGACGTCCCAGTAGTCCGGTTCGTTGCCGGGTTTCCACTTGATCGAACAGCCGCGAGACGGCTTCTCGGCGGCGGTGACGTCCTCGCCCGCGAGAAGCGTCTCGACGTGGGCCGCCATCTCCCGTTCGCTCGGTTCGTCGTCAGGATTCGGCGCGTCGTCGAGGCGCCCGTGATAGGCCAGTTTGAACGCCCCGCCGTCGTTGCGGAACAGGAACGGGTCGGGCGTGCAGCGAGCGCCGTAAGCCGCCGCGACCTCCTGTGACTCGTCGAAGAGGTACGCGTCGTAGTCGATGTCGCCGCGCTCGACGAGCTCTTGCATCCGCTCGAAGGAGTCGTCGGGGTACTCTTCGGGGTCGTTCGCGTTGATCCCGACGACGGCGAGGTCGTCGTAGTCTGCCGCGAGGCGATTCAGCTCGTCGATCTTGGCCTTCGCGTAGGGACAGTGATTACACGTGAACACGACGAGGAGGGCCTCGTTGTCGGCGAACTCGGCCAGCGAGTGCGTTTCCTCGTCTGTTCCGGTGAGTTCGAACGACGGGGCCTCGTCACCGCGCTGGAGCACGTCGGATTCCGAGTCGAGTGAGACCATCGACGACGACTTCGACCGCCCGAAATAAAACCTCACGGATGCTCCCGATCGACCGGAGTTCCACGACGGGGACGCGCTCAGGCGTCCGACTGCTGGTCTCGGACCGCGTCGTCGAACGCCAGTGCCGCGTCGAACACCGGGCTTCCGTCGTCGACGGAGAACACCGTCTCCTCGCCCTCGTCCCCGTGCTTCTCCAGCAGACCGACCGTCACCAGTTCTTCGAGCGTGCCGTCCAGATACAGCGTCTTCAGCGGGACGCCGGCCACGTCGCTCAGTTCAGTCTTCGTGTACCGCTCGGTCGGATCGAGTTCGAGTACAGCGTCGATCACCGCCGCTGCCCCGTCGTACGCGGCGATGAATGCCCACCCCGATTGTGAGTCGCTGCGTCGTTCACCCTCTTCGAACATTACCGAATCCTTACCGTGGACGGTATTAAAACCATCTCCGGCCCGGATGCGACGCGTTCTCACCATTGAGCAAGGCTTTTGTCCGCCTCGCTCCGCCACCTCTGTATGAGCAGTCGCCGCGAGATACTGGACCTGCTACGGGAGAACGCTCGCTACACCACCGAGGACATCGCTCGGCTGACGGACTTCTCGGAGAGCGAGGTAGCCGAGATCATCGAGGAGTTCGAGGAGGCAGGCGTCATTCGCGGCTATCAGGCGGTCGTCGACTGGAACGCCGTCGAGACCGACGAGGAGCGCGTCCGCGCCACGGTGGAACTCAACGTCACGCTTGACCGCGAGACGGGCTACGACGACATCTCCGAGCGCATCGCGAAATTCCCGGAGGTGACCTCGCTCCGACTGGTCAGCGGCGACTACGACTTCGATCTCGAGGTCGAGGGCGACTCGATGCGAGAGGTCTCGCACTTCATCAGCGACAAGATCGCCCCGATCCCGGAGATCACGCAGACCGTGACCCACTACATCATGGAGTCCTACAAGGAACAGGGCATGGAGTTCGACGACCACGACGACGACGATAGGCTGTCGGTCTCACCATGACGCTCGAACCCGCCACACGCGTCGACAGCGTCCCTCCGTCCGGGATCAGGCGCTTCTTCGAACTGGCCGAGGAGATGGACGACATCATCTCACTCGGCGTCGGCGAGCCCGACTTCTCCGCGCCGTGGGCGGCCCGCGAGGCGGCTATCGCGTCCCTCGAACGCGGGCGGACGTCCTACACGGCCAACCGCGGGAAGCGGGAACTCCGTGAGCGGATCGCGGACTACGAGGCCGCCACCCACGGCCTCCAGTACGACCCCGACGAGGAGATCCTCGTGACCGCGGGGGCGAGCGAGGGACTCGACCTGGCGTTCAGGGCGCTGCTGAATCCCGGTGACACCGTGGCCATCGCCCAGCCCTGTTACGTCTCCTACGTCCCCGGCGCGACGTTCGCGGGCGTCGACGTGGTCGACGTGCCCACGCGCGCCGAGGACGAGTTCAAGCTCACCCGGGAGGTGCTGGAATCGACCGGCGCGGCCGACGCCGACGCGCTCGTCTACTGTTACCCGAACAACCCTACCGGCGCGACGATGACGGGCGACGAGATCGCCGAGGTCGCCGCGTTCTGCCGCGAGAACGACCTCGTCGTGTTCGCCGACGAGATCTACGCCGACCTCACGTACGAACACGAACACACCTCGATCGCGTCGCTCCCCGGGATGCGCGAGCGGACGGTCGTCTTCAATGGCTTCTCGAAGGCGTTCGCGATGACTGGCTTCCGACTGGGCTACGCGATGGCGCCGCCCGAGGCGATCGAGGCCATGAACCGCATCCACCAGTACTCGATGCTGTCCGCACCGACGACCGCCCAGTACGCCGCGATCGAGGCCCTCGATAACTGCCGCGACGAGGTCACCGAGATGGCCGCCCAGTACGACCGCCGACGGAAGTACGTCCTCACCCGCTTCGAGGAGATGGGCATCGACTGTTTCCCCGCCGCCGGTGCCTTCTACGCGTTCCCGGAGTGCCCCTGGGACGACGCGGACGAGTTTGCCGAAGCGCTCCTGCAGGAGAAGCGCGTCGCGCTCGTGCCGGGATCGGCCTTCGGCGCGGGCGGCGCTGGGCACCTCCGCGTCTCGTATGCGACCGGGCTGTCCGACCTCAAGGAAGCGATGGCTCGAATCGAGTCGTTCATCGAGTAGTAATCACCTCCTACTCCAGCCGTCTGCGCTATCTCGACCGGACCAGCCCAACGTGATCGACGTTTCGGTCGGTAGTCGCTAACTCCGCTCGACTCCGTCTTCACTCGGTGCGACCGCGACCGATTTCGGGTTTCTTCGCCGAAACGTTCAGTATGGATGACTTACTATTGTAGTCAGACTTGGATGGAACCGATTAAAAGTATATCTTATCATACATTTTCTGGGCGTAAAGTTTTTTCCTGCGTACCAGGAGATGAATAACAATGGCTATCGATGACACTGGGGGAGGCGGTTCGGATCAGGCCAGTGGGGGCGGCCTGACTGACCGCTCGGCCCGGGTCGGCGAGTACACCTGGGACGACCTCCGACGTGAACTCCACGACGGCGGTCGGTTCGACCGAAGCGAATACCTCGGCTTCGAACCCCGAGATCTCCCAGACCGCATCGAAGACGCGGCGAGCGCCGGGAAGACGCTCGACGACCATTTTCAGGAGTTTCTGGATCCGGAGACCACCCCTGTCGCGAAGGACGTCTACTCTTGGGAGCATTTTAAACGGGAATACTACTACGAGGACGGCAGCCGTCCGCGCGACGGCGAGGGTGCGATCGTGCCGTTCGACGCCAGCGAGCATCTCGGCTTCGACCCGGATCACACTGAACACAAACTATCCGCCGCGGAGGACATCGCCAGCGAACTCCACGAGTACGTCGACGAGAACACGGTCGACGTGAACCCAGACCTCGACGAAGACGAGTTCTTCTCGACGCGCGAGGGCCACACGACGGTCGTCAACCGATACGACCTCGAGAAGGCGGTCCCGCAGGCGAAGAAATCCCACTTCTCGGAACTCGAACGCTACTGGGTGAACAAGCCCTACGCCTGCGTCGTCATCTTCCACTCGCGCAAGGAGAACGAGAAGAAGTACTACGTCGTCGAGCCGTACCTCAATGCCATCGAGATCGACCTCCGAGAGTTCCTATCGGGCAAACTCAAGACCGCCATCAAGTACTCAGAGGACGACGTCATCGTCCAGGGGACGGACGCGGACCGGGCACAGGTCATCCAGCGCGAGGCCGAACAGCTCCTCTCGCGGTACGATCTCTACGACGGACCGGTCGACGCCAGCGGGAGCGAGAGCGTCCTCGGCCAGGTCAAGGAACTGTTCGGTCTCGACGAAGGCGAGAGTGACGAGACGACGGGGCCGCTGACCGGCCTCTCGACTCGCCCGGAGCCGGCCGTCATCGAGGACGACGAGTCGCAACTGAACGAGTACCAGGTCGAGAAACTGCTGTACATGCTCAAGCGGGACTTCGTCGGCTACGCCCGCATCGACGCGGTCAAACACGACATCAACGTGGAGGACATCTCCTGTGACGGCTACAACTCCCGCGTCTTCGTCTACCACACCGACTACGAGCAGATCATCTCCAACGTCGAACACGGCAAGGGCGAACTCGATGACTTCGTCGTGAAACTGGCCCAGCGCTCGGGCAAGGGCATCTCGAAGCGCCAGCCGCAGGTGGACGCGACCCTGCCGGACGGGTCACGCGCCCAGTTGACGCTCGGCCGCGAGGTGTCGGATCACGGGACCAACTACACCATCCGTCAGTTCAAGGACGTACCGTTTACCCCCATCGACCTCATCAACTGGAACACGTTCTCGCTCGACGAGATGGCGTTCCTCTGGCTCTGTATCGAGAACAACAAGAGCCTCATCTTCGCCGGCGGGACGGCGTCCGGGAAGACCACTTCGCTGAACGCCGTCTCGCTGTTCATCCCCTCTAACTCCAAGATCGTCTCCATCGAGGACACGCGGGAGGTCGAGCTCCCCCAGCGGAACTGGGTGGCGAGCGTCACCCGCCCCTCCTTCGGTGAGGACGACAAGGGCGACGTCGACGAGTTCGACCTGCTGGAGGCCGCACTCCGGCAACGGCCCGACTACATCGTCATGGGTGAGATCCGTGGCGAGGAGGGGCGAACGCTGTTCCAGGTCATGTCGACCGGCCACACCACGTACACGACCTTCCACGCCGACTCCGTGGGCGAGGTCATCAAGCGCTTTACGACCGAGCCGATCAACGTCTCGAAGACGCTGTTCACCGCGCTGGACCTCGTCTCCATCCAGACCCAGACCCGGGTCGACGGCAGCAAGGTGCGCCGGAACAAGTCGCTGACCGAGATCAACGAGTACTCCGCCGAGAACGACGAGATCAACGTCAGGGACGTCTACGAGTGGCGCGCCGAGACGGACGAGTACATCCAGATGGGGAACTCGAACACCCTCGAAGAGATCAAGTTCGACCGCGGGTGGACACAGGAGAAGCTCGACGAGGAACTGTTCAAGCGCAAGGTCGTCCTGGCGTACCTCATCGAACAGGGGCTGAACACGTACACGCAGGTGGCCGCGACGGTGCAGGCGTTCGTCAACGACCCCGAGACCATCCTGACGCTCATCGCGAACGAGCAGCTCGAACTGTCGCTCGAAGACCTCCGCGAGATGGAGTCCGTCAAGATCGACATCGAGCCGGAGAAAGAGGAGATGGTCCCGCGTCCCGACGCCCCGCCGGAGATGGTCGAGGAGACCAAGCAGGTCCTCGACAACGCACAGCCGCTGTTCGACACCTACAAGAGCCGCGAGACGCCGGACATCGTCTCGGCCCTGATGGACGGAGACACGGACGCCGACGACGCCGGCGAGGACGACAGCATCGACTTCGGCCAGTTCGTTCCCAAGGCCGGCGCGGAGGCAGATAGCGAATGAGCATGGACACACCGGGACAGAAACAGCTCGGGAGCGGCGGTGCGCTCGGCGACACGTTCTACCCGGTGTACAAGATGGTGTTCGACGAGGAGGGCGACTTCGTCGACAGCGTCGAGAACAAGCTGGCACAGGCCCGGATGGCCGACAACGTCGAGATGTTCCTCGCGCGCGCCCTCGCTGTCGGCGTCATCGCGGGCCTCGCGCTGTGGCTCGTCGGGACGCTGCTCGGTTACCTCCTCGTCCAGTTGCTCTTTGCCGGCGGAGAAGCCCCGACGCTTATCGGCATCCCGGTCCCGGAGAACGTCTCCGCCATCCTCGACGTGTTGAAGGTCCCGTTCCTGGTGCTCGTGACCGGAGTGATATTCGGCGCGATCGGATTCGCAATCGGGTTCGGTTCGCTCGTCTCCATCCCCTACTTCCGGGCGAGCGCCCGGAAACGAGAGATTAACGTCCTCCTCTCGGACGCAGTCTCGTTCATGTACGCCCTGTCGGTCGGCGGGCTCAACCAACTCGAGATCCTGCAGGCGATGGGACAGGCCGAAGACACCTACGGGGAGGTGGCAAAAGAGTTCCAGTCTATCGTCCTCGAGACGGAGTACTTCGACACCGACTACCGGACCGCCGTCCGGAACCAGGCGATTCAGACGCCGTCGGACGAGCTGTCGCAGTTTCTGACCGACATGCTCTCGATCATCAACTCCGGCGGGGACATGACCTCGTTCCTCGAAGATCAGAAGGAAAAGCACATGCGGACCGCCAGACAGGAGCAGAACAAACAGCTGGAGACGCTCGAACTGTTCGGCGAGATGTACATGACGCTCTCGCTGTTCCCGCTGCTTCTCATCATCATCCTCGTCATCATGTCGATGATGGGCAACGCCCAGCAGTCGCTCATCTACGGGACCGTCTACGGGCTGATCCCGCTGACCGGCCTGGGCTTTCTCGTCCTTGTCTCGACGGTCACGCAGGACTCCATCGGCGACGGCTACCTCCGGTCGCACGCCGGCGAAAAGGAACTCGTCGTCGACGAGGGCGTCGGCGTGTTCAATCTCGGCCTCATCGAGAACTACGCCGGGACCTACGGCGTCTTCGACCGGATCAAGCGCCGCGAGGGGACCTACGAACTCATGGAGATCCTCAAGCGACCGGACCTGTTCTTCCGCGACCATCCGCTGCTCGTCCTCGGGCTGACGATTCCGACTTCGATTCTCGCGATCGTTGTGGCCATCGTCCTCGGCTGGGCGCCGCTGTCGCTGGACGGGATGATCGCGGTTCCGGTCCGCTCGACGTTCTTCTGGGTGTACGTCCCGATGTACATCAACTTCGTCCCGCTGATGATCTTCTACGAGTGGAACCTCCGCTCGCGGAAGGCGATCATCGGGAATCTCTCGGAGAACCTCCGCAAGCTCGCGTCGGCCAACGACACCGGAATGACCCTGCTCGAGTCGATCAAGGTCGTCTCCGAGACCTCCGCGGGCAAGCTCTCCGACGAGTTCGAGACGATCCACGCGAAGGTGAACTACGGGACGAGCCTGAAAGACGCGCTTCGGGAGTTCAACAACAAGTACCACGTCCCGCGGCTGGCCCGAACGGTGAAGCTCATCGCGGAGGCACAGGAGGCCTCCAGCCAGATTCAGGACGTGCTCTCGACGGCCGCACAGGCCTCGGAGAACCAGGACGACATCGAGCGCGAGCGCAAGTCGCGAACGCGCATGCAGACGGTCATCATCATCATGACGTACCTGACGCTACTGGGCGTCATGGCGCTGCTGAAGACGCAGTTCCTCGACGTGATGGCCGGGCTCGCAACGCAGGCGTCCGGATCGAGCGGCAGTGGCGCGCCCGGCGGTAACTTCGGGGGCAGCGTCGACACGGACCTCCTGTCGATGCTGTTCTTCCACGCGGTGACGCTGCAGGCGCTGCTGTCGTCGTTCATCGCGGGGTACATCCGCGAGGTGAAGCTCGTCGCCGGCGTCAAATTCGCGGTCATCCTCTCGACGATCGCACTGGTGGTGTGGATCGCCGTGGGGTAGCGAACTCCGGGGGTTTCGACAGCGAACGAACAACGCGACAAACGGGGTGTGGGACATGGATACAAGAGCACAAACACCGCAGGACTTCGCCGTCGGGGTGAGCGTCCTGCTCGTGACGATCATCGGGGTACTCGCGTTCGTACAGGGCAGTGCTATCGCCGTGTACGAGTCCCCGGACGTACAGCGCAGCCAACCGATCGCGGACCGTACCGCGACCTACCTGGTCGAGAACTTCACGGTCGAGGGGACGCGAAACCATCTCGTCTACAACACGACCGGGGGGATCAACGCGTCGCTCGATGCTGACACGGCCGAACTCGACGCGCTGAAGGCGGACGCCGGACTCCTCGTCGCGTCCGAGAGACGGGCGAATCCGCGCGTGAACGTGACCATCGTCAACGCGTCGACGCTCTTCGAGAGCCGACGTGCACCGGCGGTCGACGACGGCGACACGCTCGCCTGGGGACCCGACGCGACGGACCGGCAGAACGTCGCGCGAGCGACTCGCGTCGTGAAACTGACCAACACTGACCAGTGCGATCCGGTGTGCTGGCTCGTGGTGCGGGTGTGGTAACATGCGGGGACAGGCGTACACGCTCGAGGGCGTGCTTGCGGCCATCGTCGTCGTGACGGCGACGGTGTACGGACTCTCGGCGGTCGACACCGGACCGTTCCAGACCGGCGCGGAGCAGCGGACGGCCGAACTCGACGCGCGCGCGGCAGACCTCCTCTCGCTGGCTGCCGAGACCGGAACCCTGCAGAACGCGACGCGGTGTTACAGCGTCGGGGCCCCGACGCTCAACGGGAACCAGACCGGGAGTACGACCGAATTCGAGCGGATGCTCAACCATACGTTCGATCGGCAGGGCGACGAGTACAACATCTATCTCAGTTACTGGGATCGGGGCGCGAACGACAGGAAAACCGATCTCGTCTCACAGGCGGCGACTCGGAACGCGGCCGATAATCCCGCCGATGCGGCCGTCGCGACGGAGACGGTCACGCTGACCGACGACATGCCAACGCGCATCGGCGACTGTAGTGGCACCGGGCCGCCGCTCTCCGCCGTCGGCGACTACTTCGCTCCGGACGCGAGACCGGACTCGATCGTCTACAACGTCGTGGAGGTGCGCCTGGTCGTATGGTAGCGCGTGACCGCGGACAGTTGCTGTTGATCGGCGGCGTCGCCATCGCCATCGTCGTTTTCAGCACGATCCTCTTCGCGCACAGTCTGGCCGTCACCGACGCGATCGCGACGACGGGAAGCGCCCAAAGCATCGAGCGACTCGCCGATCGCGAAGCGTCCGTGAACCGCGACCTCGGGCGCCTCGCAGTCGAGACCCGCGGCGACGACCTCGACGGGTACGAGACGCGCTATCGTGACGCCCTCTCGAACTACACGGTGACCTACAACCGGGTCGTCGGGAGCCGCGACGGAACGTACCTCAACGCGACACTCAACGAGAGCGCGTCGCTCGGGACCGAGGTCAATCAGACCAAAACACCCGCGAAGCAGTTCAAGGAGCCGGGTGGCGGCGGCGGGAACAAGTGGAACTTGGTGAACGAAAGCACTCGCATCGTGGTGTTCAACATCACGTATGTCGACCTCAACGGCGGTGGGAATCCGACCACTATCGTCGTCGAGAACGCGACGGATCGCTGGACGATGACACTCGATGGCACGCCGCCGGGAACACAGAAAGAGATACTCGTCAACGGCGTCTCCAGATGTTCGGGTAGCGGGACGGCCCACCTCGAGATTCTATCCGGAACGTGTGAGGTCGCGGGCTCGACTGGAACGTACCCGACCTTCGCCAGCGAACTTGAGGGCCCCTACAACGTCACGATCAAACACGGGGCCCAATCAGATGTCCGGTATCGATTTGCCGCACTCGGCGATTTCTCAGACATCCATTCCGATCACAAAGCGCCCTACCCGGTCGTTCCCGCGGTCGACACCACGTACGACACGCCGTCGGCGAGCTACAACCGGACGGTCTTCGTGGAGGTGAACAGCACGTGATGGACAGACTGCGTCGGGACGACCGTGGCGTCTCACCGGCGGTGACGCAGGCGTTGACGATCGGCATCACGGCGCTGCTGGTGACGGGTCTCCTCATCGGCGGGAGTCAGATGGTCGAGTCCCAGCGCGAGCGCGTGACCGAAGAAGCGCTCGAGAACGTCGGCGACGGCGTCGCGAGGGACCTGCTCCGACTCGACGCGTTCGCCACGTCCGATCTCAATGGCTCGGTGGCCTTCCGAGCGACGTATCCCGATCGGATCGCCGATCAGACGTACAACGTGGAGGTGACCGCCGACGCTTCGCGCACGCGCGTTTACGTGAACGCGACGGCGATGGATCGGTTCGCGGTCGTCCGGTTCAACAACGAGACGGCCGTCTGTCGGTCCTTCGCCAGCAGCGGGCCGATGATCGTCAGGTACAACGCGACCACCGACTGCATGGAGGTGGTCCGCGGATGAGGGGGAACGAGATCGCCCGCGACGACCGCGGTGTCTCTGACCTGCTCGCGTTCACCTTGACTTTCAGCATCATCGTGGGCGGAATCGCACTGGTCTCTCTCGGCGGCCTCGGTGCGTTCGAGACGATACAGCGTGGGGCCGCCACGGACGTCGCAGAGACGACGATGGTCGGGTTCGCAGAGACTACGAGCGACCACGTTCGCGACGGCGCGCCGCGTCGGACGACCAGCATCAAGCTCCAGGGACACGGCCTCTCCCAGCGGTCGTCCGGGATCAACGTGACGGTCGACGGTGACTCAACAGTGATACAGAGTCGGTCGCTCGTCCGCGAGACCGACAGTGGTACCGACATCGTCTACACCAGTGGCGCGGTGTTCAGAGTGCAACGCGAGGGACTGGTCGTCTCGCGAGAGCCGTCGTTCCGGTGCAGTCCGGATAGCGCGTATCTCTCCGTACTCACACTCACGGGCCAGACGAACTTCTCCGCGGCGAATCGCGTGACACTCGAGACGTCGCTCCGGGACGAGACACTCGTCTCTCCGAAGGCCGGTGACGCTCCGTCTGCAGCGACGGTCTCCGTCAACGTCTCTAACACCGCCTATCCCGCCGCATGGCAGCGACTCTTCGAGCGAAACGCGCCTCGATGGAAACCGCACCCGAGCGAGTCGTACACCTACCGGTGTACGGGCATCGATCGCGCCGTAGTCCACAACACGTCGGTTAGCCTTCGGACGATCTCTTGACGGGCGCTCTCTGGTATTCGCCTGTGGGCTGCCAGCGACCCAATCGTCGCAACGCTCGGGCGCTTCGCTACGTGTCACAAACCTGTCGGCGTGCGTGAAAATCTGATTAATATCTCTCGAGTTGACGAGGATATTACGATTTGAAATACAGAAACCGGCTATAGATCCCTGAATACGATGAATTAGATGGACTATTTTAATCCTGATATTTACTTGTGAATAAATTTCAGTGATAGAACGTGATAACTGTTGGCAAGGTAGTACTATTAGCCTCCAATTACAAGGGTTGGTTACTAATGAAGAAACAGGAGCTCATTCACCTTCACAGCCTTCTCGCACAGGTACAGCACCACTACGAGGCCGAAGCCGATTCTGAAGTCGAACACGACCGATACGCCGATCTCGGCGTCAAACCGACATCGATTCACAAGTCGAAGACCGACCACAAGGAAGCTGTTTTCGCGCTCGCTACCGAACTGACGACGGAGATGGCCGAGGCAACCGACGAGCCGCGCCCGATGGCTGCCGACTGACCCGTTCGACTCGGATCGGCTCTCACTCGACGATTCTCATCTCAACGCTTTTCGCTTTCTTCGACTGGATCGTGTCCCCCCTCGATTCGAGGGCCCCTGCATGGCACACGCTATCGTAACTCTCAGATGACTTATACAGCGGGCGCACGTATTTATGCTGTGAGCGACGATTCAGGGCGGCGGAATCTCCGCATGCCTACAAGCGACGAACTGTTTGCAGTGGTCACAGAACACCTCGGCGGCAACCACGTCCGCATCCTCTGCGAGGACGGCGAGACCCGAATGGGACGGATTCCGGGCCGGATGAAGTTCCGAACCTGGATCAACGAGGACGACATCGTCCTCGCAGAGCCCTGGGACTGGCAGGACGAGAAGGCCAACATCGAATGGCGCTACAAGGGCCAGGACGCCGACCAGCTCCGCGCCGAGGGCCACATCGACTCCCTGACCGCATAGTCACACCGTACTGACTCGAACCGACCAGCGAACGCAACACAGCGCGACTTCTCCGAACCCATCTCGAGCTTCGTGACGCATAGCGTCGGCCACGCGCGTACGAGACCTCGAAATAGGCTTGCTCAATACCGCTACCTATTGATATGTAATGCCGTCTCGCCGCCGCCGAGCGATCAGATATGATAGATTTCGATAAGGTATGTGTGTCGAACTCTCATTATCTGGCCGCTGTCTTGCGAATATGTGTGTGTGGGCATCACGTTACGTATGCGTCGTGTGCAACCGACACAGGGCGGCTGCGAGACGATTCATTTATATGTACCCCACCCATCCGAATGAATGCGAAGGTCGCACCGGGCGGCGAGCCCGGGACGACACAGCCCACGTCGGCCACCTGGCCGATCGGGCTACGAGAGTTCGTCGTCTTCCCCGTCTGGGGTCGGCGACTGCTCACCCCATGAGGATTCCACCCCTGCGGTCCGCCGTTAAGATGGAATCTGATGTGAGCCCACGGACCCATGCAGTAGTCACCATCGACGTAGGAATCGATGGGTTAGCTTCCGACGGAGTGCAACCACTTCCGCCGCTGATGTATATCAGCACATTCCGGTTGATCCTGCCGGAGGCCATTGCTATCGGAGTCCGATTTAGCCATGCTAGTCGCACGAGTTCATACTCGTGGCATATAGCTCAGTAACACGTGGCCAAACTACCCTACAGACCGCAATAACCTCGGGAAACTGAGGCTAATAGCGGATACGACTCTCAGACTGGAGTGTCGAGAGTTGGAAACGTTCCGGCGCTGTAGGATGTGGCTGCGGCCGATTAGGTAGATGGTGGGGTAACGGCCCACCATGCCGATAATCGGTACAGGTTGTGAGAGCAAGAGCCTGGAGACGGTATCTGAGACAAGATACCGGGCCCTACGGGGCGCAGCAGGCGCGAAACCTTTACACTGCACGACAGTGCGATAGGGGGACTCCGAGTGCGAGGGCATATAGCCCTCGCTTTTCTGCACCGTAAGGTGGTGCAGGAACAAGGACTGGGCAAGACCGGTGCCAGCCGCCGCGGTAATACCGGCAGTCCAAGTGATGGCCGATATTATTGGGCCTAAAGCGTCCGTAGCCGGCCGGACAAGTCCGTTGGGAAATCGACCAGCTCAACTGGTCGGCGTCCAGCGGAAACTGTCCGGCTTGGGGCCGGAAGACTTGAGGGGTACGTCCGGGGTAGGAGTGAAATCCTGTAATCCTGGACGGACCACCAATGGCGAAAGCACCTCAAGAAGACGGACCCGACGGTGAGGGACGAAAGCTAGGGTCTCGAACCGGATTAGATACCCGGGTAGTCCTAGCTGTAAACGATGCTCGCTAGGTGTGCCGCAGGCTACGAGCCTGCGCTGCGCCGTAGGGAAGCCGAGAAGCGAGCCGCCTGGGAAGTACGTCTGCAAGGATGAAACTTAAAGGAATTGGCGGGGGAGCACCACAACCGGAGGAGCCTGCGGTTTAATTGGACTCAACGCCGGACATCTCACCGGTCCCGACAGTAGTAATGACGGTCAGGTTGACGACTTTACCCGACGCTACTGAGAGGAGGTGCATGGCCGCCGTCAGCTCGTACCGTGAGGCGTCCTGTTAAGTCAGGCAACGAGCGAGACCCGCATCCGTAGTTGCCAGCAATACCCACGTGGTAGTTGGGTACACTACGGAGACTGCCGCTGCTAAAGCGGAGGAAGGAACGGGCAACGGTAGGTCAGTATGCCCCGAATGGACCGGGCAACACGCGGGCTACAATGGCTCTGACAAAGGGATGCGACGCCGAGAGGCGAAGCTAATCTCGAAACGGAGTCGTAGTTCGGATTGCGGGCTGAAACTCGCCCGCATGAAGCTGGATTCGGTAGTAATCGCGTGTCAGAAGCGCGCGGTGAATTCGTCCCTGCTCCTTGCACACACCGCCCGTCAAAGCACCCGAGTGAGGTCCGGATGAGGCCAGCATGCGCTGGTCGAATCTGGGCTTCGCAAGGGGGCTTAAGTCGTAACAAGGTAGCCGTAGAGGAATCTGCGGCTGGATCACCTCCTACTGACCGGGATTGGGGCATCGCCCCAACCCACCTACATTGACTGGTGACCACAAGTCACCGCGAGTCGGCAAGCGCCGACTACTGCTTGGGCCCGCTGGGCTCACGAGACCTATCCGAGGCGGATATCCCCTCGCGGGGATGTCGGGTGCAACTCCCGACAGGTCCGTACCTCGTGCCGGTTCCGAACCGTGCCCCTTAAGTGTGGGACGGCGATGGGATATGGTACGACGACAGATGCACCAAGCCGGGTCAAACCGC
>NZ_WRXL01000003.1:0-235538 GCF_010119195.1 Haloarcula salina
CGCTCGTGTACCTGATGCTGCCGAACTGTTTCGGTCATGAAACGGGCAGAAGCGGGATGGGCCCTGCCGGATTTGAACCAGCGCTCAATCGGTTATGAGCCGATCGCTTTAACCAGACTAAGCTAAGGGCCCTCATCGGTGCTTCAGGAGTGTTCGTCTTTAGCCTGTCGGGTCCGAGTCAGGGGGTTTCGACTGCGAAGCCGCCGTCGACAGAAGCACTTCGCGAAACGGAACCGTGATGAATGCGAGAGAGAGAGAGAGAACGACGCCACCGCCAGGGCTCGAACCTGGGACAACCTGGGTAACAACCAGGTGCTCTACCAACTGAGCTACGGCGGCTCGTACGCATACTGTGCTTGCCACAGTTGGTAATTAGGGCTTTCGCTTCGGGCCGGCATCGACACGCTTTCACGCACTCTGCGAGTAGCCGGCGGTATGAGCGACGAGTTCGACGCCGTCGTCGAGGCGGTTCGAGAGCGGATCTCGCCCACCGGCGACGAGCGAGCGCGGTTACAGCGGGTCGCCGACGCCGTGATGGCCGACGCCGAGTCGGCGATCGCCGAGCTGCCGGTCGACGCCGAGGTCGTCCAGGTCGGATCGACGGCCCGCGGGACGTGGACCGCCGGCGACCGGGACGTGGACGTGTTCGTCTGCTTCCCGCCGTCGCTGGACCGGGAGACCCTGGAGGAGTACGGGCTGACCGTCGGCCACGCGGTGTTGCCGGAGGGGCGCGAGGAGTACGCCGAGCACCCCTACGTCGTCGGCGAGCGCGACGGCTACGCCGTCGATCTGGTCCCGTGCTACGCGGTCGAATCGGCCACGGAGATCCAGTCGGCGGTGGACCGCACGCCATTTCACACGCGATATCTGGCGGCGCGACTGGGTGAAGACAGCGCCGGCGACGTGCGCGTGGCCAAGCAGTTCCTGAAGGGCATCGGCGCGTACGGGAGCGATCTGCGGACTCGGGGGTTCTCGGGTTACCTGACCGAGCTGCTGGTACTGGAGTACGGCGGCTTTCGCGGGCTGATCGAGGCGGCGGCGGACTGGCACCCGCCGGTCCGGCTGGACCCGGCGGACCACGGGGCGGCGACCTTCGACGACCCGCTGGTGGTTATCGACCCGACGGACCCGGAGCGAAACGTCGCGGCTGTCTGTTCGACCGACAACGTCGCCCGGCTCCAGCACTACGCCCGCGACCTGCTCGACGACCCGCACACCGCCCTGTTCACGGCTCGCGAGCCCGAGCCGCTGGACGCGAGCGCAGTCGAGGCGGCCGTCGACCGACGGGCGACGACGCCGGTCGCGCTCCGGTTTGCGGCCCCGGACGTGGTGGAGGATCAGCTCTGGCCCCAGTTGCGCAAGTCGCTCGACGGTTTGCGGGGCGAACTCGACCGCCGCGGATTCGACGTGTTCCGGGCGGCGGCGTTCGCCACGGACGGGGCCAGAAATTCCGCCGGATCCGGGACCGCAACGGGCGACGCCGTCCTGTTCATCGAACTCACGGTCTCCGAACGCCCGGCCGTCGAGCGCCACGAGGGGCCGCCGGTCCACGTCCGCGAGCACGCCGGCGGCTTCTACGAGAAGTACGACAGTGACCCGGACGTGGCCGGTCCCTTCATCGACGGCGACCGGTACGTCGTCGAGCGACCGCGGGAGTTCACCAGCGCGTCCGAGTTCCTGTCGAGTGACCGTGTCTTCGACGTGGGGCTCGGGCCGCACGTCGAATCGGCGTTAGCCGACGGCTACGACCTGCTGGTCGGGACCGAGGTCGTAGCGCTGGCTGACGACTTCGGCGTCGAACTGGCCCGTTACTTCGACCCGAAGCCCTGATCGGCGAGCGCGTCGAGCACGTCGCGGGCGTCGTCGCTGACCTCGTCGTCGGGCTCCATCGGCTGGTAGCCGTCGAACACCTCGTGGACGGTGGTCAGCGAGTCGGCGAGCGTGTCCAGCCCGTAGCCGCCTTCGAGAACGAAGCCCAGGTCGGCCCCGCAGGCGTCGGCGAGCGTGCGCACGCGGTCGGTCATCGCGCCGTAGCCCTCGGTCGAGACGCGCATTCTGGAGATGGGGTCGTGTTCGTGGGCGTCGAAGCCGGCGCTGATGAGCAGCAGGTCGGGGTCGTAGTCGCGGATCGCCGGGGCGAGGCACTCGTCGATGGCGGCGAGGTAGTCGGCGGTGTCGGCCCCCGGCTTGTACTTCACGTTGAGGTTCGTGCCGTCGGCGTCGCCCGTGCCGGTCTCGTCGACGTCGCCGGTGCCGGGGTACAGTCCGTCCTCGTGGATCGAGGCGTAGAACACGTCCGGGCGGTCGTAGAAGATGTCCTGCGTGCCGTTGCCGTGGTGGACGTCCCAGTCGAAGACGGCGACGCGCTCCGCGTCGGCTTCGAGGGCCGCCTGCGCGGCGACTGCGACGTTGTTGATGAAGCAAAAGCCCATGGCGTCGTCGCCGACGGCGTGGTGGCCCGGCGGTCGGCCGAGCGCGAAGGGCGTGTCGCGGCCGTCGTCGCCGGCGAGCGCGGACTCAGCGGCCCAGACGGCGAGTCCGGCGGCGGCGAGCGCGGCGTCCCAGGTTGCCTCGACGGCGACGGTGTCGGCATCCCAGTTCCCGCCGCCCTCCTCGCAGAACGTCCGGAACTCGTCGATGTAGTCCGCCCCGTGGACCTCGGTGACGAGGTCGACGTCGACGTCGCTCGCGGCGACGTACTCGACGCCGTGGTGTTCCTTGAGCGCGCGCCGTATCGCTCGAAGTCTGTCAGGGCTCTCGGGGTGTCGCGGGCCGGTGTCGTGGTCCAGACAGACTTCGCGGTAGCCGAAGTTCATTCAGTAGTACGTGGCGAGTTCGAAGTAGGTTTCCACGTCCGCTGCCTTGATGGTTCGGCGGTCAGCGTGACGGGCCAACGCCGCGGCCGCCGCGGCCGTGTCGTCGGCGTACGTTTCGAGGATCGACGCCAGCGCGACGCGGGCGTCCATGGCGACGCGGTAGTCGTCGTCGATGTCGAGCCTGGCGATGCGGTCGACCGGGGCGACGGGGAGTTCGAGTCCGTCTTTCTCCGGGACCCCCTCGACACCGAAGTCGGCAGGCATCAGCGTCTTCCGGCCGTCGGCCGTGGCCTCCTCGGCCGCCGAGACGGCCAGCGCGGCCCCGTGGTCCTGTATCCGGCGAGCCAGTTCCTCCGCAGCATCGGCACTCACCCGGAGTCCGTCCGCGTTCCGTCGAATGACTGCATCCACCGGGGCGAACGGTAGCTCGACACTCATACGCAAACCCGGGAGTGTTGCGGTCTTAAGAGTTTCCGTAGCGCCGCTCGGCGACTCAGAACACGTCCTCGGCGTCGAGGCGGTCGTCGCGGAGCTCGCCGCGGACCGTCACCTCCTGACCGAGCTGGACGCGCTCGCCGGTCTCGACGCTCATCGTCTGCTCGCCGTCGTCGAGAACGACGGGGTCGCCGGTCTGGACGACGGTGCCGGTGAACTCGACCTGCTGGCCCGCGCTCTGGGCGGCGTCGCCCGTGGTGCCCGCGTCGGGTGCATCCGCACTCTGGGACGCCTCGTCAGCGGCCCCGCCGTCGCCGTCCGCGAACGACGAGAGGCCGGCGTTCGCCGAGTCGTCGGCGTCCGCGCCGGGCGCTGCACCGCCGGTGTTCAGGTTCGCGCCGTCGTCGAGGACGACGACCGTCGACTGCCAGCCGGCGGAGGCCTCCTTGTCGTCCTGCCAGCCGTCCTGGATCTCCACGTCGGCCGCCAGCACCTCGTCGCCCGGCGCGATCTCGGCGTCGGCCTTGTCGCCCCACAGCGCCACGCGGATGTCGCCGGTGGCGTCCTGGATGCGGACGTTGCGAACCTGGCCCTCGCTGCCGTCGTCCCGGTCGAACGTCCGCTTTGGGTCGGCCGAGCGGACGACGCCGGCGATGTCGACCGTGTCGCCGATCTCGACGCGCTCGATCGCGTCCGCCTCCGGTTCGAAGGCCACGTCCTCGTCGACCTCGTCGACCGCGCCCTGGTCGCCGACGTGCAGTTCCAGCGCGCCGTCGCGCTCGCGAACGTAGCCGTCCACGACTTCGACGGCCGCCCCAGCGTCGAGTTCCTCGGCGCGGTCGGCCCGGTCGTCCCACAGCGTGACCCGGATGCGGCCCGTCTCGTCGCCGAGCGTGAGGTTCGCGACCCGTCCCTCGCTGCCGTCGTCCCGGTCGAACGTCCGGATCGAGTCGGTGTCGAGGACGAGCCCCCGAAGCGTCACGTCCGACTGGCCCATCGTCAGCGAGTCGATGGACGAGCCGCCGCCCGGCTCCACGTCGATCTCGGCGTCCTCGTCGGGTTCGGCCTTGTCGACGGACACTTCCAGCCCGTTGTAGCCGTCCTTCGGCCGGCCCTTGACGCGCAGCACGTCGCCGACCTCCAGTCCCCCGTCGTCGATGTCGACGGCCTGGCCGTCCCAGAACGCCAGCCGGACGCTCCCGGTCTCGTCGGCGGCCTCGATGTTGATGACGCGGCCGTCCTCGTCCTCGCCGTCGCGCTCGAACGTGCGCAGGTCGCCGACCGACAGCACCTTCGCCAGGAACTTCACCTCGTTCATCCCCGGTTCGACGTCGGCGATGGCGTTGACCTCGTTCTCGTTGAGTTCGTGGGCGAGCAACATCGCGGCCGTCTCCTCGTCCGCGAGCCCACCCATCTGCTCGACCTTCTCCTCGACGGCCTCGCGGAACTCCTCCTCGGAGACGTCCGTCTCGAGATCCGCGTAGATATCCTCTATCGCACCCATCTATCTATGGGACGCAAGGTTGGGGCGCGCTTAAGCGTTGTCGTTGGGCGGTCGTACGGCCGCTGTCCGTCGGTTTCGCGGTCCGGTGGTCCATCACCTCCGTCTGCCCGCGGGATGGGATATAAACGCTCGGCCGCGGCCGGGGTCACGCGAAGGGAGGGCCGACACTCAGCGCGTCGCCGTCGCCGCCGTCGTCGGCCCGTCGCCGTGGTCGTGCGTGACCGTGACCGAGCCCGGGAGCCCACCGTCGACCGTCACGACCGCGCGGTAGTCGATCTCGACGATCGCCTGGGTACAGCCGTCGCCCGCTCCCTCGCGGTCGGTGGTCGCCACTGCAATCGTCAGTTCGTCGGCGTCGCCGTCGTACGACACGCCGGCCAGTTCCGCCGTCTTGCAGCCGTTGGCGCCCCAGATGGTCCCCTCGGCGACGACCGTTCCGTCCCCGAACGTGACGGTCGCGTCGCTCGCCTGCGTGCCCGAGGCGCGTCCGGTGACAGTGAACTGGGTGTCGGTCACACTCGGCCCTTCGGCCGGACTCCCCGTGGGCGTTTCGCCGGACCCCGGCCCGCCGTCGAGACAGCCGGCGACCACCGCTGTTCCGGCCGCTCCGACAGACCGTACGAACTGTCGCCGTCTCATACTCGATGGTGTGCGGGTACGTGAAAGGTCCTGTCGGTGGCTCAAACGCGCCTTTCAGCGAGGTGTGTCCACCCGTCGCGTGGCGGTGGCCGAACCGTCACCCTTTTTAGAGGGACCACCCTCTCTCGATATGAGTCCGGATAGGGTAGTGGACTATCCTCTTGGCTTGCGGAGCCAGGGACCGGAGTTCAAATCTCCGTCCGGACGTTTCCTGCCGACGCAATTCGCCGAGCGACAGCGAGGCAACTGCGTCGGTGAAACGCCACGCGGAGATGTGAGCAGACGAGGAACGCGCAGCGAAGCGAGCATTTCTCGACGTGTTCAAATCTCCGTCCGGACGGTCACTGCATTCACGACCGGCCGCGCTCGGTGGGTCGGTGTGGTTTTCCGACTGTGCGGTCAATCTCCGAGTATGCGCGACCATCTCCGGGCGGGCATCGCCGTCTACAACGAGGGCCGCTACCACGCCGCACACGACGCGTGGGAGGACTACTGGCTGGTCCTCGGTTCTGGTGACGACGAGCGCTTTCTCCACGGCCTCATCCAGTTCACGGCGGTCGTCCACCACGCCACGCGGGAGAACTGGTCCGGCGCGGAGGGCCTGGCCGAGAGCGCGGGCGAGTACCTCGCCGATCTCCCGGACCCCTACCGCGGCGTCGCGCTGGCGGACGTGCGGGCCCTCCTCGCCGAGACGGCGGCCGACCCGCGCTTTGCGGGGCGAGTCGAACCGCCGGTGCTGACACACGAGGGCGAGGCGCTGGACTACGACGCGCTCGACTTCGAGGCGACGGCCGTCGCCGCCGGTGTCCTGGCCGAAGCCGACGGCTACGACGAGAATGTCGTCGACACGGCGGTCGACTATGCGCGGGACGAACTCGGTGGGGAGGGCGGCGAGCGGTTCGTGGGGATGCTGTTCTCGTTCGTCCGCGAGCGCGACCAGCGACCAGTGGTCTATCAGCGACTGCGTGACCACGTCCAGCGGGAGCGGCAGAAAGACGACGACGTGCGCGGGCTGTTCGACTGAATAATTCTGATACCGGCGTTAGCGGAACGGCTCACCACGCTGTCGTTCGTACCACCAGTGTAATAAATAGAAGAAGAAAGTCAGAATGAGAAAGGCACCAACTATTCCGATGAGATCGCCAAAACCCACCACTTCTTCGGAGATTATACTGTAAACTAATCCACCGGCCATTCCAGCGATTACTGTCTCCCCTGCTTTTGTACCGGTATACAACAAATCAACCATCGTCTACTCTGTGCTCAGAGTGATACTCAGGCGTCCGGTTCGGCGACGCGCTCGTCGCCGTCGAAGTGCGCGGAGTTGTCCTGCGGATCGTAGCCGAGCACGTCCTTCGCCCGCTCGATGGAGTAGTACTTGCGGTCGTTGTCGGAGATGCCGTAGACGATCTCGAAGCCGTAGTCGGCCTCCAGCGCGCACTCGTGGATGTGGGCGCAGTCGCGGTAGGAGAGCCACATCGCCTGTCCGCGCTCGTAGTCGATCGGCGGGTGGCCGCGGGTGAGGTTGCCGATGCGGATGTTGCAGACGGAGATGTCGTGTTCGTCGTGGTAGTAGCGCCCGAGGACCTCTCCGGTGGCCTTCGAGACGCCGTAGAGGTTGCCGGGGCGGGGCAGTTCCGTGCCGTCGAGGCGGTAGTCGTCGGCGGTGCGATACATCTCCGGCGTGCGCTCGTCGGTCTCGAACGCCCCCACGGCGTGGTTCGAGGAGGCGAAGACGAACTTCTCGACGCCCTCCGCGACGGCGGCCTCGTACATCTTCTGGGTCCCGTCGATGTTGTTCGAGAGGACGGAGTCCCAGGGGGCCTCCGGGCGGGGGTCACCGGCGAGGTGGACGACGGCGCCGACGCCGTCCATCGCCGCTCCCACGTCGTCTTCGCTACTGACGTCGCCGACGAGGTAGTCGTGGTCGGGCTCCTCGGCGGGCGGGCTGTGGAACATGAGCTTCCACTCGTAGGCGTCCCCGATGCCTTCGAGGATGGCCGCCCCCACAGCGCCGCCAGCGCCGGTGAGCAGAACCGGGTCGTCCATTCGAGTGTAAGATACGCCGCCCCCAATAGGTAGCTTGCGGTTCGCTTTTGTGTCGTGCCGGCGATCCGACGCTATGGACCCGACGACGCCACAGACCGCCTGTTTCGAGGCGGGCATCAAGTTCGGCTCGCTGTATCACCAGTTCGCCGGGACGCCGATCAGCCCCGACAGCGCCGACTCGCTGGCGACGGCGATGGAGGAGGCCATCGAGAACCAGCCGTACTGCGAGTCGGTCACGGTCTCGGTGAAAGAGGAGGCGCTCGCGGCGGCCATCGACGACGCCGGCGCGGACTACACCGAACTTACGGGCCGATTGCTCGACGTCGCGATGGAAATCGACTACGAGGGCGTCACCGTCGAGACGAGCATGGCGATGGCGGACGGCTACCCGCTGATGCAGGTCGACGCCGTGCGAGAGTGACGGCAGGGGCCAAGCGGAGAGAGTGGGTCGCGAGCGGCTGAATCACTGTCATCCCTCCGAAAATTTTACGCGACAGGCAGGTGAGTCTCTGTTTGCATGGCCCTCCACGCAGTAGACGACATCGACGACGCTATCGACGCCACGAAGGCGTTCCTCTTCCCGTTCGAGAAGTGGACGTGGCTCAAACTGGCGTTCGTCGTGTTCTTCATCGGCGGTGGCGGCGGCGGTCTGAACAACGTCCAGTCGTTCGGCAACGTCGGCGACTTCGGTAACGGCGGCCCGGGGAGCGGGAGCGGGGGCGGTTCGGCGAGCGGAGAGTTCTCGCTGTCGGCGCCGCTCGAATCGGTCGCGGGACTGCCCGGCGACGCCCTCTTGCAGGTCTCCGAGCCGGGCGTCCCCTCGGACGTGCCCACGGAGGCCCTTGCCGGCCTCGGGTTCGTCGTCTTCGCGCTGCTGGGGCTGATCGTCCTCCTCGCGCTCGTCTACGGCATCCTGAGCAACTTCATGGAGTTCGTGCTGACGCAGGCGCTCATCGACCGCGAGATACACGTCCGGCGGTACTTCAGCGACCACGTCGGGAACGGCGTGCAGTTGTTCCTGTTCCGACTCGCGCTCGGCGTCGTCTGGCTCGGGGTCGCCCTCGCCATCGGCGCGGCCGTGTTCTTCCTCGCGCTCGGCGGCGAGATGGCGAACGTCGGGGCGTCGAGCATCCTCGCGCTGTCGGGACTGTTCATCGTCGTGTTCGCGGTGCTCGCCGTCAGCTACGGCGTCGTCTTCGGCTTCACAACGGTGTTCGTCGTCCCCATGATGACGGCGAGCGACGACGGCGTCCTCTCGGGGTGGAGCCGGCTCTGGGGCTCGATGAAAGCCGAGCCCAAGCAGTACCTGGCGTACTTCGGGCTGTCCATCGTCCTCCAGATCGGCGTCGGCATCCTCCAGGCGATCCTCGGAGTCATCGCACTCATCGTCCTGTTGATCCCGTTCGGCCTGCTCGGGCTGGTGCTGTTCCTCGCGCTCGGCGGCGGCGGGATGCTGGCGTGGGCGGCAGTCGGCATCGTCGGCACGCTCGGCTTCCTCGCGTTGGTCGTCGTCGGCGCGCTGATCCAGGTACCGCTGACGACGTTCCTGCGGTACTACGCGATGCTCGTGCTGGGCGACATCGACACGGACCTCGACCCCATCCCCGAGGTGCGCGCGGACATTCGCTCGGCCTGACCGCCTGACTGGGTTTTCGGTTTCGCGATCGACCATCCGCCCACGTCTTGCGGTTTCACTTTCACTTTCAGGCGGGCTTTTAACCCCGTACCGATCGAACCGGTTGGCATGAGTCAAACGAGTCTGGACGACGACGAACTGTTCGGCGAGGCGGCGAACGAGATGCGGACGGACGTCGAGGAGTCGCTCGCGAAGGCCCGCGAGGCGCTCCCCGAGGCCGACGCGGTCTGGGACGTGGAGGCCGACAACACGCTCGGCGTCCTCAACGCGCTCAAGACCGCCCTCGACGTGGGCGACGCCGAGGACCACCTGCGGGACGCCAAGAAGTGGTACACGATGGGCGAGCGCGCCGACGCCTTCGAGGACGCCGACGACCTCGCCGAGGAGATCGAGACCATCGCCGACCTCGTCGACGACGTGGACGACGCCCGCGAGCAGGTCGGCGACCTGACCGCGACGATCCCGCAGCTCCGCAGCACGCTGGAGGAGTTCGAAGACGAGGAGGGCGCGGACGCCGAGGCCGACGGCGACGGCGAGGCCGAGGCGGAAGCCTGAGTCAGTCCCGGTCGTTCAGGTCCCGGTCAGCCACGCGCGCGAGCAGCGCCGAAAGCGCCTCGCTCGCGTCGTCCAGTAGCTGTTCTCCCCGCTCGGCCCCGCCCTGGCGCGGGTCGCCGACCGTCCCGTTCTCGCTGAACTCCGCCGAGTCGTAGGCCAGATTGACGCCGCTGACCCACTCGCCCCAGCCGTCGGCTCCGCCCGCCGCGGCCTCGTCCAGTCGGTCCTCGCGGACGAAGTCGGGATAGACACACTGGAGCAGGCTCGTCTCGACCGGTCCGCCGTGGCCCATGTCCGGGGCGTCGGCGGCGTCGAACCAGGTGAAGGGGACGGCGTAGGCGTCGTCGTGGCGCGTGATGCGGGCGCAGACCTCCCGGAGCGCCGCGACGTTGCCGCCGTGGCCGTTGACGACGACGACGCGGTCCCAGCCGTGATGGGCGAGGCTCGCGACCGTCTCGCGGACGTAGTCGCGGAAGGTGTCCTCGCCGACCCAGAGCGTCCCGGTGAAGTGGCGATGCTCCTCGGCGATGCCGACCGGGACCGCCGGCGCGACGACGACCTCGCCGTCGTAGCGCTCGACGCCCGCGTCGGCGACTGCCTCGGCGGTCAGCACGTCCGTCCCCAGCGGCGCGTGGGGCCCGTGTTGCTCGGTGCTCCCGACCGGCAGCACCGCGAGGTCCGTCTCGACGGCGTCGGCGTCCGTCCACGTGGCCGCTCGTAAGTGCATACCCGTCGGTGTGGCCGCCGGGGACACAAGCGTAGCGGTCACGCGCGGCCGACGCTCGCCGCTGGCGAGCGCAGTGGCAAGTGAACCGCGGCGGGCCTCAGACGATGGAGTCCGGCCGGGTCGAGAAGTAGGTGAACACCATCCCGAGGCCGACGCCGTAGACGACGTGGGCGACGAGCGTCAGGACGGCGTACAGTGCCAGCGCGAGGCCGGACTGGTCGGTGTAGAAGGCCAGAACGAACCCGGTCCACATGGCCGCGCCGAAGAACGCGCCGCTGACGGCGTCGGACTCGCCCGGGAGATAGGCCTTCAGCGAGGCGAACAGCAGCGGCCAGGGGAACATCCCGCCGCCGAGGAAGATGAAGAAGCCGAACAGGACTTCGGGGACGTAGCCGGTCAGGCCGACGAGTTCGGTGAGGACGGCGAAGTCGGACAGGCTGAACGCACCGACGGACTGCGCGATGAGGAAGACGACCGTCATCATCGCCGTCCCGACCAGGCCGCCGGCCGCACCGACGACGCCGTCGGCCAGGATACCCGCGAGGCTGTCGAACTCCTCGGCGTCGGTGAGCGAATCGTCGGACACGGGGTCGTCGACGCCGGTGGACGTATCTTCCATGGTGTGTCGTAACATACCAGTAGATAAAAAAGTTCCCGCAGATGTCGGGGTCGAGAGTTATAGGGGACACCGAGTGGTCCACAATACCTAATACCTGTTGGAAATAATCATGTAGGAAATGCCGAGTTTCGTGTTATCACACACCGCGGCAGTGTTCCCCTTGCACGGTGGCGGTGTCAGGGCCCCCAGTGAGGTATTCGCCCAAATTTTCGAGGTGTTCCTCCTGCTGGGGACGGCAGTCGGCGTCGTCGTCGTGGCGTACACGATGTACCACGCGCTCAAGTACCGCGACGACGGGGGCGCGGACCCGTACGCTGACAAGGTCGAACGCCCCCAGATGGGCGAGATGCCCACGGGCGGCTCGGGCGGCCGGAAAGTGTTCTACTCCTTCAGCATCAGCGCCATCATCGTCGTGTCGCTGATCGCCTGGACGTACTCGCAGTTGCTCTACATCGAGCAGGGACCGGATCCGGCTCAGACGGACGCGCTCGAAATCGACGTGGAGGGCTTTCGCTTCGGATGGGAGTTCGCCTACCCGAACAACCACACGACGAACACGCTGTACGTGCCACAGGACCGGGTGGTCAGATTACAGGTGACCTCGCGGGACGTGTTCCACAACTTCGGCATTCCGGAGTTGCGCGTCAAGACCGACGCCATCCCCGGCCAGTACACCTCGGCGTGGTTCACGGCGAACGAGACGGGCACCTACGAGGCCAAGTGCTACGAGCTGTGCGGTAGCGGCCACTCGCTGATGATCGCCGAGGTCCGCGTGCTGCCCCAGGACGAGTACGAATCGTGGTACAACGGGACCGAGGGCTCGACCGGGAGCGGCAACCAGACGGCGGCGAACGGGACCGAGACCGCCACCGAGTCGGCTGACCTCGCGGCACCGACCGCGAGCGCCGCGCCCGCCGCGACCGCGGGAGGTGTCGGCGCGTGAGCCACGACCACGGGCTCCCGCCGAAGTCGTCGGTGAGCCGGTGGTTCCTCACGACGAACCACAAGGACATCGGCGTCCTGTATCTCATCACCGCGCTGTTCTTCCTCGTCTTCGGCGGCGTGCTGGCCCTGCTGTTCCGCCTCGAACTCATCACGCCCGGCGCTGACCTGCTGGGACAGATGGGGTACAATCAGGCCGTCTCGACACACGGTCTGCTGATGGTGTTCTGGTTCATCTCGCCCTTTGCCTTCGGGTTCGCGAACTACCTCGTCCCGCTCCAGATCGGGGCCGACGACCTCGCCTTCCCGCGCCTGAACGCGCTGTCGTACTGGCTGTACCTGTTCTCGGGGCTCCTGATGGGCGTCTCATTCTTCCAGGGCACGACGTTCGCCGGGGGCTGGACGATGTACGCCCCGCTGAACACGCCGGCCTACATCCCCGGCGAAGGGCTGGGCGCGACCTCGGTCGTGCTCGCGCTCATCATGTTCACCGCCGCCGTGACGCTCGGATCGGTGAACTTCCTGACGACGATGTACCGCATGCGCGCCGAGGGCCTGCGGATGCGAGACATCCCGATCTTCTCGCTGTCGATCAACCTCACCGTCTGGATGATGCTGTTCGCGTTCGCGGCGCTGCTGGCCGCGCTGATGATTCTCGCCTCGGATCACATCCTCGGGACGACCTACTTCCAGTACTCCATCGACGGGACGACGATGGCGACCGACGCCGACAACCCGGGGGCGTCGCTGCTGTGGGCGCACCTGTTCTGGTTCTTCGGCCACCCGGAGGTGTACATCGTCTTCTTCCCCGCGCTCGGCGTGATGGCCGAGTGCTTCCAGACCTTCACGGGCCGCCGGCTCGTCGGCCGGAAGTGGTTCATCATCTCGATGGTGCTGGTGGCGATCCAGAGCTTCGTCGTCTGGATGCACCACATGTTCCTGACCGGGATCAACCTCCCCATCAAGACCATCTTCATGGCGACCACCATCGGCATCTCCCTGCCCTTCGACCTGATGGTGTTCTCGCTCATCTACACGATGGCCAAGGGGCGGGTCCGCTTTACCACGCCGTTCCTGTTCTCGCTGGGCGCGCTCATCCTGTTCATCATCGGCGGCATCACCGGCGTCTTCCTCGGAGCCATCGTGCTCGACTACCAGTTCCGCGGGACCTACTGGGTCGTCGCGCACTTCCACTACGTGATGGTCGCGGGCGCGACCGCCCTCTTCGGCGGACTGTACTACTGGTATCCCAAGATAACGGGGAAGATGTACAACGAGCGGTTGGGTCAGATCCAGTTCGGCGTCTACTTCCTCGGCTTCAATCTGCTGTACTTCCCGATGTTCATCGCCTGGGAGACCCCGCGGCGGGTGTTCGTCTACCCCGAGAGCCTCCAGATCTGGCACTCGATGGCGACCGTCGGCGGATTCATCCTCGGTGCGAGCTTCCTCCTCATGTTCTACAACCTCTTCGTCAGCCTCTGGCGCGGCGAGGACGCCGGCGACAACCCCTGGGCGTACGCCACCTCCGCGGAGTGGGCGGTATCCTCGCCGCCGCCGCTGGAGAACTTCCCCGGGGTCCCCAGTTACGCCACCGGCAAGCTGGAGTTCCTCGACGACGAGACGGTGGCGGAGCGGACGGAGCGCGCGAGCGGGGCCGGTCACGGCCACGCCGCGACTGACGGCGGGACCGCGGCCGACGGCGGTGCCGTGACGACCAGGGCCGCGGCGACGGCCACCGCGATGGAGCCGGCCCACGAGACCGCCGGCGAAGAACACGCCAGCCACGCGAGCTTCTGGCCGTTCCTCGTCAGCCTCGGGGGCTTCGTCACGTTCCTCGGCCTCTCGGGCGTGCGGACGGGGAGCGTCGTGTACCTGTCGATGGCGGCCATCGGCGGCCTCGTGACGTTCGGGTCGCTGTTCGGGATGACCCGCGAGCCGTTCCACGCGCCGGAGATGGCCATCGCGGAACGCTGGCCCTTCTCGTCGGTCGAGAAGATGAAGCTCGGGATGTGGACGTTCCTCGCGAGCGACATCGTCCTCTTCGGGGCGTTCATCGGCTCGTACGCCTTCGTCCGGGTCGCCTACGGCTGGACGGCCTGGCACCACGACCTCATCCCCGCCGAGCACGTGACGATGCCCGGCCTCATCAACACGTACCTGTTGCTCACATCGAGCTTCCTCGTCGTGCTGGCGATGGTCGCCGCCGAACGGGAGAGCAAGCGCGGCACTGTCGCCGCGCTCGTCGGGACGTTCGCGCTGGGCGTCGGCTTCCTCATCAACAAGGGACTGGAGTGGCAGCACCTGTTCCACATCCACAGCGAGGCGTTCCCGAACGGGTGGAACCTCTCGACGAACATCGCGTCGTCGACGTTCTACCTGACGACGGGACTGCACGGGGCCCACGTCACCATCGGGCTCATCATCTGTGCGTACATGGCCGTCCGGGCCTGGAACGGGGCCTACCAGGGCGACGACAGGGCAATCGAGTACTTCGGCCTGTACTGGCACTTCGTCGACATCGTCTGGCTGTTCCTGTTCCCGCTGTTTTACATCCTCTAGAACAATGGACTGGAAAGGATACACCGTCATATACGTCGTACTGTTCGCGTTCGCGACCGCGCAGGCCGTCGTCGAGTTCGCCGGCCTCGTCGAGAGCGCGTACTGGATCGCCTTCGCCGTCATCATGGTGCTGTCGGTGATCAAAGCCGTCGGCGTCGCCGCCTACTACCAGCACCTGCGCTGGGAACCGCGAGCCGTCACGTACCTCGTGGTCGGCGGCACCGTCGCCGCCCTCGCCCTCACTGGTGCGGCGGCGTACTCGATACTGTGAGAGCGGTCAGGCCAGCAACTGGAGGCTGACCGCGACGAGAAAGAGCGCGCCGGCGACGGTCGCCGACTCTGCGACGGCCAGCGAGCGCGGGTGGCCCCGGCGTGTGGCCGAGAGATAGACGCCAAACAGCAGGTAGCCGCCGAGGACGAGGCCGCCGGCGACTGCCACCGCCAGCCCGGCGGTGGCCTGGCTCTCGACGGGGCCCGAGATGGCTGCGACGACGCCGAGGACGAAGCCGACGACGAGCACAGCGAAGGCGACCACCCAGGTCATCGGGCGGCCGGCCATCGCTTCGAGGCGGCCCGTGCGATTTAGCGCCGGCGACCAGTCGCCTGTCGAGTCCGTCGGGCGGTACTGATACCAGCCGCGGCCGCGGATCATCCATACCACCACCGCTACCGCGAGTACGCCCATCAGGGCCGTGCTCGCGAGGTACGCGGTTGACATGTGGTGACATACATGATGCTAGGCAATAATCGTTTACCTCCCACGACCCCGGTCGTCAGCCGAGCGAGACGACGTCGACGCCGGTGACCTCGAAGCGAGCACCGCCCTCCTCGCACTCGGTGATCGTCAGCGCCCAGCCGTGGGCGTCGGCGACCTGTTTGACGATGGCCAGCCCGAACCCCGTCCCGGATTCGACGGTCGTGTACCCGGCGTCGACGACCGCCTCGCGGTCCTCGGCCGGGATTCCGGGGCCGTCGTCCTCGACGTAGAAGCCCCATCGGTCCGGTTCGTCGACGTCGCCCACGGTCACGGTCACGTCATCCCCTGCGTGCTCTACCGCGTTCCTGATGAGGTTCTCGAACAACTGCTTGAGGCGCACCTCGTCGGCGCGGACGGTCCGGTCGGTGTCGACGACGAGCGCCGCGGCACCGGTCTCGACGCTGTCCCAGCACGCGTCGACGACCACGGACAGCGGAACTGGGTCCGGGTCGTCGACGAGGCGGCCGTCGCGGGCCAGTGCCAGCAGGTCGTCGACGAGCGACCGCATCCGATCGTGGGCGCGCGCCACGTCGGCCAGGCGCTGGCTGTCACAGTCCTCCATCGCCAGGTCGAGGTGGCCCTCGGCGACGGTCAGCGGGTTCCGGAGGTCGTGGCTGACGACGCTCGCGAACTCGTCGAGGCGGTCGCGCTGTCGCTGGAGTTCGCGCTCCTGGCGCTTCCGGTCGGTGATGTCCATCGCCGTCAGATACACCCGTTCGAGGGTGTCGGCGTACTCCGCCGGGACGTTCAGTTCGATGATCTCGTGTTTGCGCTCGCCCGACAGCGTCCGCCCCACGGTCTCCCAGCGGTAGGTCCTCTCGCCGTCGGCGAGCGCGAGCCACATCCCCGCGGCCGACTCGTAGGCCGCGTCGGTGAACACCCGATCGAGGTTCGTCAAGAGCGCCTCCTTCGACGGGGCGTCGTAGTACGCCAGCGCGTTCTCGTTGACGTCGATGATGTCGATGTCGGCCATCAGTTCGCGGACGACCTCGGGGCTGGTCTCGAGGTGGGCTTCGAGGTCGTCGACGCGCGCCGTGATCTCGTCCAGTCGGCGCTTGCTCGCCGAGTAGTCCTCCTCCCAGATGATGTGCGGATTGTTCTCGAACAGCGAGCGGTAGCGCTTCTCGGCGTCGCCGGAGTGCTCGACGAGGCGACGCTGTTCGACGGCGTCTCGGACCGTCGAGACCAGTACCGCCGGCCATCTCGTCGCGTCGGCCGGCCGGCGAAGCGTCCGGGTCGCTCCGCGTTCGAGGGCAGTGGTTGCTCGGGACCCGTCGCCGGTGTCGAACACCGCGACGAACGGGATCCCATCGGTGACGGCGTCCAGCACGGACGGACCGTCGACGGCGGGCGCGTCGAACTCACAGACCACGCAGTCGACGGGCACCGACGCGCACCGCTCGATGGCGTCGGCCGTGGTCGGAGAGCGCTGGACGGAGCGAATCGCCGATTCAGATTCGAGCACCTCGACCGCCCGCCGAGTTCGGTCGTCGTTCCAACCCCCGCCGACGTACCGCACCGAAACGGGGTCCCCCACCTCGCTACCCATGGGCCTACGCATGGGGCACACCCTGATAACGTTGTGTGTCACACGGGCTGTCGTCCCCGGTTTCCGGGCGGCCGCGTCCAGTCCGGCGAGGCCTCAGTCGTCCGCGTCGGTCCGCGCCCGCCGCTCGACCGCACGCCGGACGAACTCCTCGGGCAGTTCGTCGATCTCGCCGGCCTGGACGGCCCAGAGGTTCGCGTACAGGCCGTCGGCCGCGAGCAGGTCGTCGTGGGTCCCGCGCTCGACGATGCGCCCGTCTTCGAGCACCAGGATGCGGTCGGCGTCCTTCACCGTCGAGAGGCGGTGGGCGATGGCGAAGGTGGTCCGGTCGGCGGTCAGGTCGTCGAGCGAGCGCTGAATGAGCAGTTCCGTCTCCGTGTCCACGTCGCTGGTCGCCTCGTCGAGGATCAGGATCTCGGGGTCTTTCAGGATCGCCCGGGCGATGGCGATGCGCTGGCGCTGGCCGCCGGAGAGCTTGACGCCGCGCTCGCCGACCATCGTGTCGTACCCGTCGGGGAGGTTCCGGACGAACCCGTCGGCCTCGGCGGCCTCCGCCGCGGCGACGATCTCCTCGTCGGTGGCGTCGAACGAGCCGTAAGCGATGTTCTCCCGGACCGTGCCGTAGAAGAGGAACGTCTCCTGGCTGACGTAGCCGACGGCCCGCCGGATGCTCTGGATCTGCACGTCGCGCACGTCCTGGCCGTCGATTCGGACCGCGCCCTCGTTCACGTCGTACATCCGGAGCAGGAGCTTCAGCACCGTCGACTTGCCCGCTCCGGTCGGCCCGACGAGCGCGACCGTCTCGCCGCCGTCCGCGTCGAAGGACACGTCCGAGAGCACCGCCTCGTCGTCGTAGCCGAAGGACACGTCGTCGTACTCGACGGCCCCCTCGGTCACCTCGAGCGGCGGGGCGTCCTCGACCTCGGCGAGGCGGCCCGGCGTGTCCATCAGGCCGAACACGCGCTCGGCGGAGGCGTAGGCCCGCTGGTACATGTTGATGACCTGCCCGAACTGGGCCATCGGCCAGACGAACCGCTGGGTGTAGATGATGAAGGCGACGAACTGGCCGGGCGTCAGGCTCGCCGTGAGCGGCCCCGGCGGCCGCCCGATGACCATCAGGCCGCCGACGACGAAGGTGACGACGAAGCCGATCCCGGAGACCAGTCGGAGGCCGGGGAAGAAGGTGATGCGCGTCTCGATGGCGTCCCAGTTCGCGTCGAGGTAGTCCTGCGAGGAGTCCTCGACCCGGTCGGCCTCGTACGGTTCGGTGTTCGCGGTCTTGATGATCTGGATGCCGCTGAGGTTGTTCTCCAGCCGGGAGTTGAGTTTCCCGACGGTCGACCGGACCTCGGCGTACTTGGGCTGGATGGTCTCGATGAACCGCCTCGTGAACACGGCGATGATCGGGACCGGAAGGAGCGCGACGAGCGCCAGCTGCCAGTTCATCACGAACAGGTACGTGGCGATGCCGACGACCATGATGACCATCCGCGAAGCGGAGTTCAGGCCGTCGTTGAGGAACTTCTCCAGCCGGTTCACGTCGTTGGACAGCACCGACATCATCTCGCCGGTCTGCTTGTCGGCGAAGAAGTCCATGTTCAACCGCTGCATCGTCTCGTAGGTGTCCGTTCGGACGGCGTGCTGGACGTGCTGGGCGAACTTGTTCCACCCCCAGTTACGGCTCCAGTGAAACACCGCGCCGAGTCCGAACGAGGCGGCGACGACGCCGGCCGTGAGCCACAGGCGGGCGCTCTGTCCCGGCGGAATCCAGGCGTCGGGCACCAGAAAGAGGCTGTAGGCCGCCTCCTGACGGATGACGGCGTCGATGGCGAGCGCGAGCAACAGCGGCGGGAGCAGGTCGAGCATCCGGGCGGCGATCGAGCTGACGAGGCCGACCGCGAACGCGCCGCGCTGGCCGCGGCCGTACTCGGTGAACAGTCGCAGCATCGGCCGGTCGACGCGCTCCCGTGCGTCTTCGAACGCGTCGTCGTCCGCGCCCGCGTCGATATCCATTGTCGAATCGGAGGGGTCGAACCCGCAAAAGGGCGTCGGGCTACGCGGCCTCGGCCGGCAGTTCCACGTGGTCGCCCACGGTCACACCGGTCCGGTTCGTCCACCCGCGATTCACTTCGAGGACGTACTTTCCGTAACCCGAGTAGCGCTCGCTGTACTGCTCGCCCTCGGGCGGCGTCGGCGCGTGGTGAATCGTCGTGATCGTGCCGTTCTCCGCGACGAAGATGATGTCGAGCGGGAACGACATGTTCCGCATGACGTAGGTGTGTGTCTCCTCGGACTCGTGAACGAACAGCATCCCCTCGTCGGGCCCAAGCGACTCGGTCTCGCTCAGTCCGACGAAACGCTGCGTACCCGTCTCGGCGATCCGCACCTCGACCGTCCCGAGCGCCTCGCCGGCCCCGCGCTCGCGCACGGCGACGGTCGTCGCCGGCGTCGCGCTGTCGCCCGCCGTTCCAGCGTCGGTCGCCCCCTCGGTCGCGGTCGGGTCGGCGGCCGTCGCCGTCCCCTCGCGAACCGTCACCGTCCCCTCTTCGTACTCGCCGACGCCGACGACGTCGACCCAGAGCCCCGGCAGGACCGTCGCGGCACCGACGAGGACCACGACGGCCACGGCGGCGACGGCGATCCCAACCGCGAGACGGCGCTGCATATCACCAGTGTCGGCGAGCGCGTGGGTAATACTGTCGGTGCCCACTGCCGGCCGAGAGAGAAAGCGTTATTCCTGCCGATGGGGAACGGTGAAATGCGGGTCCGTGGTCTAGTTGGTTATGACGTGGCCTTTACAAGGCCGAGGCCGGTGGTTCGAATCCGCCCGGACCCATCGATTCTATCGCGAACATTCCGTGAGCGATGAATCTGTCTACCGGGCGGTCCGAACCCTGGAAGACGAGCGAAGCCAACCATCTCCCGGTTCGAATCCGCAGGGAGAGCGCTGCTCTACCGAGACCTCGTTCGTGTCGCTTACGAGGACACCCCGACCCAGTTCTACCAACGGACGCCAGTCAGCGCGACGCGAATCCTCGACCGCTGGAACTGTCTCTGTGGCAATAGCTCCCGAAAGGCATATACCGAGTGTTGCGTTACCGCAGATCATGATAGACGGGTCGACGTGTCCGCAGTGCAGCGGGCACGTCTCGACGGCTAACGGAACGGAGTACGAGTGCGACGACTGCGGGGAGACGTTCGACAGCGCCGACCTGTTTCTCCCGTAGCGCGGCGTGAGGGGGGCTCGTACGACGCAGTCGAACGCCCGCCGGCTTTCGAAATCCTTTTTTCTACCCTCGTCGTCGCTTGGAGTGCGCGCCGCCTTAGCTCAGACTGGGAGAGCACTCGACTGAAGATCGAGCTGTCCCCGGTTCAAATCCGGGAGGCGGCATTTTCTTTCGAATCAGTGGGAGAGCAATGCGACCGTGTCGGTGAGCAGTGACGAATGTGCCCGAGCGGATTCGACCCCTGGAAGGCGTAGCGCCGAGCGGAAACGAGGTGAACGACCTCTGTTCGGGCACGCTCCGAGGGCACGTCTGTGAGTTCGCTCGACGAGCAGCGGCGACGGGAAATGAATCAAGCGTGTGAGGCAATTCGGTGACTATCGCCGTCCCGTCGCAACGAGCAGGGCGCCGAACCCGACGCCAGCGACGATGAGTCCGGCACCAGACAGCGCGTACAGCTCTGCCGGATCGAAGGATAGCCGGTTGCCATAGGCGGCGATGGCGGCGGAGAGTAACAGCGTGAGCCCCGAGCCAGTGAGGACGGTCGCGAGATCGAAGCCGACAGGGCTACCGAGATCGGGCATGGGAACGAGAACGTGGCGCGGACGCATACGTCGCGGGCTTGCGTGTGAAGACCGTCGAGCGGCGGTCGTCCAGACCCCGCACTGGCGGCGGGAGCGTCCCCGAGTCAACCCCTCACGAGCAGTCGAGGTCGTCGCACTCGGCCGAGTATTTGAGCCGAGCGGGACCGTTCCCGTCGTCCCATCTGTTGTAGTAATGGAAGAGCGGAGGCCGGTCGGTACGGAGGACCGTGGACGCGTCGTCCGGCGGTGCGTCGGCGAGTACGAGGCCGTCGCGGTCGAAGAGATACCGCGTCTCGCCGGGGGAAAACGGCGGTTCGAACGAGATGTCGGCTCCCCCTACCATTTCGTTGACGGTCAGGCGGCCCACCAAAAAGCCGGTCGAGCTGTTCCCGAGAACGTCCCCGCCCCCGGTGTTCGTCAGCTCCATCACGCGCCCTTCGTCGCGCCACTCGACGCCGAAGGCCGGGAACGCACGAGCTCGGTCGGGGAGACCCGAAAGCGCCGCCGGTGGCTCGGCACCGATGTCGATCTGGTAGCGGTACTCCCGCTCGTACGTCGATTGGGCGGGGTTCTGTCTGATTCCCGTGTATCGGGCCTCGAGTCGCCGGATGAGTCCGTTCTCGTCGACGGCGAGTTCGATGTGGTCTACCGACTCGACCGTCCGAGTGGTGGCCGAGGTGACGGTGAAGGCGGCGACGTCCGTCCCGCCCTCGCTCCGGATTTCGAGGTCTCCACTGCCGAAGGGGGCCTCGAGCGCCTCTCGGAACCGCGGTGCGACGCTGTCGGCGACCGCCTGTGAGAACGGGCGGCTACTCCCGGCGGCGTCCCCGACGTACAGCTCGGCCTTCCGCTCTGCGCTTCGCTCGATGTAGCGGACGTTCGGGTCGATGTAGAGGGTGGTGTGTGGCGACACGCGGTGAGCGACCTCCCATCGGGTGTAGTCGGGCGTCCCGGCCGAACGGATGCGTCCCTCCTTTCCGTCGATGAAGTAGTTATCCGACCGGTCGACGAACTCCGCCGTGAACGTCATCGACTGCAGTTGCTCGTGGTGGCCGGCGATCAGCCGCGTCGGATTCTCGACCCCGTCGACGGAGATGCCGGGCGGAAAATCGAATCCGGACGCTGCGCTGCGGTTCTGGACCGCTGTCTGCGCCCTGCTACAGCCGGCGGCGCTCCCGAGCACGCCCGTCCCGAGTGCGGAGAGATAGTGTCTACGTCGCACGACCCGTTCGTTAGGGTGGCCGGGTAAATCGCTTTCGGGCGGCCCGATGCCAATGTGAGCGTCGCCGTCGGTGCCGACAGCGGGGCTCATCCCTGTGGTATCGGCCACCGAGGGAGCACCGACGGTGGCAGATTCGGCGGCGCGAATAACCGACAGCTATTTGAAAATTCGAGCGGTCGTGACAACCACTATGT
The DNA here is from genome assembly GCF_010119195.1 of Haloarcula salina. Classification (GTDB taxonomy): domain Archaea; phylum Halobacteriota; class Halobacteria; order Halobacteriales; family Haloarculaceae; genus Haloarcula; species Haloarcula salina. The sequence goes on from NZ_WRXL01000003.1 coordinate 22,009, forward strand.
CAGTCTTGTCGACGGAAGACGAAGGGAAGTTCCTCATGGACGCGCAGGGCGAGCAGATCGGGATCGTCACTGAGGTCGATCCGGAGGCCCAGGTCGCGTACGTCGAGCCGGAGCCGGACCTCACCGAGGCCTGGATCCAGGGGCTCGGTTTCGGTGACGCCGACGAGGACGACATCGAGGTGTCCGGCGACGCCATCGAGACGATCACGGACACGGAACTGCGCGTGGCCGTCGACCTGTAGCGCGCCCGGACCACCAGGAGACCGCGACGCAAGAGCTACCGAGCCGAAGTCAGCCCTCCACGGGGAGTTCGCCGACGGCGAACGTCCACCACTTGACGAACTGCGTCCGCTCGTAGAGGTCGAGGAGCCGGGCCGAGAGGTCTGACTCCGAGATACTCGCGAGCATGAGCGGCGAGCCGAGCGTCCGCGACTGGACGAGGTCGAACTCCGCTTCGACGAGGTCGGTGACGGCGGTCTCCGAGAGGTGGCCGTAGATGTCGGTGTCCTCCTCGAGGGCGCCGAGGCGGAACGCCGCGCCTTTGGTGAGCCGGCGGTACAGCCCCGGCGTTCCTTCGAGGAGGGCGAGCCGGCCGCCGGGACGCAGGACGCGAGCGGCCTCGCGGATGATTCGCTCGCGGTCTTCAGGCGGAACGTGGTGGAGGAAGCGACGGCCGATGACCGCGTCGAAGCTGTCGTCGGCGAACGGCAGCGAGCGGGCGTCGCCGGCCAGTGCCGGTTTCCGAACGGCCGTCGCGTTCGACGGCCACCCTTCGAGCCCGATGTCCGCTCGCGGGTGCATGTGCTGGCCGAACGCGAGTTCGAGCGTGCGGCCGGCGGGCAACCGCGCGGCGATCAGCCGGTCGTGACGCTGGTAGATCCGCTCCAGGAGCGGGTGCTCCCGTACGTTGCGTGGCCGCTCCACGATCGCGCCGTCCTGAACGTCCCACGTGGCTTCGGACATACGCTGTCAGTCTCGTCGGTTCCGACGGCATCTGTCGACATTCTTATATAGGCTGTAAAATGAGGATTCCGCCGACTTAACGAGCGATTCACGCTCTCGACGTGACGATTAACGGTGCGATAAGCAAGCGAGGATGCTGCCGAATGGGCTGAAACGACGGCGCAGTCACTCGATGTCGATCCGGTGGCTGTCGTCGGCGTCGTCGGCCGCGACGGGGAGCGTGATTTCGAGGACGCCGTTGTGGTACGACGCCGAGATCTCGTCTTCGAGGACGGAGGCGGGGAACGCCAGCCGTTCGTCGACGCGCCGACTGCGGCGGGAGGCGACGGTGTCTCGCTCCTCGCTGACCTCGCTCTCGCCGTGGATGGCGAGGACGTCGTCGTCGAAGCGGATCGAGAGGTCGTCCTTCTCGAAGCCCGGGAGGTCGGCCATCACGACGAAGCCCTCGTCGGTCTCCTCGACGTCGACGTTCGTGTCGACGGTGGGCCAGCCGTGGTCGCCGTTCCACCCGCCGGCGGAGCGTCGGGCCGGCAGGGCCGACCCGGCGTCGCCACCCGTTCGGGCGTCGTCCCACATGGAGCGTCGCGCCTGTTCGAAGAATCGGTACATGTTCTCGAAGGGGTCGTGTCGGGTCGTCATAACGCCCTAATATAGGCTAGTATCGATATTAACCGTTGCGAGAACAGTGCTATCACGGCCTGAAAATAGCTTTGGTGGGGTATTCGGTCAACGCTCGATGAGACGGCGGCCTGGTCTCGGAACGACTGGTGCGGCCGCGGGGAGCCCAATTCGGAGGGCGCTACGGTCCCGGTGAGCGCAGGACAGCGCGTCCCGCTGGTCCGGACAGTGTGAAGTGATACCCCGTAACGGAACTATTTTGTCGGCCGTGGAACTAGCCGGGACAGAGACCCGACGAGTGCCCGGCGGCGCGGCCGGGCGGAGACAGCGAGGTTCGAGACACACCATGGCAACCGACTCCGGCATCCGGGCCGACCCAGCGGCGGACGAGGCATCGAACTACGACTACCGGAACGACAGCGTCACCCGGTCCGGCCTCGTCGACGACCTGGACTCCCGGATCGAGGGTGAGGTCCGCTTCGACGAGTACTCCAGACAGCTGTACGCCACGGACGCGAGCATCTACGAGGCGCTGCCCATCGGCGTCGTCTTCCCGCGCTCGACGGCGGACGTGTCGGCGGTCGTCTCCTACTGCGCCGACCGCGAGATCCCGGTCCTGCCACGCGGCGGCGGGACGAGCCTCGCCGGCCAGACCGTCAACGAGGCCGTCGTCCTCGACTTCTCGCGGCACATGACCGACCTCGTGTCGTTTCGTCCGGACGAGCGGCGGGCGCGCGCCCAGCCGGGGGTCAAGCTGGGCGACCTGAACGCCGAGCTCGAAGCCGAGGACCTGAAGTTCGCTCCCGACCCGGCGTGGGGCGACAAGAGCGCGCTGGGCGGGGCCATCGGCAACAACTCCACCGGCGCGCACTCCCTGCAGTACGGCAAGACCGACGCCTACGTCGAGGAGTGCGAGGTGGTCCTCGCCGACGGCACCGTCACCACCTTCGGCGAGGTGACCCGCGGGGAACTGCGCGAGCGGGCGGACCCGGACGGCGACCTCGAAGCCCGCATCTACGCCGAAATCGAGCGGATTCTCGACGAGGAGGGCGACGAGATCGAGGCCCGGTACCCGGACCTCAAGCGGAACGTCTCGGGCTACAACCTCGACTGGGTCCTCGAGGACGCGGAAGACGGCACGCTCAACGTCGCCTCGCTGCTGGCCGGCAGCGAGGGGACGCTGGCCGTCGTCACCGAGGCCGAGGTGTCTCTCGAACCGCTCCCCGAGACGAAGTCGATGGCGCTGCTGGCCTACGGGGACCTCATCGAGGCGATGGAAGACGTCTCGGACATCCTCGAACACGACCCGGCGGCCGTCGAGGTGCTCGACGACGTGCTCATCGACCTCGCGCGGGACACCGCGGAGTTCGAGGACGTGGTCGGGATGCTCCCCGAGGGGACGCGGGCGGTCCTCATCGTTGAGTTCTACGCCGACGACGACGCCGCGGGCAAGGAGAAGGTCGCCGACCTGCTGGCCGACCGGACGGCCGGCGTCGATCCCGTCGCCGACCCGACCGACGGCGGCCCGGTCGCAGCAGCCCCGGTTCGGGCCTTCGACGCGATGGAGGCCCACGACGAAGAGACGCGGACGAAGTTCTGGAAGCTCCGCAAGTCGGGGCTCCCCATCCTGCTCTCGCGGACGACGGACGCGAAACACGCCGCGTTCGTCGAGGACACCGCCGTCCCGCCGGAGAACCTCCCGGAGTACGTCGCGGACTTCCAGGAGATTCTCGACGACCACGACACCTTCGCCTCGTTCTACGCGCACGCCGGGCCCGGCGTGCTGCACATCCGCCCGCTCGTCGACACGAAGACCGTCGACGGGGTCGAGCAAATGGAGTCTATCGCCGACGCGGTGACCGACCTCGTCGTCACGTACGGCGGGAGCGTCTCGGGCGAGCACGGCGACGGCCGCGCCCGCACGCAGTGGAACAAGAAGCTGTACGGCGAGGACCTCTGGGAGACCTTCCGCGGCCTGAAGTCGGCGTTCGACCCGGACTGGATACTCAACCCCGGCCAGGTCTGTGGCGACGTGGACATGACCGAGCACCTCCGGTTCGATCCCGACTACGACTTCGACGCGGGCTTCGACCCCGCGCTGGAGTGGGACACCGAGAACGGGATGCAGGGGATGGTCGAACTCTGTCACGGCTGTGGCGGCTGTCGCGGCCCGCAGGAGACCACCGGCGGCGTGATGTGTCCGACCTACCGCGCGGCCGACGAGGAGATCACGGCGACGCGGGGCCGGGCGAACATGCTCCGGCAGGCGATGAGCGGCGACCTGCCCGAGGACCCCACCGACGAGGAGTTCATGCGCGAGGTGCTGGACCTCTGTATCGGCTGCAAGGGCTGTGCGAAGGACTGCCCGAGCGAGGTCGACATGGCCAAACTCAAAGCCGAAGTTACCCACGCCCACCACCAGGAACACGGCTCCAGCCTCCGGGACCGGCTGTTCGCGAACGTCGACCTGCTGGCGAGCCTCGGGAGTTCGTTCGCGCCGCTGTCGAACCTCGCGACGAAGGTCCCCGGCGCGCGGACGGTGCTGGCGAAGACGGTCGGCATCGCGCCCGACCGGACGCTCCCGAGCTTCGAGCGCGAGACCCTGCAGGACTGGTTCGACGAGCGGGGCCCGCAGATCCCCGAGAGCGAGGCCGAGCGCAGGGCCCTGCTGTTTCCCGACACCTACACGAACTACAGCCACCCCGAGGTCGGCAAGGCGGCCGTCCGAGTGCTCGAAGCCGCCGGCGTCCACGTCGCGCTGGCCGACCGGACCGACAGCGGCCGACCGGCCCACTCGAAGGGCTTCCTCGACCAGTCCCAGGAGACGGCCGCGGCGAACGTCGACGCGCTCGCCCCCGCGGTCGAGGACGGCTGGGACGTGGTCCTCGTCGAGCCGAGCGATGCCGTGATGGTCCAGTCGGACTATCTCGACCTGCTCTCGGGGCCGGACGCGGAGGCGCTGGCGGCGAACGCCTACGGCGTCTGCGAGTACCTCGACGCCTTCCGGCTGGACGAGGACGTCGACTGGAACGCCGGGCGCGAGACGCTGACCTACCACGGCCACTGCCACCAGAAGGCGACGAAGAAGGACCACCACGCCGTCGGCGTCCTCCGGCGGGCCGGCTACGAGGTCGACCCGCTCGACTCCGGCTGTTGCGGCATGGCCGGCTCCTTCGGCTACGAGCGCGAGCACTTCTCGATGAGCAGAGCCATCGGCGAGATCCTGTTCGACCAGATCGGCGACAGCCGCGGCGAGACGGTCGTCGCGCCCGGTGCGTCCTGTCGGACCCAGCTAGAGGACTGGGACGAGCGCGACGGCGAGCCGCCCCACCCGGTCGAGAAGCTGGCGGCGGCGCTGGCCTGACGGCACACGGCGCTGGGGATCACCCCCAGGTAACTCAACAGTTAGGTACCGGGCAGTCGGACGGTACCACATGTCAGATCCATTCGTCGTGGTCGGCGGCGACGCCGCCGGACTGAGCGCCGCCAGCAAGTTCGCCCGCGAGCGACCGGAACGCGACGTGCTCGTCTTCGAGAAGGGCGCGTGGATCTCCTACGCCCACTGCGGGACGCCCTACTACGTGAAAGGCGAGGTCGAGCGCCTGACGGACCTGCTCTCGCTGTCGCCCGAGGACGCCGCCGAGCGGGGCATCGACCTCCGACGGCACCACGAGGTCACGGCCGTCGACGCCGACGCGAAGGCGGTGACGGTCGAACACGACGGCGAGACGACCCGGCAGTCCTACGAGGCCCTGCTCGTGGCGACCGGCGCGCACGCCGTGACGGATCCGATTCCCGGAGCCGACCTCGACGGCGTGTTCACCCTGCACGGACTCGACTCGGCGGCGGCCATCCGCGCGTACCTCTCGGACCCGGACGACGACGATATCGCGGCCGTTGAGCAGGTCGACCGGGCGCTGGTCGAGCGTTACGCCGACCGGACGCCGCCCGAGCGCGTCGCCATCGTCGGCGGCGGCTACGTCGGCGTCGAGATGGCGGAGGCCTTCCGGTCTCGCGGACTCGAAACGCACCTGTTCCAGCGACCCGAGCAGGTCCTCCCGCCGTTCGGCGAGGCGGTCGGCGAGCGGGCGGCCGACCACCTCCGCGACCGGGGGGTCCACCTCCACCTGGACACGAGCGTCGAGCGACTGGTCGGCGACGACCACGTCACCGCCGTCGCCCACGAGGGCGGCACGACGGGCGTCGACGCGGCGCTCGTGGGCATCGGCATCCGCCCGAACACCGACCTGCTCTCGGAGACTGGGGTCGAGCTCGGCGGCTCCGGTGCGGTCGCGACCGACGACTACGGTCGCACGACCGTCGAGGACATCTACGCCGCCGGCGACTGCGCGGAGATGCGCCACGCCGTCACGGGCGAACCGGCGTGGGTCCCGCTCGGGCTGACGGCCAACCGCGCCGGCCGGGCCATCGGCCAGACGGTCGCCGGCGACCGGGAGCCGGTCGGCGACATCGCCGGGACGGCGGTCGTCAAGGCGTTCGAACTGGAGTGCGGTCGGACCGGTATTCTCGACCACGACGAGGCGCGCGCGGCCGGCTTCGACCCGGTCTCGGAGACGATCACCGCCGGGTCGCGCTCGGGCTACTACCCCGGCGGCGACGAGACGACCGTGACGCTGACCGCCGACCGGGAGACCGGACGGCTCCTCGGCGGAGCCATCGCCGGGCGCGACCGGGCGGCCATCCGCATCGACACGCTGGCGACGGCGCTCGAAAGCGACCTGACCGGCGCGGAACTCGAACGCCTCGACCTGGCGTACGCGCCGCCGTTCAGCCCGGTGTGGGACCCGGTGCTGGTCGCGGCGAAGGTCCTCCGGGGCTCGCTCGACTGACTACCGAGACGCCGCGGTCACGATACCGGCGGTCTGCCCGACGAGCGCCAGTGCGATCCCGCCGAGCAGGAGGGGCGTCTCGGCCGGGAACAGCGCGGCCGCGTAGACCGCCGCGCCGAGGGCACTCAGTCCCGCGGCGGCCAGATACACCCGCTCGGCCTCGGGGACGCGTTTTCCGGTGTAAAAGAGGCCGACGGCGGGGACGGCCATCCAGCCCAGTATCGCGACGGTCAGGAACGGTTCGCGCACCTGGATGACGAGCAGGCCGACGACGCCGCCGACCGTCAGCACGAGCCCCACCAGCAGGATGTCGCGCCAGATCCGAAGGACGCCGGACGCCATCTCGTCCCAGGAGCGGGCGGTGAAGCCCGCGACGACGAGCGCGACGACGAGGTGGAAGACGAGGACACCCCGCCCGGGAACCATATCGAGGTGTGCGAGGGCCACGAGCGCCCAGGCGAACGGCACGAGAACGGCCGGGCCCTGGGTCTGCAAGCGACGGAGCATACCACCGACTGCTCGCTCCAGCGTCAAGAAGCATCGGTCGTGTGAACGTGACTCACGCCCTCGGGAGCGTCACCACGAAATGCGCGCCGCGCATGTCAGTGGGGCACGGCGACCCGGCCGCGTCCTCGGCCAGACGGACCCCGCCGTCGAAGCTGTCGACCAGCGTCTCGACGAGGTGGAGGCCGCCGCCGTGGGTCTCGCCCGCCCGGGGGTCGAATATCCGGTCGCGCCTGTCGGCCGGAACGCCCGGGCCATCGTCGCAGACGTGAATCTCGACGGCGTCGTCGGTCACGTCGATCCCGACGACTACCGCCGGCCGGTCGCCGCGTTCGGCGAGCGCGGCGTCGGCCCCCGGTGCCCGCGATCTGTCGGTCGACACCTCGGTCCGTCCCCGGTCGGCCTCCCGGTCGGTTCGATCGGCCGCCACGGCACCGTGCTCGACCGCGTTCTCGACGAGGTTCCAGAGGACCGGGCGAACGGCGTCGTTGGCGCGCGCGACCGCCTCGTCCGGTCCCCGGACGTCGATGGGCACGTCGCGCGTTCGCTGGAGGCGGTCGACCACGTCTCGGGTAACGGCGACCACGTCGACCGGCTCGAACGTCGCGTCGCCGGCGAGCGTCTCGGCGACGGCCCCGGCGTTGTCGATGACCCTGTCGAGTTCCGTCACCTGCTCGCGGATCGCCTCGACGGCGTTTCTGGCGTCCACAGACTCGAGCTGTCGGTGGAGGAGTGACGCCCGGCCGTCGATGACGAGCAGCCCGTTCGCCAGGTCATGGCGGAGCAAGTCGTTGACGAACGTCAGCGTGCTCGCGGTTCGGGCCGCGCGGTCGGCGTCCTGTCGGGCCCGTATCGCGAAGTAGCCGGCGACGAGGCCGGCGACCGCGCCCGCCTCCACCGAGAGCAGCGTGACGAACACCGGTTCGGCGACCGTCCCGCCCTCGAACTGACGGACGAGTACGCTCAGACCGATGAGACCGCCGATCGACGCGCTGCCGACGACGCTCCAGACGAACACCGTCCAGATCTGTTCTCCCGGCGTCGCGGTCCTGACGAGCCGGTAGCCGCCGTAGACCAGCGCCAGCGGGAGGACGCCGTCCAGGGCGAGCGCGAGCATCGGTCCGCCGAGCCGGCCCAGCTGTCGTGCCTCGACGCCGAGGTGCCAGCCGACGGCGACGACGGCGAGCGCGAACCCGTAGCCGATCAGCAGCCAGGGGGCGAGCCGGGCCCGCGCGTTCGCGTCCATGAGATGATCGTCGTCGATAACTCGGGACGTGGATTTCGTTAGTGAGTCGCTAATGCGTCGGCTGGCGGACGGCCCGGAGAGACCGAAGTGAGTCCCACCTGCGATACTGTCGGAGTAAAAGACGGCGTCTGTCCGCCGAACGAGGCCGTCGAACGGTGCGGTACGCGTACCGACACTGTTATCCGTGGTGCTGGCCTCTGTTCGGTTGCAATGGCGAAAGGAACGGTTGATTTCTTCAACGACACTGGCGGTTACGGTTTCATCGACACTGAGGACGCGGACGAGGACGTCTTCTTCCACATGGAAGACATCGGCGGCCCGGACCTCGAGGAAGGACAGGAGCTCGAATTCGACATCGAGCAGGCGGACAAGGGTCCGCGCGCGAACAACGTCACACGGCTCTAACAATGGCGACAGGCACTGTCGACTTCTTCAACGACACGGGCGGGTACGGCTTCATCGAGACCGACGATGCGGACGAGGACGTCTTCTTCCACATGGAAGACGTCGGCGGCCCTGACCTCGAAGAGGGGCAGGAAGTCGAGTTCGACATCGAGCAGGCGGACAAGGGTCCGCGCGCGACCAACCTCACGCGGCTGTAAGACGGCCTTCTGTCTACAGTCCGAACATCAGTATCACCGGCGAGCGGCGGCTGTGCCGGCGGTCGCCGACGTTACGCACCGGAGAGCGGCGATGCCGCCCGATAAGCGATCTCCATCGGCAGCCCCACGGCGTCGGTCGGCGGGTCGGCCGGGAGCGTCCGCAGGTCGCCGTCGCCCGGACGAGCAGTGTACGCGAGCGCGACGGCGTCGAGCACGTCGGCGACGGTCACGTCCGCGCCGCCGGTCGCCTCGGCGGCCTTCTGGACCGTCGGCGCGGCGTCGCGGTCGTAGCGCGCCAGGGTCCGCATCCGCTCGGCGTAGCCCGCCGCGGTCTCCCGCGAGAACTCGAGGGGGTCGCCGGCGACGGCCCGGAAACAGACTTCCGGGTGGGACTCGCGGACGACCGCGGCGGCCTCGGGCAGCTCCTGGAGGAGTTCGTCGAGACGCGCGATCCCCTCGCTGCGGTCGAAGGCCCGTTCGGTGAGGTCCCGCCCGCTCTTGCGCCGGTGGACGCGGTCGGCCGTCGAGTAGCGCCGCTTCCGGGTCGCCTCCCTGACCGGGGGCGAGACCACCGTCTCGGCCCGGTCGCCAAGCACCGAGCGCGCGAGGGCGTCACAGCGCCGCGTCGGGTCGCCCGACTCCACCAGCCCGATCGGCACGTCGACGAGGATTCGCCGCGCGCGGTCCTCGTAGCGCGACCAGCACGCCCCGACACCGTCGAACGTCTCGGCGTGGTCGAAGCCGTCGCCGGTAAAGGCGACGGCGAGCCAGACGTCCCCGCGCCAGACGACGCCCACGTACAGCGGTTCGACCATTATCGACACTGGGCGCGAGGGACGCAAAAGTGTACCCCGAGGTGTCTCTCGCCCGAACGGTCTCGCCGATCGGGGCGCCACCGCGCCCTTCCGCCGCGCTCGGAGCGGCCGAGGACCGCCACGGAAAGCGTGCGTAGACGGTTCCTACGAACCCCTCAGCGACCGCCTACTCGTCCGACGACCTACGTGTCGCCGAACTTCGTGAGTTCCTGCAGCGCCACGAGGCGGTGCTCGATGGTCGGTTTCGTGTAGCCGGCCGACTCCTCGGAGACGCCGCTCGTGTACACGAGCACCTTCTGCTGGAGGACGTGCGGGACGCCGTCGTTGTTGCGGATGATGTCGACCGACTGCCAGGCCTCGTCTTCCATGCCAGTAAGTCACATTCTACGGCCTCCTGGCTCTTTCCCCGTCACCCGTCCGGGCCGACGAACACCGTCCGGAGGCGGTCCCCGCAGTCGGGACAGCACAGCGTCTGCCACTGGGTTCGGTCGAGGTCCCCCATCGTCTCCCGGCGAATCGCGTCGTCTGCCGTCACCGACCGCCCGCAAGTGTCACAGTCGAACTGCTCGGGCATGTACACGCATTCGTCCGCCGCGCCCAAAACTCGAACGCCCACAGGCATTTCCGCGGGCCGGCCGTCCCGACGCACATGGACGGCGTCGTACTCGCGGCCGGCGAGGGAACGCGGATGCGCCCGCTCACCGACGACGAGCCGAAGGGGCTGGTCGAGGTCGCCGGCGAACCGCTGCTGACGCACTGCTTCGAAGCGCTGCTGTCCGTCGGCGTCGACCGACTGATCCCCGTCGTCGGCTACCGCGGCGACGACATCGTCGCCCGCTACGGCGAGCGCTACCGGGACGTGCCGATCGAGTACGTCCGCCAGGAGGAACGACTGGGGCTGGCACACGCGCTCGAACGGGCCGCCCCCGCCGTCGACGGGACGTTCGTCGCGATGAACGGCGACAACGTCTGTCGGGCGAACCTCCGTGAAGTCGTCGCGCGTCACCGCGAGACCGACGCGAGCGCGACGCTCCTAGTCGAGGAAGTCGGCCGCGAGGAGGCCGGACAGACCGGCGTGGTGACGACCGACGGCGAGGGCCGCGTGACGGGGCTGGTCGAGAAGCCCGACGACCCGCCGTCGACGCTGGTCTCGCGGGGCTTCTTCGCGTTCGACCCGGCCATCGACCACGCCTGTGCGCTGACACGGCCGTCCGAGCGCGGCGAGTACGAGCTCCCGGCGGCCATCGACCTGCTCCTGACGGCGGGCCACCGCGTCGAAGCCGTCGAACTGGACGGCTGGTGTCACAACGTCAACGAGCCAGGCGACGTGACCGCCGTCGAGGAGCGACTGGGCTGAGGCGGTCAGAACAGCGCGAGCGACGGGAGATACAGGAGCACGCAGACGACGGCCTCCCGGCGACCGATGCCCCGCCGCCAGTACAGCAGTCCGAGGACGCCGAGCGAGACGACCAGCATGTAGGTCACGGACGCGGCGACGGCCGCCGGGTCGGCCAGCGTGACGTCCGCGACGAGCGCGCCGACGCCGAGCGAGAACACCGGGTCGGTGATGTTGCTCCCGAGCAGCGACCCGACGGAGATGCCCTCGCGGCCCTCGTGGGCGGCGATGCCGGCCACGGCGATCTCCGGGGCCGTCGTTCCCAGGCCCGTCAGGACCCCGACGAGGTACTCGGGGATGCCCGCGACCGTCGCGATGGCGACGCCGTTGGTCACCAGCAGGTGACCGCCGACGATTACGAGTCCGATCCCGACCGCGATCTGGGGCAGCGCCCGCGCCGGGGGTTCCTCGTCTTCGATGACCTCCTCGGTGATCTCCTCGCCGCCCTCGTTGGAGTAGAGGTCGTGGATGAACATGAGGTAGGCGAGCATCATCAACAATCCCTCGGAGCGGGTGACGCCGTCCTCCAGCGTGAGGATCATGATGATCATGGCGAGCACCATCGCACCGCCGTAGACCAGGACGTTCCGTCGCTCGGCGGCGATCGGCGAGATTAGCGCCACGATACCGATGGCCAGCGTGATCTGCGCCGTCTCGGAGCCGACGATGTTCCCCACGAGCAGGTCGCCGGCGCCGTAGGTCGCGGCGTAGACCGAGGTGGTCATCTCCGGGATCGACGTGCCGATGGAGACGACGGTGACGCCGACGAAGAAGGTGGAGACGCCGTAGTAGAGGGCGAGTTCGGCCGCCGACCGCACCGTCCTGTCGGCGCCGAGGAGGAGGAGCGCCAGTCCGGCCAGAAACCCCGCGGCGTCGAGGGCCACCATGTGATTCGAGTGACAGTGCCGCGGCTCAAAAGCGTTGACCCGCGCGGACAGTGCGGTCCACCGAGCGGGGCGAGACAGCCGAACAGCGAAGGCCGTACAGATACATGGTCACGTATGGCACGGGACTGGGTCGTCCGACTGGGAGTCGTCTGCGCCGTCGCGCTCCTCGCGGGGTGCGGGGCGCTGTTCGGCGGGGGACAGACAGCGGCCGAAACCACTGTGACGCCCGCGGCCGTGCCGACCGACGAGACGCCCGACGGGGCCGGGGAAGCGGCGGGCCTGCAGGGTGCCGAGCGGGAGTACTGGGGCAACGTCACGGCAGCGAACGCGTCGGCCGTGACACAGCCGCGGGTGCTCGACCTGCGTCCGACCTGCCGGCGGCCGCCGGGGCTGGTCGTCCACGTGCAGGTGCTCGCGCTGCGGAACAACGACCCGGCGACGAACGAGGGCATCAATACGACCTGGCGCTTCGCCGCGCCGTCGAACCGGGCGGTCGCGGGCTCGTACGACAACTTCGTCGGGACGATCAGACGGGGCTTTCGGCCGCTTCTGAACGCGACGGCGGTCCGGTACGGGCCGCTCGACCGGGACGGGGACACGGCCACGCAGCCCGTCACCGTCTACGACGCGAACGGGACGGCGACGGCCTACACGTGGTATCTCGAACGCCAGGACGGGGCGCGATACGATGGCTGCTGGATGACGACCGGGGTGTCCGCTACCCCTCCATCCCGCTGAAAGAGAGCCCGCCCTCGATGTAGCGCTGGGCGAACAGGTACGCCAGCATGATCGGCGAGGCGAACGTGAGCGCGAACGCCGAGAAGCGCGCCCACGGGATGGAGTACTCGTCGACCAGCGCGTACAGGCCGACCGGGAGCGTGTAGTTCTCCGTGCCGAGCAGGGTCTGGGCGACGACGAACTCGGTCCACCCGGTGAGGAAGACGAAGATGAACACCGTCGCCAGCCCGGCGGTCGACATCGGGATGATGACCTCCGTCACCACGCGCCACGGCGGCGCGCCGTCGACGACGGCCGCCTCCTCGTAGGAGACCGGGATGCCGTCCATGTACGTCTTCAGCAGCCACGTGTTGAACGGCACGGCGGTCGCCGCGTAGTACACCGCGAGCGCCAGCTTGTTGTCGTTGATGCCGAACTGGACGTACAGCGCGTACATCCCGATGAGCAGCGCCACGCCGAGGCCGCCGCCGACCTGCGTCATCAGCACGTAGACGAACAGGATCTTCCGGCGGAAGAGGAACTCCCGGCGCGACAGCGCGTACGCCGCCGGGACGATGAGCGACATCGCGATGAGGACCGTCGGGACGGCGACGGTGAGGCTGTTCCAGAGGAACCGCTTGAACTCCGAGGGCCGGTCGACGCCGAACTCCGACGCGTCGAGCAGCTCGATGCCCGGCGTCTGGAACACGACGGCGAGGTCGGTGAACGGAACCCCGGCGGAGACCGTGTAGGCCGGGAGGATGAGGTCGCCGACTACCCAGACGAAGGGCTTCAGCGTCGGCTCGGCGGGGAACAGCGTGAAGCTCTCGGAGGTGTATAGCGAGCTGCCGGAGCCCGAGAGCGCGGCGGTCAGGATCCAGTAGATGGGAAAGAGCAGTGCCAGCACCACCAGCGTCGCCCCGATGGTCGAGAGGACGACCTTGAGGACCGCGGAGGCGGGCAGTTCGCCGCGTCGGACCGCGCGGACGGTGTAGGACCAGTTGCGGAGCGTCCGGGCCGGCGTCGCGGCGATGGCCTTCGCGTCGCCGGCGAGTTTCCGCGCGATGGCGTCGAACAGCATCAGTCGCTCACCCCGTCGGCGAGGCGACCCTTCTTCACGTTCAGCCACATGAACGCGCCGATGAAGGCCAGTGCGACGATGCTGATGGCCGCGCCGCGACCGTACTCCTGAAAGGCGAGCGCCTCGCGGTAGCCGTAGACGACGATGAGCTCGTTGGCCCGCGCGGGACCGCCCTGATTGAACACGTAGGGGATGAGGAACTGCTGGAACGACGCCGCGGAGGTGAGTATCGACGCGAACAGCACGGGCCGCTTGATCGACGGCAGCGTGACGTGGGCGAAGCGCGCGAGGAAGCCCGCGCCGTCGACGACCGCGGCCTCGTGAAGCTCCTCGGGGACGTCCTGGAGCGCGCTGACGGTGATGATGACCATGAACGGGTACGCCAGCCACGCCTCCGTGACGTTGTACGCGACGAAGGCGGTCCAGCGGCCGGACAGCCACGCCACCGATCCGAACCCGACGGCCGAGAGCAGTTGGTTCATCAGCCCGAACTTCGCGGAGCTGAAGATGCCGCGCCAGACCGTGATGGTGAAGATCGGGGGCAGGCCCATCGGGAAGATGATGAGCGCGCGCAGGAGGCGCTTGCCCCGGACCAGGTCGCTGGTGACGACGAGCGCGATGGCGAGACTCGCGCCGATCTTGAGCGTGACGCTCGTGGCCACGAACAGCCACGTCACGCCGAAGGAGTTCCAGAACTGCGGGTCGGTCAGCACGTCGGCGTAGTTTCGCAAGCCGACGAACGCCGCGTCGCCGAACGTCAGGACGCCGACGACGCCCTCGCCGGCGAAGAGGTTCGCCGGGTCGGCGTTGGTGACGGAGATGCCGACCAGATAGAGGACGGGAAACAGCATGAACGCGGAGAAGACGAACAATCCGGGCAACACCAGCAACAGCGAGGCGTCTCCCCGGTCCAGAAACGGGACGGACTCGATCCGGTCGGCGGCGCGTGTGACCGTGCTCATGGTCCCCTCACTCCCACTTGCTGCGGATCTCCTCGGCGGCGGTCGAGAGGGCCTGCTCCGGCTCGGCGTCGCCGTTGAAGGCCTTGGTGAGGGCGGTCTTGACCGGGGCCCAGACCTTGTTCATCCGGGGGTCGGTCGGCATCGGGACGCCCTGGCTGACCGTCTGCGAGTAGGTCTGGACGGTGCTCGGGAGTTCGTCGCTCCCGACGAGGCTGTCGAGGACGGGAATCGAGCCCTGCTCCTCGGCGAGGCGGAGCTGGTGGTCCTCGCTGGTGGCGAACCACTCGACGAACGACCGGGCGGCCTCGGCGGAGCTGCCGCCGTCGCTCATCGCGGACGCGAAGTACCACATCGAGATGCCGGTGTACGGGCGGACCTGCCCGCCGTCGATCTCGGGGAACGTCGCCACCTCGTAGTCGATGTCGTTCTGATTGAGCGTCGCGAGGTACCACGGCCCGTTGACGGCGAAGGCGGCGTTGCCCTCCGAGAACGCCGCGGCCTGGGGCTCGTAGGTCGGATCGTTGGGCATGTACGGCCGGAGGGTGTCGAGCGCGAACTGCAGGCCCTCGACCGAGGCGTCGGAGTCGATGCCGAGCGCGGGGTCCTTCTCGGGGTCGAAGTAGTAGCCGCCGAAGGCCTGGATCCACCCGCTGGTGAAGTAGGGGTCGAACGGCGCGGCCAGCCCGTACTGACTCTTGTCGGGGTCGTGGTAGTCCTCCATCGCCGCGACCATGTCGTCCATCGTCTCGGGGGCCTCGTCGACGATGTCCGCGTTGTAGATGAGCGTCACCGTCTCCGCGGAGTGGGGCAGGCCGACGACGGCCCCGTCGTACTGGACGGCGCTCGCGGCGGCGTCCGAGAACTGGTCCAGGCTCACCGAGAGCTGGTCGGACTGGTCGACGACGAACTCGCGCTGGGAGTAGTCCCCGACCCAGTCGTGGGCCCACTCGAAGATCTCCGGGCCCTGGCCGGCCGGGATGGCGCTGGTCGTCTTGTTCTCCATCTTCGAGATGTCGGACCCCTCGATGGTGTACTCGGTCTGCTCTCCGAACGACGCGATGGCGTCCTTTCGGGCCGGGAGCTCGGAGTCCTGAAGCTGGTACCACGCCGTCGCGGTCCCGCCGGACGACCCGCTCGCCGTGCCGTCCGCGCCCTGGCTGGAGCCGTCGCCGGACCCACCGCCCGAGGCCGTTCCGCCCGTGCTCCCCTGTTCCTGCACGCTACAGCCCGCGAGGGCCGCAGCCGCGGCGACGCCACCGATCCGTTCGAGTACCGTCCGTCGTTCCATCGTCATGGATAGATATTGGATGAAATAGTGCTTCATAACTTAAATCATTCGGATTAGACAAATACAATGATGATAGATTTCATCGGAAATCCCGACCTCGGAGATCGGACAGGTGGGGCGCAGGCCGCCCGCCTCCAATTACTGATGAGATATTCATTCGTAGTTCGCGGCGAAGCGTAACACTCAGGTGACCCACTGTGCACCGTTGGCGTATGCACCACCCAGGACCGCCGCGGTTCTGCGCCGTCGGCGACGCGGTCGAACTGGCTCCGCGCCGACCGGACCCCGACGCGGCCGCCGAGTGGACGCTGCGCGACCGGCCGGCCGAGAGCGCTGCGACGGTCGGCGACGGGCCGGTCTGTCACCTCGAACCCGACGCACCCGGGACCTACCGGGTCGAACTACACACGGAGGACGCGACGCACGTCCAGACGGTCCGGGCGTTCCCGGCCGTCAGAGCGTCCGCCCGCTTCAGCGTCGACGCGACGGACTTCGAGAGTGAGCCCACGGACGACGCGGACCGGGCCGTCGTCATCGGGCAGTTCAACGACTTCACCGCGGGGACCCACTGGGCCGAGCGCGACGGTGACGAGTGGGCGATCGAGACCGATCTCCCGCCGGGAATCCACCGGGCCACCTTCTCGTTCGACGGGTCGTTCGCGGACACGGCGACCGACGAGATCACCGTCGACGGGCCGGGTCGGCCGCGCGTCGAACTCGCCGGCGAGGCGGTCGACGACGACCTCGTCGTGACCGCGGACGCCCGCGCGGCCCCGTCGGGCGGCGACCCCGCCGTGGAGTTCCACCTCGACGACCGCGACGCGCTGGACGAGGCGGCGGTGACCGTCGACGGCGACGAACTCCGGGTCCCGGTCGACGCCCTTCCCGAATCGGCCCGAATACACGCGGTCCCCGTCGCCGAGCGCCACGGCGTCGCCGACACGCTCGCGGTGGAGCGATCGTCCGTGGCAGACGGCGACGACATCTCGATCTCGCGACCCGCCGACCCGCCGGCGTGGGTCGCGGACGCGACGATCTACGAGATATTCGTCCGCTCGTTCGCCGGCGAGACCGTCGACACCACCTTCGAGGCCATCGAGCGGCGGGTCCCCTACATCGAGTCGCTGGGCGTCGACGTGGTGTGGCTCACGCCGGTGCTGTCGAGTCCGACCCGTCACGGCTACCACGTCACGGACTTCTTCGACACCGCCGACGACCTCGGGTCGCGCGAGGCGTTCGCGTCGCTCGTCGAGCGCCTCCACGACGCCGGCATCCGCGTCGTCTTCGACCTCGTCATCAACCACACGTCGCGGGACCATCCGGCCTTCCAGTCGCACCGGGCCGGCGTCCCCGAGTACGCCGACTACTACGAGCGCGTCCCGGCCGAGCGCGATATCTCGGACGTGGACTGGGCGGGCGAAGACGCGCCGGGATACTACTTCAACTGGACGCGCATTCCGAACCTGAACTACGACTCGCTGGCCGTCCGGCGCTGGATGCTCGACGTGGTCGACGAGTGGCGCGACGTGGTCGACGGCTTCCGCTGCGACGTGGCCTGGGGCGTCTCCCACGGCTTCTGGAAGGAGGTCCGCGAGCGGGTCAAGGCCGACGACCCCGACTTCCTCCTCCTCGACGAGACCGTCCCGCGCGACGCCGCCTTCGCCGAGAACGAGTTCGGCGTCCACTACGACACGGACCTGTTCGACGCGCTCCGCGACGTGGGCCGCGGCGACGACCCGGCCAGCGCCGTCCTCGACGCGCTCGCGGCATCGGTCGAGCGGGGCTACCCGGACCGCACCGGCCACATGCGCTACGTCGACAACCACGACGAGGACCGCTACGTCGAGGCGTGCGGGGCCGCGGCGCTCCGGGCGGCCGTCGGGGCCGTGTTCACGCTCCCGGGCGTGCCGATGGTCTACGCCGGCCAGGAGCGCGGCGTCGCGGCCCAGCGCGGGACGATGCGCTGGCACGACGGCGACGACGCCCTCACCGACTTCCACCGGCGGCTGGTGGCGCTGCGCGGGGACCGCCCGGCACTGCGCGCGCCCGAGGTCGAGCCGGTTTCGTACGCCGTCGAGACGGGCGAGGCCGACAGGGTCGTCGCCTACGAGCGCGCCGACGGGGCCGAGAGGCTGGTCGTCGTCCTGAACTTCGGCGCGGAGCCGGCCGCGGTAGCCGTCGAGTGGCCCGTCGGCGAGACCGACCTCCTCAGCGGCGAGCGGGTCGCCAGCGAGGACGGCCTCCGGGTCGAGGACGTCGTCGTCGTTCCGATCCGCGACGGCGACTGACGGGCGCGGACGCCGAGCGCCTCGCTGACCCACTGCAAAAACTTCTATGAAAAATCCCATCAAACTTATTAGCCGAGGGCGTGACACCTCCTGTAATGGCGAGTCTCGAACTAGAAGCGCTTCGAAAGGAGTTCGACGGCGGGTCCATCGTCGCGGTGGACGACATCGACCTGTCCATCGACGACGGGGAGTTCGTCACGGTGGTCGGGCCGTCGGGCTGTGGCAAGTCGACGACGCTGCGGATGATAGCGGGGCTGGAACGGCCGACGAGCGGGCGCATCCGCATCGGCGACGAGGACGTGACCGACGTGCACGCGCGCCACCGCGACGTGGCGATGGTGTTCCAGAACTACGCGCTGTACCCGCACAAGACCATCGAGCAGAACATGGCGTTCGGTCTGCGGATGAGCACCGACCTCTCGGCCGCCGAGCGCGAACAGCGCGTCACCGAGACGGCCGAGATGATGGGCATCGGGGACCTGCTCTCCGACACCCCTGACCAGCTCTCCGGCGGGCAGAAACAGCGCGTCGCGCTCGGCCGGGCCATCGTCCGCGAGCCCGACGTGTTCCTCTTCGACGAGCCGCTCAGCAACCTCGACGCGAAGCTCCGGACGACGATGCGGACGGAGATCCAGCGCCTGCAAGAAGAGCTGGGCATCACGGCGGTCTACGTCACCCACGACCAGGAGGAGGCGATGACGATGGGCGACCGCATCGTCATCCTCAACGACGGGAACCTCCAGCAGACCGGGCGACCGAAGGAGGTGTACGAGAACCCCGCGAACCGCTTCGTCGGGGGCTTCGTGGGCTCGCCCTCGATGAACTTCCTCGACGTGACCGCCGAGCCGACGGGGGACGGGATCCGCCTGTCCGACGAGGACGGCGGGTTCGCCTACGACCTCACCGGCGGTCGCGTCCGGGCGTTCGGCGACATCGAGGGCGGCTCGTACGTCCTCGGCGTCCGCCCGGAAGACGTCTCGGTGGCCGAGGGCGACGGGCAGGCCGCCGTGCCGGCGACGGTCGACGTGCTGGAGCCGGTCGGGAGCGACAACTACCTCTATCTGAATCTGGGCGACGGATCGGACGGTTTCGACGGCGAGGACTCGCCCGCGTTCGTCGCGCGGGTCAGCGCCGACGTGGAGCCGGCCGTCGGCGAGCGCGTTCGAGTGGTCTTCGACGAGTCCGCCGTCCACCTGTTCGACCCGCGGGACGGCAACGCGGTCACCGCGGCCGAGGAGCCGGCGGCCGCCACGCCGAAGTAGCCGGAGAGCGCGCTTCTACTCGCCGTATCGAGTTAGTTCACAAAACCAGTCTCGGGAGCGGCCGCTCACTCGGCCGCGCGCACCGGCTCGGCCCGGTACTCGTCGGCCGCCGAGAGCTCAGCGACCGTCGCCAGCCGGAGGGCGTGGGGCCAGCCCAGCGGCGTCCCGCAGTCCGGCGTGCCGTCGTCGAACAGCTGTTCCGGGAGGTAGCCGGTCGCCTGGACGAGCGAGCCGCCGGGCAGAATCTCGGCGAGCAGGTCCCGGGACCGGGCGTAGGCCGGGGCCGCGCGGGCGTCGTCGCGGTCGCGCAGGAGCGCGCCGAGCTGGGCGGCCGCGTTCGCGCCCCACGCCGTCGACACCGTCCAGACCTTCGCCGCGTCCTGTGTCCCGCGTCGCCAGTCGTCGCCCTCGAAGCGGATCAGGCCCCGAACCGCGCCGGTGTCCCGTTCGAGCCCGTCGAGGGTCGTCTCGACGTGGGTGACGAGCCGGTCGAGCGCGTCCGGGGAGAGCCCGACGGCTTCGTCGGCGACTCGGAAGGCGTCGACCAGCGCGAGCGTGGCGGAGTCGAGCCGGTCGTCGACCCGCCCCTCGTGTTCGCGGAGAGCGTAGCGGTCGCCGGTCCAGAGCGCGTCGAGGCCCGAGAGCACCGACTCCGCCTGGACGCGGGCGTGGTCCCGGAGCGCGGTGCAGACCGGCGCGCGAGCGACGGCCGCGTAGGCGGACAGGAAGGTGGCCGCGGTGTGTGCGAACCGGCCTTGCATGTTCTCCCAGGCGTTCTGGCACTCCAGGGGGAGGCCGTCCTCGGCCAGCGTGTCGTCGATGCTCTCGACGGCGCATCCCAGTGTGGTCTCGATTCGGTCCGGGTCGATTGGGTCGCCGGAGCGGCGGAACTCGGCGAGGAAGGCCGCGACGCTCGCGGTCTGGTCGGCCTGGTAGTCGGCGTTCGATCCGCTCTCGAGGCGGGCGTTCGCCCATCCCGGCGCGAGCGTCTCGTCGCCCGGCCAGACGCGGTGGGGCCAGCTCCCGTCGGCGCGCTGGGTCCGGCAGTAGAAGTCGGCGGACCGCTGGAGCCAGCGACACAGACCGAGGTCGACGGTCTCGCTGGCGTCGAGCAGGAACCCGGAGATCTCGGCGTCGTCGCGGAACCAGGTGTAGCCGTAGCCGCCCGAGGTGACGTAGAACGGGTCGAAGTCGGCCGCGGCGATGCGCGCGCCGTTGGCCGCGGACAGCAGCGACAGCACCCGGAGGTCGGCGACGACGCAGTCTCGTGCTGGCGTGTCGTGGGGGACCCGCCAGCGGCGCTGCGTCCGGCCCGCCTCGGCCAGCGTGTCCGGCGTGTAGTGGTCGCCGGCCAGTCGGTCGACGGTCGAAAGCGCCGCGTCGCGGTCGGTCCGCGTCGCGTCCGTCAGCAGCGTCGCGAGCGTGACGCCGCCGTCGCGGAACGGCGCGGTCAGCGAGACGCCGCCCGTCAGCGTCGTGTCCTCGTACCGGCGCTCGCCGGTCGCGCGCGGGAACGGGACGGGGTCGTCGTCGAGCAGTTCCGGGAGCCGTTCGGGGATCTGGCCCTCGACGGCGGCGAGGTCGGTCGAGACGGCGACGAAGTCGTGTTCCGTGCGGTGGTAGGCCTCGACGGCCCCGTCGTGGACCAGCAGGCTCTGCTGGCCCTCGCGGCCGTCGGGGGCGAAGCCGACGAACGCCCGGAGCGAGACGTCGTCGGGCGCGTCGCCACGGAGTTCGAACCGGGTGACGTGACCGCGTTCGATGGTGCAGTCGGTCTGGACGACGGCCCAGTCACCGCGGTCGTGGACGGTCTCGACGGCCCCCGAATCGCGTCGATACCGCTGGTCGCCGTCGGCGTCGAACCACGTCGTCGCGTCAGTCTCGACGCCGAACCGCGAGCGGTCGATCCCCGTGAGCCCGCAGAGCGGATAGGAGTAGTCGCACAGCGATCCGTCGCCGTCGACGTGGACGAGCCTGTCGTCGAGGCCGCTGAACCGTCCGGTCGTCGAGCGTCGTTCACCCGGGAACTGCCGACCGCGGTCCCGCGTCCGCTTGAAATCGTTGAGCGCCGTCCGAAGCGTCATTAGGAGAACGAACCACGCCGGGGGCTATAAAATATGGTGTAATAGTTTTTCATAGTTGTAGATTCTGGAGGGGGCGGCCCCAGCGTACGGTTCGGATCGGCGGCCTCGACCCCACACAGCACCGAAACACAGTTATCCGACACCCATAACAGGAACACAAGGAATGGACGATTCGACTCTCAGCGACAGACTCTCGCAACTGGGCCTGTCGGACAAGGAGGTCGACACGTACCTGTCGATCCTCCAGAGCGGGGAGGCCACGGCGAGCGAGATCGCCGACGACACCGGCGTCTCCAAGCGATACGTCTACAGCATCAGCAATTCGCTGGAAGACCGCGGGTTCGTCGCGGTCAACGACCACGTCGTCCCGACGACGATTCGCGCCCGCCCGCCCGAGGAGGTCGTCGACTCGCTGACCGACCGCCTCGAAGAGATGGGCGGCGCGCTGGACGAGCGCTACTCGGAGAGCGTCAAGGAGCCCCAGCAGTTCGACGTGATCAAGTCCCGAACGACGGTCGTCAAGCGGCTCACCGAGTACATCGCCGACGCCGACCACGAGATCATGCTGTCGGTCCCCCAGCAGTACCTGCCGGAGGTCGGCGAGGAGCTGGCGGCGGCCCTCGACCGCGGCGTGCTGGTGATGCTGGTCGTCAGCAGCGCGGACGACTTCCGGGCCGAGGACGCGGCCGGCCGGGGAACGGTCGTCCGGGCCTGGGACCACGAGATGCCGATCATGCTCACCGTCGACGCCCAGTTCGGGCTGGTGTCGCCCGCGGAGATGGTGACCCGGACGAACTCCGACCAGCGCGCCATCGCCTTCGTCCAGCGACAGCTCGTCCCGGTGCTGTCGGGCTCGTTCCTCGGGAACTACTGGCCGATGGCCGAGGAGGTGTTCGTCGCCGACCCCGCCCCGCTGCCGGCGACGTACCGCGACTTCCGCCACGCCGTCCTACAGGCGACGCTCCGCCGGCGCGCTGGCGAGACGGTCCAGGCCGCCGCGCAGGTCAGCCCGGTCCAGGCGGACGACGACCCCGGGCGCGTCGAGGGGGCCGTCGTCGAGACGCGACAGGGCCTCGTCGAGCCCCACACCAACGCCTACCCGATCGAACACTCGCTCGTCGTCGACGTGGGGGACCGGACCGTCACGCTGGGCGGCTCCGGGTCCTTCCTCGAAGACTACGAGACCGACGCGGTGACGCTGTCGCTCGAATCGTGAGACGAACGGGAGTTTCCGCGCGCGGTCAGGTCCGCCGGCTCGGCTCCGGCCAGCGGTAGACGACGTAGGTCTCCGCGTCGGGGTCGTTCTCGGGCGTCCACACCAGTCGCAGCGTCGCGTCGCTCAGGTCCAGGTGCTCGCCGGAAGCGACGCCCGAGAACTGCCCGGCGTGGATGGAAATCTCCGTGCCCGCGGAGACGGAGGCCGGCGCTTGTGACTGGATGGGGTCGCCCGTCAGCGTCGCGTCGCCGCCGCTCGAACTCGCCGCGTCCGTGACGACGACCGACAGCCGCTCGCGGTCGAGCACGTCGCCGCTCTCGAACGAGAGGTTCAGGTACTCGCCGTTGCCGGTGGTCCGCTCGCTGTAGTCGGCGACGACGGCGACCTGCGGGGCGGCGGTCGGCTGCCGGTCGGTGAAGTCCAGAGCGAACGCCCCGGCGACGGCGGCGAGAACCACCGCGATACCGACGAGCATGACGACGCCGACGACCGGGCTCGCGGCCCGGGTTCTCGATGATCCCCGACTCATTGGGGTACCTGAGGACTACCCACTGATAAACGTCGCTCTCGGCTCGGCGTTCGATATTCGGCGCGATGACAGCCGATTCAGGCCGTCACCAGGAGGTCGGTGGGTAGGTCGCCGTCGAGCGCATCCCGGTCGTGGGCCGCCTCGAAGTCCGGGTCGGGCCCCTTCGGGACGATGCGCTTCGGGCTCACGTCGGGGTGGGTCGTGTAGTAGTGCTCTTTGATGTGGGCCATGTTCACCGTCTCGGCGACGCCGGGGAGCTGGTAGAGCTCGCGCAGGTACGGCCAGAGGTTGTCGTACTCGCGGACGAGCCGGTGGTTGCACATGAAGTGGGTGTGATACACCTCGTCGAAGCGAACCAGCGTCGTGAACATGCAGAGGTCCGCTTCGGTCAGGCGGTCGCCCGCGAGGAAGCGCTGGTCTTCGAGGACCGAATCCCAGTGGTCGAGCGCGTCGAACAGTTCCTCGACGGCCTCGTCGTAGGCCGACTGGCTCTCGGCGAAGCCACAGCGGTAGACGCCGTTGTTGATCGGCTCGTAGATGTCGTCGATGATCCGGTCGACCTCGTCCTGATACCCGCCGGGGTAGAGGTCCACGTCGTTCTCGGCCACGTCGTCGAACGCCACGTCGAGCATCCGGAGGATCTCTTCGGACTCGTTGTTGACGATGGTCTCCTCCTGCGTGTCCCACAGCACGGGGACGGTCACGCGACAGGTGGCGTCCGGGTCGGCCTCGACGTAGATCTCGCGGAGGTAGTCCGCGCCGTTTTCGGTGTCGGGCGTACAGCCCGCCTTCTCCGGCGTGAACTGCCAGCCGCCGTCCTCGCGGTAGGGGTCGACCACGTCGACGCTGATGGCGTCTTCGAGCCCTTTCAGCGCCCGTGCCAGGAGCGTCCGGTGGGCCCACGGGCAGGCCAGCGAGACGTAGAGGTGGTAGCGACCGGCCTCGGGCTGGAAGCGCGCGTCGGGGTCGTCGCGGACCCAGTCACGAAAGGTGGTGTCTTGCCGGTCGAACGCCCCGTCGTCGTCCGTGCTCTCGTACGCGTCGGTCCGCCACTCGCCGTCGACGAGCATATTCATCGTGCCGGTCGGTTGGCGCTCGACGGAGATAAACACCCGAGCGAGGTAACGGCGATGTCACCGGCCGCGGGTCCGAGACGGCCGCGGCGTCGGGAGCACGCCGCGGCGCGGACCCGACGCGGCCGCCCTGCGCCCGCTCTCGCGGCGTGTCGGGACCGCGTGCGACACTCCGACACGCCGCCGGCCCGGTTCGAAGGCCTTATTGGGCCGCTCGGCGACGTATTCGCCAAGAGTACCTATGTCGGACAAACCTGCCTCGATGTACCGGGACATCGACAAGCCCTCGTACACCCGGCGCGAGTACATCACGGGCATCCCCGGCTCGAAGATCGCACAGCACAAGATGGGTCGGAAGCAGAAGGACGCCGAGGACTACCCCGTCCAGATCAGCCTCATCGTCGAGGAGTCCGTCCAGCTGCGTCACGGCTCGCTGGAGGCCTCCCGCCTGTCGGCCAACCGCCACCTGATCAAGGAACTCGGCGAGGAAGGCGACTACAAGATGATGCTGCGGAAGTTCCCCCACCAGGTCCTGCGCGAGAACAAGCAGGCGACCGGTGCCGGGGCCGACCGTGTCTCCGACGGGATGCGCCAGGCCTTCGGGAAGATCGTCGGCACCGCCGCCCGCATCCAGGCCGGCGAACAGCTCTTCACGGCGTACTGCAACGTCGAGGACGCCGAACACGTCAAGGAGGCGTTCCGCCGCGCCTACAACAAGATCACTCCCTCGTGT
Source organism: Haloarcula salina (assembly GCF_010119195.1). Lineage (GTDB taxonomy): Archaea > Halobacteriota > Halobacteria > Halobacteriales > Haloarculaceae > Haloarcula > Haloarcula salina. Next base: position 47,123 of record NZ_WRXL01000003.1, read on the forward strand.
CGGATCAAGGTCGAACGGGGAGAAGAGCTGCTGATCGCGTAAGTCGAGCAGCGACGTTTTTTCGCCGTTCGTCGAGTGAGAGAGCGGAACGGCTAGCGTCCGCTGACCTCGTTTTCCGCGTCGGTCCGAGCGACGATGAGTCGCGTCCGGACCGATCGGATCCGAACCGACTCTCGACACATGCTATCGTTCCCCACAATATTCTTGCCCCCATCGCGCGTACCGAGAGGTATGGCACTTCGACTCGTACTCCTGGTCCTCGGCGTCCTCGAACTGCTCCGCCCGCGGAAGGTCGTCGACTTCTGGATGGGAATGGCGGCGACGAACGGCGACGATGTCGACCTGCGGCCGTGGGTGTACAGCGCCGCCCGCGTCGAGGGCGCGCTCCTCGTGCTGTGGGCGCTCCGGCGGGGCCGCGGCGGCGAGTGACGACCGCTCCGTCGAGCGGACGACCTTAGTAACGACCGCCCGTACGGCCGGTAATGCTCAGACTCGCCGTCGCGACAGCGGCCGAGACGTTCGAGCGGATGCGGGAACCGCTCGCGGCCAGAGACATCGAGGTCGGGCACGTCGAGACGGAGGAGCGGACGATTCCCCTCGACGCGTCGCCGTTCGCCGACTACGACGTGGGGTTCGTCTACCCGTCGCGGATCATGGAGGGCGGCGTCGCCGACGCGATGCTCGACGTACCGTGGGTCAACGACCGGGAGGCGATCCTGCGGTCGCGCAACAAGGCCGACGTGCTGGCGCGACTCGGCCGGGCGGGCGTTCCCGTCCCCGAGACCGTCGCCGTCTCGAACCCGGCGAGCGACGCGGACCTGACGGCGGCCTTCGAGCGGTTCGACCCGCCCGTCGTCGTGAAACCGAACTCGACGACCCGCGGGGTGGGCGTGACGACGGCCCACGACCTGGACTCATTTCTCGGCGTCGTCGACTACCTCGACCTGGTCCACGACTACCGCGCGGTCGGGGACCGCTCCTTCCTCGTCCAGGAGTACCTCCCCGACGCCGCGGACTACCGCGTGATGGTCGTCGACGGCGAGTACGTCGGCGCGGTCCGCCGGAGCCTGCCGGACGACGCCCGCGAGCGCGGTCGGTGGAAGCACAACGTCCACCGCGGTGCCGACGCGGACGGCCTCGACTTGCCGGCAGACCTGCGAGCCCTCGCCGAGCGCGCGGCAGCGGTGCTCGACATCCCCTATCTCGGCGTCGATCTGCTGGTGACCGACGAGCGCGCCGTGGTCAACGAGACGAACGCCCGGCCGACCATCGACGCGGCGACGAAGTACGAGGACGGCTTCTGGGACGACCTGGCGGCACTGATTCGAGCGACGGAGACCGATTAGCCCCTCAGGCTGAACGGCGATCGGTCCGGGGCGTTGATGTAATGTGAAATAAATCATATATATTTCAATGTAATGTTATATCTCGAGTAGTAATATTTAAGATAGATTTAGAGTGTATTCAGCCTGATGAGAGAAGATACTCTCGACGGAATCGATAGGCGAGCGTTCATGCGGCGAGCGACGGTCGGAGTGGCCGGATTGACGGCGGCCAGCGGAACGACGGCTGTCGCGGGACAGACGGCGACGGCGACCGGGAACGAGCAGGGGCCCGACAACGTCACCGTTCCCACCAGCGACTGGTCCGAGTCTGTGTCGGTCTCGGGGAACACGTCGAAAGCGGTCTTCCACGACGCGGCCTCGCTCGGGGACGGATCGGTGCTGCTCGCGGGCGAACTGGACGCGTTCTCCACCGATGGAACCGACGGGTGGTACGCCCGGATCGGGAGTGACGGCGGCCTCCAGTGGCAGGAGTTCATCAGCGAGTCCCTCTACGACCGCTTCGACGGCGTCGCACCGACGGCAGACGGCGGTGCGGTCCTGTGTGGCCACTCGACGCCGGACGAGGATGACAGCAGCACGACCGCGGTCTTCGTTCGCGTCGACGAGATGGGCGAGGTGCAGGCGAAGAACACGTTTCAGCACCGCGATTCGACGGCTGCACACGCCGTCGTGGCGCTCGAAGACGGGGAGTTCCTCGTGGTCGGCGAGGACGCGGAGGTGTCGTGGTACGATGTCGACACCGACACGACCAACGGCTGGATGGTCCGCGTCGACGGCGACGGACAGGAACAGTGGGAGCAGACAGTCCAGCGCTCGGGCTATCTGTCGCTTACGGGCGCCGTCTCCGGCACCGATGGAAGCGTCTTCGCCATCGGTCGAGCGGGCACCGACGGACTACTGACGAAGATCTCGTCCGACGGCGTCGTCGAGTGGCAGCAGACGTTCGGCGGAAGCGAGTACGACGAGTTCCACGACATCGCTCTCAACGACGACGTCCTCGGTATCGCCGGATACACCGACAGTTACGACGACGGTCGGAACGGCTGGCTCGTCCTCGCGACGGAGTCCGGCGAGGCGATCACGAGTAAGACGTTTTCCGGGGAGTACGAGTCGGCCAACGGTGAGACGGCTCGGGCGATCACGGGCACGCCGGACGGCGGATTCATCACGGCCGGCGAGTTCATGAAGGTCGAACAGCGCTTCCTGTCGTCGAGTTACACGTACCTCGGGGGCGTCCTCCGGAGCTTCTCTGCGTCGGGCGACCATCGGTGGCAACGGATCCACGACGCGAACAGGAATTCGCGGCCGCTGAGCGTCGTCTCGACCGGCGAGAACGGGTACGTTGTCGCCGGCGGCTACGTGGAGAACGCCTCCGGGTACGTCTCCGATCTCCGCGTCGTCGAGAACGAGGTCCCGGTTCCGGAGTTCGAATTTTCGCCGTCGAGTCCCGGACTGGAGAGCGTCTCCTTCGACGCCGCGAAGTCGACCGACGGCGACGGGACCATCGAGTCCTACGAGTGGGACATCGACGGCGACGGGACCTTCGAATCGACCGGTCAGACGGTGACTCACGAGTTCACAGACGAAGGCGACAGGCGGGTGTCGCTACGAGTGACTGACGACCGGGGGACGACCGCGACGAAGTCGGTGACCCTCACCGTCGACAACGAACCCCCACGCCCGGCGTTCGGGATGAACCGAACGGCGACCGCGGGTACTCCCCTCACCTTCTACGCCGGCAACCAGACGGTCGACCCCGACGGAGACGTCGCGACCTACGAGTGGGACCTCGACGGGGACGGCGAGTACGAGGCCGAAGGGGCGCAGGTGACGGCGACCTACAACGAGACCGGCCCCCACAACGTCACGCTCCGTGCCGTCGACGACGTCGGTGAGATGGCGACTAACACCACGACCGTCGACGTGCGAGACAGCGGTCTCGTGGGCGGTTTCGGACCGCTGCTACCCGGCTGGGCCACGGTCGCCGTGCCGCTCGGAACGATGCTCGCGTATGCGCTCGCCCAGCGCAAAACCGACGAGAGTGAGGACTGAACCGTCGGTTACCACGACGTTCCAGACGCGGTGCACTGAGACGCCGCCAGACCGCCGGTGGCCCAGCAGGCGACGCCCCGGACGTGGCGGTCGCTAGCCGGCGTGAGATCGCGGAAAGTGAAACGGACGACCGGGTCGCAAGCGACCGTTACAGTTCGATATCGGCGGAGTCCTCCTCGCGGTCGAACGTGACCTCGAGGATGCCGTTGTTGTAGGTCGCGGCGGCGGAGTGCTCGTCCACGCGGGACGGGAGCGTGAGGCGCTCGTGATACTCGCGCTGGCCGCTCTCGGCGTTGATCGTCAGTACGGTTCCGTCGCACTTGAGGTCGATGGCGTCCTTGTCGACGCCCGGCACGTCGGCCACGACCCGGATCTCCTCGTCGGTCTCGTGGACGTCGACGTGCAGGTCGACCTCGCTCCCACCGGTGTCCCGGTCGATGTGTACGTCGCCTTCCGACCCCATCATCTCGTCCATCATCCGTTCTATCTCCCGGAAGAACTCGTCGAACGGGTCGTCGCGGTCATCGCGTCTCATCCTTGATCGGTATAGGTTCGTCCGTTTCAAAAGCCTTCTGACGCGCTCAACACCTGCACCGATCAGCGCCGAACCGAGAGCCTGCGACGCCCTAAACGCACCCATACAAACATTTCCTGCCCGAACGGTCATAAACAAAAACGATTTACAACAGATCCGAAAACATTTTACACTGACCGATAGCCTGTCTAGACAGCAATGAGTGAGCCAGTCCGCGTCGGCCTGAACGGCTTCGGCCGTATCGGCCGCAACGTATTCCGCGCATCGCTGGAGAACGACGCCGTCGACATCGTCGGCATCAACGACGTGATGGACGACGACGAGATCGACTACTTCGCCCAGTACGACACCGTGATGGGCGAACTCCCCGGTGCCGGCGTCGAGGACGGCGTTCTCACGGTCGAGGGGACGGACTTCGAGGCGGGCGTCTTCCACGAGACGGACCCGACGGCGCTGCCCTGGGACGACCTCGACGTCGACGTGGCGTTCGAGGCGACGGGCATCTTCCGCACGAAGGAAGACGCGAGCCAGCACCTCGACGCCGGCGCTGACAAGGTCGTCATCTCCGCGCCGCCGAAGGGCGAGGAGCCGGTCAAGCAGCTCGTCTACGGCGTCAACCACGACGAGTACGACGGCGAGGACGTCGTCTCGAACGCCTCGTGTACGACCAACTCCATCACGCCGGTCGCGAAGATCCTCGACGAGGAGTTCGGCATCGAGGCCGGCCAGCTGACCACGGTCCACGCCTACACCGGCTCCCAGAACCTGATGGACGGCCCGAACGGCAAGCCCCGTCGCCGCCGCGCCGCCGCCGAGAACATCATCCCGACCTCGACCGGGGCCGCGCAGGCGACCACCGAGGTCCTGCCCCAGCTCGAGGGCAAACTCGACGGGATGGCCATCCGCGTTCCGGTGCCGAACGGCTCCATCACGGAGTTCGTCGTCGACCTCTCCGAGGACGTGACCGAGGGCGACGTGAACGCCGCCTTCGAGGAGGCTGCCGCCGGCGAACTCGAAGGCGTCCTCGGCGTCACGGACGACGACGTGGTCTCCTCGGACATCACGGGCGACCCGTACTCCTCGCAGGTCGACCTGCAGTCGACGAACGTCGTCGGCGGGATGACGAAGATCCTCACCTGGTACGACAACGAGTACGGCTTCTCGAACCGCATGCTCGACGTGGCCGAGTACATCACCGAGTAGCCCGAGACCGGGTCTCGGTGCGGCGACTTCCGCGGCTCACCGTCAGACAGTCGTGAAAACGTTTATAGCAATTCTTATCGAACGATGGTAACACACGGAGTCTCGCACGGATGCATCGGCTCTGTGTACCTGTGCTGTCGACCTGGCGACGCCACTCGTGACCCGGTGGCGACCCAGTGAGGCGGTCGACAGACTCCCACCCATTTCCCCCCACTTTCCCGACTGATTCGGCGCCAGGACAGCCCCGCTACCGCCGCGAACGGGGCGCGCGGAACCCGACTCGGAAACCGTTAAGCGGCCGGCAGGTATCCTCCCGAGTGATGACTTTCCAGACGCTCGACGACCTCGACGACGGCCAGCGCGTCCTCGTTCGCCTCGACCTCAACTCCCCGGTCGAGGACGGGGAAGTACAGGACAACCGGCGGTTCGAACGACACGCCGAGACGATCAGCGAACTCGTCGACCGCGGGTTCGAGGTCGCGGTCATGGCTCACCAGGGCCGACCGGGCCGCGACGACTTCGTCTCGCTCTCCCAGCACGCGGACATCCTCGCCGAGCACATCGACCACCCGGTCGCGTTCGTCGACGAGACCTACGGCCCGCAGGCCATCCACGACATCGCCGGCCTGGAGTCGGGCGACGTGCTCGTGCTCGAAAACACGCGGATGTGTGACGACGAGCTCCCCGAGGAAGACCCGGAAGTGAAGTCCCAGACGGAGTTCGTCCAGACGCTCAAAGACGAGTTCGACGCGTACGTCAACGACGCGTACTCGGCGGCCCACCGCTCGCACGCCTCGCTCGTCGGGTTCCCGCTGGTGATGGACGCCTACGCCGGCCGCGTGATGGAGACCGAGTACGAGGCCAACACCGCCATCGCCGAGAAGGAGTTCGACGGGCAGGTGACGATGGTCGTCGGCGGAACGAAGGCGACCGACGTCATCGACGTGATGACCCACCTCGACGAGAAGGTCGACGATTTCCTGCTGGGCGGGATCGCGGGAGAGTTGTTCCTGCGCGCGGCCGGCCACCCCGTCGGCTACGACATCGACGACGCGAACCTCTACGACGAGCAGTGGGAGAAAAACAGCGAGAAGATCGAGTCTATGCTCGAGGACCACCGCGACCAGATCTCGCTCGCGGTCGACCTCGCCTACGAGGACGACGGGAGCCGCGCCGAGCAGGCCGTCGACGACATCGAAGAGAAGACCGTCTCTTACCTCGACGTGGGCAGCGAGACGGTCATGGAGTACTCACCGATCATCCGGGACTCGGAGGCCGTCTTCGTCAAGGGCGCGCTCGGGATGTTCGAGGACGAGCGCTTCTCGGTCGGGACCGCTGGCGTCCTCGAGGCCATCGCCGAGACCGACTGCTTCTCCGTCGTCGGCGGCGGCGACACCTCGCGGGCCATCGAGATGTACGGCATGGAAGAGGAGGAGTTCGGGCACGTCTCCATCGCCGGCGGCGCGTACATCCGGGCGCTGACCGGCGCGGAACTGATCGGCGTCGAAGTCCTCAGTCGTTAGAAGCGGCGTTTCGTCTCGGCGTGTCGGTCGTCCCAGACCTCGACCACGTCGTCGGGAACGCGCACGACCGGCCGCGTCTCGCTCGGTTTCGTTCGCGCGTGTCGGGCAGTCCACTCCCGGCCGTCGTCCTCCGCTTTGGGATCCGTCTCGGGCATACCCGCTGGTACCCGCGCGGCCGATAAATTCCTTTCGACAGTTGTCGTAAAAAATATACTCGGCTCCGAGTACTACTTGGGGCCGCCCGAAGCGAAGCGCTTTCCGCCCGCCGCGTCGAATCCGGGGTATGTTCACCGGCATCGTCGAGGCGACCGGCGAGGTCCAGGCAGTCGTAGACGACGACGGCGGCCGGCGCGTCCGCATCGGCGCGCCGTTCGAGGGGCTCGACCACGGCCAGTCCGTCAGCGTCAGCGGCGTCTGTCTCACCGTCGAGAAGGCGTCCGACGGCGAGTGGTTCGAGGTGTTCCTCGCCCGCGAGACGCTCGACCGGACGTTCTTCGACGACCTCTCGGGGGGAGACAGCGTCAATCTGGAGCGGGCGATGCCCGCCGACGGTCGCTTCGACGGCCACGTCGTCCAGGGCCACGTCGACACCACGGCAGCGGTCGTCGCCGTCGAGCGCGAGGGCGACGACTGGACGTTCACGTTCTCACTGCCCGAGGCCCACCGGGACTACCTCGTCGAGAAGGGGTCGATCACCGTCGACGGCATCAGCCTGACCGTCGCCGACCGCCGCGAGGACGCCTTCGACGTGGCGATCATCCCGACCACGTACGCGGAGACGACGCTCTCGGAGAAGTCGGTCGGCGACCCGGTCCACCTGGAAGTCGACGTGATCGCGAAGTACGTCGAACAGCTCTGCTGAGCGGGCGATCCGAGCCCGGCGTTCCGGGCCGTCAGGGGTCGAACTCGGTCCGTTCGGGCCGCTGGCCGCTCGACTCCGACGGGGCGTGTGCGCGCTTGTACGCCTTCCGGTAGGCGTCGAGTTTGCGCAACAGGAGGAGCCCGAAGATGGAGTCGTAGACGATGACGAAGCCGAAGAAGGCCACGAGGAAGTTCACGTCGTACAGCGTCGCGAGCACCGTCGTCACCGGCCCGGCCAGCGTGTTGTACACCGCGTGGATGAGCGCGGCGATGAGCAGTCCCTTCAGGACGATGGGGCCGGCGTCGTCCGGATTGAACTTCGCCAGCCCGAGGTAGTAGCCCGCGAAGGCCGAGTAGATGACGTGGCCCGGGCCGGCCAAAGCCCGTACCGCGGTGATGTCGCCGCCCTCTGCCAGCACGTTGAGCGTCCCGGTGACCATCTCGGTGTTCTGCGTGATGTACAGCGCGTTCTCGATGGTCGCGAAGCCGAGCCCCGCGGCGGCCCCGTAGACCGCTCCGTCGACCACGGCGTCGAAGCGGTCGTCCCGGAAGGCGTACAGTCGGACCGCGAGCAGTTTCACGCTCTCCTCGACGGGACCGACGATGAGGAAGAAGAAGAACACCTGCCCGAGGAACGGGACGAGACCGAACCCGGAGCCGATCGCCTGGACCGGATACCCGAGAAAGGCGTTGAGCAGGCCCGCGAAGCCTGCGAACAGAACGCCGAGCAGGAAGGTGCCGACGAGCAGCGTCAGCGGTTCCGACGTGGTCACGTCGGCGTACCAGATGTACGCGGCGAGCCCGAGCGCCGGGACCGCCGAGAGGAGCGCCATACCGGCGAACAGCGGCTGGTTCCCGAGCGCACCCAGACTGCCGAACAGGAGTTGCAAGAGCAGGATGGCGAGAGCGGCGATGATGACGAGCCACCGGAGCGCCCAGAGCCCGACGTGATAGAGCCAGTGGACGAACCGGTCGAGCGTCGATCGCGGCTCCCAGTTCGCGATTTCGTAGAGGTCCGCCGACCCATCTGCGTTGGCCTCGACCGGGTCACGCCGTCGCTGTCCCATACTCCTGGTGAAGTCCCGGCCACACCTAACCGTTTGGCTCGCGGCGGCGCGACGAAGCGGTCACCGCCGCATCGAGCGCGCGCCGGCCCGCACACTTGCCAGAGACGAGAGACTTTTCGCGCAGGCCCGCCAAGAGCTAGCTATGACGCTACGCGCGGGTGTTCTCGCGGTCCAGGGCGACGTGTCCGAGCACGCGAGCGCCATCCAGCGGGCCGCGGCCGCCCACGACGAGACGGCCGAAGTCGTCGAGATCCGAGAGTCGGGGCTGGTCCCCGACTGCGACGCGCTGTTGCTCCCCGGCGGGGAGTCGACGACCATCTCGCGACTCGTCCACCGCGAGGGCATCGACGAGGAGATCGTGGCCCACGTCGACGCCGGCAAGCCGGTGCTGGCCACGTGCGCCGGCCTCATCGTCAGTGCGACGGACGCCCAGGACGACCGCGTCGACACGCTGAACATCGTCGACGCGACCATCGAGCGCAACGCCTTCGGCCGGCAGAAGGACAGCTTCGAGGCCCCGCTCGACGTGAGCGGCCTCGACGAGCCGTTCCCCGCGGTGTTCATCCGCGCGCCCGTCATCGACTACGTCGGCGAGGGCGTCGACGTACTCGCGGCGTGGGAGGACCGCCCCGTGGCGATCCGCGACGGGCCGGTCGTGGGCACGTCCTTCCACCCGGAACTGACCGACGACCCCCGCATCCACGACCTCGCGTTCTTCGACTCGGTCGAGTCGTAGCGACGGCCTGAAGGCCCCGCTCGCCGAACTCCGGCCATGAGCGACGACACCGGCGACGTGATCGACGACCTGTTCGCCGTCATCGAGGACCGCAAGGCGAACCTTCCGACGGACTCCTACACGACATCGCTGTTCACCCACGAGAAAGGCGAGAACGCCGTCCTGGAGAAGCTCGGCGAGGAGACGACGGAGCTGATTCTGGCGGCCAAAGACGACGACCGCGAGGAACTGGCCCACGAGTCCGCCGACATCGTCTATCACCTCCTCGTCCTGCTCGCGATGAAAGACATGGACGTCGACGACCTGCGGGCCGAGCTGGCAGAGCGGCGATAGCGAGGCGGCGACCGAATAGGCGGCCCGACCGCGACGGGGTCAGTCGTCCCCGTCTCGCGTCTCGCTCAGGTGCTCCCAGATTTCGGCGCAGCCACAGCCGTCCTCGACGGCGGCCAGGTGCTCGCGGTCGGGGTCGTCGGCTTTCGGCGTCGTGATCGTCTCGGTCATTGAGGTTACGTTCAGTTACCGAAGGGGATAAGGGTTGTCTGCGCCGCGCCGACAGCCCGCGGTAGCGGGTCGAGCGGAGCGGGCCACAGACTGGCTCGGCCCGCTACTCCTCGACCGAGGCAAACCGGTGGCGGACGACCTCGCTGTCGTCGTCCCACTCGAAGCTCCCGTGGACGCGCGTCATCCGCTCCCTGTAGGCGTCGAGGTCCTCGGACCCCTCGCGCTGTGCGTCCTCGTCGGTCAGATCCCCGAGCGTCCGGTGGGTCACGTCGGTGACCTCGAAGGTCGTCCCGTCGATCTCGAAGGTGTCGCCCTCCTCGGCGTACTGGTGACCGCGGTGCAACTGCGTGACCCGTCCGTCGACGGCCATCTGCTGGACGCGGTCGTTGGGCAGGATCTCGCCGGCGTCGATCTGAGCCATACGGGCACTGCGGGCGCGACGCCCAAAAGCGTGGCTCGCAACGGTTTCGGTGTCGCCGGTGCGAGTGAACGCGTTTTTACGCGCTGGCCGTCAACGGCGTCTATGAGCCATCCCTTCGAGGGTCTGCCGACGACGCCGACGTCCGAGGAACTCTTGGACAAGGCGTTCTCGCGGGCGTCGCGCGCCGGCGGAGCCAAGGACGGGAACGAGGCCCAGCAGTCGATGCTGATGACTGCCTCGAACATCGTCTCGGACAATCTCGCGAACGTGGTGACCGCGTGGCCGACGATCGACGACCTGGACCCGTTCTACGTTGAACTCGCCGACGCGGTCATCGGCGAGGCCTATCCGGCGGACGACGATCCCGGTATCGACGCGCTGAAGCAACGCCTCGCGGAGATCTCCTGGGCGTCCCAGAAGACCAAGGAGATCCGCCAGGAGTACGAGAGCCGCGTGGCGCGGGGCGACATCGACACCGCTCGCAAGCTCCGAAAGCAGGCGTTCGCCCGCATCGCCGACGTGGTCGAGGAGGTCGAAGACGACCTCGCGGCCGTCTCGACAGCCCGCGACGCGCTGAAAGACATCCCCGACATCCGGCCGGACGAGCCGGCCATCGTCGTCGCCGGCTACCCGAACGTCGGCAAGTCCTCGTTCGTCAACCGCGTCACCCGCGCCGACAACGAGATCGCCTCGTATCCCTTCACGACGACGCAGCTCCGGGTCGGCCACTTCGAGGACCAGCGGATCCGCTACCAGCTCGTCGACACGCCCGGCCTGCTGGACCGGCCGCCGGAGGACAGAAACGAGATCGAGTCCCAGGCCGTCAGCGCGCTCGAACACCTCGCCGACGCGGTGCTCGTGTTCGTCGACCCGAGCGGCGAATGCGGCTACCCGCTGGCGGACCAGCTGGAGCTGCGAGACGCCATCGCCGCCCGCTTCGACGTGCCCGTCCTGACGATCGCGAACAAGAGCGACCTCTCGACGGACGTCGAGGCGGATCACTACATGAGCGTCACGGAAGACGACAACGTGGACGGCGTGCTGGAGGCGGCCGTCGACGCCGTCGGCTACGAGATCGAACTGCCGTTCGACGACGAGTAGGCCGAACGCGCGCGGTCGCAGTTCAGTTGCGGCGCGGTCTCGGCGCGGTTCCGCTACGGTCTCAGTTCTCCGCCTCCTCAGTTCAGTTCGTAGGTCACGCTGACCGCCGCGTCGACGGTGACGGTCCCGGGCTCGATGCTCGTCCGCCCGCCGGCGTCACCGGCGGCGGCAGTCTCGGCGTAGACGACGTAGCGCCCGCTGTCGCTGGTCTGGATCGAGACGGCGCTCCCGACGGTCCGCCCCTCCGCGCCGGCGACGACTTCGGCGTCGCTCCGGGCGCGGTCCATCGCGGTCGTCAGCGCCTCCTCGCGGGCGCTCTGTCGCGTCTCCTCGCTCAGCGAGTAGCGGATGCCGTCCACGCGATCCGCGCCGGCGTCGACGGCCGTGTCGACGAGCGTCCCGACCGAGGAGACGTTACCGGTCTCGGCCTCGACGGTGTGAATGGCGACGTAGCCGACCTGTTCGCTCCCCGTCTCGGTCCGCTCGTACTCGGGGCGGATCTGGAAGCGCGAGGACGTGACGTTCGCGCCCGCGTCGTCGAGCGCGGTCGTGATGGCGTCGGCGTCGCCGGTGAGATTGTTCCGGGCCGCCTCGGCCGTCTCGCCGCGGCCGACGGCGGCCACGGTGACGGTCGCGCGGTCCGGCGCGCGCTCGACGGTGGCGTCGGCGCTGACGCTGACGGTGGAGTTCGTCGCCGTCGCCTGTGCGCCGGTGTCCGCGATCGCGAACCCGACCCCGCCGGCGACGGCGAGTGCCAGTATCCCAACCAGTGCGAGTGATCGTGACTGCATGGGAGTATGGACACCCCCAACGGTATTTACGTCATCGGACGGTCAAAGCCGGGTTTGAGCGTCAGGCGGCCCGCTCGACGGTGACGTAGTGGATCTCCGTGACGACGTCGCGGCCGGCGGCGGCGTCGGCGACGGCGTCGAGCCGATCAGCCAGCGTTGGCTGTGGCGTGTCGGGCGGTAAGCCGACGGTGACGACGACGCGGCGGGGCTCCTGAAAGATGGCGGTGTTGGTGTACTCGACCTCGACCGAGAGGACGCGCAGCGGCGACTCGACGGCCCCCTCGACGCCCTCGCGGATGTCGGACTCCGTCGTCGCCCGCTGGAAGGAGTCGAGCGTGACGCCGCCGAGGAACGCCGAGAGGACGAGGATCGACAGGACGAGAACGCCGATGCGCGTCACCGTCGCCGACCGGGCGTTGCCCTCGCGGAACCAGTGTTCGGGGCGGTAGCCCTGATACCAGAGCCCGACGAGGACGGCGAGGTTGATCGAGAGGACGTTCACCAGCACGAGGACGGTCGAGCCGAGGCTCACGAGCGGCTGGCCCCACGCGATGCCGATGCCGACCGTCGCCGCCGGCGGGATGAGCGCCACGGCGATCATGACGCCGACGAGCGCCGTCGAGACGCCGCTAGTGAGGCTCAGGACGCCGGCCGCGCCGGCCCCGAGCGCGACGACCAGCGAGAGGAAGTCGGGCGCGACGCGCTCGCGGACCTGCCCGACGGTCGTCACGTCGGCGAGCGGCGGGATGACGTTGGCGTAGCGGACGAACAGCGCGAACACGGTGGCGCTGGCGATGGCGAGGCCCAGCCCGAACACCTGGAGCTTGACGCCCCGGACGAACAGGTCGTGGTCGTCGACGACGGTCCCGACGTTGGCGGTCATCGCCGGGCCGATGAGCGGCGCGATGACCATCGACCCGACGACGACGGCCGGCGAGTCGAGTAGCAGGCCGGCGGTGGCGATGACGGCGCTGATGATCGTCATCAGCGCGTAGATCGGGAGCGACGGCGCGAGGTCGCGGGCCTTCGTCGTCAGCTCCTCGCGCGCGATTCGGTCCTCGTCTTCCTCCTCGGCGTACTTCTCCTGGAGCTGTTCGAACCGCCGGGAGATGACGGTGTTCGCGTCGACGACGACCGTGTAGGCGTCGTCGTCGATACCGACGTCCCGCAGCTCGTCGAGAACGGGTTCGAGCGCGTTGGTCGGCAGCGGGAACGAGACGACGGCCGTGTACTCCCGGCCGCTGGTCTCGTCGGAGACCACGTAGTCGATGCCCTCGTCGTCTAACGCCCCCAGCACCGCCTCGCGCTTGCCCGCCGGGATCGTTATCTGTACCAGCCGCACGGCTCTCGGTGAGGCCCCCGGCGACAAAAAGCCGGCTGGTCACGGTACGGCTGCCCGGTGCCGGACAGCGACCGCCCCGGCCCGGTGCGAACGGACGCGCTTTTCCCCGCCGGCGGCCTACGACGGCTATGTTCGAGACGCGACCGGACCGGGACGCCGAGGTTGTGCTCGTCGGCCGGTCCAACGTCGGCAAGTCGACGCTGATGCGGGAGGTGACCGGCCACACGTTCGACACCGGCCAGCGCCCCGGCGTCACCCGCTCGCCGAACCACTACGACTGGGCCAGTTCGGACTTCGTCATCACGGACCTCCCCGGGTTCGGATTCATGGACGGCGTTCCCGACGACGTCCGCGAGCAGATCAAGGCGGACGTGGTCCAGTACGTCGAGGCCAACGCCGAGAAGATCCTCGTCGGGATCCTCGTCGTCGACGGGAAGTCCGTCATCGACATCATCGACCGCCACTCCGGACCGGACGAGATCCCCCACGACGTGGAGCTGTTTCACTTCCTCCGGGAGGTCGGCGTCGAACCGGTCGTCGCCGTCAACAAGATGGACAAGGTCGACGACCGCGACGAGCGCCTGAACGAACTCTGTGACAGGCTCGGCCTCTATCCACCGTGGCAGCAGTGGCAGGAGACGATCGCTCCGATCAGCGCCAAGCGCGGATCGCTCGGCCCGCTGAACGAGGCGGTCCGTCACCACCTCCACGAGGCCGGACGCGACGACTTATACCAGTTCTTCTGAGGACAAGACTCGCTTACCGCTGGCACATATCGAGCGATTTGTTCGGTTTCGGGCGTGGTTGTTCGGGTAATCCGAGAGTACTCGGCGTTCTAGAGCGAGCGGCGGCACACGGGAACCCCACCGTGCTATATTTTGACATATATAAGAATATGTGAATCTCGCATACGGTCAGTGACGATGAGTTGTACGACCACGCGAATCGATCGTAGATGGGGATGGGAGCGACCGGTGAAACCATGAGCCCGGCACATTTCGACTTTTTCGGGGAGCTTCTGGTGCGGGTCGAAGGCGACAGCGGTCGCCTCGACAGGCAGTATCGACGGATGTACGACCAGTTCAAAACGAGTTCGCCGGACAGGGACCCGGACATCGTCATCGAGGAGACGACCGACGACGTCGAACCGACGGACGTCCTCGGGGACCCCGACGACTACTACGGCTGGACCGGCGAGGAGTTCGTCGTTCGCAACGGGTCGGACTTCATGGCCGTCGAACCGGGCTGGTCGCACGTCAGGGTGACGCGGGGGTTCGAGCCGTTCTACGCCATCTATCCGATGGAGTTCGAGATCCGCAAGCGGCGGCTCACTCGCGATCAGGCCCTGATCCACGCGTCCGGCGTCAGCCTCGACGGACAGACCACCCTGTTTCCGGCCTGGCGCGGGGCCGGGAAGACGAACACGCTCCTGTCGCTGCTGCGCGAGGGCGCGGACTTCCTGTCCGACGACCGCCTCTGGGTGGGTGCCGACGGGACGGCGGTCGGCTATCCGCTGGGCGTCAATCTCCAGCCGTTCAACGTCGAGTCGTTCCCGGAGATCGAGATCCAGTACGACGATCCGAAAGAACGGCTCCGCTCGTCGGTCCACGAGTACATCGACGCGCGCGTCGACCGGACCGGTGGCCTCCCGGAGACGGCCGTCGCCTACCTCAACGACACGTATCTCGCCGACGACAGCCGCGACTTCACCGACATCTCCGACCTGTACCCCGACGCCGACCACGTCGAGCAGGCGAGCGTCGACAACGTCGTGTTCCTCCAGGCCGCGCCCGACACCGACACGGTCACCGTCGAACAGGTCTCGACGGAGACGGCGATGTCGGCGGCGACCGCCATCAGCAACTTCGAGTGGGACGGGCGGCTGCGGGAGTACTTCCACGCCTACGACTCGCTCGTCGACGACGGGACCATGGTCGAGTCGCTGGAGGAGGTCACCAGACGCGAGCGGGACGTGTTCCGCTCGCTCTTCGAGGACGTCGCGACCTACCGCGCATACATCCCGCGAGAGCGCGACTGGAGCGAGTCCAGCCTCGATACCGCCGTCTCCGAAGCGGTCGCATCGCTCGACTCGCCGCGCGTGATCGAGGCGATGAGCTGATACCGGGGTCGGTCACTGTCTCGGAACCGTTCCCGTGCAGTGTCCGGTCGCCGGCGGTACCGGCCGTCTACATCGAAACGGATCGCGAAATCGAACCAGAGCAACACACCGTACATGGAGAACACCGCATTGGCAGACATGTCAGTTTACTTATCAAGACGGCACCCAGAGACCAGGTGGGGAGAGCGGACACGGGGCAACGCAACCGACGGAGCGGCGGGCGCTTCGCGCCGGCCGTCTCGACACGATTCGGGCTGTTACGTGGCCCCTGGAGGGAACTGAGCGATGGACAGTAGTGCCGACCGAACGACGGGACGCACCGCGACGCGACGCGACCTCCTCAGGGCGGTGGGCGCGGGGGTCGGCGTCGCGACGCTCGGAGCCACACCGGGAGCGAGCCAGCAGTCGTCGTACTGGACCGTCGTCGCGCTGCCCGACACGCAGGTATACGCCAAAGACGACACGCCGTATGCGAACGATCAGACCCAGTGGATCGTCGACAACCGCGACAGCGAGAACATCGCCTTCGTCAGCCACGAGGGCGACGTGGTCGACCACGGCGACGACGACGCGGAGTGGCAGTACATGGACGCGGCCATGTCGAAACTCGACGGCGTCGTTCCGTACTCGACCGTCCCCGGCAATCACGACTGGGCGACGCTGTGGGACAAAGAGTCCTCGATCGACAAGTACAAGCAGTACTTCGGGCCCTCCCGGTACGACGGGCGCGACTGGTACGGCGGTTCGGGGCCGACGGGCGTCGACGAGAACCGAGCGAATCTCAACAGCTACCAGCTGTTCTCCGCCGGCGGCTACGACTTCCTCCACCTCGCGCTGGAGTGGGAGCCCGCGGGGTCGACCGACGATCCCTCGACGCCGCTGGGCTGGGGCCAACAGATACTCGACGAGCACCCCGACCGGGCGACGATTCTCACCACCCACTCGTACCTCCGTGACAATCCAGATCGCCGAGCGACGGAGCTCCAGGAGCCCAACGACATCGGGAACACCGGCCAGGCCGTCTGGGAGGAACTCGTCGCGCCGAACGAGCAGGTGTTCATGGTGCTGTGTGGCCACTGGCACGAGGAAGACGGGGAGGTCCACCAGGTCGCGACGAACGACGCGGGACAGGCCGTCTACGAGATGCTGGCGAACTACCAGTTCCGGCCGAACGGCGGCCACGGGCTGATGCGCCGCATCAAGTTCGAACCGGGCGGCGGCAGTGACGGTGCCGACCGGATCGCCGTCCGGACGTTCTCGCCGAGCACGGACGAGGAACAGACGGACGGAGACAGCCAGTTCCACTTCGATCTGGACTTCGACGCCCGCTTCGGCGCCGAGTCGTCGACCGGCGAGCAGGTCGCGTTCGAGCAGGGAGCCGAGGGCTACGACGGCACGGTCGACACCATGCTCCGCGAGGCCGACCCCGAGACGGGCTTCGGAACGGCGACCACGCTGTCCATCGACCAGAGCGACCCGCAGGGAAGCGCCAATGGCAGTCAAGTCCTCCTGCGGTTCGACGGCGTCGTCGGCGACGGCGACGCGCAGGTCCCGCGGGGAGCGACCGTCGAGAGCGCGACGCTGACCCTCGAAACTGCCGACGACGGCTCCGGCGCGTCCGTCCACCGCATGCTGACCGACTGGGGCCAGGACGACACGTGGGCGTCACTGGACGACGGCGTCCAGGCCGACGACACCGAAGCGGTCGACAGCGCCGACGCACAGACCGGAACCGTCGCCACCGGGACGACGCGCATCGACCTCGCGGCCAGCGTCCAGGCGTGGGCCGACGGGGCCCCGAATCACGGCTGGGTGTTCCTCCCCAGCGGCGGCGACGGCTGGGACATCCGGACGGCCGAGAGCGACGCGCCGCCGACGTTGCAGGTCCGCTATACGCCCCCCGACGAGAGTAGCGGTCCCGTCGCGGGCGACGCTGACGGCGACGGAGACGTCGATAGCGACGACGTGACGCGGATCCAGCAGTCCGTGGCCGGCGAGGACGTCGAGATCGACCGGGAAGCCGCGGACGTCGACGACGACGGAGACGTCGATATCGGCGACGCCGCCCGCGTCCGGAACATGAGCGGGGGCGACTCGTGAGCGACACCACGCGGCTTCTCGCCGTCGGTGCCCTCGTCGCAGTGCTCGCGGCCCTCCCGCTCGCCGTCGCGACGGTCGGTGCGCTGCCGGCCCCGGCGATCGGCGTCGCCGAGAACCCAACTGCCGCACCCGGTGACACCGTCACCGTCTCGCCCGGCGAGACGACCACGCTGACGGTGTGGGCCAACGCGACCGCGGTGAGCGGCTACCAGACGAACCTCACCTTCGACCCCGAGGACGTGACGGTCGAATCGGTGTCCGGCAGCGACGACTTCGGCGACCCGATCAGCAACGTGAACAACGAGGCAGGCTGGGCCGCGTTCAATCAGCTCCGCGGTTCCGAGACCGAGAACCCCGTCCTCGCGACGGTCACGCTGACGGGCACCGGCGAAGCGGGGTCGAGCACCGATCTCTCGTTCGTCGACGCCGACACCAAGTTCACGGACGCCGACGGCGAGACCGTCGCCCCGGAGACCCTCCACGACGTGACGGTGACCGTCGAGTCCGAGACGACACCAACGCCGACGCAGACGCCTACTCCGACGCCGACGCAGACACCTACCGAGACACAGACGCCTACCCCGACGCCGACCGAGACACCGACGCCTACCCCGACGCCGACCGAGACACCGACGCCGACCGAAACCCCGTCGGACGACAGCAACAGCGGCGGTGGTGGGGGCGGCGACAACGACGACAGTGACGATGACGACGACAACGGTGGCGGTGGTGGCGGCGGTGGCGGCGGTGGGGCCGGACCCCCCGATGAACCGGCGTTCAACGTGACGAATGCGTCGCTCAACACCTCGTCGACCACCGTCGGAACCCCAGTGACGGTGTCGGCGACCGTCGAGAACACCGGCGACGACGACGGGACCTTCGACGCGTACGTGGCCGTCAACGGCAGCGCGGTCGGTGTGAACGAGTCGGTCGACATCGACGCCGGAGCGGAGAGAGCGATCAACCTCTCGGTCCTGTTCAACACGACCGGAACGCGCGCGCTCGCGTTCAACACGACGGCCGCCGGCAACGTGACCGTCCACGCGTCGCCCACGACGAACGGGACGAACGCGACAAACGCAACGAACGCGACCGTGACGCCGGCCGTCACGACGACGCCACCCCAGACAGAGACAGACGCTGCGACAGCAGGATCGACGACAGTGGCGGCGACGACTACCTCACCGACCGACGACGGGACGGTCACCCAGGTCCCCGCCACGACCGATGCGGCCGCCAGTCCGACCGGAACGACCGGCGGCACCGGCGCCGGCTTCGGAGCGGCTACCGTCGCGCTGACGCTGTCGATACTGCTCGGCTGGCTCGCCATTCGGGAGCCGCCGAACTAACCCGGCAGTCCGCTTTCGCGTTCGCTCCGCGACGTACACGCAGAGCTGGACGCCAACACTCCGACAGTGAGCCGACGCTCCAGAGAATGACCGTCAAAAAGCTTCACGAGCGATGAGGGTGACCCACGACGCGGGAGAACGACGGAATGGAATGGACTCGCCGGGATTTGAACCCGGGGCCTCTTCCTTGCGAAGGAAGCGATCTGCCACTGATCTACGAGCCCGCGCAGTCTGCCACTCGAACGCGGAGTTGTAAAAACCCTGCGTGTGAGAGCGGCCTTCGATAGCGATTCACACTGTGTCGGGGCGTGTCCCGGCCAGCGGTTCGGGCGGACACGGCTGGGGCGTCGCGCTTGCGACGCGCCGAGAGTCCGCTCAGTCCTCGAGGACGATCTCGATGGAGACGTCGTTGGGAACCTGGATGCGCATCAGCTGGCGCAGTGCCCGTTCGTCGGCGTCGATGTCGATGAGCCGCTTGTGGACGCGCATCTCCCAGTGTTCCCACGTCGCGGTCCCCTCACCGTCGGGGGACTTGCGGGTCGGGACTTCCAGCGTCTTCGTGGGGAGCGGAACCGGACCGGAGAGTTCGACGCCGGTCTTGTTCGCGATCTCCCGCACGTCGGCGCAGATGTCGTCGAGGTCCTCGGGGCTCGTGCCCGCGAGCCGAACGCGTGCCTGCTGGGACATGCGTTATCGCTCGTTGACGCTGAGGACTTTGCCGGCGGCGATGGTCTGACCCATGTCGCGGATGGCGAACGAACCGAGCTCCGGGATCTCGGAGGACGGCTCGATGCTGAGCGGCTTCTGGGGTCGGACCGTGACGACGGCGGCGTCCCCGTTCTGGATGAAGTCGGGGTTCTCCTCGGCGACCTCGCCGGACGACGGGTCGATCTTCTTGTCGATGGACTCGACGGTACAGGCGACCTGTGCCGTGTGGGCGTGGAAGACCGGGGTGTACCCCTCGGTGATGACGCTCGGGTGCTGCATCACGACGATCTGGGCCTGGAACGTCTCGGCGACCGACGGCGGGTCGTCGGCGGGGCCACAGACGTCGCCGCGGCGGATGTCGTCCTTGCCGACGCCACGGACGTTGAACCCGACGTTGTCACCGGGCTCGGCCTTCGGGACTTCCTCGTGGTGCATCTCGACCGTCTTGACCTCACCGGAGACGTCCGAGGGCTGGAAGCTCACGTTGTCGCCCGTGTTCAGGATGCCGGTCTCGACGCGGCCCACCGGGACCGTCCCGATGCCGGAGATAGTGTAGACGTCCTGGATCGGCAGGCGGAGCGGCGCGTCCGTCGGCGGCTCCGGGGCCGGCAGGTCGTTGAGCGCTTCCAGCAGGATCTCGCCGTCGTACCAGCCCGTGTGCTCGGACTCTTCGGCGATGTTGTCGCCCTCGAAGGCAGAGACAGGGATGAACTTCGCGTTCTCCGTGTCGAAGCGGACCTGGTTCAGGAGGTCCTTGACCTCCTCGACGACGCTCTTGTACTCGGCCTCGCCGTAGTCGACGAGGTCCATCTTGTTGACGGCGACGATGAGTTCGCCGATGCCCAGCGTGCGG
This sequence comes from Haloarcula salina, assembly GCF_010119195.1. Taxonomy (GTDB): domain Archaea; phylum Halobacteriota; class Halobacteria; order Halobacteriales; family Haloarculaceae; genus Haloarcula; species Haloarcula salina. Next base: position 67,731 of record NZ_WRXL01000003.1, read on the forward strand.
GCCAGGAAGACGTGCTCCTGGGTCTGCGGCTGGACGCCGTCGTCGGCGGCGACGACGAGCACGGCGTTGTCGGCCTGGCTCGCGCCGGTGATCATGTTCTTCACGAAGTCGCGGTGGCCAGGACAGTCGACGATGGTGAAATCGTAGGCGTCCGTGGTGAACTCCTGGTGGGCGATGTCGATGGTGACACCGCGCTCGCGCTCTTCGGCGAGGTTGTCCATGACGTAGGCGAACTCGAAGCCGCCCTTGCCTTTCTCCTCGGCCTCTTCCTTGTGCTGTTCGATGACGTGCTCAGGTACCGATCCTGTCTCGTACAGGAGTCGGCCGACGAGCGTGCTCTTCCCGTGGTCGACGTGGCCGATGATGGCCAGGTTCTGGTGTTGTTCGTCGCTCATTGTTATCTCTCACGCGCAGGGGCGCTGTATCGGGTTTGTTGGCTGGTGGTTCATAAAACGATTTCGAAAGCGTGTAAGCGTCAGGCGGTCGCTTTCCTGCGATTCGGCACGCAATGACATGGGTCGGACGCGCACCCGGAGAGGCCATGCCGGCCGATCGACGAGCTGTCGTCTCGCGGCACGCGGCCCGTAACGGGACACTGGACGCGAAACGCGTTCGAGAAAGACGAGGAAACGGCGGAAAGAGTCGTCGCGCTCGCTACTCCAGTCGGCCGACGTCGGCGAGGACGGCGCTCGCCGTCTCCGGGCCGCCGGCCCCCCGTCCGGAGATGTTGAGCTGGCCGGCATGTTCAGTCTCTAGCTGGGCGATGTTGCGCGTGCCGGAGACGGCCAGGGGCGCGTTCTCCGGGACGAGTCGGGGGCCGACGCGGACGGAGCCCTCGACGACTTCGGCGACGAGTCGGACCGTCCGGCCGTCCTCGCGGGCGAGTTCGAGCGCGCTGCCGGTGATCTCCTGTATCCCCTCGACGTCGGCGTCGGTGAGCGTGTACTCCGTGCCGTCGTCGGCGAGGACGTTGGCGACGATGACGCCCTTCAGCGCCGCGTCGGTCCCGTCCACGTCGAAGGTCGGGTCGGCTTCGGCGACGCCGAGGTCCTGGGCCTCCGCCAGCACGTGCTCGTAGTCGAGTCCCTCGGTGGCCATCCGCGAGAGGATGAAGTTCGCCGTCCCGTTCAGGACGCCCCGGACGGCGGAGATGTGTCGTGGGTCGAAGTCCGCGATGGTCGAGAGGACCGGCATCGCGCCGCCGACGGTCGCCTCGAACAGCACGCGTCCCGCGCTCTCGCGTTCGAGTTCGCGGATGTCGGCGTAGCGCTCCGCGACCGGTCCCTTGTTCGCCAGTACGACGTGGCGGTCCCGTTCGAGCGCGGCCTCGACGTGGCCGAACCCGGGCTGTGCGTCACCGAGCGTCGTCGGCGTCGCCTCGACGAGCGCGTCGTAGTCGGCCGACAGCGCCTCGCTCGGGTCCACGGAGCCGACGGCACCGTCAGTCCGTTTCCGTTCCAGAGCGGCGTCGGTGTCGATCCCCGCTGCGTCGACGACGGCGCTACCGGAGTCGGCGAAGGCGGTGACCGAGTGGCCGTAGTCGGCGGCCAGTTCGACGACCGACGAGCCGACTGCGCCGGCGCCGATCACGGCGAGCCTCATCGGTCGCCTCCCGCGGCGAGCGGCTCGATGACCCGCAGGTCTTTCTCGTCGGCGACGGTCCGAACCGCCGACATCGTCCGGTCGACGGCCCCCTCCTCGGTGGCCAGTCGAATCCGGGCGCTCGACTCGTCGGTCGTCCCCGCCGGCGCCGACAGCGAGAGGTCGGTCACCGTCGCGTCCGACGACTCGTGGATCCGCGAGAGCGTATCGGAGAGGTCGGTGTTGACGAGGTGGCCGGTGAGGACGACCGTGAGCGCCTCGCTGTACTGCTCGGCCCCCGCCTGGATGACGTTGATGCCCGCGTCGCGCAGCGCGTCGACGATCCCGCCGAACCGCTCGGGGGTCGCCTCGAGGTCGACCTCCACGGGGATGTGCCCCCGCGGGGTCACGTTCCCCCGCTCGTGGAAGATCGAGAGGAGGTTCCCGCCGTTGTCGGCGATGGGTTCGAGCGCTCGCAGCAGTTCGCCCGGCTCGTCGACCAGTTCCAGCCGAACTGTGTAGGACTGCACCTCGTCGGTCGAGTCGCTCATCGCCCGCTCACCTCCTGGGGATCTCGGTTCATTGTGGGTGACTCAGCAGGGGCACGTATAAGAAACCGTCCGTTTGGTCGGAGACGGCGACCGTGTCGCCCGCGCAGTTGGCGCTACATTTTTGTCGCGGCGGCGAGGCCACTCGTTCGTGTACGCCCTCCAGGCCGATCCACCGTCGATAGCGGTTGCAGTGACGACAGCGGGCGCGTTACTGCTCGTCGCGTTCGTCATCGGGCTCGTCGGAAACGCGGTCGCGCGCCGGCTCTCGAACCCCGTCTCGAAGTACCGCCTGCTGTACGGCGGCGTCCTCCTCCCGTTCGCGCTGGTCGCGTACGTCGTCTTTCGCTCCATGGGATTCGGTCCGGCGCTGCTCGGCAGTGCGCTCGCGACCGACGCGTCGCTCGTCGGCGGTCTCGTCGCGGATTTCCTCGAACTCCTCGCCGCGGGATTCGTCGGACTCGCGGCCTACGCGCCCACCGTTCGGGGCGTGCGCGAGGCCCGCGACATCGACCTCTCGACCCCGCGGGCGCTGGCCCGGATGGCGCGCTGGGTGCTCGGCGTCAGCGTCCTCGCCACGCTCGTCCTGGTTCCGCTCGAAGGCGGGTCGTCCACGCTCGCGACGATGGCGCTGCTCGCGGCCTTCGTCGTCGTCGTCCAGGTGGCCGCGCCGTGGGTGATCCCGCTCCTGCGCTCGACGCGGCGGCCGACCGACGCGGCGGCCGAGCGCCTCGACGCGCTCCGGGAACGCGCTGCCCTCACCGTTCGAGACGCTCGCGTCCTCGAAACCGACAGCGAGGAGACCGCGAGCGCGACCGTCCGCGGCCCGCCCGGCTACCGCCGGCTGTTCGTCACGAGCACGTTCCTCGACGCGCTCGACGACGAGACCGCCGCGGCGCTGCTCGCGATTCAGGCCGGTCGGCTCCGCGCTCGCGTCCTCGCGCGAACGATGGCGACGGTACTCGCCGCGGCCGTCCCGCTGTTCGTTCTCTTCGAGGACGCCGGGCCGGCGCTCCCCCTGCTCGGTGCGAGCGTCGCGGCGGTCCTCGGCGGCCTCTTGCTCACCCGCCGCGGCGTCCAGGCGGCCGACGACGTCGCCGCCGAGCGGATCGGTCCCGACGCCGTCGCCGCCGCCCTCGAACGGTACGCCGCCGTCCACGGGATGGAGCCGAGCCGCCGCCGGGTCCCGAACCCGCTGTCGCGGACGCCGGCGCTCGGCGACCGGATCGATCGGTTGCGGGCGCAGGCAACAGCGGAGTAGCAGCGATTGAGCCCGAACGCAGATAGCGCGCGGCGCGGAACGCATACCGCGCGCCGTCGGCGCGCGGTTTCACTTCTCGCGACCAGCGGGAGCGAGAAGGGCGTTTTTAGCGTAGATTTTTACGAACCCGCTCTCCGCAGCGCGCTCACAGAGCGTGCGAGGAGAGGGGGTGACGTAAAACGGTACTTAGAAGTAGTTGATGGCCTCGGGCAGTTCCGTCTTCATGCCCTTGCGCTCGCGGATCTCGGTGATCTTCTCCGGCTGGAGGTTGTCGGCCATGACCTGGAAGCCGGCGTTCTCGGTGTTCCAGGAGGCGCGGCCCTCGGTCGCGGAGCGGATGTCCGAGGAGAAGCCGATCATCTCGTCGACGGGCGCGACGCCCTCGACGACCATCAGGTCGCCTTCCTGGTACATGTCGTCGACGCGGCCACGGCGGCCCTGAATCTCGCCGCTCGCGGCGCCCATGTGGTCGTTGGGCACGTCGATGCGGACCTGCTGGATCGGTTCGAGCAGCTTGATGCTAGCGTCGACGAGGGCGTTGTGGACGGCCTCGCGGACGGCCGGGATGACCTGGGCCGGACCGCGGTGGATGGCGTCCTCGTGGAGACGGGCGTCGTGGAGGCGCAGCAGCGAGCCCTGGACCGGCTCGGCGGCGAGCGGGCCCTCGTCGAGGGCTTCTTCGAGGCCCTCGATGACGAGCTCCATCGTCTCGTTGAGGTGCTGGATCCCCTTCGTCTCGTCGAGCAGGATGTTGGTCCCGTGGATGTGCTCGATGTTCTGGGAGTCATCCTTGTCCATGCCGGCCTCCTGCAGCGCTTCGCGGCGCTCCAGTTCGGGCATGTCCATCGAGGCCTCGCCCATCTTGATCGTCTCGACGATGTCCTCGCTGAGCGGCTCGATAGAGATGTAGAAGCGGTTGTGGCGGTTCGGCGAGATGCCCTCGACCTCGCGGGACTCCTGCTGGGGAGCCTCGCGGTAGACGACGATGGGCTCACCGGTGTTGATCGGGATGCCCTGGTTGCGCTCGATGCGCTGGCCGATGACTTCGAGGTGGAGTTCGCCCTGGCCGGAGATGAGGTGCTCGCCGGTGTCCTCGTTGATCTCGATCTGGATGGTGGGGTCCTCTTTCGCGACCTGCTGGAGCGTCTCGATGAGCTTGGGCAGGTCGTCCATGTTCTGTGCCTCGACGGACTTCGTGATGACCGGCTCCGAGATGTGCTCGATGGACTCGAAGGGCGTCATCTCGACCGAGGAGACGGTTGAGCCGGCGATGGCGTCCTTGAGGCCGGTGACGGCGGCGATGTTCCCGGCGGGGACGTGCTCGACCTCCTCGCGCTCGCCGCCCATGTAGATGCCGACGCTCTGGATGCGGTTCTTGCCGGCGGTCCCGGAGACGTACAGTTCCTGGCCCTTCTCCAGCGTGCCGGAGAAGACGCGGCCGGCGGCGATCTCACCGGCGTGGGGGTCGACGCCGATGTCGGTGACCATCAGGACGACTTCGCCGTCCTCGTCGACCAGGCGCATGCCTTCGGCGAGTTCGGACTCGGCGTCGCCGCGCCAGATGCGCGGGATACGCCGGGGCTGGGCGTCGACGGGGTTCGGGAAGTGCTCACAGACCATGTCGAGGACGACGTTCGACAGCGGCGTCCGGTCGTGGAGTTCCTGGCGCTTGTCGGCGCGTTCGAGCTCCATGATGTCGCCGAAGTCCATCCCGGTGCGCTGCATCGACGGCATCGAGACGCCCCACTTGTACAGCGCGGAGCCGAAGCCGACGGTCCCCTCCTCGACGGAGACGGTCCAGTCGTCGATGTCGTCCATCTCCTCGGTCATGCCGCGGATGAGGTCGTTGACGTCGTCGATGACGTTGAGGAGGCGCTTTTGCATCTCCTCGGGCCCCTCCTGCAGTTCGGAGATGAGGCGGTCGACCTTGTTGATGAACAGCGTCGGCTTGACGCCCTCGCGGAGCGCCTGCCGGAGCACCGTCTCCGTCTGGGGCATCGCGCCCTCGACGGCGTCCACGACGACGAGCGCGCCGTCGACGGCCCGCATCGCGCGGGTCACGTCGCCGCCGAAGTCGACGTGGCCCGGCGTGTCGATGAGGTTGATGAGGTGGTTCTGGTCCTCGTACTCGTGGGTCATCGAGACGTTCGCGGCGTCGATGGTGATCCCACGCTCCTGTTCGTCTTCCTCCGTGTCCATCGCGAGCTGTTGGCCCGCGGTGTCGTCGGAGATCATGCCGGCACCGGCCAGCAGGTTGTCCGTCAGTGTCGTCTTTCCGTGGTCGACGTGAGCAGCGATGGCGATGTTCCGGATGTGCTCCGGGTCGTCCATCAGTGTCTCACATTCTTGGACGATCTTCTTGCGTCGGCCCATTATACAGTTGCCTATCAACAGCAGGGTCAAAAGGATAGTGTTTCGTCACGGCCTCGTCCGTGCGAAATCCGCCCGTTCGCGTGGGACCCTCTCGCAATACCGCCCTCCTGAGCGGCGGCCGCTACCACCTCGATTCCGACGGTTTCAGTCTGTCCTCTGACAGTTCAGGGGGAGGACACCGTCCGACCAGTGGCCCCTCTCGTCTCGCACGGTGACCGCGAACGTCGCCCCCATCCGTGGATTAATAGCTGTTCGGCCCGTGCAAACATCACACATGGACGTTCACGTTCGGGGCGGCCCCGCCGAACCGTTTCTGGGGGCACGGGATCTCTTCTCGACCGAGCACGACCTCGACCGACCCGTCACGGTCCGCATCCGCGAGGACCCCGACGAGCGGACGCGGGTCAGCCACGGCGAGTCGGGCCACCGGCTGACCATCTCGCGACAGGCCGCGACGAGCGCGATGGCTCGCGAGCTAGCGCTCCACGAGTACGCGCACATGCACCACCACGAGCGCGAGCATCCCTCGCACACCCAGTCGACGCGGGAGGCCATCTACCTCGCGCTGGCCGGCCGCTCGGTCGAGCGCCGGAAGCTCACCCACTGCTACCAGATCGCCAACCACATGAAGGACGTGTACGCCGACGACGTCTGGATGCCGGTCGTTCCCGGCGACAAGCTGGTCCCGTTCCTCGAAGCCAGCCTCGCGGCCGCCGTCGCGGACCGTCCGGGCGAGCCGCCGTCGTGGGACCGAGCCGGCTCGCCGACGCGGACGCGGCGACCGTCGGAGCCGGCGGCGCGACTCACGCCGGCCGCGGACCCCGAAATCACTGCCGTCAACGCGGCGTTCGCGCTGGCGCTGTGTGAGCGCCACGACCTCGTCGACGAGGGCGACAGGCTCTACGACCTCGCACACGCGGCCGCACAGGACGCGACGGAGATTCGGCTCACCGAGTTCAAACACCACTTCGCGTCGCTCTCGCCGGACCCCGACGAGTCCGAGTTCCGCAAGGCCCTGGTGGACGTGACGCGGGCCTACGCGGTCAGCGAGAGCGGACGGGCCGCCGACTGACGCGCGACTCGCCACGTCGCCGAGACCGGCAATAGCGGTTTGACCTCCGCGCCCCTACACGCGCACGTGTCACATCGCTCGCTCACCGTCGCGGTGACGCTCTGTCTCGTACTGGCCGGCTGCAGCGCGTTCAGTGCGGTCGAGTCGGAGCCCGTCCGAACTGTGACGCCCGCGCCGGTCCCCACGTCGGAACCGTCGCTCCCGCCGGGCGTGACGACCAGCGGGGTCGACGACTACGAGCGCCTCGCCGCGGCCCACCGAGAGATCCTCGAACGCGAGAGCTACACGGTCGAGTTCTCGCGGACCGTCCGGCTGGCGAACGGGACGACGGTCCGGCGGTTGGTCGGGGGCCGAATCGTCGGGGACGACGGCGCGAGCCGGACCTGGGAGCGAGCCACCGGCAGCGCCCAGCACAGTGCGACCGGGTTCGTGGGGCAGGAGACGTGGGCGAACGCCTCGGTCCAGGTGGTTCGGTTCCGGTACGCGAACGGGACAAGCCGGTACACGGTCATCACGGCCGATCAGCAGTACCCGTACCGCGGGACCGGCCTCGCCGTCTCGGAGTCGCTCGTCGCCGAGGACGCGTCGCTCGTCGACACCGACACCGACCCGGCGACGTACACGCTGCTGGCGCGGAACCTGAGCGGCTACCGGGCCAGGACCGCGGCGCTCGACCGAACCGAAACGAGCAGCCTCCGCGTCGTCGTCACCGGGGAAGGGCTCGTACAGCGGGCGACGGTCCGCTACACCGGGCCGCTGGACGGGACCCGCGCCGCCGTCAACACGACGATCCGCTACGACGTCGGTCCCCGGTCGGTCGAGCGACCGGCCTGGGTCGAGAGGGCGTTCGACCGGCGGAGCCGAACGGAGACGGCCGAAGCGCGAGCGGCGGACTAGAGCGGGAACGCGCGGGCGAGCGGCGACAGCGCCAGCGCGACGCCGAGGAGCGCCACCGGGTAGTCGCGGCGCGCGAAGGCGAGCGCCGGGAGCGTCGGGTTCCAGGCGAAACAGCGGGCGCGCAGCGCGAGCGAGAGCCGGTCCGAGCGGTCGAGCGTCCGCGAGAGCGACCGGACCGCGAGCAACCGCGCTCGCACCCATACCGGCCGTCGCTCGCCGCCGCGGGCCCGGATGGCGTCCCGTACCTCGCGCACGTCCGCGAGCACGAGCGGGAACAGCCTGACGACCAGCGCCATGCCGACGCCGAGGAGTTGGCCCGGCTTCCCCGGAACGAGTCGCTGGACGGCCGCACGCGTCTCCCGGACCGGCGTGGATACGAGGTAGGCGGCGCTGACGAACAGTATCGGGAGGACGCGCCCGACGTAGAGCGCCGAGCGGAGCGCCGGCTCGACCCGAAACCATGGGGGGCCGAGCGCGACGCCGGCGACGAGGGGCGCGAGCGCCAGCACGGCCACGACGACTCGATAGGAGCGGAGCACCGCGAGCGGCGAGAGGCGCGCGGCGGCGAGCGCGGTCAGCCCGACCGCGGTCGCGGCGACGACGCCCGGAAGCGTCGGGTACGCGACGGCCGCCACGGCGAGGCCGAACTGCACGAGGAGCTTCGACCGCGGGTCGAGGCGGTGGGCGAGCGACGAGCCGGGGCGGTAGCTCAGCATCGCGGATCGCGGACGCCGAGGTCCGACAGGGCGTCCAGCGCGGCCGCCGGCGACTCGTCGAGGACGACCCGGCCGTCGGACAGGCCGACGACGCGGTCGGCCCGCTCGTGGAGGTCCCGCAGGTCGTGCGTGACGACGACGATGCCCGTGTCGTCGGCCGCGAGCGCGTCCAACTGGGCGAGGACCGACTGCCGAGCCGGCCAGTCCAGTCCCACCAGCGGTTCGTCGAGCACGAGGTAGTCCGGCTCCATCGCCAGCGCACCGGCGATGGCGACGCGGGCCTGCTCGCCCCCGGAGAGGGCGTCGATGCGGGCGTCGGCCCGCCCGTCGAGGTCGACTGCGGCGAGCGCCGAGGCGACGCGCCGGTCGATCTCGCCGCGGTCGAGCCCGAGGTTCTCCGGGCCGAAGGCCACGTCGGCGCCGACGGTCGCGGCGACGAACTGGTCGCGGGGGTGCTGGAACACCATCCCGATTCGGGTGCGGGCGGTGACCGGGTCCGCAGTCACGTCTGTCCCGTCGACGCGGACCGACCCCGAGTCCGGCGTCAGCAGGGCGTTGAACTGCCGGACGAGCGTCGTCTTGCCCCCGCCGTTCGGCCCGACGAGCAGGCAGTACTGCCCGTCGGGGATCGACAGCGAGAGCCCGTCGAGCGCAGTGGCGTCGCCGTACCGGTACACCAGGTCGCGGACCTCGATCATCGACTGGCGAGGTAGCCGCCCTCGACGATGACGACGGCGACTGCGAGCTTCACGAGGTCGAGGGGCACGTAGGGAGCCATCACGGTCGCCGCGCGGACGAGCGGCAGGCCGGTCACCATCGACAGCCACGGCACGCCGATGGCGTAGACGACGGCGACGGCCGCGACGAGCGCGCCGACCTGCACCGGGACGGAGATATCGCCGAGGTCACGCGGCTCGGTACTCCGGTGGGCGATCGCGCCCGCGACGACCGCGCCCACGAGGAAGCCGACGAGGAAACCGCCGGTCCCCTGCCCGGCGACGACGTAGCCCAGGCCGGCGTTGCCGTTCGAGAACACCGGGACGCCCGCGATGCCGACGAGCAGGTACAGCAACAGCGCGACGCCGCCCCACAGCGGCCCGAGCAGGAGCCCGGCGAAGAACATCCCGAACGGCTGCAGCGAGAACGGCGGGAGCGGTCCCGGAATCGGTATCGAGATCTGCGAGAGCGCCGCCGTCAGCGCCGCGAGCAGCACCGCCGTCGTGAAGTACTTGACCGTCTCGTCGCCCACCAGATCGACGGACTCGTGTTGCTGTGACATGCGCTACCCTCTCTCGTCAACCGAGATATAGCCACTGGTTCACCGCCCTTCTCACCGCTGAGAGTCGCGGAGGATGAACGGACCGATCGCGAGGGTCCGCTTGGCGATCGTCGCGATACGGGCGATGTACGACACCAGCAGGAGGAACGGGAGCAGGGAGACGGTGAACGCTCCGCCGACGAGCCAGAGGACGTTCTGCACGCCGAACGTGACGCCGAGTATCGGGCCGCTCCCGAAGAACGAGAGCATCCCGGCGGTGACGACGAGCGCCGGCACGGCCACGTAGAGGATGAGCTGCGAGAGGTCGATGAGCGCCCACTGGAAGTACAGCGTCTTGATGTGTTCCCGGGCGGGTCCGAACATCGAGAGCGTCGTCCGCAGCTCCGACAGCAGCAGGTCGGTCTCGTCGTCGAGGCTGTCGGCGTGGTCGTGTCTGAGGCGCTCGACCTGGAAGATCTTCCAGCCGTAGTTGAAGTTGAGCGCGGCGAACAGCACCCCGAAGGAGCCGAAGCTCGTCCCGTCGAGCTGGTCGCCCACCTCGTCCGCGTTCCCCGTGACGCTGTCGGTGAACTCGTCGACTTCCTCCCGGAGGTCGTCGTCGTCGTGCCCGGAGACCGAATCTCGCAACGCCTTCGCACGCCGGCGCGTCTCGTCGACGAGCTTCAGCATGAACGCCGACGGGTCGGCGGGAGTCGGACCGTCGAACAGCTCGCTGACGTAGTCGCGAAAGTCCATCGTGTTGCTCATCCGCTCGTGTTGGTCGCCGAGCGGGCCGTTCTCCTGTGAGATGACGAGCTGGCTGATGGTGACGATGAGCGTCGTCCCGGTGAGGATCGCACCGAGCATCGTCGAGAACAGCGTCGACTTCGTGTCTCCCGACTGGAGCGTCGAGACGAACTCCGGGACGACGAACGTCCCGAGCGAGACGAACGCGGCGAAGACGCCGAGAGCGAGGGCAGCGGTGATGAACAGGCGGTTCGCGCTGAGCATCACCCAGAGCTTGAACCGGCTCTCGTCGGCCCGCTCTCGCATCGTGTTGGCCGTGCTGATGTCCATGTCGCCGCCCGTCTCGATCTCGGTGTCGGACTCTGGGTCGGCGTCGACGTCGTCCGCGTCGCTCATCCGTCACCGTCCGCCGCCGGTCGCTTGAACAGGAGGTACTTCGTCCCCCCGCCGACGTACTCGACGGTGTCGACGAGCTCCCACCCCTCGGCACCGAGTTCGTTCAGTTCGTCTTTCGGGTCGACGGCTTCCTTCTTCGTCGACCCGCGGTGCGGTCGGAGCGTCTCGTACTCCCAGGTGGTTCGATCGGAGGCCATGCCGAGAGGAAACGCGGCTCGCTGAAAAAGGCGAGTCCTGCGGGTGCAGGGCGTCGGAGAAAAAGACCGAGACAGACAGTCGCGTAGATTAGCGAGCGGCGGCCGCGACGCGCTCTTTCTCTTCTTTCTGGTTGACGGCGTAGGTCTGGACGTCGTCGTTCGCGGCGCCGACGAGCTGCTGGGCGAGCGCCTCGGCGGCGCTCGTGGTGGTCTTGAACGAGCCACCGTAGACGCCCTCGGCGAGGAACTTCAGGGCCTGGTCGACGCGGCGCTGGGGCGCGACGTCGACGGCCTTCGGGACGGAGATGCCACCGTACTTCAGGCGGACGGTCTCCTCTCGGGGAGCGCTGTTCTCGACGGCGCTGACGAGCACCTGAATCGGGTTCTCCTCGGTGCGCTCGTGGACGATCTCGAACGCCTCGGTGACGATCGAGGTCGCGAGCTGCTTCTTGCCCGTGTTCTCGTCGGTCTGCATCAGGCGGTTGATGAGCCGCTCGACGATGCTGATCTCGCTCTTCTGGAACTGCTTGTCGGCGTGGCGGCCCATCGTGTGCGCGATGGGCGTCACGGTGATGTAGCGCTCCGTGGAGGGGTCGCGGTACTCGATGTCCGTGATCTCCCACTCGCCGAACAGCTTGGCGCGGGCCGTCTCGGACTCGCCTTCGTCGGCCTGCTCGGCCTCGGATGTGTCTTCGGCACTCATGGTTATCGGACGGGCTTCTCCGCGTTCCCGCGGACGAGTTCGATCATGGAGACGCCGTTGACCTTCTCGACCTTGTAGTTGACGCCGGAGAGGTCGCCCATCGCGCGACCCTTCGCGCCGCCGATCCCGGCGATGGTGACCTCGTCGTGCTCGTCGATGAACGAAATCGCGCCGTCACCGGGACAGAACGCGGTGACCTGCTTGCCGTTCTTGATGAGCTGGACGCGGACGCATTTCCGGATGGCGGAGTTGGGCTGCTTGGCCTCGATGCCGACCTTCTCCAGTACGATGCCTCGACCCTGGGGCGCCCCTTCGAGCGGGTCGGACTTCTTGCCCAGCCCGCGCTCGCGGCGCGCGTAATCAGAGTCGGACCACCGGTGTTGCTGGCGGTCCTTCTTGAGTTTGCGCGCGGCGTATTTGCCGTTTGCCATAGTACGCTTCCGTATCCCGCCGAGATACTTAAGACTCCTCTTTTGTATCCGGGCGCGACAGCCGGCGTGTGTGGCGTTCTATGCCATAGCAGGACGGGTTCGGACCGGAGATCCGTACATGATTAGTTTTGATAATGAGGGAGGGAGGTTTATGAGCGCGGTAGAGAGATGGACCGATAGCTATTTCCCTAGAAGATATGAAAGCTACAAGAATTCTCCCCGCGGCGGTACGGAAAAGTTACCTCCGGAAGTTCGGTCTCGCCGTCGTCGTCATCGCGCTCGTCGTCAGTAGCGCGGGGTTGGTGGCAGGGGACGCCATTGGGAACGACCTGACTGAACAGCGACTGAACGAGCTGGAAACGACGACCCAGCAGGAGGCGAACACGATGGAGGGGTGGATCGAACAGTCTCGACGGACGACCCGTCTTCTGTCGAACCACTATCAAGTGAGTAGCGCGTCGTCGACACAGGCCATGCGCGCGTTCCAAGCCTCCGAGCGTCGCATCGGCGGTGCGCTCCACATGATCGCGTTCGTGGACAGTTCGACGGGGACCATCGAGGTGTCGACGAACGAGACCTATCAGGGACGGACGCTCGAAGACATGGGCATCGAGTGGCGAACCAGCAGCGGGACGCTGTTGTTGAGCGGAGAGGACGCGGTCTCGCAGTCGCGCGTGTTCGAGGAGAACGGGACGCACTACATCGCGTTCATCAGCAACGTCCCCCGGACGAGTTCCCGGGCGCTGCTCCTCTACGACGTGAGCAAGCGGTCCCAGACCTTCGAGAACTCGATCGACGGAGGCGAGACCCACGTCATCGAGTACGATAACGACGGCAACGAAGTGATCTTCGCCGACAACACCTCGCGAATCTTCGACCGCTACGACAGCGCGATCGAACAGCAGGTGACGGACCGGGGGGCCGACAGGATGACCGGCACGCTACAGGCCAACGGCGAAGTGTGGGGCTACGCGAAGATCCAGGGGATGAACTGGGTCGTCGTCAAGCGCGCCCCTGTCGAGAGCGCGTACGCGCTCCGCGATACGGTCCAGACTGACATCTTCGCGCTCATCGGTCTGGCGCTGCTCAGCTTCCTGGCGTTCGGCGCCTTCGTGGGCCGTGACATCCGCAATTCGCTCACGTCTGTCGCATCGAGCGCCGAGGCCCTCGCCCGGGGCGAACTGGACGACCGCGGAGAGAACAGCGAGCGGATCGACGAGATCGGCCAGGTGCAGGACGCCTTCGTCGACATCCAGTCCTACCTCGGGACCGTCGCCGCGCAGGCCGACGCGCTCGCGGCGCAGTCCTTCGACGACCCCGTGCTCGACGAGGACGTGCCCGGCCGACTCGGCGAGTCCCTCGAAGAGATGCGGGCGGACCTCCAGCAGTTCATCGACGAGATCGAGACGGCGAAGACGGACGCCGAGACGGCCCAGCGGGAAGCCGAGCAACTGGCCGAATCGCTCGAGCGGCAGGCCGAGGAGTTCTCGGCCGTGATGCAACAGGCCGCCGACGGCGACCTCACCCAGCGCCTCGACGCCGACGCCGACAACGACGCGATGGCCTCGATCGCCGCCGCCTTCAACGACATGCTCGCCCAGCTCGGCCAGACCGTCGTCCACATCCGCGAGTTCGCCGACGACGTCGACGGCTCCGCCGACCAGATCACGGCGAGTGCCGCCGAGGTCCGCGACGCCAGCGAAGAGGTCAGCCAGTCAGTCCAGGAGATCGCCGACGGCGCCGAGACCCAGTACGAGAACATCCAGGAGACGGCCGAGGAGATGTCCGACCTCTCGGCGACCATCGAGGAGGTCGCCGCGCAGGCCGACGAGGTCGCGTCCACCTCAGACGAGGCCGCCGACATCGGCGAGACGGGTAGTGAACGGGCGTCGGAGGCCGCCGAGGTGATGGGCGACATCGAGGAGCGCGCCGACGCGACCATCGACCGCGTCGAGTCCCTCGACGAGGAGATGACCGAAATCGGCGAGATCGTCGACCTCATCGACGACATCGCCGAGCAGACCAACATGCTCGCACTGAACGCCTCCATCGAGGCCGCGCGCGCTGGCGAGGCCGGCGAGGGCTTCGGCGTCGTCGCCGACGAGATCAAGACCCTCGCACAGGAGACCACCGAGGCCACCGAGGAGATCTCGACGGTCATCGAGGACGTGCAGGACACCACCGGCGAGGCCGTCGACGACATCCAGGAGATGGGCGACTCGGTCACCGAGGGCATCGACACCGTCGACGACGCCATCGAGTCCCTCGAAGCCATCGTCACCCGCGTCGAGGACGTCAACGACGGCATCCAGTCCATCAGCGACGCCACCGACGAACAGGCCGCCTCGACCGAGGAGACGGTCGCGATGATGGACGAGGTCGGCACAATCAGCGAGGAGTCGGCCAGCCAGGCGGAAGGCGTCGCGGCCGCGGCCGAGGAACAGACCGCCACCATCAACGAGGTGACGGGCAGCATCGACGCCCTCTCAGAACAGGCCGGCGACCTCACCGAGCTCCTGCAGACGTTCGACGTGCAGTCGGACGGGGTCCACGGGGACACCGACGTCTACGACGCCGAGCGCTCGCACACGGACGACTGAAAAGAGACGACCCCGTTCAGGTCAGTTCGATGTCGTCGATGCCGAAGTGACGCTTCGCGAGGGTCCGCGCGGCGTCGATGTTGCGCCCGTCGCTCCCGATGGCCGCGCCGCGGTCGGCCTGTGCCACCTCGACGTAGGCGACGGTGTCGCCGTTCTCCGAGACGGTGACGTTGTACACCGCGGCCGGCGCGAGCGCGTTGGCCACGAAGTCCGCGGCCGTCTCGGCGGCCTCGACGAGCTTCACGTCGCGACCGATGGCCTCCTCGACACGCTCGACGGTCTGGCCGCCCGGGCCGATGGCGTCGGCCATCTGACCGCGCTTGACCATGTACACCACCTGCTCGTGGTCCTCGTCGACGACGCAGTCCCGGACGGTGACGCCTGCCTCGTCCTCGAAGAGGGCGACCAGTCGGCGCGCTTCGTCCGAGAGTTCGACCCGCATCAGTCCTGCGTCGTCCCCATGCGGAGGTCCACGTCGCCGGTGCCGAGCTTGATCGGCTTGCCGACGATGACGTTCTCGGTGACGCCGTCCAGTTCGTCGACCTCGCCGTGGATGGCGGCGTCGAGCAGGTGGTTCACTGTGACCTCGAACGCCGCGCGGGCGAGCACGGAGTCTTTCGACCCGCTGATCCCGTGGCGGCCGATGGACTCGATGGTCCCCTCGTTGGTCATGATGTCGGCGACCAGCATCAGGTGCCGGACGTTCACGTCGTCGAGACCCTGCTCCTCGAGCGTGTTCATCGTCTCGTTGATGAGCGTCTCGCGGGCCGCCTCGACGCCGAGGCTCCGGTAGATCTCGTGGATGTTGTTACACGTGGTCCGGGAGGCGTCGACGCCCTCGATGTCGAGGACCTCGCCGAAGTCCGAGCCCTCGGTGTAGAGGACGAACTCCTCGCCGTTGTCGGTCTCTTCCTTGCGGATGACGACGCGAGTGATCTCCTCGATGCCCTTGAACACGATCTCGCGCAGCTCCTCGACCAGCTGCAGCAGGTCGCGGTAGCTGGGCTCTTCCGGGCCGAACTCGATGACCGTTCCGACCTGTCGGGCGGAGACGCCGAGGTTCGACTCGATGGTCTCGGCGATTTCCTCGGCGATGGCGTCGGTGTCGTCGACGGTTGGCCACCGTTCGAGCAGGGTGTCCTCGTTGAGGTCGATCTCGACGAGCATGTCCGCGACGTTCGTCGAGATGTCGCCGAGCGCGAGGATGCGCGTCGCCTCGATCTTCCAGACGACCTCGTGGGCGCGCTCGCGGTCCTCGGCGTACTCCTCGTCCAGGTGGACCGTCATCATCGGCGTGTCGGGCGTCTTCCGGGCGTCCACCAGCTCGATGAGCCGGGGCAGTCCCTGGGTCACGTCGATCTCGGCGACCCCCGCGTAGTGGAACGTGTTCATCGTCATCTGCGTTCCCGGTTCGCCGATGGACTGGGCCGACACCGTCCCGACGGGGTCGAGCGGGTCGACGCGAGTGTCCATGTATCGGGACTCGACGGCCTTCGCGATGCGGTCGGCGTCCTCGACGCCGACGCCGCGCGCTTCGACGGTGCTGTACACCTCGTCTTTCAGCCGTCGCGGGAGATCGGTGTCCTCGACGACGGCCTCGATGTCTGCTGAAACGTCTCGTGCTGTCATGGTTAGTCGTCACCCTCCGCCATCCACCAGTCGTCGGCGTGTTCCGAGAGGTTGGTCCGCTCGGTTCGCGTCCCGAGGAAGCTCTCTTTCTGTTTCTCGCTCTCGAACTCCTCGTTGAGGACGCTGTCGGCGATCTGTTCGACGTCGACGGCCGGCTCGTCCTGGTTCGAGGACACGTCGACCGGCGAGGTGCCGTCCTCGCCGAACTCGAACTGGACGATGGTGTCCGAGGTGTCCCGGACGGTGCCGTCGTACTGCGTCTCCAGTTCGGAGAGCGCGTTGATGAGGCGGCGCTGGAGGTACCCGGACTTGGAGGTCCGGACGGCCGTGTCGACCAGCCCCTCGCGGCCACCCATCGCGTGGAAGAAGAACTCCTTGGGCGAGAGCCCGGAGCGGTAGGAGGCCTCCACGAAGCCGTGGGCGTCCGCCGAGAGGTCGCCCTCCTCGAAGTGCGAGAGGGTGCGGTTCTCGTAGCCGCGGTTGATGCGCTCGCCGCGGACCGCCTGCTGGCCGACGCAGCCGGCCATCTGGGTCAGGTTCAGCATCGACCCACGCGCGCCGGACTCGGCCATGATGACGGCCGGATTGTCGCTGCCGAAGTGGTCCTCGGCGATGTCACCGGCGGAGTCGCGGGCCTTGCCGAGCGTCTGCATGATCTTCATCTCCAGCGTCTCGTCGACGGTCCGACCCGGCAGGGATTCGAGGTCGCCGCGCTCGTAGGTCTCGATGAGTTCCTCGACGCGGTCGTAGGCGCTGTCGATAGCGTCGTTGATCTGCTCTTCGGCCTCGTCCGGGATGGACTCGTCGTCGATCCCGATGGAGAACCCGAAGTGCATGATCGAACGCATCGCCAGCGCAGAGACCTCGTTGACGAGGATGCGGGCGCGGGTCCGCGAGTAGTCCTTGGCGATGGTGTCGACGATCTCGCCGCCGAACGCGCCGACGGCGTCCTCGTCGATGGTCCCCTCGGTCATCTGGCCGTCCTCGACGACGACGGTGTCGCCGGCCGAAGACGTGAACTCGAGGTTCAGGTCGTCGGGCAGCAGCTCGGAGAACAGCGAGCGCCCGGTCCAGTACTCCTGGTCGGCGTCGTCGACGCCGTCGGGCTCGGGGAGTTCGTCGATTCGGGTCGCCCGCAGCAGGTCGAGCGCCTGCGTCTCGTTGAATTTCGGATTCGTGTGGGTCAGCAGGTACGTCCCGCTGATGTGGTCCTGAATCGCGCCGATGATGTTCTCACCGAAGCGCGGCGAGAGCATCTGTTCCTGCACGCGCATGAGGACGCGCGCCTCCGCGCGTGCCTCCTCGTTCTGCAGGGCGTGCATGTTCATCTCGTCGCCGTCGAAGTCGGCGTTGTACGGCGGGCAGACCGTCGTGTTCAGCCGGAACGTCTTGTACGGCATCACGACGACCTCGTGGGCCATGATGGACATCCGGTGCAGCGACGGCTGTCGGTTGAAGATGATGATGTCGCCGTCCACGAGGTGCCGGGAGACCTCCCAGGTCGGCTCGACCTTCTCGGCCAGTTCCTCGCAGTTCTTCTCGGTGACCTTCAGGCGGCGGCCGTCAGGGCGCTTGACGTAGTTCGCGCCGGGGTGTGCCTCGGGTCCGTTGGAGACGTACCGTCGCGCCTCTTCGAGGTTGCGCTCGGTGACGTTCATCGTCTGCGTCATCTCCTTTGCGACCCGGTCGGGGACGCCGACCTCGTTGAGCGAGAGCGTCGGGTCCGGCGAGATGACGGTCCGGGCGGAGAAGTTCACGCGCTTCCCGGACAGCGACCCGCGGAAGCGCCCCTCCTTGCCCTTCAGGCGCTGGGAGAGGGTCTTGAGCGGCCGGCCGGAGCGGTGGCGCGCCGGCGGCGTGCCCGAGATCTCGTTGTCCATGAAGGTGGTGACGTGGTACTGGAGCAGCTCCCAGAGGTCCTCGATAATCAGCTGTGGCGCACCGGCCTCGCGGTTCTCCATGAACCGCTGATTGATGCGGATGATGTCCACGAGCTTGTGGGTCAGGTCGTCCTCGGAGCGCTGGCCGTTGTCGAGCGTGATCGAGGGGCGTGCGGTGACCGGCGGCACCGGCAGGACCGTCAGGATCATCCACTCCGGCCGGGATCGGGCGGGGTTCATGCCGAGCACCTCGATGTCCTCGTCCGGGATGTCCTCGAACCAGTCCCGGATGTCGCTCGGCATCAGCTTGTTCATGTCCTCCTCGGTGAGGTCGACGGACAGGGCCTTCTCCAGGGCCCGGCGGTCCTCCTGTCGCGGGCGGAACTCGCCGCTCAGGATCTCCTGGACGCGACCGCTGTCGATGCCGGTCTCGTCGGAGAGGTCGATCGGCGAGATCGGGTCTTCGGCCTCCTCCATCGCCTCCGCGATCCGCTCGGGGTAGTCCGAGGCCAGCACGTCCTGGACCTCGTAGTACGTGGTCGGCTTCTCGTGTTTGATGTCGTACTGCTTCTCGCCGCAGAACGGACAGCGGTCCTTCTTTCGGGCCTGCCGGATGGCGGCCTTCGTCACGTCGTTCAAGTCGCGGCCGAGGTCGCGCGTCCGCTGGAGGCGGTCCGCGAACTCCTCGCGCTCGTGCTCGTCGAGACAGAGCCGGGAGCACTCCCGGCAGGTGCCGCGCAGGAGTCGGCGGATGAGCTTCGCGAAGCCGACGTGGATGACCGGCGCGGCCAGTTCGATGTGGCCGAAGTGGCCGTTACAGGACCCGCTGTGCTTGCCGCAGGTCTTGCACTCCAGTCCGGGGTCGATGACGCCCAGTCGCGGGTCCATCAGCCCCATGTCGATGGGGAAGCCGTCGTCGTCGTACGTATCGGCCGTGATGACCTTCGTCGCCGACATCTCGCGGTACTCCTCGGGGTCCATCAGCCCGAAGCTGAGCTGGCCGATCTCCTGTGGTGTCTGTTGTGAGCTCATACGGCGTCCTCCAGTTCGATCCGCGGGGCGATTCCGAGCGCCTTCATCTCGTCGAGCAGGAGCTTGAACGCGTAGGACATCTCGACCTCGTGGATGTCGGTCTCCTCCTCGCAGTTCGGACAGTAGACGCGCCGTTGCTCGACGTTCTCGACGGCGGTCATGCCGCACTTCCCGCAGACATTGATCCACTCGCGGTCGGACTCGTCGAGCAGGCGCTCTTTGAGCGCCATCGCCGCGCCGTGCCCGATGAGCACGTCGCGTTCCATCTCACCGACGCGCAGGCCGCCCTCGCGGGCGCGACCCTCGGTGGGCTGGCGGGTGAGGACCTGCACCGGCCCGCGCGAGCGGGCGTGCAGCTTGTTCGAGACCATGTGGTACAGCTTCTGGTAGAAGATGTCGCCGACGAAGATGTCCGCCTCGATCTTCTCGCCGGTGACGCCGGAGTACATCGTCTCCTTGCCGCTGGAGTCGAAGCCGTGTTCCTCCAGCGAGTTCCGGAGTTCGTCCTCGTCCTCGCCGGTGAAGGCGGTGCCGTCGACGCGGCGGCCCTCGAGCGCGCCGACCTTCCCGCCGATCATCTCGAGGATGTGGCCGACGGTCATGCGCGAGGGGAGCGCGTGGGGGTTGATGACGAGGTCCGGGACGACGCCCTCCTCGGTGAAGGGCATGTCCTCCTGGGGCGCGATGTGGCCGACGACCCCTTTCTGGCCGTGGCGGCTGGCGAACTTGTCCCCGAGTTCGGGGATTCGCTCGTCGCGCACCGAGACCTTCGAGAGCTTCGAGCCGTCCTCGCCCTCCATCAGCGTCACCGTGTCGACGACGCCGGATTCGCCCGAGCGCATCGTGACGCTCGTCTCGCGGCGCTTCTGTGGGGAGAGCCCGCCCATGTCGTCGGGCTCTTCGAGGAACCGCGGCGGGCTGGTCTTCCCGAGCAGGACGGCGTTCTCTCCGACCTTCGTCTCGGGGTTGACCAGGCCGTCGTCGTCGAGGTGGGTGTAGGCCTCCTCGCCGCGCGCGCCGCGGACCTCGTCGTCGGGCATCTCGAAGCGGTCTTCCTGTCCGCCGGGGTAGCGGCGCTCCTCGCCCTCGTAGGTGCGGAAGAAGTGCGAGCGGGCGAGCGCGCGGTCGACCGACCCCTGGTTCATGACGAGTGCGTCCTCGATGTTGAACCCCTCGTAGCTCATGACGGCGACGACGAAGTTCTGTGCCGCGGGGCGGTCGTCGTAGCCGATCTGCTCGGTGGTCTGGGTCTTGACCATCGAGAGCTGGGGGTAGTGCAGCAGGTGCTGGCGCGTGTCCGGGCGGATTCGGTAGTTCGCGCTCGGCAGGCCCAGCGACTGCTTGATCATCCCCGATCCCATCGTAATCCGCGGCGAGGCGTTGTGCTCGGGGTAGGGAATCATCCCCGCGCCGATACCGAACATCAGCTGCGGGTCGACTTCGAGGTGGGTGTGGTTGTCGGTGAGTTCGTCTTCGCTGACGCCGACGAGGATGTCCTCCTCTTCCTCGGCGTCGATGAACTCGACGAGACCGCGCTCGACGAGTTCCTCGAACTCCAGTTCGCCGGCTTTGACCTGTTCGATCTCCTCGTCGGTGATGAGCGGGTCGCCGTCCTCGACGACGAGCAGCGGGCGGCGGGCCCGGCCGGCGTCGGCGTTGATGATGACCTCCTCGGTCCGGTCCTTGACGGAGACGTTCACCATCTGGGAGACGTCTCCGCGGCGTCGGGCCTGTCGGACCTGTTCTGCGAGCTGTTCGGGGTCGGGGTGTGTCCCGACCAGGCTACCGTTTACGTATACTTTGGCTTCGCGTCCCTGACTCATGTTAATCGTCCGCGGGCTGCTGTTCGATCGACTCGATGCCGGGGATGCCCTGGACCCCCATCTCTGCGAGTTCCTGTTTCAGTCGCTGTGCGTCCTCGACGTCCTGTGACAGCTCCATGGCCTGTGCGAAGTTCTTCACCAGACCGCAGTTCGGTCCCTCCGGCGTCTCGGAGGGACAGATGCGACCCCACTGGGTCGCGTGCAGGTCGCGCGCCTCGAAGTGAGGCTGCGAGCGCGACAGCGGCGAGCGCAGGCGACGAAGGTGCGAGAGCACCCCCATGAAGTCGGTTCGGTCGACCAGTTGCGAGACACCGGAGCGGCCGCCGACCCAGTTCCCCGTCGCGATGGGGTGTTCGAGTCGTTCGGTCAGCACGTCCGACCGCACGACGGTCGAGACGGAGAGCTGGCGGTTCCGCATGTTGGCCCGTTCGAGCTGGTACTTCACGTCGCGTGCCAGCTTGTTCAGCGCCGTCCGGAACAGGTCGGTCATCAGGTCGCCGCTGACCTTCAGACGCTTGTTCGCGTAGTGGTCCTTGTCGTCGGATTCGCGGCGGTCCAGCGCCAGCTCGAAGCACGCCTCGGCCATCCGGCAGAGGTAGAACGCCTTGTTGATGCGGACTTCCTCCTCGTCGACGCCCTCCTCGTGGAGGTGCGGCAGGAGGTAGCGGTCGATGACGTAGTTGGCCCGCTTGAGCTGGTAGTTCTTGCCCTGCCCGGAGGCGACGCGCTTGCCCAGCGTCTCGATGGCCTCTTCGGTCGTCTGAACCTCGGCCTCCTCCAAGTTCTCCAGCATGAACTTGACGATCTCCGGGTCCTCGCTGACGCGGTGGACGATCTCCTCGTCGGATTCGAGCCCCAGAGCGCGCACGAGCGTCACGAAGTCGATACTCCCCGAGACGGACGGGAACGAGACCTCCAGCAGGCCGTCGCGGGTCCGCTCACACAGCACCAGCGCGCGGTAGCCCCGGCGCTGGGAGAACGTCTTCGCCACCTGGACCTCGTCGCCGTACTTCGTGTCGTACTCGGCGAGAATCTTGTTCGGCGCGAGGTCCTCGCTGGTCATCAGCACCCGCTCGGAGCCGTTGACGCAGAAGTAGCCGCCGGGGTCGGCGGGGTCCTCGCCGATGTCGATGAGCTCCTCCTCGCTGAAGCCAGCGATGTTGCACTTGTTCGAGCCGACCATGATCGGCATGCGCCCGATCTTGGTCTCGGTGCGGTCGACGACCTCCTCGGGTTCCTCCTCGCCACCGCGGACGATGGCCATCTCCATGAACACCGGCGCGGAGTAGGTGATGTTGCGGAGGCGGGCCTCCTGGGGGTACAGCAGCTCCTCGCTGCCGTCGGCCTCGCGGACCCGCGGGGTGACGACGCGCACGTCGCCCAGTTCGACCCACACCGGTTCCTGTCCCTCTTTGTCACCGATGTCGGTGTCGATAGTCTCCTTCTCGTCGACGACCTGCTGCATCCCTCTGTCGAGGAACGCGTTGAACGAGCGGAAGTGGTGTTCTGCGAGCCGTTCCTTCGCGAAGTACTCGCGCGAGATCGCGCGGCGGTCCTGTGTGTCCATTATTCTACCACCAGTCGATAGACAACTGCGGTGTCGGTCGTCCGGGAGTCGCGTTCGATCCGAATCACGTCACCGACCTCGGCGTCGTCGGGCAACGCCTTGTCGGTGCGCTTGATCTTCGGAAGGTCCGTCTTTTTGATGTCGTACTCCTCGAGCACTGCTTCGAGATCTGCCTCGTCGACGACGCTGTGGTCGGGAACGAGGTCGTGTTGACTTACATCTACCATGTGTGTGCGTTGGGCCTGCTGCTGGAGAAAGTGGCTGTCACGAGATACTACAGGCCCATATTGTCGGCCGGCATATAACGCTTACCAACTTGGCCTGCCGTAGCTATCGGGCCCCCACCCAGACCAAACATGGACCGTGGGAGCGACTCGCGTAGCAGTCGATTGAACCAGTGGCGACATATTACTTTGGGTCCCGTCACGTGCACTCATCACAGGGCGCCTTCCTTTGGAAAGCCTTAATACCAACACCGGGATACGAAGAAGTGCAGCGAAGGCCCGGATGGTGTAGTGGCCCATCATACGACCCTGTCACGGTCGTGACGCGGGTTCAAATCCCGCTCCGGGCGTCTTCTACCGCGAACAATTTCGGCGAGCACCGCGTAGCGTGTGCTCACCACTGTGAGCGATTACCTGTCCGGGCGTAAAGAGCTCCTACGGGCCGTTATACACCGAATACCAATCCGACACGCTCACGAGCAGTATTCGAGTGGGGGCGAGCGCCCCCGACCTGTCATAGTGTCCGCCCACCACGAGGTGCGGACGTGCTGTTTGTTCACGCGTGACGGCATAGGTCTTGTGTCAGTGTCTCGCGAGCAGCGGATCGCGGCGCACGCACGGCCACGATTCGGGCGAATCCGCCGTCCACGGCGACAAACTGTTTACGAGCCCCCGCGAAAGGAGTGGCATGGAGGACGTGGATGGCGAGGAGATGCCCGGCGCGATCGTCGAGGCGTTCCTCGAACGCGAGGAGGGAGTACGGGCGTTACTGGAGGAACTGGAGAAGCTCACGATCGAGGGTCGCCACGAGACGGTCCGCGAGCGCGTACGAAACCTGGCGGACAGCGACGAGTCGGTGTTCTACACCGTGGCCTTCACGCTCACCAACTCGCGGCAGTTCTTCGGCGACGTGGAGGCGCAACTCGGCGTCGGCGCGGCGGACCGACTGCGCGACCTCGCCGAGACCTATCCGGCGCTCGCCGAGGCGTTCAACATCGTCCGAACCGAGCGGGCGGAAGACCGGCTGAATCCGGTGACCGACACGAGCTACACGGTGAGCTATCACCGCGGCGTCGAATCGCCGATGGTGACCTACCGGCCGCTGTCGGGCGAGCAGGAACTGTTCGAGTCCCGCGGGACGCCGAGCGAGGTGCTGCAGGTCGCGTCGGACCTGACCGCGGCGACCACCGACGCGCTGGACGTGGCGATGGACAGCGACTACTCGGTCAACACCGAGGAACTGAGCGAGCTGATCGACCGGCGCGAGGAGCTGGAGACGGAACTGAGTCGGCTCCGCGACCAGCTCGACGAGCTCCGGCGCACGCCGGTCTCCGACGAGTAGCGTCCGGGCGGAGACGGTCCGTCGCGGCCCCGAGCGCGCCGTCCGACGTCGACGCGTCGATTCCACAACTGGGGCGTTTATATGCCGGGGAGCAATACGCACAGGTACGATTCTCAATGGGCATTGACAGACTGGGCAATCAGGTCGAGAAAGAGAGCCGGGACCTGGCGATTCTCGAGGCCGTCATCGAGAACGGACCGATCGGCATCGTCCGGCTCGCGGAGGAAACGGGGATTCCGAAACACAAGGTGCGGTACTCGCTGCGGATGCTGGAGGACGACGAACTCGTCGAACCGACGCCACAGGGCGCGATCCCGGCGGACGATATCGACGAGCACGTCGCGCAGATCAACGAGGGCATCGATCACCTCGTCGGCCGACTGAACGAACTCAAGGGCGTCGTCGGCTCCGTCGAGAACTGACCGTCGAGGGGGGTTGCTCACGTCGGCCCGGGGGCCGGCACGCATTTCTCCGTGGGAGCGCTACTCGGTGCTATGGAAGTCGCGCTCGTCAGCGATTCGCACGTCCCGTCGCGCGCTCACGAGGTGCCGCCGTCGTTCCGCGAACGGATCGAAGTCGCGGACCGGGTCGTCCACGCCGGTGACTTCGACAGCAAGAGCGCGCTGTCGGATTTCCGGCACATGGCGTCTGACCTGACCGCCGTCGCGGGCAATATGGACCCGCAGGTCGGCCTGCCCGAGCGCGCGACGGCCGAACTGGGCGGCGTCACGTTCGTCGTGACCCACGGGACCGGCTCGCCGCGGGGGTACGAGGACCGCGTCGCGGCGGCGGTGCTCGCGGAAGCGGACGCCGACGCGGTCGGCGTCGCCGGCCACACCCACGAGGTCCTCGACACGGTCCACGAGGGCGTCAGGCTGCTGAACCCCGGGAGCGTGACCGGGGCCGCGCCGGCCGAGCGCGCGACGATGATGACCGCGACGGTGGCGGACGGGGCGCTCGACGTGACGCTCCACGAACTGTAGCCACGAGCGGCGACAGCGGAGCGGATCGCCGGCTCCTACCGGCAGCAGTTGCCGCCGTTGGCCGGCCTTGCAGCGAACGCGGGCCTTTTTCCCGCAGGGGTCACAGAGACGGTATGGAAGTCTTCGCGGTCGAGGGGCTGCCGGAGGTCCGGCCCGGCGACGACGTGGCCGAACTCGTCGTCGAGCGGACGGCCCTCCGCGACGGCGACGTGATCTGCGTCGCGAGCACCATCGTGTCGAAGGCGAACGGCCGGCAGGCGTCGCTGTCGTCGTACGAACCGAGCGAGCAGGCCGTCCGCATCGCCGAGTCCATCGAGGCGGTCGCCGGCGAGGAGAAGGACCCGCGGCTGGCCCAGGCGATCATCGAGGAGTGCGAGGAGGTGCTGGTCGAAGCGCCGTTCGTCCTCGGCGTGACGCAATTCGGCCACATCACGGTCAACGCGGGCATCGACCGGTCGAACGTCCCGGACGCGGACCTGCTCCTGTTGCCCGAGGATCCCGCGGCCGATGCCGAGGCGATCCGGGCGGGCATCCGCGAGCGGACGGGCGTCGCGCCGGCCGTCATCGTCACCGACACCTCCGGTCGGCCGTTCCGGCTCGGCCAGCGCGGCGTCGCGCTGGGGTGGGCCGGCCTCCCGGCGTCGCGGGACTGGCGCGGCGAGCGCGACCGCGAGGGCCGCGAACTCGAGGCCACCGTGCAGGCGGTCGTCGACGAGCTCGCGGCGGCGGCGAACCTCGTCACCGGCGAGGGCGACGGCGGCACGCCGGTCGCCGTCGTCCGCGACTTCGAGTTCGGCGACCACGCGGCCAGCGAACAGCTGTTTCGCGACCCCGAGAAAGACATCGTCAGGCAGGCGCTCAGAGAGTGGTCTCATGCACGCGATTGAACTCACCCCTGAACACCCGGTCGCAACGCTCGCCTCGTTCGCGGAACGAGCCGAAACGAACGGTCTCGACGCCGTCTTCGCCAGCCACCACTACAACAACCGCGACCAGTTCATGGCGCTGTCGGCGATGGCCGAGCGGACGGACGACGTGTCGCTCGGGCCAGGTATCGCCAACCCCTACGAGACCCACCCGGTGACGCTGGCCTCGCGAGTGGCGACGCTCGACGAGATGAGCGGCGGGCGCGCCGTCTTCGGCATCGGGCCGGGCGACAAGTCGACGCTGACGAACCTCGGCTTCGACCACGACGACGCCCTCCGGCGCGTGCTGGAGGCGTTCGCGACCGCACGGAGGCTCTGGGACGGCGAGCGCGTCGACCACGACGGCACGTTCGAGGCGGTCGACGCGGGCCTGAACTACGAGGTCGGCGAGGTGCCGGTGTACGTCGGCGCGCAGGGGCCCCACATGACGAAGATGGCGGCCAAGCACGCCGACGGCGCGCTGTACAACGGGGCGCATCCGAAAGACCTCGCGTGGGCGCGAGAGCAGGTCGAGGAGATGGCCGACGAGCGCCCCGACGAGTACGGCGCGTTCGACCTCGCGGCCTACGCCAGCGTCTCGGTCGCGGAAGACGAGGGGGCGGCGCGGGAGGCCGCGCGGCCGCCGGTGGCGTTCGTCGCCGCCGGGTCACCGCCGCCGGTGCTCGACCGCCACGGCATCGATCGCGACGCGGCGAGCGACATCGGCGAGGCGATCTCGGCCGGCGAGTTCTCCGACGCGTTCGAGCGGGTGACGGGGCCGATGCTGGACGCGTTCTGTATCGCGGGCACGCCGGAGACGGTTGCCGAGCGGACGGCTGCCCTGGAAGAACACGCCGACAGCGTGGTGTTCGCCTCGCCGCTCGGCCCGGATATCGAGACGGCTATTGACCTGCTTGGGGCGGCGATCGACCGCCGGAGCCGGTGAACAGCGAGAGGACGGCCCCCAGCGAGAGGTAGCCGAAGACGGCGACGGAGGCGGTCGTGATGACCGCGCCGACGACGAGCATGAGCGCCGCCAGCGGATCGTTCAGCGCCACGTCGACGAACCGCGACGGCATGGCGACGATGCTCTGGAGCAGTTCCGACAGGAGCGATTGCATTGGTCGAACGTTAGCGCGCCCCCACTTTGCGTTTGCGCTCCGCCGGCGACCTCGAACAGCGGGGTTTTGGTCCTCGCCCCGCTGGGTCGAACATGAGCGTCCGCGAGGAGTTCGACGACTGGGCCGCCGAGGGAAAAGACCGGGGCATGGAGGAGCGCCACTGGCACACCGCAAAGCACGTCCTCGCACGGATGCCGGTCGAACCGGGCGAGACGGTCCTCGACCTGGGCACGGGGTCGGGCTACGCGCTCCGCGCCCTGCGGGACACCAAGGAGGCCGGCCCGTGCTACGGCCTGGACGGGTCGCCGGAGATGCTCCGCAACGCCCGCGGGTACACCGACGACGCCGAGATCGGGTTCCTGCGCGGCGACTTCGACGCCCTGCCGTTCGCCGCCGACAGCGTCGACCACGTGTTCTCGATGGAGGCGTTCTACTACGCGAGCGACCCGCCCCACACCCTCGAAGAGATCGCCCGCGTGCTCCGGCCCGGGGGCACCGCCCACATCGCGGTGAACTACTACGAGAAGAACGTCCACTCCCACGGCTGGCAGGACTTCATCGACATCGAGATGACCCGCTGGAGCGCCGCGGAGTACCGCGCGGCGTTCCGCGAGGCCGACCTGGCCGTGGCGTCACAGGACATGATCCCGGACCGCGACATCGAGATCCCGCCGGCGTCCGCGTTCCCGACCGAGGACTTCGAGACGCGCGAGGCGATGGTCGAGCGCTACCGGGAACTGGGCACTCTGCTGACCGTCGGCGTCGCCACGGCGTAGGGGCCCGCTCCCGGCGCTGTGGGCCGTTCGACCGACAGTGTATTTGCGGGGCGGACAGAATCACGTCGTATGGGTGAAGACGCCTCGCTGGACGACTTTCTCGACGGAGGCGAGGAGCGCGAGGAGCGCGAGAGCGACGGTGGAGAGGCGGCCGAAGACACCGTGAGCGAACCCGAGACGGACGACGACGAGCGCAGCGAAGCAGGAGACGCGACGGCCGCAGCGTCGCCCGAGCGGGAGACGGTCGAACCGGCGGTGACGACCTACGCGTGGTCGCCCGGCGGGGCGGCCTGTGCGGACTGCGGCGAGGTCGTGGAACGGCGCTGGGAGCAGGACGGCCAGCTCGTCTGCGGGGCCTGCAAGGCCTGGTAAGCGCCGCGACGGCGGGTAGCGGCCGCGTCTGCACTCCAGGCATCCACAGAGTTACATACTTACATCCCTAACGAACGGCACGATCGAACGGGCGCGTAGCGGCCACACAAGACACTTACTGGTCGCCCCGGGCAGATACGCTATCCCCGTTCCGCGGCGTCGTCCCACGAGACCACGACAATGACAGACACGGACACCACAGGAAGCCGGCAGTCGGACAGTTCTCTCCGTGACGCGACGCGGGTCGCGAACCAGGTGATCGAGAACGTCGAGCGCGTCATCGTCGGCCAGCACGACGCCATCGAGCACATCGTCATCGCGCTGCTGGGGCGCGGGCACGTCCTGCTGGAAGACGTTCCCGGCGTCGGCAAGACGATGCTCGCGCGCTCCGTCGCGGCCTCCTTCGACGGCGAGTTCAAACGCGTCCAGTTCACGCCGGACCTCCTCCCGACCGACGTGACCGGCGTTAACGTCTTCGACCAGAAGACACAGGAGTTCGAATTTCGGCCCGGACCGATCTTCGCGAACGTCGTCCTCGGCGACGAGATCAACCGCGCGCCGCCGAAGACCCAGTCGGCCCTGCTGGAGGCGATGGAGGAACAGCAGGTGTCAGTCGACGGGACGACTCACCCCGTCCCCCAGCCGTTCACCGTCATCGCCACGCAGAACACGGTCGAGCAGAACCGGGCCTACGACCTCCCGATGGCCGAACTCGACCGCTTCATGACGAAGCTCCACCTCGGCTACCCCGACGAGGCCGAGGAGACGGCGATGCTCGGCGACGTGGTCGGCCACCACCCCATCGAGGAACTCACCTCCGTCGCGACCCTCGACGCGCTGTCGGCGGCCCGCGACACGGTGGCGGAGGTGACCGTCGAGGAGCCTATTCGCGCGTACGCGACGAGGATCGCGCGGTACACCCGCGAGAACGCGCAACTGGGCGTCAGCCCCCGCGGCAGCATCTCGCTGCTGCGGGCGGCCCAGGCCCGCGCGGTCCTCGACGGACGGGGCTACGTCATCCCGGACGACCTCCAGACGGAAGCGCCGGTCGTCTTACCCCACCGAATCCGGACCGAGAGCAGCGAACAGGACGCCAGCGCGCTGGTCGCGGAAGCACTCGACACCGTCGACGTGGAATGAGACCGACACGACGCGGCGTCGCCGTCACCGCCGTGGCCGTCGCCGCCCTGCTGGTCAGCGCGCAGTTCGGCCAGCCGGGGCTCAGCGCCGTCGCCGGCCCGCTGCTCGTCGGCGTCTTCGCCGCCGCCGTCCAGGTACTGTGGGCCGGTGAGCCGACCGTCGAGCGTACCCATCTCCGGCGGGGCTTCCCCGGCGAGACGAAGCGCGTCGCCCTCAGCGTCGACGGCAGCGGCATCGCGACGGTCAGTGACGCGCTCCCCGAGGGCCTCGACGGCGAGGCCACGGCCACGCGTTCCCTGCCGGCGGCGGTGCGCTACGACGTGACCTACGCCGCCCGCGGCGAGCACCGCGTCGGTCCCGTAGACGTGACCGTGACGGACGCGCTGGGACTGGTGCGTCGGGAATACACGGTGGACGAGACGAGCGAGGTGCTGGTGTACCCGCCGGTCTACCGGCTGGGCGGGCCGGGGGCGTTCGCCCGGACGTTCACCCCGGAGAGCGAGGACCGCCAGTCGTTCGACCGCCTGCGCGAATACGTCCACGGCGACTCGCTGCGCGACGTCCACTGGAAGTCGAGCGCCAAGCGCGAGGACCTGCTGGTCAAGGAGTTCGCCGACGCCCGCAGCGACCGCGGCCTGCTCGTCGTCGCTGAGGCGAGCGAGGGGCACGGCGACGAGATGGCGGCCGCCGCGGCCACGGTCGCGATGGCCGCCCTCGAACACGGTCTCGCGGTCGAACTGGTCGTCCCGAACGCGGCCGTGAGCAAGGGCTACGGCGACACGCACCGGACGCGCCTGCTCGAAACGCTCGCCCGGGCCGGGGCGGGTCGGTCTGAGCGAGCGGCCGACGCCGACGTGGCGGTCCGCGCCGACGGCGACGGCGTCACGGTCTCGGTCGGCGGCCGCGAGCGGTCCTTCGCGGACGTGACCGCGAGCCGCGACAACCCGATCGCCAGCGAGGTGAGCGGATGACCGCGGTCGGCCGCCTCCGCGAGCGCCTGCCCTGGAGCGCGTCGCGGCTGCTTGCGCTGCTGGCGGTCGCGCTGGCCATCGGCGCGCCGCTGCGGACGATGTACTACCTCAGCGACGTGGTCGGGTCGCCGGCGCTGTTCCTGGTCGTCGCCGCGCTGTCGTTCGTCGCCGCGACCGCGATGGCGCGGGTCCTGCGGCCCACGCTGGCCATCGCCGTCGGGACGGTGCTGTTCGCCGGCGGGCTCGCGGCGTACCTGCTGAGCCTCTCGACGAACCCCGCTGTGACGGCGCTGCTCGCGGACACGGTGTCGCTGCTGACCGGGCGGTCGCTGCTCCAGATCGCGAAGGTCAGGCTGTGGGTGCTGTCGTTCGCGCCCGCCCCGGTGTTCCTGACCTGGTACTTCGCGCTCCGGCGCTGGTACGTCACGTCCACGCTGGCCGCCGGGACGGCGCTCGCGTTCTTCGCCCTGACGACCGACGCCGGCGTGGTGACGACGCTGCTCGGCGTCGTCGGCGTCGCCGCGACGATCGGCTTCGGGACGCTGGACACGCTCTCGACCGAAGCGTCGGTCGACCCGAGCCGCCGGCCGGGGTCGGTCGCCGACCCCGACTCGCGAGGGGACCAACCCGCGGACGACGAGGGGGTCGACAGCGGCCGGCGGGCCGTCCTCGAACAGCTGGCGGCGATCATCGTCGTGCCGGCCGCGCTCTCGCGGCTCCCGCTGGCCCGCGACAGCTCCTTCTCCTACGACGACGGCTCGGGCGGGCGGACCGTCGAGGGGAGCCTCTTCGACGCCGGCGAGTCGATCACGATACTCGGGGACATCTCGCTGACGGCGGCGGTTCGGTTCACCGTCGAGGCCGAGGAGCCCCGGTTCTGGCGGGTCGCGTCCTACGACCGGTACACCGGCGACGGGTGGGTCCGCACGGGGAACCCGCGACCCTACGACGACCGGCGTCTCGACGGGCCCCCGGGCGAGACGCGGACGCTCAGACAGGAGTTCCGGGCCGAGTCGGCCATCGGGACGGTCCCGGCCGCCTGGAAGCCCGTCCGCTACACGGGCGACCCCTCGATCTCGGTGACGAACGAGGGCGGCTTCCAGCCGGACGGCGACCTGGCGAGCGGCGACAGCTACGAGGTCCAGAGCGAGGTGCTCGTCTCGACCCCGTCGGAGCTTCGCGAGGCCGGCACGGACTACGGCGACGCGGTCTCGGAGCTGTACACCCAGCTCCCGGACAGCACGCCCGACCGCGTGGCAGAGCGCACGTCGATCCTCACCGCCAACGCCGAGAACCCCTACGAGACGGCGCTGGTCGTCGAGCGCTGGCTCCAGGAGGAGAAGGGGTACTCGCTGGAGGTCGACCGCCCGGACTACAGCGTCGCCGACAGCTTCCTCTTCGAGATGGAGGAGGGGTACTGCGTCTACTTCGCGACGACGATGGTGGCGATGCTCCGGACGCAGGGCATCCCGGCGCGGTTCACCGTCGGCTACACCACCGGCCAGCGGACCGATCAGAACGAGTGGGTGATCCGGGGGCTCAATTCCCACGCCTGGGTGGAGGCGTACTTCCCCGACCACGGCTGGGTCGAGTTCGACCCGACGCCCTCGGGCCCGCGGGAGGAGGTCAGACAACAGCGCATCGAGGAGGCGAACGCGGACGGAGCGCCGGTCGCCGACGGGACGCCGGTGTCGGAGTTCACGCCGACGCCGACCCCCACACCGGTGCCGCTGACCGAGCGCAACGAGGGTACCACGCCGACGCCGACCCCCACGCCCACCGAGGCCGCGACGGCCGGCACGGGAGATTCAACCGGGACGGAGGACGACGGGACGGGCCTCGGCCTGCCGGACCTCCCCTCGCGCGAGGAGGCCGCGCTGGGCGTGGTCGCGCTGCTGGGCGTCGCGGCCGGCGCGCGCCGCGCGGGCCTGAGCGAGCGCGCCTACCGCGCGGTGTGGCTGCGCTACCAGCGCCGAGAGGACCCCGAGACCGACGTGGAGCGGGCGTTCCAGCGGGTCATGTCCGTCCTCTCGAAGCGCCACCGGAGCCGACACAGCGGCGAGACGGTGCGGGCGTACCTCGACGCGGTGGACGCGGACGAGCGCGTTCGCCGGCTCGCGTCGCTCCGGGAGCGGGTCCGCTACGGCGGCGACGTGAGCGAGGAGATGGCCGACGAAGCCGTCGAGATCGCCGATAGCGTCGTCTCGGATCGGTAAGCCGAGCCTGTCCCCGACAGTGTTTAATAGGTCGTGTTCGTAGGCGCGATTGTAATGTCGGAAGTCTGCTCGACGTGCGGGCTGCCTGAGGAGCTCTGCGTCTGCGAGGACGTCGCCAAAGAGTCCCAGGAGATCAACATCCGCATCGACGAGCGCCGTTACGGAAAGGAGGTAACGATCATCGAGGGATTCGACCCGAAAGACGTCGACATGGACTCGCTGTCCTCGGACCTCAAGTCGAAGTTCGCCTGCGGCGGCACCGTCGAGGACGGGCAGATAGAGCTCCAGGGCAACCACACCGGCCGCGTCGAGGATTTCCTCCGCGACAAGGGCTTCAACGTCGCCTGAACTCCAGACCGTAGCGGTTCTCGCGATAGCTCCGCGTCGAGCGGCTGCCACGGCGCTCGAATGCCGTCGTGAGAAATATCGGCGGAGACGGGGAGAGTCGCCATAGAACCGTGTTACCAAACCACACAGACGGCGGTCAGCTATTTTACCCACGAGGCGATAACTGTTCTCAATGCACGCCCTCACCCGGCGGTCGCTGACCGTCGGGCTCGTGGTGATCCTCCTCGTTGGCGGCCTCGTCCCGCCGGGAGCGACGGCGCTGTCGGCCACGGAACCGGTGGCGGACGAGGGTCCCGCGACGGGCTCGGTCGCTGGCGAACCGGCGACGACTGACCGGCCGACCGCGAATCGAACCGCCGCGGCCGAGGTGCGGGCGGGGAGCGCGGACTCCGCGCCGGTCACGACGCGGCGGCACGGCGACACGGCGGTCGCGCGGTCGGTCGCCGCGACGCCCGCCAGTCGGGGCGCGGCCGGGAGCGACACGGCGATCGCACAGACCGACGGGGACGAGATCCGCCAGACGCAGACTTACGCGCGCATCACCGAGGAGCCGGGGCAGGTGGCGGTTCGGCTGACCTACGAGATCCCCGACCGGGTCGTGGGGCTCGACACGCGACTCCCCGAGGGCGCGACGGTGACCGACACCGACGGCTTCGGTCGCGTCAACGAGACCGCCTACGAGTGGGACGAGGAGACGTCCCGGGCGGTGATCCGCTACCGCATCAATCCCAATCGGACGGTCAGCAAGAGCGGCCCGGAGGGCGCGGAAGGGAGATACGTCAGCGTCGACGCCGGCGAGTGGGCACTGCTGACCCGGTCGCGGACGCCGACGCGGTGGCGCTACGTCGGTCGGGAGCCCGTCCAATTCAACCGGACCGTCGAGACGGCCGGGCCGGGCGCGGCGGGCGCTGAGCTCGTCTACCTCGGGGAGGTCGCGACCTTCGAGCGGACCGCGCACAACCAGACCGTCGAGCTCGTCGTCCCGGAGCGCACGACGATGGTCTCCTCGCCGATCGCCGTCCTCGACTCGCTGACGAACGCGTCGAACGCGTTGCGCATCGGCGACCGCGACGAGCGCGTGTTCGTCGTCGCCGCCCCCTCGACGGCGGTCCCGTGGGGCGTCGCGGGGTTCCAGCTCGGCGATTCGGACATGTGGATCCAGTCGGATCGCCGCCTCAGTTCGGCGAACAACGTCTGGCTCCACGAGTACGTCCACACCAGACAGTCGTTCGCGCCGACGCGAGAGACCCGCTGGCTCACGGAGGGAATGGCGACGTACTACGCCGCCGCGCTGACGCTGGAACAGGACCGAATCGACTTCGCGTCGTTTCGCTCGCGGCTCTCGCTCGGGACGCGGTCCGTCTACGACGACGTCGCGCTCGCGGACCCCGACAGCTGGACCGCGAACGCGAACTACAACAAGGGCGGGCTGGTCGCCGGACAGATCGACAGGCGAATCCGGGCCGAAACCGACCGAAACCGGACGTTCCAGGACGTGGCGCGGGGACTCAACGGCAGACAGGAGGCCGTCACGCAAGCGCAGTTCCTCGCCGAGGTCGAGGCCGCCGGCGGCGCGCCCGCCCGGAACGACACGGTGCGCTACACCGAGACGACCGCGTCGACGACGGTGTGGAACCAGACCACCCACCAGCGGCTGTTCGGTGAAATCCCCGCCCGCATCGGGTACGGCCTCCCGCCGATCGACCAGCGCGACGCCTACCGTGCGGGCGGCCCGTATCGGCCCGGTGCGCCGGTCGGCGGGAGCGAGCCGATCGGGCTGGTGACCGGCGAGACGCTCGTCGTCGACGCGGTCGTCGAGAACGCCGGCGGCGCGGCGGGCGCGTACAATGCTACGCTCGCGGTCAACGGGACGGCAGTGGCAACAGAACAGGGCCAGCTCGCACCGGACGAGCGCGTCGTCGTCCCGCTGTCGCACACGTTCACCGACCCCGGTCGGTACGAGATCAGCGTCGACGGCGAGCGCGTGACGGTCGTCGTGACGGAGCCGGGACGGGCCACCGTGACCGAGGTGGCGGTCAGTTCGCTGACGGTCAGGCAGGGCGAGTCCGTGACGGTGACCGCGACCGTCGCGAACGAGGACGACGTGCCGGCGGCGGCGACCGTCGTGTTCACCCGGAACGAGACGGCCATCGCCCAGCATCAGGTGTCGCTCGCGCCGCGGACGACGACGCGCGTGACGCAGCCAGTGACGCTGTCGCGGCCCGGAACCGTCTCGCTGTCCGCCGGAAACGGCCAGGAAGCCGGCCCGAGCGTCGACGTGACCGTGACCGCGGCGACGGCCGAGCCGACGCGGACCGCCACGCCCACCGCGACCGTCGAGCGGACGACGAGCGAGCGCGGCGACGGATTCACCGCGGCGCTCGCGCTGTTGGCGGTGGCGGCGGCCGCGTTGCTCGCGCGCCGGCATCGGTGACGGACGCGAAACGAACGGCTCTTGCGTCCGGCGCGCGGCGTTCGAGTGTGAACGTCGGAATCGCCTACGCCGCCCTCTCCGCGCTGCTGTTCGGCGTGTACCTGTTCGTGATGAAGCGGTGGTTCACCGGCTACCCCTCGCCGGTGTTCCTGCTCATCACGTACCTCCTGGTCCCCGTCGTCTACATCCCGGTCGTCGCGGTCGCCGACGCGCCGTTCCTCCCGGCGGGAAACCGCGTCAGCGTCCTCACGTCGATCCTCGCCGTGACCGGGATCACGGCCATCGGCCTACTTACCCTGTTCCGGGCGATCCGCATCGGTGAAGTGTCGTACGTCTCGCCGATCAGCAAGATCGTCCCCGTGTTCGTGCTCCCGCTCGAAGTCGGCCTCCTGGGACAGCACCTGTCGACGCTCCAGGTCGCCGGCGTGCTCGTCGCCACGGTCGCCGTCTACGTCGCCAACTGGCAGGGGACGGCGCTTCTGGCCCCGCTCAGGCGGGCGTGGCGGTCCCGGCCGGCACAGCTGGCGCTGCTGTCGGCCGCCACGTTCGCGTTCGTCGACGTGGGCAAGCGGGTGTTGATGCAGGAACTGGCCATCGAACCGACGACGTACATCCCGGTGATGGGCCTCGGCATCGCCGCGCTGATGGCCCCGTTCGCGCCTCGGTACGGCGTCCCGTCGACGTGGCGCGCGGACCTGCCGAAGTTCGCCGTCGCGGCGGTGTTCGTCGCCTACTCGAACCACGTCGTCCTGCTGGCCTTCCAGCAACTGCCGGCCAGCATCGTCTCGCCCATCGTCAACGGGCAGGCCATCGTCGCCGTGATCCTGGGGGCTATCATCCTCGACGAGGCGCACTTCCGCGCTCGCCTGGCTGCCGCGGGGCTGGCCATCCTCGGCATCGCGATGATCTCGGTCGGCTGACCGGATGGCCACCGCTTAGTACCACCGGCGAATAGGCCGCGTCATGACAGACCTCGGCAAGGCCGACCGCGCGTTCTTCGACGAGTACATCTACCCGAACCTCGGGGCCGACCGCGACGACGTGACGCTCGGCCCGCGACACGGCGTCGACTTCGGTGTCATCGACGTCGACGGGACGGCGGCCGCGATGGCCACCGACCCCGTCTTCGTGTTGCCGTCGCTCGGGTTCGAACGGGCCGCGTGGTTCGCGTTCCACATCCTCGTGAGCGACGTGGCCGTCTCCGGGCTGTCGCCGACGCACCTCTCGGTCGACTTCAACCTCCCGCCGGAGATCACCGACGAGCAGTTCCGCACGGTGTGGGAGACCTTCGACGCGGAGGCCCGCGACCTGGGCGTGTCGGTCGTCACCGGCCACACCGGCCGCTACGCGGGCTGTAACTACCCGATGGTCGGCGGCGGGACGGCCGTGTCCGTCGGCGACTTCGCGGACCTCGTTCGGCCGGACGGGGCGTCGGTCGGCGACGAGATCGTCGTCACGAAGGGCCCGGCCATCGAGGCGACGGGGCTGCTGTCGATCCAGTTCGAGTCGCTGATGCGCGAGGAACTGGACGGGGACGTGGTCGACGACGCGACCGACCGCTTCTACGACATGAGCCCCGTCCGGGACGCGCTGACGGCCGCCGCGGCCGGACCGGTGACGGCGATGCACGACGCCACCGAGTGTGGCATCTACGGCGGCCTCTACGAGATGGCGCGCGCGGCCGGCGTGGGCATCGAACTGGAGACCGACCGCGTCCCGATCCAGCCGGGCGTCGAGGCGGCCTGCGCGTTCTTCGACATCGACCCGTGGATTTCCATCAGCGAGGGGACGCTGCTGGCGTCGGTCGATCCGGCTGGCGTCGACGACGTGCTCGCGGCGCTCGACGACGAGGGGATCCCGGCCGCCGCGGTCGGCGAGGTCACCGCCGGCAGCGGACTGGTAGTCGACGGGGAACCCACGGACCATCCCGGCGTGGACCCCTTCTGGGGGACGTTCGAGGAGTACATGGGCAAGCGATCTGCAGAGTGAGACGACAGGCGAGGCTCGTCCGTCGTCGCATGATCGGGGCGTCCCCAGGGCTACAGTGGTTGCCGGAAACGAGTGGCGGAAAAGTCAGGCCGATTTCGGTTCCGACGAGGGTCCGATCTGTACCGCATAGCTGGACTGGAGCCATGCCGTGGGGTTGTCGGTGTCGTAGACGACGACGTCGCCGCCGCCGGTGGTGAAGCTGCCGTACTGCTCGTCGGAATCGTTGGTATCGCTCGATGCCGGTTCCATTGTCGTACGCTCGGTGTTCTGCGACATGTGAACATAAGCGTTTCTCAAATGTGATATGGAGTATTATTAGCATACTAGGATCGAGGGGTCGAATATAGCGACTTCGAAGGCAGTAGCCCCGCACCGCGGTCCAGACCAGCACCGCTTTGGGCTCGCCGGCACAGCCATCGCGTATGACACGAGCCGACGCACCGGTCGCGCCGCCGGTCGTCCTGACCATCGCCGGGAGCGACTCCGGCGGCGGCGCGGGCATTCAGGCCGACCTCAAGACCATCGAGGCCGGCGGCGGCTTCGGGACCAGCGCCATCACCAGCGTCACGGCACAGAACACGACGGGGGTGCAGGGACAGCACCTGCTGCCGCTGGCGGACATCGAGGCCCAGCTGACCGCGGTGCTCGAGGACTTCGACGTGGCCGCGGTCAAGACGGGGATGCTCGCGACGAGCGAGGTCGTCGACCTGGTCGTCGAGTACGCCGACGACCTGCCGAACCTCGTCGTGGACCCGGTGATGGTGGCGGCCTCGGGGGACCGACTGCTCGAACCCGAGGCCGAGGACGCCTACGAGGACCTGATCGCCGCGGCGTCGGTGGTCACGCCCAACGCCGACGAGGCCGCCGTGCTGACCGACCGCGAGGTCGACGACCCCGACGCCGCCGAGGCGGCCGGCCGCGACCTCGTGGCGACGGGGGCCGACAGCGCCCTCGTGAAGGGCGGGCACGTCCCCGGCGACGCCGTGGTCGACACGCTCGTGACCGGCGACGAGGTGACGACGTTCCGCCACGACCGAATCGACACCGAGGCGACCCACGGTTCGGGCTGTACGCTCTCGTCGGCCGTCGCCACTCGACTGGCCCACGGCGACGACCGGACGGAAGCGGTCGGGAGCGGCATCGACCTGCTCTCGAGCGCGGTCCGCTACAACCTCGACGTGGGCGAGGGGCCCGGCGCGGTCCACCACCTCGTCCAGACGCGCAACGAGGCCGCGCGCCACCGGACGAGCGAAGCGGTCGAGCGCGCCGTCTCGGCGCTCGTCGAGGCGGACGTGTCTCCGCTGGTCCCCGAGGTGGGCATGACCGTCGCGGGGGCGACCCCGTACGCGGAGACGCCGGACGAGGTCGCCGCCGTCGAGGGCCGCATCGCGCGGACGATGGACGGCGTGCGCCCGAACCGCGGCGTCCGCTTCGGCGCGTCGACGACGGTCGCGCGCTTCCTGCTCGCGGTCCGCGAACACGACCCCGCCGTCCGCTTCGCGGTCAACTGCCGGCTGACCGACGCCGTCGAGGACGCGCTCGGCGAACTGGGCGGAGCCGTGCCGTCCTACGACCCCGCCGAGCGGTCGACCGACACGCCCGCGGCCGAGACGACGCAATGGGGCGTGGGTCGCGCGTTCGAGGCCAGCGAGGAGACGCCCGTGGCGGTCATCGACCGCGGCGACGTGGGCGTCGAGGCGAGCGCGATGGTGCTCGCGGCCGACGCCGACGCGCTCGTCTCACGCGTGAGAACGGTGCAGTCGGTAGTCGAGGAGCCGTGAAACGGCTGATATCGCACGTGTGTAGCCACGACCGCACCGTGTTCTCGGAGCGGTATTTCAGATCGTTGAAATCTGAGTAAGCGTTATACGGAGTGCATGACATTGGATGGCAATGTCGCCCCCTGAAACGGGTCCCGCGGAGCGGCCGTCGGTCGAGTCCTCGGCCGACCGGATCCGCGTCCTCTACGTCGACGAGCCCGAACACGGGGACCGCGTCGAGTCGTACCTCGAAGGAGCGGACGGCCGCTTCGAGGTCAGTACCGCTACCGATTCGAGCGAAGCCCGGACGCGACTCGCCGAGCGGGACGTCGACTGCGTCGTCAGCGACGACCGGTTACCGGGCGAGAGCGGCGTCGAGTTCCTCCGGCGGGTCCGCGAGGACTACCCGGAACTGCCGTTCGTGCTGTTCGCGGGAAACGGGAGCGAGGCGGTCGCGAGCGAGGCCATCGCCGCCGGCGTCACCGACTACCTCCCGAGGGACGGAGCCGACGACCGGTACGCCGTCCTGGCCGAGCGCGTCCGGGACGCCGTCGAGCGATACCGGACGGAGCAGGCCGCGGCGGCGACGGAGCGCTGGCTCCGACGGGGCTGCGAGCGCGTCACTGACGGCTTCCTCGTCCTGAACCGGTCGTGGGCGGTCCAGTTCGTCAACGGGGCCGGCGCGGCGCAGTTGGGCGTGGCGCGGGACGCGGTCGTCGGCCAGCGCCTCTGGGACGCGGTCCCGGAACTGCGCGGAACCCCCGTCGAGGACGCGCTTCGGTCGGCGGCGACTTCGGTGGACCCGACGACGGTCGAGACGGACTGCGGCCCGCTCGACGGCTGGTACACCGTCACCGCCTACCCGGACGCGGACGGGCTCTCCGTGTTCCTCCGAGACACGACCGAGCGAAAGCGCCGCGAGCGGGAGCTCGAAGCGACCAGAGAGCGCTACGAGGGGCTCGTGGAGGCGTTCCCCAACGGCGGCGTCTTCCTGTTCGACGAGGACTGCCGATTCACCGCCGCGGGCGGCGTCGACCTGACGAGGGTCGGGCTCTCGGAGGAGCACCTGCTCGGCCGCCGGCCGTCGGAGGTGTTCCCGCCGGAGAACGCCGCGCTGCTCGAATCGGCCTACGAAGCGGCCCTCGACGGCGAGCGTCGGTCCTTCGAGGACAGCTTTATCGGCCGGTACTACCACGTCCAGACGTTCCCGATCCGCGACAGCGACGGCGACATCGTCTCAGGGATGGCCGTCGCGCAGAACATCACCGATCGAAAGGAGCGCGAGGAGCGCCTTCGACGGCAGAACGAGCGCCTGGAGACGTTCGCCCGGTTCGTCAGCCACGACCTCCGGAACCCCCTGAGCGTCCTCCAGGGGGCACTGTACCTCGCCGAGGAGACCGGAGAGCCACAGCACTTCGACCGCTGTCAGAGCGCCGTCGAGCGGATGGAACAGCTGATCGACGGGCTGCTGGCGATGGCCACGGACGGCGAGGAGGCGGACATGTCGGTCGCGGCGGTCTCGCTGGCCGACTGCACGCGCAACTGCTGGCAGACGCTCGATACGGCCGGGGCGACGCTCGTCGCCGACACCGACCTGACCGTCGAGGCCAACTACGTCCGGTTCAGGCAGTTGCTCGAGAACCTCCTGCAGAACGCCCTTGACCACGGAAGGACCGCGTCGAACGGCGACGGCGCGGTGACGGTGACCGTCGGGGCGCTGGACGACGGCTCCGGGTTCTTCGTCGCCGACGACGGGCCGGGGGTCGCAGACGACATCCGCGGCGAGGCGTTCGACCTCGGCCGGTCGTCGGTCGAGGACGGGACCGGACTCGGCCTCGCTATCGGCAAGCAGATCGTCGAGGACCACGGCTGGGACATCCGCGTCACCGAGTCCGCCGACGGCGGCGCGCGCTTCGAGGTCAGCGGCGTGACGGTCGTGGAGTAGGGCTACCGGAACCGGACGGCCAGCCGCGAGCCGCCGTCGTCGGCTTCTTCGACGGCGACGGACGGGAGCGCACCGGGGACGAGCGAGCCGACCGCCGCGGTGACGGCGGCGAGGTGCTTGCGCGACAGCGAGTACAGCCCGGTCGCTGCCAGCAGGGCGAGGAGCGCGCCGTCCATCCAGCCGACCGTCGCGGGCGAGGCGACGGCGACGCCGGCACCGACCGCGGCGAGCAGGAAGTCCTCCGGCGCGCCCGAGTAGCGGACGTACCGGCGCGGGCGGTGCCACCGGCCGAGGAGGTGATTGTACACCGCGATATCCGTCGTCGGGTTCCAGGGTTCGGCCTCCGGACTGCCGGCGAACACGTCCGACAGCGAGTGGACGGCCGCGGCGGCGACGGTGACGGTACACAGGACGAGCGCCGCGGTGCCCGCCGCGAGTGCAACGGCACCCAGAACGGCGGCGAGGACGGTGAAGCACGCCGGGAAGTGAAGCGTCTTCCGGTGGGTGGCGAGCAGGTCGGCGTCGGGCGCGAGGCCGCCGACGAACGCCGCGGCGAGCACCAGCGGCGGGGCGGCGTACTCCGAGAGCGCGGGGGCGGCGAGCGCCGCGAGGGCGACCGTGGTGAACGCGTGCGTCGTCGCCATCATCGTCTACTGACCGCTACATTCGGCTCGGG
Organism: Haloarcula salina; assembly: GCF_010119195.1. Lineage (GTDB taxonomy): Archaea > Halobacteriota > Halobacteria > Halobacteriales > Haloarculaceae > Haloarcula > Haloarcula salina. The sequence continues at coordinate 109,644 of NZ_WRXL01000003.1, forward strand.
AGGGATAAATACTGCGCGCAGCGGTCACTCGCCGGGCTCGGGGTCGGCGAGCAGCGAGACGAGGCGGTCCCGCAGGAGGTACACGACGACCGACAGCGCCGCGAGCGCCGCGACGACGAGGGCGAACGAGGCGACCCGCCCGCCGGCCAGCGACTGGCCCGCGTACGCCGCCGCGAAAAACGACGGCGTTCGGCCGACAACGACGAGCGCGAGGAACGTCCGGAGGCGCAGGTCCGAGAGCCCGGCGACGAAACACAGCAGGTCGTCCGGGAACGTCGGGAGGAGAAAGAGGACGAACAGGCCGACGAGGCCGTTCCGTTCGAGGAACCGGTCCCAGCGCGCGAGGGCCTCGGGCCGCATCACTCGCTCGACGTAGGGCCGGCCGAAGCGGCGGGCCAGCGAGAACGCCGCCGTGCTCCCGAGAGTGACGCCGAGCAGGCTGTACAGCGTCCCGTCGACGACGCCGAAGAGGTAGCCGCCGACGCCGCCGAGGACCTGGCCGGGAATCGGGGCCAGAAGCACCTGGGCGACCTGCAGCGCCACGAACGCGAGCGGGGCGAACGCGCCGAACGCGGCGACCTGCCGGCGCAGCCAGGTCGGGTCGAAGAGGCGCGGGACGGCGGCGTGCAGGCCGACCCCGAGCGCGACGAACAGGGCGAGCGCGCCCGTCGCCCTGACGACGGCGTCCCGGCGCGCCGCCGTGGACCTGAAAAACCGCGTCGGCTCGCCGTCAGAGGACTCGGCGGGAGACACGGTCAGAGCAGTGCCAGCGTCTTCCGCGTGGCGTTCTCGACGACTTTCGTGAGGTAGCGCGAGCGCGACGGCCGGCGGTGGACGGCGGCCGTCCGACCGGCCCGCATCGCCGCGAGCAGCGATTCCCTCGTCAGCGGGGTGTCGGCCGGGAGGTCGACCGCCGTCGCGGCGCGCCCGATGCCGCCGGCCCGGTGCGCGTCGCTCCCGCCGAAGGCGGGGTAGGACGCCGCCTCCGCGAATCGGGCCGCCTGTCTGTTCCGGATGTTCGTCAGCGTGTGCGCGTTGTACACCTCGATACCGTCGACGTTCTCGATGGCCGCGCGGCCGGCACCGTGTCGCGAGCGCTGGAACGGGTGCGGAACGACCGCGACGCCGCCGCGCTCCCGGACCGTCCGCGCGGTCTCGGCGAGCGGCCGGCCCGGTTCCGGGGCGGCGTCGACGCCGATGGCGAGGAGATGGCCGTCGGCGGTCGACACCTCGCAGCCGACGACGACCAGCAGGTCCTCGGCGAGAGACGCCGCGACGCGCGCGCCCTCGACCGTGTCGTGATCGGTGACGACGACGGCGTCGAGCCCCACCGCCCCGGCGCGGGAGACGAGCGCCTCCGGCGTCGTGTACCCGTCGTAGGAGGCGGCCGTGTGGAGGTGCGTGTCGACGTGGACCGTCCGACCGGACGTGTCTCCCGTCGCCGGTCGCCGCGTCATAGGTATCCGAGTTCGAGTGCCAGTACCAGCCCACCCGCCACGGCGGCCGAGAGCGCGGCCAGGACGTGGCTGACGTCGGTCTTGTACGCCTTGTAGTCGGAGACCATCAGGGGACAGGCGACCCCGACGAGCAGCCCGGCGATCCAGCCGTTCCACGCGCCGACGAACGTCAGGAGAACGTAGTTCAGGACGACGAGGAGGTTCGTGTGGACGACGGTCGTCCCGTGGTAGTAGCTGCTGCCCCCGTCGGAGCCGAACCCCTCGTCGTTGTGGCGGATCAGTCGGAGCCCGCCGAACGCGAGAACGAGGAATCCGACGACGAGACTCGCCGCGAGCGAGGGCGCGAGCGAGACGTGAAACAGGAGCGCCGCGGGGAGCAGATACGCGAAGATGTCGATGAACGAGTCGACCTGGCGACCGAACGGCGACGACGTGCCCGTTCGGCGGGCGTACCAGCCGTCGACTTTGTCCAGGAAGAACGCGCAGAACATGACCAGAATCCCCCAGTTCGGTTCGCCGCGGAGAAACAGCAGCGCGCTCCCCCAGCCGACGAACAGCGCTGCCAGACTGATGTAGTCGGCCCCGGTCAGTCGCCCCACGACGTCCGACCGCTCTGTCGTGTCGCTGACCCGGCGGTCGTCGAGGTCGACGCGGTCGCGGACGCCCCGTATCGCTTCCCGCAGTGGCTCGGTCATCGGCCCACGTGGAGCGTGCGGCCAGCAGAGTATAAATCTTGCCTGAGAAATATTTACTTAGTTCTTATCTATATATCTACGTGCGGCTATACCGTGCTCGGTAGGCGACCGCTCACAGCGACCGCACCGACCGCCAAGAGAGCGGACCGACGGCCGCGTAGCGTCTGGCCCGGCGAGCCGTGAACCCGAGTCCCTCGAACAGCGCCCGCGACGGGCGGTTGTCGAGCGCGACCAGGGCCGACGCGTCCGCCGCACCGCTGTCGGCCGCGTGTCGGCAGGCATGGGCGACCAGGGCCGTCGCGACGCCGCGATTTCGGTGCGCGGGGTCGACGAACACGCGCCGGAGATAGGCCCCGTCGAACGACAGCGTCCGGTCCAGCGGCGCGATGTCGTGAGACGCGCCGACGGAGCAAAACAGGTAACCAAGCGTCGCGTCGCCGTCGAACGCGCCGACGACGACTTCGCCGTCGCGCAGGTCGCCGACGGGCGGGTCGAGCGACGCGACGCGGTCCGGCGCGCAGACCACGACGGTGAACCCGGTCGGCGCGGTCCGTTCCACCGGGCTGTCGAGTGGCCGGGTGTACTCGTGCATCCAGGTCGCCGTGACGCCGGCCCGCGCCAGCGCGTCGTAGACGGCGCGTCCGTAGCGGTTGCGCGTCAGCCGCCACGCGCCCGTCATCGACGACCCTCCCGAACCGTCGACGCGGGCGGAACGCGACGGGGAGCGGCGCGGCGCGGACGGTATCTCGGACAATTCGGGGCGGCCACGGCTTCACTCGGTTGCGACAGCCCACCGCGTAATGCGTTGCTATGAGAGCTATATAGAAATCGCGACCCGCGCGAGCAGGGACCGCGCTTAACCGCGCGTAGCGCCAATCCGTTCGCATGAGCGAGACACAGACGAGCGAGCAGATCACAGTGTATTCCGACTACGTCTGCCCGTTCTGTTACCTCGGCCGCGAGTCGCTGCGCCAGTACCAGGCCACGCGCGAGGAGGCGCTCGAGATCGACTGGCAGCCCTTCGACCTGCGCAGCCAGCAGCGCGACGCCGACGGGGAGATCGACCACTCCGTCGACGACGGGAAAGACGAGGAGTACTACGAGCAGGCCAAGCAGGGCGTCCGGCGGTTACAGGAGCGATACGGGGTCGAGATGGAGCTCGATCTGTCGCGAGAGATCGACTCGCTGTCGGCCCAGATCGTCTCGTACTACGTGAAGGGCCACGCCGACTACGAGACGTGGCTGGCCTTCGACGAGGCGGTCTTCGAGGCGCTGTGGCAGGACGGCAGGGACATCGGCGACGAAGACCTGCTGGTCGAACTGGCCGAGGACGCGGGGGTCGACGGCGACGAGGTCCGGGCCGCGCTCGACGACGACGCCCTGCGCGCCGAGGTCCACGACCGCTTCGCACAGGCCCGCCGCCAGGGCGTGACCGGCGTCCCGACCTTCGCCTACGACGGGCACGCCGCCCGCGGCGCGGTCCCGCCGGAGCAACTGGAGCGGCTGGTCGACGGAGCCTGAGCGGCCCCGTCGCACGAACGCGAACTGGTCGGTCCCGATTCGAGCGGTCGCCGGTCCGGACGCGCCGGCGTCAGGCGACCCGGTTCTGCAGCGGGTCGCCGCGGGATATCCGCTCGACGTTCTCGCGGACGAGGGCCGCCACGTCCTCGTGGTAGCGGTTCGTCGCCGCAGCGACGTGTGGCGTGATGAGAACGGACTCGCGGTCCCACAGCGGGTGGTCCGGCGGGAGCGGCTCCTCCCAGTGTGCGTCGAGCGCCGCGCCCGCGATCTCCCCGTCGTCGAGCGCGGCCAGCAGCGCGTCCTCGCCGACCACCGGTCCGCGGGCGACGTTGACGAGATAGGCGTCCGCGCGCATCGCGTCCAGCAGCGCCGCGTCGACCAGCCCCTCGGTCTCCTCGGTGAGCGGACAGCAGAGCACGACGAAGCGGGCGTCCGCGGCGGCGGCGCGCAGGTCGTCGGGCGCGTACACCCGCTCGACGCCGTCGACGGGGTCGCCGGAGCGGCGGACGCCGACGACCTCCATCCCCAGCGCGTCGGCGCGCTCGGCGACCCCCCGACCGATGGTCCCGAGGCCGACGACGCAGACCCGCTCGCCGGAGAGCGTGAAGGCCGCGTCGTAGGGCTCCTGTCGCCACTCGCGCTGCCGCTGACGGTCGCGGTAGACGTGGAGTCGGCGGGCGACCGCCGTCAGATATCCGACGACGGTCTCCGGGACCGTGTCGCCGTGGATGCCGGTGCTGTTCGTGAGGGCGGTCCCGGCGGCCTCGTAGGCCGACACGTCGAACGCGTCATAGCCGGCGCGCACGCCGTGGACCCAGGCGGCGTCGAGGAACGCCTCTCGCGGTGAGAACGTGACGACGCAGTCGCCGGCGTCGAACGACGCGTCGTCGCCGACGACCTCGACCGAGCGGTCGAGGCCGCGGAGCGATTCGGCCACGCCCGCTGGCGGGCAGGCCGCCGCGACCGAGTCGTGAACGGCGATTCGGGCGATGTCCATACGCACTGCTGTGCGCGTCGAGCGGATAGTGTTTTCCCGGAGCGACGCGTTGCCCGCCACCGGCGGGGCAGCGTCGCCACGTTCGGAGACACTGGCGTCAGAAAACCGCGCGGTCGGCGCTCAGTCCCGTCGGCCGGTGTGCGCGTCGACGCGCATCTCGACGTACCGTCGCGACCAGCGTTCGGAGAACGCCTGCAGTCGTCGTGTTACGGTGGCGATGAGTCCGTCCGTCGGGGCTGGGTCGACCGCGTCGCTGTCGTCGTAGGAAGACTGCGCGTCCGTCTCGAGAGGCCCTTCTGGAAAACTCATTACGATAGTTGTTAGCACAGGGGATAAAATAAATATTAGGGATTCAACTCCACGCCAGCGATATTAAGGATTCCAGTCAGTAGCCGATATATTAGGGGTTCCAGCCAACACCGGCATCCTCTAGGTGCAGAGCGCCGCGACAGCCCCCGAAACGGTCACGAACGTTCGCCTGAGTCGTTCCAGACGACAAAGGATTTATACCCCAATTTCGAAAACTGGGCTCACGACTCAATGACCACGCCGTCATCGTCCAGCCGCCTCCAGAAGGCGTTTCTCAAGTACCAACACATCTTCGTGTTCCTGGCACCGCTCCTGTTCGTCGTCGGCGTGTACGTCGCCGCGCCGACGCCGGCCGACACGGGGCCGGGATACTGGACCGAGTACTGGTGGTTGTGCCTGGCGTTCGTCGTCGGTGCGACCATCGTCAACACGGTCGGAATCAGCGGGTCGGCGCTGTTCGTCCCGTTCCTCATCTTCGTCTTCCCGATCATCGCCGGGGAGTCGCTCACGCCGGAGACGCTCGTGAAGATCGGACTCATCAGCGAGTCCTTCGGTCTGTCGAGCTCGGCGCTCGCGTTCATCCAGTACGGCCTCGTCGACCGCCGACTGGCGCTGAGCCTCGTGCTCGGGGCCGTCCCGTTCGTCGTCGCCGGGGCGCTGCTGTCCTTTGTCATCCCGGAGCCGCTGTTTCACGCGCTGCTCGGCATCGCGCTCATCGCGGCCTCGATCCTGCTGTTCAAGGCCGACCTCAGCCACGAGGAGCCCGGGGAAGCGAGCGAGGGCGAGCCGGAAGTGACGGCCGACGGCGGCCCCGAGGCCGAGATGCCCGACGACGCCGACAAGCTCGGGCCGGCCGGCGTCGAGACGGCCGACGACGGCACGGTCACGCGCGTTGACCGCGATGGCAACGACTACGGCTACACGCGCGGGGGCTACCTCGAACGCTTCGCCAACTACAGCGTCGGCGGCGTCTTCCAGGGGCTCGCCGGCTTCGGCGTCGGCGAACTCGGCATCATCTCGATGCTGCGGACCAACGTCCCCGTCCGGGTCGCCATCGGGACGAACCACATCGTCGTCGCGATGACGGCCGTCCTGGCGTCGCTGGTCCACGTCTTCGGCGGGGGACTGGTCCCCGGCGGGCACTCGATGGACCTCGCCTCGACGCCGTGGAACATGGTCGTCTGGACGGTCCCGGCGACGGTGACCGGCGGCCAGATCGCCCCGTACGTCTCGACGGCGCTCGACACGGGCACGATCAAGAAGTTCGTCGGCGGCCTGTTCGCGGTCATCGCCGTCGCGCTCTTCCTGATGGCCGCGGGGGTGGCCTGACAGTGTACGACGACATCCTCCTGCCCACCGACGGCAGCCACGGGATGGACGCCGCGGCGACCCACGCCGGCGAGCTCGCCGCCCAGTTCGGCGCGACCGTCCACGTCCTCTCAGTGGTCGACACGCGCAACCGATTCGAGAGCCCGTCGAGCGGCCTCTCCGCCGACGCGTGGCTCGACGCCGAGCGCGAGCGGGCCGCCGAGGCCATCGACGACACCGTCGCGCAGTTACCCGACGACGTGACGGTCGAGACGGCGACGCGAGAAGGCGTCCCGACGACGGAGATCGTCGGCTTCGCCGAGGACGAGGGCGTCGACTTCGTCGTGATGGGGACCCACGGCCGGACCGGCCTGGACCACTACCTCATCGGCAGCGTCGCCGAGACGGTCGTCCGCGAGTCGCCGGTCCCGGTGCTGACCGTTCGGTTGTCCGAGACGTAGGACTCGGTCGGCAGCCCGCTCGTTTTCAGCCGTCGGCCCACGCGGCCGGCGGCGTGCCGACGATTCTGTGAACCGTCGCCAGCACCGCCTGGTGGAACGCGACGAGCACGACGACGCTGGCGACGATGACGGCGACCTCCGACGGCGTCGACAGCAGGCCGAGCGAGACGATGAGCGTCGTCGCACACGCCGGCGCGTGGATCGTGTCGGTGGCGATCATCCCCCAGCTCGTGGCGACGAGCGAGAGCGTCGCGCTCGCGACGAGGTGGAGGCCGCCCGAGGAGAACGCCGCGGGGTCGGCCGTCAGCGAGACGCCGCTGGCGAGAAGCGTGTACGCGGCCAGTCCGGCGACGCCGCCGATGAGGTGGCTCGCGACGGCCCGGGTCGAGCGATTCCAGTCGCCGTCGCGCTCGAAAGCGAGGATAAACGCCGAGGGGCCGAGGCTGGGGAAGACGAACGGCTGACCGCTCGCCCACGCGAGCCCGCCGAGGACGACGAACAGCACGCCCGCGTAGAGGCTCGTCCCGACCTCGTGTCGTCGCATTGGCTCACGGTAGGCGACTGGAGGGACAAGACGGTCACGGTCCGGAGAGCGGGGTCGGGCCTCGCCGGAACCGCGTTCTCAGACCGTCGTCGAGGGCGTCTCGACGCCGCTCGGCGACGACGGCGACGATCCGTCGGCGTCACGGAGCTGCTGGAACGCGACCGCCATGACCGCGGTCACGTACAGCGACACCGGGACCTGGATGACGACGTTTAGCAACTGGGAGGACGCCGCTGAGAGCGCGAACCCGCCGACGAAGCCGACGACGCCGCCCACCAGTCCCGCGGCGGCGACCACGATGACCAGCAGGCCGAACAGCGGCAGGCGCTCGCCCTCGGTGAGCCGGTAGCTCGCCTTGAGCGCGCTGACGAAGTTCCGGTCCTCGTCGATGATGTACGGTGCCATGAAAATGAACACGACGTACGCGAAGATACCGGGGACGAGCAACAGCAGCGACCCGACGAACACGAGCAGGCTGTAGACGAAGCCGCCGACGGCGAGGTTCACCATCGCCAGCGGGATGTTCCGGGTGAACGCGTCGTCGGGGAAACTGTCGCGCGCGCCGGCGATGAACGTCCGGAACGCGACGATCGAGAGGTACGCCGAGAGGATGGTCCCGAGCGCGACCCCTGCGCCGGCGACCGAGAGCGGGAGGTCGAGGACGAGCGGGAGCGCCGCGCGGACCTCCCCGAAGCCCATGTCCGTGAGGACCACGGCGACCATGGTATTGAGCATCGACTGGAAGCCGAGCATCAGGGCGAAAAACGCCCCGAGCAGTATCGCGCCGGTACGACTGACGAGTCTGTGCCCCGCCTCGCTGAGGGCGGAGCCGATCTGGAGGGCCATCACCGGGTGTTCACCGACCGGCGTCAAAAGCGTTGTCTCGGGCTGACAGGTCGTGCCACGACGGGAGGACGAGCCCGAGCGGCCGGCTTACGATCAGTTCTCGGTGAACGCGACCAGTTCCTCGGCCGGGACGAAGCCGTCCGCGCGGCGGTCGATCAGGTCCCCGTCCTCGAACAGCAGGAAGGTGGGGACGCTCCGGACCTCGAAGTCGGCGACGGCGTCGAGGTCGGCCTTCGGATTGAACACGACGACGGCGGCGTCGGTCGCGCGCGCCACGCCGTCCAGAATCGGCTCCATCGACTGGCAGATGGCACAGCCCGCGGTCCGGATCATCACCAGCACGCGATCCTCGGCCGCGAGCACGTCGTCGAGGGCGGCCCGCGTCTCGACGGTTCGGGGGCGAGCGTCTGTCGTTTCGGTCATGCGATAGCTACGCGCCGCACGCCAAAATACTCGGTGGCGAGGGCCAGAAGGAAGATGGATCGGTTGTGTTGAACCATCATCCGCTGATAGTTTGTTGGGACAGTGCTGAATACACAGCGCGTATGCCGCACGGAACAGGTGGGCTTTCAAAATCCAGTGTTTGAATTCCGTACAACGAACCAGTACTCCGCCTCGACACAAATATATGAGTGGTTGTTCAACTAATCATCTATGAGCTCGCAAACGAAACGACTCGAACGCCTCATCACTGAGAAAAACGGCGGGTGCTGTGACTCCGATATTGAGGAGCGGCTCGGTTCGCTGCGCTCGCATCACTCCGAGGTGCCTGCCGATTCTGACGCGGATCTAACCGCACTCAAGACGTTGGGAAGCGAGACGCGGTACGATATCGTTCGGTTGCTGGAGGCCGCGAATCGCGAGCTGTGTGTCTGTGAGATCAACCCGATTGTCGAGGTTAGTGGCAGTGCAGTTAGTCACGCTCTCTCCGATCTCTACGACGCTGGGCTCGTCACCCGGCGTAAAGACGGAACGTGGCGGTACTACGAGACGACCAATCGGGCCGAGGCGCTTCTGAAAGTCCTCGACGAGACGCGTGAGGGCGATCGATGAGCGACACACCAGTTCGTGTAGCGTTCATGTGCGTCCAGAACGCCGGTCGGTCACAGATGTCGACTGCATTTGCCGAACACGAGCGGGAGCGTCGACATCTCGACGACGTCGTCGAAATTCTCACTGGCGGAACCCATCCCGCCGATCACGTTCACGACGTGGTCGTAGAGGTGATGCGCGAGGAGGGCTTCGATCTCTCGAATCGCACGCCGCGGGAGATCTCGACAGGTGAACTCGAGTCGTGTGACTATGTAGCAACGATGGGCTGTTCGACGCTCGAACTCGATGCTCACGACGCTGATGTCGACATCCGTGACTGGGCACTGGACGATCCCGATGAGCAAGATCTTGACCGAGTCCGAGAAATCCGTGATGAGATCCGCGACCGTGTGAGCGCCCTTTTCGACGAGATCGAACGGGAGGTGACGACGAATGTCTGAGATGGAGGATTCATCGGCAGAATCCGGTCTCGATGCACAGACGCAGCGCAAGGTCGTCAGAGAGCGGTACGCGACCATCGCGACGGAGGACGGCGAAGAGGACGATCGCTGCTGTTCGCGCGAAAGGTCCCGTTGCAGTCCCGCGGAAACGACGTTGCCCACCGACGAGACGGCACGCCAGCTCGGGTACTCGGATACCGAGTTAGAGAGTGTCGAAGGGGACGCGAACTTGGGGTTGGGGTGTGGCAATCCCCAAGCGATTGCGTCGCTGAATGCTGGTGAAAGAGTGCTCGATCTCGGATCGGGTGCAGGCTTCGACTGCTTCCTCGCGGCTCAGGAAGTCGGCGAAACGGGCAGTGTAGTCGGCGTCGACATGACCCCGGAGATGGTCGAGAAAGCACGGGCGAACGCCGGTCGAAACGAAGCCGACACTGTCGAGTTCCGCCTCGGTGAGATCGAACACCTTCCCGTTTCGGACGACAGTATCGACGTGATTATCTCGAACTGTGTGGTGAACCTCTCGCCCGACAAGCCCCAAGTATTCGACGAGGCGTTTCGCGTGCTTCGACCGGCTGGACGCCTCGCGATTTCGGATGTCGTGCTGACTGCCGAGGTGCCATCCGGAGTCCGCGCCGATCCGGACTCCGTGGCATCCTGTGTCGCCGGTGCTTCGACTATCGATCGACTCGAGACGATACTCACCGACGCTGGCTTCGAATCTGTGAACATCTCGCCGAAAGACGACAGTGACGAGTTCATCCGCGATTGGGATGACGACTACGACGTGAGCGAGTTCCTCGTCTCCGCGGCCATCACCGCTCGAAAACCAGTGGTCGCCGATGAGTGACGGCGACGGCCACGACCACGGCCCGAACTGCGACTGTGAGAGCTGTGGCGACCCGCGGTCGATGGACTTCCTGGATAAGTACCTCACCGTCTGGATCCTCGGTGCGATGGCTGTCGGCGTGGGCCTCGGGTTCGTCGCTCCGTCGGTAACCCAACCGATTCAGGCGTTCCACCTCGTCGAAATCGGGCTCATCGCGATGATGTACCCGCCGCTGGCGAAGGCCGATTACTCACAGCTTCGGGCGGTGTTCAGCAACTGGCGCATCCTCGGATTGAGTCTCGTCCAGAACTGGCTGATCGGCCCGACGCTCATGTTCGGGCTCGCCGTGATCTTCTTCAGCGGGCTCGTTCCGGGCTTCCCTGCCCGTTCCGAGTTCTTCCTGGGGCTCGTCTTCATCGGAATGGCCCGCTGTATCGCGATGGTGCTCGTCTGGAATGAACTCGCAGAGGGCTCGACCGAGTACGTCACCGGCCTCGTCGCGTTCAACAGCCTCTTCCAGATCATCACATACGGTGTCTATATCTGGTTCTTCGGGCTGTTTCTCCCGCCACTACTCGGCATGGAGACGCTCGTCGCTGGGATTCAGAGCTTCAATGTGACACCGATGCAGGTGTTCGAGGCAATCGTCATTTTCCTCGGCATTCCCTTCGCCGGTGGATTCCTTACGCGATACGTCGGCACGCGAACCAGGGGCGAGGAGTGGTACGACGAGGAGCTGGTTCCGAAGATCGACCCCATCACGCTCGTCGCGCTTTTGTTTACCGTCATCGTGATGTTCGCCACTCAGGGTGAGAACATCGTCGCCGCGCCCGGTGACGTGCTTCTGATCGCCGTCCCGCTGACGATATACTTCGTCGTGATGTTCCTCGTCAGCTTCGGGATGGGCAAAGGTATCGGCGCGGACTACTCGACGACGACCGCCATCGGCTTCACTGCCGCCTCGAACAACTTCGAGCTCGCGATCGCCGTGGCAGTCGCCGTGTTCGGTGTCGGCTCCGGCATCGCGTTCACCACGGTTGTCGGCCCACTCATCGAGGTTCCTGTCCTGTTGGCGTTGGTCAACGTGGCCCTGTACTTCCAGCGTAAGTTCGACTGGAGTGGTGCCACGACTGGACAGATCAGCACGTCTCCTTCCCGCCTGTCCGCTGAAGACGACTGAGGTCAGGATACACCGACTGCAGCACACACAGACACTCATTGGTATACCGACAGAACAGACATATGATTGTTTTTTTCATCGTGTCATTAGCCAGCAGTTGACACGGTGAACACCGCCAACGAGAGGGAGCGGAGCGCCTATGAGGGCCGAGGTGCTGGCCACGGCTATGGACGCTGCGCTTGGCCCGCCAGCGAAGATGGCCGAGCTGGAGGGTGAACTGACGCCGATGATGGCGCAGTACTACGAGCTGTGTCGGCGCTACGACGAGGCGCTGGTCCTCTTTCAGGTCGGGGACTTCTACGAGGCGTTCTGCGGGGCCGCCGAGCGGGTCGCCCGACTGTGTGAGATCACGCTGACCAAACGGGAGGACTCGACCGGCGAGTACCCGATGGCGGGCATCCCCATCGACAACGCCGAGTCCTACGTCGAGACGCTGCTGGACGCGGGCTACCGGGTCGCCATCGCCGACCAGGTCGAGGACCCCGACGAGGTCAGCGGCGTCGTCGAGCGGGCGGTGACCCGCATCGTCACGCCGGGGACGCTCACCGAGAGCGAACTGCTCGGCGGCGCGGACAACAACTACGTCGCGGCGCTCACCGCCGGCGAGCGCTACGGCCTGGCGCTGCTCGACGTGTCGACCGGCGACTGCTACGCCACGAGCGTCGCCTCGGAGACCGCCGTCGCGGACGAACTCAGTCGGTTCGGGCCGGCGGAGGCCATCGTCGGGCCCGACGTGGACGTGGACCGCGACGCCGTCTTCGGGCCGGCGTGTCTCGTGACGCGCTACGAGGACTCGGCTTTCGACCGCGAGCGGGCGGACGAGCGCGTCGAGCAGTACTTCGGGCCGCCCGAGCGCCTGCTCGCCGGCGACGCCGAGGTCCGGGCCTGCGGCGCGCTACTGGCCTACGCCGAGTACACGCGCGGCAGCGCGGGCGCGGTCGGTCCCGACGGCGAACCGGTCGACCCCGACGTGGACCCGGCGGGGACGCTCGACTACCTCAATCACCTCACGCGCTACGACCCGCGGGAGTACATGCTGCTCGACGCGGTGGCCGTCGAGAGCCTCGAACTGTTCGAGCGCCGGTCGGTGCGCGGCCACGAGAACCGCACGCTCGTCGACACCGTCGACGAGACGGCCTGCGCGCTGGGTCGGCGGAAGCTGACCGACTGGCTCCGTCGCCCGCTGCTCGACGCCGACCGCATCGAGGCGCGCCACGGCGCGGTCGCAGAACTCCAGCGCGACCCCGCGCGCCGGGAGGAGCTGTCGGCCCTGCTGTCTGAGGTGTACGACCTCGAACGGCTCGTCTCGCGCGTCTCGCGGGGCCGGGCGAACGCGCGGGACCTCCGGTCGCTGGCGTCGACGCTCGCCGTCGTGCCCGAGGTCCGGGACGCGCTTTCCGACGCCGACGCGCGCCTGCTCGCGGACCTGCACGCGACGCTCGACCCGCTCACCGAAGTCCGCGAGGAGATCGAGGCGGCGATCCGGCCGGACCCGCCACAGGAGGTGACCGAGGGCGGCGTCATTCGCGAGGGCTACGACGAGGAACTCGACGACCTCCGGTCGACGGAGCGGTCGGGCAAGGCCTGGATCGACGACCTGGAGGCGAGCGAGCGCGAGCGGACCGGTATCGACTCGCTGAAGGTCGGCCACACGTCCGTCCACGGCTACTACATCGAGGTGACCAACGCCAACCTCGACGCCGTGCCCGAGGACTACCAGCGCCGCCAGACGCTGAAGAACAGCGAGCGCTACTACACGCCGGAACTCAAGGAACGCGAGGAGGAGATCCTGCGCGCCGAGAGCGAGGCCGACGACCTGGAGTACGACCTGTTCTGTGCGGTCCGCGACGAGGTGGCCGGGGAGGCCGAGCGGGTGCAGGCGCTCGCGGACCGCCTCGCCCGCCTCGACGTGCTGGTCTCGTTCGCCGCGGTCGCGGCGCAGTACGACTACTGCCGGCCGACCGTCGGGAGCGACGGCATCGACGTCACCGCCGGCCGCCACCCGGTCGTCGAGCGGACCCAGGACGCCTTCGTTCCCAACGACACGCACCTCGGGAGCGGGCCGGTCGCTGACGGGGCCGAGGGCCAGACGGCCGACAGCGGCGACGACGGCGAGTTCGAGCCCTTCTTCGCCGTCGTGACCGGCCCGAACATGAGCGGGAAGTCGACGTACATGCGGCAGGTCGCCCTGCTCTGTCTGCTCGCGCAGGCCGGGAGCTTCGTCCCGGCCGCGGCGGCCGACCTCCCGATCCTCGACCGCGTGTTCACCCGCGTCGGGGCCAGCGACGACATCGCCGGCGGCCGCTCGACGTTCATGATCGAGATGACCGAACTGGCGACGATCCTCGACGAAGCGACGGCCGACTCGCTGGTCCTGCTCGACGAGGTTGGCCGCGGCACGTCGACTGCCGACGGACTTGCGATTGCCCGCGCCGTGACGGAGCACCTCCACGACGAGGTGGGCGCGTACACGCTGTTCGCGACCCACCACCACGACCTGACCGCCGTCGCGGCCGACCTGCCCGGCGCGACGAACCGCCACTTCGAGACCAGCCGCGAGGACGGCGACGTGGCGTTCGACCACGAACTCGTCCCCGGCCCGGCGGCGGCCTCATACGGCGTCGAGGTCGCCGACATGGCGGGCGTACCCGATCCCGTCGTCGAGCGATCGCGGGCGCTCCTGACCGACGCCGAGGCCGATGTGGCAGCCGTTGAGGAGGACGACCGCGAGCGAGAGACGGACGCGACAGATGTGGGCGACGAGACCGACGACGCGGACCGAGACGCCGAGTCCGCGAGCGAAACGACGGAGGCGGTCGCGGCGACGAACGGACGGACCGGCGAGACGGTCCGGGCGAACGGGGCCGGCGGCGACGGCGAGTCGATTCGCGAGCGCCTCGCCGACCTGGACGTGGCGACGATGACGCCGATCGAGGCGATGAACGCGCTCGCGGCCCTGCAAGAGCGGGTCGACGAGTAGCCGGTCAGCGGTCGTCGCCCAGCGACGCCTCGTGCGGGCAGGTGAACAGGGCCGCGACGAGTTTCCGCTCGGCCGCCCGCAGGTGCTTGTGGAGCGTCGGCTCGGAGATGTCGAGGACCGTCGCCAGGTCTCCGGCCGTCGCCTCGCGCGGCCAGTGGTAGTAGCCCGCCTCGTGGGCCGCGTCGAGCACCTCCTGCTGTCGGTCGGTCAGCGACTCGGTGAGAGCGGCGTAGTTCTGGAAGCCGAACAGCGGGACGATCGAGTCACACTGCCGTTTCGACGCGAGGTCGGCGTCGGGGTGGTCGTCGAGAAAGGACTCGATGACCGCCGCGACCTCCGTCTGTCGCGGCACGTCCGCCACGACGGTTCCCCGGCCGTCGACACTCCGGGCGGCCTGTGGCACAGCGCCGGCGTCGGCCAGCGAGACGATCGGACAGTTGTCCCGCACGTCGATCTCGACCAGGCCACCGTCGTCGGTCCGTCCCAGCACTCGCGCCGCTCCGTGGCCCTCGTCTTCGATCCGCGCCGTGAGCCGGTCGGGCCGAGCGCCGTCGATGGAGAAGAACTCGGCGTACGTGCCGTCGGTCTGCGGGAGGCACTTCTCCAGCAGCACGGAACACGACTCCCGCTCGGAGACCGTCACGAAGGGGAACTCACCGCCCGAGAGATCGAACTCGACGCGGGCCACCGTCCGCTCGCCACCGGCCTGTGAAGTCATACCACACGATAGGTAGTGATACCAGAAAATAGTCTAGCATGAATCATGAAAATTAATTAAACATACTAGCCACAGGGACCATTAGAATCGTTCGAGAAGGGAACACGAGGGGCCACAAATAGTGTCCAACTCCACTCGATCCGTCACGGCGACGCGCGTGGCCGACCAGTCCGTCGTCAGTGCGATCGTCGAGGCGGTAGCGGCCGCGGAGGGACGGCCCATCAGGTCACTCCCGCCGCTGGCGCACAGCATCAACCCGGACGCGCTGACGGCGTGTATCGTCGATTCGAACACCGACGGGCACGTCGCCTTCGACTACTGCGACCACCGCGTGGTCGTTCACACCGACAGGACCGTCACGGTGGACTGACGGTGGTGACGTCGACGAACGGCAGTCACGCGGCGGTGGATCAGGGCGGTTCGACCGCGACGAACTCCAGGCCCTTCCGGGCGAGCAATTGGCGCGCCCGGTCGGTCACCGAGGGAGCGACGAGGACGCCGCGGACCTCGCTGTCGGCGTGTAAGTCGCGTTCGAGCGCCTCGACGTAGCGGCCCAGTTGGCCGACGGCGTCCGGTCCGACCCGGCGGCGCTTGAGTTCGACGACGACCGTCCGCCCCTCGCTGTCCTCGCCGTAGACGTCGACCGCTCCCGCGGCCGTCTCGCGCTCGGTCGCCAGCGGCGTGAACCCCTCCTCGACGAGTGCCGGGGTTTCGAGGATACGTTCCTTCAGGTCGGCCTCGGTCCCGGTGAGCGCGAGGTCCGCGGAGTCGCTCACGTCGAAGGCCGCGGCGTGGGCGACCGTCTCGAAGGCGACTTCGAGCGACTCGTCGGGCGTCGACCGCGTGGAGCGGACGACGAGCGTGCCGTCGTCGACGGTGACGCTGTGGTCACAGCCCGGCGGCTGCCAGTTCACCGGCTGCTGGCCCTCGTCGGTGTGGACCAGCGCGGCCCCGTCGGGCTTGAGCATCACGTGGCGGTCCCCCGGACCCAGCGAACTGGCCGCCCGCCCCTCGTACTCGACCGTACAGGTGCCAAAGAGCGTCACCAGCGCGCCCCGCTCGGCGTTGCGCGACGCGAGGTCGCAGGCGGCGGCGGGGTCGGGGTACGTCAGCGTCTCGACGGCGGTCACGTGTGGCGGTTAGCGACCCCCGCGTAAAAAGGACGCGTCGTCCGGCAGGTTGACGGCCGCCGCCCGCTTCCGGAGCGCCGCGAGCAGGTCTGTCCGGACCCGTTCGGGAGGCCGTCCCGCGTCGACGGCGCGGACGGCCGCCTCTCTGCGGTCGACCCACCAGTCCCGAAGCGCTTCGAGGTCGTCGCTGCGTGCGAGCGCGACGTCGTCGAAGTCCGAGAGCCCGGGGTCGAGCCAGCAGACCGCGTAGGTTCGGACCGCCTCGTCGCGGACGACCAGTCGCTCGTAGGTCGCGTCGAGCGCGTCGAGGACCGCCGCGCCGGTCCAGTCGCCTCCGAGCGGGCGGGACTGCGCGACCGGGTCGGCGTCGACCCCCCAGTGGGCGTACCGGCAGTCGTAGCGGCCGTCAGCCCGGGCGACGGCGACGAGCGTGCGGCGGCCCATCAGGGCCCTCCAAGCGCGTTCGCGGACATGGCAGGGTCTGGTCGCGGCCCCGTATTTCAACGCTGGGCTCGGTCGGTTCGAAGTCGCACCCTCCGCACCGATTCCGGGGGAGCGCGTCCGTGCGACCCGAGATTAGTGTCCCGTGGTAACTCGGCACAACCCTCAAGTAGCACGTCACCGTACGTACACATATGATGGTGAGCGAGTGGCTCTACGGCGCGATCGCGCTCCTCGTCGGGCTCCACGTCCTGACCATGCTGTACGCCTACCGCCACCGCGGCGATCCGGCCGGGACCAGCGCCAGCAGCGACGGCGAGGCGCGCCGGGGAACGGCCACCGACGACGACACCGAAGCCATCAGTTGCCCCCACTGCGGCGCGTCGAACGAGCTCGACTATCAGTTCTGCCGGCAGTGCGTCGCCGACCTGACCAGTGGGTCCCCGCAGAACCGGCCGACCGACCGGAGCCAGCCGTACTGACCACCGAAGACGCGGACCGCGACCGCGGCGACCGACGTTCTCGTCAGGTATTCGACCGTTCTCGACGACACGGTTTTATCCAGGGAGCGTGCGGTTAGGGCGTATGCGCTTCGGAGTCATCTCGACGGCCAAGATCGGACGCGAAGACGTGATCCCCGGCATCCAGAAGTCTGACCACACGGTGGCGGCGATCAGTTCCCGCGACGCCGACCGCGCGAGACAGGTCGCAGACGACCTCGGCATCGAGTCCGCCTACGGCGACTACGAGACGATGTTCGCCGAGGCGGACATCGACGCCGTCTACAACCCGCTTCCCAACGGCCTCCACGCCGAGTGGAGCATGGAAGCGGCCGACCACGGCCTCCACGTGCTCTGTGAGAAGCCGCTAGCGGTCGACGCCGCCGAAGCAGCGGACGTTTTCGACTACTGCGCCGAGCAGGGCGTCGAACTGATGGAGGCATTCATGTACCAGTTCCATCCGCGCACGGAGCGCGCGCGAGAGATCGTCAACGAGGAACTGGGCGAGATACACACCGTCGACGCGTCGTTCAAGTTCCCGCTCGACAATCCGAACAACATCCGGCTGGACCCGGGCCTCGCCGGGGGGAGCCTGATGGACGTGGGCTGTTACGCCGTCAGCGCGGCGCGGGGCTTCCTCGGAGAGCCGGACCGCGCGTTCGCGCACACGCGAGACTCCTGGGATTCGGGCGTCGACACGAATCTCGCGGGCGTGCTGTCCTACGACGACGGGAGCGTCGCGTCGGTCTCAAGCGGCTTCGACGGCCCGGACCGCGACTACTACCGCGTCGAGACCGACGACGGCTGGCTCGAAGCGCCGAACTGCTTCGGGCCGGAGCACGACCAGTCCGTGTCGCTGACCTACAGCGTGGACGGCCGCGAGGTCACCGAGACGTTCGACCCCGTCGACCACTACCAGCTCCAGGTGCAGGCGTTCGCCGACGCCGTCGAGAGCGGGGCGAGCCCGCCGCTCGGCCCCGAGGAGACGCTCGGGAACATGCGCGCCATCGACGCGCTGGCTCAGAGCGCCGAGCGCGGCGAACCAGTCGCCGTGGCCGGCTCGGAGTAACCGAGCGCAGACGACGGGGGACGAGTCCGGCCGTCCGGACGAACGCGGCGCGAAACGGTTTTTGCGGCGGCGAGTGAGGCACGTACTGTGACACCCCCAACAGTGACACTGCCGAGCGGTGACGAACTGCCGATGGCCGGCGTCGGGACGTGGGACATCGCGGGCGACACCGTCAAATCGTCCGTCCGAGCCGGCCTCGACGCCGGCTACGGGCACGTCGACACGGCCGAAGGCTACAAGAACGAAGCCGAGATCGGCGAGGCGCTCGCCGACTACGACCGCGAGGACGTGTTCCTCACCTCCAAGGTACTGCCGAAGCACCTCGACTACGAGTCCGTCGTCGAGTCCTGCGAGGCCTCGCTGTCGCGCCTCGGGACCGACTACCTCGATCTCTATCTCGTCCACTGGCCCAACCCCGCGGTCTCCATCCGGGAGACGATGGACGCGATGGCCACGCTCCAGGACCAGGGCAAAGTCCGCAACGTCGGCGTCTCGAACTTCAGCGCCTCACAGCTCGGGGCCGCTCAGCACGTCGCCGACGTGCCCATCGCGGTCAATCAGATCGAGTACCACCCCTGGAACACCCAGGACCAGGTGGTCGAGTTCTGCCGCGACACCGACACCGTCGTCGAGGCCGCCGCGCCGCTCGCGCGGACCGAGGTGTTCGCCGACGAGACGGTCCAGGACGTCGCCGAGAAATACGACCGGTCGCCGGCCCAGGTCGTCCTCAAGTGGGCCGTCGAGAACGGCGTGGTCGTCCTGCCGAAGTCCTCCTCGCCTGAGCACGTCCGCCAGAACCTCGACCTGTTCGACTGGGACATGGACGACGCCGACCGCGAGCGCATCGACGCCATCGACCGCGAGAAAGCGGTCTACGACACCGGCGTCTACGACTGGACGCAGGACACCTACGGCATCTCGCAGTAGGTCGAGATGGTTTCTCCGCCCGCGCTGGACCGCCGGGACGCCGCGGCCGCGGCGTCCGTCGTCGCCCTGCTTGCAGTCGCGTACGTCATCGTTCCCGACCCGACGGTCCAGTACGGGACGTGGCTCGTGGTCTTTTGCATCTGGATGGCGTGGTTCGTCTCGTACGGTGCACGATGGTTATACGGCCCCTAACGGCCGCCTCGAAGGTTTTACTCGATTCCGTGTCAGCAGAGATTTATTTACCACCGGCCGGTATACACACTCGATGCCCCGTATCGAAGTCTCGGAAAACCTGTACCGGCAGATCGAGAGCGAGACCGCCGACGGCGAGATCAACGACACGCTGTGGAAGATGGTCGGCTCCTACCGCCGCACCAACAACCCCGAATCGGACCGACGATAGCCCCGTATCGACGAGCGGCGTGAGATGGTGTTCTGCTGATTCGTAGGAGACAGCTGTCGGTCCGTCGACGAGACAGGAGCCGAGAGCGACGCGTGGGGCCCGGAACGCTCCGAGTGCCGTCGGGACTGATCGGTGTTCGCGACCGACACGCGGCGTCACAGCGGGCGGCAGGTACTGCCGCCGAGACGCACGTTTTTAGGTATCGAGTGTTTGGCTACAGGTAATGAGCCCGCGAATCGCCCTGTTGAACGCGGCCCACGACGGCGAGGACAACCGCCGGAACTTCCGGCGGGAACTCGACGCCGACCTCGTGGAGTACGACGTGACCGAGCGCGAACTACCCGAGACCGTCGCGTTCGACGGCTGTCTGGTCACGGGGTCGCGGGCCTCGGTCTACTGGGACGAGCCGTGGATTCGCGACCTCGAATCGTGGGTCGGCGACGCCGTCGACCGCGGGCTGCCGTTCCTGGGCGTCTGTTTCGGCCACCAGTTGCTGGCCCACGCGCTGGGCGGGACCGTCGAGCCGATGGACGAGTACGAGATCGGCTACCGGACCGTCGAACACGACGGCGAGAGCGAACTGCTGATGGGCGTCAGCGAGTCGTTCACCGTCTTCACGACCCACTCGGACCGCGTCGCCGAACTGCCGCCGGGCGCGACCCAGTTCGCCGCGAACGACTACGGCGTCCACGGCTTCCGCAAGGAGAACGTCTTCTCGGTGCAGTTCCACCCCGAGTACGACCCCGAGACGGCGGAGATGGTGACGAAGGGGAAAGACGACCAGCTCTCCGACGAGCGCATCGAGTCGGTGCTCGACGGCATCACCGAGGAGAACTACCGCGCCGCCTGCGAGGCCAAGCAGCTGTTCGACAACTTCACCGAGTTCGTCCGCCAGCGGGCCGAGGACAGCGGGACCGCCTCGGCCGCAGCCGACGACTGAGACGAGTCGCGTCGCCGACCCGCTCCGAACCGTCCGGCCGCCTCGCCGTTTTCAGGTGAACCGTCCCGTCTCCGCGTCGCATTCGGTACAGCGCGTCAGCAGCGCCTCGCGGTCGTCCGCCATCTCGACGCGGTTGTGCGTGCGCCCGCCGCAGGCGTCACAGCGGCGGAGCATCTCGGTGTCGCCCATCTCTTTCGGCGAGCCGATGGCGAGCGCGACGACGCGCTCGTCCCCGTCGTTGCGTCCGAGTTGCCACTCGCCGGGGGCGAAGCGGATCGCCTCGCCGGCCTCGACGCGCACGTCGCCGTCCTCCGTCTCGAAGGTCGCCGCGCCGGCCCGGACGACGAACACCTCCTCCTGGTTCGGATGGCGGTGATAGCCGAAGCCGAAGCGCTCGCCGGGGTCGAGTTCGTAGTAGTTCAGCGCGACCCCGTCGGCCTCGAGCGGGTCGGTCAGCGCGCGCTTGACCGACGCGGGCCCCATGCGCGACTCGACGGCGTCGATGGTAACTCTCTCCATAGCAGACACGTACGGCGCCGGCGTTGTTAATCGTTGGTCGGAATCAATCCAGGCGCGTCCGAAAAGGGGCGGTCACTCTCGCCGGTCGATGTCGAGTTCCTCTTCGAGGTCGTCGAGCCAGTCGGCGTCTTCGAGTTCCGCCATCTGCTCGCGGAAGTGGGTCTTGCACACTCCGACTTTGACGCCGTCGCTCTCGACGGCGACGTCGGCCTCACGGTCGCAGTAGTGACACTGCATACCTGAACTGAGGGGCCACGTCACATTGAACCCTCGGGTTCCGTCTGCCGGTCGTCAGACGCCGAGGGTCCGTTCGACCCGCGCCCAGGCGCTCGCGTCGAGGCCGGTGTCGCCGACGGTCTCGCCGTGGGCGTCGCTCCCGCCCGTCGGGACGAGGTCGTACCGGTCGATCGCGTCGTCGAGCAGCGAGGTGTCGACCGCGCGGCCGTAGGGGTACCATCGCTCGACGGCGTCGAGGGCGTCACAGCGGGCGAGGGCGGCCTCGGTGTCGGGGTAGCGAAACGGGTGCGCGAGCCCGACGAGCCCGCAGGCGTCGGCGAGGACGCTCGCCCCGCGTTCGAAATCGGGGACCTCCCGAGGCACGTAGCAGGGGCAGTCCGCGCCGATGAGGTCGTCGAAGGCCTCCTGATAGCCGTACTCGGTCGCCTCGGCGATGGCGCGGGCGATATGGGGGCGGCCGAGGCCGTCCCGCGGCTCGACCGGCAGCGACACGCCGAGGCGGTCCTCGACGTTGTCGATGATACGCGCGCCGCGCTCGCGGCGGTTCCGCTGGATGCGCGCACAGACCGCCCGGAGATCGTCCGTCGGGTCGACGCCGTAGCCGAGCAGGTCCAGACGCTGGTCGCCTGCGTCCACGCGAAGCTCGACGCCGTGGACGACGGTCACGCCGTCCCGCCGACTGACCGGGCCGTCCAGCCCTGGCTGGAGGCGGTCGTGGTCGGTGACGGCGACGGCTTCGACGCCCGCCCGTTTCGCGGCCCGAGGCAAGGCGTCGAGCGTCAGCGTCCCGTCCGACCGCGTGGTGTGTACGTGGAGATCAGCGACGACCATACCGTCACCTGACCGCCCAGACGGAAGGCGTTTCGGCCGCGATCACGTCGCGTGTCCACACGCACCCCTCGTCCCTTATACGCACTAGGATTCATTATAATCATAAATAGTTAGAGTTTATTATCGACCATTACATTTCCACTGATATGCGAATGCTGACTGACGCAACCGACGCGTTCCAATCGTACGACTACCCGGTCGCCGCCGAGGAGATCATCGACAAGGACGGCGACATCGAACTGGAGCTCCCGAACGGCACCGAGAGCCTGGGCGAGGCGCTCAGCCGCTCGGCCCCAGAGACCTTCGAGAGCGCCGAAGACGCCGAGTTCGCGGCGTTCTCGGGCGTTTCGAGCAAGGCCATCGGCCGCAAGGGCTACTCCGACCGCGACCCCATCTGCATGGGCGAGGACGGGCCCGAGCAGGTCTCGTTCTGAGTCCCTGACCGCGACCGGGGGCGTGCCCTGCCACGCGCTCTCGGCGACCTCCGTGGGTTCCAACGGCGGTTCGACTGCCGGCCTCGCGCCGTGCAGTCATCCTCGACCGCGCCTTCGCGCGGTCCCAGCTCTGGACGGATCACACCGTCTTCACTCGTTTTTCCACGCCTCCGAGCGACGCGACCGGCGCGCCGTGTCGTCCCGCCGTCCAGCACGCGGGTTCGCGCCTCGGCGTCCGGCGCGGCTACCGCTCCAAAAAGTCCGGGCGGTCGACGGTCTCGGTGCTGTCGACGGACTGCCGGTCGAGCAGTTCCGACTTCTCGAGGGCCGACGGCAGGCCGTCGCGGCCGCCCGTCGGCACGTCGTCCTCGTCGACGTAGACCGTCTCGCCGGTGACCAGGTCGTTCCAGAGGGCCTCGCGGTCGGCGCTGGTCGTCTCCGCCGCCCGCTTGGCCTCGTTTCGCCCCTCGTCGTACGCGAGTTCGACCA
Source organism: Haloarcula salina (assembly GCF_010119195.1). Lineage (GTDB taxonomy): Archaea > Halobacteriota > Halobacteria > Halobacteriales > Haloarculaceae > Haloarcula > Haloarcula salina. The sequence continues at coordinate 132,899 of NZ_WRXL01000003.1, forward strand.
TGCTCTTGTGGTACGCGGAGTTCATCTCGGCGTAGATGGCCTCCAGCTCCTCGCGGTTGAACTCGCCGAGGCGCTCGGCGACGCCGATGGCGTAGGCCCGATCGGTGGCCTCGTCCTTGTCGAGGGCGTCCCATCCGGTGTCGAACTCGCGCTCGTAGAGGCTCATGTCTCCACTTTGCGGTCGGCGTGGACCTGCAGTCCGCTGTCGGAGAAGGAGATCTCGCGGATGTCGCAGTCGATGGCGGTGCCCCGCATCTTGATGACCTGGACGCCGCGGGTCATGCTCCCGCCCTCCAGGAAGTTGTGGAAGAAGACGACGCCGTGGGCCAGGTAGTGCTCGTCGCTGTACGACGACGGGTCGGTCATCTCTGAGATGAGCAGGGTCGTCGCGTCGGTCTGTTTCAGCGCGGAGAGAAAGCCGGTGATCTCGTCGTCGACGTTGTTCATGAAGTGCTGGAGGAGCATCGTCGAGTCGATGACCACCCGCTGGATGTCGTTCTGGCGGATGTACGCCACGAGTCGGTTGGTCAGCCCGCCCTCGCTGCCGAACTGCGTGATGGTTCGTTTGCCGCTCTCGGTGACGAGGTTCAGAAACTGGATGGCGTCGGACTGCATCGCCCGGTCGAAGCCGAAGTCGTAGCCGGCCATGTCCTGCATGAGTTCCGATTTCGTCTCGTGCATCGTCACGTAGAGGCAGGTTTCGCCCTCCTTGACGCCCTGCGTGATGAACTGCGAGCAGAACGTCGTCTTGCCGCTACCCGGCGGCCCGCTGATGACGTAGAGTCGGTTCGGGAGAAGCCCCCCCTCAATGAGATCGTCGAAGCCGGGAACCCCGCTAGAGAGACGCATATCAGCCACCTGTGTCCGTCTGGACATATGCTTTCACCTTCTGTTTTCAGCCGTGATAACTCATTCGGCCCGCTCACAGGTCGACAGCGTCCGGCCCGGCGTCGGCGAGTGCGAGCAGTCGCTCCGTTCCGGCCTCGTCGAACCGCATCGGCCGCCGCCACCACGGTCCCTTCCCCGAGTCCGAGGACAGGTCGGTGACCAGCGCGTTGGCGTCCGTTCCCCCGCTCGGCTCCGACAGCGGGACGACCGTCTCGTACAGCCGCGAGCCGTCCTCGCTCCCGCTGATGAGAACGCGGGCGTCGAACGGGTCGCGCTTGACGTGGGCGTTCGACGCGAACGCCGCCCGCTCGGCGTCGGGAAGCGACCGGTACTCCTCGCCGGTCACCGCGTCGCGGGCGAGGCGGAAGTGGCCGATGACGTACGCGCCCCACTCCGGCGAGGCCCAGGCCGGCGCGTCGCCGGCGGTCGAAAGCGTCGCGTAGAAGAAGAGGGAGTCACCGGCCGAGAGCTCCGAGAGCGGGCCGGCCTTCACGCCGTGGTCGTCGCCGTACGTGTAGCGCTCGCCCCCGGCCTCCGGGAACTCCGGGTCGAAGTGGACCGGCCGGTCGGCCACCGCCGACACGTCAGTCGTCAGGTCGAGGTCGCCGTACGTCGGGACGGGGTCGTTCGTTGGTTTCGACTCGGGAATCGGGATGTACTCGAACGTGCCGTCGGGGTACACCGGGCCGCGAAAGCCCGGTTCGTTGGTGTTGGCTCCGACGTTGATGGCGACGCCGCGCATGCCTGGCGTTCGGTCGCGGCGGAGAAATGGCTGACGACGTCCGACGCCGGCTATCGAAGTTCGGCGACACAGGCCCGGCAGTACCGGACCGTCGAGTGCGCGTCGTTGACGGTCCCGCACTCCCCGCAGGGAACCCCGGAGCGCGACGACGGCCCCTCGAAACCCGGCCGAGCGTTCGACGTGCGCTGTGGCGTCGGCTCCGGCGCGGGGGACCGACCCCTGAAGTACCGATACAGCCCGACCTGGAGCGCGGCGAGGACGACGAGGTAGACGGCGAGCCAGATCCACACGTTCATGCCTCCCGCTTTCGAAAGCAGGTACTTCGCTGTACTGGGCGGAGAATCAGGACTGATACTCGACGTTACCGCTCCGGCGGGGAGCGGTCGCGCTGGAACTCGTCGAACGGTTCGAGGTCGTCGGGGAGGTCGTATTCCAGTTTGCGCTCGGCGCGGCGATCGGCGTTCGCACCGTCGAGCGGGTCGGCGACGGACTCCCAGCCCTCTTTGACCGCGAGGGACTTCGCCGGCGTGCCGGCGGCGATGTGGTGGGCGGGAACGTCCTTGCCGGCGATGGATTTCGCCGCGAGGATGGCGTTCTCGCCGACCTTCACGCCGGCCCGGACCATCGAGTCGTAGGTCAGGCGCACGTCGTCCTCGACGATGGTGTGGTAGTTGTCGACGTGGGTCTGGTCGACGGCGTCGTGGTCGTGGCTGTAGATGTGTGTGTCGTCGGAGATGGAGACGCGGTCGCCGATGGTGAGCTTCCCGCGGTCGTCTAGGTGCACGTCGTCGTGGACGACGACGTTGTCGCCGACCTCGATGTTGTGCCCGTAGGTGAACGAGATGCCCTTGAAGAAGCGACAGCCCTCGCCACAGGAGTCGAAGAGGTGGTCGGCGAGCATCCGCCGGAACCGAAGCGCGAACTCCACGTTGTCGGCCATCGGCGTCGCGTCGAACTGCCGCCAGAGCCACTGGAGGTGCTTCGAGCGCTTGAACCGTTCCTCGTCTTTCTCGGCGTAGTACTCGCTCTCGAGCGTGGTGTTACAGGGGTCGTACCCCTGGAGTCGGACCCGCTCGGCCGGCGAGATGTCCGCGCCGTCCTGCCAGCGCTCGTAGGCCTCCCGATCACCGTGTAGGTCGATGAGCACGTCGGTGACCACGTCGCAGGTGTCCTCGTCACCGGAGAGGCGCTCGTCGACCTCGTCGATGAACGCCCGGAGCCCCTCTTCGGCGAGCGGTGGCAGCGACACGTGGCGCTTCGTCATGTCCGGTACGTGGCCTCGCGGGCAGATAGGGGTTTCCGTTACGCGTTCGAAACCCGGTAACGCCGACGGTACGACACATCTTGTCACATCCTCTGAGAGCCAACAGTATAAGCCGCCGCCGTCCCAGGCCACGACATGGGCAGGTCGGACTTCCTCATCGAGGTGCGGCGCTACATGGTCAACCCCGACGAGCACCGACTGCGAGCGCCGTGGCGCGTCACCGTCTGGACGGCCGTCGCCGGGTTCGGGGTCGTCCTCCTCTCCGGGTTCGTCTGGGCGCTCGCCGCCGTCTGGCCGCCCCTCGGGAGCGACGCGGCGGTCGCCGTGGTGGGCCGACAGATCGGGCTCCTCGCCGGGGCGACCGCGCTGGCGGTCGGCGTCGGCTACCTGCTCGATCGCCGGACGCTCGCGGACTACGGGCTGGAATTCGACCGCCAGTGGTGGCGCGACGCCGCCTTCGGCCTGGCGCTGGGTGCCGGCCTACCGACGGCAGTCCTGCTGATCGAGGTGGCCGCCGGCGCCGCCCGGGTCAGCGTCGGCCTCGCCACCGTCGCCGGCGGTCCGCTCCCGCTGACGGCGTTCGGCCCGGTCGCGGCCCTGTTTGTCCTCGGCGCGTTCTTCCTGGTGCAGGCGACCGCGGAGGAGGTCATCGTCCGCGGCTACCTCCTGACGAACGCCGCCGAGGGGCTCGCCGGCTGGGTCGGGCGGCAACGCGCCGTCCTCGCCGCAGTGGGGCTGACCGGGGCGCTGTTCGGCGTGCTCCACTGGACGAACCCGAGCGCGTCGCTGCTCAGCGTGACCAACATCACGCTGTACGGCCTCCTGCTCGGGGCGTGTTACGTCCTGACCGGACGGCTCGGCGTCGCCAGCGGCTTCCACGTCGCCTGGAACTACACGCTCGCCCTGCTTGGCCTCCCGGTCAGCGGCATCCGCATGGGCGTCAGGCTCTTCTCGACCGAACAGACCGGACCGGCGCTGCTGACCGGCGGGAACTTCGGTCCGGAGGGGGGCCTCGTCGCGCTCCCGCTGCTGGTCGTCGGCGGGGCCGCGCTGTACTGGTGGGTCCGCCGAGAGTACGGCCGCGTCGACCTGCTGGAGTCGGTGGCGGTGCCGAATCTCCGGGTGCGCCGCGAGCGCCCCGGGAACCGCGACGGATAAGTTTCCGTGGCCACAACGGCGATGTATGAAGTACGATACGCTCGGGAACTCCGGCGTCGAGGTCTCGGAAGTCGGCTTCGGCGCGTGGGTCGTCGGCACCGACTGGTGGGGCGACCGCACCCGCGAGGACGCGGTCGAGATGGTCCAGCACGCCCTCGACGAGGACGTGACCTTCTTCGACACCGGGGACGTGTACGGCCACGGCGACAGCGAGGAGATCATCGGCGAGGCGCTCGCCGAGCACCGCGACGAGGTGACGGTCTCGACGAAGATCGGCTACGACTTCTACAACAACCCCCAGGCCGGCCACGGCGAACTCCCGAAGAAGATCACGCCCGAGTGGATCCACACCGCGCTCGACCGCTCGCTCGACCGCCTCGGCATGGACCACGTCGAGCTGCTGATGCTCCACAACGCGAACGTCGACGAGGTCGACGAGGACGTGCTGGAGGCCCTCGACGAACTCCGCGAGGAGGGCAAGGTCGAGGCCATCGGCTGGGCGCTGGGCCCCTCCATCGGCTGGCTCGCCGAGGGCGACGCCGCGGTCGCCGAGGAGTTCGACGCGCTCCAGACCGTGTTCAATCTCTTCGAGCAGACCCCCGGCCAGCACTTCGTCGACACCATCCGCGATCGGAGCGCCGACACGTCGGTCATCGCCCGCGTCCCCCACTCCTCGGGCCTGCTGAACGAGCAGGTCACCCCGGACACCGAACTCGGCGAGGGCGACCACCGCGCCCACCGGCCGACCGAGTGGTACGAGACGGGCTGGGAGAAGGTGGAGTCGATTCGATTCTTAGAACGAGACGGCGCGCGGACGATGGGCCAGGCCGCCATTCAGTGGCTCCTCGCCCACGACGAAGTCGCGTCGGTCACGCCGACGTTCCGGACGACCGCCGACATCGACGAGTGGGCCGGCGCGCCCGACACCCCGCCGCTCAGCGACGAGGAGTACGAGCGCGTGCAGGACCTGTACGCCGACAACTTCGGCGTCGACCGCGACGACGGGATGGACGCCCTTCGCTCGTCGGTCGGCGGCGCGGACCTCGAAGACACCGGCATGAAGTCCGCCGGCGACTGAACGGCCCTCAGCGGCGACCGCTCACGTCGCCAGCGTATTCTCGACGCCGTCGTGACACTCACCCCACCGTTCCAGTTGACACGCTATAGTGGCCATTGAAAGTCAATGCACACCCGATCGCACGACGGCAGTGCGATCGGTGTGTAAATCGTTTCAATTGTTACTATAGCCCTCGACGACGCGGCCTATCGAACTCCGATCCCTCGATTGTTCACCGCCACCCCTCCCTTTCGACAGGAGATCGACCGCTGTCGGGCGATTCGTCGTACGACAGTTCACTTTCACTCCGCCCCGTCAGACACTCGCAAGACGCCAGACGGCGGCGGGTTCGAGGTGAAACGAAGGGGTTCGGGTCTCGGGAGCAGTTCGCATGACCTGGCCGCGGAGCACGGACACACCGGCGTCGACCGGCCGACCCGGACGCGTCCGCGCCGCCGTGGCGTCAGTCGTAGACGGTCACGCCGGAGACGACGAACATCGCGCCGCCGTCGGGGCCGTCGGTCACGTCGATCTCCCATCCGTGGGCGGTGGCGATCTCGCGAACGATGAGCAGCCCCAGTCCGGAGCCGCCGCTGTCGGTCGTGAAGCCGGCTTCGAAGACCTGCTCGCGCTGGTCCGCCGGGATTCCGGGCCCGTCGTCGGCGACGCTGAACCCGTCGTCGCCCACCTCGACGGTCAGCGTGACGGCCGTCTCGGTATCGCCGTCCGCGCCGTCGGGCGTGCCGTGCTCGATGCTGTTGCGAAAGAGGTTCTCGAAGAGCTGCAACAGGAGCGTCCTGTCCGCCGCGATCGACGCGTCCGTCGGCGCGTGGAGTTCGCCGCCGTCGGTCCGCACGTGCGACCAGGCCTCCCGAGCGGCGTCGCCCAGATCGAGCCGTTCGACCGCCACTACGTCGGTCTCGCGAGCGATGAGCAACGCGTCGTCGATGATGTCGTTCATGCGTTCGAGCGACCGTTCGACCGCGCCGACGTGTCCGTCGTCGTCGCTCGCGAGCATCTCGTTGCGCGCCAGCGCCACCGACAGCGGGTTGCGCAGATCGTGGCTGAGGATACCGGTGACCAGTTCCAGCAGGTCGTTGCGCTCCGAGACCGCCTGTTCGGCCAGGAACCGGTCGGTGATGTCGGCGTGGACGACGAGCACCAGCGGGTCGCCGTCGAACTCGAACTCCCTGACCCGCATCGTGAACCAGCGCTCTTCCTCGGGAGCGTGACAGGGGTACTCGAGGGAGAACGTCGACTGCTCGCCCTCGATCACGGCCTCGATCCCGTCGGCGGCCCGGGTCCCGAGTTCGTCGTCGCCGGTCCGACAGACCGTGAGATAGTTCTCGCCGACCATGTCGGAGCCGATCTGTGCGCCGTTCTCGATGCCGAACGTCTCCCACGCGCGGTTCGTCGCCTGGATGACGCCGTCGGTGTCGATGACTGCGATCTGGTCGGGGTGTTCGTCGAAAACCGCCTCGGCGAGGCGCGTTCGATCCGGGAGATCGTCAGTCACGGGGGATCCTAGGGTCCGAGACCGCTAAAAGCGTCCGGTAGATCCGACGGTGACAGCGGCTACTCGTCTTTCAGGCCTTCACCTTCGACGCGCATGACGCCCTCGCCGTCAGGGAGGTTCGGCGCGTCGACCAGTTTGACGATGCGCTTGTTGCCCTTCGACTTGCGGAGGTAGATGCGGAACGTCGAGGTGTGGCCGAGGATGTTCCCGCCGATGGGCTGGGTCGGGTCACCGAAGAACGAGTCGGGGTTGGAGGCGACCTGGTTCGTGACGACGACGGCGGTGTTGTTGAGGTCGCCGACGCGCATCAGGTCGTGGAGGTGCTTGTTGAGCTTCTGCTGGCGGTCGGCCAGTTCGCCGCGGCCGACGTACTCGGCGCGGAAGTGCGCGGTGAGCGAGTCGACGGCGAGCAGGCGGACGGGGAACTCCTCGTCCTGGCTCTCGCTGGCGATCTCCTGGGCCTTCTCGGCCAGCAGGATCTGGTGGTTGGAGTTGAACGCCTTCGCGACGTGGATCTTCTCCAGCACGGAGGCGACGAGGTCGTCGAGCAGGGTCTCGTCGGTCGGGTCGGCGTCTTCGTCCTCCTCGACGATTCCGTGGAGGGCCATCGTGTCGGCGATGACCTCGTCTTCGAGCCCCTTTACCATCTGCTCGATCCGCTCGGGGCGGAACGTGTCCTCGGAGTCGACGAAGATGGCGCTGCCCTCCAGTCCGCCGTGCTCGGCCGGGAGCTGGACGTTGACGGCGAGCTGGTGCGTTACCTGGGACTTGCCGGCCCCGAACTCGCCGTACACCTCGGTGATGGACTGGGTCTCGACGCCGCCGCCGAGCAGGTCGTCGATCTCGTCGACGCCCCAGGTGAGCTTGCCGATCTGCTCGCGGCGCTCCAGCACCGCCGACCCGGTCTCGAAACCGCCGATGTCGGCGGCCTCGCGGGCGGCGTTGATGATGTCGGCGGCCGACGACTCGCCGATGTCGGCCGTGTTGGACAGCTCGCCGGGGGAGGCGACGGCGATGCCCTGGTAGGAGTCGAACCCGTTCTCTTTGAGTTTCTCTGCTGTGGCCGGACCGACGCCCGGCAGCTCTTCGAGGTCCTCGCTTGCGGACATGGACGTGGCTTGTGCGTCCGGGGGTATAAAGCCTCGTTAACAGTAGAGTGAAAGTGAAACTGCCGGACGTGAACGGTGTCGGTCGAAGGGGAATCGGGAGCTTTAGGTGGGAAGGCGCGGCCGACTGGCTCCGCAACGAGGGGAGATGCAGGATGGGGCGAGGTGAGATTCAGGATGGGCCGCGGTGAGCGAGATACGCGAGCGCGAGCCCACCCGCGACGACGAGTGCGCTCATCGCCGCATCGGGGAGCGGGACTCGCCCCGCTCCGAACGCTCCCACGAGAACGAGCGCAACGGCGGTCCCGCCTGCGAGGGGCCGAGCGGCGACGGCCCGCCACAACAGTCGCAGCGACCAGCGGACGCCGTCGAGCCGCGTAGCGGCCCGTTCAACGACAGACGGGTCAGCGTCCGGGTTCTCGGTGGGCGCGAAGGCGGCGAGGGCGTCGCGGGAGACCGTCACGACCTCGCCGGTGTGCCCCCGGCGGCCGTCGGCGTCCGCGACGCGAAGCAGCGTCACGCGCTCCGCGCCGGTGCCGACGACACGGTAAATGCCGTCGCTGACGCCACCGCCGGTGCGGTCGTCGTCATCGGCGGGCCGGAGGTGATCGAAGGCGTCGACGCCGCCGTCGGTCACCTCACTCCCAGGGGTGGTAGCCGGGGCGGTCGGGCCACAGCGGGTACCAGTACTCCTTGTCCGACTCGACGGTGAGTTCGTCGCCGAGGTTGCTGTCGAGCTTGAACTCCGCCGAGGTGTTTCGCTCGTGGCCGTCGTGGGGATCGGGCGCGAACGGGTAGTACGCGCCGCGCCGGAAGGAGTAGACCCAGTAGACGACCTGGTCCGAGCGCGAGTCCTCGAAGGCGAACAGCGCCGCGAGCAGGCGCGACCCGTAGCGGCGCTCGACGAGCGTGTCGGCGGCGAAGTGGATCGACGTGAGGAGGTCCTCGAAGTCGTCGTCGTGGAGGACGACCCACTGGTAGCCGTGGTCGTCGGTCTCGAAGGTGGCCCGCGTGCCCGTCTCGACGCGGCCGGCGTCGAGGATCGACTCCACCTCGTCCATCGCGTCCTGGAAGTCCGTGCTGTCCACGTCGGCGAAACACAGCGCCGCCTCGCCGGTCGGTTCGTACCCCAGGTCGGCCTCCATCGTGACGTAGGCGGTGCTCATCCCGAACAGGTCGTCGGGGTCCGCGTCCCGCGTCGCGTCGGCCTCGGCTTTCACCCCGAGGACGCTCTTGAGTCCGTCGAGCAGTCCCATGTCAGAACGGTAGGGGCGCGAGACCAAGGTGGTTTGCGTCTCGGAACGGCGCGGTCCGAAAAAATTGCGCGCTCAGCGACCTTCGAGTTCGCGTTCGAGGTCCTGCAGTCGGTCGATGCGCTTCTCCGTCGAGGGGTGCGTGCTGAACAGGCGGCCGATCCAGCCGACCTTGATGGGAATGATGAAGAAGGCGTTCATCTCCGCCTGGTCGCGCATGTCCTCTTTCGGGACCTTGTCCATCCGGCCGTCGATCTTCATCAGCGCGTTCGCGAGCGCCGAGGGCTTGCCGGTGATCATCGCGCCGCCGCGGTCGGCGGCGTACTCGCGGTAGCGGCTGAGCGCCCGGATGAGCAGGAACGAGACGATCCAGACGACCAGCGAGACGAGGATGGCGACGATGACCGGGACCTGCTGGCCGCCGCGTTCGCGGCCGCCGCTGAACAGCCAGCCCCAGCGGACGATGAGGAAGGCGATGGTCGAGAGGAACGACGCGATGGTCATCACCATCACGTCGCGGTTCTTGATGTGGGCCAGTTCGTGGGCCAGCACGCCCTCCAGTTCCTCCTGGTCGAGGGTGTTCATGATGCCCGTCGTCACGCAGACCGCCGAACTCTTCTTCGACCGGCCGGTCGCGAAGGCGTTGGGGACGCGGCTGTCGGCCACGGCGACCTTCGGTTTCGGGAGGTCGGCCTGCTGGGAGAGCCGGTCGATGGTCCGGTGGAGCTCGGGGTACTCCTCCGGGTCGACCTCTCTGGCGCCCATCGAGTACAGGGCGAGCTTGTCGCTGAAGAAGAACTGCGCCCCGAGGAACAGTCCCATGACGACGACGATAGCCGCGAGGTTAGTGAAGTACAGCGTGAGCGCTCCGACGAAGACGATGTACAGCGCGAACAGCAGGAACATCGTCAGGGCCATCCGGCCGCGGAGCCCCCAGTCCGTTTGCCACTCCATACTCGGGGCTAGGCGGGCGGCACTCTAAAACCTCGCCATCGTGGGAACGAGGCCCACGATCGCCGGCGGCGCCGGTCCACGGCCGCGTTCCGGCCGCCGTCTCGGCGCGTCGGTCGGTTCTGATCTGGACGGGCGGAAGTCGACAGACGGCGGCGACTGGGCGCGTGACAGCACGTCTCGCACAGCCCTCTTCACGGTCCACGGCGTACAATCTGCAATGACTACCAATCGCTCCAGCGGGTGGTTCCGCTGAACTGGCCCGCCACTCGCGCCGCGCTCGCGAACCGCCTCTCGGTCGACGCCCGCTACCGCGACGCCGCGCTGTTCGTCCTGCTCGCGGCGCTGTTCGGCGCGTCGTTCGTCTCCATCAAGACCGGGCTGCGCGAACTGCCGCCGGTGCTGTTCGCCGGCCTCCGGTTCGACGTCGCGGCGGTCGCGCTGCTCGCCTACGTCGCCGTCAGCCGGCCGCGGTCGGCGTGGCTCCCGCGCACTCGCGGGGACCTGCTCGGCATCGCGTCCGCGGCGGCGTTCCTCATCGCACTCAACAACGGCTTCCTGTTCCTGGGACAGGAGACGACCACGCCGGCGGTGGCGTCGGTCATGTACGGCCTGAACCCCATCCTGGCTCCCGTCTTCGCGTGGTGGCTGCTGGGCGACCGGCTCTCGCGGGTCGGCGCGCTCGGCATCGGAATCGCGCTGGCCGGCGTCGTCCTCATCGTCCGGCCGTCGCCGTCGTCGCTCGCCGACGCGAGCGCGGTCGGACAGGTGCTCGTCCTCGGCGCGGCCGCGGCGGTCGCCGTCGGGAGCGTCCTGCTCCGGCGCGTCGGCCCCCGCATGGAGAGCGTCGCCCTCACGGCGTGGGCGATGGCCGTCGGCGCGGTGTTGCTCCACGTCGTCAGCCTCGCGGCCGGCGAGTCGCCGGCGAGCGCACTGGGGGTCGGCCCCGCGACGGTCGCGAGCGTCGCCGCCCTCGCCATCCCGTCGACCGCGGTGGCCTACGCCATCTACTTCGGCCTCATCGACCGCGTCGGCCCGGTCCGCGCGAACCTCGTCGCGTACGTCGCGCCCGTCTTCGCGGCGCTCACGGGCTGGCTGGTCCTCGGCGCGGCGGTGTCGCCGTGGACGGTGGTCGGCTTCCTCGTCGTCGTCGCCGGCTTCGCGCTGATCGAGCGCCAGACGCTCGCCGCGGAGGTGCGGCGCTTCCGCGAGCGGACGCGCGAGACGCCGACCGCGACGCCGCCGTGTGACGATTAGGGTCGCCGGAACGGCTCGCTTGCGCCGGAACGCACGGCTTAAACGGCTCAGTACAGTAGGGCGGGTAATGAGCCGGTCGGGAGAGTTCTGTCCGCGCTGTGGCGACGAGATACCGGAGGAGGCCGACGAGCGCCCCGACCTCGGCGGGGCCGGCGGCGGCCGCAACACCGAGCGCGTCCTCTGTGACGCCTGTTACTTCGAGGAGTTCGACCTCGTGGACGCCCCCGACGTCGTGCAGGTCCGCGTCTGCTCGCGCTGTGGCGCGGTCCACAAGGGCAACCGCTGGGTCGACATCGGGGCCGAGGACTACACCGACATCGCCGTCGAGCAGGTCAGCGAGGCGCTGGGCGTCCACGTCGACGCCCAGTCGGTCGCCTGGCAGGTCGCGCCCGAACAGGTCGACCAGAACAACATCCGGATGCACGCCGAGTTCTCCGGCGTCATCCGCGGGACGCCCGTCACCGAACAGGTGGTCGTCCCCGTCCGCATCTCGCGGCAGACCTGCAAGCGCTGCGGGAAGATCGCCGGCGGCTCCTTCGCCAGCATCGTCCAGGTCCGGGCCGACGAGCGCGACCCCACGGACGAGGAGCGCGAGCGAGCCGAGGAGATCGCCCGCGAGTACGTCGCCGCCCGCGAGGAGACCGGCGACCGCAACGCGTTCGTCACGGAGGTCAAGGAGGTCGACGACGGCCTGAACATGAAGATCTCGACGAACCAGATGGGGCTGGGCATCGCCAAGCGCATCACCGCCCAGCTGGGCGGCTCGTACTCGGACTCGCGCCGCCTCATCACGGAGGACGAGGACGGCCAGGAGCTGTATCGGATGACCTACGCCGTCCGCCTGCCCCGGTACCGACGGGGCGAGGTCATCGACCCGGATGACGGCGACGGCCCCGTACTCGTGCGCTCGGTCCAGGGGAACCTCAAGGGCGTGCGGCTGGCGACGGGCGCGGACTACGAGGCCAGCTTCGAGGCGGGCGACGCGCCCGACGCCGAGCGCCTCGGGTTCCGCGAGGACGCCGTGCCGACGACCCTCGTCGCCGTCGAGGACGAGAACGCGGTGCAGGTGCTCGACCCCGAGACGTTCGAGAGCGTGACCGTCCCGCGTCCGGACTACCTCGACACCGACGCCGACGAGGTCCCGGTACTGAAGAGCCAGGCCGGACTGCACGTCCTGCCCGACGACGGGGGCGACGCGGGCGACGATGCCTGAGGACGCCGCCGATTCTGGACCGGACGCCGACGGCGGCGACGACCAACGCCTGGCCGCGGTCGTCGCCAAGCCCCGCTCGCAGATCGCCATCGAGTCGCTCCGTGACGAGGGCGTCTACGACGACGGCCGGAGCGTCGTCGAGTGGACCGACGAGACCGTCGCCGCCCCGGTGACGGCCCCGCCGCGGGAGACGCCGGTCCGCGAGGTCGTCCGACAGGTCGGCGAACCGCGCCTGCGCACGCTCGACGACCACCTTCGCGAGCGGGGCTGGACCGACGCCGAGATCGACGCCGCGCCGGGGTCGTGGGCGGTGCTCGGCTCGGTCGTGCTCGTCGACATGGGCGACAGCCCGCGGCCCCGGGAGGTGGGCGAGGCGCTGCTCGCGCTCCACGGGGAGGCCGACACGGTGCTGGCCCGGCACGGCATCTCCGGCGCTCACCGAGAGCCGAGCGTCGAGGTCGTCGCCGGCGTCGGGGACACGGAAACGGTCCACACCGAGCACGGGACCCGGTACGCGATGGACCTCGCCGAAGTCATGTTCTCGCCGGGGAACAAGGCCGAGCGGGCGCGGATGGGGGACGTGGTGCGCGAGGGGCGGGGGACCCGGCCCTCGGGACGAGCGAGCGGTGAAGCCGCGAGCGACGGCGAGCGCGTGCTCGACATGTTCGCCGGCATCGGCTACTTCACGCTCCCGATGGCCCGCGCCGGGGCCACTGTCACGGCCGTCGAGCGCAACCCGACGGCATTTCGCTACCTCGTCGAGAACGTCAGGCTCAACCGCGTCGACGAGCGGGTCCACGCCTACCGCGCAGACTGCCGGGAGGTCGTGCGCGCGGGCCTGACCGACGAGAAGGGCCGCGAGGGGGACGAACGGGACGCGGAGCGGCCCGTGAGTCAGGGCTTCGCGGCGGAGGCGCGCGCCGACCGCGTGGTGATGGGCTACTACGAAGCACACGAGTACCTCGACAGCGCACTGGCTGCGCTCGCGCCCGGCGGCGTCCTCCACATGCACGAGGCGACGCCGGACGCGCTGGTGTTCGACCGCCCGCTCGACAGACTCGAAGCGGCGGCGGCCGACGCCGGCCGGTCAGTCGAGATCCTCGACACCCGTCGCGTCAAGGCGTACAGCGAGGGCGTCGCCCACGTCGTCGTCGACGCCAGAATCGAGTGACTCCCGACTGGGGCGTGGCACCACGAGCGACGCGAAGTCAGTTCGGGACCGAGAAGTATCGCATCTGATAGGAATCCGGATAACGCCACGGACGGTCACTTCGCGTCCGGGCCTAGAACGAATTGACATGTGCTCGTTTTCGGAACCGTCTGTCTCAGGCTTCCTTCGCGAGACGTACCCGAGTACGTTCGATTCGACCGGCCCCGACTCCCGACGAAATTGGGGGAGAGTCCGGACGGAGTCTCGGCGCAGTTCGGAGACAATCATGTCAGAATTCGGAAAATTGGTTTAGGGCCGGCCTGCCTCGGTCGTGGTGTAGCCATGAACCCATCCGACGACACGGCAGACCGGACGCGACGCGCATTCCTCGGCACGACCGCCTCGCTGAGTCTGGCCGCGCTGGCCGGCTGCGCGGGGAGCGGCGACGGCGGCTCGGCCACCGAAACCGACGCGATGGAGACGGAGACGATGGACACCGAGACGGAGGCGATGGCGACCGAGACCGAGACGCCGACGCCGCCGGCCGACGACGTGCCCGTCCTGAACTACGCGCTGACGCTCGAACACTTAGAGAACGCCTTTTACCGCGAGGGCCTGGAGACGTTCAGCGACGACGAACTGATGAACGCCGACGTGCTCGCCGACTTCGGCGAGCGCGTGCGCATGGAGGTGCCCGACTACCTGCGGACGGTGGGCGACCACGAGGCCGCCCACGTCAGCGCCATCAGCGACACCGTCGAGCAACTGAACGGCACGCCGGTCGCGGAGGCCGAGTACGACTTCGGCTACGAGACCCCCAGCGAGTTCCTCGCCGTCGCGGAAGCCCTGGAGAACACCGGCGTCGCCGCCTACGCCGGGGCCGCACCGATGGTCGTGAACAACGACGTGCTGGCCGCGGCCGCGGGCATCCACAGCGTCGAGGCCCGCCACGCCGCCTTCCTGAACCTCGTCAACGGTTCGTCGCCGTTCCCGGCGGCCGTCGACGAGGCCAGTTCGATGAGCGAGGTGCTGGAGGTCGCCGGCCAGTTCGTCACGAACGAGGTCGACGCGAGCGCCTACGAACTCGGCGACGACCGCGCGACCCCCGACCGCAAGGCCGACGACGACACCTCGGACGTGAACGTCCTGAACTACGCGCTGACGCTCGAACACCTGGAGAACGCCTTCTACCGCGAGGGCCTGGAGACGTTCAGCGACGACGAACTGATGAGCGCCGACGCGCTCTCGGCCTTCGGCGACGAGGTCCGCGCGATGGTACCCGACCACCTCCGGACGGTGGGCGACCACGAGGCCGCCCACGTCAGCGCCATCAGCGACACCGTGACCGAACTCGGCGGGACGCCGGTCGAGGAGGCCGAGTACGACTTCGGCTACGAGACCCCCAGCGAGTTCCTCGGAGTCGCGCGGGCGCTGGAGAACACCGGCGTCGCCGCCTACAAGGGAGCCGCGCCGACGGTGTCGAACGACCAGGTGTTCTCGGCCGCCATCGGCATCCACAGCGTCGAGGCCCGCCACGCCGCCATGCTCAACGAACTCAACGCCGAATCTCCCTTCCCCGCGGCGGTCGACGAGCCACAGACGATGGCCGAGGTCACCGAAGTCGCCGGCCAGTTCATCGTCGAGAACTGATCGAGCGCGGCCGGCCGAGTCGACGGTCTTAGGTAGGGCGCTCGAGTGTTTCTGGGCAATGGAGGCGGTCCTCTGGTACGTGCTCGCGGGGACGCGCGGCGGGTACAACCGCGCCCGGATCCTGCGCCGCATCGACGAGCGGCCCCGGAACCCCAATCAGCTCGCCGAGGACCTGGACCTCAACTACGACACCGTCCGCCACCACCTCGACGTGCTGGCCGACAACGACGTCGTGACCGCCAGCGGCGACGACTACGGCGCGGTGTACCTACCGACCGAGACGGCCAGGAACCACTGGGCCGTCGTCGAAGACATCCTCGAGACACTCGACAATGACTGAGAACACTCACAGCCCCGAGACGACCGGCGACCCGCCGAGGGAGGCGCGCCGATGAGTCTCTGGCTCGACCTGGCCCGCATCGCGAGCGCCCTGAACGTCCTGTTGCTCCTCGCGCTCGGCGCGGTGTGGGCGCGGAGCTATCTGCGACTGCGCTCGAAACACACGCTCGGGATGCTGGTGTTCGCGGCGCTGCTCTGCGTCGAGAACGTGTTCGCGCTGTACGTCTACTTCCTCGATCCGCTCCTGTCGGTGTGGTTCAGCACGAAGGTCCCCGACCCGGCGTGGCAGGCGATGGTCGCGTTCCACGTTCTGGAGACCGCCGCGCTGGCCTTCCTGACGTGGGTCACCCTCGACTGAGTCGGGCGTAACGCCTAATTACGCCAGCGGTCAAAGGGGGGGTATGGATAGACAGCAGGTCATCGCCATCGCGCTCGTCGTGCTGATGCTCGGGTCGTCTATGGCCTACGGGCTCACCTTCTTCTTCTAGTCCCACACGTCCGAGAGGGGATGGCTCCCGTCGCCCGAGCGCGACCGCGAGCGGTCGTGCCGGCGCTTCGCGCCCGAACTGACGGCCGCGAGCGCCCGGTCCGGTGCGAATCCCGGGAGGTCCGGCTCCGAGAGGCGGTCGACCTGCTCGCGGAACCAGTCGGGCATGTCGTGGTCGGCGCGCTCGAAGAGGTCCAGCAGCGACGAGTCCGCGAGGTACGTCGCGCCGTGGTCGTCGGGCGCGCGCACGACGCGGCCGCAGGCCTGGATGACCGTCCGCAGCGCCGTCCGATAGTACCAGCCCCACTGACCGTCTTCGAGGCGCTGGGCGACGCGGGAGTCTCGCGTGTTCGGGTACGGGGCCTTACACAGCACCTGCCAGCGACAGAGGTCGCCCTCCAGGTCCAGCGCCTCCTCCATCTTCACCGAGAGGAACACGTCGGGGTTGTCGCTGCGCTTCCACGCCGAGAGCGCGCCGTCGCGGCCGTCCTTGTCGTGCGTGCGGACCCGGACCCCGACGCCGAGGTCGTCGAGGAGGTCGTTCAACTGCTCCTGAATCGCGTAGGAGTGACAGTGGATCAGCCCCTTCTCGTCGGGGTGGCGGGCCATGATGCGGACGATGGAGCGGGCGATCTTCGGGAGCGTGTCGTCGCGGTGCTCGTAGGTCATCTTCCCCTGGGCCACGTCGTACAGCGGCCGGTTCTCGACGGGGAAGGTGTGGCCGACCTCCACGAGCGCGACGTTGTCCGGGTCGAGACCGACGTTCGCGCAGAACGCCTCCTTGTTGAGGATGGTCGCCGACAGCAGGGCGAAGCGGTTGCCCCGCTCCCAGACGGTGTGATTGAGGTAGCGCTCGGGGTTCATCGGCTTGATCGTGACCGGCGCGCCCTCGCGGTCGGCCTGGTCGACGACCCACGTCGTCGCGCTCTCGGTGTCGGTGTAGTCCTCGCGGAACCACCCGAGGTCCTGGCGGAGCGTGTTCAGCGAGTCGCGCTCGGCGACTTCGTCGCCAGTCAGTTCCTCCTTCCGGCGTAGTTCCTTCACGCGGCGCTCGGCGAGGTGTTCGACGCGCTCGGTGAACGAGACGGCCTCGTCCAGCCCGTCGATGGCGGGCACGTCGAGGTCGCGCCACATCGGAATGGTCTCTGGCGAGAGGTCGATGGTGGCGTACATCTCGGCCCACTCGCCCAGGCCGTGGGCCTCGTCGATGACCACCACGTCGCGCTTACCGAACACGTCGCTGCCGGCGGTCTGCATGAAGTACGCCAGCGTCATCGCGGCGATGCGGCGGTTCGAGGCGATGGCGCGGTCGGAGAAGTACGGACAGCGGTGCTTGACCTGGCAGTCGAACTGTCGCTCGCGCACGCACGGGGCCTGGTTCACCGGCGTGTCCGTCTCGCCGGGGAGGATGCAGTCGTAGTTGTTCTTCCCGCGGATGACACAGAGGTCTTCGAGCAGGGCGTCCTCGGCCACGTCGTCCAGCTGGGACACCTGCGGCGTCGTGTAGTAGGCGTCCACGACCTGCTCCGGAGCCGCCTCGCCCGCGGTCCGGGCGCAGCCGGCGATGGCCCGCGCGAGCAGGGACTTCCCGCTCCCGGTCGGCGCGCGGACTAGGACCACGTCGTTGCCGCGTTCGAAGGCCGCGCGGATGTCGGCCAGGGCCTGCTTCTGGTTGCCCCGGTAAGAGGGGGCGGGGAACTCGTCGTGAATCCGCGCGGGGTACACGCGAGAAGGCAACGGGCGAGGCGGCCTAAACCTTTCTTGTCGCCCAACGAGCCCCGTTCGCTCGTGGGTCGTGTTCACACCCACACGGTCGTGGTACTGCAACTCTCGGAAGCCTTATACATATACCCCCTGTACGAATATATGCAATGGCAAACGGTAAGGTTGATTTCTTCAACGACACAGGCGGTTACGGTTTCATCTCGACTGACGACGCGGACGATGACGTGTTCTTCCACATGGAAGACGTCGGCGGTCCGGACCTCGAAGAAGGCGAGGAGATCGAATTCGACATCGAACAGGCCGACAAGGGCCCCCGCGCGACGAACGTCGTCCGCAACTAAGCAGATTTCCGGTCGTCTCAGCGACCACATCTGATACTTGTTCTTATCCGAAATCACTCGACGAGCAGTGCGTACAGCACGGCACAGAGCCCCGCGACGGTCACGAGTCCTCTGACGAGTAACACGATTCCAGCCCCGGCACCCGTCCAGTCGGCGAGCGTGACGGCGGCGTAGACGCCGGCGGTCAGCGACGCGATACCGACGGCGAGCCACCGCATCCCCGGCGCGTCGTTGCGCCGGTAGCCGCGGTAGGCAAGCGAGGCGACGAACAGTCCGACGACGGCCGTCAACGCCCGCGAGAGTTCCGCGACGGCGTCCGGTGCGAGCAGGTCGAGGGGAGCCATCACGACGACTCACCCCCGTAGACGGTCCACAGGATCGTTCCGAGCCCCAGCAGTTCGCAGGCGCTCACGAGGAGCGAGCGCCCGACGAGGCCGACACCGGTGGCCGTGGGGAGCGCGATGCGGAGCAGTTCCGGGACGGTCGTGAGCAAGAGGAGGCCAACGGCGAGCGTCAGCATTCCCGTCCGTCCCGGCCCGCGACGGTAGCCGCGGACGAGGACGACGGCGATGGCGGCCGAGAGCCCGACCGAGAGAACCGAGAGCGCGACGACGGCCAGCGCGATTCCCGGATCGGTTCCGCCCGTACGTATCTGCAGTAGTGTCGCGAACATCTCAGGACAGCCCCTCGAACAGGTCAGTGAATCGGTCCGCCGGGTCCTTCGAGGACCGCGTGACCGCCACGTCGCACGTCCCGTCGGCGAACGTGACGGTCACGTCCTCGACGGTCGCCACGTAGCGCTTGTAGTGGTGGCCGTCGGGGTCGACGGCCTGCCGTTCGGCGACGAGATCGGCCGCTTCGAGTCGGTCGAGGCGGCGATACGCCGTCGGGTCGGACATCTCGCAGGCCGCACAGAGTTCGGAGACGGACATCGGTCCGGTGGTGAGTTCGGCGATGATGGCCCGCGCGTACTCGTCTTCGAGCAGGGCGAGCAGTTCGTCGTCGCCGACCGCGTCCATGGTCGCTTCGAGCGAGCGAGACGCAATAAAAACGTCCCACCGGCTTCCGAAGCGGAAGCGGTGCCCGCGGTGATACGTGGCTACCGGCCGGCTGTCCGGATATGTCACCGGAATCACTGGAACAGCGAGACGGCCGAGAGACCCAGAGTGTCGTCGATCGGGTCGTCTCTCGCGTCGTCTGGCCGATCTGGAACAGCGCGGACGGCAGGCTCAGAGCGCCGCTTCGCGCGGTGTTGCCGATGGTGCTGTCGTTTCTCGCCCTCGCGGCCCTGCAGTCCGTCGTTCGAGCGCGGCTCGCGCACCCGATCCGAGAACCGATCGAAGCGGCCGGAATCGGGGCGATCCTCGTCGCGACGATCCTCGGCGGTGCGTGGGTCATCGACCGTCGACCGATCGGCGAGTACGGCCTGTCGCTCGACCGCCGCTGGTGGCGGTCGTTCGCCGTCGGCGGCGCGATAGCGACCGTCGTCAACGCCGGAGCGCTGGCCGTCGCGGTCGGCGCGGGCTGGGCCACGGTCGTCGGCATCGCGGAGGGGGCGGGCGACCTTTCGTTTCCGGCGGCGATGGTCGTCGTCTTCAGTTACGTCGCCCTCGCGTCGGCGTGGGAGGAGGTCGTCTTCCGCGGCGCGATGCTAAAGAACCTCGCCGAAGGCGCGGACGGACCCGTCCCGCAGTGGGCCGCGGTCGGAATGGCAGTGCTCGCGAGTTCGCTCGTCTTCGCCCTCCTGCACGGGGGCAAGGTCGACCACCCGAGCCAGTACGGCTACTACCTGCTCGCCGGACTGCTCCTGAGCGGCGCGTACGTGCTCACCGGCGACCTCGCGCTCCCGATCGGCTTTCACGTCTGGTACAACTTCACCCAGAGCGCGGTGTTCGGTCTCGGCCACTCACAGCGGACGCCCGAACTGCTCGCCGTCGAGATCGTCGGGCCAGCGCGCTGGGTCGGGGAAGAAGGGATCGTCTACATGCTCTTCGTGGCCCTCGGTGGCCTCCTGTTACTGGCGTTCGTTCGCTGGCGCGACGGCCGTCTCGGTATCGACGAGCGCGTGACGCGGTGGACGCCACGATCCGAACGCGAGACGCGCCGTCGTTAGAGGTCGGCTACGTCCGCCGCCGTCACCTCGCGGTCGTCGGGGAGGCGGTCGATGCAGTCGTAACAGAGGAAGTGTTCGGTGTCGTCGCCCAGTTCCAGCACGATTCCCTCGGTGGGATCGTTCGTCAGCGACCAGATGTCGGCGATGCCGCCGGCTATCGACACCTTCCGTCCGCATCCGTCGCATGGGCGAGACGCCATCTGGGTATAGTTATGGACCGTGTACACTTCAAGGTAGACGGGTCCTTCGAACCGTTCAAAACGGTGAACTCTCGACATACTTTTGTCGTCCGCTGGGTTGCTTGCACGTAATGCACATTCTCGTTACAGGGGGTGCCGGCTTCATCGGCGGACACCTGGCACAGCGGTTCGCGGCAGACGGTCACGACGTTGTCGTACTGGACAACCGCGATCCCTTCTACGATCTCGATATCAAGCGACACAACATCGAAGCCGGACAGACAGCCGCCGCGGACGGCGACGGGAGCTACGAGTTCATCGCGGGCGACGTTCGCGACGCGGAGTTGGTGACCGACCTCGTCGCCGACGCCGACTACGTCTACCACCAGGCGGCCCAGGCCGGCGTCCGCCCGAGCGTCAAGGACCCGCGCAAGTACGACGAGGTGAACGTCGACGGGACGCTGAACCTCCTCGACGCCTGCCGCGACGAGGGCATCGAGCGGTTCGTGATGGCCTCCTCGTCGTCCGTGTACGGCAAGCCCCAGTACCTTCCGTACGACGAGGAGCACCCGACGACGCCCGTCTCGCCCTACGGCGCGTCGAAGCTCGCGGCCGAGCGCTACGCCTGCGCCTACAGCGAGGTGTACGACCTCCCGGCCGTCGCGCTGCGCTACTTCACCGTCTACGGGCCGCGAATGCGCCCGAACATGGCCATCTCGAACTTCGTCTCGCGGTGTCACAACGGCGAGCCGCCGGTCATCTACGGCGACGGCACGCAGACGCGCGACTTCACCTACATCGAGGACGTCATCGAGGCCAACATGACGCTGCTTGACGAGGACGCCGCCGACGGCATGGCCCTGAATATCGGCTCGACGGACAACATCGAGATCAAGACGCTCGCCACCGAGATCCGCGACCAGATCGATCCCGATCTCGACCTCGTGTACGAGGAGCGCCACGACGCCGATGCCGAACACACCCACGCCGCGACCGACCGGGCCGAGGAACTGCTGGGCTACGACCCGGACCACACCATCCGGGAGGGCGTCGCGAGGTTCATCGACTGGTACCGCGAGAACCGCGACTGGTACGAGCCGCTCGTGCGACAGTCCTGAGGCGGCGGTTCGGAGAGGCGGCGGTCCTGACACTGAGACGCCAGTCAGACGGCGGCTTTAACCGCGTCCCGACCTGCAGAGTGGGTATGCACGTCCTGGTGACGGGCGCGACGGGGTTCGTCGGGAGCCACCTCGTTCCCGCGCTCCGCGCGGCGGACCACGAGGTTCGGGCGCTCGTCCGCGACCCCGAGCGATACGACGGGCCCGAGGCCGTCGACGTCGTCACGGGCGATCTGCTCGACGCCGGGAGCTTCGAGGCCGCCCTGGACGGCGTCGACGCCGCGTACTACCTCGTCCACTCGATGCACGCCGGCGACGACTACGCCGAGCGCGACCGGCGGGCCGCGCGGAACTTCCGGCAGGCGGCCGACGACTCGGGGGTCGACCGCGTGATCTATCTCGGCGGCCTCGGCGAGGACGACGCCGCGCTCTCGGAGCATCTCCGGTCCCGGCGCGAGGTCGAGTTCGTCCTCGGTGAGGGGACCTACGATCTGACGACGTTCCGGGCGGCGATCGTCATCGGCGCGGGGTCGGCGAGCTTCCGGATGATCCGCGAACTGACCGCGCGGCTACCGGTGATGCTGACGCCGCGGTGGGTCCGGACCGACTGCCACCCCATCGCCATCGACGACGTGATCGCCTATCTCACGCGGGCACTCCGTGCACCGGCGGCCGGCGACGAGACGTACGAGATCGGCGGACCGGACGTGATGAGCTACGCGGAGATCCTGAAGCGGACGGGGCGACTCGTCGGGGCCGGGGAGCCGGTCATCGTTCCGGTCCCGGTGCTGACGCCGCGGCTGTCGGCGTACTGGGTCGGACTCATGACGGACGTGCCCTCGACGGTAGCCCGGCCGCTGATTCAGGGCCTGAAGACGCCGGTCGTGGCCGACGCGGGGCCAGTCCGCGAGGAGTTCGGGGTCGACCTGACGCCCTTCGACGAGGCGGTGGAACTGGCGCTCGACGAGCGGCGGTGTCTGGAAGCGGCCCGGGCGGCCGCGGTCGCGGGTGGTGCGAGCGGATGAGCGACGACGGCCCGCATCCCGAATACGGCGAGACGTGGGTGTACGAGAGCATCGTCGGCGCGCTCCCCGGCATCCAGGTACCCACGTGGGCGGCGATGGCGATACAGCTCCTCGTCTTCGAGGTGGCCATCGTCGGCCTGTCGTGGTACTACGGCGTCTGGAGCGCCGCCGTCGCCGGGACGGCCGTCGTGCTCGTCGCGACCATCGGGAGCGCGGAGATGCTTCGCATCAGCACGCTCGTCCGCCGCATCGACGTGCCAGAGACCTACCGGGCGCTGCTGTTCTCCTCGAACGTCGAGGTCGTCCTGTCCGTCCTCGCGTACATCGCGCTGTTGACGCACCTGTTCGTCTTCGACCCCCGGGTGAGCACCACACCGCTGTTCGAGCGCCTGTTCGGTCCCGAGCCGCCGGTGCTGGTGGTGTACCTGACGCTGCTCATCCTCTGGGACGTGAGCTACCGCATCGGCACGGGCTGGTGGGCCAGCGTCACGGGCCTGTGGCGGTCGGCGCGCTACCGGTTCGATCCCGAGACGGCGCGCGTGTTCGTCCGCGCCGACCTCGAGACCTGGGGCTTCGGCGTCCTCCAGCTCGTTCTCCTCCCGTTCGTACTGGACCAGCCGGTCCTGCTCGCGGCGCTGGTCGGTCACGTCGTGGCCGTGACAGTCGTGACGGCCGTCTCTGTGACGCTGTTACGAGTCCGGTCGAGAACGGCCGCTAGTCCGAGTTGATCTGCTTGAACTGATCCAGCAGTTCCTCGGTGGATTCGCCTCCGTCGTAGTCGACGGTCCCGTGATACGCTGTCCGGTCGTCGTCCTCCGAGAGGTCGACCTCGCTGTTCTTGCGCTCACGGCGTTCGTGTTCGTCGTCGTCATACGCGCCCATCGACATAGGTTACCACACTCGAGTTTGGCAGTTAGTACCTATCAATGTAACGGTGGTGTGGCAACAGTTGTTCAATTGATAAGAAAACGCGAGCGAACCACGACAGTCCGTGACGGCCGTCCCGTGGAGTTATCCGCGATATACGGCCGTTAGAGGGACGAGCGGAAAGGATCAGTCGTCGGCAACGGTCGGTTCCCCGGCCGAGCGCGGGTCGGCGTCGCGCCACGTCCCCCGGAAGAACCACGCGGCCGCGATGCCGGCGGCGAGGACGTTCGAGACGCCGAACGCCAGCCAGATGCCCTGTTCGGCCATCGAGTAGGCGAAGATGTCGACGATCTGCGGGCCGAACCACGCCGGGACGGCCACCGGGCGGGAAGCGATCCAGGCGATCGGCAGGCGGATGACGCCGAGCATCAGCACGGCCAGCGCGGCCGCGGTGAGCGTCTTGCCGGCTCCCCGAAAGCTGCCGGAGTAGGCCCTGACGATGCCGATGAAGCCGAACGTGGGCGCGACCCACTGGAGGAACTCGGCCCCGATGCGGACCACTTCGGGGTCGTCGCTGAAGACGCCGACGACGGCCGGCGCGGCGAAGAGCGTGACCGCGCCCAGCACCGTCAGTAAGACGAACGACACGCG
Source organism: Haloarcula salina (assembly GCF_010119195.1). Taxonomy (GTDB): domain Archaea; phylum Halobacteriota; class Halobacteria; order Halobacteriales; family Haloarculaceae; genus Haloarcula; species Haloarcula salina. The sequence continues at coordinate 156,949 of NZ_WRXL01000003.1, forward strand.
CGCCGCGAAGTGGGTGGCCGTCGCCGCCCGGTCGGGACGGTCCGCCCCGAGGTTCTGTCCGGTCATGGTCTCGACGCCGCGGTCCATCGCGATAGCGGGCATGAACACCAGCGAGAACACGCGGATGCCGACGCCGAAGGCCGCGACGACCGTGACCGAGAACGTGCCGACGACGAACAGCATGGCGTTGACCGACAGCGCCCGGCCGGTGCCCTCGACGGACGCCGGGATACCGAGGCGCAGGAGCTTCGTGAGATACGACAGGTCGGGGGCCATGTCTCCCGCGCGGATGCGCACGCCGCGCGTGCCCGAGAGCAGGATGCCGAGGCCGACCACCAGCGCCACCGCGCGGGAGAAGATGGTCGCGATGGCCGCGCCGACGACGCCCATCTCGGGGAACACCCACCAGCCGAAGATGAGGAACGGATCGAGCACGATGTTGAGCACGACCGTCCCGAACATGACGAGCATCGGCGTGATCGTGTCGCCGGCCCCGCGCATCAGCGAGATGAACACGAAGAAGCCGAACATCGCCGTCAGACCGAGCGAGACTACCTGCAGGTAGCCGGTCGCGCCGGGCAGGACCTGCTCGGACGCGCCGAGCAGGCTGAGGAAGTCCTCGACGAAGAAGTAGCCGGTCACGCCGAGCACCACCGAGACGAGCAGGGCGAACGTCACCGTCTGGGAGGCGGCGTACTCGGCTTCGCGGTGCTCCTCGGCCCCGGTGTGCTGGGCGACCAGCACGCTCCCGGCGACCGACAGCCCCATCCCCAGCGAGATGAGCAGGAAGATCATCGGGAACGCGAAGGAGATGGCCGCCAGCGCCGTCGTCGAGTACTGGCCGAGCCAGAACGTGTCCGCGAGGTTGTACGCCACCTGGAGCAGGTTCGTGATGACGATTGGCAGCGAGAGGAACAGGAGCGGCTTGCCGATGTCGCCGCTGGTCAGGTCGAGGTCCTCCTGTCCCTTGAACAGGTCCCCGATCCGGTCGCCGAGGCCGCGGCCGTCGCTCATGCTTCGACCTCCGGGGACTCAGCCAGCAGGTGCGTCTGGACGTACTCCGCGAGCATGCGTCGGGTGCACTCGGTCGGTCGGCCGGCCGTGACGCGCTCGGTCGCGGCCCCGGTCAGGACGGTGACGACGAACCGCGCGGTCTCCTCGGGGTCGACGCCCTCGTCGAACGTCCCGTCGGCGACCCCGTCTTCGAGGATCGCTTCGAGTTCGTCCACGAGGAACTCGTCGAATCGCGTCAATCGCTCCCGAAAGCCCGGTTCGTAGGGTGCCTGCGCGCGGATTTCGAGGATCGCGGTCCCGAACGCCTCGCTGTCGTCCTCGGGCTTGTCGAGCACCGCGTCCACGAGCGCGAGCAGGCGCGCCCGAGGGTCCTCGCCCTCGGGGTCGCCGACGCGGTCGACGAAGCCGTCGTAGAGGTACTCGAGGAACGCACAGAGGAGGTCGTGCTTGCTGTCGTAGTGGTAGTGGAGGGAGGCCTTGCTCTTGTCCGACTCGTCGGCGATGTCCTGCATCGTCAGGTCGGCGTAGCCGTGGGAACACAGCGCACGGTAGGTCGCCCCCATGATGTCGTCGGCCGTGCCGCTGTCGCTCATTACGGCTAGCTAACTGACCGGTCAGTCAAGTAGTCGTCGGTTCCCGGTCTCCGTTCGATTTCGTGACACGATTGCGACGGGGTATCGAACACCACTGCGGTGCTCGGAGGGGGTCGAGCGCGAGCCGAGAGCGGGAGAGTCCCGCCGGTCAGCGTCGAGCGCGACGGCGAGAAGCGGTTCGGACTACTCTCTGAGGTCGAGTTCGAACTGCTCGTGTTCGCTCGCGGCGTTGAGCACGACGGACGTGTTCGACTCCTTGATCTCCGGGTCGGTGAGCAGTTCCTTGATCTGGGCGTTCATGCCGTCCGTGTCGGTGAACTTCCCGACGGCGATGATGTCGTAGTCGCCGGTGACCTCGTAGACGGAGATCATCTGCTTGTGCTCTCTGAGGCTCTCGGTGACCTCGGGGAGCGAGGACCCCTCCACCTTGAGTTGGATGATGGCGGTCACGTCGTAGCCGAGCTTGTCGTAGTCGACCTTCGGCGTGTAGCCGTTGATGATTCCCTCGTCCTCGAGGTCGGAGAGGTGATTCGAGACGGTCGTCACCGAGACGTCGAGGTCTTCGCCCAGGCTTCGGAGGCTCGCGCGGCCGTCCCCCAGAAGGGCATTCACTAGCTCACGGTCGAGATTTTCGTACGTCATTACATCCGAGAACGTCCCCCAGGGTTTAGAATTTTACGAATGTCCAAATGTAAGCGAAAGGTCCGAAACCTTTGCGCAAATCAGCAGGGTTTTAGTAGTAGCAATGTTCCTATCGACTGTCCAAAGATGACAAGCGAACTCTCAGAGGAGGCACAGGAGGTACTCGACGAGATCGAAGAGAAGAACGTCGACTTCCTGCGACTCCAGTTCACAGACATCCTCGGCACAGTCAAGAACGTGTCCATCACGGCGGACCAGGCGGAGAAGGCGTTCACAGAGGGCATCTACTTCGACGGCTCCTCCATCGACGGCTTCGTCCGCATCCAGGAGTCCGACATGCGTCTGGACCCGGACCCGTCGACGTTCGCTATCCTCCCGTGGCGCGAGAACGTCGAGGGCGGTTCCAGCGCTCGACTCATCTGTGACGTCATGGACACCTCGACCGGCAAGCCGTTCTCCGGCGACCCGCGAGGCGTCCTGAAGCGCGCCATCGACCGCGCCGAGGAGATGGGCTATACGGTCAACGCCGCGCCCGAGCCGGAGTTCTTCCTGTTCGAGGAGGACGAAGACGGCCGCGCGACGACCAAGACCAACGACGCCGGCGGCTACTTCGACCTCGCGCCGAAGGACCTCGCCAGCGACGTGCGCCGAGACATCATCTACGGTCTCGAGGACATGGGCTTCAACATCGAGGCCTCCCACCACGAGGTCGCCCAGGGTCAACACGAGATCAACTTCACCTACGACGACGCGCTCTCGACGGCCGACAACGTCGGCACCTTCCGCGCCGTCGTCCGCGCCATCGCGGCCCAGCACGACCTGCACGCGACGTTCATGCCTAAGCCCATCGCCCGCATCAACGGCTCCGGCATGCACACCCACATCTCGCTGTTCACCGAGGACGGCGAGAACGCGTTCCACGACGACGACGACGAGTTCAACCTCAGCGACACGGCGAAGAGCTTCACCGCCGGCGTCCTCGAGCACGCCGAGGCCCTCGCCGCGGTGACGAACCCGACCGTGAACTCCTACAAGCGACTCGTCCCGGGCTACGAGGCCCCCGTCTACGTCGCCTGGTCGGACCGCAACCGCTCGGCGCTCATCCGCAAGCCGGCCGCTCGCACGCCGGCCGCCAGCCGCATCGAGGCCCGCTTCCCCGATCCGTCGTGTAACCCCTATCTCGCCTTCGCGGCGCTCATCCACGCCGGGCTTGACGGCATCGAGAAGGACCTCGACTGCGACGACCCCGTCCGCGAGAACATCTACGAGTTCGACGAGGAGAAGCGCGAGGAGTACGGCATCACCACGCTGCCGTCGAACCTCGGCGAGGCCGTCGACGCCCTCGAAGAGGACGAAGTCGTCCAGGACGCCCTCGGCGAGCACGTCTACGAGAACTTCGTCGAGGCCAAGCGCCAGGAGTTCCAGGAGTACATCGTCGAGGTCTCCGAGTGGGAACTCGACCAGTACCTCGAGACGTTCTAAGCGGACCCGACTCAGTATTTTTTCGCGAGGCGCTCACCGGCCAGCGGCAGCGCCAGCAGTAGCCCGGTGCCCAGCCCAGCGGCCAGCGCCGTGACGCCCGGCGTCGGATCGAGCCCGAGAGTCGCGCCGAGGATGACCACGACCGTTCCGAACCCGAGGGCCGTCGTGGCGGCCGCACCGCGGGTCGTCGGTTCGGGGACGCCGTCGGACACCAGCGGCCAGACGACAGCGCCGGCGACGGTCAGCCCGAGCGCCGCCGCGGTGTCGGTGGTGAATCCCGACGCGAACACGGCGAGGGCCGCGATGACGGCAGCCAGCCCGAACACCCGCTCGGGCGTTCTGAGCACGCCGACGGCGAGCCAGAGGAACGTGCCTGCGATGGCGAACCCCGCGAGCACGTCGGCGAGGTAGTGGACGCCGAGCACCAGTCGCGAGAGGCCGACGAGCGCGACGACGGTCCCGGCCACGGCGGCGCGGGTCCGGCGCGTGCCGACCCGGAGCGCCCACGCGAAGCCGCCCCAGACGAGCAGCGAGACGGTCGCGTGCCCGCTGGGGAAGCCGTAGCCCTCGCCGGTCGCCATCGACTCGTAGACGCCGCGGACCGCGACCGGCAGGAGGTCCGCGTGAGCCGCCGTGCCCGCCCCCGGCGGACGCGGGAGCGCGAACACCGCCTTCAGCGAGACGGCCAGCGCGACCGCGCCGGCCAGCAGCGCGACGAGCATCGCCGCCCGTTCGCGGGTGAGTCCGCGGCCGATTCCGGGCGTCCGCGACCCGACCCAGTACAGCAGGCTACACGAGAGGAACGTGAACCAGAAGTCTCCGAGCTGCGTGACGAGCGCGAACAGAACGACCACCGCGCCGGGCAGCGCCGACAGCAGCTCGGTGACGCCGGCGGTCCGCGTCACTGTCGCCAGTCGCGGACGCGGTCGAGCAGGCGACCCGGGAGGCCGGTCGCGGTGACGGTGACGCCGACCGCGATCATCACCACGTACAGCCCGAGCGTCGAGAGCCAGACGACGAGCATCGCCAGGACGGCCCACAGGCCCTGCAGGTAGTAGAACGCGCCCAGCGTCATCAGAGTCCCGTACAGCAACACGACGTAGGGGCCCCACTGGCGGGCGTGGCCGCGGCGCATCCGTCGGCGGACGTACTGCTTGAGGTCGGCTCTCACCTCGTCGCGGTGGAGGGTGCGGTCCTCGACGTCGTCGCGGAACGACTCGAACTCCTCGCGCAGTTCGCGCAGTTCCGCCTCCGTCAGGTCGTCGGCACCCGGTTCGGAATCGTCGGCCCCCCCGTCCGGCGGGGGCGAATCTGGCTCGTCAGCGTCCTCGCTCATCGCTTTGCCGGACCGTCGGCGCGGTTCCTGTTGTAGTTGCCGGTCCGACGCGAGCGCCGCGTTGAGCGCCGCCCCGACGAGCAGGACCTGGCCGGCGAAGTAGAACCACGTCACCAGCAACAGGACGCCGCCGATGACGCCGTACACCTGATACGAGTCCGCCTGGGCCGCGTAGACGCTGAACCCCGTCCCGAGGAGCGTCCAGCCGACGCCGGCGAACATCGCCCCGGGCAGCGCGCTCCCGAGCGACATTCCCTCGTCGGGGAACAGGTAGTACAGCGGCAGAAACGCCACCGTGAGCACGGGCATGAGCGCGAACCCGCCGAGGGCGACCCGGACGCCGAGGACGGCTCCGAGCGCGCTGACGGCCGCGAGTCCCGCCAGCGCGACGCCGATGCCGGCGAGCGCCGACAGGCCGTCGGCGAGTTCGCCGACGAGGGAACGCTGCTCGTGGGTGCCGTAGACGCGAGAGAACGCCGAGTCGAGGCCGCGGAACACCTTGAGCGCGCTCCAGGTCGTGACGGCCAGCCCGAGGACCGTCGCGCCACCGCGGCCCGCGCCGCTCGTCAGCGCGTCTTCGAGCAGTGTCGACGCCGCGGGCGTGAGTACCGCTCCGGCGGCGCTGACGATGCGGGCGGCGAACGCCGCGCCGCCCACCAGCGTCCCGACGACCAGCCCCAGCAACAGCAGGGGCAGCAGCGAGACGAACATGTAGTAGGCGATACCGGCGGCGAGGAAGGAGATCTCCTCCTCGCGGACGGTGCGGACGACGCTTCGGGCGACCGAGACGGCGCGTGTGCGGTCCACGAGCGTCACTGCGGGCGGCGACACAAATATACTGTCGACTGATTGATTGCACGGGCGTGTCGGGGCGTCGCGAGACGCCGGTCAGCGTCGTCGTCAGTCGTCGAGCGCCGCGTCGGGCCGGTACGAGCGGCTGACGATCCGCCACGTCCCCGAGCGAAAGCGGTAGTACGTCACCGCCGCCGGCACGGCCGTCTCGACGACGAGCGAGGCGTACAGCGCGAGTTCGCCGAGCGGCGTGACGACGCCGAGGTACGCCACCGGAAGCGCGAACAGGTACATCCCGGCCAGTTGCGAGTACAGCGGCCAGCGCGTGTCGCCGCTGGCCCGGAGCGGACCGGTGGACCCGCCGTCGACGCCGCGGAAGACGACGCTCGCGCAGGCGACGGCGACGAACACCGTCACGAGCGGGAGCACCGCGGGGTCGGAGACGAACAGGCGAGCGACGAGCCGCGAGAACGGGAGCAGCGCCGCCGCGACGACCAGGTAGACGCCGACGCTCAGCCGGAGGACCGTCTGCGCCCACACCGTCGCTTCGCCCTCGTCGTCCTCGCCGAGGGCCTGCCCGACGAGGCTGCTCGAGGCGAGGCTCAGCCCCCAGTTCGGCGTGTCGAGCAGCGCACGCACGCGGAGCGCGACGACGTAGGCGGAGACGACGGCCGGGCCGAACAGGCCGACGATGAACAGCCGCGGGAACTGCGCCCCGGTCCGCGCGAGGTTCGCGCCGACGAGCGGCGAGCCCGTGGTCGCGAGGTCCCGGACCAGCTCCCCGTCGAAGAAGGGCCGTGAGATCGGAATCCGAACCGGGAACCGGCCGATGCCGGGGAGCCCGCCGCGGGCCAGGCCGACGGCGAATCCGGTCGAGACCAGCACGTTCGCGACGACCGTCCCCAGCGCCGCGCCGACGACGCCCATGCCGAGGACGAAGATGAACACCGCGTTCAGCGCGATGTTGACGACCGCGCCGCCGGCCCGCAGCACCATGGGCGACCAGGCGTCGTCGGCCCCCACGAGCGTCCGGCTCGCGATGAGATTCAGTCCGGCGAACGGCGCGCCCAGCGCGACGACGCGCAGGTACCGCGTGCCGTAGTCGACCGCGCCGGCGCCCGTCCCGACGAGGTCGACGAGGGGGCCGGGCAGGAGCCAGTACGCGGCGGCCAGCGGGACGGTCAGCGCGAGCACGACGGCGGCGCTGGTCGTCACCGTCAGCGCCAGTTCCTCGTCGGCGTCGGCCCCGTAACGCTGTGACACCATCCCGATGGTCCCGCCGGCGACGCCGCCGCCCAGCGCGAACACCAGTTCCCAGAACGGGGCGGCGAACCCGACGCCGGCGATGGCCGTCGGACCGAGCGCGAGGCCGACCATCGCCACGTCGACGGTCGACTTCGACATCCGCGCCAGCCCCGTGACGATGCGGGGCCAGGACAGGTCCGTGGCCCGGCGGATCCGCTCGCGCTCGACGAGCCCGGCCCGCGCCAGCAGCGCGCCGACGAACAGCAGGACACCACGCACTGGGTTGAGTGTGGGACGCACGTCTTCGGCGTCGCTTTGCGGTCGACGCCGATAGGTGTTAAGAAAGGGGCGCCGGTCGCCGCTCACAGGGTTTATGCACGGTCCCGCCAACCACCGGACATGGACACGGAAGCGGCCATCAGACACGGGACGATGCGGGTGACGGCGCTGTTGCTCGTCGCCGCCGCACTGGCCATCGGGCTGGGCGTCGGCGGCGTCGGCGCGTCGCTCCCGGTCGTCGCCGGCTTCCTCGCGCTCTCCGGTGGGCTGTACGCGCTTCGCCCCGACCCTGACCGATTCGGTCCCGTCGCCGGTATCCACGTCGGCGACATCCTGCACTCGCTGTGGCTCGCGCCGCTGCTCGTGGCGGCCGTCCTCGTCGTCCGCCTGTCGGCCACTCCCGGTGAGGTGCAGGCCATTGGCGGCCTGCTCGGCCTGGCCGGGATGGCGAACTACTTCCTGCGCCCGGTGTACCTGCTGGGGTACGACCTCGTCTCGGCGGTCAGCGGTGGGGCGGGACGCGCGAACGGTCGGTGACGCGGGCGGCCCCGACGAGAACGTTTTAGTCCGTTGACGCGTCTAGGCGAACCACGCGCCGCGCCATCGAACAGACCGGAACTGCGGCGTCCCGACACATGACTCCAGATACCCTTCGCGCCGACGACCGCGCGCTCTCGCCGGTGCTAGTGATACTGCTGCTCATCGTCGTCACGGCGATCATCTCGATCGTCATCACGGCGTTCCTGCTCGGGCTCGGGAACTGAGCGGGGCTACTCCGCCGTCGCGTCGCGGATCTCGACCACGTCCGCGTCCGTCTTGAACGTCGTCCCGCCGTAGTGCGTCCGCGAGGCGTCGAAGCCGGCCTCGCGAAGTTTCTCGACGAAGGTATCCATCGCCTCGGCCCCGCGGCCCCAGCGCTTGCAGAGGCGGTGCTGGTCGTAGTGCGTCGGCGTGTCGAGTTCGGCCGACAGCGTCGACAGGAGGTCGCGGGCGTTCTCGGCGGTCCCCATGTCGTCGGTCACGTGCTCGGCGACGGCGTCGGTGAAGTCGGGGTCGCAGGTCCGACCGAGCCAGATGGGACCGGCCGACTGGAGGTGTTCGTCACAGACCGGGCAGGCGTCGGGCGCGTCGGCGATGAGGCCCCGCTCGTGGTCGCGCCAGAGGCAGTGCTGGCAGTGGTGGACGTAGCCGAGGTCGTCGATACAGTCGTTGGCGACGCGCGCGCCGTGCTCGAAGTCGAGGTAGGTGCGGGCGTAGTGCTTCGTGGCGTGGCTCAGCACCGGGCGGGCGGCGATGTCGTAGCGGGCGGCGGTGCGGACCATCGCCGAGAGGAGGACGCGCATCCCCATCTCGGCGTGGAACTCCGTGTTGCGCGGGACCGCGCCGTACGAGCGGACGCCGCTCTCGAAGTGCGCCCCGCACAGCGGGGCCGTGTCGGTGGCCGTCACGCAGAGGAGGCGTTTCGTGCCCTGGACGGCCGCGTCGGCGAAGGGAATCGGCGTCCCGAACGGGTCCACGTCGACCACGTCGAACGCCTCCGAATGCATGAGGACGTTCGCGTCGGCCCGGCGGACCTCGGCGGCGAGGTCGTTGCGCGCGAGGTTCGCCTCGCACAGCGCCGTCGCGTCGTCGTCGATGTCACACAGCGTCGTCTCCCAGTCGTTCGCCGCGGCGCGGACGCCGCGGATGCCGCTGGCCGCGGTGGCGTCGAGGTACGTCGACGCGTCCGGCGTCCGCTCGCGGTAGGCCCGCAGCGCCGCCACGGTGAGGTCTCGGTTCAGTTCCTGAACGGGGTTGAAGAACACGTCCGCGCCCTTCCCCGCGTCGGGCTGTTCCGGCACCGTGACCGACACCCGGCCCTCGCTGACGCGCATACTGCTCGGTCCGCGCGAGCGCCGTTAAGTCGTTCGACCTCCGGCGCGACCGCGCCTGGCGACGCCCAGTCGCCTCAGGCGTCGGTCGCCCGCGCGTCGCCCCCCTCCGCGACCTCGCCGCTCGCGGCCCGCTCACGCGGCAGGCGAACGGTCGCGGTGGTCCCGTCGCTCGTGTCGAACTGGAGGTCGGCCCCGAGCGTCGTCGCCGTCCAGCGGACGAGCCAGAGGCCGATGCCGCTGCCGTGGCGCAGATCCGTCTCGCGGCCGCGCTCGATGACGCCGAGCTCGTGGTCGGGGACGCCGGGCCCGTCGTCGCTGACCGACAGCACCACGTCCTCGCCCTCGACGGCCGCCGCGACGGTGACCGTCGGGTCCGGCACGTGCTGGAGCGCGTTCTCGACGAGGTTCGAGAGCAGGACGGAGAGCAGCGCGGGCCGGGTGACCAGATGGAGGTCCGCGGGAACGTCCACCGTCACGGCTCCGTCTGCCGCGGCCAACGAATCGACCACGTCGCCCACGAGGGAATCGAGCGCGACCGACTCGACACCGGTGTCGTCGGCCGCCGCGTCCGAGAGCGTGCGGGCCTTCTCGCCGGAGGCGACGAGGCGGTCGATCGAGTCCTCGATGGTCGCCGCGTAGTCGGCGTGCTCGCCGTCCAGTCGCGACGCGAGCAGTTCCGCGCGGCCCCGGATGACGACGCCCTCGTTGCGGACGTTGTGACGCAGGAAGCGATTGAGCACTTCGAGGCGGCGCTCGCGCCGGAGCTCGTCGGTGACGTCCTGGAACACGACGGTGTGTCCGAGCCGCGTCCCCGAGCCGTCGCGCAGCGGCGTCTGCCTGACCTTGAACTCGCGGCGGCGACCGCCGTTCTCGATACCGAGTCGCCCGTCCCCGCCGTCGGTCGGGACGCCGTCGCCGCCCAGCAGGTCGTTCAGTGGGTCGGTGAGCACGTCGCGCTTGTCCACGGCGAGCATCCGCTCGGCGGCGGGGTTGAGATTCACGACGCGGCCTCGCTCGTCGACGATGGCCACCGGCGTGGCGATGTCGTCGATGGCGGCCCGCTCGCCGGCCCGCCGGGTCGCCGGGTGGAACTCGAACATGTCGCTGCGGACGAACGCGTACAGGTCCAGCGCGACGTGGGGCAGGAACAGGAGCGGCGTGAGATTGACCGCCGAGAGCGGGCCGACACCGCCGGCCCACAGCAGCACCGCGGCCCCCGGCGGAATCGGACTCAGGCCGACGGCGAGCGCCTCGCGTCGGTACAGCGGCCCGTAGCTGACGACAGTGTCGAGCACCAGCAGCGTCCCGAAGCTGACGAACAGCATGGCGACGACGATCGCGAGCAGCCCCAGCGGGAGGACGGCGTACGCGGCACCGGCGGCTCCGAGCGTCGGAACGACCGCGAAGTCGCGCCACATCGCGCCGTGAACGGGGTTCGTCACGACCAGGAGCGACCCCGCGAGCGGCAGCGCGGCCGCCGCGAGGTACCACCTGCTCTCGACGATAGCCGTTCGGCCGGTGTAGCCCAGCGCGAACGAGAGGAAGAAGAACCCGATCCAGAGGACGCAGAGCCACGTGAGCATCTCCAGGGCGAGGCGCGCGGTCGGATCGAACGTCAGCAGCGCCGCGCCGTAAGCGAGACACCAGACGGTCTGCGTGGCGACCGTCGCGACGAACCACGTCGCGCCCGGCTTCCGTCTGTGCCCGCGCAACTGGGCGAGCAGATACAGCGAGGCGAGCCCCGAGGCGAGCGACCCGAGCGCGAGCCACGGGACCCCGAATACCATAGCCGTGGAATGGCCTACACCCTGTTTACCCTTCGGGAAAGTGGATAGCCGGCTGTCACGTGTGCCGACCCAGCGCGTGTGAGGCGGACTCGCTCGCGGTCGCGAAGCGAGCGGCGGCCCCTTCGAGAGCCGACGCCGTTTTGTCACCCCTTTGCCTATCACGAGTGTGACCGCCGTCGAGGAGTGGGTGGCCGACCTGCGCGATGCGGGGGAGCTGACCCCCGACGCAGTCGCGGCTATCGTCGACGCCCACGGCGACCGGGGCAGCCAGGCCATCGAGGCCGTCGGCGAGAGCCGGGTCAAGCAGTACCGCGACTTCACCGTCGTCGTCGGCCACGACGACGAGTACATCGTCGAGGACGACGGCTGCACCTGCGCCGACAGCGAGTACAACCTCGACCCCGAGGACCCCGACCAACTGTGCTGGCACGCCATCGCCGTCCGCGTCGCCGAGGCCATCGACGCCGTCGACGAACACGACATGTGGTACTCGGACGTGCGGGACTTCCTGTAGTACCTTCTTACTTCACCCCCTCTCCTCGCGCGCTCTGTGAGCGCGCTGTGGGGAGCGGGTTCGCAAAAATCTACGCCAAAAAGGCTCCGAGTCGCGGCCTGCGGCCGCCGTCTGTTCGTGGTTGTACCCGCCACCGCACCGCTACCGCCACGTTCCGCTTCGTTCTCCACTCGAACCCGACGCACATCGCTCTCACTCGACCGGCCGACCCGCCCCGTACGCTATCTCGCCGTCGAGGGAAAAACCGAGGAACGACCGCGAACCGATGTCGAGCGAGCGGAGCGTGTCCGCGCGGTCGTGCTCGCCCAAATCGATCGCGACGCGGGCGCTCAGCGGCGCGACGCCGAACTGCCCCCGGAACGAGATCGGGATTTGCAGGAGGCGGTCGGCTCGAACAGCGTAGGCGTGGCTCCGCTCCTCGCGGGGCAGGGACTGCGGCCAGTCGATGGCGACCGTCGCCACGCGGTCGCCGTCCTCGACGACCGTCGTCTCGCGGCGGGTCGCGTCGTCGCGGTGGGTGATGTCGGCCACCGTCTTCGGGAAGCCCCAGACCTCGTCGCCGAGGGCGCGGGCCGGCTCCGAGGTGACCGGGAGCGACCAGACGTAGCCGCCGGCCGCGCGGGTGAGCAGGGGGAGCAACGGCGCTCGTCGACCATCTGTCGTCGCCGGGAACGCGACAGCGAACTCGTCGTAGGGGGCCATCGCGTCGTCGCCGATGCGGCGGTACTCGACGCAGAGGACGACGACCCCAGCCCGACGCGGGGTGACGCTGACCGGGTGAAGCCCGTCCGGGAGCAGGGACGCGACGGCGTCGTCGTCCGCCGGCAGGACCGCGCCGGCCATCGTCGCCTCGGTCACCAGCGGGAGCGTCACCTCGTGGCCGGTCGAGAGGCGGACGCGGTCGCCGTCGGCGGGGCGGCGCGTCACAGCCACCGCCCCAGGGCCGCGCTCGCGCGGCCGAACGCCCGGTGAATCGGGTCCTGTACTCGCGCCGGGAGCCAGTGGGTCCACCGAACGAACGCGGCGAACGGGCCGACGGGGTAGCGGGCCCGCGGCGGGTCGTCGGTCGCCGCGGCGAGCACCGACGCCGCGACGGTCTCGGGCGACGCCGCCAGCGGCCCGCCGTCGACGACCCAGCCGTCCTCCAGGGCGTCGTAGGTCCGGTCGTAGGCGGGCGTCCGGTCGGCCGCGTCGAGGCCGTCGAGCGCGCCGTCGGCGAAGCCGGTGTCGACCCACGCCGGTTCCACGAGCGCGACGTGGACCGGCTCGTCGGCGAGTTCGATCCGGAGCGCGTCGGTCATCGACTCGACGGCTGCCTTCCCGGCGGCGTACGTTCCGAGGCCGGGCGAGGCGGCCTGACCGAGGACGCTGGAGACGGTGACGATTCGCCCGCCCCGCTCTCGCATCAGGGGGAGCACGGCGCGAGCGAGGCGGTGCGGGCCGTGGACGAGCACGTCGAACTGCTCGCGGGCGGCGTCGGTCGACACGTCCTCGACGGGCCCGGCGACCGCGTAGCCGGCGTTGTTCACCAGGCAGTCGAGCCGTCCGGCCTCGTCGAAAATCCGGTCCACGACCGCGGCGCACCGCTCCGCGTCGGTCACGTCGAGTTCGAGACATCGACAGCGCTCGGACACGTCGTCGGGGAACTCGGGCCGTACGTCGGTCGCGTAGACGGTCCAGCCCGCGTCGGCGAACGCCAGCGCCGTGGCCGCGCCGATGCCCGAGGCGGCCCCCGTGATCAGCGCGACGGCGTCGTCGTCTGTCATGGCAGCGGATGGTAGCGCGGTCAGCGGTCGATGCAGTAATCGACGAAGTTCCGGAGAATTCGGAGCCCCGTCTCGCCGGACTTCTCCGGGTGGAACTGCGTGCCGAAGACGTTGCCGGCCTCGTTGGCGACGACGGAGGCGAAGTCGACGCCGTAGTCAGTCGTCGCCACCGTCGCGCCCTCGTCGTCGGGGACGGCGTAGTAGGAGTGGACGAAGTAGGCGTACTCGCCGTCGACGCCCTCGACGAGCGGGTGGTCGCGCACCACGTCGAGTTCGTTCCAGCCCATGTGCGGGACGGTCTGGTCGCGGCTGAACCGGACGTTCTTCCCGGGGACGAGGTCCAGCCCCTCGGCGTCGCCCTGGCCCGCGTGGTCGGCCTCCTCGCTCGTCGTCAGGAGCATCTGCATCCCGAGGCAGATGCCGAACAGGGGCGTGCCCGCCTCGGCCTGTTCGACCAGCGCGTCGCGGAACGGCCCGGCGTTGTCCATCCCCTCGGAGAACGCGCCGACGCCGGGGAGGACGACGCCGTCGGCCGCGTCGAACTCGGCCGGGTCCTCGGAGAGGGTCACGTCCGCGCCGGCGCGTTCGAGGCCGCGCGTGACGCTCCTCAGGTTCCCCAGCCCGTAATCGACGACGACCACGTCCGCGGTCGTCTGTCTGACACTCATACCGGTTCGTTCGCCGACGGCGGATAAGTGACTTCCTGTTCGCGCAAGTCCGTCGCGGGACAGCACGCTAGCAGCCGCCTAGAACTCGCCGAGCCGCGACTGCCCGCTCCGGGCGTCGGTGAACTCCGCCGCGGTTTCGAGGGCCGCCTCGAACGTCTCCGACTGGCTCGGGTCGTACAGCGTCGCCGCCGGGTGGACGGAGACGAGGACGCGGCGGGGCTGGCCGGCGACGGCCACGTCGAACACCTCGCCCGCCTCGCCGGTGACGGCCACGTCGCGCTCGAGCAGGTGCTCGGCCGGGACCTTCCCGAGCGTGACCACGACTTCGGGGTCGACGCGGTCGATCTCGGTCTCCAGGTACTCGCGGCAGTTCGCGAGCTCGCCCGTCCGAGGGTCGCGGTTGTCCGGCGGGCGACAGCGCACGCAGTTGGTGATGCGCACGTCGCCGCGGTCCAGTCCGACCTCGCGCAGCGTCTCGTCCAGCACGTCGCCGCTCCGGCCGACGAAGGGCTCGCCCCGCTCGTCCTCGTTCGCGCCGGGGGCCTCGCCGACGAACAGCAGGTCCGCGTCCGCGGGCCCGACGCCGTTGACGATGCGCGAGCGCGACGCACAGAGGTCGTCACAGCGCTCGCAGTCGACCACGTCGAGGCCGTCCATCTGCTCCATGCCCGCCGTTCGTGCCGGGGCCTATCAAACGCGGCGGTCCGGGGCTCGATCGAGGCGCACAGTGACTGCGGTCGATCTCACTCGGCGTCGCGCGCCCGGGCGGCGAGCCTGGCGACCCGCAACGGTTCCGGCCGGCCGCCCTCTGGCGTGAACGCGCGGACCACGTCGGCCGCCTCGGCGTCGCCGAGACCGACCGCCCGGACGTACACGGTCTCGTCGTTCACCGACACCGCCCGCCGGTCGGGCTGGGCGCGGTAGGTCGACAGTCTGTCCCGGACGGTCTCGGGGTCGTCGAACGCCTCGCGGATGGCCCCCTCCAGCCCGGGCGAGGACTCGAAGGTGACCGAGACGACCGGCAGGTCGGTGCGGTCGGCGATTTCCGGGAGGTCGAGGACGTTGAACCACGCCGGCGCGATGCCGGCCGCCAGCAGGTAGCGGACGTCCTCGCGGCCGAGGCGGTCGACCATTCCGCAGACGGCGTCGGTCGCGTCGCTCCCGCCGACCGCACACCTTCCGAAAACGAAGCCGTCGACCACCCGACTGGCGCGGACGACCGCGCCGGCGAGGCGGCTGGTCTCGTCGCTGTACGACTCGGCGATGCCGAGGGCGCGAACCCCCGCTTTCATCCGGCCCGTCGCGGCCGCTTCCCGGGACGACCGCGAGACTGCGCGCGGTCGCGGCCGGGACGACGCACGGCGGTCCGCGTCACGTGTTCTGGTCGTTCTTGATGTCTTTCAGCCTGTCGAGGAGCTCGTCGTTCGAGGCCGTGAACTCGAACTCCACGTCTCCCTCGTGGGCGTTTTCTTCAGCATCGAGGCCGTCCTCGTCCTCGAAGTCTGTGTCGTACTCCTGGTTGTCTTGTTCCGACTCATCGTAGCTCCCGAACCCCATGGTACGTGTGGGACTATGACGTTCACAGTGAAAAATCACTCGCCGGTTCGTCCGTATCGCGGCCCCTGCGGGCCGTTCCGGTCCGCTGAGCGAGGTCAGAACCCGAATAACCGCGAGACGTCGCGGGGATGGCGAGTGGCGATGGCCGTCGCCGGGAACGGGCGCGGACAGTACACTCAAGCGGGCCGCGCCACTGGTCTCGGACATGGACGTTCACAACGTCACGGCCGACGCGGATACGTTCACCTGCAACGCCTACCTCGCGGTCGGCGAGCGGACGACGCTGGTCGACGCGGGCGCGATGGACGGCGTCGTCGACGCGATCCGCGAGCGCGCCGACTCGCTCGACGCCGTCGTGCTGACGCACCAGCACGGCGACCACGTCCAGCAACTCGACGCCGTGCTCGACGCCTTCGACGCGCCGCTGTACGCCTACGCCGCCCACCCGCGGCGGGACCGCGCGCTCGACGACGGCGACACCCTGCTGGTCGGCGACGAGGAGTGCGAGGTCGTGTACACGCCGGGCCACGCCGACGACCACGTCTCGCTGGTCTCGGACGCGTCGCTGTTCTCGGGCGACGTGGTCGTCCACGACGACGGCGCGTTCGACGACGGCTCGTTCGGCCGGACGGACCGGCCGGGCCAGTCCCGCGAACGGCTCATCCAGAGCGTCGAGGCCCTGCTCGCACGGATGCCCGACAGCGTCGAGCACATGTACTCGGGCCACGGCGGCGTCTTCCACGGCGACGTCCGCGCGGTGGTCGAGCGGGCGCTGGAGCGCGCCGAGCGCCGGGAGCCGAAGTATCCCGACGAGTGAGGGGGGCCGGCGGCCGTCCGAGCGCGGCGTAACGCTCTCCTCGCTCGGGCGTCAGGTACGGGCATGAATCAGCGACGGGGGACGGGAGCGGCGCTCGCCGTCGCCGGCGTCGCGCTGGCCGCCATCCAGGTCCTGCACGCGCTTCAGCAGACCGACATCCCGGTGGCGATCGCCCTCGACGCGCTGCCGTTCGCCGCGATGGGGCTCGCCGTCGCCTACGCCGGCGTCTGGCTGGCCCGGGACTCGACGTTCGAGGGGGCGGCGACGCGGGTCGCGGCGTGGGCGGTCGGCGGCACGGTCGCGCTCGCGGCGGTCGCGGCGCTGGTGCTGTTCGGCCAGCGCGTCGCCACCGGCTCGCTCGCCCGGGCGTCGGTGCTCACCGTCGATCTCGCCACGGTCGGCGCGCTCGCGGGCGTGCTGGTCGGCCTCTACGACGCCCAGAGCCGGGCCCGGCTCCGCGAACTCGAACGCGAGCGCGACCGAATCGAGGCGTTCGCCGGGAAAGCCGCGGACGTGAACAACTACGGCCGGGCGATCGCCAGCGCCCAGAGCGTCGACGGCGTGGCCGCCTTCGTCGTCGAGGCGCTCGGGACGATGACGGGGATGGAGGAGACCGCGGTCGTCCGGGTCGGCGACGGCGGCGCGGTCCCGCTCGCGAACACGGTTCGGACCGTCGAACGCGACGCGGTCGGGCGACTGGCCGGCGCGCTCCGGTCACAGCAGCAGGGGGACGTGGTCGTCCACGCCGACGGCTTCCCGGTCGACCTCCCCGAGGACGTGGCTGGCGGCGTGTCCGCGGTCGTCCACGACGACGGAGCGACGGCCATCGTGGTGGTCTCGCTGACGACCGGCGACGCCGCCGTCGCCGAGGAGGACCGCAAGCTGCTGGAGCTCATCGTCTCGCACGCGTCGGTCCGCATCGGGACCCTCGGCGCGGGCGCGGCCGACGAGCGACGGGTGGGGTAGCGGCTCGGGCGGTGGGGCCCCGGCGGCGGGCGGCGCGGCTCGGCGCGTCGCAGTGTCGACGAGAGAAAGACGGCGGCGTTATGCGCTGCGCGGTTCCTTGGCCTTCGGGCGGAGATTGCCGTAGCCGCACTTGCGGCACTGGCGTGCGCGCTGGGGGTTGCGGGCGTTACAGCGCATGCAAATCTGCTTGCTCAGGATTCGGTCGGACGCTTTCTCGAAGCTAGCCATGCGCGACCCTTTCCGGTCCGCGCGTTTAAGTTTTGAGTTTCCACGCCGGACGGACAGTCGCCGGAACCGCGCCGTCCGGGCGTCCCGTCGTCCGACGAGCGAGCGTCTCGGCGGCCGCGGCCCTGTCTCGACGGGCGGTCTCCGGGCGCAAACAGTAGGTTTATCAGTTGCACGTGGCGAAACTCAACCAAGATTACTCTCGAAATGACATCGAACAAACAACCGGAGGTGAACATCGGACTCGTCGGGCACGTCGACCACGGCAAGACCACGCTCGTACAGGCGCTGTCCGGCGAATGGACCGACCAGCACTCCGAGGAGATGAAGCGCGGTATCTCTATCCGACTCGGCTACGCCGACGCGACGTTCCGTCGCTGCCCGGAGGCCGAGGAGCCAGAGGCGTTCACCGTCTCCGAGCACTGCGAGGACCACGACGTCGACACCGAGCACCTCCGGACGGTGTCGTTCGTGGACGCCCCCGGCCACGAGACGCTCATGGCGACGATGCTGTCCGGCGCGGCCATCATGGACGGCGCGGTGCTGGTCATCTCGGCGACCGAGCCCGTCCCGCAGGCCCAGACCGAGGAGCACCTGAGCGCGCTCGACATCATCGGCATCGACAACATCGTCATCGCCCAGAACAAGGTCGACCTCGTCGACGAGGAGCGGGCGAAACAGAACTACGAGCAGATCCAGGAGTTCGTGGAGGGGACCGTCGCCGAGGGCGCGCCGGTCGTCCCCATCAGCGCCGGCCAGGAGGCCAACATCGACCTGCTCATCGAGGCCATCGAGGAGGAGATCCCCACCCCCGAGCGCGACCCCGACGCGGACGCCCGCATGATGGTCGCGCGCTCGTTCGACATCAACCGCCCGGGCACGACCTGGGAGGACCTGATGGGCGGCGTGCTGGGCGGTTCGCTCGTCAGCGGGGAACTGGAGGTCGACGACGAGATCGAACTCCGTCCCGGCCGCGAGGTCGAAGAGGGCGGCAAGACGGAGTGGCAGCCCGTGACGACGACGGTCCGCTCGCTCCAGTCGGGCGGCGACTTCGTCGACACGGTGACGCCGGGCGGCCTGCTCGGCGTCGGCACCGGGCTCGACCCCTCGATCACGAAGGGCGACGCGCTGGCCGGCCAGGTCGCCGGCCCGCCCGGCAGCCTCCCGCCGACCCGCGAGACGTTCACGATGGACGTGGACCTGCTCGAACGCATCGTCGGCGACGACGGCGGCGAGGTCGACGAGATCTCGACCGGCGAGCCGCTGATGTTGACCATCGGGACCGCGACCACCGTCGGCTCGGTCACGAGCGCCCGGGACGACGAGTGTGAAGTCGCACTCAAGCGCCCCGTCTGTGCGGAGTCGGGCGCGAAGATCGCCATCAACCGCCGTGTCGGCGCGCGGTGGCGGCTCATCGGCGTCGGCACGCTGCGGTGATGCTCGTGCTGGACACGAACGCGCTGATGATGCCGGTCGAATGTAACGTCCGCCTGTTCGAGGAACTCGAACGGGTCGTCGACGCGGCGGAGTACGTCGTGCCGGCGGCCGTCCGCGACGAACTGGAGAAACTGGCCGACGGCGCGGGCGAGGAGGCCACCGCGGCCGCCGTCGGTCGGGACCTGCTCGACCGCTGTACGGTCCGCGAGACGACGGCCGACTACGCGGACGACGCGGTCCTCGAACTCGCGCGGCGCGACGACGCGACGCACGCGGTCACGAACGACAAGCCCCTCAAACGCCGCCTGCTCGACGCGGGCGTTCCAGTAATTAGTTTAAGGGGCCGGAACAAACTGGGTATCACTCAACCATAACACATGTATAAACGGGTACGCCTACGCGATACGGTCGAAGTCCCGCCGCGGTTTCTGGCGGATGTCAGTCCGGGGCTGGTCAAGAAGCTCCTGCAGGAGAAACTCGAAGGTCGAATGGACGAGGACGTTGGTAGCGTCGTCTCCGTCATCGAGGTCCACGACATCGGCGACGGGGCCGTCCTGCCGAACGAGCCCGGCGTCTACTACGAGGCCGAGTTCGACGCGCTGACCTTCGACCCGCAGATGCAGGAAGTGGTCGACGGGGAGGTCGTCGAGGTCGTCAACTTCGGGGCGTTCATCGGCATCGGGCCGGTCGACGGCCTGCTGCACGTCTCGCAGATCTCCGACGAATACCTCGCCTACGACGAGGAGAACCAGCAGCTCGCCTCTCGGGAGTCCAACCGGACGCTCACCGTCGGCGACGCCGTCCGGGCGCGGATCGTCACGAAGAGCATCGACGAGCGAAACCCGCGCGACTCCAAGATCGGCCTCACGGCCAAGCAGGTCGGGCTGGGCAAGCACGGCTGGCTCCAGGAGGAGCGCGAGCGCCGCGAGGGGACGGCCGAGGCCGGTGATAGCTGATGGCTGACCGACTCGTCTGTCGCGACTGTCACCGCGTCCAGGGCGCGGAGATCGAGAGCCAGTGCGAGGCCTGCGGCGGCACGTCGCTGACCGAGGACTGGGCCGGCTACGTCGTCATCGCTCATCCCGAGCGCTCGGACATCGCCAAAGAGATGGAAGTCACCAAGCCGGGCAAGTACGCGCTGAAAGTCCGCTGACGTGTCCGACACCGTTCTCGAACTCCCGCGCGGCCTGCGAGACGAACTGAAGGAGCCGCTCGGCCCGATTTACACCGATACGGCGGCGCTGCTCGCAGACGCCGGCGAGCCGCTGATCGCCGTCGGCGACATGGTCACCTACCACCTGATCGAGGGCGGCCGTATTCCCGATCTGGCGCTCGTCGACGAGCAGACCAAGCGCTCGGCCGTCGACGGCGAGGTGACGGCCGCCATCGGCGGCTTCGACGACGAGCGGACCGTCGAGAACCCGGCGGCGACGCTGACCGCGGCGCTGCTTTCGGCGATCCGGGACGGCGTCGAGAGCGACGAGACGACGCTGCTCGACGTGGACGGGGAGGAAGACCTCGCCGCGCTCCCGGCCGTGGTCGTCGCGCCCGCCGGGGCCAGCGTCGTCTACGGCCAGCCGGACGAGGGGATGGTGCTGACCACGTGCGACGAGGCGGCCAAGGAGCGGGCGCGGTCGCTGCTGGAGCGAATGGACGGCGACACGGAACGCGCGTTCGAGCTACTCGGCGAATAGCCGCCACCGGCCGATTGTTACTCCGGCCGCGGGACGCTGAGGTTCTGCATCTCCGTCTCGCAACGGTCGCACGACACTGCCGAAAGGTCGCTACAGAGGCGCTTCCCGCAGTCCGGGCACTCGAAGAGCCGTTCGTCGTCGTCACAGGGTGCCGGATCTGACCAGGTAGGCATACTTATACGCATGTGGCACTCGTTATCGTATAAACCTTGCTCACAGTGCGGTTTTTGCGACCGTACGTCCACGGAAAGTGGACGAGCGTTCACTCCAGGACGTGGATATGCCTGACGAGCGAGCGGTGGACGCGCCGGCGGAAGTAGCCGTCGACGGTCCACCCGGCGTCGGTCGCGGCGTCGCGCCAGTCGCGGTCGGCGACGAGCACGCAGCGCGACGCCACCCGGTTCGCGTCGCCGAGCGCACCGGAAACGAGGGGGTCGAGATCGCCCTCGATGCGTGACTGACGGCCGTAGGGGGCGTCGAAGACGACGGCGTCGACGCCGTCCTCGCCGACCGGCAGCGAGGCCGCGTCGGCCCGGAACACGTCCCAAGCGCCCGGTTCGGGGTAGGCGGCCCGGTCGGGGTGCCCGTCGCCGTCGAGGGCGTAGCGGAGGTTCTCGCGCGTCCCGCGGACCATCTTTTCCTGTGCGTCGCCGCCGACGGCGCGAGCGCCGACCAACCCCGCTTCGAGCAGGAGGCCGCCGGTGCCACACATCGGGTCGAGCACCGTCGCGCCCGGCCGAGCGCCGGCGACGTTGACCAGCGCGCGGGCTTCGAGCGGGTCCATGCTCCCGGGCTGGAAGAAGGGGCGGTCAGTGGGCTGGCGCTCGCCGAAGTCACGGACGCTCTCTGCGTCGAGCCAGCCGAGGGCGCAGCAGGCCTCGCCGGTTCCGCCCTCCTCGTCGCCGTCGGGGTCCGAGAAGTAGGCGTAGAGAACGTGGTCCGGGGTTTCGAGGTCCACGTCGAAGCCGCGGTCGGTCAGGACGCCGCCCAGCGTCCGCTCGGCGCGCTGGGTGTCGGTCCCGGTGCTCGCTCGCACGTCGACTGCGCGGACCGCGACGCTCCCAGCGCGATCTATCGTGGCCGCGTCGAGCAGCGCCTCGGCGCTCTCGAGGTCTGGCGCTGTGGTCCCGACCAGGTCGCAGGCACGGTGGGTGAACGCGAGGTGGCGGACGCGATCGCTGACGCCTCGCGCCGTCGCGAGGCCGGGCGCGAGCAGGTCGACCGCGGTGGCGGCGCTCGCCGCCTCCCGCGCCGCGAAGGCGTCGTCCTGCCCGCCGAGTTCGAGGACGTACACGCCCGAGCGGTGTGGGCGAGCGGGCATGAGCGTGCCGGTCCGCCGCCGGGCGGCGCGAACACAACGCACAAACGCCGCCCCGCCGTACCCCGGGTATGCTCCAGTCCGGGTCCCCGAGCCTGACCGGCGGCGGCGTCGTCGCCGTCCTCGTGACCGTCCTCGTCACCTGGCTGTTCTACGGCGTCACGCTCCATCTCGCCGCGACGTTCTTCATCGGCGACGTGCCGAGCCAACTGGCCGCGAAGGCGGCCGTCGCGCCGGCGCTCGTCTCGCTGATCCTCCAGCGCTGGGGCGTCGAGTCCGGCCTCGTCTCGGCCGACCTCGGCGTGGCGGTCGTCCTGTTGCTCACCCTCGTCGCCGACGGCATCGCCATCAGCCTCTCGTACCGGCTCTCGACCCGGTCGACGGCCCCGCTCGTCGCGTTGCACCTGGCGTTCGCCGCGGTACTCGGGTTCGCGCTGAACAACATCTTCCGCTTCTTCTGAGCCCCAGAGCCCGGAATGAACTGAGAGGGGTAGGCGACGAAAGCCCTCGGCCGGTTCCGGTCCCGCGGCTCGCTGCGCGCTTCGGCCGCGTTGCGGCCTGCAGTCCTTTCTTCGCCGGGGTTCCCGGAACCGACCTCGCCCTTTCAATCCACCAGGGACGGCCAGTTCGATCCGCAGACTCCGGTCTCCTCGACCAGTGAGTAGCCGCACATCCCGATTCAAGCTGTGATTCACGGCGGCTGCGGGGCAGAGCGCGGATAACGTACCGCGCCTCCGGCGCGGTTTCACTCCGAGCCGCGGCCGCAGGCCGCGGCTCGGAGCCTTTTTAGCGTAGATTTTTGCGACGGGGGTGCCCGCAGGCCGCTTCGCGGCCGAGGACACCCCCACCGTAAAAAGGTACTATTCGACCAGCCGCTCGATCTCGGTCACGAGCACGTCGCTCGCGCCCACGTCCTTGAGCGCGCTGATGGTCTCGAAGACGGCGCGCTCCTCGACGACGGCGTGGACGGCGACCTGGTCGGAGCCGGCGATGTCCATCACGGTCGGCCCGCCCATGCCCGGCAGGACCTCCTCGACGTCGTCGAGGGCGTCCTCGGGGGCGTTCATCATGAGGTAGCGCTTGTCCTCGGCGGCGAGGACGGAGCCGAGCGCGGTGTCGACCTGCTGCACCTTCTCGTCGTCGGCCGTCTCGGGTCGGGCGAACAGTCGCACGGAGCTCTCGAGCACCTCGGAGACGACTTCGAGGCGGTTCATCCGGAGCGTCGTCCCGGTCGAGGTGATGTCGACGATGCCGTCGGCGATGTCGACGTGCGGCGTGAGTTCCGTCGCGCCGGAGACCTCGGTCACGTCCACGTCCACGTCGACGCGGTCGAAGTACCGGCGGGTGATGGTCGGGAACTCGGTGGCGATGCGGCCGCCCTCGAAGTCGTAGACCGTCTCGATGCGGCTGTCCTCCGGCGCCGCGAGGACGAGCCGACAGGAGCCGAACTCCAGGTCGCGCAGTTCGACGAGTTCGTCGGGGACGGACTCGCGGACCTGGTCGAGGCCGGTGATGCCCACGTCGGCCGCGCCGTCGGCGACGTACTCCGGGATGTCGGCGGCGCGGGCGTACAGCACGGTCACGTCGGGATCGACGGTCTCTGCGTGCAGCTGGCGGTCCGCGCCGTTGACCAGGTGGAGGCCGGCCCGTTCCAGCAGTTCCTCGCTCGGCTCGTGCAGGCGGCCCTTGTTGGGGACGGCGATTCGCATACCCACACTGGCACCCCGCGGGGCAACTGTCTTTCCCCTCGCTACGATTCGCGGCGCGGCAGGACGGCGAACGCGCCCGCCGCCAGCAGCGTCAGGCCGGCCAGCAGATAGAAGGCGGTGTCGAACAGGCCGCGGTCGGCGAGCAGGCCCACGGCGGTCGAGCCGAGCGAGCTGACCGCGAAGAAGGCCGTCCGGAGCAGGCCCCAGCCGGTCCCCTGGACGGCGTCCGGGAGCGAGTCGACCATGTACGCGTTCGACAGCGGGCCGGCGCTCATCCGGACGCCGATGGCCGCGGCGACGGCCGCGAGCGGGAGCAAGCCCTCGACGGACGGAACGAGCGCGAGCGGGACGACGCTGACGATCGCGACGGCGGTCAGGACGGTCGGCGTCCCGTAGCGGTCGGCGAAGCGGCCGGTGACGGTCTGTGAGAGCGCGCCGCCGACGAACAGGACCGACAGGAGCGCGCCGGCGGTCCCCTGCGGGAACTCCCTGACCGTGACGAGGTAGGTCGTCAGAAACGCGGTCACGGCCTGGAAGGCGAACAGCATGAGCGTCTCGCCGGTGACGGCGAGCAGGAGCGGCCGGTGGCGGAAGCCGGCGACGGCGGCCCGCAGGTCCGCTCGGAGGCTGCGCGTCGCCTCGCTGGCGGGGCGGTCGGAGACGGTCAGCCAGAGGGCGACGGCGACGAGGGCGAACAGCGGCGCGGTGGCGGCGAAGGCCAGCCGCCAGCCGTAGCGGGTCGTGACCAGCGCGACGACCGCAGGCAGGGCGGCCGCGCCGACGGACCCGGCGGCCATGACGACGCCGAAGGCCGTCCCCTCGCGGGCGTCGAACGTGCGGGCGAGGACGGTCCCGCGCGTCGGCCCGTACAGGCCGCTGCCGAACCCGAACGCGGCCGTCGCGAGGAGGAACAGCGAGAACACCGGCGCGAAGAAGTAGCCGAGCAGGCCGGCGGCCGACAGGAGCGCCGCGGCCACCAGCAGCGTCCGCTCGCCGATCCGGTCGATGAGGACGCCCGCGGGGAACTGCATCGCGGCGTAGGTGAGCCAGAGGACCGTCACCGCCAGCCCCGCCTGGGCGTTCGAGACGGCGAACTCCTCGCGAATCGTCGGCAGGACGGCCGGGACGACGAAGCGCATCCCGAGGACGAGGAACCACCCGGCGGCGACGACCCCCAGCAGTCGACCCGGGCTCTCGCGGCGGAAGCCGCGGACGCGCCGGTGGATGCGGTCGGCGATGGCCATCTGTACCGACCGAACGGGACGGAGGCGAAAGACCGCTACGGAAGCGGCGGCGGTCCGGCAGGCGACAGCGGGTGTGGCGGCGGTCCGACACCCGACAGCGGGAAGCGGCGCGGACCCGTCGAACTAAGACCGGCGACGGCGAAGCCCCGGCCATGACCGAACTCCTCCTCACCGGCGGACGGGTCCTCCGGCCGGACCTGACCGTCGAGCGAGCGGACGTACTGGTCTCTCAGGACAGCGGCGAGATCGTCGCGGTCGACGAACCCGGGGCGCTCGACGGCGACGACGAACTTGACGCCGAGAGCGGCCTCGTCATCCCGGGACTGGTCAACGCCCACACCCACGTCGCGATGACGATGCTTCGCGGTCTGGCGGACGACAAGCCCCTCGACGCGTGGCTCCGCGAGGACGTCTGGCCGGTGGAGGCGGAACTGACGCCCGAGGACATCCGCGCCGGCGCGGAACTCGGGCTGGTCGAGATGATTCGGTCCGGGACGACCGCACTGTCTGACATGTACTTCGAGGTCGAGGAGATCGCCGAGGCCGTCGATCAGGCCGGGATGCGGGCCGTGCTCGGGTTCACCGCGGTCACGGTCGGCAAGGACGAGGAGGGCGCGCGAGCGGACCTACAGGAGAGCCTCGACGTGGCGAAGCGTCTCGACGGCGCGGCCGACGGCCGGATCAAGACGACGTTCCAGCCCCACTCGCTGACGACGGTGGGCGAGGGGTACCTCCGGGAGTTCGTCCCCGAGGCGTTCGACGCGGGCCTCTCGATGCACTTCCACGCCAACGAGACGCGCGACGAGGTGACGCCCATCCTCGACGAGCGCGGCGTGCGCCCGCTCGCCTACGCCGAAGAGGTCGGCCTGCTGGACGGCGACGCGTACGTCGCCCACGGCGTCCACGTCGACGAGAGCGAGATCGACCTGCTGGCCGAGACGGACACCGGCGTCGCCCACTGCCCGGCCTCGAACATGAAACTCGCCAGCGGGATGGCCCCCGTCCAGGACCTGCTCGACGCGGGCGTCACCGTCGGCATCGGGACCGACGGCGCGGCCTCGAACAACGACCTCGACATGTTCGACGAGATGCGCGACGCGGCCATGCTCGGGAAACTGGCGGCCGACGACGCGAGCGCCGTCGACGCCGGCACGGTCGTGGAGATGGCGACGGCGAACGGCGCGGACCTGCTCGGCTTCGACAGCGGGCGCATCGAGGCCGGCGCGAACGCCGACCTCGCCGTCATCGACCTCGACGCGCCGCACCTGACGCCGGCCCACGACCTCGTCTCGCACCTCGCCTACGCCGTCCGCGGGAGCGACGTGCGCCACACGGTCTGCGACGGCGAGGTGCTCATGCGCGACCGCACCGTCGAGGTGTTCGACGAGGCGGCGGTGCGCGAGCGGGCCGCCGAGCGCGCCGCGGCGCTGGTCGAACGCGCGGAGGACTAGCCAATCGAAGCGAAGTGGTAACTAAACTACGAGAACAGCGCATAAACGGTATGGGCCGTTCTCGGACGGTCTCAGCGTCGCCTCGAACGGGGTGAACGAGTTGAACGAGAGGGGGTGTTTATCGCCGTCTCGGGGAACGTACAGGGTACGATGCGCACGAAACTGTTTGCCCTGTACGCCGCCGTCGGACTGGTCGCACTGGCCGCCGGCCCGGGACTCGTCGCCGGTGCCGACACGGCCGGAAACACCGCGGGGAACGCGCTCGCGGTCGGCGTCACCCAGGCCGACGACGGGAGCGCGACGGTATCGGTCACGGCGAACGAGACGGGCGTCGCGAACGCCTCGGTCGCCGTCGAGGCGGTCGACAACGCGTCCTACGCCGGAACGGGCGACTACACGACCGGCGAGAACGGCACGGTCGGGCTGCCCGCGCCCGAGCGGAACGTCACCGTCGAGGTGACCGCGACCGCCGACAACCGGACCACCGCGACGACGGCCGACCTGACGGTCGCACCCGCGAACGCGACGAACGAGACGGAGTTCGCGACCTTCGGACTCGAAGTGTCGGCGTTCGTCTCAAACCTGCTCGGCGACGAGAACCGAACGGGCGGCATCGGGCCGGCCGTCGCCGGCTTCGTCACCGCGAACAACCCCGGCAACGCGCCGGACCACGCCGGCCCGCCGGCGCACGCGACGGACGAGAGCGAGAACGCGACCAATCCAAGCGAACGCCGCGGCCCGCCGGCCGACATCTTCGGTGACGACGGCGACAACGAGACCGACGACACGCGCCGCGGCCCGCCGGAAGACCGCGGCCCGAACGCGGCTGACGACGACACCGAAGGCGACAACGAGACCGAGGAGCGCGACCGGCGCGGCCCGCCCGAGGACCGCGGCCCGGACGGCGAGACGGACGAGGAGACGGAGACCGAGGAAGAGACCGAAGCTGAAGCGGACGATGACGACGCGTCGGACGAGCGCGGGAACGACGGGTCCAGCAGTGAGAACGGCAACGGCGGCGGGAACGGTGGCGGCAGCGGCAACGCCGGTGGAAACGGTGGCGGCAACGGCCCGCCGAGCGACCGCGGCAACTGAGCGGCTTCGGTAGGACTTTACGACATCTATGCTACTGTTCGGGCATGACGTCCCCTATCTCTGAGCGTCTCGACGACGCCGACGCGGCCCGCGAGTCGGGCCGCAAGAAGATGGACTGGGCAATCCAGCACATGCCGATCTGCGGTGCGCTCCGCGAGCGCTTCGAAGCGGACCAGCCGTTCGCCGACGAGCGCATCGGGATGGCGATGCACGTCGAAGCGAAGACCGCCGTGCTGGCCGAGATTCTCGCCGTCGGCGGCGCGGAGGTCGCCATCACCGGCTGTAACCCCCTCTCGACGCACGACGACGTGAGCGCCGCGCTCGACGCCGTCGACGGCGTCACCTCCTACGCCGAGCGCGGCGTCGACGACGAGGCGTACTACGACGCCATCGAGGCCGTGATCGACCACGAGCCGACAATCACCGTCGACGACGGCATGGACCTCGTCGCGGCCATCCACGAGGACTACCCCGAACTCATCGACACCATCGTCGGCGGGGCCGAGGAGACCACCACCGGCGTCCACCGCCTGCGCGCCATGGACGAGGACGGCGAACTGAAGTACCCGGTGTTCGCCGTCAACGACACGCCGATGAAGCGCCTGTTCGACAACGTCCACGGCACCGGCGAGTCCTCGCTGGCCTCGATCGCCATGACGACGAACCTCTCGTGGGCCGGCAAGACCGTCGTCGTCGCGGGCTACGGTTACTGCGGCAAGGGCGTCGCGAAGAAGGCCGCCGGCCAGAACGCAGACGTGGTCGTCACGGAAGTCGAGCCCCGCCGCGCGCTCGAAGCCCACATGGAGGGCTACGACGTCATGCCGATGGCCGAGGCCGCCGCCGAGGGCGACGTGTTCATCACGACGACGGGCAACCGCGACGTGATCGTCGAGGAGCACTTCGAGGCCATGCAGGACGGCGTCCTGCTCGCCAACGCCGGGCACTTCGACGTGGAGATCGATCTCGACGCGCTGTCGGACCTCGCCAGCGACACCTACGAGGGCCGCGACGGCGTCCAGACCTACGAGATGGCCGACGGCCGCCGGCTGAACGTCCTCGCCGAGGGCCGACTCGTCAACCTCGCGACCCCCATCGCGCTGGGCCACCCGGTCGAGGTCATGGACCAGAGCTTCGGCGTGCAAGCCGTCTGCGTCCGGGAACTGGTCGAGAACGGCGACGACTACGACGCCGGCGTCCACGCCGTCCCGGACGAACTGGACAAGGAGGTCGCCGAGATCAAACTGGACGCCGAGGGAGTCGCGTTCGACGCCCTGACCGACACCCAGGCCGAGTATATGGATTCCTGGCAGCACGGGACGTAGGGCGGTCCGAGCGTAGCGAGGACCGCCGTATAGTCGAGCGGCGAAGCCGTGAGACGTAGGGAGGTTCTGAGCGTAGCGAAGAACCTCCGACCGAAACGGCGAGTGGAGTGAGCCGTTGAGGACGTAGAGTGGTCTGAGTGCAGCGAAGACCACTTCTCAGTCGAGCGGTGACCGAAGGGAACCGCGAGCAATAGCGAGGCCGACCAGAGGGAGGCCTCGAATGCCCGAGCGGGGAGGAACGACCCGCGAGGCGTAGAGTGGTTCGAGCGGAGCGAGAATCACTGAAACGTCGAGCGGCGGAGCCGCGAGCCAAGCGCGTGAGAGAGCGAGAAAAGGACCGCAGACCGCAGAGAGCGAAGCGAGAAGGGCCGAAGCGGTGTGAGGGCTCCGTAGTGTCGGTGAGCGGACGGCCGTTATCGCCGCACGTCGACGGAGACAGTCGACTGGATCCAGGCCGACCGGTTCTCGGGGTCGCCGATGTGGGCGACCGTGCTCTCGCCAACGTCGTACTCTTCGAAGGTCGCTCGGATGCCAGACCGTGAATCGGTGTCGTGTTGGTGCGTCATGTGTGCCTGTGTGGGGCAGTTACCCGTCGAGGGGCGGCGTCCCAACCACCACCCCTCTCGTCCTTACCACACGTCGATAGAGAGGGGTGACGGGTATCCGCTTGTCCGCTAGCTGTATTGGGTCGGGCGCCCGACGACGCTACGTGTATAGCCCTGCCTGAGAGGTCCGGGACAGTCGCTGGCGTCGCGGCCGGCTCCGGCGGGGCGCGACCGCCGCTCGCGACGGGTCGTTCGGTGACGGCAATTTTATTCGCCCCCGTCCGAAAGGTGCTGGCAATGGAACCGCTGCACGCGCGCTATCCGTTTTTAGAGCAGTCTCGGGCGGCCGTCGAGGCGGCAGCGGTGGACCTCGGTGAGGTGGTCGCGACGAACGAGGCGGTCACGACGCGGGCGCTGGAGCGCGTCGAGTCGGCCATCACCGACGGGACCATCGGCGAGCCCCACCGCCGGACCCGCGTGGAACTGCTGTCCTACCCCGTCGCGCGCGTCCTGGTGTCGCTCGTCGACGTGCACATCTGCACCCGCCGATACGCGCAGGCGGAGGCCGCGACGGCCTACGAGCGCTTCACCGAGGAGTTCGCGACGACGACGGAGCTGAAATCGACCCAGAGCGCCCGACTGGACCGCGACGAACTGCTCGCGGAGTTCGACCTCGCGAGCGCGGTCCGGGAGGCTGGCGACGGCTTCCGCGTCGAAGTGGGGGCGTACCTCGACCTGGCGGCCGACCAGCGCGGCGACGCCTGGCGGCTGGTCAACCGGGCGCTCGCAGACGGGTGGGTCCGGGTCACAGCCGAGGAACTGAACGTCCTGCTGAAGCAGGCCATCCGCCACCGCGTGACCGAGGGACTGCCCTTCGACGTGCCCGACGCCATCGCCGCGGAACTGGAGGAAGAAGTCGAGTATCTTCAGGAAATCCTCTCCGACCTCGACCTGACGCGGGAGATCGACACCGTCGTCCCGGACCTGTTCCCGCCCTGCATGAAGGCGCTCCTCGACCAAGTCCAGAAGGGCGAACACCTCGAACACCACTCCCGGTTCGCCATCGCCGCGTTCCTCACCGGCATCGGCATGACGACCGACGAAATCGTCGACCTGTTCCAGGTCAACCCCGGCTTCGGCGAGGAGGCGACCCGCTACCAGGTCGACCACATCCGCGGGGAGACGAGCCCGACGGAGTACTCGACGCCGGCGTGTTCGACGATGCAGTCGTACGGCGACTGCGTCAACAAGGACGACCTCTGCGAGACGATTTCCCACCCGATGGGCTACTACGAACAGAAGCTAGACGACGCCGAAGAAGACGAACTGGTCGACTGGCGCGAGGACGGGGAGAGCGAAGACGAGGCCGACGCCTAGAACTGCTGGCGCTCCAGCCAGAGGCCGGCGACGGTCATCACGACGATGAACAGCCCGATGACGCCCACGAGCGCGACGCCGCCGGTGGGACCGATGCTGGTGTCGACCATGTAGGTCTGCGAGACGAACGCGGCCGCGGCGACGAAGATCACCACGGCGATCGCCGAGATCACGATTTGCAGGACCGTCTCCCGCTCGATATCCATGTGGCGCGCTTCCGCAGGGCCGGCAAAAAGGGTATCGAAGCGCGCGGGCGAAGGCGGCTCGCCGAGCGATTTACTTCCGTGGAGCACCTACGTTTCGACTGGACACACACCGAAACACAGCCGTGTCCGCGCCTATGACGCTCATCGAACCAACAGCGGACAGAGATCGCACTGCACTCGCACCGGACCTCCACGCCCTCCCCGACCGCGCCGCGCGCGCCTGGACCGAGCGCATGGCCGTCAGTCCGCGCGAGGGGAGCACGTACGCCGTCACCACCGAGAGCGGCCACACGTACCTCGTCGACGTGAAACGGCGGTCCTGTTCCTGCCCCGACAACCGCATCCGCGGCGAGCGCTGCAAGCACCTGCGGCGCGTGGCCATCGAGATCACCGCCCGGCGGGTCGCGCCGCCGGGCAAGCAGCGGGCGACCTGCGACGCCTGCGGGACGGTCACGTTCGTCGCTGAGGACGCCCCCACGCCCCATCTCTGCGAGCGGTGCCGACTGACGCCGGGCGACGTCGCTCGGGACCGCGAGACGGGCGACAGGCTCGTCGTCGTTCGCGTGACCGACGAGCGCGCCAGCGAGCGCGTCGTCGAGGCCACCGGCGAGACGGTCGCTGCCTACGATACCAACGACGGCTATCCCGCGGACGACTTCGTCGTGGAGGCGGCGTACCTCTCGGACGCCGTTCGCGCTGACGACCCGCGCCGGTACGCCTTCCCGCGCTCGCGGCTGGAGCGGACCGACGAGCGCCTGGTCGATACCGTCGACGGCTGAGGCCCGCTAGTCCAGCATGGCGGCGGCCTCCTCCTTCGAGAGGTCGCCGCGCTCGAACGCCGACAGCACGTCCAGCACGCCCTGGTCGGGACCGTCGTCGGCCACCTCGTCCAGCGTGACCTTCTGCGAGTGGCCGACGAACTCCTCGAAGTCCGTCCCGTCGGCGATGGCCGTCTCCTTCTTGACGCGGTAGTTCCCGCCGTCGGTCGTGTGGAGGTCGCCGGGGTGGAAGAAGTACCAGTCCTCGCGGTCGAAGCGGACGGCGATACGCGGTTTCGCCCCGAAGTTCCGCGCGAAGAACAGCAGCGCCTCGACCTCCTCGCCGGTGAGATAGATGGGGTCGCCGGCGCTGGACTTCGCCTCGATGGCGTAGAACGTCTCGCCGTCGCCGGTCAGCACGTCCGGCAGTTCGCGCTCGGTGGCGCTGCCGCTGGCGGGCGCGCGCATCACCGCGAACCCCGCCTCGTCGAGGGCGTTGACCAGTTCGCGCTCGCGGCGGTCGCCCTTCGCGTTCGAGTTTGCCATTATCAGCACGTGGACCGTCGGCGGTAAAACCGTTCAGATACGACAGGACCGTTCAAACCGTTCAGAGAGGACGAACGCCGTTTGACCTATCGCGGAGCATATCCCCCTCGATACCCTCCCGACCAACGGCATGGATTGGGTCAACGCAGTCTCGTCGGGCCGCAGTGAGCGCCCGACGGCAGTCGACAGCACAGCTGACACGACCGGACAGTATCGGACGGCGAGTATCACCGCGGAGGAGCGGGACCGATGAGACGGCGACGGTTCCTCGCGTCGAGCGTCGGCGTCGGGGTCGGCCTGCTCGCGGGCTGTAGCGGGTCGAACACCGACGGGGCCGGCGAGGCCGGCGGCGACGGCACGAGCGGCGACGGGACCGCGACGGACGAGGCCGAAACCACGTCCAGCGACGCCGTCGGCTCGTTCCGCCTGCTCATCAGCGACCGCCCGGCCGCCATCGGCGACTTCGACTCGCTGAACGTCTCCTTCTCGAAGACGCGGATCTTCCGGGCCGGCGACGGGGCGACGGCGACCGACGAAGCCGACGCGACGGAGACGGAAACGCAGGCCGGAACCGCCGACGCGACGAGTGAGACGGAGACAGCGACCGAAACCGGGACTCACGAGTCGACCGACGCGGCGGCCACAGAGACGCCCGAACCGTCCGAAACACCCGAACCGACCGAGACGCCGGAATCCGAAGATGGCGACGACGGCGGCTTCGTCGTGCGCGACCTCGGCGGCGCGACCGTCGACCTCACCGAGGTCGTCGGAGAGAAGGCTATCGGCGTCCTCGACGGCGAGCTATCCGCGGGTCGCTACAGCAAGATCGAACTGTACGCCGCGTCCGTCGAGGGCATCGTCGACGGCGAGGCTGTCGACGTGAAGCTTCCGAGCGGGAAGCTCCAGCTCACCAAGCCGTTCGAGGTCGTCGCCGACGAGTCCGTCTCGTTCGTCTTCGACATCAACGTCGTGAAGAAGGGCAACGGCGGCTACAACCTCCTCCCGGTCATCTCCGAGAGCGGCGTGGCCGGCGAGGACGTGACCGTCGAGGAAGTCGGCGACGGCGAGTCCGGCGCGGCAGCGTCGGAGACCGCAACGGCCGAAACAGCGGAAGAAGACGCGACGGAACAGGAATCGGAGAGCGAATCGGCGGCGGAGAGCGGTACGGGCCAGAGCGGTACCCGGACGGCCACCGGGAACGGCGGCCAGAACGGCCAGTAGCCGCCCGCTCAGTCTTCCAGTCGGGACTCGAGTTCTCGGACGACCTGATCGGTGGTCCCGCCGTCGCCCCGGACCGCGCGCGTGTAGCGCCGGTACTCCTCGGGCGAGACCTGCACCGTCTTCGTCTCGCCCTTGTGTGCGATTTCGAGCTTGACGGTCCCGTGCGGGTCGTTCCGACGGCGGAAGCTCGCCATCGCGGTGAACACGAACCAGAACGCGACGCAGGATCCGAGGAAGTACGCCATCGTCGTCTCGAACGCGAACGTCTGTCCGCCGACCGTCCAGTTGTAGGGGTAGGCGACCTGAAACAGGACGATGCCGACGAGACAGAGCGCGGCCCCGGCGCCGACGCCGACCTGCTCGCGCCGGCTCGACGGGAGGACGGCGACGACGCTCAGGAGCATCGCGGGGATGCCGAGGCCGCCGAGCGTGCCGCCGAGTTTCTCCGCGGCGTGGGGGGCGGTCGCGCCGAGGAACGCCGACAGCGGCGTCGTGACGAGCAAGATCGCGGCGACGACGGCCAGCGCGCCGAGAACGCCCAGGGTCGCGCCGGCGACGACGCGGCGCGGGTCGCGGCCCTCCCAGCGCCGGCTCGTGTACGCGTCCCCCAGGTTCTCCATACCGGCCCGTTAGGCGGCGACGCACAAAACGATACGTCAGACGCGCGTGCGACGACGGACGGCCGCGAGCGCGTCGTCGCCGGCGGCCGTCAACGTCCCGAGGTGGTCGGCGTCGACCAGTTCGAGCGAGGCCCGCGGGAGGCGGTCGGCGAGCGCCCGGCCGGTCGACGGCGAGACGTTGGCGTCGTCGCGGCCCTGATACACCGCGACGGGGACCGACACGTCCGCGAGGTCGAACGGCCACGGCTCCGAGAGGAGGCGCTGCTCGCGGACGACGGCGCTCGGCCCGCGCGCCATCGCGGTCAGCATGTCCGCCCGGACGATTCGGGCCACCTCGTCGGCGCTCAGCGCGTCCGTCTCGGGCGTCTCGTCGGCGACGAAGTCGACGGCGTAGGACGGGCCCCGGCGGAGGGCGACCCACCGCTGGAGGCGAAAGAGCCGCCCGAGCGCCCACGGTGCGTGCCGGGACAGCGTCCCGACGAACTGCTGGACGCGGCCCGTCGAACCGATCTCGGGCGGGCCGCTGGAGCCGACGAGGGCGATGCGCTCGATCTCCGGCAGACGGTGACAGGCGAGCGCGAACGGCCCGCCGCCGGAGAAGCCGACCGCGGCCGCTGACTCGACGCCGAGGTGGGACAGGAGTGCCGCGGCGTCGGCGGGCCAGTCGTCCAGTCCGACGGGGGCGTCCGTCGAACCGCCGATGCCCGGTCTGTCGGGGGCGATGAGCCGGACGCCGCGCTCGCGGGCCGGCGTGTCGAGGAGACGCGCGACGACGTGAGAGCCGGGCGTCCCGTGGCAGAACAGCACCGGGTCGCCGTCGGGGTCGCCGTAGGTGGCGTATGCCAGTCGGCGGTCGTCGGGGAGCGAGAGCGCGGCGGTGTCGGCGTCAGTCGGCCGCCAGTCGACGGCCGGGACCTGCGGCGGGGACCGCATGGGTGGCTACTCGCTCTGGATGCGGGGCGCGAGCATGTAGGTGACGCGGCCCTGGCCCTCGGCGAAGTTGAAGTGCATCTTGACGGGGAACTCCTCGCCCAGTTCCATCTCGACCTCGGCGTCCTTCGGGATGGCCTTGTTCATGTTCTTCAGGTAGTCGAGCGAGAACAGCGAGTGGGCGTCGCCGGGCGTGAGGTCGATGAGGTCGTCGCGGGTGAGTTCGAGGTGCACGTCGTCGGTGTCGCCCTCGGCGTCGACGTAGAACAGTTCCTCGGTGGCGTCGACGCCCAGCGCGATGTGGTCGCTGACCATGTCCGCCGCGGTGACGGCGCGGTCGATGTCGCGGCCCTCGATGACGATGTTCGCGGAGAGGTCCAGGTCCGGGAGGTCGGGCTCCTGGCGGATAGAGTCGGGGTCGATGAGGGCGAGCGTGTATTCGAGACCGTCGATAGAGATGTGGAGTTTGCGCGTCTTCTCGTCCAGGTCGAGGTGGACGAGCTGGCCGGCGTCGGCCATGCCGGCGATGTCTTCGAGGCGAGAGAGATTGACGCCGATGAGGCCGCCGTCGGTCTCGTAGGACTCGAACGCCGCCGCGTCGAGCCGCAGATCGACCATGCCGACGTTCGCCGGATCGACCGCTCGGATTTCCAGCCCGTCTTCTTCGAGGTGGATCTTGCACTCGTCCACCAGCACGCTCACGGAGTCGAGAGCCGCCTTGAGCGTGTCTGCGCTCACGATGGCGTTGAACATCTTGAACCGGGCTACGCCCCCATCCATTAAAAAGTCCCTCATTGAATCCGCGTGCGCGCGGGCGGTCTGCGGGGGCTCCCGGCGGCGACGACGCGCGACCGACGGCCCGGCGACTCACCGCCCGGCGTGCTTGCAGGCGCAGGGAGAAGTGACACGCTGAGAGAAGTGATACTGCCCGGCGTGGTGGCAGACTCGCACTCGCGGCGGGCGGTCCTCAGCGGGGCCGGCGCGGCGCTCGGCTGTGCCGTGCTGGGATCGCGAGACGTCCGCGCACGAACGACTACTAGGGCGGTCATCACCGACGGCGACGAGACGGAGAACGACATGACCGGCTTCTTCGTCCACGTCGGCGACTCGACCAGCCCGACAGAGGCGCAGGTCGCGACCGACTGTTCGTTCGCCGACTGGGACGCCGACACGGTCGCGTACGACGTGACGCTCGTCGATCGGGCGGACCCAGAGTACGCCGAGTACGAGCGGACGATATACGCCCCGGACACGACGGAGATTCCGCCTGGGAGTCTCTTCGTCATCAACTCCCAGGAGCGGTGTACCGACGGGTACGTCGGCGTCCGGCTGGAACGACTCGGCTCCGACCGGCTCGAGGCCGCCCTCAGCGGTGACATCGACACCGCGGCGGCCGACGGGAGCTCGGCGAGCGGGCCGGGATTCGGCGTCGTCGGAGCGCTCGCCGCGCTCGTCGGCTGGGGCGCGCTCAGAGATCGGCGCTGAAACCCGACACGGAGCGGCGTGATAGCGGTCGGGAAGGGCGACTGGCGGCGTCTCGACGGCGCTCAGGCCTCGGGCTGGAACACGTCGGGGTTCGCCGCGCCCTCGCGGTTGATGACGGCCATCATGCCCTTGCGAGCGACCCGGGAGAGCGCGTGGTCGACCAGTTTGACGGGACCGGGGACCTCGGCGTGCATCGTCGCGATGGCACAGGAGCCGGGCTTGACCGGGGTGGTCTGGACGTACTTGTTCGGCGGGCCGGCGATGGAGCCCTGCTGCCACACCTCGTCCCAGACGGAACCGATGGGGTGGAAGCTCGAATCGAGGTTCGGCCCGCCGACGACGAAGTACACCCGCGCGTTCTCGCCGATCTGCATGGTCGGCGCGCCGTGGACGCTCGGCGTGATAGCGTACTTCTCGCCGTTCATCAGGACGTACGTGGGGTCTTCGGCCGCCATCGCCTCCATGTCGAAGTCGTGGTGGCCCTTCTCGCCGGCGGCGCCGGTGGTGTACAGCTCGTGCTGGCCGAAGTAGAACTCGTGGTCCACCTCGGGCAGCCCCTCCTTCGGCTCGACGAGGATCATCCCGAACATCCCCGAGGAGATGTGCATGTCGAGGTTCGGGACCGCGCAGTGGTAGATGAACGCGCCGGGGTAGGTCGCCTTGAACCGGAAGGTCTTGGTCTGGCCGGGCGTGACCATCGACGCCTCCGCCCCGCCGCCGGGGCCGCGGACGGCGTGAAGGTCGATGTTGTGGGGCATCGAGTTGCCCTCCTGGTTGGTGATGGTGAGTTCGACGGTGTCGCCCCGGCGGACCCGGATCATCGGCCCGGGAATCTGGTCGTCGAAGGTCATGTACGTGTACGTGACGCCGGGCTCGATCTCGGCGACCTGCTCTTTGGTCGTCATCTCGACGGACACCGTCTTGGGCTGCGAGCGGGCAATGGGGTCCGGGATGGCGGTCGGGTCGGCGGCGATGCGGTCCACGTCGGTCTGTTGGGCGGCGTTCATGGCTGGCTCCTGTGGGGTCGTTCTGGCATCGGTCGGCTCCTCTTGCGCACCCGGTGCGCCGGCACAGCCCGCGAGCGCGGCCGTGCCGACACCCAGGGCCTCTAGCACCCGTCGCCGGGTCGCCGTCGGAATGGTTGACATTGGTGTGACTCCCTACAGGTCCAAGTCGGAATCAGACGGCAATATACTGCGACGGGGGTTCTCAGGCCGTGGTAGCCGTTCTCGTTCCACAGGAACCGCGGTGAACGTGTTCGGGCCGACAGTATAAACGAACGCTCGCCAGCGTCGCTGGGGCGAACCGGATCGGTTCGACACCGCCGCGGAGGCACGCCGTGTCGGCCACCGACCGGTGGCGCGCGGTGCCGTGGCCACCGAGTGTCGCGCCCTCACAGACGCCGCGGCAGTGCGTCAGCCATTTTGCCGCTCGCGGCGTGCAGTGACGTATGACCGAATCGAGCGCGCATCCCACGAGGGACGGACGGCCGACCGACCGAGGAGTGACACCGTAGCGATGGCCGGCAAAGACGACTACTACAACCGGGCCAAACAGGAGGGGTACCGCGCCCGCTCCGCGTACAAGCTCAAGCAACTGGACGAGACCGCGGGCCTGCTCGGCGAGGGGCGAACGGTCGTCGACCTCGGGGCCGCGCCCGGCGGCTGGCTGCAGGTCGCTGCCGAGCGCGTCGGCGAGCGGGGCACCGTCGTCGGCGTCGACCGCCAGCGCATCGACGATCTGTCCGACCCGGAACCGACCGTCGAGTACGTCCGCGGCGACATGACCGACGACAGCACGAAGGCCGAGGTCCGCGAGGTCGTCGGCGAGAGCGAGGGCGAGGGCGAGGGCGGCCCGGTCGACGTGGTCCTCTCGGACATGGCCCCGAACATGACGGGCCAGTACGACCTGGACCACGCCCGCTCGGTCCACCTCGTCCGGCAGGCCTTCGAGGTGGCGACGGACCTGCTCGACGCCGGCGGGGACTTCTGTGCGAAGGTGTTCGACGGGCAGGACCTGGACGACCTCATCGCCGACATCGAACCGGAGTTCGAGTACGTCCGCGAGGTCCGCCCCGACGCCTCGCGGGACTCCTCCTCGGAGCTGTATCTCGTCGCGAAACACCGCCTGACCGCGCCGGTCCGCGAGGGCGACGTCGTCGAGGTCACCATCGAAGACATCGGCGAGGAAGGCGACGGCATCGCCAAGGTGGAGAACTTCACCGTGTTCGTCAGCGGCGTCGAGGCGGGCGAGACGGTCGACGTGCGGGTCGACGACGTGAAGCCGCGCTACGCGTTCGCCGAGCCGGTCGAGTGAGTCACTCGGCGCTGGGCGCGGCCGGCGCGTGGCCGTTCCGGCGGGCGAAGCCGACGACCGCGTAGACGAACGGCGTATCGAGCAGGGCGATGGCGAGCTTCAGGACGTACTGACCGACGATCAGCGCCAGCGCCTCGCCGAGAGGGAGTCCCTGAAGGAGGACGAAGCCGACGCCGACGAAGATGACGGTGTCGACGAGCTGGCTGGTGGCCGTCGAGCCGACGTTGCGGAGCCACAGCATCTCGCCGTCGGTCCGCTCGCGGAGCCAGTGGAACACGAACACGTCCCAGTTCTGGCTGACGACGTAGGCCGAGAGGCTCCCGACGACGATGGCCGTGCTGGCCCCGAGGACGTTCCGGAACGCGGCGGGGTCGACCGGCTGGCCCGGCAGGCCGGGCGCGAGGATGGTGCTCCAGACGAGCGCCAGCAGGACGAAGTTCATCGCGAAGCCGACGTTGACCACGACGGTGGCGGCCCGGCGGCCGTACAGTTCGGCGTAGCAGTCCGACGCGAAGAACGTCAGCGCGTACGCCAGCGCCGCCCCCGGCAGAACGAGCATATCGCCGGCGAGGGGCAGCGAAACGGGCAGCGAGAACGCGAGCAGCTTCGAAGCCGTCAGCTGCGAGGTGACCAGCGCCGTCACGAACAGGGCGACGAGGCCGACGCGCACGGCCTCCGAGCGGTCACTGCTCATCGTCGAGGCGGCCCTGGCGTTCGTCGATCTCGTCCAACAGGTCGAGGGTCTTCCTGATGGAGGCGCGGATCGCTTCGCTGCGGTTGACGAACTTCCCGTCCTCGCCGACGTGCGCGTCGAGGTCAGTGAGGAGTTCTTCGGGCACTTCGACGCTGATCTTGGGCATGTATGCGCCTACGAATACTCGGGTAATATACGTCGGGATTCGTCGGCGGGCGGCAGTAGCGTCGCTCCGAGCGGCGCGCGGACCGCTCAGTCGGCCGGTTCGCTCCGGCGATCCGACGTGCGTCGACCGCCGAGCGTGTACACCCAGAGGATGCCCAGGCCGAGCAGGTACGAAAGCGCCGTCGGGATGCCGACGATGAACATGGTGAAGATGCCGCTCGGCGAGAGGATGGCCGAGAGCGCGACGATGGCGATGACGACCTCGCGCCAGCGCTCGTACATCAGGCGGAAGGGGATGATGCCGGCGCGGTGGAACAGGAACATCGTCACCGGAATCTCGGCCAGCAGGCCGATGCCGATGGTGAGGAAGAACACGAGCCAGCCGAACTTGCTCACCCGGTAGGCGATGACCATGTTGGAGTTCAGCTGGTCGTAGGCGATGGCCGAGATGGTCATCGGCGCGACGTAGAGGAAGCCGAGCAGGCTCCCGCCGATGAGCGCGAGGAACAGCGTGCCGCCCCAGACTCCGAGGATGTTCCGGTTCCCGACGACGAAGCCGCGCTCGCGCAGGGCCGGCCAGGCGAAGTACAGCACGACCGGGATGACCGACACCGCGCCGAGGATGGTCGAGAACTTGACGATGAACACCAGGTGCTCGACGGGGTGGAGCGTGACGATGCTCACGTCGGCGGCCATCTCCGGCGGCAGCCGGCTGACGAACGTCCGCTGGATGCGGCCGATGCCGCCCTGGTAGAGGAAGATGAAGCCGGCGGCGAGGACGAAGCCGAAGATGCCGAGGATGACGAACGCCCGCGAGGCCAGCGCGCTGAGGATGAACTGGATGTCGTAGTAGTAGCCGCCGATGTCGTCCTCGGTGGTCTCGTCCTCGGTGAAGGCGTCGGCCATGCCGGCGGCAGTGGAGGTGAACAGTCCGCCCTCGTCCTCGTCGTCCGCCGCCGCGCCCTCGCCGTCGGCCGCGCCGTCGTCGGCCGGCACCTCGTCGGCGTCCACGTCGTCCTCGTGGACCATGTCCCAGCGGTCGAGGACGGCCTTTGCCTTCTCGCGGTCGTCGTTCGCGAGGGCGGTGTCGGCGTGGGCCAGCGCCTCGTGTTCGGCCATCTCCTCGAACACCTCGGGCGGGGCGACCTCGACGGCCGCGGCGTCGAGTTCGCCGACGTCGATGGCCGACGGGTCGCCGACGGCGCTGCCCGGGCTGTGCTCGGCCAGCGCGCCCAGGACGTGGTAGTACAGCACCGCGACGGCCCCCAGAAGGCCGACCGCGGCGGCGACGATGATCGCCGTCGTCTCGACCGGAAGCCCGAACAGCGCCGGCGGTTGGATATCGCCGGTGAGTCGGTCCGACGGGAACCAGGCGCCGAAGGCCCGGACGTACTGGAACGCCGGCGTCGCGAGCAGGTAGTACACCGCGCCGCCGCTGACGACGGCTCCGCCGAGGATCGTGTTCCAGTGCCGGCGGGCGACCGCCGGCGTGCTCACCAGGTCGCCGGAGCGCCTGATGAGGACGGCGAGCTTCGACAGCGCGAGGCTGAGGCCGTAGAGCCCACACAGCGGCGCGGCCCACATGATCTGGGTGAAGGGGTCCGGCGGCGAGAACAGCGCGCCGAAGGCGAAGATTCCGAGCACCGCGTAGCGCCACTTGTCGCGGAACGTCTCGTAGGGGACGATCTCCGTATAGGAGAGCACCGTCATCACGAGCGGCAACTGGGCGGCGAGCCCGAAGGAGACGGCCAGCAGGAAGACGAACTGGAACCACTTGACGATGGAGTACTGCGGCGTGAACCCGGCGGCGTAGGCGTCGCCGGCCAGGAAGTTGAACATCAGCGGGAAGAACAGCTCGTAGGCGTAGGCGACGCCGCCGACGAACAGGCTCAGACTGATCGTGACGAACAGCGCGCCCTTCCAGACGGGGACGTGCTGGGCGGGCCACCAGCCGCGCTGTCGGAGGCCGTCGCGGCCGAAGTAGATCAGCAACGGCAGGGCCATGAGGATGCCGACGACGGCACCGATCTTCACCTGCAAGAGAATTACGTCGAAGGGCGTGACCGCGACGACGCTCGTGGCCTCCTGGGTCGTGAGGTCCATCTGCGAGTACAGGAGGTCGGCCTTGAGCCGGTCCCAGACGCCGTACTGCAGCGCCAGGATAGTTCCCATCATGCCGACGACGAAGACGATGAACACCTTCTGGAGGTGGACCTGGGCCGAGCGGAGCATCGCACCGAGCGTGGCGCGCCCGCTCTGAACGGTCTGGACGGTGTCCTCGTCGATAGCACTCGCCATCTTTCCTGTGCCTAGCCCAGTGGGCGTTATCAATTTATTCATCGAATCGACACCCACCTCGCGAAAAGAAAGTTTACAACTACCACCGTCTAAATCGCGCCCAGATGGAGGACGGTGACGCAGACGGCGAGCGTCGGGGCCCCGGAGAGTCGGTGCGACCGTCCGACGACGAACGCGGCGGGGCGACCGACCGCCCGGACTGGAGCGAGGCGGCCGACGGCGACGCGGGGTCCGACGCGACCGAGGACGACGCCCCCGTCACGGACCCCGTCGCCGCCGCCGACGCCGAACGCGACGGTGAGAGCGATGCGTCCGGTCCGGGATCGACCCCGGCCGGCGGGAACGAGGGCACTGTCGGTTCGCACGCGCTCCCGCCGTCGACGCGGGCCGGCCTGTTCGACCGCGACCCGGCGGAGATCGAGGCCGCGGTGCCCGCCGACGTGCCGAGCGACTGGGGCGCGACGCCGGCCGCCTCAGCGAGCACCGCCACGGCGTCGGGAGCGCCGACTGGCGCGTCGTCGGGCTACGGCTCCGACGAGACCGTCCACGAGGGCGCGCCGGACGACGAGGAGATGCCGCTGGCCGACCACGTCGAGGAGATGGCGATGCGGCTGTTCGTCGTCGTCGGCGTGATGGCCGTCGTCGCCGTCATCGCGCTCCCCTACTCCGACGAACTCATCAACTTCCTGTGGTACTCGTTCCTCGACGGCCCGGCGGAGGCCTGCGGGCAGGTCGTGACGGACGTCGAGGGCAGTACCGTCGCGGGAGCGGACTGTCCGCACGTCTACAACCCGCTCGCGCTCATCCTCGCGCGGCTGAAAGTCGCCTCGCTGGTGGGCTTCATCGCGGCTCTGCCCGTGTTCGTCTACCAGACGTACCTGTTCATGCGACCGGGGCTGTACCCCCGCGAGCGGCGCTACTACCTCGCGGCCGTCCCGACCAGCCTCGTGCTCGCGGCCGTCGGCGTCGGGTTCGCGTACTTCGCCGTCCTGCGGGCGATGTTCGACTACTTCATCACGTACTCCGACCGCGCGGCGGACCTCGCCTTCGGCCTGAGCGAGACGTTCAACCTCATCATCCTGATGCTCGGCCTGTTCGCGCTCATCTTCCAGATCCCGCTGTTCGTGATGCTCGCGGTGATGATGGGCGTGACGACCCGTCAGTGGCTCAAGCAGCGGCGGCTGTACTTCTGGGGCGGGTTCGCCGCGGTGGCGTTCCTGTTCAGCCCGGACCCGACCGGAATGGCCCCGCTCATGGTCGCGGTGACGATGATCGGCCTGTTCGAGGGGACGCTCCTCCTCCTGCGCTGGACCGGGAGCAGTTCGCCCGTGCCGACCGCCGACGACCTCGCCGCCCGCCGCCCGATCGCGTGGCTGGCGTTCGCCCTCGCCGGCTACGTCCTCAGCCCCGCGCCGGTCCCGACGGGCTACTACGAGCAACTCCCCGCCGCCGTCACCGAGACGCTCGCGGCGGTCGGCCTCGGGAACGCCACGCCGATGCTGGTCGGCGGCGGCATGATCGTCCTGTTCGAGGCGCTGGCGTACCTCAACAAGAACTACTACGGCTCCGTGCGGCTCTGGCGGGGCTTCCGCCGGGCCCGCCTGCCCGTGTGGGGCGTCGCCATCGTCGTCGGCTACCTCGGCAGCCCGGATCCGACGCTGTTCCGCCTGGTGAA
This sequence comes from Haloarcula salina, assembly GCF_010119195.1. Taxonomy (GTDB): domain Archaea; phylum Halobacteriota; class Halobacteria; order Halobacteriales; family Haloarculaceae; genus Haloarcula; species Haloarcula salina. The sequence goes on from NZ_WRXL01000003.1 coordinate 200,612, forward strand.
CCAGTTCAGCCTCGGCCGGACGGCCGCCGTCGCCGTCGCCGCCGCGCTCATCGCGCTCTACGAGGTCAGCATCTTCGCCATGCGGCGACGGGCCGCGGAGGCGTGACGTGGGGACCCTGCTCGTCGCCCGGCACGGCGAGACGACGTGGAACCGCGACGGGCGCGTCCAGGGCTGGGCCCCCAGCCGGCTGACGGACGACGGCCGCCGACAGGCCGCGGCGCTCGGAGCGTGGCTCGACGACCGCTACGACGTGGACCGCGTCCTCGCCTCCGACCTCGCCCGCACCCGCGACACGGCCGCCGAGGCCCGCGGTGCGGCCGACGGGCTGCCCGACCCGAGCTACGACGCCGACTGGCGCGAGCGCGGCTTCGGGACCCTTCAGGGCCTGTTCGCCGAGGAGTTGCTCGGCGAGTTCCCCGACCACGACCCCGAGGCGAGCGTCATCTCGCTCGACGCCGACCCGGAGAACGGCGAGAGCGTCCGGGCGTTCCGCGGGCGGATCGAGCGGGCGTGGGAGCGGTCGATTTCGACCACCGGCGGGGGCGAGACGACGCTGGTCGTGACCCACGGCGGCGTCATCAAGGTGCTGCTGGGGAAGCTCACCGACCGCGACCCGGACGCGGCGCTGGCCGAGGGCTCACAGGATAACTGCGCCGTCAACGAGATTCGCCTCGACGGCGGCCCGGAACTGGTCGGCGAGGAACTGACCGGCTGGCGCGACCTGCTGGAGTGAGCGCCGTCAGTCGACCGAGGGGTACTCGGCGTCGAACACGTCGCTGACCACGTCCTCCTCGGCCTGTCCCTCCTCTTCCGGGCTGACGCTTCCGGTCTGGTAGCCGTGGAGGTCGAGCGTCACGTGGTCGAAGCCGCAGTCCTCGACGTGGTCGCGGGCGGCCCGGACGAAGTCGGGGTCCAGCGCGGTCTCGAGTTCCGCCTCGCCGACCTCGATTCGGGCGAGGCCGTCGTGGTCGCGCACCCGGAACTGCTCGAAGCCCCAGGTCCGCAGGAGGCGCTCGGCCTTCTCGACCCGCGAGAGGCGTTCCTCGGTCACTTCGAGGCCGGTCGGGATGCGCGAGGAGAGGCAGGCCATCGAGGGCTTGTCGGCGACCGAGAGGTCGTACTCGCGGGCGATCTCGCGGACCTCCTCCTTGTCGATGTCGTGTTCCAAGAGCGGCGAGTAGGCGTCCAGTTCCTCCACGGCGCGCAGGCCGGGCCGGTGGCCCTCGCCCACGTCGGAGGCGTTCGTGCCGTCGCAGACCACGTCGATGCCGAGTTCTCGGGCGCGGTCGTACATCGCACCCAGGCGCATCGACCGGCAGTGATAACAGCGCATGTCGTCGTTCTGCATGAACTCGTCGCTACTGAGCTCGGAGAACTCCACGATCTCGTGGCGGATGCCGATCTCCTCGGCGACCCGGGTGGCGTCCTCCAGTTCGGCGGCGGGCAGCGTCTCGGACTTGGCGGTGCAGGCGACGGCGTCGTCGCCGAGGGCGTCCTGGGCCAGCGCGGCGACGACGCTCGAGTCCACACCGCCGGAGAAGGCGATGAGCACGCCGTCGCGCGATTCGAGGTCCTCGCGAGCGGCCGCCAGCTTCTCCGCGACAGCAGACATGGACTCTCCTTCTCGGTGGACGGCAAAAACGCCTTCGCGTTCCGGCTCCACGGCGACGGCTGCGGCGGCGACGGGTTTTTTCTCGCTGGCGTCGAATGAGCGGGCAGATGGAGCTCGAATCGGTCCCGGGCGTCGGGGCGAAGACGGCCGCGGCGCTCCGGGAACTGGACGACCCGGAAGCGGCGCTGCGCGACGGCGACGTGGCCTCGCTCGCTCGCGCACCGGGGGTCAGCGAGGGGCGGGCGGCCCGCATCGCCCGGGGCGCGATCCGCGCCGAGCACGACGACCCGGGCGGGTTCGCCGCGACGACCCGGGCGAGAGAGATTCACGAGGCCGCGCTCGGCCTGCTCACCGAACGGACGGTCACCGACTACGCCGCCAAGCGCCTGGAGACGATCTACCCGAGCGGCGTCCGGAGCCGCATCGAGGAGGTCCGGGCGTTCGCCGAGGCGGCGATGGAGCGCGAGCCCGACGCGGCCGTCGCCGAGGCGCTGGAGTCCGTCGAGCCGCTCGCCGAACCCGGCGACGTGCGCGTCCGCGACCGGTGTCTGGCGACGCGGGACGCAGAGCGCTACGCCGACGCGCAGGCGGCCGTCCCCGAGGTGAGCGTCGAGGTCGTCGACGACGCCCGTCAGCTGGCCGAACTCGCCCGCTCGTACTCGACCGTCGTCGCGCTGGACGAGGCCTTCGCCGGCGTCGACGTGGACGGCGACGTGCGCGTCGAGCCAGACGCGCTGTCGGAGCCGGCGTCCGTCGTCCCCGAGCGCGTGCTGACCTTCTTCGCGCGCAACCGCGACCGGATCCGGGCCGCGGCCGAGGTCCACCGCGTCGCCGGCCTCGACGCGCCCTGTGACCTCGACGCGCTGCTGTCGGCGCTCGACCAGCTCGACGACGACGGGGGCGTCCGCGGCGACGACGAACTGGACCGCCTCGCCACCGCGGTCGACGACCTCGACGCCGCCGTCTCGACCGCCGAGAGCGCCGCCAACGACCACCTCCGGGAGGCCATCGAAGAGCAGGACGTGACCATCGAGGGGACGGACTTGCTGTCGCTGGTCGAGCGCGGGGCGGGCGTCGACTCGCTCTTGCAGCGCGAACTCGCCGACGAGTACGCCGCCGCCGTCGAGAAGGCCCGCGACCGCCTCGTGGACGCGCTCGAACTGCGCGACACCGAGGCGACGGCGCGGCGGGCGTTCCCCGACGAACCCACGTACCCGGTCGAGCGCGACGAGGGCGTCGTCGGACGACTCCGCGAGGAGCTGACCGCGGCGCGCGACCGGCGCGCGACCCGGCGAAAGCGGGGCCTGGCGGACGACCTCGCCGAGATGCGCGCCGACGCGGAGACGCTCGTGGACGCGGCGCTCGAACTCGACGTGGAGCTCGCTGTGGCCCGCTTCGCCGCCGACTTCGAGTGTACGATGCCGGAGCTGACCGACGACGGGGGGTTCGAAATCGAGGGCGGGCGCTCGCCCCTGCTGGACGTGCCCTTCGAGGCCGTCGAGCCGGTCGACTACGCCGTCGACGGGGTGACGGTCCTCTCGGGGGTCAACAGCGGCGGGAAGACCTCCACGCTCGACCTCGTCGCGCTGGTGACGACGCTCGCGCACATGGGCCTGCCCGTTCCCGCGGACGCCGCCCGGGTCGGCCGCGTCTCGGAGCTGCACTACCACGCCAAGACGCAGGGGACGCTCGACGCCGGCGCGTTCGAGGCGACGCTCCGGGAGTTCGGGGACCTGGTGAGCGAGATCGACCGTCGATCGACCTCGGACGCAGCGAGCGGGGCACCCGCGAGCAGCGACGTGAGCGCCGAGCGACCGGTGCTGGTGCTCGTCGACGAACTCGAGTCCATCACGGAGCCCGGCGCGGCGGCGACCATCGTCGCCGGCATCCTCGAATCGCTGACCGAGCGCGAGGCGACGGCCGTCTTCGTCTCCCACCTCGCCGAGGACATCCGCGAGGCGGCCGACGCCGACCTCGCTATCGACGGCATCGAGGCGGAGGGACTGGTCGATGGCGAACTGCGGGTGAACCGCTCGCCGGTCAAGGGCAAGCTCGCCCGCTCCACGCCGGAGCTCATCGTCGAGAAGCTGGCCGACGACGGAGGAGACGACGGCTTCTACGGCGACCTGCTCTCGAAGTTCGAGTAGCGGGAGCCAATGACCCGTCTCGGGGACCCCACACTGACTTCGTTCCCTAGGTCACCACGAGCGGGCGTTCCCACTCACAGTGACGAGGTCACAAAAAAACGGGGAAATCGTGGTGTTACGATTACGCGGCGTGTCGCCGTGAGAACACTGCAGCGGACAGAACGGCGATCAGCCCGGCTACGACCGTGAACCCGGGGCCGCTACCGCTCGTCGTGGGCTCGGTTGGCGATCCGGTTTCGGATTCGGTCTCGTCGTCACCGCTATCAGGACCATCACCGTCGTCACCCGCGGTCGTTTCGACTGCCGTTTGCGTTTCGGTCTGGTCGGTATCGACGGGCGTGGCCGTCTCAGTCGCAGTCTCGGTTTCGTCATCGCCATCGCCAGCGTCGGCATCGTCGGTCGTGGTCTCGGTGGTGGCCTCGTCGCTGCCACCGCCGCCACCGCCGCCACCGCCGCCAGCACCGCCAGCGCCGCCGTCGCCGCTATCACTACCGTCGCCGCCGTCACTACCGTCGCTGCCATCACTGCCATCACTACCGTCGCCGTCGTTACCGCCAGACGACACCGTGATGGTGAAGTCGAACTCCTGTGACGCCCCGCTCTCGTAGGGCGTCGTCGACGACTTGCTCTGTACCGATATCGTCAGCGTCTCGCCGTCGTCTCCCTCTGACGCGGGGAACTCGATCTCGTAGTATCCGTCGCTGTCCGTCGTTGCCGTGTAGCTGTTCCCAGCGGGGTCTTCGACGGTGACCGTCTCACCCTCGACGACATCCCCGTTCTGGTCAGTCACGGTTCCGAACACTTCGTGGGGCGGGCTCGGAACCGCGGCAGCGGTCGCTGGCGCGAGCGCCGTCAGGACGACGAACGCGACGACCAGACACCGCAAGCCACGACTAGTCCGTGTATTCTGTGTCATGTATTGCACTCCTAAAAATTGGGAAGTTGAGATCGCGCCGCTCAGCTACCGTACTGTGCTTCCGTGTAGACTTCGTCGTTCTCCACGAAGACCCAGTACGCGTTGCCCGGCTCGAAGTCGCCAGTCACGGTCTGGTACTGGAAGCCAGTACCCTGCTGACCGTAGATCGGGGTGGCGCCGCTCACGGAGTTAACCGTGCCGAGCGCCGTTCCGTGGGGCTGTGCGCCTTCCTGCCAGTGTCCGACCAGATTCCATCCCTCGGTGAGGGACTGCTGGCCGGGCGTCGCCTCTGCGGCGGAGCCGCCGGTCGCGACGTTGTTGACGTTGACATCAGCAACGGCGCCGGAATTGAGCGTGACGATGTAGCCCTGGCCGCCCTCGATCTCGGAGAAGTCCTGCTTGCTGTCGGACTTGTCCGGGTTGTAGGTCTTCCAGGTGCCCTGGTCGTACGTCATGATGTTGTCCACCTTGTCCGCGCCGATCTCGTCGACCAGCGTGCTCGCGCTGAGCGTGCCGGAAGCGGCGGGGATAGAGACGAAGTTCTGGCCAGCGCTGAGGTCGAGCTTGAGCGTGTGAACGGCCGCAGTGCCTTCGGACGAGTCACTGCCGGCCGCCTCCACGAGGACTCCCGAATCGTAGCTCACTTCGGGACTGTCGCCAGTCTGGAAGTTCGCCGGAGCGCTGATTTCGACGACGTTGTCGCCGTCGGTCTCGCTCACGATGGTAGCGTCGGACCCGCCGACAGTGAAGTCGACCGTGCCCGTTGCGTCGACCGGCTCGTCGAACGCGACAGCAATCGTTGTGCTACCACCGTCCGCGTCCGTGATGTACGCGTCGGTGATCTGCGGTGCCGATTCGTCAACCTCCTCGTTGTTCACGAAGTCGGAACCGGTGTTACCGGCGGCATCCGATCCGGTCGCAAAGAGGTCGTACTGACCGTCACGTGGTGCATCGTACGTCCCTGTGTAGGTGAACGAGCCGTCCTCGTTCTGGGTCGCACTGAAGTTCTCCGCGAGCGTGAGCGTCGTGTCGGACTCGTCGGTGAGCGACGGGAAGACGCCGGCCGGTGCCGTCGTCTCATCCGTCGTGATGTCGACACTCAGGCTGTCAAGCTGTTCGCTGGAGTCGACAGTGATGTCGAGCACAGAGTCGGAGTCGCCACGCTCGACAGTCATCGTGACCGAGGGGGCGACGCTGTCACCGAGAACGTAGGAGGTCTCAGCGACGCCGTTGCCTTCGGAGTCGTAGACGGCGTCAGCGCTGACGCCGATTTCGTCGCTACCGAGGTCGCCGCTGGCGACATCGGCATCAAGCGTGATGGTGGCAGTCGTGTCACCGGCAGTGTGATCGACACTGACGATGGCAGACGCACCACCGCTGTTCGCGTCGGTGTAGGCGAAGTTCGATGCGGTCAGGTCACCAGTCGCGTCGGCGTTCGCGTAGGCCGCCTCGTCGAAGTCGACGGTGACCGTCGTGGAGTTCGCCTCCGCTTCGACGCCGGTGAACTGGATGGTGTCGTCGTCTTCGACGGTTACAGTGTTATCGACGCTGTTGCCGGCGTTGTCGGTAACGCCGGGGGCACTCACGGTAGCGTCACCGATGTCAGCGGCCGTCAGGTCGCTGCCAACGGTCAGTCGATACGTGACAGTGTCACCGTTGTCGATTTCGTAGACATTGTCAACAGTGATCGTGTTCCCGTCAGCGTCCGTGACGCCGAAGTCGCTCCCGAGCGTGTTCGTGACGTCTTCGTCGAACTTGACGTACACGAAGTCCGTTCCCGCATCGGCCTCGGCGGCGGTGATCGACGGGACATCCGTGTCTTTGGTCTCCGTGACCGAGTTGCTCGCCGTGTTGCCGCCGGCGTCAGTTCGGGTCACGTCGACGGTGACCTGCCCGTCAGCGAACGTACTGGTGTCGAAGGTACCGACATCGACACTGGACTGACCGGCAGCCACGGTCGCAGACTTCGTGCGCGTGTCAGAGCTACCGGGGTCGTTCAGTGTAACCTTGACACTACCCGGTTCGGTAACTCCGAGGTTCACGGTGACAGTGTAGCTGCCAGCGTTGTTGCTGTTGATCACGTTGTCGGAGACAGTCGGCGTGCTCGGCGAGGTGGTGTCCTGCACCACGACGCCAGCAGTACCGACGTACGTTCCCGAGTCGTCGAAGTCCTCGATAGCGTTCTCCCGCGCACCGACGAGATCGGCGTCGAGATCGTTGCTGACTATGTCATCGTCCAGACGGAGTGTCGCCTTCTTGATGCCGTCGTTAGCGATGTTGTCGCCGTCCTCGTCGAGAGCGGGCGTCGTACTGACGACCTCGTCGATGGCGGTCGCGCCACCGTTGTTGACATCCTGGTAGCTGAAGTCGTCAGCGCTGAGCGTGCCGTCGGCCGCCGAGACCGGCTCGGAGAACGTCACCGTCACGGTGTCGTCTCCGGCGTCAGCCTCGGTAGTCATCGACGGAGTCGCCGACCGGATCGTGTACTCGACGTTGGTGGAGCCGGAGTTTCCGGCGGTGTCGTCGGCGCTCACGTCGAACCGGATGTCGCTGTCTTCGGTGTAAGAGATGCCAGCGCTAGCCGGGTCGACACTGAGCGTGTTCGCGTTCGCGTCCCAGGACACGCCGGCGTGGTCGGTGGTGACCCCGTCGAGGAGAACCTTTTCTGTATCCTTACCGTCGTCGACCGTCGCGGTGAGCGTGATCGAGGCCGAATCGACACCGGTCGTATCGCCGGCCACCGCACTGCCGGCCGGGTCGTCGTTGATGTCGATGGTGAAGGTCGGTGTCGTGCTCGACGTGTCGAGACTGTCGCCCGAGAACGCCGGCGCGGTCGAGTCGACCTGCACGTTGTCACTGCTCGTGGTGAACGTGTCCGAGTTGCCGGCCTGGTCTTCTGCAACCACCTGGATCTGGTAGGTGCTGTCTTCGACCTGCGTGTCGTCAGCACCCTTACTGTTGCTGTCGAAGTCCGTCAGATCGAGCGTGACGGTCTTTGTACTGCCGTCGTCGACGTACTCGTTGTCCTGAATGTCCCACGTGTACGTGCCGCCGTCGTCGGTGTCAACGAGTTTGATCTGAGCGAGGTCCGGGTAGTTCTCCGTGTAAGCGTACCCGACCTGCAGCGTCTCGGTAGTCGGGTCGCTGATAGTGACATCGCTACCAGGCGTGACACTGCCCGAGGACGGCGAACTGTCGTCAACGCTGACGATGTTGGCCGGCGACGAAGCCGAACCGCCGTTGTCGCCAGCGTCGGTCAGAGAGAGTTCGACCGTGTAGTTCTGTCCGTCGACGAGCGCGCCACCGGCGTTGTTGCCGTCGGTCGTCCCGTCGGCGGTGTCGAGGTCGAGCGTACGGGTGTTGTCAGAGTTATCACCCGCGTACCCGCTGTCGTCGACGTTGAAGGTCAGCGTGTCGCCGGTCGAACTGTTGACGAGCTTGATCGTCGCACTGGACGGGTTCGTCTCAGTGTAGCTGTAGGTCACGTCGACAGTCTCAGTCGACTTGGTGACGACGAGGCTCGTGGGGCTGTCGACGGAAACGTCGGCCGGTGCCGTATTGTCGACAGTGATGGTACCCGACGCGGTGTCGGAGTTATCCACGTCGTCGGTTTCAGTCGCCTTGAGCGTGATGTCGCCGTCAGCGACGGCAGTCGAATCCCACTGCTTGGGGCTGGAGATTTTCGTGTAGCTCTGGCCACCGTCAGTGCTGTACTCGTAGGTCGTCGTGGCGTCGGCAGCGGAGTCGGAGAACAGACCCGTCACGTCGACGGTGCCACCGATGACACCGTCACTCGGGAAGTTCGTGCTCACCGACGGCGATTTGGTGTCGACGGTGAACTCGAAGGACGTATCGCCGGAGAGGGCGTTGCTACCGTCCGACGCGCCCGCGAGATCGACCGTTCCGGTCACGTCCTCGTTGTTGTCGTTGATCGTCGCCGAGGTCCCGGTCCACGTATCGCTGTCAAGCGAATCCTGGGAAACGGTGACCGAACCCTGCTGTAGGTTGTTGAGCGTGACAGTGTCGACCGAACTCATCGACTCACTGAACGTGATCTCGACGGAGACGGAACTTCCGGTGTCGCTGTCGGTGACCGGGTCCGGCGTCACCGTCACAGTGTTGACGACCGGGTTCGCGCCGTCAGCGGGCGTACTCTTCGCACCGTTAGCCAGGAGGTTGCCAGCCAGGTCGGCCGTCGTTCCCTGGGTATAGCTCACTTCCGGCGTTACGCCTGTGTCCAGACTCCCGGATTCGACCAGATTCAGCGTGTACGTACTCGCGTCCTGGTCGCCAGCGTCGTCGACGCTATCTATCGTGTACCCGTTGACGCTGTAGTCGCCAGCGTTGACGTTCTCGACATCCTCAGAGAACGTCAGGTCGATGGCGTCAATCTTGCCGTTGTTGTCGCTGTCGGCTGTCGTGGACGAGGTAATCGTCGGAGCTGTGTCGTCCACGGTGAGCGTTGCGCTCGTATCGTAGAATGTGGACGGATCGGACACAGCGTACGACGTGTCGTCGTTTCCGTCGCCGTTACCTTCCTCGATGACGTGAATCGTGTAGTCACCTTCACCATTGCTGATGTAGTTGCTCACCGTGAACGTCGTCGAGGCATCCCCGTTGGCATCAGTGGTAACGGTCGCGATGTGTTCACCGGATTCGATAGAGTTGCTTTGGTCGCTATCAATAGCGAACGTGAGGTCGTTACCGGGTGTCTGTGCGTCAGCAGTGACTGTGACAGAATTCGACGACTGCGCCGGATTCTTATCGACAGTCAGGTTAGCCGCTGTAGCCGCGGCTGCTCCCGTGAACGCAACAGTCGCCCCGAAAACGGAGACGACCATCAGCGCCGCGAGGAAGAGCGCGCGCAACTTCTCTGCGGTTCCTGTCATAGATTGTGTCGTGTGTCTCTGTGTTGTCGTGGTCGAGATCGGTTAGCGAGCGATTCCCCGCCCTCGTATTGGTCCGGTAGTCACCCTATTCCAGTAGGGTAGGTATCTACTAACGGTACATAGTGGAGGCATATATCACAACTATCTTAACAGTTGTGGTCACTAATCGCCGGGCGATCTCGCCGTCGGGCGGTTTAATTCTATGAAAGAAGTGAGAAAAGTACGGCCAACGTGCGTAAACAGCGGTAATTAGTTCCGTATCGCCTCGCAGCAGTCAGACCGGACCGGTCGAAGGCAGGGCCGAAACAGCGTGACAGTCGTCGTGCACCGAGCACGCGTCACGTCGTAGCACGTCACAAGGCGGGTGTGCCACTCCCGCGGCCCTCGGAACCGTCTCCTTCCACCCGCGAGTGCGTGGAAACCGCCGCCGAAAGCGATACCTCCGAAACTACGCGATGCGCGCATCGGTCGCTGTCTCGTTGCCAGCGACGGAGTGGCTGCTGAACGAAAATCTCCCTATCATATAGTGGTAGTATATACTTAAAGAACCCATAACGAAATATATGGTTCCGGTACGTTTAATTTGTAAGATTAAGAGTGAGGAACCAATGAAACTGGTCACACCAACCGATTTCGAGATTCTTTCGTCTCTTTCAGATGGGAAGCGGAACAACGCCGTAAACATCGCTCACGAGTTAGACAGAGACAGAGCGTACATCAACACGCGACTGCCCGTTCTCAAGGACTACGGACTCGTCGAGACGGTCGGCCCAGCACCGAACAGCGGCCTCTACGAGATCACGGCAAAAGGCAAGATCGCGGCCGAGAACCAGTCCACATACGCGGACGAAGAGACCGATTTCGAAGCGTTCCTCGACTCGAAGGTGCGAGAGGAGCACCCGGGCGAATAATCGCCGACGGGCATGCTCGGAGAACCACCGCGGTCCGCTCGCGGGAACGCCGGATGACGCCGTCAGTTCTGGTCTGTGTTTCGACGCTGTAATTCCTCAAGCGCCGCAAGCGCCAATTCGAGGTCTTCGACCGACCGCTCCAGCGACGCCTGAACGGTAGCGAAGTCGTGTTCGTCGACGTCGCCGAACAGGTCGCCGTCGTCGTTTCCCTTTCGGTACTGCATCAGATTTACTTGTGCTACAGAATCGTTACACGAATTCGACGCGGAGGTGAGTGATTTGGAAATCACCCAAAATAATTCGTTGGTAGACGAGTGAGTATCAAACCGTTCGGATTGTTCCTCTTGCTTCCCCTGTTCACACACAGGCCCCATGTTATGCATGTTCTACTGTTTATCTCATATAGTACTTGTCAATACAGGCCTAAATTGATACTGAATTATAACATATAAAGAACTTTATTCCTATTGTAATCAATTTTGATTTTCGGATTCGGGCGAGAGGGTGGCTCCGAGCGTCGCGCGACTACCCGCCTCAGTTCGACGAGCGAAGAGCGCGTGGTTGTCGATCACTGAAATTCATGTCGACAGCGTGTGGCAAATGGTTAAGTGCGCTGCGAAGCTCGGTGAAAGTGATGAGCGACGATCCCGAGGACCGGATGCTCGGCTGGGACGAGTCCGTCTTTCGGGACGAACACGTCTTCGAGATCGACTGGCTCCCGGAGACGTTCAAACACCGGGACACGCAGATGGAGACGCTGAAGTACGCGCTGCGGCCGGCCGTCCGCGGCTCGCGCCCGCTCAACGTCATCGCCCGCGGGCCGCCGGGGACGGGCAAGACGACGGCCACGCAGATCATGTTCGACGAGCTGACCGCACAGACCGAGGTCAAGGCCGTGCGGGTGAACTGCCAGATGGACTCGACGCGCTACGCCGTCTTCTCGCGGCTGTTCGCCGAGATCTTCGAGTACGAGCCGCCGGCCTCGGGCATCTCCTTCAAGAAGCTGTTCTCCCAGATCACGGACAAGCTGGTCGAGGAGGACGAGGTGCTGGTCGTCGCGCTGGACGACGTGAACTACCTGTTCTACGAGAACGAGGCCAGCGACACGCTGTACTCGCTGCTGCGCGCCCACGAGGCCCACTCGGGTGCGAAGATCGGCGTCATCTGCGTCTCCTCGGACCTCGACCTCGACGTGATCGAGGCGCTCGACACGCGCGTCCAGTCGGTGTTTCGCCCCGAAGAGGTGTACTTCAACAAGTACGGGCAGGCCGAGATCGTCGACATCCTCGACGAGCGGGTCGACCGGGGCTTCAACGAGGGCGTCGTCGGTCCGACGGTGCTGGACCGCGTGGCCGAACTGACCGCGGAGCAGGGCGGCGACCTCCGCGTCGGCATCGACCTCCTGCGGCGGGCCGGCATGAACGCCGAGATGCGCGCCTCCCGCTCGGTCGAACCGGAGGACGTGGAGGCGGCCTACGACAAGTCGAAATACGTCCACCTCTCGCGCCGGCTGCGGGAGCTCTCGGAGTCCGAGGCGTCGCTGGTCGAGGTCATCGCCGACCACGACGGCCAGCGCGCCGGCGACATCTACGAGGCGTTCACCGAGCAGACCGACCTCGGCTACACGCGCTACTCCGAGATAATCAACAAGCTCGACCAGCTGGACATCATCGACGCCGACTACACCAACGTCGAGGGGCGGGGCCGCTCGCGCGAACTGACGCTCAACTACGACGCCGACGCGGTGCTGGAGCGGCTGTAATACAGCGTATCAAAACGCATCCGCGGAGTCACTCCATCTTCTCGAAGGTCGTCTCGGCCCACTGGACGGCGTAGTCGGCCCCGTACTGCAGGTAGGCGTCGGTGTCGAGCGCGGCGAACGGCGCGGGCAGGTCGAGGCCGTGTTTGACCCCGCTACAGGCGAGTTCTGCGGCCGCGGCGAACGCCGTCCGGCCCTGTGCCATCTCGGTCGGCAGGTCGTCGAGCCGGGGCGTCAGCCGCTCGCCGGTGTCGGCCCACGCCGCGTGGAGGTCGGGGTAGTCGTCGGCCCAGTCCGCGAACTCGCGGCGGGTCCGGAGGCCGAGGTAGGCGTCGTACAGCGCCGCCGCGAGCTGGTACTGGTCGGTCGGGTCGAGACGGGCGTCGGTGGCGCCGACGAGGTCGCGGTAGCGCTCGCCGAAGAAGCCCAGGAAGTGCTCCGGTTCGTCGAGGCTGACCTCGACGAGCGCCTCGGCGACGAGGAAGGCGACGAACGGGTCCGGCGAGGTCTCCAGGCGCGGCTTGACGAACACGCAGGGCGGCGAGGTCTGGCGGGTCCACGCGACGCCGCCGTCGCCCGGCATCCCGATCGTGAGGTCGCCACCGACGTAGCGCCCGAGTAGTTCGGGAGCCGACGGCGGCAGCCAGTCGCCGTCGTAGGAGATCGGATCGACGCTGTCGGTCACGAGCAGGAGTTCCTCGGCGACCGCCGGGTCGAGCGTCTCGAAGTCGCGGTCGCAGTTCAGGACGAGCGCGTCGGGGGCGTAGGCGTCCCGTACCGCCGAGCACTCGTCGGTCAGCCGGCGCTCGGAGAACATCTACGCCGAGAACATGACGAGGTTGAGGACGATAGCGATCGAGAGCAGTGCAGACGCGCCGATGGTCCCGAGAACGATTTTCGTGGCCGTGCTCATGTGAGAGAGTATCTCGGGGCAGGTGTTAAATCTTGAGAAACGCCTTTGCGCTCGCCGCGAGGCGTCGACGTATGGACCGTTCCCGCGTCTCGACCGGCACCGAGTGGGAGGAACACGTCGGCTACTCGCGCGCGATCCGGGCGGGCGACACCGTCCGCGTCGCCGGAACCATCGCCACGGACGACGACGGGGCCGTCGTCGCACCCGGCGACGCCTACGAGCAGACCAAACACGCCTTCGGCATCGTGGCCGACGCGCTCGCCGACCTCGACGCGGCGATCGCGGACGTGGTCCAGACGCGCATGTACGTCACCGACATCGACGAGCAGGCCCGGGTCGGAGAGGCCCACAGCGAGTTCTTCGCCGACGTGCGACCCGTCGCGACGATGGTCGAGGTGAGCGGGCTGGCCGCGCCCGAGGCCGTCGTGGAAGTCGAGGCGGTCGCGCGGGTCGAGTGAGCGGGCGGCGGCGGACCGCCGCCCCCGGCTAGTCGTCGGCCGCACCCACGCCCCGGCGCGCGACGGTTCGCCAGCGACCGGACCAGAAGCGGCCGGTGTTGACCGCCGCCTTCAGGTAGAAGTCGCCGACGAGCGCCGCGAAGACGGCCGGGAGACCGAGGCCGAGCCCGGGCGAGAACGAGAGTCCCACCAGCGGAATTGTCACGACGACCGTCGGGGGCAGGGCGAGCGCGGCCACGGGGAGCCGGTAGCAGTAGCCGCCGACGAACGTGCCGTAGAGCGGCCAGCGCGTGTCGCCGGCTCCGCGCAGGCTCCCGCGCATCGTCCGCGAGATCGAGAAGCCGGCGACGAGCAGGCCGAAGACGCGGACGAACTGCGCCGCCAGGTCGGGGTAGGCGGTCCCGAACAGAGAGACGATGGGGCGGGCGAAGGCGACGAGCACCACCGCCGCGACGAGCTGGACGGCCAGCGCCACCCGGAGCGTCTGCCAGCCGTAGGCGGTCGCCTCGCCGTCGTCGCCGGCCCCGAGCGACTGGCCGACCAGCGTCGACGCCGCCGTGGCGTAGCCCCACGCCGGCATCAGCGCGAGCAGCATGACCCGGCGGCCGATGGCGTAGGCCGCGACCGTCGGCGTCCCGAGCGTGCCGAGGACGAACAGGAACGGGAAGCGGGCGAACGTCTGGAGCAGGCGCATCCCGGTCAGCGGCAGGGTGACGCGGACGATCTCGCGGACGAGGCCGGCGTCGAACTGCGGGCCGCCGAGAGAGAGCGTGACGACGTACCGGCCGGACAGGAGCAGGGCGAGGAAGATGGCGGCCGCGAGCGTGTTCGCGACGGCGGTGCCCCACGCCGCGCCGGCGATTCCCAGTTCCGGGAACGGCCCGAGGCCGAAGATGAGGACGGCGTTGAGCGCGACGTTCGTGGGGAGCGTGAGCAGGCGGACGTACATCGGCGTCTTCGTGTCCGCGCTCCCGGCGAGCGCGCGCGAGGCGACCATGCTCCAGAACCGCGGCGCGAGCGACAGCATGACGATGGCGAGGTACGTCCCGCCGAGGCGGACCGTCTCGGCGTCGTCGGTGAGCAGGCCGACCAGCAGTTCGGGGTACTGCCAGGAGACGGCCGTCAGCGGCGCGGAGACGAGGAGGGCGAGCCACAGCGACTGCTTGACGGCGAGGTCCGCGCGGTCGGGTTCGCCGGCCCCCTGGAGCCGTGAGACGACGCTGATCGTCCCCGAGGAGACCGCGAGCGAGAGCCCGAATCCGAGGAAGTAGTACTGAAAGCCCAGTTCGAGGCCGGCGATGGCGGCGTCGCCCAGCGCCAGGCCGACCATCAGGAAGTCGGCGAGGCGCAGGAGGACGCGCAGGCCGCCAGTGACCATCACCGGCGCGGCGAGGTCGGTCGCGGCGGTCGCCTTCTCGCGGTCGACGAGGCCGACGCTCGCGAGCGCGGCGGGGACGGCGTTCAGGAGGCGGCGTACCGGACCACTGTCCGACATCGGTAGCCGCTCCGGGTCCCAGCCCCCTGTGGGTTTCGGGGTCGTCCCGTGGACTTTTCTCGGTGTGCGGTGACAGGCCGCATATGCTTCCCGTCGAGGCCGGCGACACCTTCACCGAGACGCGCACCTTCACCCCCGCGGACGTGGACCGGTTCGCCGCGGTCACCGGCGACGACCAGGCCCGCCACACCGAACCGGACGAGGGGGGCCGCCGGATGGTCCAGGGGCTGCTCACGGCGTCACTGCTGACGAGCATCGGCGGCGACCTCGAAGTGCTGGCCTCGCAGATGGAGTTCCGGTTCCGCCGACCCGTCTACACCGGCGAGACGGTCGTCTGCGAGATGGAGATCACGGCGGCCGAACCGCGACACGACGGCGGAGCGAGCGTCGTCGGCGACGTGACGATCCGTCGGGTCGGTCAGCCCGCCGAGTCAGCGGTCGGAGACGGTAGCGGAGACGCGAACGCGGAGGCCGATTTCGACGATTCAGCCGCCGCCGAGGTCGTCCTGGAAGCGACCGTCGAAGGAATTATCAGGGAATGAGCTGGTCGCCGTCGTCGTCGTAGACGGCGATGGCGTCGACCGGACAGGCCCGGGCGGCGAACTTCGCGTCCAGTTCCGCGCCGTCGGGGACCTCGCGGACGAACACGTCGTCCTCACGCTCTTCGCTGTCGGCCAGGACGGCCTTGCCGGCGTCCTCGTCGCGCTCGAAGGCGTCCCACTCGGCGACACACTGGAACATCCCGATGCAGGTGTCGTAGTCGTACTCGACTCGCATACCGGCCGTTGGCCGGTCGCGGCCAAAGGCCTTGGCATGCGGACGACCGTCCGTGGGTCCCGCACCGAGCGCCCGCAGTCGGGCAGTCGTCGCGGTACACGGGCACGGCTCCCGGATCACTCGTACAGTCGGTCGAGCGCGGCGACGACGGACCGACACAGGACGGCCAGAAGGTCGCGATCCCAGCCGTCGAAGGCCGTCCCCTCGGTCGAGGCGACGCCGAGCATGCCGTGGGATTCGAGCGGGAAGAGAAAGGCGGACCGGATGCTCTCGACGACGGCGTCGTCGCGGTCGCCGTAGTCCTCGAAGACGCGCGCTTCGCCCTCTCGAAACACGCGCATCTCCAGGGAGTCCGACGGGAACGCCATCTCCCGGATCGTGTCGAACGCCGCGTCGGGGTCGATGTCGATGCCCGTATCGGCCGCGATCAAGTCGAGCGCGTCGTCGGTCGCGGCGATGGTGACCAGCGACTCCGTCGACGGGTCGTACGCCCAGACGCTGGCGATGGACTCGCCTAAGGTCTCCTCGACGACGGCGAGCGCTCGCGACGCGACGGCTTCCCGGGACTCCGCGAGAAAGAGGTCCCGCGTCGCCGCGTTGAGCGCCTCCAGTCGCCGCTCGTGTTCCCGGTGGGCGGTCACGTCGCGGATGACGACCTGCGTGGCGGGCCGGCCGGCGAACGCGATCGGTGCGCCGCGGCTCTCCACGTAGCGGCTCTCGCCGTCGGGCCGCCGGAGGCGCCAGTCGATCCAGCCGAGTTCGTCGCCCGCCTTCGGACGCGACAGCAGTCGCTCCCGGACGCGCTCGCGGTCGTCGGGATGGACGTACGACAGCGGGTCGACCTCGTAGACGGCCGAGATGTCGTCGATGCCGGCGAAGTCACAGAGCGTCCGGTTTGCGTACAGGACCTCCCCGTTCCGGTGGACCAGTATCGCGTCGGGGGACGTATCGACGAGGTTTCGGTAGCGGAGCTCCGTCTCCGCGTGGGCGCGCTCGGAGCGCCGCCGGGCGACCGCGTTCTCGATGCGGTTCGCCAGCACGTCGTACTGGTCCGCGGTCGTCTGCTTCTGGAGGTAATCGGTGACCCCGGTCGAGATCGCCTCGCTCGCGATCTCCTCGCTTCCCTTGCCGGTGAAGAGGATGAACGGGAGATCGCCGTGGTGGGTCGATACCTCACGGAGCAGCGCCAGTCCGTCCATCGACGGCATCTCGTAGTCGCTGACGATGCAGTCGACGGTCGAGGCGGCGAGCTGTTCGAGCGCCGCCGGTCCGCTAGTCGCGACCGTTACCTCGAACGCGTCGTGACGGCGCTCCAGGTGCAGGGCCGTCGTCTCGGCCACGTCGGGCTGGTCGTCGACCAGTAACACCCGCACCGGCTCGCTCCGTCCGTCGGCCGAGCCGGTTAGTTTCACTCGCCGTTCGGACCCAATCCCCATGATCGAACATCCACGTATAGCGCCATATCGGTTGCGGCCGTTTCAGTGCGACAGTTTAAATCGGGCCAGGACCGAACGGAGGGGTAATGGACGTCGCGGACCTGTCAGGCGTGCCCGACTGGCTGCCCGACCACCTGCGTGCGGACGGCATCGAAGCGCTGTACCCCCCGCAGGCCGAGGCCGTCGAGGCGGGCGTCACCGAGGGCGAGAACCTCGTCGCCGCCATTCCGACCGCCAGCGGGAAGACGTTGATCGCCGAGCTCGCGATGCTGTCGTCGGTCGCTCGCGGCGGCAAAGCCCTCTACATCGTGCCGCTGCGGGCGCTGGCCAGCGAGAAGCAGTCTGACTTCGAGGAGTTCGAACAGTACGGCCTCGACGTGGGGGTCTCGACCGGCAACTACGAGTCGGAGGGCGGCTGGCTCGCCGACAAGGACATCGTCGTCGCGACCAGCGAGAAGGTCGACTCGCTCGTGCGCAACGACGCGCCGTGGATCGAGGACCTCACCTGCGTCGTCACCGACGAGGTCCACCTCGTCGACGACGGCCAGCGCGGGCCGACGCTGGAGGTGACGCTGGCGAAGCTCCGGCGGCTCAACCCCGACTTACAGACCGTCGCGCTGTCGGCGACCATCGGCAACGCCGAGGCGCTGGCGACCTGGCTCGACGCCGAACTCGTCGACTCGGACTGGCGCCCCATCGAGCTCCAGAAGGGAGTCCACTACGGGCAGGCGCTCCACCTGGAGGACGGGAGCCAGCAGCGCCTCTCGGTCCGCAACAACGAGAAGCCGACCGCGGCCATCGTCCGCGACACGCTCACGGACGAGGTCGACGAGGACGGGACCGTCGTCGAGGAGGGAGGGTCGACGCTCGTGTTCGTCAACTCCCGGCGCAACGCCGAAGCGGCCGCCGGGCGGCTCGCGAGCACCGTCCGCCCGCACCTCACCGGCGCGGAGCGCGAGCGGCTGGCCGAGGTCGCCGAGGAGATCCGCGACGTGAGCGACACGGAGACCAGCGACGACCTCGCCGACGCCGTCGCCGACGGGGCCGCGTTCCACCACGCCGGGCTCTCGCGGGGCCACCGCGAACTGGTCGAGGACGCCTTCCGCGACCGGCTGGTGAAGGTCGTCTGCGCGACGCCGACGCTCGCCGCCGGCGTCAACACCCCATCGCGGCGCGTCGTCGTCCGCGACTGGCGGCGCTACGACGGCTCGGCCGGCGGGATGGCCCCGCTGTCGGTGCTGGAGGTCCACCAGATGATGGGGCGGGCTGGCCGGCCGGGGATGGACCCCTACGGCGAGGCGGTCCTCATCGCGAACAGCCACGACGAGGTCGACGAACTGTTCGAGCGCTACGTCTGGGCCGACCCCGAGCCGGTTCGGTCGAAGCTCGCCGCCGAACCGGCGCTGCGGACGCACATCCTCGCGACCGTCGCCTCGGGCTTCGCCCGCTCGCGATCGGGGCTGCTGGAGTTCCTCGAACAGACGCTGTACGCGAGCCAGACCGACGAGAGCGGGCGGCTGGAGCGCGTCGTCGACGACGTGCTGACGTACTTGCAGCGGAACGGATTCCTCGAAATCGAGGCCGGCGAACTCGACGCCACGTCGCTGGGCCACACCGTCTCGCGGCTGTACCTCGACCCGATGAGCGCCGCCGAGATCGTCGACGGCCTCCGGGACTGGGAGCGACGCGGCGGACGGGCGGCGACGGACGGAGAGGCGGCCGACGGCGACGAGCCGACGACGCCCGCCGAGAGCGGCTTCACGACGGCGAGCGATTTGGCCGAGGAAGCGCAGGCGGCGGCCGACGCCGACCCGGACGACATCTCGGCGCTCGGCCTCTATCACCTCGTCTCGCGCACGCCGGACATGTACCAGCTGTACCTCCGGTCGGGCGAGCGCGAAGACTACGAGATGGAACTGTTCGAGCGCGAAGCGGAACTGCTCGGGCCGACGCCCTCAGAGTACGAGGAGGGTCGCTTCGAGGACTGGCTCTCGGCGCTGAAGACCGCTCGGCTGCTCGAAGACTGGGCGACGGAGGTCGACGAGTCGACCATCACGGACCGCTACGGCGTCGGCCCCGGCGACATCCGCGGGAAGGTCGAGACGGCCCAGTGGCTGCTCGGGGCGGCGGAGTCGCTGGCGAGCGAGGTCGGCCTCGACGCCGCGCGGGCCGTCAGCGAGGCGCGCATCCGCGTCGAACACGGCGTCCGCGAGGAGCTGGTCGACCTCGCCGGCGTCCGCGGCGTCGGCCGCAAGCGTGCCCGGCGGCTGTTCGAGGCCGGCATCGACGACCGCGCGGCGCTCCGGGACGCCGAGAAGTCGGTCGTGCTGGCCGCGCTCCGAGACCGCAGGAAGACGGCCGAGAACGTCCTGGAGAACGCGGGTCACCGAAACCCCTCGATGGAGGGCGTCGAGCCAGCGCCCGACGTGTCCGTCGACGTGGAGGACGGGAACGACCGCGGCGGGAGCGACGAGAGCGACACCGCCGAGGACCAGTCCAGCCTGGGTGATTTCTGATGCGGGTCGTCGAGGGCGTGGCCGAGATCGACGACGTGGGCGCGTTCGTGGAATCCCTCGGCGCGGTCGGCGAGCGCCACGGCGTCACTGTGCAGGCCTTCGACGCCCGCTACGTCGTCGACCGTGCGCACCTCGAACTCGCGGTCGACCTCGCAACCCGGGCACACGCCCGCGACGACGCCATCGCCGAGAACTTCGGCGTCGAGATCCTGCTGTACGCGGCCGGTCGCCGCCAGATCAACCGCGCGCTGGAGATGGGCGTGAGCGAGGGCGAGTGCCCCGTCGTCGTTGCCATCGTCGGCGGCGACGATTCAAATTCGCACGTAGGAAAAATCAGTGGTGGAGGCGAGAACGACGACGCGACCACGGCCGCGGCCGCCGCGGTCCGCGATCTGCTCGCTCCCGGGTCGACGCTGGGCGAGTACGACGACGAGCGCGTTCGCGCCTTCTTCGACGTGACCGACGCGGAACTCGACGCGACGGCCGGCGGCCTCGCCGACGCCGTCCGCGAGCGCGTCGCGCTCCTGCCGGTCGAGAAGTGACGGTAGCGTTTTGGCCGTCGCTATGGTACTGGTGCGCATGGATCCACAACAGATCGCACCGGCGAAGCGTTCGCGTACTGACGTGGCTGCAGACGCGCGCGAGCGACGGTGACGACACTCGACGCGCCGCTCGACATCGGCGGCGTCGAGGTGCCGAACCGGCTGTACCGCGCACCGGTGCTTGAGTGTGCCGGCAACGGCGAGGGGGCCGTCGAGACGCTGATCGACGAACTGGAGCCGACGGCGGCTTCGGGCGTCGGACTGCTGTTCCAGGGCGCGAGCGTCGTCAGCGAGCGCGGCGGCTGCGCCGCGCCGAACATGACGCGAGTCCACGACCCGGCGTTCGTCTCGCGACTCTCTCGGCTCACCGGCGCGGTTCACGACCACGGCGGCCGGATTTTCCTCCAGTTGGCCCACGGCGGCCTCAGGAGCATGGCGACGTGGCACGCCGAGTACCGCCGACGCCATCCCGACCAGCGACAGCTGGCGGTCAGTCGCCCGCCCTGGCAGCTCCGGGCGCTCGACCGGGCCGGCCTCGTCTCGCTGCAGCCGGACGTGCTCTCGACGGAGGAAGTGTGGGACCTCGCCGAGCAGTTCGGCCGCTGTGCCGGCTACGCCGTCGACGCCGGCTACGACGGTATCCACCTCTCGGCGGCGAACATGAGCCTGATCCAGCAGTTCCTCTCGCCGTTCTACAACCGCCGGGACGACGTGTTCGGCGACGGCGTCCGGTTCCTCGAAGCCGTCCACGACGCCGTGCGCGACCACGCGGGTGACGTGCCGCTGGTGACGAAAGTCCCCGCTGAAACCGCTGCACCCAGCTTCGTTCGAAGGCATCTCGCTCGCGAGGACGGGGTCGCCATCGCCGAGCGGGCGGCGGAGATCGGCTACGACGGCCTCGTCCCGGTCGAGGTGTCGACGTTCTGGGACATGAGCATCGTGCGCGGGGCCTTCCCCGAACGCGCCTGGGCGGCCAGCGACCTGCAAGAGGACTACGCCGCAGTGTTCGGGAGTCGCGTGCGTGCGCGGGCGGTGGAGCTACTGAATCGGATACAGGCGCGTCGGTTCGACCGCGATCCGGGGTGGAACGCCGCGTTCTGCCGCGCGGTCCGCGAGCGCGTCGACGTGCCCGTCCTGCTGGAGGGCGGGCTTCGCACGCGCGAGGACTGCGACCGGTATCTCGGAGCGGCGGGGCCGGGGACGGAACCGGCGGCGGACGCGGTCGGGATGGCGCGGCCGTTCTACGCCGAACCGCGGCTCGGCGCGCGGCTGCTGGACGGCCACGACGCGCTGTGTGCGAGCTGTAACAACTGCACCGTCCCGCAGGTGACCGGCGAACCGGGGCGCTGTCGGACGCCGTCGGTCGTCCGCGAACAGGCGCGGCTCCGACAGGACGGCGCGTACGACCGCCCGGACTGAGCCGCGGAAAGACTCATCACCGTCGGGGCCCGAGCGGAGGGCGATGACTGGAATTTCGTCCGAGCACGTCGAGTTATCCGTCGACGGCGAGGACACCGACGTTCACTACCGGACCGGCGGCGAGGGGCCGCCGCTCGTCTTTCTCCACGGCATCGGCCTGGACGCCGCGACCGTCTCCTGGCGACACGCGCTGCCCGCCCTCGCCGACGAACGGACGGTGTACGCGCCGGACCTGCCGGGTCACGGTGACAGCGACAAGCCCGACCGCGAGTACACGACGGCGTACTATCTAGAGACCGTGTCCGCGTTCCTCGACGCCGTCGAGATCGAGAATCCGGCGCTGGCCGGCCTGTCGATGGGCGGCGCGCTCGCGCTCGGCCACGCGCTGGACGGCGGCCCGGTCGAGCGCCTCGTGCTGGTCGACAGCTACGGGCTCGGGGCCGACGCCTACTGGCGGACGATGGCCAGCAGCGTGTTGCAGACGCCGATCCTCGGAAACATGCTCTGGCAGGGCGTGAGCACGTCGCGGCCGGCGATCAGGACCGGGCTTCGAAGCATGGGGCCCGGCGAGCCGCCACAGCAACTGGTCGACGACGTCGACGACGCCGTCGACTACCAGACGGTCCGCGCGATGCGGCGCTGGCAGCGCAGCGAGTTCCAGTGTCGGGGGTTTCGGACGGACTACTCGGATCGGCTGGACGAACTCGACGTACCGACGATGCTGGTCCACGGGGACGCGGACCCGCTCCTGCCCCGGCACTGGTCCGAGCAGGCAGCTGGAGCGGTGTCGAACAGTCGGCTGGAGATCTTCGAGAACTGCGGCCACTGTCCGCCCCGGGAACAGCCAGAGCGGTTCAACCGGGCGGTTCGGGCGTTCTGCTGAGTTACTCGGGCAGGTCGTCGATGAGGACGACCGCTTCGCCGTCGATGACCACTTCGTCTTCACAGAGCACGCGCGTAGTCAGTCGGTACTGGCTGTCGCCGAGGTCTTCGACGATCTCGCACTCCGCGGTGAGGCGGTCGCCGATGCGGACGGGGTTGTGGAACTCCAGATCCTGCGAGAGATAGATGGTCAGGCCCGGGAGTCGGGCGAGCGCCGCGCTAATGAGGCTCCCGACGAGCGTCCCGTGGGCGATGCGCCCGCGGAAGCGCGTCTGCTCGGCGAACTCGTCGTCGAGGTGGAGCGGGTTCGTGTCGCCGCTTGCGGCGGCGAACTGCTGGACGTCGTTCTCCGAGATCGTCTTCGTGAAGTCGACGTGGTCGCCGACCCCCATCTGACCGGGGTGGTCGGCGGAGATCGAGACGTGCCACTCCGGCAAGTCCTCGTTCGGCTCGATCCGCTCTGCCGGTGTGAGACCGTTTTCGTCGTCCTGCTGTACCCCGAACGCAGCGAACGCCGCCCGGTTAGCGGCCACGACGCTGTTGAACATGTGGGACGATGTCTCAGTCCATGTGTCTAACAGCGGATTCCGGTGCGATTCAGAACTCATCTACTGTAGTAGTTACTTGGTCCGAGTATTAAACCTTGGTGTTGGTTTCGCCTCTACGTGCGGTAAACACCGTCTAACGGGCGTCAGACGCGCGTTTGGATATCCAGTTATCGACGCTACAGGACGGAACAGCCCGTTCAGCGCTGCTCAGGCGATAAGACCATCTGATGGTATTGGATGGTAACAGATGGTATTCTGCGGAAGATTTATGTCGTCGAAGGGAGTAGATGGAAGTGACCGATGGCCGACGAGGATGATGGCCTGATGTGGCCCCCGATGTTCAAGGGGATGCAACAGGCGAGCGAGAACGCGATGGAACAGCAGCAACAGCTGATGAAACAGATGTTCGCCAGCGGTGGCATGCCGAGCTTCGATATGAATCAGCTCGGCGCCATGAGTCAGATGGCGACGTTCAAGACCCGCGTGCAGAGCGGCGGTCGAATCAGCATCCCCGACGCGGAGCGCGAAGCCCTGGGCATCGACGAAGGCGACATCGTCCAAGCCGTCGTCCTCCCGGTCACTAACAACAACACGGAGTAACCCACCAATGGTAGACTACACCACCCCCGTCACGACAGCGTTCGAGATGCAGCGTACCACGATCGAGCAGAGCCAGAAGGCGCTCGAACAGAGCGTCTCCTTCCAGAAGAACGTCAACAGCGCGGTCATCGACAGCCTCGACACGCAGGAGTCGGCCCAGCGTCGCGGCGTCGAACTGCAGCAGACCGCGCTGCACAGCTACCTCGACGCGCTGGCGACGACCGTCCCCGGCGTCTCCAGCACCGTCGAGCAGATCCGCGAGACGGTCGACGAGCAGTACGACTTCCTGCTCGAGAACCACGCCGAAGCGTTCGACAACGTCGAGTCGGAGCTCGCCGAGACCGCCGACACCTACGACGAGATGACCGAGGAGTACCTCGCCGCCGTCAACGAGCAGATCGACATGCTCGTCGAGGCTCACGAGGAACTCGAGACCCAGTCCGTCGAGGCCGCCGAGCAGTTCGGCGAGCAGCTCGAAGAGGTCCAGGAGCAGGTCGAGGAGATCCAGGCCCAGGTCGAAGAGGTCCAGGCCGAAGCCGCCGACGCCGTCGACGTCGAAGCGTAACGTCGAGACACGCCGCCTTTTTTGTGCGCCCAGCGCCGAACTACTATCATGAGCAACACAAACGAGATACAGGAAGAATGGACGGAGATGGTAGCGGAGATGAACGACGCGGTCGCCGACTCGATGGAGCAGAACATGAAGGCACAGGCAGCCTTCGTCGAGTCCTGGGCCGACGCGGTCGAGGACACGATTCCCGAGGAGGACGAACTCGCGGAGGGCATGGACGGCTACAACCGCGCCTACGAGGAGTGGATCGACGCCGCCGAGCGGATGGTCGAGCGCTCGACCGACGCCGCTCAGGGCGAGGACGTCGACCCCGCCGAGTTCCGTGACATCTGGCTCCAGTCCGCCAACGAGGCGTTCAAGCACGTCATGGGTACGTCGGCGTTCGCGGCGGCCAACGGCCAGCTCGTCGAGTCGATGATGGAGATGCAACAGGAGGCCGACGACATGAGCCAGGACACGCTCGCACAGCTCGGTTTCCCCACGCGCGACGACGTGACCGAGGTCGGCGAGCGCCTCATCGAACTGGAGCGCCGCCAGCACGCGGTCGAACAGAAGCTCGACCGCATCCTGGAACAGCTGGAAGAGTAAGCCATGTCCAGTAACCCATTCAACCCCTTCGCCGCCGCCCTCAACTGGCAGTCGAACACGCTGGAGGCGATGACCGAGGCCACCGAGACCGCGCAGGTAGCCGACGAGCGCCTCGAACTCATCGAGTCCGTCGAGGTCGGCCAGACGCCGAGCGAGGTCGTCTACGAGGAGAACAAGCTGGAGCTGCTGCACTACGA
Source organism: Haloarcula salina (assembly GCF_010119195.1). GTDB lineage: Archaea > Halobacteriota > Halobacteria > Halobacteriales > Haloarculaceae > Haloarcula > Haloarcula salina. The sequence continues at coordinate 225,789 of NZ_WRXL01000003.1, forward strand.
CGCCGAGGCCGCCGGCATCGAGGTCGCCGAGGAGGACAAGGAGGCGGTCCCAATCCTCATCGTCTACGCGCTCATCAACCGGCCGTACATCCTCGACCTCCAGGAGGAGCGCTCCGTCGTGCGCCGCCTGCTCGAAGCGGGCCACGACGTGTACCTCATCGACTGGAACGAGCCCTCGCGGCTGGACCAGCACCTCACGCTCGACGACTACGTCAACCGCTACATGGACAACTGCGTCGACGTGGTCCGCGAGCGCTCCGGCCAGGACGCTATCAACGTCCTCGGGTACTGCATGGGCGGCACCATGTCGGTCATGTACACCGCGCTCCACCCCGAGAAGGTCAACGCGCTGGGACTGATGGCCGCCGGACTCTGCTTCGATCACACCGGCGGCGTCCTCGAAGAGTGGGGCTCCGACGAGTACTACGAGCCGAGCGACGTGACCGACACCTACGGAAACGTCCCCGCGGACATGCTCGACATCGGCTTCGCGCTGATGGACCCCGTCGAGAACTACGTCTCGAAGTACATCCGCCTCGCGGAGAACCTGGAGAACGAGGGCTTCGTCGAGAACTTCGGACGAATGGAGAGGTGGCTCGGCGACGGCATCGACGTGGCCGGCGAGGCCTACGTCCAGTTCCTCGAAGACGTCTATCAGGACAACAAGCTCTACAAGAACGAGCTGGAGCTGAACGGCAAGCGCGTCGACCTGAACGAGATCGACATGCCCGTCCTCCAGCTCATGGGCGAGTACGACCACCTCATACCGCCGGAGGCCTCGAAGCCGTTCAACGACGTGATCGCGAGCGAGGACACGCGGACCATCGAGTTCTCGACGGGCCACATCGGCCTCTCGGTGTCCTCGTCGACCCACGCCGACCTCTGGCCCGAGGTCGCCGACTGGTACAAGGAGCGCAACGAGCGCGGCGAGGTCGACATCGAGGTCGAGTCGCCAGACTCCGAATCGGACGACGGTGGGATGGGCTCCGAACAGGCGGAGATCTCGGACGCCGTCGACGAAAGCGACGGAAGCGACGAGACCGACGTCGACGTCGACGCGACCGGTGACACCGGCGACGCGGCCGGCGTCGAGACCGTCGACGGCATCGGCCCGACCTACGCGGACCGCCTGCGCGAGGCCGGCGTCGAGACCGTCGACGACCTCGCCGACCGCGACGCCGCAGAGCTGGCCGACCTCGCACAGACCAGCGAGTCCCGCGCGCAGGACTGGCTCGACCAGCTGTAACCGCGACCGTTTTTCTCCACCCCACCGAACCGGAGACATGCGCGTCTCCGTCATCGGCGGGTCGAGCGTCACCGACGAACAGTACCGACAGGCACGCGAGGTGGGTCGCCGACTCGCCGAGCGCGGCCACACCGTCGTCTGCGGCGGCCTGACCGGCGTCATGGAAGCCGTCTGCGCCGGCGCGAGCGAGGCCGGCGGCCACACCATCGGCATCCTCCCCGGCGAGCGCCGGGCCGCCGCGAACGACCACGTCGAGACGGCGATCGCCACCGGACTGGGCAGCGCCCGGAACGTCCTCGTCGTCATGAACGGCGCCGCCGTCGTCGCCGTCGACGGCGGTTCCGGCACGCTCTCGGAACTCGGCCACGCCCTCAACGAGGGACGGCCCGTCGCCGGCCTCGGCACCCACCGGATCGCCGGCGAGACGGGCGAGCGAATCGAACACGTCGAGACCCCTGCCGACGCCGTCGCGTACGTCGAGTCGGCCGTGCAGTAGTCTGCGCTTTTTATGGTCGGCTGACGCTCGTACAGAGGGCGCTACCGACACGGCGTTGTGACTGATTCGGGTCGAAGACAGAAAAGAGAGAACTGCAGTGATTGTCGCTCGAATCGACGAGTAGGGCGAGCATCCGGCGCGCGAAGCGCGTCGGTTCAACCGCAGCGAGTGACTACCGCGCGCCGGAGGCGCGCGACAGGAACGAGCTGCGATTTTTCCCCACGTTTTTGCCTGAACGAGCGCCGCGAAGCGGCGCGAGTGAAGTGCAAAAAGTGAGAAGGCTCACGGGCTACGCCCGTTCGCCTGTTCGGAGAATCTCGTTACCTCGATTCTCCTACATCATGCCGCCCATGCCGCCGCCCATGCCGCCCATGCCGCCGCCCATGCCGCCGGGCGCGCCGCCGGGGCCGCCGGGTCCGCCTTCGTCCTCGTCGTCGTCGCCCTGGCCGCCCTTCAGGTCGCCAGCGGCGATGACGTCGTCGATGCGCAGAATCATCACGGCCGCCTCGGTGGCGGATTCGATGGCCTGCGTCTTGACGCGGAGGGGTTCGACGACGCCGTCCTCTTCCATGTCGACGACCTCGCCGGAGTAGGCGTCGAGGCCGGAGGTGACGGCACCGCCGTCGTGCTTGCTACGGAGATCGACCAGCGAGTCGATCGGGTCGTGGCCCGCGTTCTCTGCGAGCGTGCGCGGGATGACGTCGATGGCGTCGGCGAAGGCCTCGACGGCGAGCTGCTCGCGCCCGCCGACGGAGTCGGCGTGGTCGCGCAGACCGAGGGCGAGCTGGGTCTCGGGGGCACCGCCGCCGGGCAGGACCTTGCCGTCCTCCAGCGTGGCGGCGACGACGCCGAGCGAGTCCTCGATGGCGCGCTCGACTTCGTCGACGACGTGTTCGGTGCCGCCGCGGAGGATCATCGTGACGGCCTTCGCGTCCTCGACGTCCTCGACGAAGATGCGCTCGTCGCCGGCGATGTCCTTCTGGGCGACGGAGCCGGCGAAGCCGAGGTCGTCGGCCTCGATGTCGTCGATGTTGGAGATGATGCGCGCGCCGGTCGAGCGCGAGAGCGCCTCGATGTCGGACTTCTTGGCGCGGCGGACCGCCAGGATGCCCTCCTGGGCGAGGTAGTGCTGGGCCATGTCGTCGATGCCCTTCTGGCAGAAGACGACGTCAGCGCCGGCCTCGGCGAGCTTGTCGACGTACTCCTTGAGCTGGGCCTCTTCCTGGTCGAGGAACTGCTGGAGCTGGTCGGGGTCCGTGACGTTGACCTCGGTGTCGAGTTCGGTCTCCGGGACCTCGATGGCGGTGTCCAGCAGGGCGATGTCGGCGTCCTCGACGGCGAACGGCATGTTGTCGTGGACGCGCTCCTTGTCGACGATGACGCCCTCGACGAGTTCGGACTCGTCCGTGGCGCCGCCGACGACGGTCTCGATCTGGATGTTGTCCGTGTCGACGGTGTTGCCGTCGGCGACGGACTGGACGGCGCGAACGACGAGCTCCGAGAGGACGTCCTTCGAGGACTCCGCGCCCTTGCCGGTCATCGCGGTGGCGGCGACCTTCTCGAGGGTCTCGGTGTCGTCGGCGTCGACGTCGATGGCGTTCTCGTCGAGGATCTCCTTGGCCTTCTCGGCGGCCTGGCGGTACCCCTGGGCCAGGATGCTGGCGTGGATGTCCTGGTCGAGGAGTTCCTCGGCCTTCGAGAGGAGTTCGCCGGCCATGACGACCGCCGTCGTCGTGCCGTCGCCGACCTCGTCTTCCTGGGTCTGGGCGACCTCGACGATCATGTTGGCCGCGGGGTGCTCGATGTCCATCTCGTCGAGGATGGTGACGCCGTCGTTCGTGACGACGACGGACCCTGAGTTGTCGACGAGCATCTTGTCCATACCCTTCGGGCCGAGCGTCGTCCGAACGGCCTCGGCGACGGCCGTCCCGGCCGTGATGTTCATCGACTGCGCGTCTTTCCCGGATGTCCGCTGGGACTCCTCGGAAAGTACGATCATGGGCTGGTTGCCCATCTGCTGTTGAGCCATAGTCAGACGATGATTGAATGTGATTCTATATAAAGCTTGTTGTGGCGGCCGATATATCTCGCCACTGCGACCCACACGCGACGGTGTGACAGGCAGTGACGTGCATGGTTTATATACCGTTCGAGGGGCGCTCAGCGGCCCATTCCGAAGCGACGGTGGCGGAGTTCGGGGGTGATCTGAATGCGCGAGACGTCCTGGCCCGTCCGGTACCAGACGAACGCCGCCCGCGTGAACAGTTCGCGACACTCGATGCGGACCTCTCGGGGATTGCCCTCGGTCCGCTCGTGAACGTCCTCGATCGCGGCCCGAGTAAAGAGGTCCGGGGCCTGGCCCTCGTATGGCTCGTCCCGGAAGTACGCCAGCGAGCGCGCGACGTACTCCGCGACGTCGTCGGGAGAGAACGGATCGATGTTCTCGTAGTAGCGCAACCGCGAGTCGAGGGTCCCGCGGATCTCCGCGACCCGGCGTTTCCCCTCGGGCGTCCCGGTGAGAAAGAGGCGGACGCCGGCGTCACCGGCCACCTGCAGCGGCGACAGCAGGTCCGCTTCGAGCACCTCGATCTCGTCGACGACCAGCAGCAGCGTCTTGCCGTCGTCTCGGACCCGTCTGACCATCTCGTGGACGGCGTCTTTCGCCTCCGCCGTGGCCCAGGGGATGCCGTCGCGGACCTGCGAGTAGTTGCGCTGGTCGATAGAGTACCCCGCCGCGTAGCCCGCCGTCAGCACCGTCTGGTACAGTTTCCGCGGCGTCGTCTCTCGGGGGTTGTCGAGGTGCGTGATGACGAACCCCTCGTGTTTCGAGAGGTCACGCAGGACGATTTCGCGGAACGCCGTCTTGCCCGTCCCGTAGGGGCTGACCAGCCCGATATGCTGGTCCTGGAGGAGCCAGGAGGTGACCTGGTTCAGCATCTCCGTGTCGTGGCGGACGTACAGCGGCTCGGGCATGTGGTCCAGCCCCGCCTCCTCGGTGAAGGGCAGGTCGGTCACGGTGTCGGCCGTGCCGCCGAGGGCCTCCCCGAAGGCGAGGAGCCGCTGTTCGACTTCCTGAAGCTGATCCAGCAACACGCCAGCGGACGCGCTCTCGGCGCGCTCCTCCTCCGCCGACCGGAGCGCTTCGAGCCGGTCCATCACCTCGGATACCGACTGGCCCGTTTCGCCCGAGTTCGCCCGTTCTGTGTCGTCCACCACGGCTATCTCTCTCAGCGTTGCCGGTCTGTCGCGTTATATGTTACGCCCGTCGCGCCGACGAGCGCCGGCGTTCGAGACGCCTCAGAAGGGCAGCGGGAACGGGACGGAGCCGTGGGAGAAGCCCTCGGCGGTCCCGTCCGGTCGGACGCGGAAGACGACGGTGGGCGAGTAGCCCACGTCCGGCGCTTCGCCCGCGACGCGGTCCCACTCGTCGTCGCGGAACGAGCTGCAGTCGACGACGAGGACGGCCCCTGGGTGGGCCGCAAGCTGGTCGCGCGTCTTGGCGTCGCCGGAGACCTTCACCGCGCCGACGGCGGTGTCGACCTGTCGCCGCGACGGCGGACGGGGTCGGGTGACCTCGACCAGCGTGTCCTCGACGCGGAAGTCGACGGAGTGACCCGAGTCCAGTTCGACCTCCGGTTCGATGTCGTTACCGGCGTCCAGCAGCAGTTTCGCGACGTTGAACTCGCCCATCGTGGCCCGCATCCGCGAGAGGTCGAACCCCTGACTGGTCCCGAGCTTGCTCGCCATCGTGTAGCGGTAGTCGTCCAGCGCGCCGGTCGCGAGGAAGTCATCGTAGAACGCCAGGCCCGCCTCTCTGTCGGCGTCGGGGAAGCCGCCGGCGTGGTCCCGGAAGAACGTCCGCGTGGAGTCCCGACCGTCCTTCGAGAGGAAGACGGGGAGGAAGAAGTGCGCGAGGTGCTCGTAGTCGGTGAGCCAGCCGTCCTCCACGTCGAGCTGGGCGAGCAGTTCGCGCTCGACCCATTCGCTGATGTCGTCGGGCGCTTCGTCGAACGTCACTTTATTCGTCCGCCACAGCGGCTCGGGCGTCTCGGTGTTTCCGACCCAGTAGGCCCGCTGCCCGTTCCAGCAGAACAGCGCGATGTCGCCGTTGTCCATCTCCAGCCGCCGCGCGGCCCACCCCGCCGGCGGGGCGAACCAGGGACCGTTCAGTTCCGCGCCGAACGAGTCTCGGAGGGGGGACAGCAGGTCGCTGCGGACCCGGTCCTCGCTCCAGCGCTCGTTCGATTTCCGTATGCGTAAGGGACCAGCCACGGGTCACCGTAGTCGGTCAGCCGCCTTGTGCGTTCCGCTGGTGGAGCGCGACCGAGAGAATCCGCGCCTCAGCGCCGCTCGGCCCGCTCGAACCGCTCGTCGGTGAGGTACACGTCGCCGTCGCGGACCGAAACGGCGACCCCGTCGAGCACGTCGCCGGCGCAGGGACCGTGCGTGCAGACCCCGTCCTCGCGCTCGAACTGCGCGCCGTGCTTGTGACACACCAGCCGGTCGCCGCGGACGGTCGCGCCGCGGCCCCTGTCGAGCGGGACATCCGGTTCGTGCGGACAGGAGTTCTTCCAGGCGACGACGGCGTCGCCCGCGCGGTGGAGGATGCACTCGACGCCCCGCCGGCCGTCGCGGGCCTCGAAGACGAGCGTGCTGTCGGAGGGAACAGCGTCGAGGGCGGCGATACAGCGCGGATCCGCGTCCTCGGCACCGCCTGGGTCCCCCTCGCCGTCGGCGTCGTCGCCTGAGCTGCCGGCAGAGAAACTGAATCGAACCGTCGCGTCGCCCGCTTCGACCTCGCCATCGTCGTCGTGCACTCGGACGGACGCCGACTCGTCGTCGGTATCGACGGTCACGTCCACGGGGTCGCTCATGCCCTCCGGTCGACGGGTCAGTCACATAGCCGTGTCGAAACGACACGCGAGTGCCGCTTGCACAACGGAAATATGTCAGCCGTCCTGACTTGACGTATGGACCGAGACGATGTCTCCGTCGACGTAGAGGTCGAAGTCGAAGTCGACACGGCGGAACTGGAAGCGGAAGTCGAAGACGTGGCGGAGTTCGAGGCGGAACTGGAAGGCAACGGCATCGAAATCGAACTGGAAGCCGAGGTCGAATTCGCCGAGGACGGCGAGTCGGCGGACGATGACGACGAGACCGAACTGAGCGGCGAGGACGACGCGGACGAAGACGCAGAACACGCCGACGACGGAGACGCCGAGGAGTAACGCTACGCGGCCGGCGAGTCGTCGACGTAGAGCCCGTGGCGATACAGCGACCCGTCGTACCACAGCAGCCGACCGTTCGCCGCAGTCTCGACGCCGGCGAGTCCGAGACGATCGAGCAGCGCGTCGAACGAGTCCGACAGCGGCGTCCGCTCGGTGTACTGCCCGCGGCCGATGGCGCGGTCGAGCGTCGAGCGCACGCCGTCCGTGAGGGTCGCCGGGGCGAGTTCGGCGTCGATCCGCGAACCGAAGACCACCGCGCGAAACTGCTCGCGCGAGGACGCGACTTCCAGTGCCAGCGTGGCGTACTCCGTCTCTGTAATCGAGCGCGCCACCGTCTCGATGCGATAGTTCCACGGGCCGCCGGCCTTCATCACGACGACCCGGCCGTCGAGGTCGCCGGTCGCCAGCCGACTCTCCAGTTCGGCGGGTCGGCGGAGGACGTACGCACCGCTTCTGAGCAGGTCGGCACTCCCGCTCTGGCCCTCGGACTGGATATCGCTGTGGAGAATCTTCACCACGCGGGCGCTCGGGCGGTCCAGCGCGTCGACCCGAATGGCGTCGTCGGGAACGGTCGCGCCGTCCGGAAGCGGCGACGCGCGGACGAGCGTCCGCTCGACCGATCTTCGGCCGGTGACGAGGGTCTTCGTCTGGAAGTATCGGCCGTCGTGTTCGAGGTAGGCGTCCTCGGGGAGCGGCTCGTAGCCGTAGGTCGTGTGGCGGCCCTCGGGGAGAATGGCCGATCGGGCCGCGCGCGCCGGGTCGCCGAACAGCGCACCGTCGTTCGGTTCGTACAGCGCGTGTTCAACGGGGGAGGCGTCGATCGAGTCGACGGTGAGCGTGTACTCGGCGCCGGAGTCATCCGAGTCGAGCGACTCCAGCGCGGAACAGCCCGCGAGCGCGGCGGCCGCGGTCGCACCGACGGTCTGGAGGAGCCGGCGGCGGCTGGCGGAGGGGACCATAGCGGAGCCAAGCGGGGCTGACGACGAAAACCCTGTGCTCTGCGTCAAACACAATCGGTTTCACAGGCGGCCGTCGGCCGCGCCGCGATCGCTCGCTCACTCGAACCAGTCGACGAAGGTCCCGTCGAGCAGGTTCTCCTCCTGCCGGCGGATGTAGGTGGCCTGCATCCCCCAGATGGCCTCGGCCAGCGGGACGTTCTCCTCGACGCGGCGGCGGACGTAGTCGTGTTTCCACCGCGCGGGCGTGAGCCGGCGGTCGACGCGCTCGCGCAGCGGCCGGATGTAGCTGTGGGCCTCCTCCGTCGAGAGCCCGCGCTGTTCGAGGCCCTCGCGCGCGTGCTCGAACAGTTCGCCGTAGATCTCGTCGGTGCTGGTCGTCGTCGCGCCGTCAGCCGTGATCCACTCGATCTTCGCCTGGAGGCCGTTTCGCGCGGCGGTGTAGAAGTTCTTCTTCGCGGTCTCCCAGTCCTGGGACCGGATCGGGTGTTCCAGGCGCGGCAGGCTCTCCATCAGGCCGGCGAAGACGGCCGCGAAGCCGACGGCGTCGTCGACGGTCGGCTGGGCCGCCAGCGGGCGGAACTCGATTCGGGCGTTGGCCGCCGAGCGGGTCGGCCCCTCGAACACCGGCCTGACCCACCGCCAGTACGAGCCGTGCTTGTGGCGGAGGTGGACGAAGTCGTCGTCGAAGCGGGTCCCGGCCTGCAGGTCCATGGGGACGATGGTGTCGTCGTCGACGATGTCGTCGATGGCGTCCTCCACGGTCTCGAAGTCCGGCGGGAAGCAGACCTTCGGTGGCGTCGGGTCGCTCTCGGGCGGATTGAGGACCGACTCGAAGACGCCGATTCGGTTCTCCATGTGCGCGCTGGCGACGATCTCCGGGTCCGGCGCGTCGTCGTAGAGGTCGGGCGGAAAGAACGGCGAATTGACACCCAGTGCCAACAGCGGCGCGGCGATGCGGAGCGCGTAGCTGAAGTACTCCGGCATGTCCGGGGCGTGGGGGACCTGATAGTGGGGCTGGATGGACGTGATGAGCGCCTCGGGCATCACCGTCTCGGCCTGCAGCGAGACGTGGGGAGCGTCGAGTTCGAACGCCGAGGGGTAGTCGTCGTTGGCCATCGTGTGGTACCGGACCGAATCGGACATGTTCGTCCCGATGCGCACGCCGTCCTGCTCGACGGCGTCACAGAGGTACTCTCGGGCCGTCTCGCCGGTCGGCGGGACGGTCCACATCCCGTCGGAGACGAGGCGGATGCCCTCGTTTCGCACCCGCTGCTGGGCCGGCTTCAGCGACGCCTTCAATTCGTTGCGCTGGGCCGCCAGCCCGTGAGTGTTCAGCGGTTGGGGGCTGGTCTGCATCTCCGCGTTGTGCAGGCCCAGTTCCTTCTCGAAGCCGATGAGTTCCAGTAGCTGGCGGGGGACGCGCTGGAGCGCGTCGGTCCGGTCGTCGACCGCATACAGCTCCAGTTCCATCCCGACGATGGCCTCCGTGTTGTCGAAGGTCCCGGCACGCACCTCCTCTTTGAGCAGCTCCGCCTCCTCGCGCGCCCGGTCGTTGAACGCCTCGCCGTCGACGGTCAGCGCCTCGGCCACCCGTCGGGCCAGTTCCGAAGCCGACATACGCGCGGCTTTGCGTTCCCCGGTGTTAAGCATGCCCCAGCGGGGACGAGCGGTACTGAACGTCCGTCAACGTCCCACACACGCCGACGTCGCTCACTCGCCACGTCGCCAAGCACCCTGTAATCTACTACTCACAGTAGCTCGCCGACATCGCTCACTCGCCACGTCGCCAAGCGCCCAGTAATCACCTACTCACAGTAGCTC